>JAQBOM010000004.1 GCA_028288025.1 Mucilaginibacter sp. | reverse complement strand
GCTATTTCCCAACAGATAAGCGCAACCTGGGTCGGAAATATGTTGAGATTGCAGATAAGGATAAGGTCTTCAAACTTGTTTTGGCTAAAAAACGCAGTTAATTATAATAAATCTTGTTGTCATAGCGAACAACTTTGCCTTAAAGCGCAACGCCTTAATCTACAATAACTTCATAGCTGCGCAAGCTTGTTAAATCCCTCATCAATTTGACCACGCAAATCCGCGTGGTCAATAAATTCCAGTTCTATAGCATTTATTTGATCCAAAATCAAAAGCTATGGAAATATTCAGCACAAACGCCCTAAGTCAATGCATACGTGATGCTGTCAGGGCAGAATTACAAGAACACTTTAAAACAGGTAGCGGCCAGCCGTCAAATTCAGAAAAACTTTTATCCAAGCAGGAGCTTGCCGCCGAACTCGGCGTGTCATTGGTGACGCTTACCGATTGGATGAAAAAAGGCTTACCCTTTTTGCGCCTGCACAAACGGGTGTACTTCAAAAAAAGTGAGGTACTCAATGCCATGCAACAAACTATTAAAGATTAAAGGAGGATGACAGATGAATGTGGAATTGGTCACAAGAGAAGATTTAAGGCGGTTGGAGGATTTATTAAAAGAGATCAAGCAGATTGTACAGCCGGGACAGAGCCAGTCCAAAAAGTGGCTAAAGAGCAGTGAGGTAAGAAAGATGCTGAATATATCACCAGGCACCTTACAGAACCTGCGCATCAACGGGACGTTGCGCTTTACCAAAATGGGTAGCATCATGTATTACAAGTTAGAGGACATTAACAAGGTATTGGAGGAGAACGGACAATGATTAGCTCAAAAGAATTAAATGGGTACAGCGACATTATTAAGCGCATGGGTACGGACAAGCGGGTACTGGCAACCCATGTAAGCTTGTTTACATCTCTATTTATTTTTTGGCAACGGGATGGATTTATTAGCCCTTTTGCCATCACACGAAAAACAGTAATGGCGTTTTCAAAAATCGCATCCATTGCAACTTATCACAAGTGCATCAGGGAACTGGATGAGTATGGTTATATCCGTTATCAGCCATCTTTTCACCCAGCAAAAGGCAGCTTGATTTATTGGCCGGATGGCTTAAAAGCCAACTGCTTTTAAAGCAGTTTGAGATATGCAGATATACCGACTATTCCCGCTTGCGGGGATAGCGGTTTTTTTATTCGCCTGTAAAGAGCGAGTTAATGTTTTTGCTATACAAAAACCCGGATACACCCTAAAGGGATGATCCGGAACTCGCTCCCGTTGGTCGGTTTTTTAAAGATTAGAAAGGAATGAATACATGACAACCATAGCTGAAAATAAAAATAAACTACCAAAGAGACGAACACCTGGACGACCAAAGAAAACCATCCGGCGGAGCGCTCTTTTGATGATACGATTAACACCTACTGAAAGAATTTTGATTGAAGGCCGGGCGAAGAACGCCGGGCTAAAACCGAGCGAGTGGTTCCGAAGGGCTGCAAAAAGCGCCAAGGTTTTTCCGCGTTTAACTGCTGAAGAAAGCGGCTGGTTCAGGATGTTGGCGGGACTGGCTAATAACCTGAACCAGCTAACACACCTGGCACACGTGGCCGGGTTGTTTACCCTTGCTTTAAAATGTCAGGCCATGCTAAGACAGATTGAAGAATTGTTAACCAAAATCAGTAACCATGATGGGTAAGCCAATTACAGGCAGAAGCTTCGGCGGCTGCATCCGCTATGTGGTAGATAAGCAGGAAGCTAAGATACTGGCCGCCGAAGGCGTGCGGATGCAGAACGCCAGCACCCTGACGCATGACTTTAACCTGCAACGCAAGATGCGGCCGGAATTAGGTAAAGCAGTTGGCCACCTGGTGCTGAGTTGGAGCAAGGAAGATTTAGCCAAACTGAATGATGACATCATGGTAGAACGGGCAAAGGAGTACATGGAAAAAGTTGGTATCCGTGATACGCAATTTGTAGTAGTGCGGCATAGCGACCGGGATCATCCTCACCTGCACCTGATTTATAACCGGGTTGACAATAATGGCAAGACGATTCCCGATAAAAACAACTTTGCTAAGAATGTCAAAGCCTGTAAGGAAATCACCCTGAAGTACGGCTATCATTTGGGTGAAGGCAAGGAACAGGTGAACCGCCAAGCATTGAAAGGTAAAGAGAAGATCAGGTATGAGCTTTATGATGCCATTAAGGCCGGAATGAAAACGGCAACCAACTGGAAAGGACTGGAAACAGAACTGGCAAAAAAGGGCATTAAAATCGCCTATAAATTGCGCAGCGGTACCAGCGAGGTACAAGGTGTTTCTTTTGAAAAGGGTGACATTAAGATGAAAGGTTCTGCCATTGACCGTAGTTTAAGCTTTGCCAAAATAGATGCGACTTTGAACCGGAACCAACAGGTGCAACTATACCATGCGGCAAGACAAGCCAATGAGACCTCAAAAGCCAATGTGTTATGGGAGGCCATCCGGCAGAGCGTACAGGCCGAGTATCGCCATAGTCCCGATGGAGGTAAAGGCTTGCTGCAAATTCTATTGGAACCGCAATTTGTGGCAGCGGCCCCAGACCCGATGGGTGATGCGGATATAGCCCGCAGGAAACGGAAGAAACATGAAGCGGAACACTCGCAATCGCAGGGGATAAGTATGTAACGATAAAAAATATTGAATGAACTTAAATGAAATGTTATGCAAAATGACGAATTAGAAGAAAAGGTAACAATGATGGAAGAACTGATACAAGGCTTCGTTACCAGAATGAATGTTGTAGAAACTGAAATGCCGGAATTTCTGAAAACTTTTTTACAACAATACAAGGAAACATTAGACCGGATAGCTGCGCGGATCGAAATAGCTAATAAACGGTATGACGATGCAAAGATTCGGCAGCAGATCGACGAGGTAAAAGAAATGGTAACAAAAGTACCCAAGGTGATAGATGTAAAAAACAGTCACCATTTTGGAGCCTGGTCAAAAAGCCTGATTATAGGAATAGTAGTATGCTTTGTTGTCACAGCTTCATCTGTCAGCACAGCTTTATACTTGAACCATCAAAATGACCGGCTGAACGATGAAGCTTATAACTTTTGGCTAGTTAGGGCACTCTATCCACAGACAGCTGAGACCATAATCAATAAGTTAAAGGAAGACCCAGAAGGTTTTGTAGCAAATGCGGAAAAGGCGATGGAAAAGCAACAAGCTATTATCGCCGCAAAAGCGATAGCAGACCAGGCAGAAAAAGATCAGAAGGCGGCAAATGATAAGTTAGAGAAAATAAAGGCTGGTAAATGATTATTGCTTGCAGAAAACCCCTTATAAATGGCGAGGCCTTGCAATTATGCCGGTGGCTGCATTACACCACGCGCTACGCGCCGGGTTGATTCCGCCGCCAGCATAATTGTTGCACGCGCAGGACTGTCTTCGTTCCTGCGACACACCTGCCTTTCAGCGCGCATGTGTTGGCGAGATGCTCTACCTAATTTGGACAAATAGATAGATTTATTCGGCGAAATGTTTATTAAATAGCGAAATGATATCACGCTTCAATTCAGTTGGTAAATCGTATTCAGTGTTCCAAACAAGTTTGCCATTTTCCTTATCGCCTGTTGAGATTTGGACTATGTCACATCCAGTAAGAACATCATCCATTTCATGAATTTCCAGATAAGGATCATATTTTAAGTCTAAACTTTGCAACTCTGGGTCTGTAACAAAAAGCTGCATGCGATCACTGTAGGATTTACCTATTGTTGAAGTTTCCATAATAAATTAGTTTTTGTTTTTTAAAATTTCCACTTTCTCCCGCTCACTTTTTAAAAGCTGTTCATAGAGCTTTTTATTCTCTTCATATACTTCGATCAGTTTATCAATAGGATTAAATGTGCTGTTAAAAGCATAAACAGCACCATTGTTGGTACTATTGTCATTGAAGGTGTTGAAATAGTTAACCACAGCTTCCTCGCTGAAGTTTTTAACCGCTTCAGGAGTAACACCTAATATTTTTGCAATCTTTTCTAAGGCTGCATCTTCGACCTCAGCGCTTTGCTCTATCTTAGAAACAGCTTGTTGGCTGATACCTAATTCAACAGCTAAAGCTTCCTGTTTCATTCCTTTTAATTCACGGATCTTGCTGATTTTTCTGCCGATATGTAAGGTTGGTTCTGCCATAAGTCAAATGTATTGTTAAAACGTAAATGTACAAAACAACCGCTTTATTGTAAAGTACAAATCATTATGGTTCTGTACGCTCCCAAACTGCCTTTACTTTGAAGAATAAAAGTTAAGTCATGGAAAATAAAACTGTTAAACTATCCAACCTGCAATGCAAAGAGCTTGATAAGGTTATTATATCATTAGTTGAAAAATACAAAACCGAATATATCTTTTGTTTCGGCTGTCGCAACAATACTAAATCAGTTATCAGTTGCTTTGTAGAGGAAGCTAAACAAAGTGAAACTCATTATTTTTTGCTTGTGATCACGACGGATATCGCACGCATTGAACATGACGTTCAGGATTATATTAACACTATTTCTGAAGCGTCCAAAATTACAATTGTTGTTCATGGTCTCGCTACAGTTACAAATGCAATACTGCAAGGCAGTCGTTTTTTTTCAGCGGTTTGCCGTTATGGATTGCAGCTTTATTCCGCCAGCGGCTTACTCTTAAAGATAGATTACCCTAATTTAAACCCAGCGACAACATTTACTAAAGCGCAAAAGCATTTTTATCACAGATTTGGAATGGCATCAGGCTTTTTAGAATCAGCAAGTAATTCCTATGACGGCAGCTTTTACAGCAACTGTATGTTTGAATTACACCAATCCGTTGAACAGGCTTGCATTGCTGTTATAAGGGTATATATAGCCTACCGCGCAGATTTGCACAATCTCACAAGATTAATAAGTCTTTGTAAATGTTTTTCTGACGAGCCCGCAGACTTGTTTCCAAATAAATCTGACGAAGATCAGCGGCTTTTTCAATTATTACTTAAAAGCTATTCAGAAACCCGGTACAAAGACGGTTACGAAATTGCAGATTATGATGCTGATAAACTCTGTACCAAAGTAAGAGAGTTTTTAGAACTGATTAAAAGACTATGTAATAAAAAGCTTCAGGAGTACCGCCAGGCAGCAGAGGATGCTGGCAAAGAAATAGAGGACTATATTCCTTTATTACCAGCATCCCTATTTTCTTAAATGATTTTTAATGACCGTTAACAGTAAATATCATGGCAAAAAAAATAAAATTGGGAACAATCCTGCCAAATGATACTTTTTTTTACTCCATTTCATTCGATCAGCCTTGTCAAAAGGTGACAAGAGAGGCGCTTAAAACACATTTCCCTGAGCCAAGGGGGTATCGGGCCTACATGGGTATTCATACCGAGTATAAAGGTTTTACTAATGGACTTGTGGTAGTACAGGTCAAGCTGCCTGAAAGTACAGAACACATGCTTTATCTGCATGTTGGCTTAGCTGAATTGGATATCGCTTGTACCTGCGGTATGCCGGACGGCAAGCTTTGTCGACATGCTTATATGGGATTACACAGTATGGCTTGGCATCAATATTTAGATTTAGAGCGGTTTTACTGGCCGGGATTTACGAACGACGAAAAGATTAAAGTTAAGTTTTTGGATACCGAGGTGTCCAAAGGCTGGATTGCTGTAAAGCCGAAAGCTAAATATGGCAATATTTTTAAATCTACTATCGGATTTGTAGGCGACAAACAGCTTTCGATCAGAGAGCGGTCAAAGCTTCAAAACATAATTAGCGGTGGGCAGGAGGTAATTGGTTATTGTCTGGCTTATAATATCGGCAATTATGGCAATTCGCTTTTACCTGCTTTAGTGCCCTGCTTAGGACTGACCAGCAAGAACAATAAAAATATAGTAAGCTTTAAACAGTTCGGCAGGGCGGATAAACCTATCCATAATATCAATTACACAGCAAATCAGCAACTCCTCAACGATATAGGCTATAAGCAATACGGTATTGCCAAAACTTACGACAACCTCGGCGGTGAGGAAAAAAGAAACGAAGGAGCGAAGCTAAAACAGCAGGTGCTTAACTTATGGGAGCAGGCGATTCCTCTGCTTTTAAATGAAAAATATAACTATATCTATTACTTGTACTGGCTGAAATATTTAAAAGACAAGCCCAGGAAAACTGAAATGCAAAATTGCAGGTACAGTTTGGATAGACCTGTATTGAGTTTTACATTAAAATTCCACCAGGATCATTTTTCATTGACTGCCGTAGTTTTTGTTGACGGGAATCCATTAAAATTTAACCATAAACCGCATTTGTTTGTGTTTGACGAAGTCACGGAACTGTGCTATCTGATGCCGTCTGTTCAGGACGACGACCTACTGATATGGATATTTTCGCACAACAACAGATTAACTATACTTAAGGAACATTTTATTGAATTTCATCAGAGCCTTCTTGAGAACCTAAGCAGAAGCTATGAAGTGTTTTATGACAATAAAGCAGGTAAAAAAATTAAGTATGAACTAAAGACCGTCCTATTTGATAGTGGGATTAAAAACATTTTTGGTTGACACCCAAGCATCAAGGCCGGGCGGTAATCAAGCCGCCCGCCTTTGCTTTTATTGACCATTTAAATTCTGAAACATAATCATGAAAAGTAAACATGCTAACCCACTACCTCAGAAAGAACTGTCAGCAGAACAAATTGCTAAGCTCCGTTTGGATATACGGCATTTCTTTTTAAACTATTCTAAAAAGAAAGTCAAAAGAAATCTATGGAATCTCTTTAAAGGTTGGACTTATTCTGAAGGGGCTGGTGGCGGCAATGCGCCGGAAATTTCTGATATGCTCTTATTCTATCAAGAACTTTTGGCGTTTATAACAGATGTAAAGAAAGTTTCTTAGTGTATCGCGATAATAATTTTTCTATGAGTTCTTATCTCCACAACTATGAATCACGGAGTACAGCAGGCACCTTCATTTCACCATATTCAGTCGCGTCGGATTTCATTACATGCCAGCCTCGCTATCGTTGGCAGGAGTGAAATTTGTTCTTATAACTCACCTGCCTTTCCCAACTACTTTTTATTATAAATTATAAACTGAAGTTATATGTGTTAGTTTAAATTATTGAGGTAGAATCTAATTACATATACTTCTATATTTCTTAATGGAATGAAAGCAAATCACAACTTGCTTCGCAAGTTGTGATTTGCTTTCATTCTTTGAACAACTGATATTTGCAACAACTCCCTACGGGCAGGTAAAATGCTCGCGGCGGTTGTGATTTGCTTTCATTCTTTGAACAACTGATATTTGCAACAACTCCCTACGGGCAGGTAAAATGCTCGCGGCGGTTGTGATTTGCTTTCATTCTTTGAACAACTGATATTTGCAACAACACACTTGAATCAGTACCGGCGCCTAAAGGTGTTGTGATTTGCTTTCATTCTTTGAACAACTGATATTTGCAACAACTTTATTCCCAAGTTCCACAGTATACATGATGTTGTGATTTGCTTTCATTCTTTGAACAACTGATATTTGCAACAACTCCGTTAAACGCGGCAGTTACGGGTGGTTCGTTGTGATTTGCTTTCATTCTTTGAACAACTGATATTTGCAACAACATTATAAGGTACACATAGCAAAGGGGTGGAGTTGTGATTTGCTTTCATTCTTTGAACAACTGATATTTGCAACAACCATTTACGGTTGCTTTTAGATGCTGATGTAGTTGTGATTTGCTTTCATTCTTTGAACAACTGATATTTGCAACAACAATTCAAGTGTACAGTATGCAAGTCCTTTTGTTGTGATTTGCTTTCATTCTTTGAACAACTGATATTTGCAACAACATCAACTACATATTCAGTACTACATGTCATGTTGTGATTTGCTTTCATTCTTTGAACAACTGATATTTGCAACAACCGTTCTAATGCGCCAACCTGTACGTATTTTGTTGTGATTTGCTTTCATTCTTTGAACAACTGATATTTGCAACAACCCTGCGCTTATGGTGCTTATCTCACGTTCCGTTGTGATTTGCTTTCATTCTTTGAACAACTGATATTTGCAACAACAAATCAATCAAGTTAAGATACAAGTAAACCGTTGTGATTTGCTTTCATTCTTTGAACAACTGATATTTGCAACAACAAAGGAGGATAAAACATGATAACAGACCAAGTTGTGATTTGCTTTCATTCTTTGAACAACTGATATTTGCAACAACGAGCCGTATTTAACTGCCAGTTGCCTTACAGTTGTGATTTGCTTTCATTCTTTGAACAACTGATATTTGCAACAACTAATGAAAATATAACTTAGTGTATTTAACTGTTGTGATTTGCTTTCATTCTTTGAACAACTGATATTTGCAACAACAATCTTAAATTCGGGTATACTTCAATATAAGTTGTGATTTGCTTTCATTCTTTGAACAACTGATATTTGCAACAACATTTCCTTTTAGCGGGGTGTTACCCCCTTATGTTGTGATTTGCTTTCATTCTTTGAACAACTGATATTTGCAACAACGGAAAACACTTTTTATATAACTTAGTGACTGTTGTGATTTGCTTTCATTCTTTGAACAACTGATATTTGCAACAACATACCATCGTTCAAAAAGCTAAATATCAGTTGTTTATGTTCAAATTTAGAATTAAAAAATCCGGTTGCTTAGGCTTCCGGATTTAAAATTCTAAAACAATTCCAATTGCTGCGGGGTGTTTGGAAGCTCCTTTTCTTCCTTACCATAGAACAATTCCATCATTCCGAACTGCTTATCGGTAATGGTCATGATGCCGACATGGCCTTTAGGCGGTAGTATTTTCTTTACACGTTTGATGTGTACATCAGCATTTTCACGACTGCTGCAATGCCGTAGGTAAATGGAAAACTGAAACATGCCAAATCCATCTTTCATAATATCCTTACGAAACCTACTGTAGATCTGCCTGTCCTTCTTTGTTTCTGTCGGAAGGTCAAAAAATACTAATATCCACAAAATCCGGTACTCATTTAAGCGCATTCATCAAAACGGTAGCTATTCTTCATCTCCTATATTGTATTCAAACGTGTTTTCTGTATCCTGATCTATGAAGTTTTCGTCAACCCTATTGTTTATACCTTTTTTAGGATTAAAATTCTTCATAATTGGATAGTTTATTTTCCTGTTTTTTCCTTCATAACACCTGGCTAAGGAAGCAGTAGTATTTTGTACGCCGACCATTAAAGGACTTCTGCTTTTCTCAAACTGTACGTCAACCGTTGCAATACCTAATAATTGGGATTTAATGGAATTGCCCAACTCTAAAAAATTCTCGCCATTATCGATGATCTTTAGAACGATTAGGTCAACATACGGGCGGTAAGGCTCCATAATGTCATCAGCCAGGCAATAAGCATTATATTTATTTCGGTGGTGAATGCCTAATGTAGGTATTAAGCCAGAACATACCAGCCCGCGGGCTACAATAGCTCTTAATATTGCGTAGCCGTAATTCAGTAAATTATTAGGAGGATCACCCTCACGACCACGAAAGAACTCCACTTTTTTAGGGAACACATTTTTCCAGTAATAAGCGGCAGCCCGTCCTTCGTAATTATCAGGGTCGCCGGAACGCACAGACTTCGCCCAATGCAGCATGTTTTCATGTGCGATTCCACGGTCTGCCAATACCGCTGCCTGATTTAAAATTTTGGTTTGGATGGTTTGTTGCCAAAGCTGCTTCTTTAGCGGTTGTGAAGCGTCAATCTGATGCCGGAAACGCTCGCTTTGTGTGTCATGCCCGTCAATCGGTAACATCATCCCCGTTGGGTGGTGTGTATGGTTGCAAGTGATAATGGCAGAGTTGTTGTCTAATAATGCAGCAATACAACCGTGTGTAATGGTAATCTGCTGATGATCCAGCACAACAATGCCTATATCTTCAATAGGTACTGATTTTTTAGATTCCTGTTCGCCTAAAATTTTTAAGTCTGGAAGGTCGATAATCAACTGACCTTGTTTTAAACTTAGATAGGCCGGGTTACTGAAGTGAAGCGTGCGTTTTATCATATTGCCCCATTTTAATTGTGATAGTAGGTTCGTTTATATCATTTATAATTGCCGGATAAGTTCTCGTGCTTTATCAGCATTGAAAGCGCCTTCTATAGCTTTCTTGTCAAACACCATGAAATAGCTGAATTTTGATCCGGCAAGTTCAGCCCATTGATTGCCTAACCTGCATTTAGCCTGGCTATCGGAATTGTCCCGATCATCGCCTTTTGTTTCGATCAGGATAATTTTACCGGACTTTGTGCCGACAATAAAATCGGGATAGTGGTTAGACTTATATCCGTTAATACTAAATCCTTTGCCCCTACCTAAATTGCGGTGCCAAAAAGCGATATTGGGTAGGGCAGCTATATCGGTAATTATAGTTGTTTCAAAGTTGTTCATTAAGCCTTCACGCTCATAAAGCGATTTACTAATGGAGGCTCCTAAAACACCTGGTACAATTAGTTCGGAGAAATTCCATGATGGTTCGGCTTGTATTTTTCCGACTTTAATCAGATCATTAAAACGGCTTTCGGCAAAATTATCGGCATGATGCTTTATCTTGGCTTTGATCTTATCCGCATAACTTAGTTTTCGGATCAATATGTCCTGTAGTTGTTCTGCATTTAATGAACTTAAAATCCGCTCAATGTAAACTCTTATTTCCTGGTCGGCAATAGGATACATATCGCCGATCATTTGAATAAGCTGGTGGGCTATGTCTTTAATTTGACTGTCTTTGGGTTTAGAAAGGATGTAGGCTACAACCGGCTCTTTTACCATCATATCTTCAATTTTGGTAAAACGTGCATCATATTCGCTTTTGCCTGTTTCTTCTATATCCACTTTGTACAAGTCGGAAGATATTTGTTCAAAGTCGATCTTGGTATCTTCATTGCTTAATTTGAATTGGTGCAATAAAGGTTCTTGACTTAAAAACTCCTTGCCAGTGCCGAATATGTCGCTTTGCTGTACGGTTAAATAAAATTGTGGTAATCGTAAGTCTGAAACAAAAGATCTGTTTGCCTCTGAAAGTTTATAACGTTTAATTTTATCGCCCATTTCCTCAAATATTTGCTCATCAGCAGGCCTTTTTTTCTGTTGCTGAATAATGGCTTCTAATTCTGCATTTTGTTCCTCGGCCATTGTTTCAATTTCTGATAATACGATGTCAGCAGTTTCGGGTTCTTTTAAATTATCAGGTTCGAACGATATGCGTGTACTATCCAATTCCGGTTCATTTTCAACAGCAGTTTGTTCAGGAAAAAGAAATTGTTCCAGCGGATTAGCTACCACGCGTTGCTTTTCTTCATCGGGCATTGTATCGATCTCCCGATAGTCCCGGTCGCTAAAGCCTGCGGCCTGCAATCCTTTTACAATGTTTTGAAGCGTATCATTAAATTTTACCGAGGCAGTTAATACATAAGAGATATTTAATAAAGATGCGCTATGCTTCATTACATACGGTTGCCTTAATACACGGCCTAATATCTGCTCCACATCTACAGCAGAAGACTTATCAGCAAGCGAGGCCAATACATAAGCAAATGGACAGTCCCAGCCTTCCTTTAAAGCATTGATCGTAATGATATAACGCACTTCGCATTCGCGGGAAAGCAAATCTTCACCCTTTAATTCATCAATGGTTGCTGTTTTTATTTTGATTTGGTTTTCAGGTATGCCGATAATTAGAAGTTGCTTTTTTAATTTTTCATAGGTGATATTTTCTTCCCCAATTTTAGGTTGTGCCTGAAATAAAACTATTGGGCGAATGTACCGGCCACCCTGTTTTTCCTGCTCCATTGCCAATAATTCCAATTTGCGCTGTAAATGCAGTGCACTGTTAACCACCTCGGTTTTATCATGATGATTGTAAACAATAACCGGAAGTTTTACCATGTGCTCCTTTTTTAACTCAATAGCCGGCACGAGGCTGACGATATTGCTGTTATTTTTAGGAGTAGCGGTTAAATCAAGTACAAAAGAAGGGTTTAACGAATTAAGCATATCTACACTTAAATCACTTTCGGCGTTATGGCTTTCATCAACCACGATAACTGGCTGCATACTGCGGAGCACATTGATTAATGATGTTTCATCTACGTCTTCGAGTAGATTAGCAGTATCGGTATAATGTGATGCGAAAGAAGCGAGCTGACCGTTCTCCTGATATACTTTCCGGTCTTCTTTATTTCTTGCCCGTAAACTGGCAAAACTCATTACTATTATGGAAAGCTGCTCTTTAACCACGGATGGATTAAAATTGGAACCCTGTAACAGATCTTTCTTTTCATACACTTCAACCCGGTGATTAAACAGGCTGTTCAATTTTTGCCGGTACGGATGATTAGAATCACTTAACGCTAATACTGTTTGGTTGAGTAGATTGCTCCACGGTACCAACCAAACTACTACTCTGGGTAGCGTAGATGAATAGGCGTTAAAAATGGTATTCAGTGCGTTACAGGCAATAAAGGTTTTACCACCAGCCGTGGGGACTTTAATGCATACGTGTGCCGCGTTCGGAATAGTATTTTTATAATGCTGCATCCCTTCGTCAGTCAAAGGGTTATAAGGGCCTATACGTTCTTCCCAATAATGATTAAATGCTCTGTCAGTCTTTTTATATTGCTGAACATACGCTAAATATGTTTCCAGGTCTTTGATTACCTTGTATTGGTAGCTTTTTAATTCCATACTTAAAAACGACTGATATCCCTGGGTGTCTTTTTAAAAACGATGTTATTTCTAAACAGAAAGTCTTTTGACAACAGGCAATTGTCTGCATAAATAATGTACTGTCCTGCTTTTACATTGATGGTGGCCAATGTTTCAAAATCAAGCGAGGTGAGATGTGTATGATGATAAATAAAATAGTAGGCTGTATTATGGTGGATGCCTAACAACGTATCTTGTTGTGAATGTTGATCTGATGAAACTAAAAGATGGCGTGTTTCACTATACCAGATATAATTTCTTATTTTCTCAATGCCAACCGCCTCGTTTATATATTCATTGTTCTCACCAACGAATAAGGTGTCGCCCAGTTCATAGTATTCAAAGTTGCCGCCGGTACCTTCTTTATCGCTATAGCCGTTAATGACGCGTTTCAGCCTCTCAGCAGTAATGTTTTCGGCATAGTCCTGCATTTCGATGAGAATGAATTTACGGCCACCACCCTCTTTTTTATTTAGATTGAGTACAGCATGTCCAGTGGTTCCGCTTCCCGCAAAGCTGTCTAAAACAATGGCATCTTGGTCTGTTGAATGAAGTATTAGAAATTCAATTAAAGTGAACGGTTTGGGCGTATCAAAAATATCTTTTTTTCCAAATATCTCAGTCAAGGACTTTGATGCGTCAGCCGTATTTGTAAGATTATAAATTATACTTCTCTCTTTAATCGTGGTTTCGCCATCAATGGTATGGTACGTTTTTTCGTAAGGAATGAGTTTGCCATTTCTTTGCTCCCAATGAATTAAATTACTTCCTATCAAATTATTCATAGTGGTTTTACCGATACGCCACCGTCCACAATTGCCGTCCGGCGCTATGGGCAAATAATCAATACCATTAGGGTCGGCGATGGGGAAGTGCATCGTTGGTCTGTCTTCTTTCCTGGCAGCACTTCCCCATTTTTCCAACCTTGTTAATTTGAATTTTCCATCCTTGTCAGTTTTATTAAATTCACTTTCTTGTTTCTTTACAGTAGTATCGATCCAATAAAATGAATTGGATTTTTGATAGGCGCAGATATATTCGTGTTCGGTAACGAAATACTTATCTGTCTGTCCACCACCTTCTTTTTTTCGCCAAATCAGATTACCTAAATAATTTTCATTACCAAAGAGTTCATCACAAATCAGCTTTAAGTTCGTTTGCTCGTTATCATCAATTGAAATAAAAATAACACCATCTTTGGCTAATAGCTTGTGAAGTAATTTCAGCCTCGGATAGATCATACACAACCATTTATCATGACTGGTAAGGTCTTCACTTATTTTGCCGACAACTCGTCCTAGCCACTTCCTGATTTTCGGATCATTAACATTGTCGTTATATACCCAATTTTCATTGCCTGTATTATAAGGGGGATCTATATAAATACATTTGATTTTACCCTCATATTCAGGTAACAGGGCTTTTAGGGCTTCAAGATTATCACCATGAATGATCTTATTAGGCGAAGTGCCGGTAACAGTTGCGCTGCTACCGTTAAAAGTATATTGATGATCTAAAACTTTAAAAGGAACATCATGGTGATGATTGATGACCTTATCTTTCCCTATCCAGTGTAGTGTTGGCATGTGATAATGGCTTGAGTCGCTTTTTTGATATTGTTGACAATAAAAATAGCGTACTAAACAACTCCAGATTTACGGGAACCCGTAACCCAATAATGTTTATTTGGTTTAGATTTACATCATTGGAATTAATTTTTAGCGCAATGGCAGAAAAATATTTATCTATTCAAAACGGAAATTAATCCTCGGGGCGGGGTCGGTGGGATTTGGATAATAAGCATTCCAGAACACTATAATAGTTCATTCGCTTAATAGTGATTTGTTTTCTTTTTTAATTGAAAATACGCCCGAAACAATTTGGGCATAAAAAAGCCCCGTATTGTAAGACGAGGCACTTAATGTTTACACAACGGAATAATCCTTATTGCGATTTGCTTTCGATGTTAAAGTAAAAGCTTTATTATTATATTTCCAAATCTAAACGCAATCATTACAATGAAAAAAATTCTTGGCCTTGATCTTGGTACTACTTCTATCGGATGGGCGTTCGTTAAGGAAGCCGAAGATGATAATGAAGTGTCGTCTATTATAAAAATAGGAGTACGTGTAAATCCGCTCACTACTGATGAGCAAACTAACTTTGAAAAAGGTAAGAAGTTTTCGGTAACCGCAGGTCGCACATTGGCACGTGGTGCCAGGCGAAGCTTACAGCGTTATAAGCAACGCCGCCAAAATCTAATTAATGTTTTAAAGAAGTCAGGCATTATTGATGAGCATACATTGTTGGCCGAAAGTGATAAAAACACTACTCATGCAACCTATGCGTTGAGGGCTAAGGCTGCGGATGAAAAAATAGGGAAGGACGAGTTTGCACGCATATTATTAATGATCAATAAAAAGCGTGGCTATAAAAGCAGCCGTAAAGCTAACAGTGAAGATGAAGGCCAGCTAATTGATGGAATGGCTATTGCTAAAAGGCTATATGAACAAAAGCTTACCCCCGGGCAATTGTGTTATCAGTTTTTAAAAGAGGGGAAAAAGACATTGCCTGATTTTTACAGATCAGATTTAAACGCCGAGTTTAATTGCGTATGGGACTTACATTCGAAATATTATCCTGATGTATTTAATGATGATTTTAAAAAGGCACTTGCGGGTAAAGGACAAAAGGTAACTTCTGCCATTTTCTGGACTAAGTATAATTTTAACACCGCTGAAAATAAGGGCACAAGGGAAGATAAAAAATTGCAAGCCTATAAATGGCGAAGTATGGCCATTAATACGCAATTAGTAGTTGAAGAAGCAGCTTTCGTTATCGCCGATATTAATGGTAATATCAATAATTCGAGCGGATACTTAGGTGCAATTAGCGACCGTAGTAAAGAACTCTATTTTAATAAGCAAACCATTGGTCAGTATCTTTATCGTCAGTTGAAGGACGATCCCCATACACGTACTAAAGGCCAGGTATTTTATCGGCAAGATTATTTTGATGAGTTTGAAACCATTTGGGAAACACAAGCCAAATATCATCCTGAACTTACTATTGCTCTTAAAGAAGAAATAAGGGACATCGTTATTTTTTATCAGCGTAAGTTAAAATCACAAAAAGGATTAGTTAGTTTCTGTGAGTTTGAAAGCAAAGTAGTTGAACTTTTAAAAGACGGCAAAAAGATAAGTTATACCATAGGTGCAAAGGTTATACCTAAATTATCTCCGCTTTTTCAAGAATTTAAAATTTGGCAAAATCTTAACAACCTTGAAATCTATCGCAAAAAAACTAAAGAATATTTACAGTTTGATTTAGAAGCCAAGCAACTGCTGTTCGAAGAACTGAATATAAAAGGAAATATAGAAAAGGAGCAGATTTTCGAACTGCTTGGTTATCATACCAAAGAGTGGGAACTGAATTTTACAAAGGTTGAAGGAAACCGTACCAACCAACTTTTGTATGCAGCTTATTTGAAAATTATGGAATATGAGGGGCACGATGATTTAGTTCCCGAAAGAATGAACGCTGCTGATATTAAGTCCGCCGTCTATTCGTTTTTTGAAATGCAGGAAATCAATACTGCTATTCTTGATTTTGATAGTGGTATAGAGGGTAATGCTTTTGAACAACAGCCCGCCTACCAATTGTGGCACTTGTTATATGCTTATGAAGGGGATAACTCACCTACGGGTAATGATAAACTTTTTGAATTGCTGAAATCAAAATTCGGGTTTAAAAAAGAGTATGCCCAAATACTTGCTAAAGTAAATTTAACAGGTGATTATGCAAGTTTGAGTGCCAAGGCCATTCGCAAAATAATACCCCACATTAAAGAAAATAAATATGATACGGCCTGTGCATTGGCAGGATACAATCATTCTTCGTCAATTACTAAGGAGGAAAATGATAATCGTATTTTAAAGGACTTTTTGGAATTGCTTCCAAAAAATAGCTTGCGAAACCCGGTTGTAGAAAAGATATTAAATCAAATGGTTAACGTGGTTAACGCAATCATTGCGGACCCTAACCTTGGCAAACCCGATGAAATACGCATTGAACTGGCTCGTGAATTAAAAAAGAACCTCAAAGAGCGAGAAGAAGCGACAGCTCAAATTAACAAGTCTACAGCCGAACATGATGCAATAAGGCTATTACTTGTAAAGGAATTTGGCATTAAAAATCCAACCCGTAATGATATTATCAGGTTTAAATTATATGATGAATTAAAATTTAATGGATATAAAGATTTATACACCAACGAATATATTTCCCGTGAAGAATTATTTTCAAAAAAGTATGATATAGAGCACATCATCCCACAGTCAAGAGTATTTGACGATAGTTTTTCCAATAAAACTATTGTAGAGCGGAGGATTAACCAAGAAAAAGATAATGCCACAGCTTATGATTATGTTGATGCTAAAGGGGCGGAAAAGTTAAGCCAATACAAATTAAGAGTAGAAGCTTATTTAAAAGAATATCCTGAAAGAAAGGCGAAATATAAAAAATTGCTGATGAAAGGCGAGGCTATCGGTGAAGGTTTTATAGACCGAGATTTACGCGATAGCCAATACATCGCAAAAAAGGCTAAGACGATGCTGCACGAGCTTTGCAGGAATATTGTATCTACTACAGGTAGTGTTACACAACGTTTGCGAGAAGATTGGGATTTGGTTAATGTAATGCAGGAACTGAATTTAGAAAAATACCGCAAGCAACTGCTTACCGAAATGGTGGAGAAGAAAGACGGTAATTTTAAAGAACGCATTATTGACTGGACAAAGCGAAATGACCACCGGCACCATGCTATGGATGCCCTTACCATAGCTTTTACCAAGCATAGCCACATACAGTACTTAAATAACCTGAATGCTCGAAAGAGTGACGATAAATTAGGCCGCGCAATAGCTGGTATTGAAAAAAAGGAAACCGATTTTCAGATAGATGATAACGGGAATAAAAAAAGGCGATTTAAATCCCCTTTAGCTAATTTCAGAGAAGATGCTAAAAATCACCTTGAAAATGTGTTAGTGTCATGCAAAGCCAAAAATAAGGTAGTAACAAAAAATAAAAACAAAATTAAAAGTGCGAAAGAAAAGGAACCTCAAAAAACATTGACACCACGCGGACAGCTGCATAAAGAAACAGTATATGGAAAAATACAACAGTATATCGTAAAAGAGGAAAAGGTAAGCGGGAAGTTTGATGAAGCGACTATTGCCAAAGTAACCAAACCAAAATACAGGGAAGCGCTTTTAAAACGGTTGCGAGAAAACAATAACGACCCTGCAAAAGCTTTCACAGGAAAAAATGCACTTACTAAAAACCCGATTTATTTGGATGTGCAAAATACAGTTTTACTGCCCGAAGTATTAAAGCTCTCTTGGCTCGAAGACGATTATGCCATACGTAAGGACATATCTCCCGATTTAAAAATTGAAAAGGTAATAGACGAAGGGATACGAGAGATATTATATAAGCGTTTAAATGAATTTGGCGGGAAGGGAAAGGAGAAAGAGGCGTTTTCTAATCTTGATAAAAACCCCATCTGGCTGAATGAAACTGCCAAGATTGCTATTAAACGGGTAACTATAAGCGGTATAAAAAATGCGGAGCCACTTCATTTTAAAAAAGACCATCATGGCCGAGATGTTTTAGATAAGAGTGGTAAACCTACCCCTGTTGATTTTGTAAGCACTGGTAATAATCATCATGTGGCTATTTACAGGGATGAAAATGGCAACTTGCAGGACGAAGTAGTTTCATTATACAAAGTAATAACCGAGCGCGTAAATCAGGAACTTCCAATTGTCGATAAAACTTATAATCAGCATTTAGGATGGCAGTTCTTATTTACCATGAAACAAAACGAATATTTTATATTTCCTTCGGCTGATTTTTATCCGTTAGAAATAGACCTGCTTAATCCTGTTAACAATAAATTAATCAGTTCGCATCTATTTAGGGTTCAAAAATTCTCAAAAGTAATTTATGGTAATTCAGCGGTGAGAGACTATGTATTTAGACATCATTTAGAAACAGCTATTGAAGATAAGAAGGAGTTAAAAGATGTAACCTATAAATCAATAAAGAGCCTTCCATATTTTGAAAACATCATTAAAGTAAGAATTAATCATATAGGTCAAATAATAAAGGTTGGCGAGTATTAATTGATAAGAAACCCTATCAATAATATGTACGACGAAAGTCCTACAAGGAGATGATTCCATATTCACCACATTCGCAAAGATAGCCCACCGCCGGGATAAAAAGTAAAGGCCATGCGGAGCGGGCCATTGTGTTTTTCTTTTCAGCGGTAGCCCGGCCTTGACTATTTACCCGGCTCGCGCTGTTGGTTGCTTAAGCGGTAAATATGGGATGGTATGCACAACGGCTTTCCGGTGGGTTGCCGATTATGTTTTTTATTAAAGGGGGTTTTTGGAAATGTGTAATATTGCGTATCTTTACACCATAGGATTTGCAATTAATCTATATCAAAAAAGCGGTGAGTAATTCGGTGAGTACAGAATTTAAATCACTATAAAATATTGAAAATCACTTCGTTACGAATACAAGGATATTCTCGTCGGGACCACTAAAAGCCTTTCAGTAATACTGAGAGGCTTTTTTAATTCAGGCTTTTACTTAATGCATCTTTTACTAAATCCCTGTTTTGTCTTGAAATTGGGATTTTTGTGCGGTCATTTAAAAATAAACTGCCGCCATCTTCCTTTAAATAGCTCTTAACAAAATATAAATTGACGAGGTGCGACTGGTGTGCACGTATAAAATTGTAGGGCTTCAATAATTCTGCAAACTCCTTCAATGTTTTGCAAACTAAAACATTTTCGCCGCCTTGCAGATAAAACAAAGTATAGTTATTGGATGCTTCACAGCGGATAATTTCGCTTACCTTAACATATATAATCTCCTGAAGGGTTGGCAAGGCTATTTTGGGCGGATCTTTATGTTCTGATCTGATATATTCCAGCAGGTTTTCAATATTGTTGTTTTTTTGCTTTGCGGCAATCTTATACCTGGCTTTTTCAACAGCTAATTTTAATTCGTTGATATCAATAGGCTTCAATAAATAATCTAAGGCCGAAAATTTAATTGCTTTTATACCATATTGATCATAAGCAGTAATAAAAATGATCTCAAAATCAATCCGCGCAAATGCTTTTAGCACATCAAAGCCTGATTTTCCCGGCATTTGAATATCTAAAAAAAGCAAGTCGGGCTGCTGGGTTTTTATAACATCAATTCCGTCATCGGCATTATTGGCTATGGCGACAACTTCAATTTCAGTACAGTAATTATGCAATATTGTTTGAAGATTTTCAATATTATTGGGTTCATCATCGATAATAATGCTGCGGATATTCATATTGACGCTATAGTAATTTATGAAAGCAAATTTGTCAGGTTTATAGTTATTATAGTACCCGTTGGTTTAGAATCTATATTTAAAGTAACAGGTTGATCCTTGTATACCTGATTAAGCAATGCAATTCGTTCTTCACTCAGTTTTAATCCAAAAGAGGTTATATTATTTTGAACCGCAGTTTTGTTGAAACCCTGCCCGTTATCGGTTACCGATAATACCAGGTCGCTCTCCTGTTTATTAATCAGCACTTGAATCATTCCCTTTTGCTGCAATGTCGCTATGCCGTGTTTTACGGCATTCTCAACAAAGGGTTGTAAAAGCATGGCCGGTATATCGGTATTGGCAATGTTAATGCTGTCATCCACTTTAATTTGATATTGAAAGCCAAAGCGCAATTGTTCCATTTGAAGGTAATCTTCCACTATTTTCAACTCGTCTTCCAAACTGATGAGTTCTTGTTCGCTGGTATTTAAAACTTTTCGGGTCAAATCAGCAAACATGGCCAGGTAATGATTAGCAGCCTTCGTATCATCTTTATTCATCAGGTTTTGAATGGAAGTTAAGGCATTGAACATAAAATGAGGGTTCAGCTGTGAACGGATGGACCTTAGTTTTAAATTAATGCTTTCTTTTGCCTGTATAGATCTGCCCAATTTCCTTTTATTGTTTCTGCGATAGGCCCAGAACAATAAAGTAAGACACGAGAGTGTTGCTATTGCATAAGGTAAAACCTGCTTTAAAGATACCTTTTTTTGCAAAAAAGGTGAAGGCAACACTTCAAAAGGCATCCGGAGTTGCTGGCTTTTATCTACCCTTTGTAAGTCACCCGTTCGTTGAATGATGAGCTCATATTTGCCCGGGATGTCAAATTGCTGACTGTTGAGCTCATAAGAATCTCCTATCACTTCACCAATTGGCACCTGAGAATGGTCATTGTCCATATAGCGGATGATATAAACTGTAAATGGGACGGTTTGATGCTGTTTTACATGAAACTCTAAATCATTTATACTATCAACAGGAAATTTCAGATCGAGCGGTAAACCTGTTCTGCTGTCAAACTTTGTAGCATAGCCCCGGTTTAATTTGGAGGAATTCAAGTTAAAACGTTTGTTGTGTTTAGTCCAAACATCAATTTGTGTAATAACGGGTTTAAAATTTACCCGCCAGTCAAAAATAACGCCATCTCTTATATTATAATGTTTAATATTAACTACTTCAACCATAATCTGTTTTCCAGGGGCTTTAAATTCGCCAATAAAACCATATGGTTTTCTGGCCCCGTACTTTTGTTCCATTTTGGGTATGGGCGACCATGGGATCAACTCTATGCTATCATTCTCTACCACGCGGTATTTGTAATTCTTCACATTTTTGGGTGCGATGCCTAAGGCAATTAAAGTAGCCGCCGAGCTATCAGAAATAATATAGCTTGTATAGTTTTTAGAAATAGATGTGACCTTGTCACCGTCAAAATCTGAAAGCGTGTGATTCAGTTTAACCCCCAGCATTATGGGACTTTTAAGATCGTTATGATCTCTACCCGGCTTTAAAAAAATCTGATCAACTGCATTATCGCTTACTCTGCACCATGTTCTTACCGTCCCGAGATCGGTAGATATCGTCTCAAATTCGATACTCTTGCCAAAGGTGTCCTTCCATCTTTTTTGCCCTGATGCTGACATAAAGCAGCCGAACAGCAGCCAGCTTAACAATAATAACCTTCTTTTTTGCATGGTGTTTAAATTTATCATTTAATAATTACACCACTAAAGTCTTTTAAATGATATGCCGTAACAATGCAGAATGAGTATCCGGCAGGTATTATTTAGAATTTGGCGGGATATGTATCACCATAACGTTTATTAAGGATACTGAAATAATTGAAAAAAAGTTATAATTCCAATTAGTGATCAATCGTAAATCAGTTAGGAAATAGTTCGAGATTTGTACAGGCTCCGCCACCTGATCAAAAGCCTTCAGCACTCGCCTGGAGGCTTTTTTTACCACCGCTCTTTTTCAAAACCTCCCTCAGTTTAACGAAAGAATTATATGGTCCAATGGCCATTGTAGCGTTTACGATCCACGCGGGTATGTTGCCGCCGGGATCAACGCTGAAAGTGTAATCAACTTTTAATTTATTGTTGTTGGCTTGTGTTACCTTCCACGTGGCGAGGGAGTAAGGTACCCTTATAAAATCGTTGGCTTTTGGCACATATGCGGGCAGGCTTTTTGCCTGGATATTCAAAACTTCGGGGGTTGGATTAATATCAAGCTCGATAACCAAATCGCGGTCTTTGATCGGCCATGGTAAATGCGATTGTGTATAATAGATAATCCGCTGCGGGCTAACTGTTTTTAATATAACCGATTTCTTGTTCGAGTAAACCCAGTCGTTATAGTCGGGAATATCAAGCAGGGTATTGATCAGCTGCGCTTTGGTGGCATCCAGCTCACATGTTACACGCAGCTCCTTTAAATTTCCGGCGGCTGCCTTGCGGGTATAAACTTCAATGCCATTTTCATTTTTCTTTAACTCCCATTTGCCCTGGGCGACGGCTGAAATTGCTGATACAAACACTATAAAAAACAGAAAATGCTTCTTCATGGAAAAGACCGGATAGGGGTATTACAAATATTACGGTATTGTAACGTATAATGTTTTACAAATACGGTATTCTATTAAACTAAAAATCTGGCAAAACCGTATAAGGCGCTAAAACTTTATATTTAGATAAATAAATTATATATAAAGCAATAAATATTGAAATATAAGATATGGCAGCAAGTTTGAAATTAACTTAACGAACGCTCATTATCCGTAACTAATATTAACTTTGAGTTGTTATGAAGATCCTGGTAGCCGAAGATGATCAGGTAATACTGATGTTGCTCGAATTCCGCCTAAAAAAGGACGGGCACGAAGTTGTTGTTACCCACGATGGCCGTGAGGCGCTGGAAAAGATCGACGAATTTCAGCCCGACATCGTTATTACCGATATTATGATGCCGTATGTATCCGGCCTGGAAATAATCGGCGCGGTAAAAAGTAAATACCCGGATAGTATGCGTGTTATCATTCTTTCGGGCATGGGCCAGGAGAATGTTGTACTGGAGGCATTTAAACTTGGCGCGGATGATTTTATTACCAAACCTTTTAGCCCCAACGAGGTTTCGGTTCGTGTACGGCGGTTTGACACAGGCCGGAAATAACTGATAACCGGATTGGCGATCCAATATTTAGCGTCAAACAGATGGAAATTCATTTAAATCATTTCACTACAATCTGTTTCGCGAGTCATCTACTATTACCGCTGGCCCTTCTTTCGGGGTTAAGTTACATGGGTATCCTTATCGAATCGCTTGGTATTTTAATTATATGCCTTTTGATCTTTATGCTGTTTTTTCTGTATAACAAGAGCATACACGAAAAACAACACGCAAAATGGCGCTTGATTGCAGGGCGGCTTATACGTAAAGCCGTATTTCATGATAATGAAGACAGTCCTGATGCCGCAATACCATTGACCGCCCGTGCCGAAAGCTTAATGCACAACCGGCATTTCAGACAGCTCATGACCGAAGAGCTCATGTCAACCAAAAAAAGCCTGGCTGGCATGGCATCCGAAAATTTAAAACACCTGTATCAGCAATTGCAGTTTGATAAATATGCGCTTGCCAACTTAAAAAGCCCGCAATGGTACGTAAAGGCCAAAGCAATACAGGAGCTCACAACAATGGAGTTGAAAGATGTGCTGCCCAAACTTTATCGGTACACAAACGATAAAAATGAGCTGGTACGAATGGAAGCACAATCAGCGACGGTGCAATTTTATGGGTTTGAAGGGCTTCGTTTTTTAAATGTAATTACCTACCCCATTTCCGAATGGCAGCAGATCAAACTGTTACAACAATTGTCCCAGGCGGCGCCTATGGATGTCAGCATTGATGCCTGGCTCAAATCTGAAAACAGCAGCGTGGTAGTGTTTGCGTTGAAGCTTGCCCGCAGCTACCAATGGTTTCAATGGCACGATACGATACTTTCATGTCTTGAACATCCAGAACCAACAGTACGCCTGCAAGCCATTGATTGTCTTGGCGAAATTTACACTGATAAAACGGCAGCGATACTCAAATCGAAGTTTTGGGAAGAAGAACTTGAAATACAATTAGCGATAATAAAGGCCCTGCAATCGGTCGGAACAGAAGAAGATGTCTCTTTCCTCGTAAGCCTTTTAAACTATGATAATAACGAGATGAAGATTCGTGCTGCCAGGGCCCTTACACATATCAGCAAAAACGGCTTGCAGATGCTGGAGGCATCAGCTTCAACCGCAGGGCATCCGTTAACCGAAATAATAGCGCAAATAAAAGGAGAACTGACTGTATGAACTGGCAGGAAATCATTTACCACCTTTTTACGATTGGCTTTTTGCTGTACTCCGCGCTTTTATTGATTTGTTACGTAGCAATAAGCATTTTATCTATTGCTGAAATAAGAAACTACCGGCACAAAAATAGCTTTACCGATTACCGCGTACTGGCATCATCGACTGAGCTGCCCAGCATGAGTATTTTGGCGCCGGCCTATAACGAGGGCGAAACGATTGTGGAAAATGTACGCTCATTGCTATCGCTGCATTATAATCACCTCGAAGTGATCATCATAAATGATGGCAGCAAAGATGACTCTTTAAATAGGCTCATAACCACATACGATTTGCACAAGATAGAATATTTTGTGAACGAGCAGATACCTACAAAGCCGGTGAAGGGGGTTTATAAAAGCCATAACCCGGTATACAGTAAGTTAACTGTCGTAGATAAGGCAAACGGCGGTAAAGCCGACGCACTAAATGTTGGCGTTAATATAGCACGAAACAAATATTACGTGTGCATTGATGTGGACTGTGTACTTGAACAGGACGCGATATTAAAACTTGCGAAGCCGTTTTTAGAAAGTACCACCAAACGGGTTATAGCCGTTGGCGGCGTGGTGCGTATTGCCAACAGCTGCGAAATAGAAGGCGGCCGTATTGTAAAGGTAAATTTACCCGACCAGTTTTTGCCAAGAATGCAGACTCTGGAGTATATACGTGCATTTTTGCTTGGCCGGATGGCTTGGGCCCGTCTGAATGGTTTATTACTCATATCCGGTGCATTTGGGGTTTTTGATAAAGAGATCGTTATAAAATGCGGTGGCTATAATGTTAAAACCGTGGGCGAAGACATGGAGCTGGTAGTGCGGATGCGGCGTTACATGGAAGAATTAAAAGAACCATACCGGGTAAGTTTTATCCCCGACCCATTATGCTGGACGGAGGCGCCGGCTTCTTTTAAAATATTAGGCAGGCAGCGCAACCGCTGGGCGCGCGGAACAATTGAAACACTCAGGATGCATAGAAAGATGTTCCTGAATCCCGATTACGGATTACTAGGCATGCTGAGCTATCCTTACTGGCTATTTTTTGAATTTTTAGCACCAATAATTGAGTTTATCGGCATTATCATACTTATACTATCTTGGATAATGGGTATCATCAGCCATTCTGTAATTTTGCTTATGATAGGTGTTATTATCATCGGGATATTATATTCGGTTTTTGCTATCCTGATGGAAGTTTTAACCTACAATCAATACAAGCGAAATAAAGATATCCTGCGCCTGCTGCTTGTTGCCGTTCTCGAGCCTTTTATTTACCACCCGTTTGTTGTTTGGTCGGCAATCAGGGGTAATATTGACTTGCTAAGGAAAAAGAATAGCTGGGGCGAAATGACCAGGCAGGGGTTTGCCGCGCAGAAGAAAATATAAAGCTACCATGAAAAAAAAGGAAGTTAAACAAGCCTCTCTCCGGGAGAAATTAACCCGGGCAGCAGCGTCGTTCTCGGCACTGGCAATAATTTGGTTAGCAGTTATTTTAGTATTAACACTGTTCGAATTAATTTACAATGGCGTGGTACACCAGTTTCCACCGAATTTCGCGGGGACAATATTTTGGTCGTGGCTAAATGATGTTGTTTTTTGGTTAAAATGGCTCGTTTACTTTTTCGTTATTTATGCGTTGCTCTATCTTATTTCGCGCAAGGCGGCAGCAATAACGTTTAGCATATTGATCGTTGTAATGGCGCTTCTACAGCTTGGCCTTGCACTTTACTTTACAACATCGCTGGTTCCATTAGGCGCCGATCTTTACAGTTATTCTGTTGGGGATATTAAACAGACCGTAGGCAGCTCGGGTGGAATAAGCATATTCAATATTTTAATCTTTATCCTGCTTCTTGTATCGGTATTTGCCGCCTTATATGTTTTACCAAAAAGAATAAGATTAAACCGCTATGCAGCTTTTGCCATTCCCTTGTTGTCGTTGCTGGTTATCCTCACAGGGTTGTTGTCGAAAAGCTTTGTCCCTGATTTGAGATCGGATTTTGCGAATAATTTAGTACTTAATAAGCCCGACTATTTTTGGGCAGCCTCCCAAAAACATTTTTTTTCCGGTAAGGACGAGACCGATATTTACGCCGACAGCTATATCAGCGATTATGGCAGTTCGGATAATAAAACAATCGCTGGATTGAAATACACCGACCCTGAGCACTACCCGTTTCTGCATGCCGATAGCGTACCTGATGTACTTTCGCCATTTTTTAAAGCCTCATCAACGCAGCCAAACGTTGTCATTATTTTGGTGGAAGGCCTGGGCCGGGCTTTTACAAATAGCGGCGCTTACCTGGGTAATTTCACACCATTTATTGATTCGCTATCGGGCAAAAGCCTGTACTGGAAAAACTTTTTAAGCGAGGGCGGCCGTACTTTCGCGGTACTGCCGTCGCTGCTAGGTTCGCTCCCTTTTGCAAAAAATGGTTTTGAGGAGCTGGGCCAGGGTATGCCTGAACACTTATCGCTGTTGAGCCTTTTAAAATACAACGGCTATCATACATCATTTTACTATGGCGGCGATTCACAATTTGATAACATGGCCACGTTTCTGCATAAAAATGGAATAGATGAATTGAACGACGAAAAGTCTTTTCCGGCCGGCTATGCTAAGCTGCCAGCTCAAAACGGCTTTACCTGGGGATATAATGATGGCGAATTGTTCAGGCATTTTTTAGCAACGCGTAGTGATAAACCTGCGGCCCCCCAGCTGAACGTGGTGTTAACGGTAGCCACACACGACCCTTTTATAATCAATGATCAACAGAAATATTTGCTGCGGTTTGAACAACGAATGACGCAATTGGGTTTCGACGACAATAAAAAGAGCGAACACCGCAACTACAAACTGCAGTATGCAAGCATTCTTTATCTTGATGACATGCTGCGCGGATTTTTTAATAACTATAGCAAAAGGAGCGATTACAGCAATACCATTTTCCTGATAACCGGCGATCACCGCATGCCCGAAATACCGATGAGCGATAAAATTGACCGCTACCATGTGCCGCTCATTATTTATTCGCCGATGCTAAAAAAACCGGCACAATTTGCCTCGGTATCTACACATTTTGATATCAGCCCCAGCCTCCTGGCTTATCTGCACCATAATTTCAAAACAAAAGGGCCATCGCTGGTTAGCTGGCTGGGACAGGGTTTGGATACTACAAGGAGTTTTCAAAACATTCATGCCTATCCGCTTATGCAAACCAAAACAGATTTGGTTGACTTTGTGATGGGCGAATACCACCTCAACGGTGAGAACCTGTTTAAATTAAACCCGGAGTTAGGCGAAGACCCAATCCAGGATGAAGCAAAACTAAATCAACTCAAAAACGCCTTCGACCAGTTCAGGAAAAAAAACACGATGATTATGTCCGGGAATCACATAATACCGGATACCATTTATCACCGCTATACGCGAACTAAATAGTTGAATTATTTTTTGTCCTGCGCCTTTTGTTCAAGTATATTGGCTACCAGGGGGCGGTAAAAATTCCAGAAGAAACTTTGCCGTTCTGCGCGATTGCTACCGTTATAAAAAAGCCCCTTGAAAAAACCAATCCCTTTAAAATAGGAGGTGCCCAGCCCGATGGGATTATCACAAAAATCTCCGGAGAAATAATAAAACTGGTAGTCCTTATCATTGTGCATAATAATTGCCGGGAAAGTCGCAGGCACATTATACTTTTTCAATTCCTCCAAACCTGATGGTTTAAGTTTTAGCCCGAACCGCGATACCACATGGTTTTTGGACAGGTCGGGCGATATGATATCAAACCAATAGGGATACTTGATGCTTTCAGGCAACGATAAATTCTTCTGTCCATACGCGGCCGTAATAATGTGCGGGACCGGGTCAACTAAATGAGTGCTATCCTCTAAAATAAATACCTGGTCGAGGTTACTCACAAAGGCAACCCCAGCCTTATGAAAGGGCCACTTGTGTTCGTGCTGATCTTTATAATTGCGAATCAGCCAACCCGGCAACTCCCGGTTGATGGCGGTGTCCAGGTTATCAAAATACCGCGCTGTCCAGCCGGTCCAGTGCATGCTAAAAAGCTGTTCGAATTTGTTGCGGATATCTGCCGTAGTCGGCGACCCAATGCTGTTGAACTCGGTTATAACCAGCTTATGCGCCGCTTTCATATCGCGCAGAAACTCGATGTCCTGGGCGCTCATGCCGCCATATAAAATAGGCGAGCGTTCGTTTATATTTACTTTACGAAACCATTCATTCCTGTAAATACCATAAGTATCGGTAAAATAAGCGGCGTCGGCATCGGTGCTTAACTGCTTTAGCTGTTCGGATGAAAATCTTTCCAGTCCTTTGATCCGGTATTTTTCACTATCCGACGGAAAAAAGCCAAAATAATCATGATCGATCTGGTAATCGAGTGCCGACGTTTTGGTAAATCGGTTATTGTTAAGCACCCAGTTTAGTGAAATATGCTCCTGGGCCGATCGATCGAGCACCGTTTTATCTACAATGGCGACAACAAGTTTTGTTTTAGGTGTCGATAGCCAGGCCAGCCACATCCACAAGGGGAGCAACAATATAGCGGCAAGCACCAATACAAATATTTTCCGTCTTGTCATTTCAATCAAAACTTTCTCTGGTAACCTATGCCTATATCCAACTGGTTACCGCGTGTTTGAAATTGATATTCCTGGTTATCGAGACTGGCATTAATAAATATTATGTTTTGCTTTATCGTGTGCCTGTAACCTGCTGATATATTATTCGACCGCAGCTTATAATTATTGCCGTTATTAAGCAATATGATGTTGCGCGGGTCATCCGGCGAAATACCTGTGCCGATGCTAAACGAAAAATAATCGTCAGTACCGCCGGTATAATAACGGACATTGAAGTTGTATGACTGCGAGATTGAGCTATTCGACGGGGTAAGATAGGTACGCAGGTTAAACCGGAAGTCCTTATAATACTTTCCGAGCGATGCGGTATACAGCCAAGTTGCGCCGGTAAAGTATAAATACCTGAAACCCAGTTCGCCTTCAAAACTCTTCGGTAAATTAGCATATAACGAAAACCCCGACCGGTATTTTGGGAATACGCCCTCATTGCCGGAATAAGCGCCGCTTACATACGCATAAAAAACCCGCGAAATATGTGGATAGGCATCAACTTCGTACTGCAACCCATTTGAGTTGAATCGGTTTGCATAATTCAAAATTCCGCTTATGGAGCCTAAAGGGGTTTGCCTGGTATAATCTACTTCGGCCAGGTGCCAGGGTGTATTAAACTGTTTGTCAAAATAAATATAGTCATAACTTATCCCGATCTTATTGTTTGCCGACTTGTCGCTGATCTTGTCGGCAAACGCCCTTACTACCGCATTTTTTGGGTCAGCTTTGATAATGTTATTCAAAATAATATTTGCCTCACGATCCTTGCGCAAACCATGCAGTATCCTGGCTTTTAAAAATAATAAGTCGTTTGACCGAGGGTGATATTTTAAACCGTCTTCTGTATACCGCAAAGCCTTCTCCGAATTGTTATTCCAATATTCCAGGCTGCCAAAAGCCAGCGAGGCATCCTCGTAATCAGGATGTTTATTTAAAACAAAAGTAAATTCCGCGCGCGCGCTATCTAATTTGTCAGTCCAGGTATACAAACGCCCTAAAAAAATGTGGAGGTCGGAATAATCCGGACTTTTAGCTATAGCCTGCTTCATTAAACTGATAGCCAAAGGATAATTTTTCTGGTCGAACGCAACGGTATGTGCTTGCTTCAACAAATCATCCGGTGAAGGTATATTTTGCGCCCGGGCCCAATCAAAAGTAAAGACAAGGAAAAAAATGGCTAGATAAACTTTACGACTCATAAAACTGCACGATTGTTTGTTCAACGCAAGCAACCTATGCAACTTACTAATATTTGCAGACTGTTTTAACTAAAAAGTTAAACTAAAATTGACGTACGTATAAAAGCCCTCACTGGAGTAACCTTCTTTAATTTGCAGCAAAGCCATATCGGATGGCGAGAAATAAACGCCTGTCCCAAAGCCGTTATGCCATGTGCCCGAATTTTCCCGTTTTACCCAAACCCGGCCAATATCGTAGAAACCATTAATTCCAAATTGACCCGGTAAGATATAGGAGAAAAGGTCGCCCAGCTTTAACCTTGCATCGAGGTTATTAAACATCATTTGTTGCCCGGCAAAACGGTTCTGTCTAAAGCCGATCAGGTTGGTCTCGCCCCCTAAAAATAAAGATTGGTACGATGTTGTTTTCCCAACAGTGATCCCTCCGCTCATTCGCTCGGAAATAACCAGTTTTGAAGCAGGGTCGACACTGGTATATAATATTGCCTCCGGAATGATCTGGAGGAAGGACTTCGAATAGCCGTTCAATCCTGCATATCCCTTTATGGTTGCCCGCACGTAAACACCCCATTCGGGCAATAACTTGTTGTTTCGCTTATCGTCAATATAGGTCACCACCAGGCCCGCGTGCATCTTATCTTTATTAACCGTAGTGCTGTCGTATGTGTGCATCAGCATATTGTTATTAACCAGGTGCGGCCGGTTGTCGTCTATATAACTATAATATTGTATCGAAGGCCCTATCCTGATACTGGTGGTACCGGCAAAGTTTTGGAAGCGTACATAAGCGTCGGCATTGATCAATTTAAACCTAAAGCGGTAATAGTTTTCGTCGATGCTTTTATTATAGGTTGTTTGATTGCCCCGGCCAAAAAAGTTAATGCTGTTTGGCAGGTAGCCATCGGCCTGTACCTCAATATCGCCTTTACCGGCAACCTGTATCCAGGCGCCATTATAAGCGATATGCGTAACATCGTTTCGATAGGAATGGCCAACATTCAATTGCTGTGTGTACGACGGCGTTTTGCGAAAACCATTATGCACAAACCTAAGGCCCGCGTCAAAATAAAAGCCATCATCAACATTGTATCCCGTTTTAAACTGCGGGATCAGCGTGTGATATGGGTTGGTAGGTATATAGGCTACATTTAATGAGTCGTCGGTTAAATGCTTTTCGACTTTGTTTTGCGCATCCCCGGTGAACGAGGCCGTGCCGATCTTTTCATATACGTTTACCCTCCCGTTTGCATTGGATATATTATAAGTTTTGTGCCCGTTACCACCGATGATCCTTAATACGATTGGCGATTTTATTTTATCGACCATAATGCTGTCGTCGCCTTTGGCCACGTAAAGACGTATCTCTTTAGTAACGGCCGGGTCAAAAACCCTGGTAAATAAAATGCTCCGCGTTTTCGTCGCCGGCAATTTGCTGATACGAATAACCAGGCCGCCGTTCAATGTATCCTTAGCCGTAAAATATTCACTTTTATCCGACGCTTTGATATCCACGCGCCGGTTAAAAAACTTGTAATAAATTTCGGAGGCCTTTACCATCTGGTCGCGCCGCTGCTTCATAAGCCTCAATAACTTGTCATGGCTTAGGCGGTAAATGGAAAGCGGCAGGCGCCTCAGCGACTGTTCGAGTACATCGTCGGATAAGGCCGCAACAAAATCGCGCGTTATTTTCATCCACTGGTCGTAACCTATCTGTGTTAAGAACCTGGCGTTTAGGGTATGGTCATTTAAGTAAAACCCATTAATGGTTTGAGGCGGTGCATCATAGCCCTGTAAATATCGTGCAACCCACGGCTTGGAGGCCATTTCGGGGATAAAGCCTTCATTGATATAGAAAGTTTCCGACCTGTCATGTGGCACTGCCGAATAATATTTATTTCCTCCGCGCCGTGTGGCCTGCCAGCGCCAGCGGTCTTCGTGTTCATCCCAATCGCCCAGGAACCAGTCAAGCAGCCGCGCCCTGAAAAATTCGGCGCTGTCGATGTGAACACTGTTATCTTTATCCAACTGGCGTAGCATATTACCGGTATTGATCGAGCTATCACCCGGCTCCCGTTCTTCCAGCAGGCAAATTTTTCCGGCAAAGTCCTTCTCATAATAGCCCAGCTTTATATCCGGGGCCACCCATCCGATAATCGGGCTGGTATGTTTTACCTTTACAGCCTCCGCAAGTACACTAGTGATCATTGCGCCATACGGGTGCTGGCCGGACATGGCGTCCTTTAACCACGATTCGGCAAAGGTTTGCCGTATGGCTTCGGGTAAAACAATGAGCGGGTATTTCTCAATGCTGCTCATCACGTATTCCTTACCGTCAGCATCTCTCAATAACAATGAGCTTGTTTGGTGCGCGCCGCCGAATCTTACCGGTTTTAACCCGCCTTTATAGGTTGATATTTTTATAACAGGTACTTTGGCAGGAGCAGCCCACTCCTTCCGGTAATTTGCGCCGTATAATAACCTGTGCAATTTACCAACCGAGTCAAACGATGGGTGCGCTCTAACCGTAATACTGTCGCCTTTAATCACATCATAATGCTCAACCGGGATTTTGATAGACACATACGGCTTGGTGTAGGTAAATAACTCTTTGAAAGTCGTATCCGTGTTACCGTAGTAAGTAAAGCGGATGCTTTTATCGGCCATTTCGTCCATTATTACATAACCGGGTACTGTCTGTGCAAATAGCGCATTTTTACCTTTTCGCACCACCGCCCCTTTTGCCCCGGCGCCGCTTACCACTTGTATGCCGGTTTTGTTTTTAATAAACTGCAGCCCGTGCTCATGCCCTGATACATGGATCACATTCGGGTCGATATCAAAAACACCGTTAATCCCACTGATCATGTTTTTATACAATGGATTGCCATGATCTTCAGGAATGGGAAATGCACTCCTTAAAAAAGGATATAACAATCCGAGGCCTGGTAACGGGACGTATAAACTGCTTTTAACGGACGTGAGCGGGAAAATATAATCCTGCCAGATATAGCTGCCGCCATGGTGCCCGTATGAATCAAACGGATGGTGATGGGCAATGATAATTACCTTGTTCCTGTTTTTATATAAAAGCTCGTCAAACCGGTGAATGATCTCGGCATTGGTTTTACAATCACAATCAGCATCAGGGTTGTCTTTATTGTAGATATAAAGCCACCATTCTGAATCAAAAGCGATGACCACTACGTTATCCGAAATATTTATTTCGGTCGGGTCGGGGCAGCCATTTGCTGGTACCTCTCTTAATAACGAATCGCGCTGTTCGTCCAGGTATTCCCATTGCCGTTTAATTTTGGCCAGCCCTTTCGGCCCCATCCGGTCCCAGTCGTGATTGCCGGGTACAAAGTAAACCCTGGCCCCGCCGGCGCGCATCGGCTGGTATTGCGATTGCAGAATTTTTTTTGTCTCCTCCTCTTCTCTGCTCCCAGGCAGGCCCATGCCTATGGGATAAACATTGTCGCCAAGATAAAATACGGTGGTTTTATTTTTAAGAATATGCGCCGCAGCATGCGTGATCACGCCACCCTGCCTCGCACCATATTCCCCGGCATCGCCTATTAATATAATGCGGGAACGAATGTTATCCTGAGCATGAACAAAAAAAGACAGAATGACGAGGGGTAAACAGATTAGTTTCTTCATTTAATAAAGTGAGGCCACTATATAACACATAATGCCAACAAATGTTCAATGCAAGTTATTACGGCACAACAAATCATGAATATCAAAAAAATTCCCTCATTATTTCCATCTTGTTGGATAGAAACAACGAAGGATAAATTGAAGGATCACGTTTAGCGAATTTATTTCATGCTGTCATGAACCGCATTAATCGCATCCAGGTGCGCTTTTAACACAGGCAATGTTTTGGTGGCAAAAGCTTTTATATCCGGGTCCTTGCAATTTTTTGTTGCATTATCAAATGCTTTGATATCGTTTTTATGATCATCGATCATGTCGTCAACATAAGCCTTGTCAAAATCCTTACCCGATAGTTTACTTAATTTATCAATAACTTTCTGGTCGCTCGCGTTTGGCCCGGTTGGCAAAGCGATCTTTTTAGTTTTTGCCAGCGCGGCCAGTTTATCATTGGCTTTTGAGTGATCCATAACCATCATGGCGCCAAACTTTTTCACACGCGCGTTTTGTGCTTTTTCTTGTGCCAGTTTACCCAGTTCAACTTCCGTCATACCGCCGCTGGCCGCTTCGGCTACAAAATCCACATCTTCCTTCTCGGGAGTGGTGACCATTTTTGTTGAAGTGTCCTTCACCACTGTATTATCTTTGGCAGCACTGTCGGTGGTCGCGCTACTATTGCTTTTTGTATTGCTGTTGCATGCCGGGAGTACCCATGCGGCTAATACGATCAATATGCTTAACTTTTTCATAACGATTTGTTTTTGTGTGGACATTATTAACAGATTATCTTTTATTTAGTTTTTATACGTACAAAAGGTTCTGCCAGTTAATATAGTGTTATTTATTGCGTTAGCTTAAAGTTTTATTATTTTTGACCACAAATCAAAAAAATATGAATTTTCCGGCTGAACTAAAGTACACCAAGGACCACGAATGGATAAGAGTTGAAGGCGGCGATGCCTATATAGGCATTACCGAATTTGCACAACGCGAATTGGGCGATATCGTTTATATCGATATTACGGCGATAGGAAAGGAAATTGCCAAAGACGAGGTTTTTGGAACTGTTGAAGCAGTAAAAACTGTATCCGACCTTTTTATGCCGGTTACCGGTACTATAACTGAAGTTAACCCGGCGCTTGATAACAAGCCAGAGCTGGTTAATACCGAGCCTTATGGCGATGGCTGGATGGTGAGGATCACTGTGGCTGATGATGCAGAATTGAGCGGTTTATTATCTGCCGACAGCTATAAATCATTGATCGGCGTTTAATGAGCCCCGCATTTAAATATTACGGGCCCGCTATTTTGTGGGCCTTATTTATTTTTGTAATGTGCACCGCTAAATTGGGCAATGCGGGAAATTCGCCATTGTTTTTCCCGGGCTTCGATAAACTGGTTCATTGCGGCTTCTTTTTTGTGCTGGTTGTGTTTTATTGCTATGGTTCGATCAGGCAACAATTATCCCGGTCGCTATCGTATAAATCGATAATAATATTTACCATATTCGCTATACTATACGGGGGTATTATTGAGTTATTACAAAACTACGTTTTTACCTGGCGGACAGGCGATTGGGCCGACTTATTTGCCGATTCAATTGGCGCAATGATGGGAGCGTTTAGTGTTTCGGTGGTCGTTTATGCAATGAGTTATGATAAAAAATAAATTAAAAATTATCGCGCTGTTAGGGCTAATCACCCTTTCATCATGCGGCATTTTTCACAAAAGCTGCAATTGCCCGCATTTTGGAAAAGTTAAGACAGGTTTGTCGGCAAACCGCAGTAATTTCTGCTAATAAAAAATGACGCGAATTCAACGGAAAGGTGATTTATATCACTTAACCTTATTTGGATTTAATATAAATAAGCTTTACATTTGGCCTAAGTTTAATCAAATATGAAGCTTTCACAACTAGAAGTCGGCGAAATTGGAATTGTAAAAGAGTTTACAGACCTTGAAATGTCAGTAAAATTGATGGAAATGGGATGCTTGCCCGGTGAAGAGGTTACCGTTTCGCGTATCGCCCCGCTTGGCGATCCGATAGCTATCAATGTAGCCGGATACCAGTTAAGCTTACGCAAATTTGAAGCCTCTACCATTATTTTGCAATAGTTTAAACATTGAAAGCCGATATAAAAGTTGCGCTTGCAGGCAATCCAAACACCGGTAAATCCACCCTCTTCAATTTACTAACCGGGTTAAATCAAAAAATAGGAAATTTTCCGGGTGTTACGGTCGACAAAAAAACCGGCTATTGCCCTTTGCCCGACGGCCGTGTGGCCGAAATAATCGATCTGCCCGGCACATACAGCCTTTATCCCAAAAGCCAGGACGAATCCATTGTATTCTCCGTACTTGCAGATCAGTCAAACCCACACAAACCCGACCTTGTTGTCGTCGTGCTGGATGCGAGTAACTTAAAGAGAAATTTACTGCTTTATACCCAAATTGCTGACTTAAAGATCCCTGTGATCATAGCATTAAACATGATCGACCTTGCGGATAAGGCCGGTATATACATTAACGTTGATCTCTTTGCAAAAAAGCTGGGCGTGCCGGTTGTACCGATCTCTGCAAGGAAAAAAGAAGGCATCGACAAATTAAAAGCTGCCATAAACTTCGCCAATAAAATAGCACTACAGGAAGATTCTATCGATGTTGAAGCTATCGCACCCGGATTGATCGGCCAGATAAGCAAGGATCTAAACCTTGATAATCCATATTATGCCCTGCAGCTCGCGCACCAGCACGAAACCATACATTTTATATCGCCTGCCGAAAGCGAACGTATTGAAGAGGTAGAAAAAGAGTTTTCATTCCACTCCCAAAAAGCGCAGGCTGCTGAAACCATTGCCCGTTATAATTTTATTAACGACCTGCTTTATGATACGGTAAAGGTACCCGAAACCGCGCGTGACGAAACATCAAGCAACAAAATCGATAAAATATTAACGCACAAAGTATTCGGCTTTGTTATCTTTTTTGGCATTCTGTTATTCATGTTCCAGTCTATTTTCGCCTGGTCGGCATACCCGATGGAGCTGATAGCTGATCTGTTTGTGTGGATACAAAACATGCTGCATCAATTTTTACCGGCCGGCCCGCTGACAGGTTTGCTGGTTGATGGCGTTATCGGCGGATTAAGCGGGGTGATGGTATTTATTCCCCAAATAGCTATCCTGTTCGCGTTTATCTCGATACTGGAAGATACGGGCTATATGTCGCGGGTAACATTTATGATGGATAAACTGATGCGCAAAGTAGGCCTTAACGGCAAATCGGTTGTTCCGCTTATTGGCGGGTTTGCATGCGCGGTGCCCTCCATCATGAGTACCCGCACCATTGAAAACTGGAAGGACCGGATGATCACTATTATGGTTACGCCCCTGGTTACGTGTTCGGCCCGCTTGCCGATATATGTTTTGCTCATTAGCCTGGTGGTTCCCAATCGCAATGTGTGGTGGCTATTCAATATGCAGGGTTTGGCCCTTACGGGGATGTATGTGTTCAGTTTGATATCCGCTATCGTTGTCGCGTTCGTATTCAAGCTGATATTAAAGGGCCGCGAGCGCGGGTACTTTATAATGGAGCTCCCGGTTTACCGCATGCCCCGCTGGAACAATGTGGCTTATTCGATGTACGAACGTGTAAAAACCTTCGTTTTACAGGCCGGGAAGGTGATCATTGCTATTTCGGTAATATTATGGGTTTTAGCGTCATACGGACCTGGCGACCGGTTTAAGCAGATAGAACAAAAATACCAACAGCCGCAATACACACAAAAGCTGAAACCCGATGCACTTAACCGGACCATCAGGTCTGAAAAGCTGGAGAACTCTTACGCCGGCGTACTTGGCCACGTCATAGAACCTGTAATTAAACCTTTAGGGTTCGATTGGAAAATTGGCATTGCGCTGATAACCTCCTTTGCCGCGCGCGAAGTTTTTGTAGGCACCATGGCAACCATTTACAGCGTTGAAGGCAGTGCCGAGAAAATGGAAACCGTGCAGAAAAAAATGAAATCGGCAATAAATCCGGAAACGGGAAAACCCGTATTTTCTCTTGCCGTTGCGTTTTCGCTGATGATGTTTTATGCATTTGCTATGCAATGTGCCAGCACCGTAGCAGTGGTGTATCGCGAAACAAAAAACTGGCGCTGGCCGGCTATTCAATTCGCGTATATGGCTGTACTGGCTTATACTGCAAGTTTGCTTGCATATACTCTGTTGAAATAGGTGAAAGGTTTTGCTCTATCTATTATTTATCATTTCACCGTTTACCTTTGACGCTCCACTTTTACCTTTTACCTTTCCCCTCAAATCCCTATCTTTGACCCGAGGTAAAAATTGGATAAAGTAAAAATTCTTGCAACCTATCTCCCGCCCGATGCCGCCCCGCTTATCGGCCGGTGGATCGACTACTTTAAATGTGAATTCAAAATTTCGCGCAACCGCAACTCTAAATTCGGCGATTACCGGCCGCCCCATTCCGGCAAGGGACATCGTATCTCTGTAAACTATGATCTGAACCCCTATGCGTTCCTGGTTACCGCGGTGCATGAATTTGCGCATCTGCACACCTGGAACGAACATAAACATAAAGCGAAGCCCCATGGCGCCGAATGGAAAAACAATTTCAAAAAAATGATGCAGCCTTTTTTTGAAACAGCTGTTTTTCCGCCCGACGTAAAACATGCCATTACCAATTATCTTAATAACCCCGCAGCCTCAAGTTGTTCAGACCTTTCCCTTTACCGGGCGCTGCGTAAATACGACGTGCCTAAAGAATCGCATACGACTGTCGAGAAGCTTCCTGTTAAATCGTTATTTAAACTAAAAGATGGGCGTGTATTTCGTAAAGAAGAGAAACTGCGCACACGCTACAAATGTATCGAGGTAAATTCAAGGCGTATTTATCTGTTTAGCGCCGTTGCCGAGGTTGAGCCTGTCGAAAAGTAATTTCAACTATTTTGTTTTTGATGCCATTTGCTTTTTTTAGCAGGTATAAATGGATATTTCAGAAAATTTAGACAAGTCTAAATTTATTATTAGATTTGTTTAAATTTGATGCGAAATGCGAGATCATTTTTAATCAATCAGTTCAAAATGAAATATTAATTTCGCTGAAAATCCGGATATGAAAAAAATCTACGCATTTATTATATTAGTGGCAGCAGTAAAGGCAGTCATCGCCCAAGCGCCTGTCAAAAAAGATACCGGCAACCACACCCCGGTGACCCCGGAGCGTTATAACTTTCATTTCCAGCAAACCATCATTACACAATATAAACCTGCCTTTAAAGCACTCTATAGCGGGCAAAATAGTTTATCAACAAAAGAAGAAACAGAAAGCTCCATTACCACAACTTTTTTTGGTGCGGCACGGCTGTGGAAAGGCGCGGAAGCATATTTTAATCCCGAACTCTCCGGTGGATCAGGGTTAAGTCAAACATTGGGCATAGCCGGTTTCCCGAACGGCGAGACGTTTAGGGTTGGGGGCGTGCAAAATAAAATTTATATCGCCCGCCTGTATTTCAAACAAAATTTTGAATGGGGGAAAGAAAAAGATACTGTTGAAAATGATGTAAACCAGTTAGCCTGTGTAAAAAGCAAGCGTTTTTTCTCCTTTGCTGTGGGGAAATTTAACATGGGCGATTTTTTTGACCAGAACAATTTCAGCCACGACCCGCGTTCGCAATTCATGAATTGGGCCTTGATGGATAACGCTGCCTGGGATTACCCGGCAAATACGCGGGGCTATGTATTGGGCGCCTATGCTGAACTGGGCCAACCCGCCTGGACGCTTCGTTTTGCCGTGACCATGTCGGTAACCCATGCAAACTCCTCAACCTGGGATGCTAAAATTGCAAAAGCCAATACCGAAACAATTGAATACGAAAGACGATACGCGATAGGCGGCCAAAAAGGAACTTTACGGTTATTGGGATTTTTAAATAATGGCAAGTTTGGAAATTATAGCCAGGCCATAGCATTAAACCCCACCGCCCCGAATGTTGATACAACCCAAAGTTATGGTCGCCATAAATATGGGTTCGGCATTAACATGGATCAATACCTTACAAAGAACTTTGGCGTATTTGCTAAAGCCAGCATTAATGACGGCCATACCCAAACATGGTTTTTTACCGAAATCGACCGCTCGTTAACCTTTGGCGGCGTTATGAAAGGCACCCAATGGAAACGCATCACCGACGAGGCCGGTTTAGCTTTTATTGCCAACGGCTTATCGGTACCACACCGCAACTACCTGGCAGCCGGCGGATATGGCTTTTTAATAGGCGACGGAAAATTAAATTATGCGCCCGAATTGATAGCCGAGCTGTATTATAAGCTTGATGTTTTCCAAAAGAAATTCTTCCTCACACCGGATTACCAGTTTATTTTAAATCCCGCATACAATAAAGACCGCGGCCCGGTAAATGTATTTTCAATAAGAGCCCATGTGGAGTTTTAATGACTAAACCTTTTACCGCATGACAAGTTTAACTATTGTTGCCCGGTGTAAAAACATCATTACACAGCAACTTCCATAACTGCGTAATGTCTTACTACTATAAAGCGTACTATTTGACATGATAAAAAGATCTTTCCTTCAATTACTGCTGATCTTTATAATTAGCTCGGGGTTTGTCCTGCAGAAAAATGTGATTAAGCATTCTGCCATTATCTTCCAGGTGAAGAATTTAGGCATCAACACTACCGGAACAATAAACGGATTACAGGCCGATATCCGTTTTAACCCCGCCAACTTATCATCCAGCTCAATAGAAGCCTCTGTGGATGTTAATACCATTAACACAGATAACGCAGATCGCGATGATCATTTAAAAAGCGATGCGTTTTTTGACGCAGCACATTATCCAAAAATCACCATGAAGTCTGTTTCATTGAAGCACAGGAGCGGAAATAACTATGCTGGTCAATTTAATCTTACTATTAAGGGCACGACAAAAACCCTTGCCGTACCTTTTAGCTGCGTTCAAAAGGGAAACGCAATGGCATTCAAAGGTGTCTTTAAATTAAACCGCCTTGACTTTGGCGTTGGTGAAAGTAGCATGATACTTTCAAATGATGTAACGGTTAATATCGATGCTGAGTTAGAGGTCAGAGATTAGAGGTTAGTTGAGCGACTTTCGGAGTTTACTGACTTTTCCGACTTTCGGACTAACCTCTAATCTCCAATCTCTGCTAACTAATCACTACCTTTATAAGTATGAAATTTCGCATACTTGTCCTGATTAATGCGGCGGCTGTTGCCATTGCCCTTGCTGCTGTAAATTTTTATTTTCGTCATAGCTGGTATGATGTAGCCATAACATTCCTGGTTACGCTGGTTACCAGTTTTTTGGTTTTCTATTACCTGATAGAAAAATATGTTTACTCGAAAATAAAGCTCATCTATAAACTGATTCATAACTTAAAACTCGGCCGCGACCTGCGGGACGCGCTTGGCGAACACATCAGCGCCGACCCGATCAACGATGTGGAAGCCGAAGTGAAAGAATGGGCCCGCGAAAAGAAAACCGAAATAGATGAGCTACGCAAGCAGGAAAAGTTCAGGCGCGATTTTTTATCGAATATCTCCCACGAGTTTAAGACCCCGCTTTTTGCGATCCAGGGTTATATTGAAGCCCTGCAGGATGACGGTTTTGACGACAGAGAACTGGCGCGGCAGTTTCTCGAAAAAGCCGCTAAAAATGTGGACAGGCTGAGTTACCTTATAGAGGATCTTGATGAGATATCGAAACTGGAATCCGGTGAAATACCCGTGAATCTTACCCGCTTTAAAATAAATGACCTGATCAAAGAGGTTTTTGAATCAATGGAAACTAAAGCCCGGAAACACGACATCAAACTACTATTCAAGCAAAAGTATGACGAACCTACTTTAGTGAATGCTGATCGTGAAAAGATCCGGCAGGTACTGGTTAACCTGATTGATAATTCATTGAAATATGGAAAAGACGAAGGCACAACAGCGGTTAGCCTGTTTGAATTGCACGACCAGGTTTTGGTTGAAGTTACTGACGATGGCATTGGAATCGAAGAAAAGTATCTTCCGCGTTTATTCGAGCGCTTTTTCAGGACTGACACCAGTCGCTCAAGGCAAATCGGCGGGTCGGGTTTAGGTTTGGCTATTGTTAAGCACATTATTGAAGCACACGAGCAAACCATAAATGTTCGCAGTACCGAAGGTTTGGGGTCAACTTTTGGTTTTACGCTGCAAAAATCAAAGCAGACTTTACCTTTCTCTAACATACCTGTTCTGAAAAATTAACATTAACTTAACATTGCAAAGTTACCTTTGGCCAAATCTTAACAAAAATGTCACTCAACAGTATCTTCCAATATTTTGTACCAAAAGATAAAAAAATCTTTTCCGCGCTATTTGAGCAGGCTGCAAACAATGTTGTAGCTATGGCAACCATATTGGTTGAAACCGTTAATTCCACCAATCCGGATACCCGCGAAGAATTGATCAAACAGATAGATAAGCTCGAAAATAAAGGAGATGAAATAACCCACCAGATACACCTGGAGCTGGGTAAAAACTTTATAACACCCTTTGACCGCGAGGATATACACTTACTGGCATCAGCCATTGACGATGTTGCCGATAACATACAGGGTGCCGCCAACCGCATGAGCCTGTATAGGATAGATGACTTTAATGTACCCATTAAAAAACTTTCGGAGCTGATTTTACAGGGCGGCGTTGAGTTGGAAAAAGCAATAAGAGAATTAAAAGACTTAAAAAATGTCCGGAATATCGCCGATTCGTGCATCCGTATCAACAGCATCGAAAACCAGGCCGATTATGTTTTCGACCGTGCTGTTGCCGATTTGTTTTTATATGAAAAAGACGCCATCCGTTTAATTAAATACAAAGAGATATTAGCCACCCTGGAAACCGCCACCGATATGTGCGAAGATGCCGCGGACGTAATGGAATCTATTTTAGTTAAAAACGCATAGTAAGCAATGGTAACTCCCGTACTTGTAATTGTTGTTTGTCTGGCGCTTATATTCGACTATACCAACGGCTTTCATGACGCCGCCAACTCCATCGCCACCATTGTATCCACAAAAGTACTAACCCCTTTTCAGGCTGTGCTGTGGGCGGCTGCTTTCAATTTTATTGTTTACTTTTTTGTTAAAGAGCATAATGTTGCCAATACCATCTCGAAAATTGTACTGGCAAATTTTATTACGATGAACGTAATACTTTCCGGTTTAATAGCAGCAATTACCTGGAACCTGGCTACCTGGTGGTTCGGTATACCGTCGAGCTCATCGCACACACTTATTGGCGGATTTGCCGGTGCAGGTATAACCAATGCACTGTATATGGGAGCAAGCGGGCTAAGCGCCGTGAACATGCATTATATACTGCCCATTTTAGCTTATATTGTATTAGCACCGTTTATAGGTCTGCTAATGGCTTATATCGTAACGATAACAATACTGCATATATGTAAAAACGCAAGGCCGTCAATTGCCGAACGCTGGTTTAAACGGCTGCAGTTGGTCTCGTCCGCCGCGTTAAGTTTTGCACATGGCGGTAACGATGCGCAAAAAGTAATGGGTATATTATATGTGGCTATTTTCACGGCGCATATTATTAAAGCAGGCGACCCAATGCCCAATTGGATCCCGCTGGCCTGTTATTCGGCTATCGCGCTGGGCACAATGTCGGGCGGCTGGCGAATTGTTAAAACAATGGGCTCCAGGATAACCAAGATAACCCCGCTGGAAGGCGTAAGCGCCGAAACCGCAGCGGCGTTAACATTATTTTTCACACAAAAATTTGGCATCCCGGTTTCAACCACGCATACAACAACCGGCTCCATCATTGGTGTGGGTTTAACAAAACGCCTTTCGGCCGTGCGCTGGGGATTAACCATTAACATTATCTGGGCGTGGATCATTACCATTCCTGTATCCGCGCTTATTGCAGCGGGTATATTCACGTTATTAAGAGCGGTACTATAATTGCTTGATAATCGTTCATTAACCACCACATTATGAAAAAAGCGGTTCTGTTTTTCCCTGTCATTTTTTTATTGATCACTTTATCAGGTTTTAATAACGCTCAACCGGCTAAACCGTCACCTTTCGAGATCGGTAATGGCTTAAAACAAGCATTGGAACTAGCCACATCAAAAAGCGCTGATCAACTTTCGCAGGTTGACGGTTTTTTTGCCAACGCCGCTGTAAAGATCCTTTTTCCGCCGCAAGCGCAAAAAGCTGAAAAAACGTTACGGAAATTTGGATTCAACAAGCTTTGCGACAACGTAATACTTTCGCTAAACCGCGCTGCCGAAGACGCCGCCAAACAGGCACGGCCCATTTTCATCAACGCCATCAGGCAAATGTCACTAAAGGATGTGACCAATATATTACTTGGCGGTCAGGATTCTGCAACCCAGTATTTTAAACAAACAACCACCGGCCAGCTAACTGTTTCCTTTAAGCCGGTCATTCAAACCAGCTTAAATAAAACCGGTGCCACAAGGTATTACGGCGACGCGGTTAATCAATACAACCAAATCCCTTTTGTGAGAAAGATGAATCCTGATATCAGTGAGTATGTGACCCAAAAGTCTATCGACGGGTTGTTTTATCAAATAGCATTAGAGGAGTTGAATATCCGTAAAAACGTTGGCGCCCGCAGCACCCCGTTATTGCAAAAGATTTTCTCTTTCGCAGATAAGAATCAGAAGTTGTAAGTTCATTTTACAAACTTCAAACGCACTTTTACTTTTTCAGGTTTTCCTGTTGAACTTCCGGTCCATGGTGGGCCGTTTTTTATCAGTTCGATGGCCTTTTGATCTGTTGCCGGGCTTAATCCCTTTACGACAGCAATATCGCTTACCGCTCCTGCCCTATCCACCTGGAATGACAATTTCACAACGCCCGCTTTACCGTCAGGGGAAACAGCATTTTCTTTTAAATATTTTTTGAAGCCACTCCACCCTGCTTGCGGGTGCGCATTTGTAACTGTTGCATTGTCCGTTGCCGCCGTGTTGGTATAACCTGTTACCACTACCTCAGCAAGCGTGGCATTGGCTGGCTCAAGTGCTATGGTGTTCAACGAATCACGTTGCCGGATATTAACCTGGCGGGCGGTGTAACCAATATAGGCAACGATCAGCTTAGATTTGGTGCTATCGGCAGATAAGTTAAACATGCCGTTTGCGTCGGTTATAGTGCTGGCGTTAGTCCCTTGCACCCTAACGGTGGCACCTACAATGGGCAGGCCGTCATACTTGCCGATTATTTTGCCCTTTATCGTTTTCTTTGGAACGTTAATATTATTTGCTCCCGTGCCCCTTATCATTACTCCCGCTGCACGCCCCTGCAACAACCGCTCAACCCCGGGTGAAACCGTCGTCATTGACGCCGCTACATCCTTTTTTCTTTGGGTTGTATACCCCATTACGATAACTTCGTTTAAAGGAACAGTATCCTTCAGCTGCTTATCTTTACTTTTACTATTAAGGCTGGCTATCTCGTCCGCAACAATAACCGGACCGGGAACAGCCATAACCTGTTTGTTTGCTGTAGCTGATTTTTTTGCATGGATGAGACGGGGCTTTGACCTTAAAGTTGCTATTTCAACAGTTTTTGTGGTGTCAGGTTTTGTAATGTCAGTTTGTGGGGGCAGAACTGGCTTTGCCTTAATTTCGGTCGTAGCTACCTGTGCGGTCTTTGTTTTCTGCGGCTGGGTTTTGTAAAGCCAAAGTGCGCCTATAGTTAAAACCACCAGTATAGAAGCCGCGATTGCGATAAATTTCATCGGAATTATACGTCTTTCCTTCCTGATCACCCGCTGTTGCAAACGACCGCCGAGTTCGTCAAGGTGGGGTTGTTGGTCGCTGCCTGCCTTTTCATATCCTTCAATCGCATCCATTAAAAACGGGTCATCCTGCGCCCGTTTCTCAAGTTGGTGCATAGCACGGGCATCCAGTTCCCCGTTCAGATACTTCCTGATCAACAATATGTCAGTTTCTTTTTTACTCACTATTTTTCTCCAAACAAATTTTGAGATTGCGTTTACCGTTCTGTATATAGCTTTTCACCTCATTTAAGCTGAAACCCGTAGCCCCGGCGATCTCCTTGTAACATTGCTCTTTTAAATAAAATAACCCGATGCTTTGTTTTTGGGCCGGGGGCAGCTTATCGATACATCGTTCAAGAGCTATCATTGCCTCTTCGCCTCTATCGTTATCAGGATTCAAAAAAAACGAGGATTCCATAACATTATCCACATTAATGGTTTCCATTTTTTTCCCCGAACGCAGCTGCATCAAACAATAGTTCCGGCTCAACACATATAACCAGCTGCGGAATTGCTTTATTTCGTATTTTTTTACTTTGATTGTCAATTCTTCAAATATTGCCATCACAGCGTCCTTTGACTCTTCCTCGTCCCGCAGGTATTTCAGGCATACGCCATATACCAGCGGTACATATCCTTCAAAAAGCCGGCCTAAAGTAGCCAGGTCACCGTTTTTACGATAGCTATTTAGCAGTTGCTCATCGCCTGCATCATTAGGTTTAATTGGCTGGTTAAAAAAATCCATTACGGGGCGGCTAAAATAATTTTTTTTAGCGGGTTATGGAAATACGTTTCCAAACGCATCCTTATCAAAAATTAAAACCACAAGATCATGAAAAAGCTATTATTAATGATTTTATTATTTGCGGGCTTAACCGGGTTTAAGCAAAGCAATACCCGCCGCATTAGCGGCAGGGTTTATGACAGGGCCGATGGCTCATCCTTACCGGGAGTGACGGTTAAAATTGAAGGAACAAATACCGGCACCCAAACCGACGCAACCGGCGCGTACAGTATTAATTTGCTGAATGGCACGGAGCGTTTATCTTTTAGCTTTATAGGATACAAAACCAAAAGTGTAAAACCAGCTAAAAATAATACGCTAAACGTTTACCTTGAAGCTGAATTACACGCGCTCGAGGAAGTTGTGGTTACCGGTTATACGGCAAAGCAAAAAAGAGATGTATCAAATTCCGTAACGATTATTCGTGGAACATCGACGGTCAATGGTATGCAACAATTGCAGGGAAGAGTTGCTGGCATTATTGTCTCCGATAAAAATTCTGCGGTTACCTTAAACAGTACAAGGTTTGCCGCGATGTCCTGGCCTCTGGCAGTTGGTGATGAAAGCTATAAAAACATTTCCGAAAATGGCTTTAGCGATGTTAAAAGCAACCCGCTCTCTACCTTTTCGGTTGATGTGGATGCGGCTTCATACAGCAATGTAAGGCGTTATATAAACAGCGGGCAGCTGCCGCCGCCAGATGCTGTGCGTATTGAGGAAATGATAAATTATTTCCACTACAATTTGCCTGGCCCCACCAATAACGACCCTGTGGCCATACATACCGAACTTTCGTCAGCCCCATGGAACAGTAACCACCGCTTGTTACGCATCGGCCTGAAGGCAAAAACCATCGACGTTAACAAGTTGCCGCCATCAAACCTGGTATTTTTAATCGACGTATCCGGTTCAATGGACGAACCCAACAAGCTTCCGCTGGTGAAAGCCTCAATGAAAATGCTTACAGAACAGTTGAGAGCAGAAGATAAGGTAGCCATTGTGGTATATGCGGGCCAGGCCGGACTTGTACTTCCGGCAATCAACGGCAATAAAAAAGAAATCATTAATAATGCCATCGACAACTTAAGTGCGGGCGGATCGACCGCCGGCGGCCAGGGGATAAAACTGGCATACCGCATTGCCAGGGAAAACTTTATGGCTAACGGCAATAACCGTATTATAATGGCAACCGATGGCGATTTTAACGTTGGCCCGAATAGCGACGAGGATATGGAGCACCTGATAGTGAAAGAGCGTGAAAGCAAAGTTGCCATTTCGATAATGGGCTTTGGGATGGGTAATTTAAAGGATAGCAAAATGGAAACCCTTGCCGACAAAGGCAATGGCAATTACGCCTATATCGATAACATCACCGAAGCGCGCAAAGCGTTGGTTACCGAGTTTGGCGGCACCTTATTTACGGTAGCCAAAGATGTAAAATTGCAAATTGAATTTAATCCCGCTAAGGTGCAGGCATACCGGTTGTTAGGCTATGAGGACCGGATGCTGAACAAAGAGGACTTTAACAACGACAAAAAGGATGCGGGCGATATGGGCTCGGGCCACACCGTAACTGCATTTTATGAAATAGTACCTGCCGGGATAAAAGACGATTATGCGGTGGGAGTCGATCCGCTTAAATATCAAAATATTCAGCCTGCGCCGGTTGCCAATGTGTCCGGCGAAATGCTAACGATCAAATTCCGGTACAAGCAAAATAATTCATCTGCCAGTAAAATGAACTCCGTTACTGTCACCGACGAACCCAAAAATCTGAATTTAACATCTGCTGACTTCAGGTTTGCTGCCGCGGTGGCTGAGTTCGGTATGCTGCTTCGCGATTCGCAATATAAACAGCATGCAACATTCGACCAGGTTATTAATATGGCAAAGGCCGCCAAAGGCGAGGACCAGGATGGTTATCCCTCTGAATTTATACGGCTCGCGGAAAGCGCTAAACTGCTGGTAAAAAGCGAGTTGTTATCTACCAAATAAGCTACAAGCGGGGATGCCGAAAGACATCTCCGCTTGTATGTCAGCGTTCACGTTGCACATCTGCACATAATTATCTTATTTTTACGGCCGCAATGACCACCCGGACAAAATTATATTTCGCCTCCGACTTTCACCTCGGCACAGGCAACTATGCCAATAGCCGCGAACGCGAGGACCGGATAGTGCGCTGGCTCGACACCATAAAAGCCGATGCCGCCGAGCTCTTCCTGATGGGCGATATTTTTGATTTCTGGTTCGAATACAAATCGGCTATTCCAAAGGGCTATATCCGTTTTTTAGGCAAGCTCGCCGAATTGGCTGATGCGGGTGTAAAAATCTACCTGTTCAAGGGCAATCACGACATGTGGATGTTTGATTACTTTGAGCATGAGCTGGGTGCGATCATTATAAGTGACGAACTGGAAATTGAGCGAAACGGCAAAAAGTTTTACCTGCACCACGGCGACGGCCTGGGTCCCGGCGATGCATTCTATAAATTTCTGAAGATGTTTTTCCGCAGCCGGTTTTGCCAATGGCTGTTTGCCCGCATACACCCCAACCTGGGTGTGGGGATTGCCAATTACTGGTCGCGGCATAGCCGCATTACAAGCGAGAAAAAAGAAGTCAATAAGCCGGGCCAGCACGAATGGCTGGTTACTTACAGCAACGAACTGCTCCAAACACATTTTTACGACTACCTTATTTTCGGCCATCGCCATTTGCCGCTGGATATTCAGCTAAATGAAAAAAGCCGCTATATCAACCTTGGCGAGTGGGTAAATTACAACACCTACGCCGTTTTTGATGGCAGAACTGTTACCCTGCATTATTTCGAAAACGCGGCCCCGGTTATCGCATAATCTTCCCTCCTTCCAGCAATTGCCAGGTGTTCGCTTTGTTAAGAGATGAACACCACGAACGCGCGCGAACACCTTGAATTTAGCTGGAAGTTATAGGTCGGCTACGCCGGTTTACAAAGCGATACGAAATAATACTATTATATTTTATTTTTTTTAAATTAGGCAAAAACTAACTTATCACATTTAATATCCCGCCGCGTAAATTGCATAGCGCAGGTTTTAGTGTGACCATTGAATTGAAATTTGCACATGAGAACCGATATAAAAGTAATATTGCTGATGTTAATCTCTGCGTTAGCGAATGCACAGCAACATTTGCCTGATAGTACTATCCAGGCGTTAAAACATGCTTCAAACGACTCATTACGTTATGTGGCAAATACACAGGCTTACTTCTATTTCGAAGAAACAAACAGGGACAGTGCACTTTACTACGTCGACAAAATATTATCGCTGGCCACAAAAAATAATAAACCGCTACTTATTGTCCGGGCAGCTGTCAGTAAAGGCTACCAGTTAACGGGCACAGGCAGGTATGCCGAGGCGCTTAAGCTTCTACTTCAGGCGTTTACCATTGCCGGCGATCCCAAAAACGCTGATAATAGCTGGTTTTTTAATCCTCAGCTAACGCCCGAAAAAACAAGGCTTTTGATGCTGGCGCTCACACATCACATGTTTGCTATCCTGATGGACAGAACAGAAAATACAGGGCAGATGATCTTCCATTTCAAGGAGGCAAAAAAAATCGCCCTGCAAATCAATAACCCGGTACGTATTATGCTTGCCGACATGAACCTTGGAAATGCATATATCATCGTTAACAGGATTGATTCCGCATTAATTTTTGAAAACGAGGCGAGAAACATCGCCATAAAAACCGGGCAAAAAAGATACCTGGGCTATATATTAGGCTGCTTTGGAGACATTGCATTGAAAAAAGGCGACAAGGCAAAAGCAAAGCAGTTTTACTATGAAGGCGTTTATTCGTCTGTTGAACAAAACAACGTAGCTAACCAGATCTGGAATTATCGTAAACTGGCCAGTCTTTACCTTGCCGAAGGCCAAAAGGATTCAAGTCTTTATTTTGCTGCAAAATTATTTTTTGCTTTCAAAACTTTGGGCACTTCAGCAAGTCCGCAGGCTAACATCGGCACGGCTTATGAGGATCTGTATCTTAGTTATAAATTGAGGAACCAGCCGGATAGCGCTTTTAAATATGCTCAAATTGCCCTGATTAAAAAAGACAGCCTGTATAAAGAAAGGATAGCAAACCTGGCCCGGTTCCAGAATATGTCCTTTCAGGAGCAACTGCGTTTACAAGGCGTTGAAAAAGAGAAAGCGCTTTACCAAAGTAAGATCAGAACCGATGGACTGCTTTTCGGACTAGGCGTTTTCCTCATCATTGCATTGATACTTTATCGCAATAACCAGCAAAAACAAAAAGCCAATAAGATATTGGAAAACACGCTCACTGATCTCAAATCTACCCAAACCCAACTTATTCAGTCAGAGAAAATGGCCTCCCTCGGCGAGCTAACGGCGGGCATCGCCCACGAAATACAAAATCCATTGAACTTCGTCAACAACTTTTCGGAGGTCAATACCGAGATGATCGATGAACTTGAAGTCGAACTCAAATCGGGGAATATAAATGAAGCTTTAGCGATCGCGGCAGAAATTAAAGCAAACGAACAAAAGATCAACCACCATGGCAAACGCGCCGACGGCATTGTAAAAGGCATGCTGCAACACAGCAAGGCAAACAGTGGCGCTAAAGAGCTGACAAATATAAGCGCCCTGGCCGATGAATACATGCGCCTGTCTTACCACGGCATAAGGGCAAAAGACAAATCATTCAACGCTGAATTAACCACGCATTTTGACAAAAACCCACCACAAGTAAATGTGATACCGCAAGATATTGGCCGGGTGCTGCTCAACCTGTTTAACAATGCTTTTTATGCTGTACATGAAAAGCAGAAGATAGCCGGGGCCGATTATAAGCCTGAAGTAACCGTAACAACTTTAACAGAAAACGGCCAAGCCATCATTAAAGTGAAGGATAATGGTATTGGTATTCCAGATTCCATAAAGGATAAGATCATGCAGCCATTTTTCACAACCAAGCCCACGGGCGAAGGTACAGGTTTGGGCCTGTCATTGAGCTATGATATGGTGGTAAAGGGACATGGAGGGAGTATCTCTATCGACAGTGTTGAAGGCGAGGGTTCAGAGTTTATAATTAAATTGCCAATTACCTAACTGGGGTTATGAAAAAACTTTTATTGCTTTTTTGTTTCGCTTTTGCTTTAGGTCCGGTTTGGGCGCAAAAAGGTTTCCCGCACAATTTAAAGGATATGATTTTAAAAGTTGAATCCGACTCTGTTAACGGTATTACATCTGCTTTACCTGGTGAATACGTCCAAAATCATCCGGATAGCAGTATTTATTATGCCAAGAAACTAATAGCCTATGGCAAACAAAATAACAATCCTCGGATACTCGCTTCAGGGCTTAATATTTACTCGTTTGCGCTCTATAATAAGGGAAATTACCCCGTAGCTCTTGATATGGCTTTCCAATCGCTTAAAGCTATTGAAAACAGCAAATATACTCGGGTTCTTACCAATATCTATTGTCAAATCGGCAATGTTTACAAAGGGCAGCAAAATTATCCAAAGGCACTATATTATTATCAGCGCGCGAAACAGTCGGCCCTGTCGTCGCATAACGATATTGCTTTGAGTGCCAGCTATTTAAACCTGGCCTTTGTTTATAAAGAAATCAACGCGCTGGATTCAGCATTGTATTATTCCAAGTTAGCTATTAGCCATAAAAATAGTCTTACGCGCCGGTCCATGGGTTATATACTCAGCACTCTGGGTGACGAATATTTGAAATTAAAAAACTACAAAAATGCTCTTGAACAATACCAGGCCGCATACCGACTGGATAAAAAAAATGTCGACTTTAGGGACGCCAGTATAACCTGTATAAGCCTGTCCAAATATTACACTGTAACCGGCAAGCCCGATTCCTCCATTTATTATGCGCAACAGGCCCTCCACTCTGCTAAAAAGGCATCGTATAATAAATCGGTTTTTGAAAGCGCTGCTTTATTGGCCAGCTTATATGAGGCAAGGCGCCAGCCTGACAGCGGGTTTAAATATTTAAAATTAAGCACCATAGCAAAGGACAGCCTGTATAACGGGGCAAAGTCCGGGGAAATGGAAAATTTAACCACCAACGAATTTCTCAGGCAAAATGAGATACAGGCGGCGCAAAAAGCCTATCAAAACAAGTTGAAGCTGTACGCTTTAATATTTGGGCTGCTTGTTCTGCTTATTGCTGCATTGCTGCAATGGCGCAATAGCCGCCAGCGCAAAAAAGCCTATTTCCTGTTGCAACAGCAAAAAGAGGAAATTGAAGCGCAAAAAACCCAGGCCGTGATTGAGGCAGCGCTCGAACGTGTGCGCAGCAAAACCATGGCTATGCATAGCAGCCAAGACGTTGCGGATACCGTTGCCGTTATGTTTGATGAACTGGTTAAACTTGGTATTGACAAAAATGTACGCTGTGGCATAGGGATTATTGATGATAAAAAGCACATCGAGTTATGGACGGCATTCACTAACCCGGATGGACAGGTTTCATTGATCATTGGAAGCCTGGACATGACAACACACCCCCTGCTTCAAAACCTATATAACGCCTGGGAAAACAAAGAAGATCACACTTCATACGAAATGGCCGGCGACGACTTAATTGCATATTACCACGCCATAAACGATGCGCCTGATTATCCAATGCAATTTGATATAGCGTCGCTGCCGGCTAAACAATTCCATCATGATTTCTTTTTCCCGGAAGGCACTATTTTTGCTTTTTCACCTAACCCTTTAATGCCGGAAGCTATACAAATATTCAAAAGATTTGCCGGTGTTTTTGGCTTAACCTATCGCCGTTATCTCGACCTCCAGCAAGCCGAAGCACAGGCGCACGAGGCGCGGATCGAAGTTGCTCTCGAGCGTGTACGTAGCCGTACCATGGCTATGCAAAAGAGCGAGGAGCTGAGAGAAGTTATCCAGGTGGTATATGACCAGTTGGTTCAATTGGGCACGCAGGTTGACCAGGCCGGCTTTGGCATGGATTACAGGGAAAGTAATGACTGGAATCTGTGGATAGCCGATCAGGGCCATGAACACCCCGACCTTGTTCATATCCCATATTTCGATACCCCGCAATTTAACCTGTTTATTGAAGCCAGGGATAAGGGGTTGGATCATTTTTCCGACGAAATGGCATTTGAAGAGAAGAATAAATTTTTTGAAGAATGTTTTAAGCATGGGCGGGTATCCGATGAAGTAAAAGAATTTATCTATAGCCGCCCCGGCTGGTTTACAACCACTGTATTGCTGGAAAACGTGACCCTGTTTATTACCAATCTTGATGGCACTCCCTATTCTGAAGCAGAGATAGCGGCATTTATGCGCTTCGGTAAGGTTTTCGAACAAACCTACCGCCGCTATCTCGACCTTCAAAAAGCAGAGAGCCAGGCCAAAGAAGCAAAAATTGAAGTTGCTCTTGAACGCGTGCGCAGTCGTACCATGGCTATGCAAAAAAGCGATGAGCTGGCTGAGGTTATCCAAGTGCTATACGAACAATTGTATCAATTAAATTTCAATATTGATTCTGCGAATTTCACAATGAATTATAAAGAAAGTGACGACCTTGACCTTTGGATATCTTCGGCAAGTCAGCAATATCCCACCAAAATACATCTTCCCTATATAGATCATCCCATATTCAACCGTTTTATTGAAGCTAAAAATAACAATGTTGATCTTTTGACTGAAATATACTCGTTCGACGAAAAAAACGCATTTTTTGACCACTTTTTTAAAAACGTATCCGGGGTGCCGGATGAACGAAAAAAGTTTGTATTTAATACTCCCGGCTATGGAAGGTCGACAGTATTATTAAAGAATGTTGCTTTAAGTATCCAAAATTACGCTGCTCAGCCTTATACAGATGCCGAAAATGCGGCACTCACACGTTTTGGGATGGTGTTTGAACAAACCTATACCCGTTTCCTTGATCTGCAGCAAGCTGAAGCACAAGCCCGTGAAGCAAAGATAGAAGCCGGACTGGAAAGGGTAAGAGCAAAGGCAATGTCTATGCAAACCTCCGAGGAGTTAAATGAACTGATCGGAACCGTATTCGGCGAGTTGACCAAACTCGACGTGGTGCTTACCCGCTGCCTGATCATGATATTCGACTCGGAAACAAAAGCTTCGCGGTGGTGGATGGCAAATTCCGAAGCCCCGTCGGAGCCGATGAATTATCTTGTACAATATCATAAGCACGATGCTTATGCAAGCTATATTAAAGCATGGCAGGAGCGCATTTTGAATTGGCGGTACGAACTGAAGGGAAAAATCAAAAAAACGTGGGATGATTTTCTGTTTACTAATACAGAACTGTCCCTGTTACCCGAACCCGTAATAGCGGGCATGAAAGCGCCCGAACAGGTAATTTTATCCGCGTCGTTTAATAATTTCGGATGCATGACACTGGTAACGCTCGAGCCTTTGTCAGACGAGCATTTTGAATTGCTGCTTCGCTTTGCCAAAGTATTCGATATGAGCTATACCCGCTTCAACGACCTGAAGCAAGCCGAAGCCCAGGCCCGGGAAGCCCGAATTGAAGCGGCCCTTGAACGGGTGCGCAGTAAAACTATGGCGATGCACAACAGCGATGACATAGACAATACTGCTATCACCATGTTTGACGAGCTGGTTAAGTTGGGTGTTGAAACTACGATTAGATGTGGTGTTGCGATCATTCATAACATACAAAAAATGGAACTATGGACGGCCGCATCAAGCCATGATGGAAGCGCTGTCCTGAGTAAAGGCTATATAGATATGACATTGCATCCCCTGCTACGCGGTGCACATGACGCATGGAAAAAACAAGAAACCGTTTTTTCCTATGTCCTGGCTGGTAATGACGTGGCGGATTACTACAGGATACTCAGCGAATACGCAGATTACCCGTTTCAATTGAATATAGATACGTTGCCCGAAAGGCGGTACCACAATTCCTTTTTCTTCCCTGAAGGGACGCTTTACGCTTTTACCGATGAACCCCTATCGGCCGACGCTACCCAGCTGTTTAAACGATTTGCGGGTGTATTTGGCTTAACCTACCGCCGTTTCCTTGATCTGCAAAAAGCAGAAGCCCAGGCCAGGGAAGCAAAAATAGAAACTTCGCTGGAACGGGTAAGAGCAGAGGCTATGGCCATGCACGATAGCCGGGATGTTGGCAATGCCACTGCCCTGGTATTTAGCGAATTGTATAAGCTGGGAATAAGTACCATTAGGTGCGGCGTTGTGATCATCGAAGAATCAACAAAGCTTATGGAGGTTTGGTCTGCTACCTCGCCCGGGGAGGGGAAGGTGGATCAGGGAAGCGGAAAGCTGGATATGACCACCCATCCCTTATGGCAAGACCTTTTCGACACCTGGAAACAAAAGAAATCTACGTTTACGTACGACCTGGCGGGGCAGGACCTTTTGAGCTATTATAAGGCTATTTCAAGCGCGTCCGGTTACGACGCGCCCGAAATCGACCCAAGTTACATCGTTTTGGACGACATTTCTGATACAAGGCAATATTGTAGCTGTTTTTTGTTCGCCGAAGGCGGGTTGTTCACTTTTACTAAGGACCCATTCCCGCTGCAGGAAAGCAAAATACTAGAAAAATTTGCCGCAGTATTTTCTCTTACCTACCGGCGCTATCTCGACCTTAAACAAGCTGAAGAACAAGCCCGTGACGCACAAATTGAAACAGCATTGGAAAAAGTGCGGGGCAAGGCCATGGCTATGTATAACAGTAAGGACCTTTCTTCGACAGCCAGCATGGTTTTTACTGAATTAAGAAAGCTTTGCATCAATCCATTACGCTGCGGTGTGGGGATAGCCAGTAAGGATTCACGCAAAGTGCAGCTTTACTCAGCAACCACATCAACTGATGGAGATAATCTTGCGCTGATGGGCTGGGTGATGCTGGCGGGTCATCCCGTGCTCGAAAAGATACAGCAATCGATAACAACCAATGAAGATTATTTCCCGGTATTAAAAGGAAAGCAGCTTAAATTATATTACGAAGAGCTTTTATCCGGCTTGTCGCTTCCTTCTATACCGGATTGGGAAACCGGGAACGAGCAATACGGCCATTTCTTTCCGTTCCAGGATGGTTGCCTGTACGCGTGGTCAGAAAAACCGTATCCTGACACGGATATAAAAATTTTAAAACGATTTGCTTCCGTTATTGATCTTACCTTCCGGCGATACCTTGAATTGCAGAAATCAGAAGCCAGTGCCCGCGAGGCCGTACGGCAGGCTTCGCTCGACCGCGTACGCGCCGAAATAGCATCCATGCGCTCAACGAGCGACCTGCAAAGCATTACCCCCTTAGTTTGGAATGAACTGACCACGTTAGGCGTACCGTTTATCCGGTGCGGCGTTTTTATTGTTGATGAACAGCAGGAGGTCATTCATTCCTACCTTTCTACACCCGACGGAAAGGCTATTGCAGCGTTTCAACTGGGCTTTAATTCGGATGAAATTGCAAAAACGGTACTTGCTAACTGGCGGGCCAGGCAATTTGTTACTGTGCACTGGAATGAGGAGGAATTTAAAAGGCTGTCGGTTGAGCTGGTTAGCCAGGGCGCGGTTGGATCGGAGGAAGAATATCTCACAGCCCATCCGCCTACCAGCCTGGATCTGCATTTCTTTCCCTTTTTACAGGGAATGCTCTACGTTGGAAATATAGCGCTCCTCAACGGCGAAGAAATAAACCTTGTACAATCCCTGGCTGACGCTTTTTCTACCGCTTATGCCCGGTACGAGGACTTCAATAAACTGGAAGCGGCCAAACAAGAGGTAGAGCAAACTTTAACCGGCCTTAAAGCCGCCCAAACCCAACTTATACAGTCCGAAAAAATGGCATCGCTGGGCGAGCTTACCGCCGGTATCGCCCACGAGATACAAAACCCGCTTAACTTCGTCAATAACTTTTCGGAAGTAAACCAGGAGATGATCGATGAATTAAAAGAAGAGTTAAAAGGCGGCAACCTGGCGGAAGCAATAGCGATTGCGGACAGCATCCGGCAAAACGAGGAAAAGATCAATCACCACGGCAAACGCGCCGACTTTATCGTAAAGGGCATGCTTCAGCATTCGCGCACCAGCACCGGCGAAAAGCAGCTAACCAATATTAATGTACTGGCCGATGAGTTTATCAAACTCTCCTACCACGGCCTCCGGGCAAAAGACAAGTCGTTCAACGCCGAAATGGTTTCCCATTTTGACCCAAATCTGCCAAAAATAAATGTGGTGCAGCAGGATATTGGCAGGGTGTTGCTTAATTTGTTTAACAATGCATTCTACGCGGTGAGCCAAAAACAAAAAACAGCCGGCAAAGATTACAAGCCTGAGGTCGCCGTAACCACCTTTGCCGAAAACGGGCATATTGCTATCAAAGTGAAGGATAACGGCATCGGTATTCCCGATGCTATTAAAGATAAGATCATGCAGCCATTCTTTACCACCAAGCCTACCGGTGAAGGTACAGGCCTGGGGCTTTCACTAAGCTACGATATGGTAGTTAAAGGGCATGGCGGCAATGTCGATGTTGAAAGTAAAGAGCGCCATGGTTCAGTTTTTACCATAACCTTGCCATTATAAAACGGAATGAAAAAAATATTTATCTGTATTGCCTGGCTGTTGTCCGCTGTTGTAGCTTATGCACAGCAAACGCTCATTGACAGCCTGAAAAGCCGTTTAAAAAGCGCAACAGCCGACTCATCCAAAACCACATTACTTATCCGGTTAAGTCGTGAATACTATCTTGAAAAGCCCGACGTTGGTTTGAGTTATGCATCGCAGGCCCTGGCAATTGCCAAAAAAACCGGCAATAAAAAAGCGGAAGCGCATGCACTTACGCAAATCGGTTTCTCCGTTTGGTTATTGGGAAACCGGCCTGTGGCGCTGCAAACGTTTGTCAACTCCCTAAAACTGTCCCGGGAATTAAATGATCAATGGAATATTGCCCGGAATTATGACGGGATGAGCGTTGTTTACGCAGAGCAGGGCGAAATTAAAACCGCGATTGAATATGGGTATAAAGCGGAGAAAATTTTCAGACAGCTGGGCGATTATCAGAATGTTGTTGACGAATTAATGGATATCGAAGATTTTTATCAGGCGGCCGGCAAATTAGACTCCTCGCTCATGGCCGCGCGCAAAGGTTTACAGCTGTCAATTAAAATAAATGAATATAAATGGCGGGCGCAGATATTGGGAACAATGGGTCATGTTTATTTCAAACTACACCAAAATAGTCTTGGCCTCGCGTATTTATACCAATCCATTGCAATCGCTCAGCACTACAATCAGCCATTAAATCTGATGAGTGCTTATTTACCTTTAGCCAACACCTACCAAACGTTGGGCAACCGTGATTCAAGTATCTATTTTGCAAAAAAAATGTATGATCTGGCCCGAAGCCGCTCCTTTTCGCTCCAGCTCGTACAGGCAAGCGGTTTACTGGCAAAACTTTATTATGGCCACAATGATCACGAGTCTGCTCAATATTATAAAATAGCAACCAGTTTGCAGGATAGCCTATTTAACGCCGAAAAGGCCAAACAGGTGCTTATTATTAATATTACAGAACAACAGCATGAAGCCGATTTAAAAAATGCGGCAATTGCCTATCAAAATAAAATGACCCTGTATGGTGTGTTGTTAGCCCTGCTGCTGGTTACGGTAATATTATTTATTTTATGGATCAGCAACAAAAAGCAACATAAGGCAAACCGGCTGCTTAAACTGCAGAAAAAGCAAATACAGCAAACACTTGATGAATTAAAATCAACACAAACCCGCCTCATCCAATCCGAAAAGATGGCCTCGCTTGGCGAACTCACCGCCGGCATCGCGCACGAGATACAAAACCCGTTGAACTTTGTAAACAATTTTTCGGAGGTAAATAAAGATTTGCTTGCCGAAATGAAAGACGAAATAGATAAGGGAAATATTGAGAATGCGGTGGCAATAATAAATGATCTTATTGACAATGAAGACAAGATAAACCACCATGGTAAACGTGCGGACGCTATTGTAAAAGGCATGCTTCAGCACAGTAAAGCGGGCGGCGGAACAAAAGAGCCGGCAGACATTAATGCGCTGGCTGATGAATATCTCCGTCTCTCCTATCACGGCCTCAGATCAAAGGATAAATCCTTTAACGCTGAACTAACCACCCATTTTGATAAGTCCTTGCCAAAAGCGAATGTAGTTCAGCAGGACATTGGCCGCGTGCTGTTAAATCTTTTCAACAACGCCTTTTACGCCGTGCACCAAAAGCAAAAAACAGCCGGCGCGGATTATAAGCCCGAAGTAACAGTAACCACTTATGCTGAAAACGGCCAAGTCACTATAAAAGTAAAAGACAATGGGGTTGGAATTCCTGACCATATAAAAGATAAGATCATGCAGCCATTCTTCACCACCAAGCCAACCGGGGAAGGTACAGGTTTGGGTTTATCATTAAGTTACGATATGATAGTGAAGGGACATGGCGGCAGTATCCAGGTAAATTCAAAAGAAGGGGAATTTACCGAATTTACTATAGCACTGCCATTGGATTGACCATTAGAAACGGGATGGCGTCAGCTACGGCGACTGGTACTTTTGATCTGAAGGATCACCTCCGGGAAAGGTTCTGTCAATTATGTCGCGGATCGTTTCGTCTATTTCCTTACCCACGGTAAGCAGGTGTTCAATAATCTCTTTGTTTTCCGGGTTCTGAAAGTTCTCCCGGTCCATAATGTTGATCAGTCCGAGCAAACTCGCTATCGGGCGGCGCAGTTCATGTGAGCTGATAGAGGCGATATGTCGCAAACGTTCGTTTTGATCCGTTATTGCTTTTTCGTTTTCAACAAGGCCGGTGATATTCCGGGCGAAGCAGCCGATCGCTGTAACCTTTCCTTTTGATTTGCATAGCGGGTTAAAGCTAACTTCAAAACAAACGCTCTGCCCTGTTTCAACGTCAACCGATTCCGTTCGGGCAGTAAATCTTTCACCTTTAAATGCACGGGTATAAAACGCCTCCCACTCCTCAATTTTTTTTTGTGAAAAATTTGTATTGAGATAAACGTGGTCGCCATCTTTAGGAACCGTTTCGGTCTCCGCGAATATGATCTCGCGGAAAGCGTTGTTCATATATAAATAATAGCGGTCCCTGTTTATAGCCCATATCAACTCATCAGTGTTATTAAATAACACTTCCAAGTGGTCCCTGGTCCAGGTTACCTGTTCAACAATTTTACTAATCTGCGCAATATCGCCTGCTTCTAAATGATGTTCATTGATCAGGCTTATTAAAATCTTGTGGCCAGTTTGCTCGTCGGTAATAACGCTTTTTTTCTCATGAACCCATTTCTTTTCACCATGAGCGGTAACGATCCTGTAAGTTAGTTCAACCGCCTCGCCCTCAACTATTTTATCGCTTGTTGTTTTCACCCGGCCGCGGTCGGCTGGATCGATCATTTCATAAGTTAAATTTGAATTGTGATAAAAACTGTCCGCCGCATAACCCAAAACACTGCCGACATTCGGGCTGATAAACAGGAACTTTTGTTTATCAACGTCGAACGCAATTACGCATTCGTTTAATGTAGTGAGCAAAACAGCCATATCGGTTTGTTCTAATTACTCTTTCTTGAATTACAATCAGTAAACCAGTTTTGTTTGTATCGCTATGCGGTTACAGTTCGGCCTATCAAAAACTTGGCAAAGTTCATCGTTCTTTGATTCCTCAGTAACCAATGCTTTCACAATTTACAACAACTATTTTAAATTAACCAGATTATTATTACCTTTGCATCCCCGCAGAAAGAACTCCGGGGACATGTTGAATACATAAAATTAAAAAATGGCAACTAAAATCAGACTGCAGCGCCACGGTAAAAAAGGCAAACCTTTTTACTACATCATAGTGGCCGATGCACGCGCTCCGCGAGACGGGCGTTTTATTGAGCGTTTAGGATCATACAATCCGAACACCAACCCTGCAACAATCGATATCAATTTCGATAAAACCCTTGATTGGGTGAACAATGGCGCACAGCCAACCGATACCTGCCGGGCTATCCTTTCATATAAAGGCGTTTTATACAAAAAACACTTACAGGGCGGCGTTCAAAAAGGCGCATTGACCCAGGAACAAGCCGAAGCAAAATTCCAGCAATGGCTTGATCAGAAAGAAGGGAAGATCACCGGTAAAAAAACAAACTTAGTTTCTGCTAAAGACGAGGCTCGCAAAGCTGCCCTTGCTGCCGAAGCAAAGAAAAAAGAAGAAAAAGCAGCCGCTATTGTGGCTAAAAACACGCCGCCTGCCGAAGAGGTTGAAGAGCCGGCCGAAGAAGAAGCACCGGTTGCCGAAGCCGAAACTGAAGCACCTGCTGCCGAAGCCGAAGTTGAAGCCCCTGCTGCTGAAGCTGAAGTGGAAACACCTGTTGCTGAAGCTGAAGTTGAAACACCCGTTGCTGAAACTGAAACAGAAACACCTGCTGAGCCAAAAGCCGGCAGTGCTGAATAATTTTTATAAAGAGTTAAACAATGGCGAAGCATCCCCCGGGTTCTTCGCCATTGTTGTTTAAAGGCATTTTTAATGGATACCGAAGCTTATTTCAGGATAGGGAGCATATTGAAGCCCAAAGGGCTAAAGGGTGAGCTGCATATATATGTGGATTTTGAAGGCCTCGACAGTGTAAAATTTAAAACCATATTCCTTGATATCGCCGGCAAACCGGTCCCGTATTTTGTCAACTCCATAAAATACCTTCAAAAAAATGCCGCGTACCTGGTTTTGGAAGATGTAGACAACATTGAAAAAGCCTCCACGCTTGTAAAAAAGCACATTTATCTCCCCATTAAACTAAAGCCCAAACAGAAAGAGGGCGAATTTACCCTAATGGACCTGGTTGGATTTACTGCTATTGATGAAGACGAAGGCGAGCTGGGAAAAATTACCGATGTGCACGAATATCCGAAACAATTCATCGCCACTGTTACCTACAAAAACTGCGAGGTGCTTTTCCCGCTAAACGAGGACATCATTAAAAGCATCGACGTGATCCGGGAAATTGTACTGGTGAACCTGCCGGAAGGTTTGCTGGATGTTTATTTGGATTAAAGTGTACAGGTTTTTGGCACTCTGTACTAATGGCCCAGGCATTAATCAGAAAACACTAAACCACAATCCGTACTAACAGTGCCCAATACCTTCTTTGAGAAATTTTGAGGTATACCATACGGAAACATTTTCTCAAGCCTGTTAACAATACAGTCGCAGACCTTATTTTTTGCATTTTGATCAGCTATGTTTTTAGGCGCTCTCAAAGAACTGGTCATTGCTTCCTTAATTTTGGCTCTGTACTTTGGTGTCCATCCATGAGCATTGTATTTAGGTTCATCTGAACAGGATGTCAGAAATAACACAAAAGCTAGTAGTAATAATATTCTCATTTTAGTTAAGGTTTACCCGAAGTTACCGATTTCGAAATAATAAATCAAATAGTTTTGTAAAGTTTATTTGTTTATTTGTAAAGCTTATTTTACATTTGGTAAGTTAAACTTGACAATTATGAAATCACGATTCTTATTTCCTTACTACTGGCGCATAATAGGTTATTTGTGCTTTATAGCTGATATACTTTTTGCAATAGCTTTAAAGGTATTGCATCCCGAAGGCTATGCGGCGGTAGATTTGCAGCAGGTAACGGGTCCCGGCATGAAAATACACCATGACATATACCAGGGTGTTATCACAATGAGACTGCATCATGATATCATAGTGCTGTTAATTGTTTTCGGATTACTTTTTATCGCATTTTCTAAAGAAAAAATTGAAGATGAGCACATTGCCCAATTACGGTTAGATTCTTTACAATGGGCAATTTATTTAAATTATGGTATTTTTATTATTTGTGTGCTTTTTGTTTACGGACTGTATTTTATACCTGTAGTAATCTTTAATGTCATTACGCCATTGATCTTTTTCATTATACGTCTCAGGTGGAAGATTTACCAGCTTAACCGCCGCCTTAAAAACGAAGGGTCGCGTTAAAACAATCTGAGAATGCTTTAATTTTTGTTAACTCCATTGAATTTACAAACATGAAATCACGCTTTTTATTTCCGTATTGGTGCAGGTTTTTAGGGTATGTCCTAATACTGGCCCATGTCCCGGTTGTTGTATTTAAACAGTCGTTGGGGTTTGACCTTAGTCACGGAACCGTTAGTAACAATCTTTTAAACAGCCACCACGTCTTTTTTATGACTACGACCTTACTAATGGCTATTGGTCTGTTCATCGTGGCTTTCTCCAAAGAAAAGATCGAAGATGAACAGATATCACAATTGCGCAGCGATTCATTACAATGGGCAATCTATGTGAACTATGTGTTGTTAATAATAAGCCTGGTTTTCACGAACGATACAGAACATATCTTGTTTTTAAATCTAATGGTTCCCCTTGCCTTTTTTATCATCCGTTTCAGATGGGTTATTTTCCGGCTGAACAGCTCATTAAGCAGGGAGGGATAGCCATGAAAAATAACATCCGGGTTGAGCGCGCCATAAAAAACATCACCCAGGCCGACCTCGCCGAACAGGTTAGTGTATCTCGGCAAACAATAAACACTATCGAGAGTAGTAAATACGTCCCCTCAACTGTGCTGGCATTAAAAATCGCCAGGGTATTCGGCAAACCACTTGAAGAAATTTTTACGCTGGAAGACGACGACTGAAAGCTTTAATTTAAATTTTATTATGAAACCAAACCCGCTTCAAATTCTCAGGTCAGCAAAAAACATCCTGCTGGTTGATTGGCCCGGTCCCGGTGTACCGCGGGCGCTTCTTAAAGCGGGCTTTATCGTTTTTGGTTTTAGTCCGAAAGGTTATTCTAAAGCGAGGTTGGCACCGAATCCTATCGATGGCCCAAGCAGTTTTCCTCCCCGCAACCCGGAAGAAACGGGGTATCTTGTTTTCGAAAAATTGGATGGCAATCCGGATGCTGTTGATATTGTTAATGTCTATCGCCCGGAAGGAGAGCATGCAAGCATTATCGAAAAACATGTTTTGCCATTGCATGCGAAAGTATTATGGCTGCATCCGCCGATAACATCAGCTTCAACCGCGGCTATTGCTGAAAGGAACAAACTGATATTTATAGAAGGCGTAAACATTGCCGAAATAGCAGCAAAACTTAATTAACAAAATTATGGAAAACAAAGAACCCACCTTAGGAAACGGCAAAATATGCTACTTAGAAATGCCGGCAAATAATGTTGAAGCATCTTCAGCTTTTTATAATAAAATATTTGGCTGGCATATCCGGACACGCGGCGACGGCAGCACAGCTTTTGATGATGGCATTGGCGAGGTAAGCGGCGCCTGGGTGATGGGGCGAAAACCGCATACTGACATAGGCCTGGTAGTTTCAATTATGGTCGACAGCCTTGCCGAAACTGTGGATCGGTTAACCGCAAATGGCAGTAAAATAGTAAACCGCATAAAAATAAGCGAAACCGAAGAAGTGGCCTGGTTTGCCGACCCGGCAGGCAATATTCTGGGCCTTTACCAGCACCCTGGCGGTGGCAACGGCAAAATATGTTACGTAGAAATACCGGCAGCAGATATTGCCGGCTCCGCCAATTTTTACCATACCATTTTTGGATGGCCGCTAAGGGATAGGGGTTCCGACAGGGTGTCATTTGACGATGGTGTGGGCGTAGTGAGTGGGATGTGGGTGCATGGGCGCAAACCATCAGCCGAGCCGGGACTGATGATCTATGTGATGGTTGATAACGCGACAGCGACCGTTGACGCTGTAAGCGCCCACGGCGGCCAAATAGTGCAACCGATTGGCCATGACGCACCCGAGATAACCGCCCGCTTCGCCGACCCATTCGGAAATGTGCTGGGTATATATCAAAACCCGGAATGAATTAATGCCTTAACCAATCTCTAATCGCCAGTCTCTAACCTCTTCTTCCCAACCTTTCAACCCGTTACCTTTCGCCTTTTACCTCAAACAAAACTATCTTTGCCCATGCGTTTTGATATCGTTACCGTTTTACCGGGATTGCTGGAAAGTCCTTTTGCACATTCTATTTTACAGCGTGCACAGAAAAAGGGGATAGCCGAAATACATGTCCACAATCTGCGCGACTACTCAACCCAAAAGCAAAAAAGTGTTGACGACTATCCTTACGGAGGCGGCAGTGGTATGGTGATGACAATCGAGCCATTTGCCAGGTGTATTGAAAAATTAAAGTCAGAGCGGGATTATGATGAGATCATTTTCATGTCGCCGGATGGCGAAACACTGAACCAGGCAATGGCCAACCAGCTTTCTATAAAGACAAATATTATTATCCTATGCGGCCACTATAAAGGGATCGATCAGCGCATAAGGGATATATACGTTACCCGTGAGATCTCAATTGGCGATTATGTTCTATCAGGCGGCGAGCTTCCCGCAGCCGTATTGGTTGATGCGGTAGTGCGACTGATCCCCGGTGTGTTATCCGACGAAACATCGGCCCTATCCGACTCCTTCCAGGATGGCTTGCTTGATGCCCCGGTTTATACCCGCCCTGCCGACTGGAACGGCCACAAGGTGCCCGACATCCTGCTAAGCGGCAATACCCCCGAAGTTGAAAAATGGCGCTTTGAACAGGCTATAGAGCGAACCAGGAAAAGGCGGCCGGATTTGCTGGATTAATCAGTTGATTGGTTGATTAGGTGAATTGTTGATTAAGTTGCCTTGTAGAAATAAGCCAAAACCCATTCAACACAATCAACTTAATCAACCGCTTACCAGCTTTTATAATTTTTTAAAATCGCCTTTTATTTATTAAAAAAAATCCCTATTATTGCAAGCCGATTTTTACGGGCTAAAAATCGCTTTAAGAGCTAAAAATCATGGATTTAGTAAAATTTGTTGAAGAACAATCAGTAGAAAAAAGACAACTTCCGTCCTTCAAGGCCGGTGATACAGTAAGCGTGCACTATAAAATACGCGAAGGAAATAAAGAACGTATCCAGGTTTACCAGGGTGTTGTTATTCAGCGCAATAGTGTAGGTAACAACGAAACCTTTACCGTTCGTAAAGTTTCAAACGGTATTGGTGTTGAGCGTATATTCCCTATCAATTCTCCAAACATTGATAAAATTGAGGTGAACAGCCACGGTAAAGTACGCCGCGCTAAATTATACTACCTGCGTGAGCTTACCGGTAAAGCCGCCCGTATCAAATCAAAAAGAGTTTAGTTATACAAACCATAATATATCAAAGCCTTACAGGATCAATTCTGTAAGGCTTTTTTTGTTGGATAAAACTTAATACATGATGATGAGCGACTTTGAACTCTTTAATGCTGGCTTGCTCAGTACGGAAAACCAACCGGCCCTTTAAAAAAAAGTGGCATTCAAAAACTATTTGGCTTTTCAGGACTTATATCTCCTAAAAAACCAAATTATGAAAAAACTACATTTTCCATTTATAATCCTGCTTATGCTATGCCTGAGCAGCTGTTCGGCCATTGCCGGGATTTTTAAAGCAGGCGCTGCTGTTGGCATCATAGCTGTCATTGTTGTGATCCTGATCATCATTTGGATATTTTCCATGTTCCGCGGAAAATAGTTAAACCGACAAAAGAAAAGCGCCCTGCTAATAGCAGAGACGCTTTTCTTTATCCCATTATAAATTGCTTTTACCGCGACCGTGGGTCTGCAGGTTGCTGAGGCCAGGCCGTACTGAAGTGATAACTTCCCGAACCAACATTCAGAACCATATAACCCGTTTCAGCCGGGCCGGACTTTATACCCGGTACAGCTGCAACCGCCTTGCCACCTTCCAGTACGGCACTGGTGCCCGTATCTACCGGGACATAGACCGTTGCCGTTGTATTTGCCGGAACCTCAATATCAAATAATAATTGGCCATTATCTATTTTCCAGTGCGAGCTTATTTTGCCATAATTGGTCTCATAATCCGCTGAAGCGTTGGTTAAGCCTCCACCGATTGCAGGCTTGATAACGATCTCCTTGTACCCGGGCGCCTCCGTTTTGGTATCAATGCCTGCTACAACCCGGTACATCCAGTCGCCGATGGCACCGTATGCATAGTGGTTATATGAGTTCATGCCCGGTGTTTCAAATGTGCTGTCGGGCCTTATGCCGTCCCATCTTTCCCATATCGTGGTGGCACCCATTTTTACCGGGTACAGCCACGAAGGATAGGTATCCTGCAGCAAAAGCCTGTACGCTACATTGGTATGTCCAAACCGGCTCAGCACATGGCATAAGTAAGGCGTACCTAAAAAGCCTGTTGTTAAGTGATTGCTGTACCGCCTGATATTGCTAACCAGCCTGTCTGCCGCCTGTTGCCTTAAATTTTCGGGTAGCATGTCAAACTGCAGGGCCAGCACATAGGCCGTTTGCGTATCCGACGATATCAACCCGTTGGGCGTTACATATTCTTTTAAATAAGCTTCCTTAATTTTAGCGAGCAGCTTCGTATAATTAGCCGCATCATCTGCCTTGCCCAATACGTTTGCGGCGTTGATAAGCAGTTGCGTTGAGTAAGCATAAAAACATTGCGCTATCAAATATTTATTGGTGATGGCCGAGCTGCCGTCGGTATCATCGTTCAAACTGTAGAACAGCCAGTCGCCGAAGTGGTTACCGGTGTTCCACAGGTCGCTACGGCTTTGCTGCTGCATATAATTAACCCACGCCTTCATGCTGCCGTATTGGTCTTCCAGTATCCGTTTGTCGCCGTAGGCTAGGTACATGTTCCATGGGATAATGGTAGCCACATCGGCCCAGCCGGTACTGGCCCCGGGCCCGGTAGTGCTGTTGCCGATCACATTCGGTATTACAAAGGGCACACTGCCGCTGGGGTATTGGTCGGCGGCAACATCTTTGAGCCATTTGGCAAAAAAATTATGCACGTTCATGTTGTACGATGCTGTACGCGAAAAAACCTGCGCATCACCGGTCCAGCCTAAGCGTTCATCCCGCTGCGGGCAATCCGTCGGTATATCCAAAAAATTACCCTTTTGCCCCCATTGAATATTATGCTGCAGCTGGTTGATCATCGTGTTTGAACAGGAGAATGTCCCCGTTGGCGCCATATCCGAATAAAGCGCTACAGCGGTAAAATTCTCAGGTTTCAGATCGCCGGACGCACCTTCCACCTTGATATACCTGAACCCCTGCCACGTAAACTGCGGCTCAAACGTTTCTTCGCCGCCGCCTTTCAGGATATAAACATCCTGCGACCGCGCGGTACGCAAGTTGTCCGTATAAAAATTACCGGCTTTATCTATTACCTCCGCGTGCGATATGGTGATCTTGTCACCCGCCTTGCCGCTTACCTTCATCTGCACCCATCCCACCAGGTTCTGGCCGAAGTCAATTACCTTCTCCCCTTTTGGCGTTTTAAAAACCTTCACCGGCTTAAATGTTTCATGCTTGCGCACAGGCTCGTTTATGGTAGCTACTAAAATATCTTTTGCAAAGCTCTGCACCTTCACGCCCGACCAGTTTTTATCATCGAAATTCACCGCCGACCAACCCGGTTGCTGCAGGCGGTTATCTATTGTTGCGCCATAATAGATCTCGGCGAAACGTACAGGCCCGGTCGACGATTTCCAGCTTCCGTCAGATACAATAAAATCTGTAGTGCCATCGGTATAAGTCACCTGCAATTGAAACAGCAGCGCGATATCTTTCCCATACAAGCCGGGTTTCGGATTATACCCGATATAACCGCGGTACCAGCCATTTCCCAGTATTGCGCCGGCAGCGTTGTCGCCGCGCTGCAATAAGGAAGTAACATCATAAGCCTGGTATTGCAGGCGCTTGTTGTAGCTTGTCCAGCCCGGGGTTAAGTATGCATCCCCTACCCGATGGCCGTTGATCTGCGCCTCGTATAAACCATGCGCGGTGATATAAGCAGTGGCCGATTTTATTTTCTTTGTCAGCGAAAAGCTTTTGCGAAACAATGGGCTCGGCCTAAAAACCGAATCCTCAACATAGCCCGGCGATATCCATTCGGCCTTCCAGTCGGCGGGTTTTAGCAGGCCCATTTGCCAGGTGGCGGGGGTACTCCATTCAGACACTTTGCCCGAATTATCCCAAACCCTTACCTGCCAGCTATATTTTTGCCCCGACACCAGCGCCTCGCCCTTGTAAGGAACATAAACCGACCGGTCCGACGTCACCTTTCCTGTTTTCCAGGCTTCGTGCGCGCCTTTTTTAACCCTGATCTCGTAGGCTGCCTGCATTACGTTCCGTTTATCGCCGGCAAAAAGCTGCCAGCTGAACCGTGGCGTTAAGGCATCAATGCTGAGCGGGTCAGCCTGGTTTTCGGTTAATAAATGCCGGACTGTTACCTGCGCGAAACAGTTCACAACAAAAAATGCGGCGAGAATCAAAAAAATAGTCTTTCTCATTGTAGCTTATACTAAATTGGATAAGGCAATATAGGCAATCCGCACAAGTAATCTGAAATTTGCAGTGTAATTTACAAGTCGCTACCCGACTCATCTCCCTATAGCTATCGGGAGATTGGGTCTATATGGCGGGTTATCGCGCGCAGAGTTAACTCACCCTCCCGATAGCTATCGGGACACCGCTTCGCTTGACCACCCTCTCTGCAGCAAGCTGCAAAGAGGGTTGGGAAATAAATATTTTTTTCTTGAATTACCCTCTTTCCGGCACGGAGAGAGGGTCGACTAGCGTAGCGCAGTCGGGGTGAGTAAATATGCGCGCGACGATTTAATTTGCACGCTAAATCTGCGGGCGAAGTTTTTTTAAGTGCCGTACGGGTTGCTGATGTACCAGCATGGTGTATAGTGTACCACCCGGCACACGTGGATACACCTGGATACAGTAGGTACACTTCAAATAAACGGTGCAACAAACAGGTTATAAACCATTTGTATTTTCAGACAAAAAAAAGCGTATCAACCCGGGTTGGTTTTACCGGTGTTGGGTTGGGTCATTTTGTGCAGGTTATATCGCATTACCCCGTTTTGTTCCGAGCCGCTTAGCAGGCCCTTGTCATACAGGCGGCGCAGCGTTTGGTGCACCAGCGCCTTTAGCTGTTCGCCGGTAACATTGGGTTCCAGTTTTTCGAGTGCTGCTATCACGTCTTCCGCGCTGCCCTCGCCTATTTCGGCCAGGGCGAAAATCATTTTGTTCTGCTGGGTATCCGCCGCATCAAAATGCGCGGGCACCTGCAGGGGTTTGTATTCCTCACGGAATTCCTCGTCGGTCAGGCTCATGCTTTCTTCGCCTCTTCTTCCTTCTTAAAGTGCAGGCGCGCCTGCTTCAGGCCGGTGGCGATAGCCTCGCCCTCGTTGCCGGTGGTCTTTAACACTTCATTCGCTATCTCCGTCGCTTTCTCCCTTATCTTTTTGGGCTGGTTTTTATAACTTGGCGGGTAATCACCGTTGTGCCAGGGCATAGTTCCTCCTTTTTTGAAAGGAACAATTGGGGGTGGAAAAGGTTTGGGATGGGTTAGGGCATAATTTGCAAATTAGATAAACTGCTATCGGCAGGGGATAAACTCACAGCATAATAAAGCAATAAAGCAGATTTTGTTGCGACACGATAACGCAAATAATATCAATCGCTTTCCTGTATAAATCGTTCAATAAATCGGGCAGATGCCGCTTATGCCGCGTGACTCTTTTAACATAATTAATATATTTTTGCAACCTCATACATTTGGAATTAGATTATGTCTTTCATTTAATGTAAATATTTACATGTCTTTAGATTACATAAAACGATCTTTTCAAAAATGGACAGCGGAACTTGATCAGGTAAATTATTTACCGCTTGAAAAGTCTTTAGCTCTCTATAAAAAAAGTCATATAGAGTTTCCACGTATTATATCAGCACACCTCGATTATCCACTTAAAATCTACAGAGCCAGAATTATCGCAACTAATAGCAATGAGGACATCTCAAATCCACAAACATTCTCCTACCCTCCAAAAGAAAAAGCAATAAGTTATCAACGCGCAAATGTTCCTGGATTTCCTGTTTTTTACGGTGCAATGGATGGTAAGACTGCACTTGAGGAGTTGCGGACATATTCAAACCAGCCGATTACGAAGGGCGATCAAGTCTATTTGTCTGAATGGAGGTTTAAGCCCGATAGCAAGTATATACTGAATTATCTAACGCTTTCTCATATTAAAGGTGAACAGCATTTATATAGCGATATAACGCAAAACGTAGAAACGCAGTTCGAGCGCATTTTCCAGAACGAAACTATAGCATTCAAACAAAAGCAGAAATTTCTGTTCGACACAGTAAGTGAACTATTTCTGAGTGGAAGTTATTTGCAAAGCGGAATAATTGCCTATCAAATACTCTATAATACTCCGCTAGTTAACAATTTAAAAATCGATGGCATATTGTATCCGAGTTGTTGCAATAATTATCGCTCGGTCAATTGTGCGTTTTTACCCCAATTTGTAGACACAAGTCTTGAATTAGAGACCGTCCGCAAAGTATCTTTTGAGGAATTTACAACTGAGGGTGCTAATTCCACCAGTCGATATTTTGGAATAGTCAAAAACAACAAAGTGATCTGGAAAACTTATATCACTGAACTTATGATAAGAGATTACAAGTCTGTCCTGGCACTCGATGATAAATGGCCGGAGGAAGATATTCTTAAATCAGATTTTTTCATCCAAGATGGGCAAATGGATTTTGCAGAATTTTGCCAAAAACGAATAAATGCGATAGATTTGAGTGATCATCGTATACCTCAGCGGAACGAACATTTTTACAAGGAGAACGGCACACTCGTATACAGATTAATATACCAGTTCGGGCAAGACGAATGTACCCTAAGATATCGCGGCAAACTGAATAACATTCCTCAAATCATTATTTTTATTCCGGTAAAAACGAAAACAAAAATTGTTTCTAAAGCCGTTGTTTTACAAACTTAGCAGACATTACCTTGTACTCTTGCAGCAACCAATAATAACCACCCCGATAGCAATACTTTATCGCTTTTTGTATACTTTTATATCACAAATAGATGCCTGTTCACAATAATGAGTCTTTACAATATCGAAATTTTTGAAAAGTCAATTCACCCTTATTTGTTAGAAATAGCAGACAGGCTGTGGTCGAATCACGCAGCAGTGATGATTGGTTCAGGGTTCAGCAAAAATGCTATTAAAAGTGATTATTCAAAAAATGATTTCCCCAATTGGGCGCAACTTGGAAACGTCTTCTATAAAAAATTAAACAACGGTCATTTACCAGACGGAAAATATTACCTCAATGTTTTAAAACTTGCTGATGAGGTGCAGGCGGCTTTCGGAAGACCAGTATTAGATAAACTCGTACTTGAAAACATTCCGGACAAGGACCACGAGCCTTCAGAATTGCATGTCCGATTATTAGAATTGCCTTGGACAGATGTCTTAACTACGAATTTTGACACACTGCTTGAACGGGCGGCACAGAAGGTGTATATTCAAAAGTATGATTTGGTTGTTAACAAGCGAGATCTTATTTATGCGGAAAAACCCCGAATTATCAAACTTCACGGCAGTTTTCCGTCAGAGCGGCCATTTATTCTTACGGAAGAAGATTATCGCCGATACCCCAAACAGTTCGCTCCATTTGTCAATACAGTACAGCAGTCTCTTATTGAGAACACCTTATGCCTCATTGGCTTCTCCGCAGATGATCCAAATTTTTTACAGTGGATTGGTTGGATATCAGACAACTTAGGAAAAGAGAATTCTCCCAGAATTTATTTGGTCGGCATATTGGATTTATCTGACGCACAAAAGAAGCTATTGGAATCTAAAAATATTGCCTTAGTAGACATAAGGGATATTACTGAAAACGTAAGCCATGAAACGGCGTTAAGCAATTTTATAGACTTTCTGACCTTAGAGAAAAGAAAAGACCGATTTATCGACTGGCCGGGCAAGATGAAACATTTTTCGTCCCTCTATGACAAACTTAATTTAAATGAAGTTATATCGCAATGGTCAAATACGCGAACGGAATACCCAAACTGGCTTATTTTGCCAAAAAGTCAAAGAGATCAGCTTTGGGACTACACCAGTAATATGCTCATAACAGCTGAGCAAATCGTTTCTTTAGAGACCCCTACAGATATTCAATTTTTGTATGAATTCAATTGGCGGATTGAAAAATGTTTACAGCCAATTTTTAATGATTATGTAGTTGCCTACGAAACTATTTTAAAAAAGTATGAAGAGCTACTTACCAATTCTATCCGGTTTGAAGAACAAATAAGTAATGTGTCGTATATTTTGGTAAAACAATGGTGGCTTGAGCTCAAATTAGCGCTGTTTAGGTTTTACCGTGAGGAAGGGTTTCGCGAAAAATGGCAACATCTGGAGAAGGAGATCGCTCTATTCCAAACTGATTTACCCGCAGAGTTAAGGGCAAAATATTATTATGAAAAGTGCCTTTTCGTGTTATTTACATTTAAACTAACGCAGCTTAGTGCAGAAATTAGCTTATGGCCTATCAACGAAAGTCTACCATTTTGGGAAGCCAAGCGTGCCGCTTTGCTCGCAGAGTTAGGTCAAACTAATGAAGCTGTTAAGATACTCGAAAAATCGTTAACGCATATTAGAACCAGATTAAATCTTTCTCCTGTTGTGGGTGATTATACATTGGTTTCACAGGAAGCATATGTAATGCAGCTTTTGCAATATGTTAAAAACAGTCTAAAACTGAAACTGAGCTTATTTAATATCAACGATGATCAATCAGTGTTCAATGAGCGTTGGAATACATTAAAAATTTATAAGTGCGATCCATGGTCGGAACTAGAGATATTTGAAATTTTACTTGAAAGGGAGCCGGTAATTGAAAAAAACGAAACCGTTGTGTACAACTTCGAGATCGGTAGCAAATCCACCACTCACCATTTTGGAAAAACTGGAAAAGAAGCTATGACAGGATATCAATTCCTTAGATATCTTGAAGAATGCGGAATTTCACCAAGGCTTCCAAAAATGACTTACGGGAAGAAATCTTTAGAAGGTGCTTTAAAAAGGATCACTATCCATTCACCTTATTGGGCGTTATCTCTAATGCTAAGAACAGGCAATTCGGACCTAGCGAAATATAGTCTCAACAGAGATTTATTACAGAGCCTATCACAAGAAAATGTAAACCGATTCTTAGATCATTATATGGAAATCGCTAATACCATTTTGGATGAACTCAACAATGGTGAAGTTTTCAAAGATTCAGGGCTGACCACAATTCTACCGGAGATTTTCTCACGATTTGTTGTGAAATGTGACGATCAAAAAAAGGAGGCGCTTTTAGATTTTGCCTTAAAGATTTATCATTCCCCAAATAGAAACTATTTTGTTGGTGTCAGGCATTTGCTCACTCGGCTGCTAGACTCCGCAGACAAGCAATTTATTTATGACCATCTTTTAACGTTTTTAGAATTTCCAATTCTCGAAGTCGAATCCAGGGGGGTAAGTGAGTTTCCAGATCCGTTTGCGCTATTCCACATTTATGATAATGAAATTACGAAGACGAGATTAACAGTTAATAAAGGAATTATAGCGGGTTTGAATTCAGCAGCGAAAACAAGTGACCAACAACGCGAAAGATCAATTAGCCGATTGGGGCAGTTGTATTCATTGAAATTGCTGAATAGTCATCAAGTAAAATCTTTCACTAAAAGTTTATGGTCGCAAATTGGGTCGAATGGTCTACCTTTTGGTACAAATTACCTATTTTACTCCTTTATCAATCTACCCCATCCTGATAATGAACCGGAAAAAATCTATAAAAAATATCTGCTTGAAAGTGAGTTTCCAATACAAAGCAAAAAAGCGGAAAAAGGCATTAGCATAACTCGTGGTGATATTCCGTTGTGTAATGAAATTATTTCCGGAACAAAAACACTGCATTCCAAATACGGAATAACCTGGACTTCGACCGAATCTAAATTATTGTTGGAAAAATTGGCGGAATGGTGGGATGCTGATAAGCATTTTCTTTTGCAAAAAGATTCACACGAGCCCTTCGGATCCGTTGCCGAAGAATTTAAAAAACGGTTTGAATATCTTGTTGCAATACTTTCGCAAGTGATTTCTATCAATGATTTTTGGAAACGTGATATTAATGATCAATCTGTTATAAAGCGATTAATTAATGAAATTATTGACCATGGGTTGCCTGGGCTAAACCTTAAATTTTCGTTTATTGATTTGTTTCCAGAATTCAAAGTTGAACTATTTATTGAAATGGAAAATAATCTCGCATCAGAGAATTCAAAAGAAATTGCCGACGCATGTAATGTAATAATTGACACATGTGTTAACAAAACTTTTCATGAAAAATTCAGTTCTGAATTTGCTCATGTACTAGAGGCTCTGATTTATCAAATTAAATGGCGAAACCTAACCACGTTATCACAGAGCTTAAATGTTTTGGATTTTATTGCGAGAAACAAATTAGGCTTATTAACCGAAAATAATTTGGACGGTCTCTGCTTTGGCTTAGATAAGCTGATTTGGGAAACCGGCGTGGACAACCAAGATCTATCTACCGACGATAAATTAGTTTATCGGAAAAAATCCGCAAAACTCGCCTTTAATCTTTTCCAATATTGTTCATTCCAAAAAACATCCATCCCGGTAGCAATCTTGAAGTGGGAAGAAGTATGTCGTTCAAATGAGGAATTTGGCGAAATAAAAAAACAATGGCCTAAAGATAACATCTCGGCCCGGCCAACCATCCACGCTTAACCGCACTTATTTGAGCCTACCGCAACCGTATGATTTTCGCCAGCTTTTATTTATGTATATTCGGGTATCTTATCAACCGTTATCATGACTATAACCGAATACATCATCAGTGCGCCGGCAGAATGGCAGGCCACCTTAACTGCACTCCATGAAGCCATACTGGCCAACGACCCGACCGTTGCCCCGGTCATAAAGCCGATGATGGGCAAGGAAATGATATTGTATGAAGAGCGCTGTTACATGAAGTACGGGCTGGCCAGTACCAAAAACTATATGTCGCTGCATTGCCTGCCGATGTATATGAACCCGGCCTTGCATGCCAAATACGCGGGCCTGTTACCGGACGCCAAATTCCAGAAAGGCTGTATCAATTTTACAGGCGGGGACGCCATGCCGTCCGCGGTTGTAAACGCCCTGGTAGCTGAATGTTCGGCTATCAGCATAGCGGACATGCTCGAAAAGCGAAAAAAAAAGTAAACTGAAAATTGAATCTTCCGCTCTTGCTTGCCCGGATGGACAAAGGGCCTGATCTTCTTTTGTCATGCTGAACGATAGTGAAATTTGAAAACTCTGAAGGTGAAATGCCAAAAGGGTGTCATGGTGAGGCCCCTCGAACCACGGCGCGCAGGGCTGACGGATGTTTATCGGGCGAATAGTTTAAGTGTTCGAAACAATGCCGCGATGCATGACCGAAAGGCCTTTGCCCACTATGGTTTCCTTCGATACCTCAGGACAGGCTGGGCTCATCATGACACCTTTGTTTTGTTCGGGAACAAACATGTTATGAGTAACGATAGTGAGGCATCTTTTCCACCTTGCAACCGCCGACTTATCGCTTTAAGAAGATCCTTCACTGCGTTTAGGACGACAAAAAGGGCTGTCTGCCCGTCCTAACTTATGTCCAACCCCCAAACCGGACGGACACTTTTTGTGATCAAATAAAATCGACGAGGACGACCGGCACACGCATTAAAAGTTTAAACCACCTTGTTTTGGAGTTAATAATATAATGCGCGGATTAATGCTCCTGCCATTTTAAGCTTTGTAACTCAAATAGTTATTTATTATGATTATGTTAGAACCCCCAATTAATGCGAGCGATAAATGAGTAAAAAGTTTTTCTTCACAATTGTACTGCTTATTTGCATAAACAATTTGTTTGGACAAACGCGATTACAAACCGATAGTACTTATCATTCTATCCAGGCGCTTAAAAACGAGTCGGTGCGTACGGAGCGCTTTATCGGGTATCTCAGCAAGCTTACTGTTAAAAAATCTCCTTATGCCGGCGATCTCAAACAAGAATTATTAGCACGGGCCCGCTATCAACATGATAGTTTAACTATAGCAAGAATATTAACCGCTACTGGCTTTGCCTATTTAAGTTTAGGCGAATTTAAACAGGCCGGGGAGGAATATATGAGCGCCCTGCCACTAATGAAGAAATATGGAAGTCCAAAGCAAATAATTGGGATTTACCAGGATTTAGCCTGGACACAGATCCAATTCAGGGATAACAAAAAAACCGGCGAATATCTTTCCACAGCCCTTGATTTGGCTGTTAAATATGATTTACAGGATAAAGAAGAAGATATATATAATATGTTTGGCGACTTTTATAGCGACCAATCAAAGTTTGATAAAGCAATAACATATTATAACAAGGCCCTCGTCATTAATAAAAAATACGGTACATTATTTGGACAAATAAATATTTTAACTAAAACGGCTGAGAGCCAACGACATTTAAAACAATATGGCGAAGCATTAAAAATTCTGTTTAGGGCAAAAAAGATGTCCGATTCAGCAGGTAATAGTTATTATAAACAAGCTATTTTACAACATATTGGTGAAACCGCATTTGATAATAACGACTACAAAACTTCGGAAACATACACGCTGCGGGCTTATCAAAATGCAAAAAACAACCGGGAACCGGCTTTGCGGTTAAAACTGTTAAGTACGTTAAAAAATATATATGTAAAAAAAGGTGATTATAAAAATGCCTTCTTATATGCCGACACCCTGGAAAAACTTAACGGAACCGTATTTGCAAAAGAAAAAACCAAACTTACCGGTGAAATAGAAACAAAATACCGGGATGTGCTAAAAGATGATAACCTTTTAAACCAGGCGCTTTTAGTATTGCGCCAGGAGCAGGAAATTCAATCAAAAAAATATCAATTGGAGCTGTTCAGAAGAAAAAATGAAATAGCTCAGCTCGCATTTTCGCAACAACAATATCAGCTGGCAAATGAGAAGTTGAGGCTGAATGCGCAGCGGGAAAAAGAAGCGCTTTTATATAATGTTGCCAGTCAAAAAAAGGACAAGCGGATAGCCAGCCAGCAGGCAGTAATTAGTTCAAGTCAAACACTCGGACTATCGCTGATCATTATTTTAGGCCTTGTCGGCTTAGCAGCATCGCTCCTTTATTATTACTATTATAAAAACCGGAAACTGAACAATATCATCTCAGCGCAAAAGCATGACCTTGAAATAACCGGACAGGTCAAAGACCGCCTGTTTAGCGTAATTAGCCATGATATGCGCGCGCCAATTAATACGCTTATTGCATTGACACAGTTATTGGAAGACGAAAATATTTCGGCAGATAACAGAAGCAAATACTTTATTGAAATTAAAAAATCGCTGGATCATACCTATACTTTAATCGAAAATTTATTGAATTGGGCGGCGGGCCAAATGCAGGCTTTTAAACCAGAAAGGCAAGCCGTTGACGTTAGCGTTATAACCCGCGACGTGATAATGTCGATAAATGATTTCGCTTCGATTAAAAATATAACTATCCAAAATAATATTTCTTCGCAAACCACTATTGTAGCCGATGTTGTGATGCTCCAGGTAGTTTTACGCAATTTGCTTACCAACGCTATAAAGTTCACGCATGATAGCGGGCTGGTAACAATTAACGCCGAAGCGGGCGACCTGCACGTAAAACTAATTGTGAGGGATAACGGCACCGGCATGTCGGACAGCCAGGTACGCAATTTTAATACCATCAGTTATTCGCAATTCCTTGAAAGCACCCCCGGCACCAATAAGGAAAAAGGCACCGGCCTTGGATTGATGCTGAGTAAAAACTTCGCCATGCTTATGGATGGGACAATTCATGTTGAAAGTGCAAAAAACGAGGGAACTACGTTTTCTTTAAGCTTGCCAAAGCGCATTAATTTGAATTGAATATTTATCGCGTTAATACATTGCCGGCTAAAAATCCAATTATTTCGAGTCTTGAAGAGGCACTTATAGGTATTGTTTGTTTATTTAACAATACAACTTCGTTTGCAGTTATGGTAACGATATGAGATAGGTTAACGATGTACTGCTTATGTATCCTTTTAAATTGATGTTCGGGCAATTGCCTCTGCATGCTTTTGAGGCTAACCAAAGTGACATGCTTTTCACCATTTTGCGTAAAAACCTTAGAGTAATCCCCAAGGCTCTCGATATAAAGCACGTCGCTGTATCTTATCCTCGTAATACCGTTGGTCTCTTTTATAAAAAAATATTCAGAAGCAGCATGGATGTTATTATCTGATGTTTCTTGTTTGTCGTTGGCGGCGTCGCTATTCCCATTTGCTATATTTTTTAACGATAAATACGCCATAGCCTTATTAACCGCTTGATAAAATCGGTCAAAGTTCAGCGGTTTAACGATAAAATCTATAACATCCAGATTGAACCCCTCTGCGGCATAGTCCTTATGCGAGGTAATAAATACAGTAACAGGCGGGTGCTTTAAATTTTTAACCAAACCAATGCCCGACAAGTAGGGCATATCAATATCCGAAAACAATATATCTATATGCTGGTCAGCTAATACTTTCGACGCCTCAAAGCCATCTGTACAAACAGCGGCAATAACGATGCCGTCGATCTTGCTCAGATATTTAGTGATCAGGTCGCGGTCAATCAGGTTGTCATCCGCGACGAGGCAACGGTAAATCATATAGTTTATTATTAGAGAGGCTAAATATAATAATATTTAATCTACTATAACCGCTCTTTCATCTACCATACCAATAAGATAATCGATTAGTTCAAAATAGCCAAAGTATTTAACGCAGCTTTAAACGGCAAAGCCATCATTAATTGCACTAAAATTTAAATTATATGAAAAAACCAGTCCAAAATCAACCTAAATTACAAAAACTGATACTAATTATTTGCATGCTGGTAGTTTGCAGTGCTTCAGCAAGCTATGCCCAAAATAAAGTAAAACCTATTGATGATGCTATTGCAATTGCGGCCCCGCACCTTCCGGCAGTTGAAAAATTTAATGGATCAGGAACATCCTTTCAATATGAAAAACAAGCTTATAAATACGATGAGAAACCAATAAAAGAATGGATAACAGCCTATCCAAATGAAATTCAAAAATATAATGTTGCCATTCAAAAGCTCATTAAAGAGACCAAGCTATCTGATCTATCCCCGGGTATGCAGTCTATTTATACAGATCTGAAAGCACAATATAAAATGGTGTTAAAAATGAACATCAATAAAAACTAATGCTTTCTTAACCTAACCTTAATCAAATTTATGGACAATTTTTACAGTTCAAATCGTACAACTCCGGTTCCCTTTCAAGAAAAAAAGATATCTCTATGGACCGGCAACTTAAAAAAAACCATCTTGCGGGGAGGTTTAACTTGTTGCCTGTTCCTCCTCATTGGATTTCAAACAGTGTCTGCGCACGCAGTGCAGGTAGGGTATGTTATCTTGCCTAACGGTTTTATCCGCGTTTATATTGAACACTGGCACGGAGCATTATCGGAAGCAGGATTGCAAGGCAACGGCATGAGTATTACTACTACATATGGCAGTACTACCATTACTCAAAATGTTAACCCAACCGGGGCATTTAATGGTTATGCATGGAATAATCTTCCGGGAGCCGGAACTAAAATAATAATTTTAGCAAAAACCTCGTATTCCAATATGTATAACGATTGGGCTTATTATGACTTTCCACCCGCCGCTTGTAACGTACCAGTAAATATTACCTTAAACGGTGGGTTAACCGTTGTTTTAACGGAATCAGAACCTAACGTTTGGCCTCAAACCATCTCGGGTACATTTGTTGACACTTCGCCGCCAACAATAACGCCGGCTAACACTACCGTTTCGGTAGCGTGCGGTACTGCAGGCGCAAATGTTAACTTTTCAGCAACATCTGTGGATAACTGTACACCAAATCTTACAGCATCATTTAGTATTGCGCCGGGTAGCTTTTTCCCTATTGGAACAACCAATGTTACCGCCACTTCCACCGACGCAAATGGAAACAAGGCTACATTAATCTTTCCGGTTACAGTTAATGTCACACCTTTACCGCCATCCACTATTTCGGCAAGCGGCCCAACTACTTTTTGCCAGGGAGGTGTAGTTACTTTAACCGCTAGTGCCGGTGCATCTTACTTATGGAGTACCGGGGCAACTACGCCTTCGATCTCTGCAGGTACTGCTGGTAACTATTCGGTAATCGTAACGCAGGCCACCGGTTGTTCAGCCGCATCGGCGGCAACTGCAATTACTGTTAAGCCATTGCCTGTTGCCACCATCACCGCCAGCGGACCCACGGCATTCTGCCAATCAGGTTCGGTAAAATTAACCGCAAGTGCCGGTGCGTCTTACCATTGGAGCACGGGTGCTACTACCCAGAGTATTACAGTAAATACTGCCGGGGATTACACAGTAACTGTAACCAATACAGGCGGATGTTCCACTACTTCATCAGCAACTGCAGTCACCGTTAATCCATTTCCAACGGCCGCAATAACAGCCAGCGGGCCCACAACATTCTGTCCGACAGGTTCGGTAACGCTAACAGCAGGCGCTGGTGCGTCCTACTTATGGAGCACAGGCGCAACCACGCCATCAATAAATGCCACTTCAACAGGTAACTATACTGTAACGGTAACTAATGATAGTGGTTGCTCCGCTACGTCGGCGCCAACCGCCGTTTTAGTGCAGGACTTAGTGAACCCTGTGTTTACTTCTACCCAGGCCAACACCATTGTAGCAGTTGATGCCACAACCGGTACCGCGGCGTTGACTGATTATACTTCGTCGGCAACGGTAACGGATAATTGCTCCGTTTCAAGTATTACCCAATTCCCGCTGGCTGGAACAGCCCTGGCTAATAATGTGCCGGTTACCGTTACTTTAACTGCCACTGACCCTTCAGGAAATTCGGCAACACAAAGCTTTACTGTAACAGCAACCGACCAAACTGCACCGGTTGCAGCAACCAAAAACATAACGGTTAGCCTTGACGCAAGCGGAAATGTAAGTATAACAGCCGCTGCCGTTGATAATGGTTCGACCGACAATGTTGGTATAACAACTTATAGCTTAGACAAAACAACGTTCGATTGTACCAATGTTGGCGCAAACACTGTTAATTTAACCCTTAGCGATGCTGCCGGGAACACTTCAACCGCTTCGGCTGTGGTAACTGTTCAGGACAATGTTCCGCCGATCGCTATCGCGCAAGCCATCACTGTTCAATTGGATGCGACAGGAAACGCTGTTATTACCGCTGCACAAATCAATAACGGTTCAACCGATAATTGCGCTATTGCAACTTATAGCTTAGATAAAACAACATTCGATTGCTCAAACGTTGGTGCAAATACGGTAACATTAACCGTTACTGATACCCATGGCAATGCCTCAACTGCGACAGCAGTAGTAACTGTTCAGGATAATGTTCCGCCGGTTGTAATCGCCCAGAACATCACTGTTCAACTGGATGCTATAGGGAACGCTGTCATTACAGCGGCACAGGTCAACAACGGTTCAACCGATAATTGCGCTATTGCTACTTACACCCTGGATAAGTCGACATTCGATTGCTCAAATGTTGGTGCAAATACTGTTACCTTAACTGTAACTGACATACATGGTAATGCTTCTACAGCCACAGCGGTGGTAAGCATTCAGGACAATGTTCCGCCGATCGCTATCGCGCAAGCCGTCACTGTTCAATTGGATGCGACAGGAAAAGCCACCATCACCCCGGCGCAGATCAACAACAACTCAACTGATAATTGTGCTATCTCGACTTACGCTTTAGATAAAGCAACTTTCGACTGCTCAAATGTTGGTGCAAATACGGTGACCTTAACCGTTACTGATATACATGGCAATGCTTCTACAGCTACAGCAGTAGTAACCGTGCAGGATAATATTAAACCAATAGCCATTGCGCAAAACATAACCGTGCAATTGGACGCAACGGGAAAAGTTACCATCACGCCATTGCAGGTTAACAATGGTTCGACGGATAATTGCGCTATCGCCGACTATGCCCTGGACAAAATCTCATTTGATTGTTCAAACGTTGGTACGAATAACGTTACCCTGACCGTTACTGACACTCACGGCAATGCTTCCATCGCTCCAGCTGTGGTAACCGTACAGGATAATGTTCCCCCGGTTGTATTAACAAAAAACATTACTGTATATCTAAGCGGCGGCAACGCAACAATTACACCGGCACAGATCGATAACGGCAGTAATGATGCTTGTGGAATTAAGTCAATAAGTTTAAATAAAACCACATTTGATTGTTCAACACAGGGTGCCAACACCGTAACATTAACAGTTACTGATAACCACGGCAACGTATCTACCGGAACAGCAGTGGTAACTGTAATTGGTAAAACACCAAATCCGGCTATCGCTGTTAGCCGGACCGACAATACCGGTACCAAGTTAGATGCCAATACAATAGCATTGGGTTATGGCGCGCAAAAGTTAACATTGACCGCGTCAAATCCGAATTCGGCACCGGGTGCAAGCACCTATAAATGGAGCCCATCGGCTGGCTTAAGTAACAGCAATATTGCCAACCCTGTATTTACACCAACACAGGCCGGTAGTTATACTTTCAATGTACTGGTTACAAGTGAGTACGGCTGCCAGGCCAGCGCTTCGGTTACAATTATTGTAATTGATGCACGCTGTGGTGGTGGTGATAAAGTATCCGTTTGCCACAATACAGGCAGCGCCAGCAACCCGTATACGCAATTATGCATAAGCAGCAATGCCGTTGCAACACAACTTGCCAACGGGGGAACTTTAGGTACATGCTCTACTACTACTTTGGCTAAAACAAGAATGCTTGAGTTAAACATTCCCGAAGCGCCAAAAGTTGTAACGCTAATAGCCTATCCAAATCCTTTCGGTAAACGCACTACCGTTAGCTTTACCGTTCCATCAGCTGAGCAAAATGTAACGCTTGAGGTGTATGATTCAATGGGTAGAAAAGTGGCAACTTTATATTCAGGAAGGGCCGAAGCGAATCAAACCTATTCTTATCCGTTTGATGGAACACGCTTGTTGTTCGGTGTGTATTTTGTAAGGCTTACCACATCCACAGGTGCCTACACATTCAGACTAAGTATGCTGGAGTAACTTATCAAATTGAATACAAAGGCCTCGTGAAAGCGGGGCCTTTTTTGTTTACAGGATGTACAGTTTGTTAAAACGTTATCGGCAAACAATAAATCACTGACAATTAGATATCCTATAGACATCAATACTTTTGTATACTAAAAACCAGGCGACAGTCAAAGCCCGGTAAAGCTCTGAAACGGCGCTCAACTCCGATCGTTTTATTGAAGCAAGTCGAGATCGCTTTGCAATACATTGCTTTGCGCTGTTATCACCTCTAAATAGTTGGCCATGCCATTCTTGAACAGCAACCTGGAATTGGCGGTAGCCTGTTGCAAGGTTTGAACACGTTTGGCCGCAATACCCTGCTGAACTTTCAACGTACCAACGACTGACCGTAAAAACACCCTGCAAAATACCGTTAAAACACGCTTTATACTGATATTATTAGTCTGTAAATTAGGTGCTTAAACCATTGTCATGAAACACCTATATCTTCGCGCCACGCTGATCGTGACGTTGCTGTCACCAATGTTTGTACTTGCACAAACCTCCCCAAAAAGGATAGTCGGATCGTTTATTTATAATCATAAAGTATACAATTACGAATTCGTCGAGGAAAGCTCCGATAGTTATAATATGAAGATCAGCGGCTTTCCGTCTGATGCCTTAGCGCTACAGCCACCTGAAAAGACAAAGACGGATTCACTAAAAAAGGTTAACGCGCCTGCTCGGGCTGATACCAATAAAACATCCAAAACTACCGACACAGCCAGGGCGGCAAAGGATACGGCAAATTCACTGAATTATGCCTTCAACGAGTTTAGCCAACAGGTTTTTATAAAGACCTTCGTGATACAAATGACCAACAAATTTAATGCAGCCGATAATAATGAACTGCGGCAGCAGGCGGTGGCGCTTTTTGCAAAAATAAAGGCCAATCTTGATTTTCTGGAAGATGAGCCGGTTACCGCTAACCTCATCTTACAGAAAGACGAGATTCACAGCATATTGATGGGTAACACTTCGGCGTACTATGACGCTGGTTTAAGCAGGCTGATTGCAAGGCACCGGGTAGAGCGGGTATGGGTAGAAACCCAGGATGGTGCGATAAAAAATATAATTGTTCATTTAGTGTATCCCGGCAAAAGGACCGAGACTACAGCTTCGGCGAGGCAGTATCTGGAATTTAAAAATCTTTACCCGATCAGTATTTCCAGCAAATTTGACCCAGACCGTTTCGCAAATGTTAACTTGTACAGTTTCAACTGCAATGGCGTAAAGGGGCTGACACGTTATATCAAACTATCTGAACTGCTGGCGTTAGACATTACGCTGGAAAATAACAAAGAAGACTACAGCCCCGCCGACCACGTTTATACGCTATCGCCTACGCAACCGATAGTGAATATGAAAAAGGAAAAGCGGTCGCATATTCTTGACGTATCCGCGTTCACCGATTTTGTTGGCCTGGATCAGCAACAGCCGAATGGGCTGATACAGATAGAAGCCAGGCGTAAAATTAACCTGAACACGCATTCGTCCCTTTTTCATAAAATAAAAAGCCAGGCGGCATTAGGCGATAAATACAACTTAAGCGGCTACAACGTTGATGCAAGGAATATTGACAGCGCCCACACGTCCTTTCTCCTTATCAGGCAGGATAAGACCGATAAAAATAAAACGGACACGATGCGTGTGAAGGTATTGAACGTGCAGCTGAAACCGGGCTATTACGTCTGGCTACCCAGCATAGAGCCGAGACTGCTTTTTTCGAAGCTGGAGGACAATAGCCGCTATTACCTTTTAGACACCCCCACTTTTACCAGCAAGAGACTTGATCCCGTAAAAAATTACCAATATCAGCTTGCGTCGTTCGGTTTTAACCTGGGTATATATAAAGCAAGCTTTCCTGACGCCAAATTGAGCTGGAACGTGCTCGACGCAGGCGTTTATTGGTACCGAACACGTGTGCAGGCCGCATGGGATACCGCAAGCAAGCACTCGGTCCCTTTGAACAATGGCGTACTCCATTTAACAACCCATGTTGATTTTCACCCGGACAGCCGCTGGGGCGCCGGTTTTACCGTCGGCCGTATATGGCAGCATACATGGAATACGATTTATAAGCTGCCGGCACAGTCGGGGCTATGGCAGGCCGGCTTCGATGGTTTTTTAGCCACTAACGACGATTCTAAACTGTTTTTCCGTTTCCGCTGGACGGGAGATGCCCATCACCTGAATAACAATTTCACGCAGATACAGCTGGGTTATACAATGAACCTGTTTACAGGCCCGAGCCAGCCGAAAGGATCAACAAAATAGCCAAATATGATTGCCCGCCGTCTGGCCAGGCACCCTTGCTTAACCGTAATTAACTCAAGCGTCCACGCTCAACAAAAAGCCCGTCCCCACAATGCCGGGGACGGGCTTTTCACAAAATGGACGGGAATCGAACCCGCACCGCCTTTATCTCCATCCACCTCCCAGAGCCCGGTACAGCTCCGATACGGCACTCAGTTCCGACCGTTTTATCGAAGCCAGTTCCAGTTCACTTTGCAATACGTTGCTTTGCGCTGTTATTACCTCTAAATAGTTGGCCATCCCGTTCTGGAACAACAACCTGGAATTGGCGGTAGCCTGTTGCAGCGTTTGTACACGTTTGGCGGCAATGCCCTGCTGAACTTTCAGCTGCTCAATTTTAACCTGGGCATCCGAAACCTCGCCCACAGCCACCAGTACCGATTGCCTGAAAAGGATCACGGTTGCCTCGCGCTCAACTTTCGCCACATCGTATTGTGTCTTCAATAGTTTATGATCCAGCAGCGGTTGCACTACACTGCCCGCAACCACACCGAACAGCGATGCCGGGATGTTAAACCAATCGCTTGCTTTAAAGGAATTTATCCCACCCTGGGCGGTTATCCGTAATGCAGGGTACATGGCCGCCTTGTTAATACCTACTTTGGCATTGGCTATGGTAAGTGCCAGCTCCTGGCTCCGTACGTCGGGCCGGCGACTTAATAAAGCCGAAGGGATACCCCCCGACAAGCTTTCATTAAAGGTAATATCATTCAGTCCTGCGCTCCTTTCAATTTTTGCCGGCAACTCGCCCGCTAATATTTGCAGGGCATTTTCCTGCAGGGTGATATCCCGCTCAAATTGCGGAACCAGTTCGGCGGCCGCCATTTGCTGTGCCTGCGCCTGCTGCACCGCAAGCGAGGTAACCTGCCCGGCGTCGAATTGTAATTTAATGATCCGTAGTGTACTGTCGTTTAGCGCCACGTTCGTTTTCGCGATGGCCAGCTGGTCGTCCAGCATCAGCAGGTTATAATATCCCTGCGAAACACCGGCAACGATATTGGTTTGTATAGCCTTTCTCGCCTCTGTTGTTTGCAGGTAAGCCGCAAGCGCGCTTTTGTTTTGATTGCGGATCTTACCCCAAATATCAGCTTCCCACGATACCGACAGGTTGGCCGAGTAGTCTTCGATGTGCTTTTCCCCGATCTTATATTGGGATAAGCTCAGCCCGGTCAGGCTGTTATCGGATGGGCGGTTGGTATTGGCAGTGACATTCAGGCCCACTTCGGGCACATTGTTCCATTTTACCTGCTTAACCAGCAATTGCGATGCCTCAATATTTTTGATGGCCAGCTGCATATCATAGTTTTTTACGATAGCGCTGTCGATCAGCTTTTGCAGGGGAACATCGGTAAAGAAACTTTTCCAGGGGATGTCGCCTATACTGGTGGTATCTGTTGTCGCTATTGCATTCCTGAACGCACCAGGCAACGCAGGTTTGGGTGTTCCAATATTTTTTGAAACATTACAGGCGCTTAGTATAACTAAGACAAAAGCCAGCCCGTTTATATATTTTTTCATGATTGATCTTAATTTAAATTATACCGTTTCTTCTTCCTGAACAGCGGGTATGTGATGGCTATTTAGTTTTGCTTGTTCATGCTCATCGCCCGCATTCAGCACAGCCAAAGGAATTCCGGTTACCCGTTCCTGTAATGACTGGAATAGTACGAACAGCACGGGGATGACAAACAATCCAAGCAATACACCCGAAACCATCCCGCCTGCGGCGCCGATACTAATAGAGTGATTGCCCTGTGCCGATGGCCCGGTAGCGATACTCATCGGGAACAGCCCGAAAACAAAGGCCATGGACGTCATCAGGATGGGGCGCAGCCTCAGCCTCGCCGCTTCAATTGCTGAGGCCACCAATGGCTGTCCCGCCTTTCGCCGCTGTACCGCAAACTCCACGATCAGGATGGCATTTTTAGCAAGCAGTCCGATCAGCATGATCAAAGCCACCTGTACATATATATTGTTTTCTATCCCGGTTAAACCGAGTACGATGAATACGCCTAAAATACCTGTCGGGATAGAGAGGATAACTGCTAAAGGCAGGATATAACTCTCGTATTGTGCAGATAACAGGAAGTAGACAAACACCAGGCACAACAAAAACACAATGGTCGATTGTCCGCCTGATGATATTTCCTCACGGGTTTGGCCCGAAAACTCATAAGCGAATCCGGATGGCAGTTGCTCTTTGGCTGTTTTTTGTATCGCCTTTATGGCATCACCCGAACTATAGCCCGGTTTTGGAATGGCGTTGATCTCGATAGAATTAAACAGGTTATAACGCGACGCCGTTTCGGAACCATACACTCGGGTAAGTTTAACCAGCGTATTGATCGGCACCATGGCGCCGGCTTTGTTCTTTACAAACACGCGGTCGATAGATGCCGGGTCGGTCCTGTCGGCAATATCAGCCTGCACCACCACACGGTAATATTTACCAAAGCGGTTAAAGTCCGATGCCTGGGCGCTGCCGAAATAGGCCTGCATGGTTTGCAATATGTCCTTAACACTTACGCTCAGTTGATTGGCTTTATCGTCGTCAACTTCTAATTGCAGTTGCGGATAATCCGCCTTAAACGAAGTAAACGCGTAGGCAATTGCCGGCTGGGCCATAAGCTTGCCAATAAAGTTATTGGCCACCCCGCTGAATTTATCCAGCTTGCCGCCCGTTTTATCCTGCAGCACTACATCCAATGCCTCAACATTGCTAAAACCCGGAACGGTTGGGAAATTAAATACGAAGAAAGTGCCTCCTGTAATAGCGCCCAACTTTCCCCTGATAACATTTTGTATAGCATCTATCTGTTTAACAGCGCCCCTGTCTTCATTAGGTTTCAGCAACACAAAAACGACGGCTGCCGACGGGCTGTTGGAAGATGTTAATAAGTTAAACCCGGATATTGCTGTAACAAACCTCGCCGCGGGCAAAGCTCTCAATTCTGCTTCGGCCTGGTTAAGCACCTTTGTAGTACCGGATAACGATGTTCCGGACGGAGTGGATACTGCTATGGCCACAAAGCCCTGGTCTTCTGTGGGTATAAAGCCCGATTTGGTGGTTTGCACCAGGTAAACGGTAACGGCTGTTATTAAAGCAAGGCCGCCCATGCTCACCCATTTATTACGGATCAGGAACTTCAACCCGCCAACGTACCTTTCGGTGATGGCGCTAAAGCTGCTGTTAAAGCCGGCGTAAAACTTTTCCTTAAACCCTTTTTTAACTACAACCCCACCTTCCGGAGCATGGTTGCTTTTTAAAAACAAGGCTGCTAAAGCAGGACTTAATGTTAATGCGTTAACCGCTGAAATAACGATAGCGATGGCCATGGTAAAGGCAAACTGCCGGTAAAATATCCCGGTGGAACCGGTCATAAAACCAACCGGTAAAAACACGGCGGCCATTACCAGCGTGATGGATATGATAGCGCCTGTAATTTCGTGCATGGCCTCTTTTGTGGCTGCTTTTGGCCCCAGGTGCTTATGTTCCATTTTAGCATGCACCGCTTCAACCACCACAATGGCATCATCAACCACAATACCTATCGCCAGTACAAGGGCAAACAAGGTTAACAGGTTAATGGTGAACCCAAACAGGCTCATGAAAAAGAAAGTACCGATTATGGCTACCGGAACCGCTATAGCGGGAATTAAAGTCGACCTGAAATCCTGCAGGAAAACAAACACCACCAGGAACACGAGTATAAAGGCTTCTAACAAGGTATGCTCAACCTGCGTGATAGATTCGTCGAGCGCGGTTTTTGTTCGGTAAAAATTGTTGAATTTAATACCCGCCGGGAAATCCTTTGATGCTTTTTCCATTAGCTTATCCACAGCAATCTGTATCTCGTTGGCGTTTGAACCCGCCAGTTGAATGATACCGATAGCAATACCATCATGCCCGTTTAAGTGGGTTACGCTGGTATATGAATAAGCACCCAGTTCAACCCTGGCTACATCTTTCAAGTGTAAAACAGAACCGTCGGCATTGGCACGTAAAGCAATGTTTTCGTATTCTTCAGGTTTGGTAAGCTTGCCTTTGTATTTGATAATATACTCAAATACCTCCTTGCTTCTTTCACCCAGCTTGCCCGGTGCCGCTTCCAGGTTTTTATCCTGTATTGCTGCCATCACTTCGGCCGGCGTGATCTTGTAAGCCGCCATCTGTCCGGGGTTAAGCCAAACCCGCATCGAGTAATCCTTAACACCGCCAAATATGGTTGCCGAACCCACACCGGGTATCCGCTTCAGTTCGGGGATGATATTGATCTGTGCGTAGTTGGCAACGAAGGTCTGGTCGTATTTTTTGTTGTCTTCGGTGTACATACCCACGGCGCCTATCAAGCTGTTTTGCTGTTTCGTGGTGGTGATACCCTGTTGTACCACTTCGGCGGGCAGCTGGCTGGTGGCCTGGGCCACACGGTTTTGCACGTTCACCGCGGCCTGGTCGGGGTTAGTACCCTGTTTAAAGTAAACGGTGATAGCCAGGGTACCGTCGTTGCTGGCGGTTGAGCTCATATAGCTCATATTCTCCACACCGTTGATTGATTCTTCGAGCGACGGCGCCACGGAACGCAGCACGGTTTCGGCATTAGCGCCGGGGTAAACGGCTGCTACCAATACCGCCGGCGGGGCGATATCAGGGAATTGCTGCAAAGGCAATTTTGTTAAACCGAGTATACCCACTATCACCAGCAATACCGAGATCACTGTTGAAAGCACCGGTCTTTCTATAAATTTTTGAAACATGATTTTTAGTTTTGGAGAGCCTTGAGGCAAGAGTCAAGAACCAGGACGGACCTAATTGGCCTGCCCGGTACTTAATTCCTGGTTTTATCCTTGACTCCTGGTTCTTAATTTCTTGACGCTTATTTATTTATTTTTACAACTGCAACCTTATCGGCTGCTTTTTCAGGATGGATCACTGTGCCTTCCTGTAAGTGGTCAATGCCACTCAGCACGATCTCGTCGCCGGCTTTAATGCCATCCTTAACCAGGTAGTTTACACCGTTTTTGCCTATAATGGTTATCGGCACCTTTTTTACCTTGTTATTGTCGGCAACCATAAACACAAATACCTTATCCTGCATCTCGATCGTAGCCGACTCCGGTACGATCAATGCATCCTTGTGCGAAAGGCTTAGACGTATTTTGCCTGTATTGCCCGAGCGCAATAAACCCTGCGGGTTATTAAAGCTGGCCCGTAAAGTGATGGCGCCGGTAGTTTTATCAAACTGACCGTCTATCATATCAATTTTCCCCTGTTTGGTATAAGCGCTGTTATCGGCGAGTAATAAGGATACAGGCGGCAATTGCCTTAATTTATCCTTTAGGGTCACGCCTGGGTATTGCTCTTTAAAGCTTACAAAATCCTTTTCGCTTAGTGAGAAGTAAACATGCACGTCGCGCACATCCGACAGCTGGGTTAATGCCTCAACATCCGCCGGTGCAACCAGGCTACCCTGTTTCTTCAGCAACCTGCCAATGTAACCGCTTACCGGGGCCTTAATTAAAGTATAACCCAAATTGATCTGTGCTGTCGAAACATTGGCCCTGGCCTGTTCTATATTCGCTTTGGCGATAGCATAAGCAGCCCTGGCTGTTTTTAACTGGTATTCAGAAACCACCTTGTTTTGAACCAGCGGCGTCAGTTTATCGATCTCGATTTGTGCATTCGCAGCAGCGCCTTCGGCGGCATGCTGGCTGGCAATGGCATTGTTTAAAGCTGCGCGGTAGGGCTGCTCGTTAATTTTAAATAACGGCTGGCCTGCATTTACCAGCGAACCTTCGTCCACAAATACTTTATCGAGCGTACCGCCTACCTGCGGGCGGACCTCGACGTTTACCGTACCTTCTATCGATGCAGGATATTCCTGGTAGGTGGTATCCGTACCGGTTGATATTGTCGCAACGGGCAACGAAGGCGGCGGAGGCGGGGGAGTAGCCGCCGGGCTTGAGGTGCAGCTATATACCGTAATACTGATTAAAGTTGCAATAATGACCTTAACGACGTTAAACTGTTTAATGTTGTTAAGTAACTGGTAAGATGAGTGCATTTGCATGGTGTAGTTTTTATTGATTTGATGTGAAATTTGACTTATTTAACACTGTTAAATTTATTAACAGTGTTTTAACATATATAAAAAAATTTACGCTTTTAGCGATCTGATAATACCGCTGATGGCCGTTTTTAGTACTTCGTGTGTTATCTCCTCAGAAGTACGGCGACGAACCATGTTTATGGAGATCAGCCCATGTATTACCGACCAGAACGTATAATATTTAACGCACACGTCGTCTTCGGTCGGTTTGTCCGGGGCCATGATCTCTTCGATCACTTCGGCTACCAGGTCATACGGAACATCAGCCTCCGGCAGTTTTGCCGATAATTCGCAACAGCTAATGTTTAAACCAAACATTACCTGGTACAGTTCCTTTTCGGCGAAGGCAAAGTTCCAGTAGGCCAACCACATGGCCTCCAGTTGTTTTTCCGGTAAACGGTGTTTTTCCTTCGCCGCCTTCATATCCCGGGCAAGGATCAAAAACCCTTTTCTCGTCAGCTCAAGCAGTATTGCTTCCTTGTTTGAAAAGTACTCGTATATAATAGGTGCGGTGTACTCAATCGCATCGGCTATCTTACGCATGCTTAATGCGGGCCATCCCTCCTCTTTCACAATCTGCAGGGAAGCATCCAGGATATTTATCCGGGTTTCCTCCTTCAATCGCAATATCCTGTCTTTGCTTGCCATGTTGTTTATGACTATTAAATAATTTAACAGTGTTAAGCAAAAGTATATCCTTTTTTTTTATTGATTGACATTATTTTGTCACAATATTATTTTAGCTGGCAGCCGGGCACGAACTGCTTGGAAATGGTATAAACGCAATAGCCTCACTTTCTCGCAAGGCTATTGTCTTATATACAGGATCGAATCAAGCGCCCCGTTAGCTCTTGTAGTAGTTCAGCATCCATTTGATGCCAAACTGGTCCTGCACGGAGCCGAACAAGGCGTTCCAGAACATTTCGCTTACCGGGGCCAGCACCTGGCCGCCCTCGCCGAGCTTTTGAATGAGCCTGTGGATCTCTTCCTCGCTGGTGCAGCTGATCGCAAGCTGAATATTATCGCCTACCGTCTGTCCCTGAGGGCCGCTCATATCCGAGCCCATCAGCAGCATCTTACCATCCAGCGTGAGCGACGAGTGAAAAATTTTGCCTTTGCCTTCCGGCCAGTATTGTTCCATCGGCGAGCCATCGACCAGTTGCAGGTCTAACTCTCCGCCAAAGCATTCTTTGTAAAAGTTCATGGCCTCGCGGCACTTGCCGTTAAAGCCAATGTAGGGATTGATAGCGTCCATTTAGGGTGATTTAAGTTTTAGTGTGTAAGCCATAAAGTTAAAACAGATTTCCCTCAATGGCAAATATTCACCGTCCTCATAAACCCGATCTCAAATTAACTACCAGTTGCTTAACGGGATTTGCTTTTCTAAAAACCTTTAAAAGTATTTCCTGTTTTTATTTACAGTTAAATCTGATAGCCATGGCAAAAAATGAAAACGTGAGCAGCATTGACCGGAAGGGCAAACCCTCGGGCAATGGTCGTGAAAGCGAGGGGCTGAACAGCGCCTTTGCCGGAGTAGATCCCGAGACTGAAAAGCAAATTCGGGAAGAATACATCGAGGGCGACACTGACCGGCCTGCAGCCAATGCAAAGGTCAAACACCCCAACCGGCATTTACATAAAGGGGAGGATATTAAAAACTATCAAGACAGGGAGGAATAAGATAAAAGCGATCCGGATACATGAGTTTGACGAACCCGGTTCTTTTGCTAAAAATAACCCTATTCGTTAGCTGATGCTTTATCCAAAAATAAAAACCGTCCAGGGTACCGCAATTAGTTTTGAGCGCCATACAAAAACAAAAAAGCCCGAATCTTTCGATCCGGGCTTTTTGCGGAATGGACGGGACTCGAACCATTTCCTTATCGCGTTAAATACCAGGTATTTATAATCCCTAAAAACTATTAGCCACCGACTAGGTCACCCGCTAACTTGAGGTAATTTGAGTTGTTTTAAAGAACTTTTAACGGATCAAATTTACAAAAAAGGACCCGAACTTCCGTCCCATTTCCCCCAAAAATTATCTAACATCCATTTCCTACCAAGATTCTATAAATACATAAATCTGTAATTGAATTTTTATAGATCATTATGAAAAGCCATTTCCTAATGATCGAAAGGCACTAAACCATATTTTTGATTTAAAGCATAGATCGTTCATTAATTCGGCATTTTCCAATGCTACGCGTAATCGGCATATCCGAGTGTATGATATCTCTCCTCCATCAGATGCTTATATGGATCCTGGTATTCAGCTGACAAAAAGGAATTGTCTATTCAGCGAAAGGCTTCATCTTTTCCTTTGAAAAATCTAAATAGGCACTTCTTACTTGACTCCCTGTTAATCCCATCCCTTTGCCGAAGTTTTTAAAATGTTCAGACTTTAGTTTGCGCTTTTCCCTTCTCTTCAGGGTTAACTATCGCAACATTGAGCAGATCATAGGTTGACGCAGGTTTCATTGTCCATGAATATCAATAATAGAAAAATTCTTGAGGTGTGTATATCACTGTTGCCGGTAATGGGAAATAAAGTTTAAATTGCAGCATGCTTACGCCCTTTATCACCTTCATTTTTATGGTTGTTGCTGAGCAGTCTTTGCATGCGCAGACTATCAATGCGGCTTATGCCAAAGAGTTACAGCAAAAATACCCCTCGGCCAAAAGCGACCTTTGTATGGCTTGCAAGCTGTGGATCAATCCTTAATTTTAAGTGTATTGCTGATACGGTTGAGCACCGACCATTGGTGACCTACTATGTCTATACACAGACCCACCGGTTGTTGCAGGAACAAATCCGATCTGTCGCGTACGGGTAGCTATGCGGCCTGGAGGCCGGGTTATGGTCAGCCAAATGAAACGGCGGTCTATAAGCAAGCGAACCAGAAATCGCCGGACATGATCGCCAAAGGTCATTGTCAGGCCTGGATACCGCTGGCCTGGCGTACGGATGCAGCGATCCTATCGGACAGCTATACTTTTAATGCAGCAATGGAATACCAGGGGCAGAATATTGGAACGGAACTGGCCAGTGAGGAGCTTTGTCGGGAGCTAGCCGGTCACGGCAAACCCTCGGTAACAGATAGTGTGCATATCTGGTGCGGCACTTTTGGCAATCAGCATGTTTTTGTCGGTGGTGAAGTGAGCGATGTGTTACCGGCGTTCTATTACAAGATCATCAAATATCGGGACCGTGTTAGCGGTCAACAAATAGGCAGTGTTACTGGCTGCCAAACAAGCCGGATTAGATTCGGGCTAAACTACCGCAACGGTTGGTTTCACATGCACAGCTTGTGATTAGCCTGGGTTATGATCCGGAAGTGGCCTTTAAACCTTAGTAAGGCATATATCAGGAAATTAGAATTCAGTTTACTGTGGTATGCGTTCTGCAAAGGTATGGGTCGTATACTTGGGATCAAGATAGTCCTTTCGATCTAAAAACATTTTGATGGTAAATATCTTCTGTTCCCGGATTAGGGATTATTATTCATGATATATGGTGTTAAGCGACGCAATGGCTTCTCCGGGTATAAGGGATGCGCGGCACTGTCCGTGTAATACTCGTAGCGGCCATTGACTTTCACACACCAGACCTTGCCTATGGAGTTCGCCGTAAGCGTATCATCTTTCATGATCTTTTTAAAATGTCTGAGTACGATCGTGTCAAGGGCGATCACCGGGATCATGTGGTCTGCCGGCTTGTACGCGCAGGGCACCGGCTGGTACTGCTCTCCGGTCCACACCATGCAGCCTTCGATTATCGGGAGACGGTTGTAAGCTGTAAAATAGTAAGTCACCGCGATGATCAGCAGCAGTGCTGCCAACCAGGGCCATATTTTTTTTCCGTGAGAGGATGGCTCCGTTGATATTTCCCGTCCAGGTTGTTCATCGCCAGATTTGGCATTGTCGCCTTCAGGCGCAGGGGGTGGTCCTTCAGGATCGGAAGTTGTTTCCTGTACCGGCGATTCACTGGTAGGTTCCGAACTGCCTGTTTCGGTTAGCGGTGAGGGTATCTCTGCATCCGGCTGTACCGGTATCTTCAAGTCCTCGCGAAATGGTCTGGGTTCAAAATCGATCATCCAGGCCAGCATGCTGATGTTTTTAAAAGATGTGCCCTTCGACCGGTAGTTGAGAAAGTTATTGAGTGTCCGGAACGCTTCTGCGTCGCAGTTTTGCACGGCGATCAGGTAAGCAGCGGGGTTCTCCCTTTCTCCGTAGAAAGATTTGAGCAAGGGCTCATCTTTCTTTTGGTAGCGTTCCTTACAGGCGTTAATGCAATGGTCCCGCAGACTACTGCGTGTAGGTGCGATCAATTCCGGGGGTAAAGTACCCATCACCAGTTTCTTTTCAAACTCATCCAGGACCAGTTTCCTATACTCCTTTTCGTACATCTCAAAAAAATTTAAGGTTAAAGCTAAGTGTTTTTCCGGACTCTGCCGGAAGAACCGGAATTCCGCCCGGAAATAGCGGAAATACCGGAATCGCCTAATGCGAAGCCGGTTAGACCGCTCTACTTTTGCTTCAGAAATCGATTCGAACGGTTTCTGTAGGGCAAAGGTCGCGGCGGTTGTCAGCCGGACTGGGAAGCAGCTAACGGCTTCCGCGATTAATGCCCACACTTCCCAAAAAATGCAAGAGGCGCCTCTTATGCGGTTGCCGGTGATCCCCGGGGAAAGTCCCCGGGGCTACCCGCCGGATTTTTTAACTCTTAAAATTTTTTGAATATGTATGAGCTTTTTTTAGCACTCTTCCTGGCATTCGCATGCCCTGCGCAAACACATAACCACCATGATCAAAATGGTAACATTGTCGTAACAGCCGCGGACGACAGCGGTGGTGAACAAGGACACTATCCGCCACCGCCGCCACCACCTCCCGGCAATTAATTTATGATAAGGCAAGCTTCGGCTTGCCTTTTTTTGTTAATCGCGTTTTGTTGCCTATCCGGATCGCTTTTTCTACTTTAGTTTAAAATAACATTTTGAAAAAGCTATTCCTTGTCATCTTGCCCATCGCTTTACTGATGGCTTGTAAGCAGCCGAACCACCGGCGCGCTAAAGTTGACTGGACTGTTTATAAAAAAGCTTATACTTTTCTATCCAGGCAAAATGATTCTGCCTTTTACTATTTTAACCAGGTTGCCGCGGAGTCTAAAGATAGTTTACAAATCGCGATGTCTTATAATATCATGGCGATGATTCAGTCCGACGCCGGAGACTATTACGGAGCGCAGGAAAGCTTATCCCTGGCTTTGAAACTGCTGGATGAAAGGCAGGAAAAAGACCGTACTACACTGGCTAATGTATATAATGAGCTGGGTATGAGCAGCACTAATTTAAAAAATTATACGGCCGCGGTGGATTTTTTTGACAAAGCGATCCATTTTGATAAAGACGAAAATCTAAAGTCCCTATCGTTGAACAACAAAGCGCTCGCCTATCAGAAAAAAAAGGATTATGGCGAGGCGCTGAAGCTTTATCGTCAGCTTATCCGAAAAACTAAACCAAACAGCACTGAGTACGCCCGTATACTCACTAATCTCGCTACGACAGCCTGGCTGAATGCTCCGCAGTATCCTGCCGCGCCTGATCTGCTAAAAGCTTTACATATCCGTCAGCGGGAAAAGGATCTGTGGGGACTCAACTCAAGCTACCTGAGTTTAGCTGCGTATTATGCCAATAACCGTCCCGATTCTGCACTCGCTTATGCAAAAGCAAGGTATGCCATAGCCCGGGAGCTGCGTAGTCCGGACGATCGCCTGGAAGCGTTGGGTATGCTCGTCAAAGTTGCACCGGAAACAGAAGTGAAGCGTTACTTTTCACTTTACCAGGACCTGGGGGACAGTTTACAAACCAACCGTAACGCTGCCAAAAATCAATTCGCCCTGATCCGGTATAATGTCGAGCGCAGTAAAGCCGAGAACCTGCGGCTGCAGAAGGACAATGCCGAAGAAAAATATGGGCTATTGATCCGCAATATGCTGTTGGTTACTGCCTTATTGATCCTTACGGGCGGGACGGTTAGGGTGCTGGCTCTACTGCGCAAGCGAAAGATCCGCCAGGAGCTGGAAAAACAGGAAGCGATACAGGAAACGCGCCGCAAAGCTTCCAAGGACGTTCATGATTCGCTTTCCAATGATATTTACCTGCTCATGAAAAGGATCAAACACGATGCCGTACTGGACAGGGACTGGTTGCGGCAGCATACGGAGTTTCTTTACCGGCGCTCCAGGAACATCTCTTATGAGATCCTGACGGATAATGAGGAATTCTTCTCTGAAAGGCTCGGGGAATTGCTGAAGTCATTCGGAACCGATGAAACGAAGGTATCGCTGGTGGGTAATAGTCCATCTTTGTGGCAAAAGGTTGCGCCTGATACCAAACTTGAACTGAAATATATCCTGCAAGAGCTGCTAGTCAATATGCAAAAACATAGCCGGGCGGCGAACGCGGTTGTCAAATTTGAAGTTCAGGGAGCGTCAGGGCTGATCACTTATAAGGATGACGGAGTCGGCATGCCGGAAAATACCGTGCATCAGAATGGATTGACGAATACGGAAACCCGCATAAATGCGATCCGGGGCCGGATTACCTTTGGAGCCAACGATGGAAAAGGGCTGAAGATCGTGATTTCTTTTCCCTTATCCAAACAGATCATTTATGTTTGAACGTGTTTTAATTGCTGAAGATCACCAGAGTGTTAACCGCTGGGTACTGCAAACACTGGAAAAGCAAGGTGCCAGTTATATCAGGCAAGCGCATTATTGCGATGAAGCTTTGAAATTGCTGGAGATCGCAGGGAATGAAGGTTCGCCGTTTGACCTGCTGATTACTGACCTTTCTTTTAGAGAGGACCGGCCCGGGCAAAAACTGGCCTGTGGCACCGATCTGATTGTCGCAGCCCGGAAATTGCAACCAAATCTGAAAGTGCTGGTATTTTCGGCGGAGGAACAGTCAACCGTGGTCAGCAGCCTTGTGGAGCGTTTTGGGATCAATGGCTACGTATGGAAAGGGCCCCGCGATGAAGAGGATCTGCCCGCGGCAATCCAACACATCTTTAGGGGGAAAATCTTTGTTTCCCGCGAGCTTCAGCAAGCTGTCCGTTCGAAGAATGCGCACGATTTCAGTGACTATGATATCACGATCATTTCCGAGCTGGCGCAAGGCACTTACCAAAAGAACATCCCCTATGTCCTGGCACAGCAGGGGTATAAGGCTTCCAGCTTAAGAAGTGTAGAAAAGCGCCTGGGGGATATCCGGGATGCCCTGGGTTTTACCAAAAATGAACAGCTGATCGCCTATTGTAAAGACCATTGGATTATCTGAACGCTCTTTGCGGTTTCCCGCCAGCGCAGCGCTTTCAGGTTTGTTAGCTTTGAATTATTAATTTTTTATTGAAGTCATATGACGTATTTTTTGAACAAATGCGCCCAGTCCAATGATGACCATGAGGTACACCATGAAAAATATCGTTATCTGCCCGGTGCAGCGAACCAAATATATCCTGGTGATTTTTCAGGCTGCCGGTATACGGTAAATGAGGCCAAAAAAAACTTACGCTACAGCTGACGGCTGCGCCACCGGTTCCGCCGGTTACTACAGACGCTAAACATCCGTAAGTTATTCAGCAATACGATATTGTATTATGATCTAATCCTATTATATTTAGCTTTATTTTCTTGAACATACCATTTCACAGCTTCAAAATGAAAATGCTCTTACTGCTGCTTTTGCTGACCGGCAAAAGCCACTGCGCGGACTCCACCATCGTTTATATCTGTGATAGCCCCGGCGCTAAAAAATACCATTTACGGGAGAACTGCAAAGGTCTGCATAACTGCCAGCACCGGGTCATCAAAATGACGCTGGAGCAGGCTAAACGAAAAGGTCGGACATTGTGTGCCCTTGAAAAGTAATTCCTGAATATTTTTTGATGTGTCGGGTGCTGTCCGGTTACCGGACGGTAAGTTTTTGCGATATCCGCTATCGCCGGTACCGCGGCGGATTACCCCCCTGCCTTCATTTGCGGGTTTCCGCAAAAATTGCGGGCCGCCGGCTTTTAGTTTTGAACCGACAAAAGACAAAAATATGTTAGCTCAAATTACTATCGCAATTACCCATGGAGACACCCGCTGAACAACCCCTGGATCATAACACCGACAATTTGCCCGTTTTAAATAATCAGGGCTGGAAAGTTACCTACCAGCACTATGGCCGGGTTGCCGCTAAAAACATGAATGCCAACGCCAGCAACTTGGAAAGCTCCCTTGATAATGTTTATGAACGTTTCCTGAACGAACAAAAACTGGATGAGGACGGCATCAAACAGCGGATCCGGAAACTGCGCGAAGAATTACTGCAGAAAAAAAATCAAAAAGAAGGGATCAACACTTCGCTTTTGTCCGTTGGCCAGCAGAAAGAAGCCGTGGAAGACCGGATCGAACGGCTGGAGATCGAAAAGGTGAATTTAAAGGATAACGGAGCGCCCGCGGGCGACGACCTGTCCTATATTATCGGTATTTTCATCACGGTTTTACTGACCTTTTATCTTTTTGTATTCTATTCTTCTTCAGGCTATTCGGCTTTTTATGGCGTTAAGCAGGGCAGTCTAGGCTTTATCAATCCCAACGTATTTGCCGAAGCACAGCATAAAGGCGGCGGCGTGATCGCGCTGATCATTCTGTTCCCGGTGATCTTCCTGGGCATGGGGTTTCTGATCCACGATGCACTGTCTAAAAAGAAATATTTGTTTATCAGCGGGCTGCTGGTATTTACGCTGATCGCCGACAGTATTATTGGCTATAAGATCGCGCAGGGGGTGCACAACAATGAGTTCAACGCGGACCTCACCAAAGATCAGTGGGAATTTCATATGGTTTTTGCGGATATCAATTTTTACCTGGTGCTGGCGCTTGGCTTCGTGGTCTATATGATCTGGGGCGCCCTGCTCCATTATGTTTTACACAAACACCAGGAAAGGCAACCGGACAGGGCGCAGGAGATCCGGCTGGAGAACATGGACCGCAAGATCACCGAACAGCGCCAAGCGCTGCTGGAACACCAGACCAAGATCAATGAACTGAAAGGCGAAGCGGCGGTGATCGAAAATGAACTGGCCGCCAAGGAAAAAGATGTGATCGGTTATGAGAACGGGGTGATCCCGGTCAATATCTCTTTGCTGCAAAGTTCCATTGGAGAATTTATGATGGGCTGGTTCTCTTACACCAATCTGATGTACCCGGTCGATGCCAATAAGCGGACCGCTGAGGCTAAGGAAAAGCAAAAGGAGTGGCTGACCAATAAGATACTCAGTTTAAATCAAGAACATTAAATGATAGCTGACCACAATAAAACAATAAAAAAAAGAAATACCCGCCCTTTATATATGGCGCTGGGTTTCTTCGCGGTTTTCGCGGCCTTTATTTACCTGCTGATCAGACCCTCAGCGGAGAGCCTGGCCATTGACGACCTGAAAAATACCGGTAATATGGCCGATGTTCAGGCCTCCTGGGATAAACATAAAAACGAGCTCGGCGATGATGAAGCTTACGTCACCGAGGTGAAGAACAAGCTTTATTCATTTCACCTGACGGATCAGCAAACACAGGACTGCCTGACCTGGCTGCCCAAGCCGCCGGAAAGTTTAAACCTGATCGTCGTACCTGATCTGTCGGGGCGTATCAACGATGAAACAAACAATCCCGGCCAGACCGGCAACGACATGTTGCTCCTGAATCAGGCCTGGCGCTCTTTTGAATCGGTCAGCCGTTTAAAAATGAATTCGGGTGACCGGCTCATTGTCGATGTTACCGGGGGTAACCAGGCAGCCGGTCAGTTCCGGTCTGTTGCGGACCGGCTCATTTTTGACCTCTCGGGGTTTAAAGACAAAAGCAATAAATTGTTCTTTGAGGCGAAGCATGACCAGTTTCAAACGCAGATCGCTCAACTTTATCACCTGGCGCAGCAAGACCCGCAGGGGGCGGATTACTGGAGTTATTTTAACCATGACCTGAAGCGCAATATCAGGCTATCTACCCTGTTTTCCAGTTACCGGAACCTGCTTATCATTCTGACGGACGGCTATCTGGAAGCCCAAACGAAGGAGGCAACGGGTACAGCCTTGTATACCGGGTCCTACGGGCAGCGATTAACTGTTTTCAATAAGCTGCGGGCCGGTTACGCCATCACGGACGCCGTTGCTGACATCACACCAATTATGGACTGCACGGATCATTTCAAAGGCCTAGAGGTATTGGTGCTCGAAGTCCATTCGCGGCACCGGGTCAGCGTCCAGGAGCCCAGGGACCCGGGTACGCCACGGGATTTTGACATCCTGCGCAAGCTTTGGACGGACTGGTTTAAAAAGCTGGAGGTCAAAAACGCCGGAGACGATTTTTTTAATGAACGTCTCGACGCGACTGAGCTGAGCCGGCAGAAAATCAAAGATTTTATCCAGGGAAAAAAACCCTGAAAAGATAACTTATTTCGTCACGTAAACCTGATCATCTAACATTCGATTGCACTATGGGCTGGTCTTATCGTAAATCATTTGGCTCGGGGCCGTTCCAGATCAATTTTTCACAAAGCGGCATTAGTTACTCGGTGGGCGTTAAGGGTGCACGCGTCAATGTCGGCCCCCAAGGTACTTATGTCAATTTGAGCTCGCATGGGGTCGGTTACCGGCGGAAGATCTCCGGGCCTGATGCAGTCCCCCCGTGTGCTGTTCCGGGAAACTCGGCGCTGGTTCCAGCGCCTGATGAACCGGTGCACAGTACCTCTTGACCAATATTGCGATCCCTTATATCAGGCTGAGCCACCTGGAGTTTTATTTCCTACCGGAACGTTTGCTGATCAGGCGGGGGAATACTTTTGCGGCGGCCTTTTATAAGCATTTGCAGATCAGTGGTGCAACCACGCGTTTTATTGAAGACGAAGGTGTACCCCGGGACGCGCAGATCGTGGACCGTACCTGGCGTTATGTGAATAAAAGCGGCGGCCCTGACCGGCGTTTCAACAACAATCGCCAGCTCCCGATCTGTACTTATTCAGCATATACACTCCGGTCCGGTACGGGGATTTATGAGGTCATCACCACATCAAAGCAGGGAGCGATGGATGGTTTCGCGGCCTTTATTACAGAGATCGGAAAACTCCAGTCACGTTTGGCCGTGAACTGACGCCGGCAACTGCGGGTTCCCGCAAAATACGATGCGGAAGGGTGCCTATTTTTATACCAAATAAAATTTAAATATCATGGAACAAATCGAATTAATTAAACCCGGCCCAAAGCCCAAAAAAGAAGACGGCTCAGACGACCAAAGAAGACGTGTTGATCCGCCAACCGCGCCCAAACATCCCGGTCTGAAACCGCATATCCACAAACCAGGTGAAAAGCGCTAAGCGGTGCCCCAAAAAAGAATTAGTTAGCAACCAATAAAATTAAAACAGATGGCTATTTATCAAAATGCTCAATTTTTGACCCAAGGCAATGACAATGCCTTTAATCTCGACCGCAAGCCCGGTGAACAGGTACCTCATTCAGGCATCTACCGCTGCATGGGTTGCGGGCGTGAAATCGTGGCGGAAGAAAGCCGGCAGTTTCCGCCGCAAAACCATCACCAGCATACCAGCACACAGGGGCAGATCCGGTGGCGGCTGATTGTCTATGCAGATCACAAGGTGAAATAACCGGCGCTTGTCGTATTTCGGTGGGAGTCTTTCCGGCTATCTCCTGAACTGCGAAAATATATCCGGCAACGGGGGCGCGGGTGTCCGTATAAATTTTAGACCAGCATTATATTTCTTAAACTTCTTATTTATTCATTTATTAAATCCTATTTATTATGGCAGCAGCTTATGTAGAACACAGACCTTATGCTTCAAGCGAGCACGTAGCGACCTCCCATTATGTGGTTATCGTTAACGAATCTTCGGTGGGCGGTAATTTTACCACCCAGGCAGCCGCAAAGAAGTACGCGTGCGATAACGGTTACCGCCCGGTGCACGTCGCAAGGCAACGCCACTTACAAGACAGGGCCCAACCCGCTCATTGGAGAGTTGACCCTTGTTAATATGAGGGTCAATTAAGATGCTGGCGGGACATAATCGCCCGCATCTTTTATTATTTTCCGTAAAGCCTTTCATTTTTGCGCTCGGTTCTTTAAGACCGGCCTTTTTCAGGCATTCCAACGCGCTAAATCTTTTAAGCTGTACGCAACACCCGCAGTTTTATTAGTAACAGTAGTTCCAATACTGCTGAAGGAATCTTTTAGAATAGCGTACAGTTAATTAAAGTACAGTTCCCTGCCGGCATACACAAAATAGACCATGTCGCCATTGACGTGGTAGCCATAATCACAGCACATCTTAAAAACGAAACCATAGTAATCGGCCTTGTATTCGCTGCTAAAGTATTTTTTAAAATGGAAATCAATTGAGAAATCCTTTTTTGGGCAAGAAAAAACCTACCTCAGACGCGGACTATATCGGAGCAATTATTCTTTTTTGCTCCAATTACGCCAATTCGCGTATCACGGATATTAAAAAGTAATCATTTTTCATTTGGTTAATGCGGGCGAATAAGCGATTTTCCCACTGCACTTAATTATAACTAAATGAACAATATTCAACAAGCTATCGACAATTTTTTACAACACTGTCGCTATGAAAAGAATCTGAGCGTAAAGACCATCTATTTTTATAACCTGGATTTAATTCAGTTCAAATCTTTTGTCAGTAGCAATAGCTACCCAGACGTTATACAGGAAATAAACAAACACCACCTCAAACATTATCTTCGGGAAATATCCGGATGGAAAATCAAAACTGTAAAACGGAAAATAGCCAGCCTGAAAGCAATGTTTAACTACCTCGAATTTGAGGATATTATTACCGTCAACCCAATCCGCCGTATAAGGATAAATTTAAAAGAAGCGATTTGCCTGCCTAAAGCTTTAAACAAGGAAGAAATAAAGACTATGCTCAATGAAGCATACAATGCAATTAGCAATGTGCCAAAATCTAAATATGCCTACCTGGAAAAAGTCCGAAATGCAACGGTCGTCGAGTTGCTTTTTTCTACTGGAGCCAGGGTTTCAGAAATTGCCAACTTAAAATTGGCTGATTTGGATCGAAAAACTGGTTCACTGATGCTAAGGGGCAAAGGAAACAAGGAGAGAGTTATTCAAATATGTAACGTCGGTGCATTGGCTTTGATTGAAATTTACATTTGTCTATTTGAGGAAAAAATCAATGCAGCGGGAGGCTATTTATTGATCAATAGATTTGAAAATAAACTTTCAGATCAATCTATTCGTAACATGGTAAATGCGATTGCAGTAAAAGCCAAAATTATAAAAAAAGTAACTCCGCATACTTTTAGGCATTCTTTTGCTACCCTTTTACTTGAAAATGATGTCGACATCAAGTATATCCAGGCAATGCTAGGACACAGCTCAATAGTCACGACTCAAATCTATACGCAAGTCAACCAGGAAAAGCAGAAACAAATTCTGACTGACAAACATCCTAGGATGGATTTTTCACTTGCAGTGGTTTGATGTGAATAAAGGATAACTGAACATTATCATATTACCATGAAAATTCCATTTTTTCATTTTAAGGGAATACAGTATGGGGTCAAGACTATTCTTTCAGGCTTAATACCGGTAACACTGGCCATCATTTGTTTTGAAATGTTAATCGATGTTGGTCCATATCAAAAGGAATTAAAAACATTGTTACTGGCCAAAAGCTATAATTTTAAGATGCTGATCTATTATATCGTAGCAGGGTTCGCGCATATTGTCATCTGCAGCATTATTATTTATCACTTTTTTTTGACCAGCAAAAAAAATGCTCCGGGAACCACATTGAAGTGGACCCGGAGAATCAGGCTCGCTTGTTTGTTAGGGATGTTTGCCCTGGTATTCATTTTAGACGCTGTTCATACCAACATTGCCGTTTTTTCTCATGATCGGTTGTATATTCTCATGTCTCAATCTCCATTTTTTAAGTCAGCAATGAAATTTTTTCCAGCGGATTTCTTACCTCTGTTTCATTTTCAATTGTTTCATCTATTTTCAGTCTACCCGTTTGTATTAATCTGTTTTGCACTGACCGTGATGGTATACGGTGGCTTTTATATCGGTAAAGACTTACATGATTATATTAACCGCGATGAGGTCCCGAATAATGAGATCAAAAAATATATTTCCAATATTAATTCGGCATTAAAAAAATATGCCCAACTTTTAAGTGTTGTGCTAGTTTCCAGTACCCTATCAACGGTTTTGTTTTTTCAGGTACCTATATCTTTGTTAAAAGGGCAAGCGATCAAGAGCGACTATGGTGGCGTTTCCGTATCGATGGGCATATGCTGGGGGGTGATATTTTCGTTGACCCTTTTATTTCTCTGTATCTATCCTTATTGGCTCACGCATAGAAAAATCACGGTGCTGATTCAGGATAAAAGAGTACAGGACGACCCGGAATTAGAAGAGTGGTTAACCACCAACAAGAGTTTTTATTTGCTCATGGGCAATACGAAATTGATCGTTTCGGTAATTTGTCCGGCGGCGGCAAGTATTATCGCTACCGTGATTACCCAAGGCTTATAACTGGACTTCAAACGCCGCATATTTCATTCCTGCACTTGCGATCCAGGCGATAGCTTTTTCGTTAGGCTTTAGTAAATTATTTAACAGTGCTTTGGTGATCCCGCTTGGAACCGATGCGGTTGCCAAATTCCCAAGTTTAGAAAAAGTGGAATAGATCGAGGCTTGGACACCGGCATTCAATGCGGCATCTTGTATCACCTTACTGGATATGGAATGGGGAAAAACCATTTTAGGGGTGTAGTCCAGTTTACCCAGCAGGTTTTGCAAGACATTGATCGCGGGAAGCATCCCCTTCTGGAGCAATAAGGCGGAATCAGCAAAAAACTGTAAATCATCCGGGAAATATTTCTTTGCAGCGTCCATTCGGTATTTCTCCGAATTCGGCAAAGTAATCGTACATAGTTCAGACTGAAAATGATCTTCGATAAATTCAAATAAGGTGGACTTATCGTCCTTCTGAAATATCGATGCGGAAGCTGCTTCTCCCATGGTAAATGAGGCGGATTTCCATTGCAGTTCGCTTTTCTGCTTTATGGTGAAATTACTCGGTAATACTGCCCCTTTTTCATCCATCGGAAATTCTGCATTAACAATCAGGATGGAATGGTAGTGACTGGAATTATTTAGGAAAGATGCTGCGACCTGTACCGCCGAAGCCCAGCCCATACACGCATCTACAATGTCAAAATTCCGAATGTTATTCAGGCCAAGCGCCTTACAGATAAAATTGGAATTGGCCGGTTCAATAAATCCACGGTCAATGCTGGAATAAATGACCAGATCAATATCTTTAAGTTGAAGATGGGCCATTTTAAGGGCGTTATCAACGGCTTGTTTGATCAGGTCAAGGGGTTTTTCATTTTTCTCCCGCCAAAACCTGCTCTCGATCCCGGTAAGCGATAGGTATTTACGCACAAATACTTCCAAACCTTTCAGATCGCTGAAAGTTGGTGTGCTGTAATATTTAACCAGATCGATAATATCTGCGTTAGCAATTTTATTCGAAGGGATTTGGCAGTCGATACCTACAAGTTTCATGTGATAAGCGGATAATGTTCAGTTATCCTGTATTCAAGATACCCACACGCGGGGATCGGCAAGTGACAGGTGGGTTTTAATTTATTATAAAGAAAGCCATACGGGGGTGCCGCCCAATTGATCGGTCTGGATCGTGTTGGGGTCGAAAGCATTGCCCTGTGTGTCAGGTGTGACGGTGCTAAGTTGTAGTTCGTTGTGCTGGGTTATTTGGTAGCCGCGATGGGCGATGCCGACCTCTGCGTTATAGGCGCTCCAGTAGTGTTTGAACGACAAGGTGCTATAAAGCTGCTGGGCGGTCAGGACAATGCCGTAACCTACATACAAGCCGGGCACGTAACCACCGGCGTTCACCGCGTTATACCAGGCCTGGCAATAACCGATCACGTCCGCGGCATTGGTATTCGCTGCGACGACCTCCAGGTCGCACCAGATATTGATGCTCTGCGGCAGTTCAGCCACCTGGCTTGCATAAGTGACCGCGTACTGGCCGTCGGCGGTTCCCAGCGCAGCGGTCGGCGACCAGCCTTCATTGCGGGTGTGCTGCACGACCATAAGCGCCAGTCCTGCATTCAGGATCGCCAAAGCTTCCGTGTTCGTCAGATTGGTGTTCGTGCTTGCTGCCAGGGCCGCCGTTCGCGGGACATAACGGATACAAAAATCATAACCGGCATTCTTAAAATCCTGGGCTTGCGCCGCGGTCAGAATCTGGTCGATGTCGAATCCGCGCAATCCGCTGGCAGCTTGCTGGATATTTCCTGGAAGTGTTGGCATGGTGATATGTTCGGTTGAAATTTTAAGGTCTATGTCAAATATAAAAAATAATAATATGGTTCAATAATATATTTTACGTATTAGCGGGGCTCTGGATAAAGGATAACTACTAATTATGAATGATTTAAAATTATTCATTAACCGAAAACAGGAAATCAACTTCTTAAAACAAGACTTATCAATTAACAGGTCTATTTCGAGATTTTTATTAATATCTGCCCATACCGGCATTGGTAAGTCTGCTTTGGTTGATCAGATCATGAAGGAATTTGTGAATGAAAATTATAGAGTCGTTATCAATATTGACAAGACTAATGGTATTCAAGACGGTTATTTGATTAAACAAATTACCAAACTAATTCATGGCAATGCTATTGAAGACCTTCAATCTCGCAATCTATATGAGTTCATCAAATCTGATAGGTTTTATGGGAATGTTGCAAATGGACTTATAAAGGTCATTAAGAAGTATATTGGATTAGATGACTTCTTAGAAGGATTTGATAAAAAGAATCAGAAAATCATCGACAACTTACATTCTTGGATGGGCGATGACAATGAATTGATAGAAATTTGTTATAAGTACATTTTATCCATAGCCGAGGTTAAAAAACTTTATATTGTTATAGAGAATTTTCAAATAGTAGATAGAAAATCCCTATTGTATATCCGCGACTTGCTAATTAGCACTCCAAATATTTACATGATTGGAGAATACACTATAGTCGATGGAATGAGCGACATTTCAGAATACTTAGACTTATTTGGAAGCGAAAATATTGAAGTACATAATTTCAGGCTTGAAAAAATAGATAAGCAGGAACTGATAAATTCAATAAAAGACGAAAAGGAATTACTTATTGGTATTATCGAAAGGACTTATGAAAATTCCGATGGAAATCTTCACAAGTTTAAGCTGCTTAGAAATACCAATCATCTTAGGAATTACGATATTAATATATCGACATACAATAATGTTACCAAACATCTATTAAGTAGCCTGGACGATATAAGTCTGGCCTTAATTACGATTATCCAATCGCATCAGGGGGAGTTAACAAGAGAACTATTAGGTTTCTATATTAAAAACGCCCCATCGCTTCAATTCGTTACCGAAGAAGATTATGCGCAAAAACTAATAAGTCTGAGAGAGATTGGCCTTGTTGAAATACAAGCCCAGGTTATCGCACTAAAACATGACAGCATTTCTTTGGATATTCAAGACATTCCGAAAGTTCAGCGGCTTCAAACGATTGTGATTCGTGATTGGATTCGCATTTATCAATTATTCGAAAGGAATACTTTCGTCTATGAGATTGACTATATCGATAATTTATTATGGCAAATCTATTTCATGTTAAAAAACTCAGTCATTTGATGAGATAGCTGAAGTTCTGGAAAAACTAAATAAATATATTTCTATATCACCAACCCATACTATCATCTTTCAATTAGATAAAATCGCTGAAGCTTATAAAAAATATGTATCGGAAGAATATAATACGGATATTTTCAAATGGCTGATTGTTATGTATTATCAATGTGGCTATTTCGATAAAGTTGTAAACATTGCTACTCCAATATTACTTACCGATCACACTATTTTACTATGTTTTCTAGCTTCCCTTTCAACGATCAGTCATAGTCAGGTTTTTGAATACTTAGATGACTTAACATATTCCCATGAGCCACAATTGACGTTAGGGCTGATATTGGTCAAAATCCGCACATTGAGATCGGCAGATCGATTGGACGAATGCTTTGATCTTTGGTATGAACATTATGAAAAGGAAACATTCAAAAATACATTTTATGAAGGGGGATTTTTCAAATACAGTTCATTGGTAATCCACGATGATTATGATTTCAGGATTAATTGTCTAAAACGGGCAATGGCACTCTTTGACACCGAAAACGACAAATATGGTAAAATTGGAGCCGCCATCGCATTGTCAAGGGATTGCGCCTACATTGGAAATATTGAACAATGTCGCCAATATCTCAAACAGGCGGAGGATTTGACTAACATGACTGTTTTCCCCCGATATACGCTTTATAATAACAGAGCGATGTTAGATGTAATTTCTGATAATATTTCTCAGATAACAAAGGATGGACTAACCAATTCTTTGCGTATATGCACCAATGAAGGGGATCGATTAATTATTCAATCTAATATATTAGTCATTGCAATTATCGAGCATGATAGTATTTATGGCTATACCGTTTACAATAAATTACAAAAATTTGTATTGTCGAATTTTAATAAAGAAGATACTATAATTCAAATATGCTTATATAATTGCTATCGTTATGCTTTAATGATTGAAGAAACAGATCAAGCGGATTATTTAAGAGGCTTTCTCGAAAAAACCGTCATAAAACAAGATCACCAACTTTGGCACTATTTATTGTATGATGGCGGTGAAAACAAATATCCTACTGTAATTAAGAAAGAGTACTATCCTACGTTTATGATTGGATGGGAAATTGATTATTATAACGTTCTAAACAATTATCAACAAGAAGTCGGAGCGCTTCAATAAAGTCGTACCCGGCGTATTGAAGTTGAGTAAAAAAAGAACCTTCAGGATGAAGGTCGGCATCTTGCGTTAATTCGATGCAGTAGAATTCGCCATCGAGAATTTTTCCATCAATTCTAATATGTTCAATCTTATCTAACCAACTAAACAAATGCGTAATACGTTTCAATAGATCTTCTGAAATTAGATGTCGTCCGTCCCGCAAGACTATATCATCATTTAGATTCTTTTCTTCGAAAGCAAAAAGATTCGAGTTAAAAAAACCTGGCTTTAATGTGTGATAACGTTCAGCGGCGCTCCAAACTTTAATGGTATCTTTCCAGCCGATTATAGCCATATTGACTTCAATTCCGCCGATAAATTCCTCTACAAGTATGGGCTGTTTAAATTCAGCAAGGAGCTTTCTAGCCATTTTTTGAATACCAATAATGTCATTTATGATATTTTCCTGGGTCATTCCCAATGACGAGCCTTCGTATACAGGTTTGACAACAACGGGATATCTATAAGGCCATTTGACATTCGACTCGATTTCATTTATAACTTTGAACCTAGGATATTTTACGTTCGCCATTCTACAAATGTCTTTAGATAAAATCTTGTCACTACAAACAATGTTTGCGTAAGTATCCGGCCCAATATAAATCAGGTTTTCAATTTCGCAGATTGACGAAATGACGGCGTGTTTATTCCTGGACGACTCGCCATGCCAGTAAGGAAATATGATGTCATTTTTGTGCGACTTTGCATTTGCCAAAAAGGACTGCGGATCATCATACACTATAACAGTCTGAAATAACTGTTCAAAACCCGCTTTAAGGTAACTGACGTTTGTGTTGTAAGCGCGATCCACCTCCTGTGAATACAGGGTAACCTTTTTTTTGTCAAAAACTACATTGTCGGCTATTAAAACAAGAGTTGAAAAATCCGTGAGTTGCATGATAATTAGTAGTTATCCTGTATTAAGGTTTATTGACTAAATATATTTATTAAAAACGATTGTTCCTTAATAAAACAAGTTTTCAATAAAATTTAGTAATCAAATTTAATTATGCAGTTTACTGAAAAAAAAGCATTTAAGTAATACTTATCTGAATACTTAAAAAAAGAGCACTCCGACTCGGACAATATCGGAGCATTTACACTTTGATTTCTCCAACCTTTGCTATGTAATTCTCAAAATACAGAATTATGTATTTACTGCAATATAGAAAGTAGAAGTTATGGCAAAGATCATCACAGTAGCGCACCAAAAGGGCGGCGTAGGAAAGAGCACAATAGCCCTTAATCTGGCATTGTGTTTTCAGGATCAATTAAGGGTAGCGTTGGTTGATTCAGATTTACAAGGGAGTATTTATCATGTAAAAGATGATTTCCCCGGATTAGCTATTTTATCCTCAGAGCAAATCAGCGACATCCCCAATTTGAACTATGACCTGGTGATTGTAGATACTCCTCCATATTTGTCAAACAAATTAACGGAGTTGTTCCAATTTTCAGACTTTGTGTTGGTTCCGACAAAGGCCGGTTTTTTTGATGTCATGGCCATCAGGTCAACCCTTGCTCTGATCAGATTCTCCCAGGCAAAAAACAAGCAATTGAAGGCCGGCATCGTGCTCAACATGATCAAACCCAGGTCTGCTATTACTAAAGACATTACAGCCTTGTTACAGAGCCTTGGAATGCCGCTCTTTAAAACAATGATACATGATCGGGTAAGCATCACACGTTCTTCTATGACTTCCGGCATACTCCAATCAGCTGACGCGAAAGCCAAAGAAGAAATTACATCCCTTGCCAAAGAGATTGTTGACTTTATCAGTGCATAAATACATAGCTACATCTTTATGCAATTACAAGTTTCTTCATTTATGTAAATACAGATTTATGTAATTGTGTAAATACAGTTTATTGCAAATATGTAATTGCATAATAGTCATTTAGTTATGGAAGAATATAAAAGCATGTTAGGCAACCTTGCCATTAAATTGAAGGCGGACGCTCCTAAAATACCCATTCAAGAAGTGCATCCAGTAAAGCCGCCGGAAGCCGAAAAGGAAGAAGAGGCCCAACTAAATACATGGATACCAAAGGGCTTGTTAAAGCGGATGAAGTCCTATGGCATTGATCAGGATCTATCCTTAAAGGACATAAACATACTTGCACTTAAGTTCTTTCTTGATGCCAAAGTAGCGCAGGTTGAAACTTGAAAGCCATTGCGATACGGTTTTTAAATGGAGTTGTAATTATTTAATAATAGAGGATTTGATAAGGGTTGTGGGCATTTCGGAGGACATAAACTGCTGTCTTTTTGCAGTTAGCAAGATGTACGTTTGTACCACAAAACGAATCTTGCCCTTTCCTCCGAAGTCGGCTCGGGGGCCATAGTCAACCCTCCGAAGTCGGTTTGTTAAAACTTTTATAATATGGAAGATGACAATGAAAATCGTTCAAAATGGATAAAGGTCCGCTTGAAACCAAGTGAAGAAGAATTGCTCAATGAGCGGTTTAAAAAATCCACCTTTCAAAATCTAAGTGAATTCGGAAGGGCAATGATATTGGGTAAACCGGTTACCATAATTCACAGGGATAAGTCAATGGACGAAGTGTTGGAAGAATTGATTTCGCTACGCCGCGAACTAAACTATATCGGTAATAATTTAAACCAGGCAGTTAAGAATATCAACAGCGCGCATGGCTTTCCTGATACCCGTTTATGGATGAATCTACTTACGATTATTAATGGAAAGCTGGAACCATCCATCACTCAAATTAAGGAGCGCATGAATAAATATGCTGATCTATGGTCGCAAAAATTAAAAGTGGAAAAAGCCTGATCGGTGCTTTGAACTATAATGAAAACAAAGTAAAGGCCGGTAAGGCTGAACTCATAGCGTCCGGCGGGTACGCCAAGAACTATGACATGCTCTCTTTTTATGACAAGCTTTTTCGGCTAAAGGACCTGGCGGAAAGAAATAGTCGTACCAGGACAAATACCCTACACATCTCTTTGAATTTTGACTTAACGGAGAAACTGGATACCGGAAAGCTGGTAAATATTGCAGACGATTATATGAAAAGAATTGGGTTTGAAAATCAACCTTATTTGATCTATAAACACTTTGATGCGGGCCACCCGCATATCCATATCGTTTCGACAAATATTGAGGCTGGTGGGAAAAGAATCAGCCTGCACAACATTGGCGAATTGAAATCTGAACCGGCCAGGAAAGCTATTGAGATTGATTTCGGGTTGGTACAGGCAAGTGTTAAAAAAAACAGCCAGGAACAGATTGAAAATCTCAAAATCCAGCCTTTGGAATATGGCAAGACAGATACAAAAAGAGGAATAACCAATATAGTCAACGCCGTGGTCAAATCGTATAAATTCACCAGCCTGCCGGAATTAAATGCCGTACTGGGCCAGTATAAAGTGATGGCGGATAAGGGCACAAAGGAGTCTGTGATGTTTAACAAAGGCGGCCTGCATTATTGGGCATTGGATGAAAATGGTAAAAAGACAGGTGTCCCAATCAAAGCAAGCAGTATTTACAATAAGCCAACCTTGAAATTGTTGGAGGACAGATTCAGGTTTAATGAATACTTACGAAAACCTTTTAAAGAAAAACTAAAGGCAAAGATTGATAAAGTTAGATTCCAGGTAATTTCAATGGAAATGTTTAAAAACGATTTAAAAAAAGCGGATGTAACGGTAATAATCAGACAAAATGATGATGGCCGGATTTACGGGATAAGTTATATAGATACCATTAACAAAGTCATTTTTAATGGTAGTGACCTTGGTAAAAATTATAGCGCGGCCGCCATCTTCGAAGCCTTACAATATAAGCCTACCGGCAATGTCGCTTCTTCATCTGAACGGTTACCGGACAATACTGGGGCCGTCAGAGCTGGCAGCAATCAAGCAATTAGCAAAAGCCATTCCCATACCTTATTGGATGACCTGCTTAATCCTTACGACCCCAATACGAATTTATCCAACCAGTTTGGGCCAAGGAAGAAAAAGAAAAAACGCAGGAATTTAAATCTCTAAAAATAACGATTATGCAAACCGGAGAAAATGAACAGGCATTAAGAAAGATCATAGACTTTACAAGGCTCCTGGGCATCCTTGTTTTGATCTTACATTTCTACTTTAGCTGCTACGGAACGTTTAGTGAATTGCACTTGACTTATCCTGTTGTAAACAGGGTATTGGTCAATATTTACAAACTATCTATTTTTAAAAGTATACTGGTTGTTAAGTCAGTGGCTTTGGCATTCCTTGTTATTTCTTTAATAGGAACAAAAGGAAAAAAGGCGGAAAACATCAAATTCTCAACCACGTTAACGTATTCAATTTTAGGATTGTCGCTGTATTATTTAAGCGTCATTTTGTTTAAACTTCAGGTTTCCTTCCTTTTAATAGCCGGGCTTTATATTGGCATAACCACTATTGGATTTTTGTTTTTTTTAACCGGTGTAAGTATGATATACAGAATCATCAATGTCAATCTCAGCAAAGATATTTTTAATGATGAAAATGAAACCTTTCCCCAGGAGGAACGGAAACTTGAAAATGAGTATTCCATTAATCTCCCCGCAAAATATCGGTTAAAAGGAAAGGAACGAAATGGCTGGATAAACATCATAAATCCTTTCAGGGGGGCATTGGTAATGGGAACCCCTGGCGCGGGTAAATCCTATTTCATTATTCGCCATATAATCACCCAGCACATCAAAAAGGGCTTTACTATGTTCCTTTATGATTTCAAATATGATGATTTAACAAAAATAGCCTACAATACATTATTGAATAATAGTAAACAGTATGCCGTCAAGCCAAAATTCTTTGTCATCAATTTTGAAGATTTAAACAGGTCGCATCGGTGTAATCCGCTGGACCCCACCAGTATGTGCGATATCACCGATGCGATGGAGTCTTCCAGGACATTTATGTTGGGGTTGAACAGGGAATGGATAAAAAAACAGGGAGATTTCTTTGTCGAATCGCCCATAAATTTTGTTACTGCGCTCATCTGGTTTTTAAAAAAATATGAGGGTGGAATCTATTGCACTTTACCACACGCCATTGAGCTCGCTCAGGTAGAATACAAATTCCTGTTCGCGTTGTTAAAGACAGAACCTGAAATTGAAGTTCTGATTAATCCATTTATTTCAGCCTGGCAAAATGAAGCTTATGATCAGCTGGAGGGTCAGATCGCGAGTGCAAAGATCAGTATGGCAAGGCTGGTATCCCCTTCTTTATATTATGTACTTTCAGGTAATGACTTTTCATTGGACATCAATAACCCAGTCGATCCTAAAGTTATCTGCATGGGGAATAATCCGCTAAAGCAGCAGGTATATGGAGCAGTGCTCAGTTTGTACATTGCCCGAACCATTAAACTCGTAAATCAGAAAAACAAATTAAAGTGTAACCTGATATTTGATGAGTTTCCGACAATCTATTTTAATAACATCGACAGCCTGATAGCAACTGCAAGGTCAAATAAGGTAGCAACAACTTTAGCAGTTCAGGATTATAGTCAGCTTAAAAAGGATTATGGACGTGAACAAGCAGAGGTAATTATGAATATTGTTGGCAACATCTTATCCGGGCAAGTTACCGGTGATACGGCAAAGCAATTAAGTGAGCGCTTTGGAAAGATTATGCAGGAGCGTCAAAGTATTACCATCAATAGCCAGGATACCTCTGTCAGCAAATCAACACAATTGGACTTTGCAGTTCCCGCGTCTAAGATTGCAGCTTTATCTTCAGGCGAGTTTGTCGGCCTGGTGGCAGATGATCCCGGAAATAAGATCGGGTTAAAAGTGTTTCACAACGAGATCATTAATAACCACCAGGCGATTACGCGCGAAGAAAGTGCCTACAAGGAATTACCACTGGTACGGAAAACCGATGCCGAAATGGTCATGGCCAATTATCTGAACATAAAAAAGGATATCGAATTAATCGTTGCAAGAAAAACAACTCCCGCGGAAGGCCAGATCGAATAATTTGCCGCCCGGGTGGATAAAGGGTAACAGGCTTTTTGAAAAGAAAGCAGTTTAAAACTGTTTGCATTCGCTCTGAATACTTGCTTAATGCGCAATAATGCGTTTAATTTTCAATTAAATTAAAAAATTTAGTTCTAACCCTTTTGTTACTGTTTTCGGCTCATTAAATCGGGTTACTTTGACTTAACAAATCAGTTTTTTTACCCCACGCCCATATAGAGCATTTAACAGAAAGGAGTTTAGTGACAAACAAGAAAACTAAATTTGCAAGCCACCGGCCTGCCAGTGACTTAAGTCACAGTTGAATTCGGTTACAAAACAGTCATGACAATAAGAGGAACCAAAATGTCCACAGATCAACCTTCAGAAAAGTTCAGGGACGACACGGTCCTGGTTATTTACTTAATCTGTATATTTTTATTTCTGTACACAGGTTACAGCAAAATAGAAGATCATAGCCGCTTTCTTAACGGCCTGTCAAGGGTGTCGGTAATTAGCCCATTTGCGGTTTATCTGTCGTGGATTGTTCCAATTGCAGAGATTATCACTGCAATTTTATTGGTCATTCCAAAAACAATACGATGGGGATTGTATGCTTTCACCTTTTTGATGACCCTTTTCACTATCTATATAGCGAGTATGGTCCTGTGGGCGACAAAACTTCCTTGTCATTGTGGTGGCGCAATCGAAAAATTAAGCTGGACACAGCATATTTGGTTCAACCTGGCACTTATTGTCATATCCGTATTTGCCTTGTGGCTCAGCAAGCTAAAAACAAATTTTTAAAATTAAAATCATGAAAAATTTCAAAAAAATCGCTTTAGGCCTGATGGTAGGCGCTATGGCCATCGGGTTCAGTGCGTTCAGTAATGTTACGCCGAATCAATTAAACACCTATTACCCGGTTCAGACAACCGGCAGTAACTTCTCCTGGCAGCAAGTCAACCCGAATGATTACGGTTGTGTATCTGGAACAGCTGCGTGTTCAGGTTATCAATCAACCACCCCGCCTGCGGATAATACCATTCCAAGTGGTTATATCACAACAAACCAGGTATTAAAACCACTTTAATGATTAGAAAAACACTGCTGAACGGCATCCGCCAGCAGTGTTTTATTATTTGTTTTTGAGCAAGTTTATCAGATCCGCCCCATTATTGTCGCGGTAACCCGGTGGCAACTGAACCCGTCTTCCTCCTTTATCAAACAAAATCAGTGTCGGATACCCGGTAATCAGGTAATGCTTTATAAGGGGATGTTCATTTCCCATAAATTGTACATTCAAATTAACCGCGCGCGAAGTCGTATATAATCTACTCCTTATGCTGGAAATCCACCTGTCTTTATTTTTATCGATGTTAATGCTAATAAACACAACGCTGTCGGGGTTTAATTGGGACTCGACCTGCTTTAACATTTCTGCCATTCCCCGGCAGGGTGTACAGCCCGTAAACCAAAAGTCCAATAACACGGTTTTGCCTTTGAAATCCGCAAATGATACGTTCTTGCCGGATGTGTCCGGCAATGTAAAATTATAAGCGCCACCGCCGTTAAGACCGGACGTTTTAATATTGTCCAGAACTTCCCGGAGAACCGGCTCTTTTATCAGCGTCGCAGCATCGTCAAAACAATCCGTAATGTCGCCAGGAGCATTACGATTCGCATATAAAAGCATTGTAAGCAATCTATCCCTGAGCAATCCCGAATACTGGTGTTTAAACGTCTGATAACATTTCGTCACGGAGAATTTGTCATTCTTCAGGCGATATTGATCAAGTTTATAGTTTGCGATTAATCCTTCACAATAAGCGCTTAAAAAAGGAAAGAGTTCCGTTGAGTCTCTTTTCGTAAAGAATTTATTTACCGGAGGTTCCTCGTAGTTCACCAGGAATTGCAAAATATCGGCAGGATCAGCCTTGCAGCTTTTCAAAATAATCCACTTTGAAAACCGCGAACGGGCGATATTATCCGCGAGCAGCGTTTTAAAAATACCAATACTGACTTTTTTTCGCTCCGACACGAGCAGCCTCGTCTTTAGCTTGAATAGAGAATCCATAAACCTAAATTCTCCGGCAAGCCCTGAAATGCTCTTGTTATTGTATGACTGGCGTTTGCTTCGATCCAGTGATGCTAACTTTGTTTGGATCGTCCATTTATTTGAACCAGGACCAGAAAAGGTTGAATTTCCTTTTATTGAACAGTGAATACGGTCACCTTTTTCGATCAGGTAATCATAAATATTTTTGCTTCCATCTGCATTGAAGCGCTTTCCTGGAAACGTTAACGATGCAAATACCGGAAGTTTTTTAACAGCGATCTTAAATGAAAACCGGCCGTGTTTGACCTTTTTAACAACCGTGGTCATATGAGTCTCACTGGTAAAAAGCGATGGTTCATTGATTTTTAAAACTACACTGTCGTTATCATTCATATAGTTTAAGCGACCGGCAATTATTGCAGACCTTGTCTGTGCATATGAATTATTCACCCAGATGCCTATGACAAATAGTATTAATATTTTCATGTTTTTAGAGTTAGTAATTATCTGAAATTTTGAGGAATGCCGCTTAAATGCAGCTCCTGATCCGGAATCGGCAGAGCGTATTTGGGATCGTTTGGTAAAAGGGTATACACCGTGCCATTGATGATGCGAACGACATTGTTTTTATACTTATCTTCTTTATTCAGCCTGCGTAAATCGGTCCATCGCAGGCCCCGCATATAAAGTTCTTTTTTCCTTTCCAGCAGTATCCTTTGCATTAACGTATCCTGATTATTTATACTAAGCTGAGTAAATTGCCCGGTGACATATCTATTCTTTAATAAGGCATTTAAATCTGATAATGCCTGTGCTAGGTTCCCCGACCTGGCACTGCATTCGGACCTGATCAGGTACATTTCATCTGTCGCCAAACCGCCGAATTTATTATTGTGGATATCGTAGGTGCCCCGGAAAAATAGTCCTTTTCCATTTGTGGCCTTACGGAAAAAATAACTTCTTCTGAGATCATTTACGTCGTAACTTTTGTACAACGTACTATCCATTTGCGCTAAGGAGGTTAAACTGTACCCGTTTAGGGAGGTGTGAAAGATATCCTCTGCCAATATTTTCGAACTCAACGCATTTCTTCCCGGTGAGATCCTGTTATAATCAACAAGTGTCGAATATTGAGCCAGACATTTATCAGAATAATTAAAGGCCAGGTCGTATTTACCCATCGCTAAATAAATCCTGGCTAAAAACGCGCTGCAGGTTATTTTACATGCTTTGGTTACGCTCGTGAGCGTTGCCGGCACCAACGTCGCTGCTGTATTGATATCACTAATAATTTGATCGTAAGTACCCTGCACAGTTCCCCTTCCATATCGTTTATTAATGTCTGAGTTTGTTGGAAAAGGAATGCCAGGGTCTGAGTTGGCTGTGTTTTTATCATAGGGCATTGCAAACGTTTGTACCAGGTTGTAACACGCGTATGCCCTGAAAAAAAGCGCTTCTCCCTTGATGGTGTTAAACCTGGATAATTGCGCCGGACTAATATTAATCTTATTGAGCCCGTCCAATACGGCATTGCAGTAATAAATTTGCTGATAGGGTGTATTCCAATCGTTGTTAATCGTTGAGCCCTGGTAAATATCCTTTGCAAATATGTACGTATTTTGTGCTACTGTTTCTGAAGATATCCAGGAATCATTGGTTACGTAAAAATCATCGCCCGATAGATTACCCAAAGCCGGGCTATCATAGGCGTTAAATAATGTTTCGTTGTTTAATAAAAGCTCAAAGTCAGAAAGGGTTGTTGGGACTGCAAGGGCTATATTGGGCTTTCTATCCAAAAAAGCGTCCTGCTTTTTGCAGCTACCTGTACTGATAACAAATAGCAAAAAGCAAATACCTGTAATATGGTTTTTCATTGTGTTCATCTTAAAGTTGTGTTTTAATTCCGAGTGACAAGGTTCTGGGTAAGGGCAGGCCGGAAGAAAATAAATCCGGATCTAAGCCCTGTTTGTTTGCCTTCCATAGAATACCGATATTGTTGAGGTAACAATAGACCTTTAGCTGTCTGAATGGCGTTTTCCTTTTGAAACTGCTATTAAAGTCGTACGACAAACTTATATCCTGCAGCCTGATATGATCTCCGGGAGTGACCAGCGACGACGACGACAAATAAAAGGCATCCCTGGATCCATTTAATGGTAGAATTGGTTGAGAAGGAACATTTGTAACCAGTTCGTCCCCCGGTTTCTGCCACCGTTTAGAATAATCACTATTGCCCTGCCAGAATTGATATAAACTGGAATAGGATATGGAATTCCGTCTGAAAAAATAGTCTAACTTGTAAATAATATTTGCTGAGAATGAGATATTTTTATAGGAGACTGTATTTCTAAGTGACCCAAAAAATTTAGGTCTTGAAGTCCCGTTAAATTTCAAACTATCCAGCGGCGTGTTCGCCATGATCGCGGCATAATTGTCACTTGGCTTTCCCTGAAAATAACCCCTCGGATTCCCGTTTACCGGATCGAGACCCGCCCACTTATAGCTGTAGATTCCGAATAAGGGCTTACCAACGAGCGGCAGGATCACTCCGTTATTACCCGCCCCGTAGATTAACGCACTCGCGGCATCGACGGGAACACCGTAGTGGATGACCTTATCTGTTACATAACTCAGCATGAAGCCGGTTGCCCATTTCAGGTCCCCTTTTTGAATGTTGGTGGAATTTATAACAATATCTAATCCGCTTCCGCCGGTATTGGCCGTGTTCCCCCTGAAAGAAGTAAATCCGGTAGAGCCCGGCAAAGGCGAATCCCCGAACAAGTCTATCCCTTTTTTGACGTAATATTCTATGCTTCCCGATATAACATTGTTTTTCAGGGAAAAGTCGAAGCCCAGGTTTAGGATGGAAACTTTTTCCCACCGTAATTCAGGATTACCTGGGTTGGCGATAGCCGCATAAGGGCCGCCGGTTATATAGGAATTCAGCTGTTGCTGAATTGTCGTTACCGCTGTTACGTTTTTGTCAACATTTCCGTTAAAGCCATAAGTAAGCCGCAGCTTCGCATAGGGTAGCCAGCTGAGATGGTAGAAACATTCATCGCTGAATCTCCAGCTCCCGCCTGCCGAATAAAGTGGTACCGACTTTTGATTCGTATTTACGCCGAATAAATTCGATTTATCAATCCTGCCGCTCAGTGAAACGCCGTATCGCTTTTTGTAGGTGTATGCACCGTTGCCAAAATAGGATAAGTATCTGTCGGATAAGCGCTGAAATCGTATGGCAGAAGGTATTTGAGCATAAGACCCGGATGGGTTGGTTTGAAAATAGTCTGAAAAATTCACGTTGGTAAACGCGCCTGTGCTTTGATCAAAGCCGTAAACCGTATTGCCATTATTTTCTGTCGTCACGTCACTGATTTCCGCACCGCCAATCACATTAAAATCGCTGTAGCCCCAATTTTTATTATAATTAACCTGCGCCCGTAACCTTTGTGATGTCAAATACTGATATAACCGATCGTCTGTCCCGCCTATAGGTATCGGATAGCTGAATGCTCCGCCCGGATTGATCTGGGTAAACTGGTTTATCAGGTTCCTGGCAGCGTACGACAACAAACCGCTATAATATTCTGTTTGTGAACTACTCTTTTCATACTGATATTTCAAATCTAAGCTCAAATTCTGAAACGCTTTATATCTGACGCCGGCATTTACCCGGTTATCTGTGGTTTTAAACGTATTATCTGCGTTATGTAATTCATCAAGAGGCCGGAATGACCAATCCAATAAACCGTTATTTATTGCCGCATCGGTATATAGGGTAGCATAATCTTTAGCTATTGGCAGTGGGTTTCCATCGCCATCTGCGAATTGGGCATATGGATACAATGATTTCGAGCTGGTAAGATTGCCGACGGGACTATTTGCCTGGCCTGATGTCTGGATGAAATTAAATCCCAATGAAAAATCGAGGTCGCTGTTAAGGCTAAAGTTATAAGCGCTGTTTAATGTAAACCGGTTATTTCCATTCCCTGTCTGGTTCCTTAGTGCGTCATCATAGCCGGCCGATAAAAAATAATCATCAGTCACCCCCCCGCCCCGAAGACTAACACTGTGCTGCTGATTAATTGAATTCCTGTAAAAGTATTTCTGTAATTGATTTCTGTAGTCTGCGTGTCGAAGCGCATCAATTTGATTGTCTTTTTGACTTTGCGAAAGATTTGATGCAAGAATAGCCACTACAGGAGAGACCACAGGATGTGATGTACTTGTCAGATCATTTGTATAATACCCTTGCGCAAATAAAGATTTCTCCACGTTTATAAAATCGTTGGCATCCAAAAAATTATTGCCGTAAAATAAGTTGGGCTTATCACCGATCGTCACGTTTGAATTAAGCTCTACGATCATTTTACTCCCTCTGGTGCCATGTTTGGTAGTGATAACAATAACACCATTCCCTGACTTCACTCCCCATATGGATGCGGCGGCTGCGTCTTTGAGCACAGTGATATTTTCTACATCATTGGGATTGATGCTGTTTATATCTCCGTCATATGGAAAATTATCCACAACAACCAGCGGCTGATCATTGGCAAATAATGTGCTGTGTCCTCTAATGCTAATATCGGAGCCGGTGACAGAGGCAGCCGTATTATGATTGAAGATCAGCCCCGGCACGACACCTTCTAGCCGGTCTATTATATTGGGGCTAACCCTCCTGTTTAATAATTCATTATTTACAGTAGCAAATGAACCTGTAGCTCTTTCCTTTGGTAAAGATTGATAACCGGTGCTCACCACAATTACCTGTTCCAATTTCGCGTGATCGGCGTGTAACACAATAGTTTGAAACGGCAGATCGTCAGCTACAACGAACGTGTAAGATCGAAAACCGATATACGTCACAGTTAGTTTATCACCAACCTGCGCGATGACGTCAAATACCCCATTATCATCCGATGGATAAGTGGAATGTCCGGCTAAGTTTGTAATGGTCGCCCCAATCAGCGGGGTTCCTGTTGTATCCGTTACACGGCCGGCAACCTTTACATGAATCGGGGTATTGACTTTCCTTGCAGGTACTTCCTTTTTTGAAACGACCACCATCTTTTCCTGGATGATAAAACTTAACGGCTGTCCGGTGAATATTTTTACCAATACCGGTTTGATCTCTTCATTTTGAACATTGATTGTTACAGGTTTAGCCAGATTTAAATTGTCGGTTGACACCAGGAAATCGAAGCCTGTTTGCCTGCTGATCTTTTCAAAAACATCTTTCAATAGCGTATTTTTTTCGGACAGCGTAATTTTTTGTGCAACGGCACCTGTAGTAAGCAGAAAAAAGAGGGTAAGAAGCAGTACGGCGCTGAAAGTACGGCCAGGCGGCCGCACCCATTTGTTATTGTAAAATTTATACATTTGTTCGGGTTTGGTTTATGCGTTGCGCCGGTTCATTTTCCAAGATGCGAGCGGCGCTCCGCGGTTCATTAATCGTTTAATTATGGTTAACGTAGCCAGGCTTAAAGCCAGGTCACCGTCAAAACAGGTTTCCTGGCTTTGTTATTAACTACTGATCTCAAACTTTCACTGCATAACGGTGACCCTCCTCCCTTCCATTTTAAAATGAACCATTTTTGTTGCTTCAAGGGCGTTTAATACCTGGCTGATGTTCTTGTAACGGGAAATTTTTCCGTTTAATCCGTTGGGGGAAACCGCCGAGCTATACTGTACGTCGATATTGTACCATCGCGAAAGTTTCCGCATGACGCTTTGAATGCGCTCATCGTTAAAACGGAAATAGCCGTTTTTCCACGCGAGCGCTTCTTCCACATCAGCCTCTACCACGGTTAAACCTTCGCCGGACAAAACAGCCTGCTGGCCGGGAGCCAGTATTCTGGTCTGACCAGTTGAACCCGAAACCTTCACCCGTCCTTCGGCCAGGGTGGTTCTGATTGATAATTCATTTGGGTAGGCATTGATATTAAAATGCGTACCCAGTACCTCGACCTGCTGCTGTCTGGTCTTTACGATAAACGGATGGCGTTTATCTTTGGCCACCTCAAGATAGGCCTCACCGCTTAGCTGCACAACACGGACAGGCCCGGCGAAGGATGTCGGGTAGGTAAATGACGAGGCTGCGTTGAGCCATACTTTTGTGCCGTCGGGCAGCACCACCCGCCACTGCCCGCCGTTTGGGGTAGTGACGTTGTTTGGTCGTATACCGCCCGGCTTTCCGGTGACGAGATAGATAATCTCGCCACTTCCTTTTTTAACGATACGGACGCCGGGTCTCACGGCCAACCGCCCGCTTGACGCGTCATTCAAACTAATCCGCTTGCCGTCTGAAAGGGTTAACACCGCCTTGTTTGTGCCGGGGGAAATATCTGCTTTATATCCGGTTAGGGGAGGCTGCGGAAGCCAGAGTTTTACCGCAATCGTTATCAGTACGCCAATAACCGCCGCAGCCGCAGCCAGCCTGAATCCGATCTTTAAAAACTCGTTATGATTGCCGGGAAGGGTTCTGAAAACCTGGCCACGCGCCGTCCTGACCCGGTCCGGTGAAAGGCCGGTATCGTTTTCGTTATACTGCAGGTACCACGTTTCCAGCAAAACCTTTTCCTCGTCAGAACATCTGCCTTCGTGATACTTTTTGAATAGCATTTCTATTTCTTCCGTTTCCATAATTAAGATGGGCTGATCCACTTGAATACAAGACGGGAAAATACCGGAAAAAGGAAGGGACAGAAAAAATTGAGGAATCGCAGTCGACAGCTCCTGCGCACAAATGGCCGTCAAGACAGGTTTTCCTCCTGCTGGCCGGCGGCGATATTGTGCCTGCCGGAATAGCCCGCACCCTCAGATTAAATAACAGGAGCTATACCTGAAATAGCAGAAGGCCTTAGCTGAAGATTCCGGTTAAATGAAAAAATTGCGTTAACGGCCTGTGGTACTGAAATTTTGCCTCACCGTCAAACGGGCTGATTTGAACCAACTTCATACCAACAGGTTATTAGGTAACTAATATATCTATAATTCAAAAAATGAAAAAATACCGCCTAAGTTTATACAAGAACAGGGCTATACAAAGCCGCTAAAAATTTAATAAAGATGTTTTCAAAAAATACAAAAACGAGGTCAGCGGGAATTCAGATTGATCAAGCCTCCAGCCAGTCGAAATCGATAAGATGACCCAGGTTGTCGGTTAATTTGTTATCAGGGTCTGATCTCAGATACTTGGCATACGTATTGCCATGAGTGGAGGTCACGACTCATGTGTTTGATTCACGCGGCTAATGACGCAATAGGTTTTCTTTTTATCGGTAGCGGCCAATAAATTCATTTTTAAACTGAAACGAGCCAGCGTAATACCTCAGAATATCTGGCGCCTGATTAATTAATATTCTTACAATTGTTTTTTGCTTTGGCCGGTGAGATTAGACGCCTTTTCAAAGTCTTTCATATAAAATCTGTCACCCCATCCCATGTTGGTCTTTTTTTCGAGCACAGGAAAAAAATGATGATATTCAAGATAAGCGTCGATATCCTTAACTTTCGCCCCATGTTCGTAAAATTCGTCAATGCATACTTCCAGATATACATACTCGATATATTTAAGGTTTTTTTTGCATCCTTTTAAAGCCAGCAATTCAGCCCCCTGAATGTCCATAACAAGTAAATTAACCTTATCCGCTATGTTAATTGCTTCGTTCTTAATTAATGTATCCAATGTCGTGGTCAACATTGTTATTGTTTTAATAACCACGATATCGGGGTAATATTTTTTATGCTTTTTAAGATTAAAGATAGAGGAACTTTCACCATTATTATTGGTGATTTTGAATGTTACTTCCTGGCCGTCAGAATCAGTTATACAGGCATGATAAGCTTTTGCATTAGGATAGTCTCTTAGTCGGGCACATAGTTTGATATACATTTCTTCTATGGCTTCAATCCAATAAACACTCTCGATCCCGCAACGGCTGTAGACTTCCATTTCCTGGCCTTCAGATGCACCAACGTGTAGTATTCCTTTGATGTCGATATTATAGTATTCTATTAAAAGATGCAGTGGGATCAACATGACTGAATTTGTAATAATTGGATTTGAACTGTTTTAATATTCTATTATTAAAGCGTCTTATCTTATTAACTCCATTATAGATAATTGTCGGGGTAATAAGAAATTTTAAAGCAAATATCCTTTCAATGCCACAATGTAATAATCACCCCAATCACCTATAACAGCCATAATCTGATCGTATAGTTGTTTATTGTTTACGCGTATTCCTTTTTCCGGTGGGACAATGGTTTTATAATCGATCGGTTCTTCAGTTACCTTAGTAGCAAACCAGGTCACGTTTTCATGGGGCACGGCAATCCCTAATATCATGCCGGGCAAGCCGTTGAATGATTCAGGGCCGCCGGATACATGAATATCATCACTATAAAAAGCTACCACATAAATTGAATCAAGGACTATTGCATTCGCGCGATGGCAAATATGACCTGCAATTTCACGTTTCTCTCCGGTCAGTTTCCAGTTTATTTTACGAATAGTATCCTTTACCAAAAAGCGTTTTTCAAAAAACTCTTTCTGGATAATGCTGGTGCCGGTGTTCATATCATTATACACGATATTATTCTGGTCGGCCATGGGGCTGTCGTAATCGTAAGCCACTTCCTTTTCGGGCTTAACGGGTACGAAGAGCGTTTTATGATTGCCAAAAGTTAATGTACTTTTTAACTTCCTGAATTGTGGTTCCGTTTTAATATACTGTTCATAAATTGGCTTCAACTGGGGCGTACTTGGCGTGATTTTCTTTTTTACCAGTGCAAACATGTTTGCCGTCCGTTCAAATTCAATAGTGCCTGCTGTTATAAAATGTTTGTTTTGGGCAAACAAAACACTGCTGCCAACCATAAGCGTACAAATCAAAAATAAGGCTGTGATTTTCATGGTTATTTTTTTTCGGGGATCTTACTGAACTTGCTGAAATCCCAGGTTAGGGCGAACAGGAAATTCCTTTTTATAGTGTTGTAAGTACTTTGTGTAAAATTATTGTCGTTGCCACTTCGGCTATAACCTGTATTCTGATTAAGCAGGTCGTTGCCCCGCAGAGATAATTTCAGGCTCTCGTCCTTTAAAAATGATCGCCCTACATAGGCATTCCATATAAATTTTTTAAAATCCGTATTAAAGGTCTGTGTTCTGCCAACGTATAATAGGTCAGCATCTGAACCCATAAAAAATTGGGCCGGCAAGTGCAAAATATAATGAACCGTGGTATTGTAGCCGTATCCGTTGTTATTTACCAGCTTTTGCAATGAAGTTGTGTTGATGATATAATTAGGCCCCGTCCAAACATTAAATTCATACGATGATGTATATTTTGAAAAATGGAACCTCGGCGAATAAGTAATTGATTGGGTTTGGTTTAGCCGGTGGTTAGTAAAATTATAATAATCGGCTCCATTTGCAAAAAAACCCAAACCTAAGTTTACATCCCACAGGGCTTTAACCTTTACCGTGAGATCGGTTCTAACACTCCAATTTGCCGGTTGTTTATTTTTGAGATTAACGTATTGCATCGTACTTACCCCGGCCGAATCAATAACCCTGTTCATTACTATTGGGTTAATGGTATTTGAATAATTGCCATTAATATAAAAACTATAAATTCCCGTTATCTGGTTGATCTGGTAACCTAAATAAATACTATTGTTAAACTGAGGTTTCAGACCGGGATTGCCTAGCATTATATTCAGGGGCAGGTCTTGTTTCACCGGTTGTATTTGTTCGATAGTTGGTTGACTGGTGCTGCCATTATAAGAAAAATTGATGGAAGACAGGGAGGTTAAATTGTAATTGAACCGCGCATTGGGGTTCCAATTTATAAAATTACGGGCTAATACAGCCCCGGCAAATTCATCAGTTTGTTTAAAACCATTTTTTGTAACGGAAGTCCCGAGGCTAAAGCTGGTTTTTTTATTAAAGAAATTAAGGCCGGCACCCACTCCGTTTGATAACATATTGGTTTTGAAATAATTACTTAATGAATCTACACGTAAATTATAATGAACGGAATCTGATTTATTGAATGATCTCCGGTCGATGCTACCATTACCGATCCTTAAATTATAATTAAAATTTAGCGATAAAGATTTTGACATCGGTTCGGTATAACTCACCAGGGTAGATAATGAGGTTCCCCTGGTATCAAATATTTTATATTGATCAATGTTGTGCGTACTATCCAGGCCAGCCTGTTCATTGTAAAAATTTGTATTAGATTTTAAAAAGCTATTTGATTGTGACCTGTCAAAATTGCCGGTAACCAATGTAGAAAAGCTGCGTCCCTTTTTTTTCAGTCTTTTATTATAAGACAGCGTAGTAAAAATGGATTCAGCATTAGTGTTGCCTGGCTGGCTATTATTATTAGTGTTTTGAAGTACGCCATTTCCCCGTAGGGTGGTATTAGCATCAGTATTGGTATTATTGCCGTTTTGAGACGATCCTTTAATATATATATAGATACCGGATGTAGAATCAAGCGCGCTGTTGAAGCGGGCATCAAAACCTTGTTTAAACGAATAAGTATGAAATGAGCCGATAGTTTTGGTTGTATTGTAATTGCCTGGTAAATTGTTTTGCGTTATATTGCTATTGTTTTCGTCAACAGTTAAAGCGCCTATTGTATAATCGGTATTTAAGGACTGTTTCCCCCCGTTCCATGTATTATTGTAATGCCCCCCGCCATCACGGGCTAATGGAATACCTTTACCATCGTATGTGCCGCTGCCTCCCGAGCCAAATGTCTGACCATCTTCCCCGATTAATCCAACCTTTCCGGTATTGCCAATATTGCCATAAAGGGCGTATTTTTCCTGGTTATTAAACCTGTTGAACATGGCCTGGCCAGCATAATAATCGCGGGTGCCATAATCGCCCTCTACCTTTCCAAAAATCCCCTTTTTTTTATCTTCCCTAAGTTTAAGGTTAATGGTTTTTAACTTTACACCATCATTAACGCCGGTTTGCTTAGCCAGCTCACTTTGCCTGTCGTAAACTTGCACCTTATCAACCATGTCAGCACGCACATTTTTAGTAACCAGGGTCGGGTCATCACCAAAAAATTCTTCACCATCTATCAATACCTTATCTACAGGTTTGCCCTGGAAAGTAATTTTGCCGTTTTGGTCAACCTGCATGCCTTGTAGCTGCTTAAGGAGATCCTCAACTTTTGCATTTTTTTGTGTTGCGTAAGCAGCGGCATTAAACTCTGTCGTGTCTCCCTTTATTTTGATGGGCACGATTTTAGCTTTAATTATTACTTCATTTAACAACTTTGATTGAAGCATCATATTGATGCTTCCAAAATTCTTCACGGTATCCCCTGCACCAGCGGTAAAATTTTCAACATAATCGGCGTAGTCTGGATAATAGATAATTAACAGATACTTTCCGGCCTTCACGTTTCGTATGGTGAAAAAACCTTTGTTGGTATACGTGAATTTTTGAAGGATCGAATCTTTTGCGTTTATTATACAAACGGTGGCATTGTTCAAATTTGAATTTGAAGCTGAATCGACAACAAAACCTCTCAAGGTATAATTACGCTGTGCTGAAACTTTAATATTGCCCAAAAAAAGTATTATTACAACAATCGTTGCATATCGCATAACGTTTATAAATGAAAGTATGTGCTTATTAATAATTAAGAAATTTGATTTTAATCCTAAAAAGTGCCTAAACCGGTGATTTGAACATTCAATTAAACCTTGAATAATAGTAACTCAACATTTCTTACTTTTTTGTGGTCATAAGACTTCAAATTTGACTGAATAACGGGGTCATATTTATTTAAAAACAAATCAGCTATCTTTAATAATATAGACAATTCCCCGCATGGCTCCGGTTGTTTTCTGAGGAGTATTATATTCATAATGCCAGTCATTCCCATAAATTAAATTTATGCTTGGAGTAATCCAATCAAGGTCATAAGGTTGACCATTGTAGCAATCATATCCTAAAATCTCAGGATGACGCGTTTTAAAATCATGTATTGCAATAACGGCAGGTTTTATATGTGCTGATGCTATCGCAGCCAGTTCATCAAGTAATGGACAATAACTATTCCAGTGCGCATCTAGAAAAAATAATGACTCACCCGTTAAAATTGGAGCGATCTCATTTATAAATGATACACTATCTCCGTTCTTCATAATCATTTCACCCATATCTGGCGGATCTATTATAGATTCCGGGAATTGATAGGAGTCATCGTATTTTCTAAACAAGAGTTTACAGGCAATTTGAAAAAAAGTTTTATCCAATTCACATGTGTAAACTTTATCAAAGTTGTCATATAACCACTCAAATGTCGACCCTATGTGTGTCCCTGTTTCTATGGCATTTACGATATTATAGTCCTCCTTAAATTTTAAAAATGCTTCTGCAATAAATGTGTCCCCGGCAAAGGGCGACGCCAATACATATTCTTTAATTTTTATTTCGCTATTTTCCATTGACAATTTTAGAATTATTATTATCAGTGAGGTTTTTTACGTAACTTCTGATCTTGGATAGACGATCAAAAGATTCTTCAAAAGATTTGACTGAACATTTTATATCGTCTGTTATAGTATTTACAGACAATTGTTTACTAGCACGCTTGGCTATAAATGGATAAATAACCATTTTATTGCTTGTAACCTCGGACAATATTTTATCGCACTCATTCCCGGGTTGATAAATTTCATCCAAAATAACTTGAAACATGCTTCGGTATAATATGACAAACTGTTTATTCGAAAAATTATTAATCCAAAATCGATCCTCATTAACATAAACAGCGCTTCCGAATTTGCCCACTCCTCCAAGTAGTACTCCTACTCCCTGGTGATACGCGTGAAGAATATTTTTAAAAAACTGCTCTTTTGAGTATTGGGCTGTGAATTCATGTTGATCTTCGCATATAACTATAACATCGTCATCATTTTCTACCGCACGCTTAACAATTTTTTGAATTGTGAGCCATAAGCTAAAATCAAAATTTTCATCTTCAACTTGTTCAATTACGCTGACATCAAATTCACTTCTGTTAAAGAATTGTCCTTTAACATTCTCCAAATATTCTTCTCTGCCTATTTGGCTTATTAGGTAAGTGGAAATATTGTAATTGGCCTCAAAGCCATCTGACTCATCAACGTTTTTTAGACATTTATAAAACGCATCTACCTTATTTAAGCTATCCACAGCTTCCGCAGTGGCAACAAAATAATTTTGCACAATTCCTTGGGTATTATTTTTAACGGTCACATCTGAATAACCGAATTCTTTTTGCGTTGAAATAAAAGGATATAAAAGAAGTTTGTTATTGGCCATATCAGAAATAACAATATCCGCGTCCATACCAACCGAAAATTTATAGTCAATAATGGACTGGAATAAACGACGAAAAATTACGGTAAATTGAAAACCTGTAAACTCTTCCATCCAAAATAAAGATGAGTTGATTTGAAATGAACTTCTTACACAACTAACCCCACCCGATAGGATATCTGCATTTAACTTTTGCGCTTCGATAATATATTCTAAGAATGTATTTTTTGAATAATTATCTGTAAATTGATGATCGTCTTCGCAAATAATTATTAGATCATCCGCATCGCTTACATGATTTTTTACAATATATTTTATGGTCATCCAAAGACTTAAAGCAGGATTTTTATTTTTTAGCGGTTCAACAAAAGTTAACGCAAACTCACTCTTACCTTCAAATTCTTTGAGAATGTTTTCTTTACGGTCAAATCTTTTTTTTAAATTGACAACAAACACCGGTAAATATGACTCTTTCATTGTTCAATAATCATTTAAGATCGAGACTGTATATTAACATATTTGTGAAGCCCGCCAAATTTCAATGGACTTTACTTTATTTTCTTAATAAAGTATATTAATTCATAATTGAACATTTTAATTGTTCAGCAGACTCTCAATTTAAGCTAGATAACCCATATCAGCTTTAGACACTATTTATAAAATAACCAAATTAGGGTAGACTATTTTTATGAATACTCTTTAATCTGAATTTCGATTTACATATAATATCTTAAGATCCATGGGCTATCATTAATAGCTAATTAGTTTTTAGGATGGACTTGCACATGCTTGAGAAATTGTTCCAATTGCCGAGCAATTACAATAATTGAGTGGTTGCCCACCGCTCATCACAGTTGTTAAAATACAACTGCCATATGTTGTTGTGATTACAATTTGCCCATTAACTGTTGTTGAGTTAGTAACGGCACATCCGCTTCTACATGACACAGCAGTGCCACTACCACTACTACTACCTCCTAACACATTTTTTAATTGTGCTCTTGTAAGGACTTCTTTAGCGCCGAGTTGCAACGCCTTTAATTTTAGCTTTTTCATTTTTGAATAAGGTTTTAATAACTGCCGCCATTTATTGAGCCCGGAAGCATTAAGGCTACTTACTTTTTGCTTATTACTCGAGTTTTGCAGAAAGAAAATATTTTAAATCATCTACATTATACAGCGATGGCAATTGATGATATTTGCGGCTTTGTCCGCCTGATACCGGAACTGAGATGAAAATTGTTGGTGTAAAAGCAATATCAACTTCACTACACCATTTATCCATCGCAGCGATGTTTTGATCTTGTAATTTTAATTCACCATTCATCGGATATTTCGAAGAGAATATTTCATAATCTTTTCTTTCTGCCAGGTACCAATCATCCATTGCCTTTTTTATTAAAGATTGATTTCCCTGTTGATTAACAGCCAATAGATGCTTTACAGGCTTATTTCTAATATCGACATCATCATTTGTCGCGGTGAATATGACTTGCACCTGCACATCGGGATTGTTTTCAAGTAACTCTTCTAAAGTTTCATGAGCTTTGGCACAGGGTCCGCAATAGGGATTACATACCTTTATTATCTTATAGCGTGAATCAGGGTTGCCCAGTGTTATACCCAGACCTTCTGAATTTTGAGTTACTTCCTTTTCTTTGGCTAGTAATGCCTCAAATACCTGCGGATTATGTTTAAGCTGTTGTAACCCAGTGTTAATACGGTCCCTCTCCTTAGCCCTGCGGAAAGCTGGAATTAAAATAGAAATGACTATAAAAGGAAGACTAATCGCAATAACCGTTTGGATAAATATTTGAGGTGTAAATTCCTTTAGGGCTATCGACGTATACCAATTCGCAAACCACACTGTTGCCAATTGCAGAATTAATAAACATTGAACTACTAAGCACAATACGCACCATTGCTTTGCTACTCGCCATTGGTAGTAAACAGAATAAAATACATATGGTATAGCTACTGCATTAAGCCAGGCAGAAACAAATAAAGCCAAGGGACTGGTAATACCCCAGAACAGCAATAACAACAAATTGCCAATAAAATAGCTGGCTCCAATCGCACTCCAGCTGACACCGGCTATTCTCGATGCCTTTGAATGCAATATTGCGCCACAGTTGACCTTTTTTCCGGAACTGCATATTTGTTGTAACATCGGATTATGCTGGTCCAGATCAAACCAAAGTAGCAGGACTCCGGCAATAGCTCCGGTAAGCGTAAGGAGAGAAAAGATAAAGGGCAGTGCTGCGTTTCTACCTATTTGCATGACAGCAACAATGCCGGCAAGCAATACCATAGCAGGAAGCCAAAACGCTGTGAGGTTTTGAATGGCAAGCCGCCGGTTTTCTGCATTGGTGTTTTTTATATACTCCTTTTCTCCGGCCCCTTCTTCAACTTCTGTCAGCAATACCACACCCGTGCATCTTTTTAAAAAATCGTCAAGGTCGCTAAATTCCCACCGGTGCCTTTCCGGATCAAAAAAATGTATACGATCATCGGTTATTTGTATTACGACTGTGAAAAAGTCTATCATATGTTTTCTACCCTTTATCTGGGTAATAAAAGGTACCGGAGCTTCCATGACCTTAATCAGATCAACACGCACACTCAAGTTTTCAACACCATAATTTGCCAGCAGATCACTTATACTAAGCAAACTTGGATAATCCGGGTGTTCTTCCAATTCCCTCTTTATCGTACTTCCGGAAATTTTTACATTAAGCAGTTCTGACAGTAAAAATGTTATTTCCGGCCCATTGGTTTGAGGTTCAAGCAGCCGGTTCAACGGATATCGCATAGCATTTAATTATGTATAAGAAAAAGAATCAAAACCAGGCAAGAGAAACATTTGGTAACAGATATTGCCGGTAATAGATATCTCAATTTAGGTTAATGGTCAGTTAAGATATTATTTCATATAAAGATACCGGGTATGTCAAATCATAAAATGGATAATGCAGTAATACTAATGGATTATCCAATTATTTTATCACTATTCTAAAAAAATGAGGAAATAATATTATAATTATCAAATATTTGATACCCGGAGTTAGCTATTAAGAAAAAAAGTGCGATGTCCAGTTGAATATTAAGCAAGCCCTTTTAATTTTAATTACATCTTAGAATTATATTTTAAACCCTCAAACGAAACCAAACATGTCTTTCTCTTTCTACCGGCAGCTAAATGAAATGGATTGCGGACCGACCTGCTTGCGTATGGTTTCAAAATATTATGGCAAGCACTATAACGCCGACACGCTAAGACAAAAAGCAGGGTTTAGCAAAGCTGGAGTTTCTCTGCTTGGCATTAGTGAAACTGCCGAAAAAATAGGATTTAGAACCAGGGGTGCCCAAATAAATTTCGAAAAACTATTGACCGCGCCTCTTCCGGCGATATTGCACTGGAATCAAAGCCATTTTGTCGTTCTTGTTTCTATCAACAAGAGGAAGGCAGAAATAGCGGACCCTGCAAGGGGAGTTATTACTTACAAAGAGGGCGAGTTTAAAAAGTTCTGGATATCCAATCAAACAGATGATATTGGAAATGTCGGTACTGTGCTGTTAATGGAACCCACTCCTGAGTTTTATAAAAGCGAAGGGGAAAAGGAGCATAAATTAAACTGGCACGGTGTAACAAATTATCTTCGGCAAAGCCGGAGCCAGCTCTTTCAGGTATTTATTTCGTTGGTTGTCACCTCGTCATTGCAGTTAATTCTTCCTTTTCTTACCCAAAGCATGGTGGACACCGGGATAAATACGCGGAATTTACAGTACATTACAATTGTACTTATCGCCCAGCTTGTACTTACTTTTAGTAGTACCGTTGTCGAATTTATTCGCAGCCGCCTACAGTTGAGAATATCTAATAGCATCAATATATCAATTCTTTCCGATTTTTGGATTAAATTAACCAGGTTGCCCGTATCCTACTTCGATACCCATCAAACGGGTGATACTTTGCAGCGGCTGGGAGACAATAGAGCGATACAATCCTTCTTAACCGGACAAACATTATCAACTTTGTTTGCCATATTTAACTTTTTTGTATACTCCATCATTTTGGTAACGTATAGTGTAAAGCTATTTTTAGTGTTCATGATTGGCAGCATTATTTATTTTGGATGGATTCAGCTATTCCTCGGCATCCGCCGTAAGATTAACTATGAGACATTTTACTTGTCTGCCAGGGAAAACAATGCCACTCTGCAACTGGTACAAGGCATGCAGGAAATCAGGCTGAATAATGCTGAGAGGTTAAAACGCTGGGAATGGGAAAATATACAGGTACATGTCTTTAAACTTAATTTTAAAAGCTTGAACTTTAGCCAGTGGCAAACAACCGGGGCTATTTTTATAAATCAGGGGAAGGATATCTTAATAAGCTTTATGGTTGCGAAATTGGTTGTCGAAGGCCAGTTAACCTTCGGCACCATGCTTGCTGTTCAATATATTATAGGTCAGTTAAGCGGACCTATCGGCCAGTTTATCGGTTTGTCCCAAAGTATCCAGGATGCGAAGATCAGCCTGGAGCGGTTAAATGAAATTCATGAAATGGAAGATGAGGAGCCGGCTGATGTCACTTTGTTATCAAATTTGCCGGAAAATAAGAATATAACTTTTAAAAATCTTTCGTTCGCTTATCCCGGAGCCGGCAATGATCCGGTGCTGGAAAACATACATTTGGAAATTCCGGAAGGCAAAGTCACTGCTATTGTTGGTGTGAGCGGAAGTGGCAAAACGACGCTTTTGAAACTGTTATTAAAGATTTATGATCAATATGAAGGGGAGTTGAAGGTAGGAGAAACCAATTTCAAATACATTAGTCCTTCATTCTGGCGAAGCCAGTGTGGAGCTGTGTTACAGGATGGATATATTTTTAATGACACTATTGCTCGAAATATCGCGGTAAGTGAGGAATATATTGACCAGGAAAAACTTTTACACAGCTGCCGGATATCAAATATACTTTCGTTCATCGAAACGTTGCCAAATGGCTTTAACACCCGACTGGGAGCGGAAGGTGTAGGGGTAAGTCAAGGGCAAAAACAACGAATATTAATCGCGAGAGCTGTATATAAAGAACCACAATATCTGTTCTTTGATGAAGCTACAAATTCATTAGATGCGAACAATGAAAAAGAAATTATCGAAAAACTTGACCATTTCTTTCGTGGCAGAACAGTCGTTGTGGTTGCCCACCGATTAAGCACTGTAAAAAACGCAGACAAAATTGTCGTCTTAAATAATGGGAAAATAACGGAAGAGGGAACTCACGCTTATTTAACATCACTAAAAGGTGGCTATTATGAGTTGGTGAAGAATCAACTTGAATTGGGTACTTAATAATATATTCAATATAGCAATGGAAGAAATTACTGAAGCGGATGATGTTAAAAGCTTTTTATCATCCTACACTGTTTCAACGAGAATTAATCAGCGCTCTGAGCTGGCAGAGGAAATAATTTCAAACAAACCCGATTTTATGGAAAAGTGGGCGTTGCTTATTTTTCTGGGAATTCTATTGGTAATGCTGGCTTCAACCTGGTTTGTAAGATACCCGGACATTATCGAGGCCCGAGCAATTCTCACCGCGCAAAACGGCCCAAAGGAAATTATCTCAAGGCAGGATGGCCGTCTGGTCAGGTTGTTTTTTCATAATAATGAGCGGGTAAGTCGGAATGAAATAATAGGATGGATAGAAAGTACAGCCAACCATAAAGAGATTATAACACTTTCAAACCAAATCGACAGTGGAATCATCCTGCTAAACTTAAACGAACTGGACAAAGTTTCAAAAATATTTAATAAGCGCTACAATAATTTAGGAGAAATACAACCTGTATACCAGCAATTTATATCAGCCTGGCAAATATTTAATGATTACATGGTAAATGGATTTTATGCAAAAAAGAAAAATCTATTGATGAACGATATTAGTTCGTTAAATAAAAGCAAAGAAATTATTGAGAATCAAAAGGGGTTAACTGAACAGGACGTGAAGATAGCCGAAGAATCATTTAAGATGAATAAAAAACTTCTGGATGAAAAAGTACTTACAAAAGAAGAATACAGAACACAAACAAGCAGATATGTAAACAAACAATTGGCCATTCCGCAAATAAATAATTCACTACTGGATAATCAAACACAGCAGCGGAATAAATTAAAGGAAATAGACCAGCTAAACCATGATATTGCTCAGCAAAAAATTATTTTTAGTCAAACCCTCCATTCACTGAAAAGCCAGATAGACGACTGGGTAAAAAAATATATTATAAAAGCTCCAATTGATGGCAAGGTTACATTTATCATCCCATTGCAGGAAAATCAGAATGTGCAAAGCGGCAGGGTACTGGGATTTGTCAATCCGATCGACAGCCATTTTTACGCAGAAGCAACGCTTCCGCAGTACAATTTTGGCAAACTTGATACCGGCTTAGCCGTACAGCTAAGATTTGATGCTTATCCCTATCAGGAAATGGGATTTATTGAAGGCAGGTTAAATTACATTTCAGATGTGCCTTCCGACAGCGGATTTCTGGCCACTGTGAAATTCAACCATGGGCTAATGACAAATAATCATAGACTTATCCCCTATAAAAACGGACTTAAAGCACAAGCAATTATTATAACAAAAAATATGAGGTTGATGGAAAGGCTATATTATAACATCGTTAAATCTACATCTGTAGGTAAATAGCCCCTTTCTGGTTTGCAAAAAAACGATGCGCGAATTAAATTAATTCCCTTTTAACCAGTTGTAAGGCGGCACCAACGATCTGATGCATATCATAATAACGGTATTCTGCTAATCTCCCGCCAAAAATAAAGTTTGGAAAATTCAGTTTGAGTTGATTATACTTTTCAAGTTTAGTATTATTAGCCAGGTCGTTTATAGGGTAAAAAGCTTCAGATCCCTTTTTATAAGCCATTGGATATTCCCTGGAAATTACGGTTGTCGGTTGATTGCCGAATTCGAAATGTTTGTGTTCAATTATCCTGGTGAAGGGCGTAAACGGATCGCAATAATTAACAACTGCGTTACCTTGAAAGTTCTTGATTTTCAGAACTTCTTCGTCAAACCGTAAACTTCTATACTCCAATTCTCCAAATTGATAATTAAAAAACTCATCAATCTTTCCTGTATAAACGATTTTTTTTGCAATGCTTTGCAATTCATCTCGATCGGCTATGTAGTCAATATTAATCCTTGTTTCTATCCCTTCCAGCAGGCCATTTATGATTTTGTTATATCCGCCAACGGGAATCCCCTGGTATCTGTCGTTAAAATAATTATTGTTAAAAGTAAATCTTAAAGGTAAACGACGAATCAAAAATGCGGGTAGCGACGTGGCTTTCCTGCCCCACTGCTTTTCCGTATAGTGCTTGATTAGTTTTTTATAAATGTCCGGACCCACCAGCGCTAATGCTTGCTCCTCGAGATTTTGCGGCTCGCCGATATTTAAACCCATGACCTGGCTGGCAATTTTATCCTGGGCTTCTTGCGGAGTTGTTGTTTTCCAGAATTGGTAAAAGGTGTTCATATTAAACGGCAGATTGAACAATTCACCGTTATAATTTGCTAATGGTGAGTTAATATACCCATTGAATTCAGCAAATTGATTGATATAATTCCATATCTTTTTATCGTTGGTATGGAAAATATGCGCACCATAGGCATGAACGTTAATATCTTCTATCTTTTTGCAAAAAACATTCCCGCCCAAGTGGTTTCGTTTTTCTATTACCAGGCATTTTTTCCCATTTTTTTTGGCTTCATAAGCAAAAATAGCCCCGAATAAGCCAGATCCCACAATCAGATAATCGTATTCAACATTCATGATTGTTTTTCCTTGAATCTGGTAATAGTAGCTCTGAAAAAATCGATTAAGCTATCGGCGTGATAATCAAATGAAAAAAACAGACGATGTTTTTCAATGTTTTTTCTCAGCTTTTTCAGCTTTTCTTTATTGCGTAACTGATGGCCTAATTCTGGGATGGAGTTAAACAATATGCCGATATCAAATTGTTGGACTAAAGATTGTGCCGCAACAATATGCCCCTTATTTTCTTTTAAAATCATGGGAATTCCAGCAGCAGCAAGCGTTGATATCCTGGCCGGATAATTAAGATCATTCCATGTAGCCCGCATATATTCATTGTTATTATTGCTGTCAAATATATGCAGCCAGCCGGCATCATATTGTGAAAACTCACTTACCCAGTCTTCCGGTTTACATTGACTGTGCAGATGGATATAACCCGGCGCATACAGCTCGTTTGCATTTATAAAATTTGTCCAATAAGCATGTTGTAAATCCCCATAAAAATGAAGGTGGATTTTTTCTTTACCTAAAAGCTTGATATAATCTTCGTTTATACCAAATGGCCTGCCAGCTATAACTGTGTGTATCTCGCCGTCCTGATCAGATAATAAAGTTGATTGCTTACCCGCGAACCATTCTCTTTTAGGCAAATCACCGTCTAGAAGAAAAGTATCTTCAGCATTTACAGAAAGGAACTGGTTAAACCAATTCTTATTTTCCTGATTCAGGAAAATTTTACCATCCGAGTTGGAATATAGCTCTATCAGTTCATTCCACGTTCCGTTTTGTCTGCAAAAAAAAGGGCCCTCTTTAAAATGCCATACAAATGGAATGTTCAATCCGGACCGCATTACATAATTGGCTAAAACAACAGCCTGGTAATTTAACAATGCGTAAATAATGTCCGGCCTGATTTTATCGACGCTTTCTGCCCAGTCATCTAACGAAATATCAATTATATTACCAAAAGGAAGAGGCCCGGTTGTATTATAATAAGAGGGATTGTTTATCCATAAACCATACAGTTGATGACCTCGTTCTTCAAAGGCACATATTCTTTCCGGATTATAAGCCAGTTCTCCGACAATTAAGATTTTAAGTGGCTTTTCTTTATCTGAAATATTTAAGTTTCTGAATTTATTGAATTCGGAAATTTCATCTATGAAATTACCTATTGATGACCGGAATTTTAAAGGCTGCTTTACATTATAATATTGCTTATATAAATAAACTCCTCCGCCCTGGTCTTCTCTGATGATTTTATGACGCTGGCCCGGATGGTCCACCCATTCGCATGTTATAGAACCCGAATAAATAAATGTGCCCTGTTTTGTTAATTTATCCCAGAACATTTCATGCAGGTCATCGGTGATTAATTCCGCCCGTTCCATCCATTGATCACTGGTTTTCAGGTGTGCCACCTGAACGAGCTGAAGTTGTTTGTGGATCGTGTCATCCGCAGCCGGCGCAGTCCCCTCGACAGATAAGTGAGGTGAATCACTCAGTACCCCGGAGTATGCTAAAATATGTTCTGAATCAGCCAATGTACTCATCAATGAATAAAGATGATCCTTGAAATAAATGTCGTCTGAAGGTAAGTAGGCAATGACGTCAAAGGTCGCATGCGCGATGCCTTTGTTCATACATGCTCCTAAACCCTCGTTGATTATATTTGTATAATACCTGATTCTTTTGTCTTGTATAAAATCCCGGATAATATCTGGCGTATAATCAGTGCTTCCATCATTTATTATGATTAATTCCCATTTTTGAAATGTTTGTAACAGTAAACTTGAAATGGCCCTTGAGATGAACGCGCCCTGATTATACGTCGGCATAATGACAGAGATTCCTTCACCCTTTATTTTTTTCATAGGATTTATCCGGGTTGTGATTTAAAATAAACACTGAACTAACATGGGGATTTTATTTTGCGGTAATATAAATTATTTAATTTTTAAAATTGAATATTATAATATTCTATTTTTGATAATAATGGAATTCCTAACCAAATATCCCAATATACAGGTATCGGGCGTAATTAGAGCAAATGAATATTGTATAGTTGACAGCAGGGTACATGGCTTGTTCGCATGCTTTTATTGTATTTTATATGGTTTATACATTTGTGAAATAGAGGATTTAAAACCTGTGATAGTTTTGGGGAATAATCATTTATATTATCAAAAGGAATACGGAGAGAATATTTTTAACTATTTCTACGAACAGGACGAGCCCCTTACCGAAGTTACTGCCAGGATTACCGTGTCTTATCCAGACCCGTTTATTCATTGGTCAAATATATCGATAACGGAAAAATCGCACGCCAATGTCCTGATCAATAAATACTTCAACCTGAAAAGCCAATTCGATGATGCGTTAATGCAATTTTATGATAAGTATTTTCTAAATAAAAGAATATTAGGCGTCCATTATAGAGGAAAGGATAAAATGCAAGAAACGAATTTACTAAGTTTTGATGAGTATGAAAAACGAATGGATTTTATACTTAATAATAATATTTGCGACATGATTTTTTTTGTAAGCGATGAATTAAGATTGAGAGATTCGATGGCTGACAGATACAAAGAAAAATTGATTTTGTACCCCATTGAAGGAGATTACTCAGGCAGTTATGCGGAAGATAAAAAGGGACTTCATTTTTCAAACACAACGCCATATCTGCATGCTAAAGATGCGCTTTCCGAATGCTATCTCTTAGCCTTAAGCACGATGCTGTTAAGTTCTCACAATTCGTCGATGTCATTGTACGCGACATTTTTTAACCCCGAATTGCTCCATTTGATTATTGAACCATAAAACGCAATCCGATTATCTTCAATATATAGCTGTTGTGCCCAAGGCTGGCTGAGATCCTGCGGACAATTCCAGTAAAAAATTTGCATGGCAATAAATTGATAACCAGGAACAAGACAACCGTGGCTATACAATACTAATATGCAACGGATTTGCAAGTTTATTATAATGTATTGCATTTTATATCTTAATCAGCCCGTGTTCTGGCGCAGATTGTATAAATAACTCATAACTATTACTTTACATTGCAATATTTTGGCTACAGATTATCTTCCTCTCTCTCGGCGTGCTCATCTCAAAAAAAGAAGAAAACACAAGGGAAGTATTAACAATGATCCGTTAAATCGAGGCTCAGCAGCCAAAAACGATTGGAATAACACGGTCATAAGAGAATTGAACAAAAAAATATAATTACCCCAGCTTCGTCCTCAGTACCCGGAGTGCATTATTTACCTGTTTGGAGACATTGTTTTCTGAAACCCTGAGCTTTTCGGCAATTTCCCGGTGCGAAAGATTTTCCTTCCTGCTCATTTCAAATATTCGCTTCATTTTTGGCGGTAGCGCCTGTATCTCCTTTTCGATGTAAGCTTTTAGCTGATTCTCCCTGACGAGGCTATCTGTTGAAGCACTGTGGTGCGTACTCAAATAGTCTTTGAGTGAGTCGATGTATTTTCCTTCTACCTGCTGATGCGCGAACAGATCAAAGATTTTGTTCCTGACTGCGGTATACAGGTAACCGGCAAGATTGGATGCAGGCAAGTATTGTTCCCTTTTAAACCAAAGGGAGGCAAACACATCCTGGACAATGTCTTTCGCCTGCTCTTCGTCCCGGAGCTTTTTAAAGGCATGGGTGAATATGAGGTAGAAGTAACGCTTGAAAATTTCGTCGTAAGCGGTGTGGTCCGACTCTTTTAAAAGTTGGATGAGTTCATTGTCGGAAAGGGTTTTGTAATCGGCCATCAGCTAACATTTTAAAAAATGGAAGCCTCTGACTGCCGGACCGGAAGTAAAATACGGCCGGAACCCACCTGTCATGTTGCGTGGCTCTGGTAAAGCCTACCTCTTTCGAGGCTACCCACATGACATAAGTGAGCTCCGGCCCTATTGATATAGGGAACGGAACAACACTTACCGTCGCGGGTTAATTTACCAGATTTCGCAGCGAGGCTCGTTAGCAGTCCTTATGTTATATACTGAACTGCAAAAGTAACTTAATTATCATTTAACAAATAATGCTAAGTTAATTAATTATGACATACATGTGTGTCATTTTGCGATATTTTTTTATATTCTTTTATGGTCGATGCCTCGGAACATAAAAATATCGACTATTGAACAGCATGTAATTGATTTTGTAATCGATTTACGAAGCAAGCACGACCTAACCCAAGAGGATATTGCAACCATAATTGGCTCTAAAAGGACATTTATTACAAATATTGAAAGCGGAAAAAACCCTGCCAAATACAATTTAAATCACATAGATAAATTGGCGGATCATTTTGGTCTGTCCCCAAAGGATTTCCTTCCAGAAAAAGCGAATCGTTATATGTAATTGGGCGTTGCCTTCGGCCCAGGCTTTTCGTTACAAGTCCTCTCTCACCCGTCTTAGCTTCGCGTCGGCGGGTTCGCTGTGAGCTTTTCACTGCAATCCTTAACGCTTTATAATTACAATATCTCAATTACTGATATTTACTATAATTGCCTATAGGAACTATTAGGCGTTATCAAAAAACAAGAAAAGTATTACTCCAATTATTATTAAAATATTTCCAATCAATAAACCAAGCCATTCGATAAATCTGACGAGTTTCATTTGCTCATAGGATTTAAATCCTTCTACGCCATTTATAGTCAGCCTATTAATTTTCTTTTGCCTATCCAATGTTTGAAAATAATTCCGAGGATTACTAAAAAGATTGCAAAGCCTTCGATTCCGCGATTTAAAAGTTAGGAGAAAAAATTGAAGACTTAATTGTATTTTGCTTCGAGACCGTAATCAGCCGTGGAAGATTATATAACCTATACAGACCATCTTTTTAGAAACCTACAAGACCCCCGCGTACTTGTAAACTGGCGGGTTAGAAAGCAGCCTGTCTATCGACTATTGGATAATAAACAATGGCTGGATAATTTCTTCAATGACGGAGAAATAGTACTAAGCTGCTTTTCCAAATTCAGGAAGTATGCTGATGAAATTCGCGGGGATAAAGAAGAAGGCGATGCCATGATCTGGTTTGAAAATGATAACGGCGACACCGATGCTTTTAAATATGAATCCGGCATGAATAGTTACATCCTTTGTACAACTTTGGAATTAACGAACGAGGTTATTAAAGATTTTAATGCCGTTGGCGCAATAAAGATTCATAACTCCACTTATTTTGGGGCAGAAGTCATGAGAGCCATACCCGGATGTGAGCATGGAATTGAAGGAAAATGCGTTTACGACGACAGCCGGGCGTATCGTGGCTATTCCGACAAGATGAAGGAAATATTGTCTTCCGATAATTCCCTTAATCATCCCTCGCTTCGAAGTGAGCTGATGAATGCTGCATGCGAGCATGAGCTGTTTCTCAAATTAAAAAAATATGAATCGCAGAATGAATACAGAATGTTTTGGATCGTTGATCAACCTGTGGACTCAAATTTGTTGATCAAGTGCCCAGATGCTATTCGTTTCTGTGAGCGGATTGATTTTTAGGATAAATCACTTCAAATAAATTTACATTCCTTTAAGGGAACATTGGCTTGCTTTAGATTTCAAACGGAGGGTTACTGTTTACATGCTGTACGAGTGCGTCAATTTTAGTTTGGTACCAAGCTAACGCGGTGGTAAGGTTGCGATCTCTGCGCGTGAGTTTTGCCATCGGGAGTTCCGTTATATAGTGACTGGCGTGACTAATCCCCATTATAGAAAAAAAGTCCTGGCGAGGGTAAAAGCCCCCGTCCCTGACTGAACTGACGAGAACATCATAAGGTCCATGCAAGTCAAAGAAGTTTTTGAAATTCTGGATGATCGCCGTCGTATCCGTTGCAGAGTTCAGGATAATCCGTATAGGTTCACCCTTTTTATTCACACCATCTAACACAGCCGAGAAATCGCGAAAAGTCGCGGGAACTAGGGATAATCTATCAATAAAGCCTTTACCAATCAACTTCAAAGCCAGCCGGTAAATTGCTTCACTCTTTCCGACCGATGGCGCACCGCCAAATAATAAACAGTCCATATAGAGGTAATTCAGTTTGTTAAATTACAATGATAAGATAAAGTTATTTTAATTTTCACTCCTGCCTAAATGAATTTACATCCAAGCACAATCTGGCCTGTTTAAGATCACATACCATTTATTGACGTATGACCAATACATCAATAAATTTCCTCATTGACCTGACCTTTCCCGCAGATGAATAGAAAGAAAGAATTAAGGAGCGCTTAGATATTTTAATTATTAACTACTGTTATTTTATCGGGGTTGCCTTCGGCTTTTCGTTACAAGTCCTCCCTATCGCTGTGGGCTTTTCACTGTAATCCTTAACGTGTTGGTTAACGATTATTAACCGAACGTATTTGTGACTGTAATGTAATGACTTGAGATAATATCAATTCCAATGAATGGTATTCTTGGATAATCTTCAGTTATCCTTTATTACAAAAAGTGCTATTTGTCATATTTAACAATACCGAAATCTATACAAGTTAACGTATTTTCATATTTTATTTTTTAAAATGCCTGACCTGACACAAGTACTTGCCGACCATCCCATTATCAGCCATATCGCAGAGAAGGCGGAGTCATGGGGACTTGAGAATTCAAAACCGAAAACACACGCCATTTCGGTTTGGACAAGACAATAACGGTATACATCAGGCAGCTGTTAGGCGACAACACCTCCTCCCAGGGAAGTGGTTAAAAAGCTACCAGGTAAAAAATTATTGAAAAATCTGCAGGAACATTGCAGAATCTGCGCGTAAATGGCACCATACCATTCACCCGTATGGGCAGCATTATTTTTTACAAAGCAGAAGACATTCATAAGCTACTGCAGGATGGCCTAAAAACAAAGTAAAGTTGAGAAATCTGTAAAATACTGCATCATTTAACTATTCATTTTTACGCCTGCCACTTCTTGAATATCTATGCTGTTCATTGCGTTAAAATTTGGTAATTTGTACCATTCAACTAATCCATGATAACCGAACTTTCCGAAGACGACATACGCACCAAAGTACTTTACAACTGGCTCAAAGACTGTGGATTGACAGACAATGATATTTGCATTGAGTATACCATTCCTCTGCGTATTGGTCGTGGCAGAAAAACGTGGTCATCGCGTACGGACATTCTGGTTAAAAATGTTAACGGTGAAAATCTACTGATTATTGAGGTTAAAAAAGCAGCCCACGTACTTACTGACGATGATAAGTGGCAGGCGATTTCCTACGCAAGAAGCCTGGCTAGCGGGGGTATCGCACCGTTTACTATTCTTAGTAATGGCCTTGATAGCAGAATTTATGACACGGTAACTGCGGAAATGCTAACCGATGGACATGTTCGGTTAGACCATCCGTACGTAGTCAATGGCTTCCGGGTGACAGGAAATGGCATCGCCGCAAGTGCGGAGGCACTTGAATATCTCATCGGTCTTTCCGCTGACAACCTGCTAGTATTTTGCCGGGGACAGGTAAATCATTACATGGCCCTTCTTAAAGGCGAAGAAATTGATAGCGGCAGAAAATACATTCCCCAGTTATATGTAGCCCGGGAACGCGCAAGGACTTTATTGGAGCAAAAACTTTTCGGAGAAAAGCCGGAAGAGGTCGTTTTAGTTGTTGGCCCACCCCAGCACGGCAAAACCTGTTTCATATGCGCCAGCGTCGACCATTATCTTAAAAAAAATATTCCTTGCCTGATCTACCCGGCTGTCGGACTGCGCGGGAGTTTGTTGAATGCCATCGCAGAGGACTTTGGCTGGGCTGGTTTAGGCTCCTTTACACACGCCCAGATTATCCAGCGACTTTATAAAGTACTTAACCGATGCGGACAACAATTGATCCTATTTATTGATGGCTGGAATGAAATGCTTGCTGATGCCGTTGCCATCAATAGTGAATGTGCGCGGCTGCAGGAAAAAAAGATCCAGGTCGTTATCAGTACGACATCCACTTCCGTCCCCCGGCTATTGAAAGACTCTGCGGATAACCTGGAATACATCGCGCGTAAAACTAAGCTAAATGACAATTACATTTCGCGTTTGGCAAAAGAACCATTAGTTCAAGATCAGGGAAGCAGCTTGGTGCAGATTGGCAAATTTACATTCGACGAACTGCGGCAAGCCAAAAAAACTTACGAGCGGGCTTTCAATGTTAAATTTTTAACGAGGAGCAATCTGCCCGCAGATCCATTTTATCTAAGGCTGGCAGCAGAATCATTTCAAAACGGACAGGTGCCTGACTTTGCCACCCGGACAAATCTGATCCATGACAGCTTGGTCAGGAAGGCTAAACGTCGCAATATTGATGAACAAAGTCTGTTTGCCGGCTTAGGCCGCCTTATGCGTCAAATATTTGAAAAAGATGCGCCGATCTCATGTACAGATTTGCCACCGGCGATCAGTACGGGCGAAAATTTGGACCGGTGGCTTGAAAGCGCTTTATTGATACAAACGGAGAACCAACAGCGACTGCCCGTCTACGATTTTTACTATACGCATGATCGAGATTACTGTTTTGCGCTCTATCGGAACTGGTTCACGGGCTTAACTCAATACGACGCGCCGAAACGCTCTTTGGAGATCAATCAAACCATCAGGACCGAAGCGGGCAGGAGTGCCTTGCGCTGGTACCTTAGTTGTCCTGAGTATGTGGACGAAATCCCAGCACTGTATGACATTGTACATGAAGGGCGCCACACTAATAAACAGCTCCAGCAAATCATAGCCGATGCACTTTTCAATCAGTTCCGCTTTCACGGAAACAAGGACTTCCAATGGCTGGAAAAGCATATTTTAATTCTATTGAGTAAAAACTCGAATGAGGACTTTCCGGATGAATTACCGGAGCTGGTATTTTACTATTTACAGTCCATCAATAAAGAAGCAAATCCGGAGGACTACAAATTCTGGCTGCGCATATTAATGAAGTCTGATCACGGCATAGATAACGGGGGATATCCCAATTCTTACTTATATCGGTTATCTGAAGAAGCTTATTCCTTTTCACGCACAGGTTATGAAGATGATACCACGCTTGATGTTGCTTTATTAAGAACTTTGATAGCTGATGAAGATTCCGAGGTCGGACGCCGGGTTTCTATTTGTCTTGCCGGTGCCACGCCGAATCAGTTTCTTTTAGAGATACCGGAATATGCCACACAATTTGTGCTAAGCGGGCGTACAGATACGTATGATGTTATTGAAAATGCGTGCGTTTACATTTTAGATGTCGCCGAAGGACGTGACATGAGCGGGTTTTGCGGGGATGTCAGTCGTTACCGCGGAGAGGATTTGGAGCCTGGTGAGATTGATGAAGAAGCGTACAAAGAATACCTGGAAAAAAGATCACTTTGGGTCAAGGTATTAAAATGTATCAAATTCCCTGAACCGATGATCAAGCGCATCAAAAGGGTGCTGGAAGAATTGCGATCTGCTTCGGGAATCGACGTAGCTCTGGAGCAAAAGGAGGTCCTGGAAAATGAAACCTTTTTTGACCCAAATCAACTCAAACTCGACCTTTGATTATTTAGCTACCCATTTAACCAATGGCTGAAAGGCCTGAAGTGTTTCATTATCTTTGGATGAGCGAACGAAACTAATACCAAGATGTTCGAGGATGAGCAATGTAGCAAATCGCTGCCGCACCTTGTCTGTATTGATATCGCCGGTGCTTTCATCAAAAAACACTTTTCTCCATAGACGATTCTTACCATTAAATTTGGCCTTGGCGAAAAAGTTGATTGCACGGGTCAGTTTGCGGTGCTCAGCCGCAACTTTTAGAATGGAAATACAGACAATCTGCCCGATTGGCCTGAATAGCAAACTGGAACTTTCATCCCTGCGATTGATCGGACCGCCCTGGAAATAGGTCTTTAACACTGGGATACCATCGGCTAATTTAGCAAATAACGCTTCGAACTTAGCCTGATCTTTTTTCAGCTGATCTTCTTCCGCCCTTGTTTGGCCATAAGCTGTTCGGCTATAGCCATTCACTCTGATTCCGAAAACCGGCGTATCGGTTAAATAAATCCGCACCATATCGTAAAGGACCATGATGTTCGTGAAATCTGTCGAATTGGTCGGGCTGATCGCGCGGTTTTTTGTCGTTAATACCCGCGCTTTCAGCAACTCGTTCATATCAACCATTCGCCGGGTGATGATTGCAGCATTGTCATCTTCACTCAGGGCAATTGTTTCCGCCTGGCTGACCGGTTTTGCGTATCGGTTCAAAGTGGAGAATAAGCGCCGGGTCCTGATGCCGCCCTCTTCGGTTGCGCGGTGAGCCACAAAGATGGCTGCTACTTCATCGTCTTTTATATTCTGTCCTTCTTCCACCGCGTTTCTTATGCCCATAGCGCGGTGTTGCCCGTCCATGGCGAATATAGATTCATCACCGTTTAGGCTAAGAATGCCAAAGGTGGATGAGAAGTAGTTGATCTCTTCTTCTGTCGTAGCGAACTTGGATTTTTCAAAAGCGATATCGTGCCATTTCGGCTTACCATCGTAGATGCCCAAGATCAAGCTATTGAAGAACCGCTGCTCGGTCTTCAAATAATTTACAATAGGTGTAATGCGTTTCGGATCGATATCGCGCTGTATCCATTCGCTCAATTTCAGATTAGGATCGCTGTATTTTTCATTGATCTCCTCGGGAAGCTTAACCCGCTCAGCGACATCACCAAATTTAAGTATGGTAACATAATAGAACCAATCACCCATCCTGCCTCTCAGACAAGGCAGATCAATTTTACTTGCCTTATTCATAAATATATCGGTATTCCGGTTTGATCTTGGCAACTTCTATAGCCACATTGACATTAGGAACAAAAGTGTTGATCAATTTATCTTCCGCTTCGTTCACCTGAGCGGTATTTGGGATCGTTGCATAGTTAAAATAAAGATGATCAGCATATTGCGTCAGCATTTCGTAAACCTTCACCCGGGGTTTACCCTTGCCCTTTGCTTCGTTAACATACTCATTGAACCTTTTTTTAAGGTTTCGGTTAGTCTTACCTATATAAAAAAGATATTTTGTTTCAAAAAGTCCACTGTAATTAGGATTTACCGTAAATGCGTAAACACCCTTGCGTAGCGGAATGGCAGCTTGGTTCGCTTCAAAAAATTTTTCACTTTTCCATACTAACGGAAACGATAGCTGATTCGCGGGGTCTTTCCAATGGTTTGGCTGTAGGAAAAACTTTTTAATATGATATTTCAGATCTTTTCTCTTATCTACGAAGTGGATATCGAATGGCGATGGCATGGGTTTAATTAGGTGAAAGTTTGGTTGACGATATATATTTATATATCATTAGCTTCTAAGGTAGGGTATTTTTTATTGAACGATCGAAAGTTTAACGATTTGACCTTTAATATGCCGATCTTCAGACCGGTCTAGTCTGGCTGATTGGAGCAAAAGAGGGCCTTTTAACGGTATTTATTTTGGATAAATAGTTTTATGAATATATTACCTTAGTAGAGTTATAAACTATCACAAACAAATGGGTATCGAAGACAATAAAAAAGAGTTCGAAAGCATTTCATTATATCTAAAATACATTACAGAAGGGAATTTAAGGGATCTTATCGGGCAGAATATTTGCGATGCCATAGTTAATTTCAATATATACATCAACAAAATCCAAGTCGACTACGTCGAAATTTTAGAAAACAAATACGGTAAATATCTACTCTTTGAAAAATCGGTTTTCCAGAAACTTATCGTTTTTCTACCCGACAAAAAAGTAAAAGAAATTGCAGAGGGTGCCGGCTTAAAATTTAAAGATATTGATGAGGCTAGGGAAAAAATCATCAGTAAAGGTTTTGGCTACAAAAACTATGAGTTTTCCAAAGGACTTGTTTCCCTTCTAAATTTGGATCCTGATCAATATTTTCCCGATCCGATCGAAGTGATTGATGACTTTGAAAATAAAATCGTTCCCAGCTTTACGCTTCACAATTATCAGAAGAACATCAAGGATTCGGTGATCAAAAATCTATTGAACCCTAAGTTTACGGATCGGATGCTGGTGCACATGCCTACAGGTTCCGGTAAAACTAAAACGGCGATGGAAATCGCAGCTGATTACCTGCGATGTAAATCGGTTTTGGGTGGCTTCGATAAAAAGGTATTTATCATCTGGCTGGCTCATTCCAAGGAATTGTGTGACCAGGCCCTGGAAACTTTTGTGAATACCTGGAAACTGAGAGGGGATTATGAAATCGACATATTTAAACTCTATGGGGATAATGAGTATGACGCAAAAATATTAGAGACCGATCGGGCATTCCTATTCGTTGGATTTCAAAAATTCAATGCCATGATAGCTTCCAAAAACCCAATCCAAAAAAAGATTAAGGAAAAAATATTAAACAGCATCAATTTAGTGATTGTAGACGAAGCCCATAAATCTTTGGCGTCCACCTATGAGAAATCAATCAAACTGTTAACGGAAAACTCCGCAGGAATTCAATTGATCGGCCTCACAGCAACCCCGGGAAGAAGTTCCAATACCGAGGACGAAGAAAATAACTATCTGGCGGAGTTTTTTAACTCTACCAAGATCGGCATGGTAGATGATTACGGGATACCGATCGATAACCCTATTAGCTATTTACAGAACTTAGCGATTTTAGCGAAAATAGACCGGCAGGTATTAATGTCTGATGTTCAAATCAAATTAACTGAAAAAGAGCTCAAGGACTTAAAAATGTACGGCGATGAAAAGCTTGGAAAGATATTAGATGATCTTGCATCTAATCCGGGCCGAAACAAAATCATTATCGACAAAACAAGAGAACTGATAGATAACAACGAATCTGTTCTAATTTTTGCCTGCAATGTAGAGCATTGTATCATTCTTCAAACTTTGCTCAAAGCTACCGGTATTGATGCCGGGACTATTCTTAGTTCAACCGCGAAAATTGACCGCGAAAATGCCATCTTACAGTTTAAAAAAGGCGAATTGAAAGTATTGATCAACTACGGGGTCTTAACTACCGGCTTCGATGCGCCGATACTCAATGCCTTAATCATTGCTCGGCCAACATCTTCCTTGGTCCTTTACAGTCAAATGGTGGGAAGGGCCTTACGAGGCAAATTTAATGGCGGTAACGAAATAAATAAACTAATTGACGTGATGGATAATTTTCATTTGGGAAACGAGTCGCAAATGTTTAATTTCTACGACGATATATGGAATAACGCTTAAACCTAACAAACTATGCCTGTACACTATTTTGATCCTAACGGGGTTGATTCTTTAAGAGATAATGGTTATCGCGATACCGCAATGGCGCTCGCTGAAATTATTGACAATTCAATTCAAGCAGACGCTACCAAAATTGAGATCTTGCTATTGGAGAAGCTTTCGAAAACAGGGAAACGAGAATCTTTGGTCAATGAAATTGTCATTGCGGACAATGGCACCGGTATGGATAAATCCACCTTAGAAAGCAGTCTCCGTTTTGGCGGTGGGACAAGACATGGTGCGAAAAAAGGGCTTGGAAAGTTTGGCATGGGTTTACCCAATTCGTCAGCGTCCCAATGTCCCCGGTTTGAAGTTTATTCTTGGCAACATGTAGGTGCTGTTCACTTTAACTATTTTGATTTCAAGGAAATTAAAGAAAATCAATCAGAGTTTTTGCCGGAGGTTCAAGAGGCAGAGATCCCTAAACATATTTCGGATATATTAAAGCCGCAATTCCCTCACGGAACTATTGTGAGGTGGATGAATTGTGATCGCTTAGTCATGCGCCGTTCCAATAGACTTGTGCCGCATATCGTGTGGCCAATAGGCAGAATTTTCAGGCATTTTATACATGGACAGAAAGTAGAGATCAAAATAAGGGTATTTCAGGACAATGGCCATAGCCTGTCCGAAGTGTTTCCGCTGGAAACAACGGTAAAACCGGTAGATCCATTGTTTCTAATGACAGATACGCAACTGCCCAATTCATTTAACGACAAGGCTACCAGTGATGCCTGGGAGGAAGGTGAGTACTTATTCCCGGATCCAAACGGTAATAAAGAAAATAAAGCCTTATTTGCAAAAATCGGCGAGTCTGTAAAACTGAAATTCTCTATAGTGAAGCCCGAGATCAGAAAGTCGCAAGGCAGCTCAAATACGGAAACGGGTTTAGGTAAGATATATCGGGAATTTCAGGGTCTGTCCATAGTGAGGGAGAACCGGGAAATCAAGTTGAGTGATTTTGGTTTCATTACTGATGTATCAGACCCACGGAATCGCTGGTGGAAGGTGGAGGTTAATTTTGAACCCACATTCGACGGCTATTTCGGCTTAGATAATACCAAACAAAATGTGCATGCCTTTCGTCGAATCGAAAATAAAGATCTGCTCGAACGTACAGAAGACGACACGCAACTGGAATTTATTTGTGAGCTGTCGGAATTTGTCGAATCCCAAATCAGGGAAATGTTAAAGCACATTGTTAAAATGGGAGCCGGAGCTATAGGCGGACCTGGTTCACCTGGCGGTGGAGCTGGTCCGGGAGATGGTACGCCTAATCCTGGTGAAAGTGGTCCCTTCCCTGCAGGTGTCGTAGTTGTTCCTGTACCGGAAGCGGTTCCGGACGGTGAAGAAGAAGTTCCTGAAACCAATAAGGAAAGAGAAGAGTTAGCAAAATGGCTTTTATTACGATACCCTGAATATGCCGGGGACGAAACCAAGCTGAACTTATCCGTTGACTGGTTTTTTGCAACTGATTACAACCAGGTAGTAGTATTCCTGCAGCTAGGCGCAGCAGAATTTTATAATTACAAGCCCATCGGGCACCGTACAATTATAGAAATAAATACGGAACATGACTTTTACCTGGAATTCATCAAGCCTCTTTTTGATGAAGGCGATCTTAATAAAATAGATCCCATATTGTTATTATTTGGCGCTATGGTCGAAGCTGAAAAAGACCTGGTTTCTTATCAGCAATATATCTCGCGTTTTAGAAGTCTATTTGCGGTTAAGCTCAATCAATTCATTTTGGATTGGAAAGAAAAGAAGTAACATGCTGTATAAAAACGGATTCGACCTTTGGCGTTCTTTGGCAGAATTCATGGAACGGGCCGAAGAACTGTTTATTTATGTGCCATATATCAAGCTGGAACAGCTGAAAGAATTGATCGATCAGCATCAAGGCGTCCGGGCGGTAATTGTCCGCTGGGAACCACGCGACTTGATCACAGAGGCATCAGATTTGGAGGTCTACCCTTACCTCAAATCAAAAGGAATCACGCTTTATCGCAACCCAAGGCTACATTTGAAAGCTTTCGTAGGGGACCGGCAGCGGGCTTTTTTTGGCAGCGCCAACATCTCGCGCCGCGCCTTAAATTTTCCGAAAACCGACACCTTTAATTATGAACTAGCCACGGTGAATGAAGCCTTGCAGATCGATGATCGTCTTTATTTTAGTATGATCGAAGCCGAAAGCGTGCTGATCACCGACCATATTTATGAGCAGATCAAGGTCCAGTTACCGGAGAAACGGCAGGCCTTTCCAAAAGAATCCGACTTTCAATTAACCGTTAGCTATCCGGATAAAAGTTTTTCGATCGCCTCCCTGCCAATGACCTACAGTGTGGACACATTATATAGGATCTACGAGACCAGGGATTCGATCCATGAAACGGAACTAAACTGTGCGATGCATGACCTGGCTATTTACCGTATTCCGCTGGGTCTGCCGCTTACAGAATTCCAGCAAAGGCTAAAAACAACGTTCTTTCAGCATCCGTTTATAGATGGATTCCTGCAATATGTAGATGACCAAGGGGAGACCTATTTTGGTGGCGCCAAAGATTGGATCCATAAAAACTGTTCCGACGTTCCTACGCCCAGAAAATGGCAGATCACCGAAAATATACAGATTCTTTATCGATGGATCACTCAATTGAGCAACGGCCGTTATGAGGTTGACCGCCCGAACCATTCTGAGCGGCTGCACCTGATCAAATAAAAGTATCCAGGAACTGGAACGCTTCTTCAAGTGTTTTGAACACGTTACCGGATGGCTGATGTGCGATCTTGAAATATTTAGCGAAGGTAGCATCAACCTCTGAGCGCTCATCCACAAGGATGATCGTTTTATTTAGCGCATAGGCCATACCGATCTCGAAAATAAGACCGAAGCCTGAAGGGTTGCTGGCTTCCATATATGCAAAGATGATGTCGCATTTGCGGACATAATGAATGTCCCAGGAAGCATATAAATGCGGCTCAGCGATATTGTGTTCACGGGGATTAAAAAACTGGAAGCGGTCGCTATAGCGTTCCAGCAGTTTTGACTGCCAGTCCGACCGGAATCCGCCTGAAAGAAATATAGAACTTTTTGTGTTCATTTAGCTAGGTTGGATATCAAAATAGAAAAAGGGATGTTCATCGCAATGCGGTAGAAACGGTCCCTAGTGTAATTTAAGATAAAAAAGCTGCAGATCAGGAATACATACAGCACCAGGTATACGATTTCTCCCTTGACCACCTGCAATTGCGGATGTATCCAATGTGCGGCCTGCAGCAGCACTGCAAGTATTCCGATAATAATGGAACTGTTCGCGATGTGACGGGCAAGATCCGACCGGAACATGAATGTATAAACCTTTTTATCAGCATCCGGCGCATAACTCATAGCCAGGTTGCGTACATCCTTGGCGGTCATCGTACTTACCTGCATAGTAGCATTTGTCGCGGAAATTTTGGTCTGCAGCAGTTCACTGGCAAGTTTATAACTGTTGGAGTTGGGTATCTTCGCCTGTATCACTTCCATAAACGACTTTGGGCCTCGCCATTTTTCTTTCCATTCGCCTAGTCCATAGATCAGGTAGCCAAGAATATAGGCGATGATCACCACTACAAAATTAATAGCCGGGTCTTTTTTATCGATCAACTCGGTATGGATGAAATACTTAGGCTGTACAATGACCGAAAGTAAAATGATCACATACATACCGGGTATGAAGTAGCCGATGACATCCCAAATAAACTCTTTTAACGATTCAAAAAGTCCCTTGATACCTTCCATGATTGATTAAATAAAGCATGAAGCGCACCCTACACCTTCTTCCTCATCCAGAATATCGAGCAGGAAGGCTGATTTTTTAGAAAACATTTTCTCTTGTTTCTTGGCATATTCCTGCTTGATCTGGTGCGTACGGTCAGGTGCTATGAGCTGTTCCAAACTTTCGTTTTGCATCCAGGTATAGCCATCCTTCTCGTAGGTCATCGCTTTGGCAAACAATTCCGGATGCTGCTCGTATAACCAAACCCATTCGATCTTTTGCTGATAGAAACAAAAGAAACAACCGGAACGACTGCGCGCATAACTCGAGGTTTTGCCATTGATCTCGAAATCGATCTTTTTATAATAGGCCGGCACACCAACACCGCTTTCCTCCAGGATACGGAAGATATCGCTGCGAATCAAATTATCTTCATTATCCAGCAACGGGAAATTAGCTTCATCATAAGCCAGGGGATATTGCGTGGTCTTTAAAAAGGCGTGGATCAGGTGGTTGGTTTCTTTTACACCGATATCCAGCAGCATGTTTAGTTTCTGATGTTCATGATAGGACATACTAAGCGGACGAAGCAATATCTTTTCGAACTTTTCCTGCTCGCCAGCGAAGTCGAACTTACGCAGGACCTCCATATTTTGTTCCAGCCTTTCGTTCGCCAGGAATTTCTGGATCACATCTTCACTCCAGATATTACGGCGGAATGGAAAGATGCTTTGTATATTGGTTTTTCGGCTGATATACCCTTCGCGATCCTCATCGCCCCGGATGCCGACGTAAGAAACGACCAGGTCGGAACCTACGTAACGCTCAAAAGGCTCCAGCTTTAACTTCTTGGTGCACCAGCGCGCATTGGATGAGGGCAGAAAGCCGCCGTACATTTTAAGAAAATGATCAAACGGGTCTTCGTGGCTGTTTTCAGCCGCTTTAAGTATTTGAATAGACTTGCCAAGATAGATCTCCAGGTTGTCGATCAACTGGTAAGTTTCGTCCAATTCTTTGCCGGTATCACTCGAATAATATTCCACATCCATATCCGGATATTTCATATTTAAATATATGGCGAGGGCGGCACTGTCTTTACCGCCTGAAATTCCCAGTACGTGTCTTACTTTAGTCATTGCTTAGCATTTTTTGCAATAAACGGGAAAGAATGACCTTATTGATCTCCTTGTCACCGGTCAACTGCCGGTTCAACAACTCAATGCGTTCGTCTATCTCCGGCGTTTGTGCCTTGGAGATCCTGATCGTGGTTTTCACAGCGGCACTTCCAAATGTAACAAATTGCAAGTTGTAAACACTCTCGAGGTCCTCATCGATGTCAATAACTGATAATTCTGTGAGACTATCCAATTCACTGATGGTGTTTTTGAAATGCTCATAGAGTTTAACCTCTTCCTCATCATTGATCTGTTCCAGCGGTTTTCCCAGCAATGCCTGGCAAAGTGAACTCAACCAAGCTTTATTATCATCGATCAAAGAATCGATACGCTGTACAAAAGTACGCTGCTTGGCCAGCAACAAATGACGCTTTAAGGGTTTCAACCGCATTTGCAATTTTGCGCGATACTGCTCGAAGTCCAACTGTGGCTCTTCAAACAGCACATCATGCCTGATGAAAGCTTCGAACCGCTCGACAAGCGCATCAAAACAGGTCCTGATCTCACGGATCGTATTTTGCAGCGTCTCATTATAAGCGACCAACAATTCCGGTTCTTCGCTTAATTGCTCAATACTGAATCCCAGCGCTGCCGGGAAAGCTTCAAAGAAGATAGCTTCTGGATCCTTTGAGCGGCTGATAGCCTTCCTAATAGCTAAGGCCGGCTTTGAAAGGCGATTGGTCAGTTTGGCATATTCAGGAAGGGTGCGGTAAAATACCAGGAAAGGTTTGATCGTTTCGATGAAGGTTTCCCCATCAATTTCCGCTTTGCTTTCCTGATTGAGTATCGCACGGTAGCTGTTAAAGATATCCAGCCTTACGCCGGCCACATTGAAGGCCTTGATCTGAAAGTCCTTGGGTTTCTTCGAAATAAGCTCCAGGGTATCATCGGTAATGGTCGGGATAAATGCACCATCATTGTACAATGCAAAATCATTTCTTTTTAAAAACAAATAAGACGGCACCCAAAAATCAATAAAGCCTTGTTTCAGTTTGAAGGGCGCTTCGGAAAGAACCTCGGCAAAAGCGGTCAGCTGCCTGGCCTGTTGACGTGTAGATTCCAAAAACCGGTCGCTGGCGGCCATTAATTCAAAGAAATTATCGCCGGGCTGCAGCACATTGTGAAAGTTTTCCAGCAGTGGTGACAAACCATTATCCAATAACAAAGACCGGTAGATCATCTTTTCGGGCGGGAACAGGTTCCCGGGAATGCCCAGATCGGGCTCATTCCAGTTTAGTACCAGTCTGCGGAAATAATTCCTTTTGGCCGAATGGATGGCATTGGAGATGCGTTGTTTGTTAACCAGTTCATTACGGAAAACAGGTGCCGCAGCGTAGACGGTATGACAAACTCGTGTCAGCAGCTGGTTAAACGCCTTTTTTGAATTGACCGGTTCCAGCGCGCCGTTCCAATACCAAACCGTGTCCTCACCCCCTGCATACAGGTTATGGAGGATATAGTGATTTAAAAGCCCCTGCTGGTGCGCAGCAATGCTTTCGAGTTCACGCTTAGCCACCCGGTCATGCTGGTTCTCCTGTAAAACCTTTTTAGTCTTTTCCAGGTCGAACAATAACTCTTTGATCACCTTGGCATTCCGGTAAAACACATAGACGTTGGCCGAAGGTGTGCGGTCGGCAATCTCCGGCAGCGTCATGGGTTCCGCTATTTTTTCGTTAAAGATCAAATAGATAAAACCGTCATTTTCGTCGACGGGTTTTACCACGCGCGGATATTCAGCAATCTCAAATTTGAAATAGCGGTTCGTACCACTTTGGTAGGAATATTCTTTGGCCAGTACCGGCGCAAAATCAAAATATTTTTTTAATACCGAGCTGATATCAGCAATCTCGGAAACCCGGTCTCCAACTTCCTGTAATGCCTGTTCAATGTCGATCTCCGCTTCCTCAGAAAGCACATAGCGCTTACTGTGTTTGCGGTAACGGATGACGCTTTTAGAGAGGAGCTCAGCAATGATGCGGTCGGCCTCTGGTATGCCCAAACAAAGCTCTGCATACTTGCTCAAAAAACGCTCATCCAATACTGCGCCAGCCCGCGAAAAAATATTGAGCAAGCCCACCGCTTTGATCACTTTCAAATAATCATTAAGATCTGTATCAAAACCATTTTCAACCTGCTCTATCGCGTGGCGGATCGCTCCCCAGGACCCTGAGTCGGGATTGTGTTTGGAGTGCAGGTAGCTGTAAAAATTATTGTTGAGATAATCGAATACCTGTGGTATACTATAGAATGGCTGCTGCGCAGTGATATTGAATTTGATCAGCGCGGTTTGATCTGTCGATTCGAGAAATGAGAATAGGGAACGTTCGTTCTGTCCGTAACTTTGCAGGGATAAGGCCAGCAAATTGGCTGCAAGCAGATCCATCGGATAAAGCTTAGCAGCAATCTCGGCAGCGAATGTTCCTTTGAAAGCCTTGGATTGGTCGAATAACTTTTGTGCCGCGCGGACCTGTCGATCCGGCGCGGTGAAATCCATGCGCTGCGGGATATGCTCACTGACCAAATAAAGCAGTTGTTCTACCGGCTCGTTAAAAGTCAATTCCGTAAAGCGGCCTTTCACCTTGGTCCACTCCTGCCGCATCCCTTTATTTAATTCATACGCATAGGTATCAAAGCCCTGATGAACAGTGGTGATACAAAGGATGCGGTGCCGGGCATTATTCGCAAATTCGGCAAGCTGCTGTAAAAAGTACAGCTCGCGTTCCGGCTGGTGCTTAGCCGCATATTCCAGAAATTTGCCAAGCTCATCGATCACGACGATCAGCAGTGGTTTTTCCTGCCCAAGCTGGTGATAGCGATTAAAAAGTTCCGAGAAAATATGTTCAACGACGTTTTTCTCGGCGTGAATATCCAATGCATCTGCAAAGGCCTGAATGACAGATCCATAGCTCCCGATAATCTTAAAGAATCGAATCTGCTTGCTTTGCAGCACGGGGACATCAAAATGCTTCCCGCCATGCAACAGGGTTTGCTCTAATGCGGATAAAAACGCAGACTTACCGGTACCATAGGAACCGATCAAATTAAATGAGCGCAGTCCTTTTTCAAAATTCCCCTGCAATTGCGCGACGATCTTTTTCGCGTTAACGGTGGGGATATAGTTCAGCGAGACGTTCTCGTCCCGGATAATGTTAACAGATGGAGAAAATGCGAAACTCATCGTAAATTAATTAAAAATGGATAATGGGTTGGCGGGTTTTAGCTTGAACTGCAATTCCCGGACGCCTGCGTGATCACTATAATTGATCCAATCGTAGGTCGCTGCGAGTTCGTCGATCTTATCCAGTAGGTTTTGCCTGTTCAGCGCGAAGATAGTACCAGGACTATCTTCATCATTTTCCAGCGCTTGCAAACTGACCGAATAGCCAAAATTTTCATTATCAAGTATTGTATACAGTAACACTTTGGCACTTAAAGTAGGCCGCTCAGTCTGTTCGATATAATAAATGCCTTTTTGCTGCAGCCGCAGCAGCTGCAGTTCGGCGAGCAGTCCCAGGAACGAATCCTCAGCCATCTTACTATCTTCCGATTTGCTGAGGTACATTTTTTTGAATACATCAAAATCATCAGCTACTGTTTTAAGGTTAGCATTATCGATCTTCCGCAGCGCAAAAGCTTGAAACTGCTCTTTGGTAAATTGGATTTTTTCCTTTCTGAACTCATTGAATATCAGCTTATAAATAGAAGAAAACCCCCGTTTCACCAATTGGTAATGCAGCAGCCATAAGCTTTGATCATCCTCTAAAAAAGGATCGAAGCCACGCACAGGGCGAAAAAGGAAATCGGCAAAGGCGTTCGGCCGGTCGTTCTCATCTAAAAGATCAAAAGCGCGCAGCCAAAATTTCATCGATGTCACCATGTTTTTGCCGACGCCGAGTGAAACAACAGCGTCCGGATCATTAAACGACCGGCCTGCCTTCAAGTGATCATAGGCTTTTTTTAGCCACATTTCCCTGCAATGGAAGCTTTCGTGTCCAGAGAAGGTATATTTTACAGGTACGCTAATCATCCGTTGAAGTTACGAATTGTGAAAACAACCGCAAACATAAAAAGAATTTTTTACAAATACTAAATATATTAGCAATTAATTGAGCTAACCGCTTTGTCAATCCGACGAAAACGGCTTGCTAGTAGGTCTCGATTTCGATAACATCGTTAAGAGTTGACAAAAGTTGACATATCACATGAAGGCACTGTCGAACCACAATTAACAACAGATAACTATTTATTACCATTCGGTGGTTAAACGAAAAGGGATTAACATTTAAATCTAAAACGTTCTAGTCCTATGATAAACTCAAATCAGAACGGGGCCGTTAAGCGCCATTCGTTTTTAGATTTATAAAATTTAAACCGTCACTTTACGTTTGCTTCCTCGCTTTTTTTCAGGCAGCCTCTCTTTTTGTTGCTCGATTTGCTTTTGCTGGTTATTTGCTTTTGTTCTGGTTGTAATAATTCTTCACGTTTGATCTTTTATTGGGTGATCATAAAGCTGACGGACTTGACTCGAATTGACGATGATGGGCGTTTCTGTTACCCTGGCGCTCAATAGTAATTTTCTATGACGAACGCCCGCGTTTTGCGGGCATCTTGTAAAACTTAATTATTTTTTTACATTTGAGCAACCTTACCACAATATTTACAAATAAATGCAGGAGGCCAAAACGGAAGATGGCCTGCGTTACCACCAAACTTTATGGGAATTGACATTATCCTCGACCTGCAAAACTGCTATCCGCTGACCGTCCGGAAAAACAAAAAATCCTACCGGTTTCAGGCTCTACTGGAGAACGGGGAAAATAAACAGCTGTTTGTGCTCGTGGATGATAATCCGCACCGCGATCTTCCGGACGTTTACAATCTGGCTTACGGACCTGCCGGCAATAGCGAAAGCGACACGGAGAAAATTAAGGATAAGGACACCATAGGGCTGGACGATGTTTCGAAGGTGTTTTCTACTATACTGTCCTGCGGCCTCACTTTCTTAGAAAGCTGCCCGGGCACGTTTCTTGGCATCGACGGCTCAGACCATAAAAGAAGTTGCCTCTTTCACAGGGTAGTCCATAATAACTTTGATTACCTGGATCAGTATTTTCAGATTTACGGCGTTAAGTTCTATGCCAGGCTGCTGAGATTTAACGGACGGGCTGTCGAAGGCAGCAGCGAATATCTGATCGACCCCTGCGATATGAAGACCGAACCGGTACGTATAAGAAAAAATAATCGGGTGGATACGGATAATTTATATAATTACTTTATTTTTAAACTAAAATAGAAAATATCTGTCTTACCAAAGAAGGATTTTATAACGGAACTGTATCATGAAGCACCACACTAAGGACAGGGCACAGCCGCTAGCCGTGAAGGCTAAAACAGATGGCATACACGAAAGCATTGGCAAAAGCGCAGAAAATAAAGCATCTGCAAACCTGACATCGCTCGGCAATGCCATCCGCACAAAGGAACAGGCCGATAACTTTATGCGCAAGCTGCGGTCGCTATAAACTATTCAGGCTGTTGACAAATGCCGGCCGGGTCGATAACCGGTCGGACGGAACAACAAACGGCACATGAAATTTAAGCGAAATATCGCCCGAATTAATAATTAATAATTACTTACATTTGGCGTATAATTTGCGCGGGCTTTATTGTCACTCAAATTGTTATTTAATTTTATGTCTGATATCACTTATTTATCCAAAAGGATTGTGCTTCGCGCCATCAAACGCGGCAGCAAAGACATCGCCGGGGAAACCATGCAGCTTATGGGTTACAATGTAGTTGTCCACGATGGCTGGGTCGTTAAAAAATATAGCGACGGCCGCTTTGAACGCATTGAGCCCGTGGAAGCCGCTGAACATGAAGGGACGCTTGCCCTTGACTAATGGCTGCGGAACATACACAGCCCCGCATGCGCGTGTTTGCCGGGCCCAACGGTTCGGGCAAAAGCACAGTCATCGACTATATCCGCGCCTACACCGTTAATGACCAACCTGTAGACTTTGGCTATTATATCAATGCCGATCTCATCGCGGCCGACCTGCGCACCAGCGCAGGCCATTCATTTGAACCTTACGAAATAACCATCAACAGGGCTGAATTCGAGACCTTGGTCGCTGAATCCGGGTTATTAAATCCCTCGTTTACACAGGAAGACCTGATGGCGGTTTACCAGTTGCGTAACAATGCCATATGCATTGAAAAAACAGAGGAAATCGAAAGGCTCGCACAGATGATCGCTGACTTCCTCAGGAAAAAACTTCTGGCGGAAAGAAAGCGGTTTTCCTTTGAAACGGTATTCTCCCACGAGTCCAAACTGGAGATCATGCAGCAGGCACGTGATGCCGGATACAAGGTTTATCTCTATTTTGTTTGTACTGAATCACCAAAGATAAATGTGTTCCGTGTCGAAGCCAGGACAAAAAAAGGGGGCCATAACGTTCCTGAAGACAAGATCGTAACGCGCTATTACCGGGCACTTGAGTTATTGCATGACGCCGCCCAGCTCGCCTATCAGGCGTATTTCTTTGATAATTCAGACGACGAAGCAGACTTTCGCCTGTTTGCGCATTTCAAAGTGACCGCAGGTCAGAAAGCATGGGATGACATTGTTCAGGAAGAAGTACCTGCATGGTTTAAAAAATATTATTCGGCCAAGGTAAAAGAGAATCAATCCGACAGCGGTGACAAATCATAGCAATATCCAACAGAGACGCGTCTGCTAAATCCCGCTGCCTGCCGGGATTTAGCGATACTATATAACAAAAAATGCCGGCCGCAGACCGCAGCCGGCATTTTTTGTTAAACGCTCAGCTTAACCTTTCTGGCTGGCTTTTTTCCCGGCAGCTCCTCCTTTTGCTGCTTGTTTTGTTTTTGGTTATTGGGTTGCTTTTGTCCGGGTTGCAGCAGTTCTTCACGCTTGATCTTTTTCATTTGATGGTCGTAGAGATCAACCGTTTTATATTGTGGGCTGGCAGCAATGAAATATTTCTTTGCTCCGCTGTCATGCTCGACCATGATTTGCTGGGCATTTCCTTTTTTTAACGAGCGGAGCAGGTTTTCCGTCCCTTTCCCGGTATTCATTTCCTTGATTCCTTTGCCGGAGAGAATTTTCTCGATATCGAACCCGTAATTTTCATTGAACCGCTTCATTTCCCGGTTTCCGTTTTCGGTCAGGTTATTTGGATCCAGCTGTAACCAGGCCTGGTATTGTTCACCATCCTTGTTAAATAACTGCTTATGAACAGCCCGCCCTTCCATCAGGTTGAAGGCTTCCTTCGCCGTTATTCCGCTGCCCTTATTGATGTAAAATGTCTGGTTCTGTTCCTTTTCTTTTCCTTTATTCAGCGTGGCGTCGAACCTGTTAAGAAAATACATTTCATTGTTCTCGCCGGCTTTGAAGTGAAGATTGTAATCGATTTTTTTTTGGTTGAACTCATGTTGTGCCGAAAGCTGGAATTCCGGTACTTTCTTATCAATGTTCTTTTCCAATTCTGCATTTACCTGCTCACCGAATCCCAGGTTCAGCAGGCTTTTCTTTAAAAATTCTAAATTTTGTGTGTTCATGATACATCGTTTATTTATTAAAATTGATTGATTTATTATCTTCTGCGGCTGTTGTCCCGCAGGAGCACAGCGAAGTTGTCCTTCAGTTTCACCCTGATCTTTCTGACCTTTTTGCTGAAAAGGCCCTTTGCCGCGTTAATGCCGCCTGCCGCTGCCTGGGCGCCGATTGAACCGTCCATGCTCAGGAACTGCATGTTTGCTAAGGCATTGTCAGCGCCGCTTCCGGCAGCGCCGGCTATTTCCGCTTCCGGTGCCGGTATGCCTGGCATACCGTCCAGGCTGAAAACAGTCAGGTCAGCAGGCAGGATATCTTTACCGATGCGGATGTTTTGAATGTTCAGCAGGAGTCGCTGGTTGGTAACCTGGCAGGCGCCGAACAATAATTGTCCTTTTGGAAGTTCGATGCCCTTAATTTTTACAGAATCTGTCAGCTTTAAGCGTACAGTACCACCGTTCATGACCTTTTGTTTGCCGTCAACCACGGCAGGGATCGCGCGGAAGGCGCTGTCGGTTTCAGTTTTCTTTTTGGCTTTAGGCCTAATAGATTCCGGGTTTTGAATCGCCTGGATCTTGGTCAGCATATTGTTGAGCTGTTTCATTTCCGGATCTTCGCCGCTTCCGGAGCTCATGGTTTTCATCATTCGGTTCAGCCGCCTTACTTCAGGGTCCGGCGTTTGCGAGGAATAACCCGCAGGTTGAGGTTGGCTGATCTGCCGGTTGATCTGCGCCAGCCTGGCTTCGATCTTTGCGGATTGCTGGTCTGCGGTGTTGGCGAAAACCGGCGTTGGTCTTGGTTGTTTAGCGAAATCGGCATGGCCAACCGTTTTGGGATCAAAGCCCATGGCCCGGATAAAGCTTTTGCCGGACGTATCTTTTCCGGCGGACTGGTAAATATCCATTTTGTCCTTTGGCTTATTGTCCTTGAATTGAGCGGAAGGCAGCGCCATATTGATCCCTTTGTCGGGTGCCGTTCCTGTAGATCTGCCCGTGTCTTTTCCGCCGCCCAATGCCCAGAATGCCATGGTGAGAAAGGGAACGATCAATACCGGCAGGGCAAGAAAGAACTTGCGCTTCTTGAGAAACGCATCTGTGTGTCGCGGCGGTATACCGCCTTGTTGTTGATTTTCCATTTGTTTATTTTTTAGTGGTCAATGAATCAGTTGGCCTGGTTGGCACCTCGGATGGCAAGCCGATATGTACAGGCTGGTAGTTGTGATCTTGCGTCGTCACCTCGTTTTGAAAGGGAATGATCAGGCAAATGATCAGGCTGCAGGCGAACAGTCCGCAGAAGATCCAAAGCAGCCATTTTTGCCGCCGTTTGGAATACCGGTTGACGCGCTTGTTTAATTTCGCGGCCAGCAGGTGCTGCCATTGAATGATCCGGTCGGCAATTGTCCTGGCTATCTGGTCACCTGTTTGATCAGGCTGCTGTTGTTTACTTTTGAAGAAGTTCATTTTATTTGTTTTGTATGACGGTATCCCGGTTCGCTAATATTTGCCAGTGCTGGATAAGGAAGCCGTGCGGGTTATTGTCGGTCTGGTTCTGCAGATCGCGCACCTCGCCTTGGGTGACAAGCTTCCGGTAAACCGTTCCGCTGGATCTTACCAGTTTTTCAGTTGCATAGCAGGTGAAGGTGTAAGGCCATTCTTTTCCTGCCAGTTCGGTGCTGTCAATTTTGAGTTCCTGCGAGATATTCGCAGAGATCAGGTTGTTGTAATAACCGGACTCCTGTAAATTATCATACTGCCTTTTGGCGGATTCATCAGCCAGGTAGAGCGCTTTGGAAACATTGGCGCGGATCGCTTTATCGTCAGGGCTCAGGTCAAAAAAGTATTGGTGAAACGTTTTGATATGGTCTCGTAATTCTACGGGTAAGTTGTCTTTCCGGTCTGAGGCGATGGCCTCTATCAGCTTTCCGTTATAGAGAATGTGAATGCGGTTCTGCGCCTGGTTAACGACCTGGGTGCTTTTATAGATGCAAAAGCACATGGTCATCGCGTTCCCGACGATCAGGAAGAGACTGAACTGTTTGATATGTTTAAAGGCCGTATCGATATTTTTGAGGTGTGTAAACATGGTTTGAATTTTTTAGGTGAATGATTAGGACTTGCCGGATAGTTTTTGTTCCTGGTAGTTGCTGGATTTACCGTTATAACCCGCCATAAAATCCCTTGGCGCATTCCTGATGTTTTGGGCGCTTTCTTCCATTCTGCCGCCGACAGCCGAACCGGCCTGTGCGGTTGTGTTGGAAGCATGGCTGACCATGGTATTGACCTTTTGCAGCAGGCCGTTGCCGCCTCCTGCATGAACGATGTAATTCGCGACGCCGGGCACGGTGAAATAGCCGATAATGCCGATGATCAGGAAGATGAGGTAAGCGGTGTCCGTGGCGCTGAAAAAGGTGTCGCCTGCATTTTGTACCTGTGAAATATCCAGCTTCAGCATGTTCTCCTGCACCTTGCCGATAATCGCCCCGAAGATATTGGCGACAGGGAGCCACAGGAATACATTGATGTATTTGGCGAGCCAGGTCGTCAGCGTATGCTGGAAACCGTCAAAAACGGATAGCCCCAGGACGATTGGCCCGAGGATGGCCAATACGATCAGGTAAAAGGTGCGGATGGTATTGATGCACAGGGCGGCGGCTTCATAGCAAACCTGCAGCACCTCGGACATCCATTGCTTGATGCTGTTCCTGAAATTATAGGATTGCTTATCCATCCAGAATTTCATGCCGTTATCAATACCATTTAAAATACCGGTATTGCCGCTGCCGGTTTTATCGTCGGGATGCGTGTATTTATACCAGCGGTTTTCATCGCCGCTCCCGCTGTCGCCCACATAGGCCTGCCATGCAGCCGTGTTTTTTACCGCGGCATCTTTGGCCTGCAATAGTTTCCTAATAGCCGCGTCGGAGTTTTGAACCATGCCGCCTGTCGCGTTTACCGTTGGCGACATAACGCCGTTGATCACGGCGATGACCGTTGGAAATAAAAGGATGGCCATGCCTATTGCAAACGGCCGCAAAAGCGGGTAAAAATCAATGGCCTCCGCGCTGGCGATCTGCCGGTATACCCTGGCGGCGATATACCAGAGCGCCCCAAACCCGGCAATGCCCTGGCCTGCGCCGATCAGCTGGCCGCACATCGGCAGCATATCATTATACACGCCGTTTAAGGTTCCTTGCAGGCCTTGAATATCCGTTGCCAAGCCGTCCGCACGGGAAAATAAAGGGAAAATTATTCCGGCTACCGCGAGCATGGCGGTTGTTATCAGTTTCTTTTTCATCATTTTTAACTTTAATGGTTTAGGCCATAGAGCTGCCTGAGCGTTTGTGTACCGGCTGCATCCTTGCTGCGCTGAATTGACAGGACTACGCCCTGGTTATTAAAAAACCGCAGAAACTGGAGTCTATCGGAACTGCCATCGTAAATGCGATCTATTGCCTTGACCCGCTCCGCGTCTGACATCCGCAATTTGCCGGCAGTGATCACATTAGTTAACTCTTCGATATTGTCCAGCGTTTCTGAAACCAGCCGCGTATACACATTACTCATATAACTAAGCTCCAAAACACTGAAGGTTCCGCTTTGCCGGAACAGGGTGCTTTGCCGTTTATATTCACTGATCAGGCTGGCCTCCATGGTCAGGATTTCCGCGACACGGCCATAATTCCTTACTGCAGGACTAACCGTCATGAGGCCTGTGATATAGCTGTTATGTAAGTCGAAGTTCCCTTTCGACAGGGAAGAGATCGTCCCATACCCCTGCTGATAGATCTGGTAACCGGTTTTCATATCGGACAGGATGCTTTTCATTTGGGTTAACTTCTCAATATCCAGCAATAGCTGCTGCATTTCCTGTACCTGCGCGTGACCATGTGTGGCTTTGCATAAAGACAGCACGATCAAGCTGCTGGTGATCCCGATTTTCCATATATTTTTCATATCGTCCTATTTAATTCCATAAAGCTGTTTTCCCGTCGCTGTTTCATTTAGCTCCTGCTGCCTTTGGGCGCCGTATATTTTTGCCTGTGCCGTGAATCCGGAAGCGAAGCGGTAATTGTTCATCATAACGACGTGCACCTTGGTCAGGAGCGCCAGCCGCTCTGGATCGCTCATTTGCATTTTCCCATCGGTGATCACATTTTGAAGGGTGTACAATTGTTGATCGCAATCCTTCAAAACCGCGGCTTTCACATTGGCCAGGTAATTTCGCTCGTCGGTGGTCAACCCGATTATATTATTGATACCTTGCAAACGCGATAGGATATCCTGCTGCCAGGTCATGATGTCCTGAACCATCGCGTTGTTTTTGATCTCCGGGCCGGTGGTTTTCATCCGGGCGTAGTAAGTGGTATGCAAACCGTTCTCCGCTTTTAGCGAGCCGGAAATGGAGGACATCCCTTTCGTGGCCACCTGGTAGCCCTGCTTTAAATACCCGGAAAAAACCTGCAAGGCGGCGATCTGCTGTAACAGGTATTTCTTTTGGGTGCTCTTCTGGGCGAACCATTCGGCAAAGGTTTGCGCCTGCGCGGTTGCCACCATCCCCGCAGTGATCAGGGTGAAAAGCGAAAACATCAGCAGGTGCCTGGTTCTGCGCCTGATTGCGGCGGGCCGGGCTTTGAGTCGTTCAATTGATTCCATAAAGTGCCCTGGTGGTTTGTATATCGCCTGCTTCTTTGCTGCGCTGCAGGCTCAGCATTTCATTTTGTGTATTAAATCTTTTGAGATCACTATAATTATCATCCAGGTGGTCGCCTGCGCGGTTGATCAGTTCCAGCCGCTGCTCGTCGGTCATCTGGGTTTTATTACTGTTCACGACCAGCAGGATCTGGTCAAGATTTGTGACGCTCGCATCCAGTATACCGGTATACACCTGTTGCATGGTCAAAAGCTCGGACGGGCTGAAATGCTTGTCTTGCCTCAACATGGCCCAGGCCTGGTTATATTCCGTAACCAGGGCTACCTGCTTTACCGTCAGGTCTTTGATGCGCTGGTAATAGGTGATGATGGATTTGATCTTCCAGAGCTCATCATAATAACTGCTGTACAATTGCTGCTGCTGGCTCGTCCAGCCTGAAATTTCGGCCAATCTGAGTTTGGATAATTGGTTCTCTAAAACTTTTTGCGCGTTTTGCAGCCAGATCGTCTGGTTCTGCATCCGCTGTACTTTCAGATCGATCGCTTTAATGACCTTGGTTACCGTCAGCTTGATCACTTCACCTACGACGAACTGGGCATTTGCGCGATCGGCATTAAAGGAAATGAGCACGATCACCAGGCTAACCGGTAGTGTTATTTTCAAAATTTTCATAAAAACCTCTCTTTATTTTAATTTATATCATTTTTTCTTTTTGCTCCCGAACCAACGCCGCGATACCTTTTTCGATGCTGCCATGTTTAGCCGCATATTCCTGCACTTTTACCCGCTCTTTGCCTTCGGTGGTATAGGCGTAGTATTCTTCCGGGCATAGCTCGTTTTTGTAGACCTTGACGACCTGCCCGCCGATATCGATCAAAATTTCCCGCTTTTCCTTGTCCACTGAAAGGGTCTGGGTCTTGCCTTTATCGGACATACCGAGGGTATCCTGCAGCTTATCGAACTTGTGCAGGAATTTGCGCATGTCCATCAGGATCTTGATGTCAGCATTGTTGATAATGGCATCTTTAATGATCGGGGAGCTGATCAGGTCGTCCAGCTCCTGGGTGACCACATTGGGTACCCCGTTGAATTTCCGCATCGTCTTGAAGGCGTATTGGATGAACCCCGCCATCCCCGAATTGGCGATCGCTTTCCATGCTTCATCGATGGTCAGTACCTTTCTGATTCCCTTTAACTTCCGCATTTTCGACAGGAACATTTCCATAATGATCAGGGTCACGACCGGGAACAGGATCGGATGGTCTTTGATCGCATCCAGTTCAATTACCACGAAGCGCTGATCGAGCAGGTTGAGGTTTTCCGACGCGTTCAGTAAGTAGTCAAATTCTCCGCCTTTGTAATAAGGCCTTAACACATAAAGAAAATTGTCGATATCAAAATCTTTAACCTTTACCCGCTGTTCTTTCAGGATAAGCACATAATGGCTTTGCAGGTATTGATAAAAGGAATCAAAGCAGGCGAATATCTTTTGATCCTTTTCGAGGTGCTCATAATAGCCCTGCAAAGCGTTGGAAAGGGCGACATATTCACTCCGCATAAAGCTTTCGTTTTCCTGTTTCCAAAGCGTAACCAGCAAAGCTTTCAGACTCTCCTTCTTTTCCGTGTCCAGCGACTGGCCTTCCGGCAGGTAAAAAGGGTTGAACCGGATAGGATTCCTTTCCTCGTAAGTAAAATAATAGCCGCCGACCAATTCGCAAAGCCCTTTGTAGCTCCCGCCGATATCCACGGTCACGCAGTGCGCCCCCTGGTCATAAAGGGTCCGCAAAATATGGTTGACAGTCATTGATTTTCCGCCGCCCGAGGTTCCGCAAACGAGCATGCCCATATTGGAAGTAATGCCTTTGTTTCGCGGTGCATCAAAGAGATCGACAAAGACCGGCTTCCCGGTTAGCCGGTCACAGAAACGGATGCCTTCGACCGGCGGATCGCTGCGGTAATTACTTTCAAGGTTTAAAAAGCAGGTCGCTTGTTCCAGAAAGGTATCAAACGTATCGTTGACCGGGAAGTCTGCGGCGTTTCCCGGGATACCGGCCCACCAGATTTGCGCTGCGCCGTCGGACTCCTGTTTGCTGCTGGCGCCGATCTGCGCCATGGCAGAACCGACCAGGTTTTTGATATCCTGTAAGCCCTCCCGGTTGTCTGTCCAGGCCAATACATTAAAGTGCGCCTTGACCGGCAATCGCTGCTGGCTGATGGTTTCGTTGAGAAAATCATTGGTCGCATCCCGGCCAATGGCGTTCTCCCGGCTGTAAGCGGAAAGGGATTGCAGGCGCAGTTTTTTAGCCTCCAGTTGTTTCAGTGTTTTCCCGGTGTCCCCTATGAAGAAATACTGGTTATAAATATGGTTACAGTCGAGCAGAAGATTTAGCTGGGCAGCGAAGCCCACCGGGAATTTAGTTTTGTCCGTGCTGTATTTGTCATAGGTGATCCTGCTGCCGCATAACGATGGCAGATCCTGCGCATCACCAAGCGAAAAAAGCTGTGCATGTTGATCGCCGATCTGTATCCGGTCCTTCAGGTGGACATCCTTCAGCATCGGCCCCTCATTTTCTTTCAGCAAAAAACAATATTGCTCCAGGATACCCGGCTTCTTTTCCGTTCCGGTCAGTTCATCGTTACCAAGCCTTTTTAACTGAATTAATCCGCTGTCGCACAGGATGCGCTCAAATTGTCCGGCCTTTTCCAGGAACTCCGGGAGCATGCATTCACTGATCGTCTGTTTTGGGGTAATGCTTTTGCGCATGAGTCCCGAGAACGCGCTGTTCGCCTGTTTGCGGTCATCGGCTTTTTTGGTCAGCATCAGGTAACAGGTATGATCCAGGAAAGATCTGCCCTTAAAGTGACGGTCGGCAGCAGTGGTAAGGAAGTTTGCTGGAACGTCCTGCGCACCGGTATAGCTGTTTCGGATAAAAATATCCTGCTTATGAACGATACTATGCTTTGGTAAAACCCTGACCGCCCTGATCAAGGACTGGTGATAGGTTTCGTAATCCTCATCCGACAGCGTAAATATTTCAGGCAGGGAAACCCGGTAGGCAATGGTGATATCGCCATACAGGGAAACCATACAGCCATGTTCGACTTTATAAATCGGGAAAACTTGCTCTGCGCGGGTGAATGCTGGCATAATTAGCGGGTTAATCGGGTAAATAATTTGCGTGAGTTAAATTTGAGGTAGCCGGGCAGGTAACGTTTCGCCGTCCGTTTCATCAGTCCGTATTGGCCGTACTTATTGCTTAACCGGAAAACGTGGTAAAAAAGCCCGCCGCCCAAAGCGGATATCATAACTATGCAGACGTATACCGGCAGTCCCGTGATATACATGACGGCAAACAAGATCAGCAGCCCGACAAGGCCACCAGCCAGGTAGCCGATGTATTGTGCCTTGAGTCCTTTAAATTCTATGGGCTTATTAATGCCTTTGTTGATTTGATAAGTAGCCATCGTTGAATTTTAAACCCCGAAAAATGATTTTAATACCGTTGCGACAATAACCAGGAAGATGCAGCTGCCGAACCAGCTTGATGCTACCTTGCCGGTGTCATGCTCCCCATCGTTCCATTTCTTAAATACTTTGATCGCACCGACCAGGCCCACGATAGCTCCGATCGCGTACATCAGGTTGGTCCCGGTGTCGAAATAACTTTTTACCTGCGAGGTCGCCTGGTTGATGCCGGCATTACCGTCCTGTGCGTGTGCAGCTTCAAGATCAAACGCCACTAGTAAAAAAATAGCTGTAGCTATTTTTATTGCTTCGTTAAAGTGGTTTTTTGTCTGTGTTAAATGAATTGTTTTCATATCTGTCCTTGTTAATTTTCGTTTAACCAATAGTTCTGGAGATCATCGATGGTCAGGGTAAAGGGAAATTGCGGACTGCCCTCAGCAATCAGGAAGTCATTGATCTGCTGCTCATAGGCGGTACCGGCCAGTTCGGCGTATTTCTGGACGATCAGCCGGAACAACATGTCGAAGTTCTCCTTGCTTTCGCCGGATTCATTGATGACGCGGATCAGCGTCTTAACTTCGGATGACATGTCAGAGAAATCACTGGCCAGCCGGCTGTCCGTTCCGGGGATTGTGGGTGATTCGTTCAACGCCCCCTCAGCATGATCTGCAGGACCAAAGGAGAGTTCCTCCTGGCTGACAAATTCCACGTCGTCAGGCTGCGCCTTTCCCATAATGGCATGATCCGGGAATTGCAGATCGTTTTGACCGGAAGCCCAGGTTGCAGGCTGCTTGCCCGCTAACTTATAGATGACAGCTTGAATCTCGAACCGGTAGAAAGTCAGCCCTGCGTACAGATAATAAAAGGCGACCAATAAAATGATGCTGACCGAGTAGGTTAGCCAGGAAATTTGGTGAAGCATGATCTCTTTGCTTTGGCGGCAGCCCCATTGCTGCCGGCGACAAAACAAAATTGCGGAGATGAAATGGCGAATCGCTCCGATGCTATCCGACTCGGAGTGTGACTTTTTTCATTTTTTTGAATCGGCTTTGGTTAAGGCCGCGCATTATGCGCTGTAATAGTGAAGAATGAGTTGGGATGGGCCAAATTAAGCAATGAGCCGTAAACAGCACCTGTCCCATAGGGAGATCGCAACCTCGGAAAACGATGTCTCCACACATATCACTATCGCATTACGTATTTTACGCACCAAGTTAGGTATGGTTATCGTTCTCATTCAGTTGAAATAAACGGAGGTAGTAATCTCAACTATTTAGGAGCTTTAATTGGGCCAAGGTCACCCTGGTGAGCTCAAAATAAAGTTCAGGTAAATATGACAGGCGGCCATCTTGTCAAAATAATCAACCCTCCGATTTTTGGGTATGACTTTCATACAGGTGTACCGGAATTTTTCTTTCTGGACGGGTATAAAAAGGCGTTCAGCATAACGAAATTGTGAATGCGGCCTGATTTATTTCCGGTTAACTATAATTGACGTGCCTTTGCCTGGAGTTGATCGCACATTGATTTGGTAATGGATTTGTTCTGCCCTATATTTGATATTCTTCAAGCCATAACCGCCGCTTTGGGTTTGGGTATTAAATCCCAGCCCATCATCGCTAATGTCTACATATATTTTATGGCCTGAACTCAATTTGACAGAGACACGTATGCTTTTGCAGGAAGCGTATTTGAAACAGTTGTTGATGGCCTCTTTGGCAATCAGCAAAAGATTCCTTTTTTCAATTTTTGATAAGGCAAGGTCATCTACCCCTGCATCAAGCTCACATTGGAATATAATCTGACGGGCCTCTGCAAGCGGCACTGCGAACTTTCGGATGCGTTCGATTAGGTCGCCGACCGTGTCCCGCGTCCCTTCCAATACCCACAGCATATCCCTTAAACCGGCCGCCGTATCGGTGATCAACTTTTCAATTTCTTTCAAATATTCCGTATTGCTTTTCTTCTCTATGGCCAGGTGCGTGAATATTTTAATAGAATTTAGGTTACTGCCCAGATCATCATGCAGGTCATTGGCTATCTCCCGTCTGATACCCTGCTGTATTCGGATCTGTTTGATCCTATACTGGTAGAACGCGCTCAGTATAGCTGCTGCCAGCATTAAAGCCCCGATCTTGAACCAAATGGTTTCAAACCATTTCGGGTCTATATGCAAGATGAGCAGCTTGGGTCGACTCCAGTAGTCGTCCTCGTTCGCAGCTTTAACCTCCAGATGATACGCGGCCGGCGGAAGCCCCATCAAACTCAACTGGTCGCGGTAACCGTTATCCACCCAGTTGGAGTCGATCTCGCGGATACGATACTTATAGCTGACGCGTTTCGGCGCTGCAAAATTGATCCCCGCGAAACTGACCGTCGTCTGCAGCCAATTACTGGGGACCTCCAATGTTTGGATATTCAGATCGGTACGGCTCAAACTGCGCCCAGTATTTAACTTAACGTCGACGTTTTTGAAATAGAACAGGGGAGGTGTCATGCGCACACTCAGCCTGCCTGGATCAATGATGGTGAACCCATTTAGCCCGCCGGCATAGATCTTTCCCCTGTCAATGACCGCGGTCACTTCTTCAAAACTGTTGGATTGCAGCCCATTCTCTGCGTAATAATTTTTAAAGGTATGCTGCCTGATTCGGTAATGTGCCAGACCGTTATTGGTGGTCACCAGTAGACTGGTATCCCCGACATTAAAAACGTTATATACCCCATCATTACATAAACCCTTCCTGATACCGGTCAGGCCCTTGACCTTGAGTTGCTGGTCGATCTCCACCAATCCATTCCCGTAGGAAGTGACCCAGTACGCCCCCCCAGCTTCACACATATCAAAAAAAAGTTCCAGGTTGGCCGGGCGAAGCGTCTGGCAGGATGCAAGATCATGCCTGATGATCGTGATCAGCTTATCGGACAACACCCAGAAATCGCCCCGTTTATCTCTGTAGATATTATTGACCGAATTTGAGGCCAGTGCTGGCCTGGAAAACATATCCAGTTTTTTAACGTAATGACGTTTGTAATTCCAGATCAAGACCCCATGGTCATTTTCAGTACCCAGCATCACCGCCGTATCGGCCAGCAAAATATGGCTGTTGACGGAGCAAGTATGATAAAGGGCAAACTCCGGAAAAATGCTGGCGACCGGGACGATCTGATGGGCTTTCAAACAGTACATGCCATCTTCCCGGAATAACAACACCTGACCGGAGCCGAATGGCAACAAATGGTGGTATAGATGTAAACTATCTAACGCTTTGAACCGGTTGTCGGCATGACCGATCAAAACCAGGCCGCTGCTTAAACCGCATAAAATATCTTTGTCCGGCAAAACGGCGATTGACCGCAAATGTTCCAGTTTGATACCTGTTTTTTCATCATAATAATATTTGATAAAAGGGCTGGCATTTGTGCTCATCATAGCGACACCCTGCTGGCAGCTTAGCCATATCTCGCTACCATCCTGATAGATCGACTGCACATAATTGATCCATCTGCTTTCGGACTGACCAAGGCTCTCGTCATAAACCGTATATCGGTCCAGTAGTTCATCAAAACCGTAAAGGTTGTTGTCTCCGGCTATCAGCAGTCGTCCAGGGGCAATCAGCTTAATGGCATCAATTTCAGTATCGTTCAACTCAATCAATTGTTTAACCGGCCGGTCATTGACACGCACTCGATAGTGGTCGTCGAATTCAATGCTTCTTAACCCTTGCATTGTCGCCAAGACTATCTTCCAGTCGTTTAGGAAAGCGAAATCGTTAATCCGGATATCGCCGCTTCTGTTGTGGTCTCCAATCGTTTTGATAGGTATTTCCGTTATTTCCTTAAATGTCGCACCATCATATATCACGATACCGTAACCCGTATAGCACACCCATACATTTCCAAAGCGGTCTTTTGCCAGGCAGTTCACCTCAAACTTCCCGGCAGCACTTCTTTTCAACGCCATGTTTCTCGGCAACGCGAGGAAACGTTGCTTTTCCAGGTTGAATATTTTTAACCCGCAAAATGAGCCAATCCACAGATTCCCCCCGCAGGCCGTCATCGTAATATTCCAGTCCTGCGAATCATATTGCGGAACAGCGATATGCTTAACGACCTCCCCATTGCCTGTATTGACGATATCCAACCCGTTCCTGTCCGGCAAAACATAAAGGGAGTGCCGCAGCGTATCTTCGATCAGCGCCCGGACGTCTGCCCCTGATAACTGGAATTTTACGGGCGCCTGTTTGCTGTAATGGACAAATGCCCGGCCGTCAAAACGGGCCAACCCGTCTTGGGAGGCAATCCACAAAAAGCCCTTGCGGTCTTTCAGAACTTGCCGTATATTGTAACTGGAAAGGCCTTCGGATTGCCCATACTTCATCAGGGACAATTTGAGTTTGGCCTGCCCTAAACAGTCCATACTTAAACCGATCAATAAAACAACAATATGGCAGGCACTCCGGATACTCAAAATAAAAAGTGGCTAATAATTTTTTTAATTTACGCAGATTTTACCACAACTAACAAGCCCGAAAAAATAGAAACGATGAAGGTCGCGCTGAACAGTTTACTGGGCGAGATCATCACCACGCCGATCGATAACCGGCAGTCACGCATGTTCGTCGCATTGAACAGTGTCAGGTACCTGCCTGAAAGAACTGACGACCACATCAAAGATAAAACATGGTTGTTTACGATACAAAACTCAGGTAACGACGGACAGAATAAGATATCCCATTATGAACAGATTGATCACAGTACTTATGAAGGCGGGGCTGGTCAGGGCGATCATCCCCTTCAGGAAAGTGACCGGATTTTACATATTTTAAAAGAAACAGATCTACAGCCGGATGAAGAGGTGATGTTAATGACCTGGGACCACGGTTCGTCTTTTGGTATTTTCAGGCAGGAACCGCAAACGCTGACCATTACTCAGGCCAGGACGCAGTTCTATGCGCATTTGCCCCAATTTCCTTTTTTAACCTATTTTTTAAATAAGGCGAAGCCACGAGGTTTGCCGAAAAAAGGCACAGCCGACCAGGGCTATATCAGCCTGCGTATCGATAACAACCTCGCTGAAATTCCAAAAAGCCCGGAAAATATAGCCGTGTTGGATCTTCACATAGCAAACAAAACACCTTTTTATTATAATGAACAGACAGGGCATATGGCCTTCCAAGGTCTGGAAGATGCCGGAAATGGGGACAATGTCAGCAGCAGTCTGGTGGTGACTCCGCTGGTCCCGGAGATCTTAAAAAATCAAGAACTCGATGCTGCCTTAAAAGCTTGGAGCCCCAATAGGAAAGTAGGGGTGTTGTTGATGTATAATTGCTGGATGATGAATCTGCATACCATGTATGCGCTAAAAGACTCCGTACACTGCCTAGTTGCGCCGCAGGGCGACATCGATATCCCCGGCTATAATATTAAAGATATCCTGACCTATATCAATACACCGGGTAAAGACGGTGTTTTCCGCATCGAACCATCCTCGTTGGCGAAAATCTGTGTAGAAACTTTTGATAACGCTTATTCAAAGGCCAAAGCAATGATGCTCGACCGCAGCGAACCTGATATTACAGAATATTTCAAAGTTTTTGCGGTCGATCTCAGTAAAGAAGTAAATCATATGCCGGCATTAAATCAGCAAATAACTTGTTTAAAAAACTTGGTTGATCTATGTGTACAAGAAATGAGCCTTCCGAAGCCAGAATTGAAATATTTTTTTAAGTATATTCGATCAGTATGTTTTGAGTTTAGCCAGGGTAGTACCATGAACGTCGATATCATCAATTGGGTACGAAGCATCCGTTCTGCAAGTTCTCTATTCAGAGGTAAGAACCTTTTGTTAAGACCGATCTTGACATCACCGATGCAAGCGCTATTAGAATCTGTTTTATTAGAGGAGAACTCGATCGTACTGGCCAATTCAAGTGGCGCCAACGTTTACTTACCCAAAGCATCATCAGGGGACCTTGCTACGATCCAATTTCCACCGACGGGGTACAGTTTGTTTTTTCCGATAGTAGACCGCAGTGCTGAGCCCAAACTAAAAGATAACGTAATAACCGACGGCTTTTTAGCGGAATTTCCAAAATGGCGGGAGTTTCTAACATTACTTGATCCCGCCATCGAAAACATTTTTGTACCCGACAATTAACGGGCTTCGATTACAAATGACAAACCCTCCCTGCCCTTTTCCCCCTCCGTGGTAATATCGATATCACCGGAATCAGAGGTTAACAAAATGTCGTCTGCTGGGGTAGATAAAAGGGTGAGGCCGGAGACATTTCCTGCGGTTTTATAATTATTTGGTTGATTCTCATTGAACACACCGGAATTTAAAAATTCAATGGCTCCCAGTTTCGATTGTAAATTGTTGATATCATCTATTACATAACTAAATGTGATAGACATGGTGCCATTCTTATTAATTTTAATTAATGGTGGATTGTTAAGGTTTGGCAAAAACTTAGCGCCTTCTTTAACTGCGAATTCATGTTGCTTTAATTCAAATTTGGTCATGTTTTTAAGTTTTAATAGTGATTTATATTTTTATTAGTGATTTGTACGTATAATTAAAGTACGACCAGATTCCTTTTAATAGCTTCCAATGCCATTCCGGTTCGACTTCTGACGTTTAATTTCTGAAACAGCGAGTCCCGGTACCCATCGATCGTCTTTTCTGATAAATACATTTTTGCGGCGATCTCTTTATAGGTATAATCGCTGCAGGCCAGTTTCAGGAAATGCTTTTCCCGGTCCGTGAGTTTGATCTCGTCGGCTTCACCCCGCAGTAATCTGCGGCGGTTCCGGGCCAGCACATCTCCGTTATAATAGCCGTGTGCTTTGACCTCCGTTATCGCCTCCTTCAACTCCCGCGGATGTACATCTTTCAGTAGATAAGCGGAGCATCCCGCCCGCAGCATCCCCAGTACCGAATGATCATCCTCTTTCATTGACAGCGCTATCGTCGCGATATCGGGATATTTCGCGGTGATCTCTTTCACCGCTGCCGGCCCATCCATGACCGGCATTTGTACATCAATCAGAATGATATCCGGTAACACTTCCAGCGCAGCCAGGTTCTTCAGCAACTCCTGTCCGTTCAGGGCCTCGGTCACCACTTCACATTCGGGAAACGAACTGATCAAGCTTGACAAAGACCGTAGGAACAGTTGCTGGTCATCGGCCACACCAATAGATATTTTCATTTAAGGAGGATTTGGACAGGTTTAGGTATTGTGCCGTGGGAGCACGCCACCTATTTATTTATGTACTGTCCTAATATCTAACTTATTATCCAATATCGCAAGCGGCTATTTATCATATTTTCATAAGCCGCTTTATCCGATTCCGCAGTACAAAGAACACCATTTTGGCAGACCCGAAAAACAGGAAAATCCCTGTTTTTAATTCAGGGGTTTTCCTGTGGCCGGCCGCGCCGCACCCATCTACTTTTGAACTGTCTGATCAATTTCAGCGACACAAAACAATGATGACTACTTCAACTCAGAAACCCAACCGGCTGAGCCTTTTTTGGAAAGCCGCTTTCCTGGTGATCCCGCTGATCGTTTTAGCGTTGCTCTATACCCAAGTACCCGGCACCGAAACCTTCTGGCTGGCCATCTTGCAGCTGGTTATTTCGCTATGGTTCACCATCTTATTGTTTATGGGCGTCACCGTTATATTCGGTGTAACGGATTTTAAGAAAGGCGTGCTCAACTTCCTTATCGGCGACACCGGCACTTACAGCCTTTCGCGCCTCCAGGCTTTTATTTGGGCAATAGTGATCATGTCGTCACAATTTTGTCTCATCTTCAGTTTGCTGTTCAACCATACAGGCAACCTGTTCCGGTACTATGAACCGACCTTCTCACAGTCAGCGATGTGGCTGCTCGGACTAAGCCTGACCAGCTACGTGGCGGTAAAAGGCGTTACGGTCAATGCCTTAACCAAAAACCAAAATGCCCTGAACACCTATAAGACCACCCCCAAATGGGGCGATATCCTCGTGGGTCCCAATGGACTTGACTTCAGCAAATGTCAAATGTTGATCTGGACTTTACTGGCCATCTGCGTTTTTGAAAGCAAGGTCTATGATTATAACAGCCTGGTCATCCATGTCAGCGCGCCGGAGTACATGAAAATTTCGGTTCGTATGTACGAAGAATACAAATCTACGGTCGAAGCTGCGTGGAACCTGCCATACGTGCCCTATCTGCCCTGGTCCTTTGTCGTACTGATGGGCCTCAGCCAGGGTGTTTACGTCGGTAAAAAGCTGGTGCCCTCCTTTAAACTGGACGACCTGAAAGCCGCCAAGCAAACCGAACTGGAAAACAGCACTGCACAGCTGACACTGAAAAAGCAATACCTCAGCAGCATCCTGGACAATCCGAATTTCAGCAAAGATTCACCGGTCGACAAGATCAGCGCAGCCGCTCTTAATAAACAGATTACCGATCTGCAGCAGCAGATTGCTGACATCAACGGCGATATCAATACCATTAACACTTACAATAAAGCAAACTGATCCCGATGGAAAAAATAAGTATTACGGTTGGATTAGGCGATTTCTACTCCATATCGCGGAATGGCTTGCAGCCATTACCCTTTGTCTACAAGAATGTGACGGACCTGCAGACTTTGCTGGAAACCAAGAATTGGACAAACAGCCTGTCGCTGATGGATCCGGCGGCCACTGTGGCGTTGATTTCCACTAAGCTTACCGAGGTGATCGATGGCTGTAAGAATGGCGATGAGTGGGTATTGTTCTACTATACCGGTCATGCCACCAAATATTTCCTGTCCGTAGATCCGCTCCAGATTAAAACCATGTGCGTGACTTACAATGAACAATTAACGCCTACTTATACACCCGATATTAAGGAGTTTTTTTCAGAAGACAATTTTCAGCAGGTCATCGCCAGCTTCAGAAAAAAAGTTCCCAACGGCCATCTAATCGCGATCCTGGATTGCTGTTACGCCTACGGTCTGATCGGAAGCTTTGCCGCTCAGCAACCATTTCTGACCGTGATCGCAGCGTCGGCCACGGACGTAGAAGCCGGCTTTGATACCAATAGCTTTTTCTTCAAAGCATTCTCACAATTAACCGGTACCCCGTTCGATCAGTTGCAGAGCCAGCTGGACCAGATCTACCAGCAACAGGGCTACAACGGCCAATGCCAGGTTAGCCCGGCCCCGAACTTTAAATCTTTAACCCTATAATTCCACAGCTCATGAAAACAAAATTTTACCTTACCCTGCTGCTCGTCGTTTCGACAGCAGCCAGCGTGATGGCACAATCAGGTATTAACCAAACTTACGAAGCCAAGCGGCTGAACTGCAATTTAGCCAATGGCGCAGCGGTCACCCTGGTCAATTCGCTTTCGGCGGATAACTTGGTTACTTACCAGGCTTTAACCACATTTTTAGCTGCCGGGGACAACTCCCTTTCCACAACTGGGAATCCTGCTGACCTGACCGCATTAAAAGCGGAACTCTCCAGCGCCTTCACAGATAAAGGGGCAGCAGTAATCTTTGTTTACCGTAGGATCGTATCGACTAAAAATGGTGCCGGTGTAACTACTTTTACGCCTGATCCAGACCAAGCCAACACGGTTACCAATTCGATCGTTTTCCATAACGTGACTGCAAACAGTATTTCCAATTACCTCTACGAAACCAAGAAACTTTATGTAGTCTTGGTCGATTTGCCCGACAGTTTCTATGCTGCCGGCAACGCAGCTGACGCGCAGAAGAAACTATCCGGAACAAGTGTAAAGATCAATTACAAAAAAAGTTATTTCAGCCAGAGTTTTGCCGATCTGCTGACTGCGGTAAGGGCGATGGGCGTGATGGGAGCCGCCAATCAGGTTAACTTAGGAATCACCCTGATCAAGGTAGATCCTAACAAGGTACGCACTCCATGCGACTTGGTGCTGAGTAACTCCTCGTTCAAAAATGACCTGACCTTCAATATCCATGAAGCAAACGTAGCCAGCTTCCAGATCGGAGTAGCCAACAGTCAACTGAATGTGAACAATATCAGCATCTCCGGCAGCAACCTCGTAGTAAAACCCACCAGCGATCAGGTCACCTCCTGGAAAAGCGAAGCCTATGCTTTAGTGGAGGTACACTATCCGCGAGATATTGATAATATGCTCCCGGTATGGTCTTCTGTTGCCCATAAAGCTGTTGATCAAAAAAACCGCGACCTTGGTGGGTGGCTTATGGATAATGTGATTTACCGCACCGGCCTGTACGGCGGCGTCAAGATCGCCAAAGACCCGATCTCGAACATTTATGCCGGCTTTAACTACGCGATCACCAAAGATTTCGCCATTAACGTGGGCTGGGTATGGGTGAATGATTACGCTACCCAAGTGACCAATATCGGGAGCATCAGTTCTGTGGACGACGCGTTGAAGTACGCCAAAAGATCGTATTCAGGCGGGAAGTTCTCTGTAGGCATCAGCTTTTCGCCATCGTCATTCATCACTACCCTGGGCCTGAATAAAAGTACCACCGCTGCCGCTCCATCCACATCCACAAAATAAAAATGATCAGATATGAAAACGCTATTGACCCTGGCCTGCTTAGCTCTCAGCACTGCGGCCGCACACGCACAAACTGACGACCTTACTGCCGCTCTTCCACATCGGAGCCATCCGGCAGGTGTCGTTCAGCAGTTGAATAAACCGACCCAAACAACCATGCTTGCATCGTTCAACATCGAGGATATCGAATGCGGGAAAACCACCGAAGCTGGCGAGGATGAAACCTACGTACTGCTCATCTATAAATTCGGCGGTGCCAACGGCGGTACCGAACGTGTGCCCTCTGACGATGGGCATTGGGATATGAACGACGGTGCAGACGACCAGAACCGGCATGTGAAGCCGGGTAAGGTGATCGGCTTTAACCTCGAAGACGGCGGATCGGTCGACATGATCGTACAGGTCATGGAAGAAGACGGCGGTGACGGTCGGGACTTCATCAACTTCGGTAACGGGGTTATCGCCGCCTGCGGCATCACCAACCCTTATGTGCTCGGTGGTGCTGCATTAGCCACCGTCTTTTCCCAGTTCTTCCATATCCAGGATACCGATGATTGGATCGGCAGTTTCTCGGTCCATATCGAGCGGAACGGCGACCAGATCAGCTGGAAATACCAGCCAGTCGCACGGTGCATCGACCCCGCAGGCGAAATGACCAACATGTCCCGTGGCTGGGTTCACCTGAACGGGGATGGGTCTGATTATGGGGTTACTTTTTCTATAACTAATGAATAGCTGATATTTTTAATCCGGCAGGCAAGCCTACTTTGGATCAGCCTGTGCTGTCCAAAATATAGGTACAGGTCTTCCCGTTGGGGTTACCGCAAAATTGTACAGGCCGGCATAAAGATATTTAAGGACAGGTGCTCGTGCGATTTTAAATGTCCGATAAGGGGCCTTTTGTTTAAGAAAAACCCGATAACATCTGGGGGACGGCTTTTAAAACTTGCTCCTCACTTTAATTTTTTACGCACCCGAAGCAGAAATGCTTCTTTCATCTCATCGATATAGACAGTCGGGCTGGGTCTGCCGCAGAGCCAGTCATAGGTATCGTAAAAGTTCCCGAGTGAGATATTAAAGGATTTTTCGATGAACTTGACAATGCTTTTCAGGTTCTTTTTGCCAAAGGCTTCCGTCGCGTGCCAGCTGTAGATCAGTTCGATCAATGCACACTTCGTTTGCTTCCAGTCAAAATCCCGGAACTCGGAATCCAGCTGCATGATCGCGTCTTTTTGGCTGATCTTCTGTATCGATTGTTCCAGGTGTTCCTGCATCAGCTCGCTGGCCAGGACCTGCGCCAGCTTGTGATCATGGGTGGTGCTGAAGGTCGGGTCGAAATCGATGACACACTGGTCGGGGTCGAGATGAACATCATAATTACCGCGGACGAAATAATACTCATCCAGGTAGGTAGCTTGCGTCCTGACGTACTGGTAGAACGAGAGGTTACTTTCAAAAAAATGATACAGTATCTTAATTTCATTGGCGAAATAGTCGGACACGACCTTGCCGTCCCCGATAGGCTTCCTGATCTCGATATTCAGTAAAGACTGGTAGAAGATCAGCTGCGACTTGAATTTGGGTTTGATGTGCTTAAAAAAGACGATCTCCTCTGCGGGTGTCACCGGGTCGTTGAGCTTGCAGTAATCCTTTAATTTTCTCAGGTATTTTAAACATACATGGATGGATTTCTCCAGCCTTTTGATCAATTGGTCTTCTTCGAGTACCAGCACATTCAGGTTCCTGTTCAGATCTGCATAAAGCCGATCGCTAAATTTGGTTATCATATTTTGCTCTTTAAATAAAAGGGGCCTGCCACCTGTTACTGGAAACGAGTGTCACAAACAGGACCCTGTAAGTATTATTTGATCATAGCTGTTCTGTTTAATGGTTCACGGGAAATAGGTTTTATTGACGGTGTCGATCATGCGCTGCAAAAAGCCCCTGACTACGGCGGCCGTAACCTGGTCTGCACTGTAGAAAGCCCGGGCGAAACTTTTAAAGGATATATGCAGCTGTTTTTTCGTTTCAAAATGCCTCGTGAAGAATCTTAAAATATCGGAGATGTTGTTGATCGGAAACAACCTGTCAGGTAGCAAAGACGGATAAAAAAGGCAAATTGCGTTACGGAAAACCGGAGCGGCATGCGTTCATGGCCGTTCATTTTAAAAATAGCGGAGAGATTGGATGGATCCGGTGATTGCTGCCTGAGCCAGGGCAGCAACTGTTCGTTAATCGGTGGAAGTTCCGGTTCAAATAGGACATCTCCCGATACAAAAATCATCTCCAGCGCTTTGGTCTCCTGCAGGATTATTTTCAGTTTCTCATTTTCAGCGACGGCGTTGATCATCGTACTGAGCCGATGCTTGTACCACTGAAGAAAGTAATAACTATTGAAATTCCGTCCGTACAGCTCATGGGCGACATCAATGGTGGTGACGTCAGGGTTTTCCCGGACTTTTTGCGCGACCCTGCTGAGCACGGACTTGATATGATCGAACTGGCGGTAGCTTATTCCTGATTCCCAGGCATCGGAAAGTTTTTTCGTGACGGAGGTTGTTATCGAGGTAATAAGGTTATCATCAACGCCCGATTGGTGCAGCGCGATTTCATTTTCGGCCGTTGAACGGCTGATCTCTTCAGACTGTATCCTGAAGCGATAAATGGAAACCGGGTAATCCCCATCAAAATATTTATAGAATCCCTGTTTTAAAAAACGGAGCAGCGCTTCCAGATTGGTGAGAACTATAAAATAGTATTGATGGATCGGATCCCCCGCATCTTCAGCTAAGCCTGCCGGTATCTTCCGGCTGACCTGGTCAGAAAGTGACGTGACCCCGGCCTGGTGGTATTGCACATAACGGGCCAAAACCGGCTCACGTACCCCGCTAAATAATTCACGGACCCATTTAAGCTTTAAACCTGAGCAGGTATCCGCCACCGCCTGCACCTGTTCAGCCATCCGCGCAAGATTCGCTTCGCTTTGGGCAACGTCTTCATCCTTTACCACCTCCCCGATAAGTCTTTCCAGTTGACCTAATTCCGATCTGACCACAGCCTAGAGTATATAAGTAAGCATATTTTTATTTATTATTTATTGTGATAAGTGAAAAGGTATTTTTTTAATATTGCTTAACTTTATGTTAACATTTCGCGATCAATCCCGTATTAGTTGTTAAAGTAATGATCGTGGTATTGGTCGGATCAGTACCGGTGGTGGTGGTATCCCCCAAATTACTTTTTACCGGTGTTTGCGATAGGTCGCAGACCGTATTGATCCGCTTATTTAATTTTTTTGATTTTATAGTTTTCATAGCATTTGATTTTTGAACAAAGCTATTTTCACTTGGAAAAGCACTGAACTTTATTACGCAGAGAGGTAATTGCGAAATGCAGAAAGCCGGGAATTGCTTTTAATGACTTAATAACTCGAAGATGCCGGTCAGGGTCATCATATTCAGGCACATTTTTGTTTGGCTGATTTTTATCGGTTATGAGACGGCGTTCATTTTTTTTACCCTGCATTATCTGGGACCCGTCTTTCATTATATATTATTTTATTCCCTGAACATATGCTTATTCTATGCGACGGCCCATATTATTTTAGATTATGCTTTTTTTAAAACGGCGAAACCCTATCTGATCGCTTTTACTTTAATAGCCGTCGAGATGGCTATCTATCTGCTTATAAAATTTGTCATTGATTTTTTTCTCGCAAAAAGTTCTGCCGGAACCGGCAGGCACGTCGTTTTCGACCGGTTGTATGTGATTACAAATATCTGGCGCGGCCTCTATTTTATAGGTTTAAGTATCGCTTATTGGTCCATGCTTTATATGATCAGGTTTAAAGAAAGAAATCATGTAATGGAGAGGGCACAGCTTAAAGCTGTCGCTGAAAACCTGGAACTTGAAAATAAATATATCATCGCGGAAAACGCCTATCTGCAAAATCAGATCAGCCGGCACCTGCTGTTCAATTCCCTGAACTTTATCTATAACGCCGTTCACCGGCTTTCCGACAGGGCAGGCAAAGGGGTGATGCTGTTAGCGGAAATCATGCGCTATTCTCTCGTATCCAGCGAAGATAACCGCACCGTTCCATTAACTACGGAGGTGGAGCAAATTGAAAAACTGATCGAATTAAGCCGTCTCCGGTTTGAGGAAGCGTTTTTTATCAGATTCCGCAAAAAAGGCAGGCTAAACAACATCCGAATCCTGCCATTGGTCCTGATTACCCTGGTGGAAAACATGGTAAAACACGGAGACCTTGGTGAGGCTGATTGCCCTGCCTTAATCCTGCTGGAACGAACAGAAAGCACGTTGATTTTCGAGACGCGGAATAAAAAAAGATCGAGCAGTCCTCACCGCAAATGCGGCATTGGACTGAAAAATATTAATAAGCGCTTAGTTAACTTCTACCAGGACCGGTTTTCAATTACCGTCGTGGATAGCAATGGCGAATTTTCAGTTACCCTAATTCTACACCTATGAATTTAACCTGTTATGTTATTGATGACGAATCGGATGCTGTTGCGCTTTTAAAGGGCTATATCGGACAGACCCCGGGGCTGGAACTGATCGGCTCCAGCCAGAATCCCCTGGTCGCCCTGGATGAACTGACCAGCAAAAACGCCCCCGATATCACATTTATCGATGTCGATATGCGGCTCCTGTCCGGGCTGGACCTTGCCGAAATGGTGAATCTTTATACCTCGGTTGTGTTTACGACCGCCTTCCCGGAATTTGCACTGCAAGCCTTCGAAAAGGACGCTTTTGATTACCTGTTAAAACCGATCAATTACGAACGGTTCCTGAAGTGTATACAGAAGGCACGCAGAAAAATAAAAAAACGTCCCGGGGACGCCGGTCCGGGCCGGGATGATTTTTTTAATGTTAAAAGTGAGATCAAAGGCCGCATGGTCAAGATCAGGTTTGATGACGTGATATACATCGAAGGGGCGGTAAATTATATCCAGATCCACACCAGGACTGAAAAACACATGACATATCTAACCATGAAAGATATCTGGCGCCACCTGCCGGAATATACGTTTGCGCGCATCCACCGGTCCTTTATCGTGAACATAGACTATGTCAAGGTAACCGAACGTGCCCAGGTTAGACTGGAGAACGGTAAGTCGCTTATTATGGGAGATTATTACAAACAAAAATTTCTGGACTTTATGGATGCCCGCCTCATTAAAACTGACCGGGCTTCCTGACTACTGTTCTATTTTTGCCTTTTTCCTTCCCTTTTCGCCAAGGAAGAACTTATGTAAAAGGTAATAGACGATCATCTCCTGTTTTCGCGCGTCGGCGGTAAACAGCCGGTTGACATGCATGTGGATGATGCTCCGTAGATAGTTTTCGCAGTCGCCGGTTTGAGCGGCCTGCGACAGGGCTTTCACTGCATTTATAAAGAGGCGGCTGCCTCTCACCAGCCCTGCGGTACGGTAAAAAAAGGGGTCAAGGAGCACCCGCCTTATATCTGCGGCCAGCCCGCGGTATTTTTTATCCATTTCTACCCGGAGCATTTTTTCTTCGAATTCAGTGAAAAATTGTTGATAACTGACCTGCAAAAAAAGCAGCCGCGCATCTTCGTCCGGTATAAATTCCAGTATCATGTGCCAAACGGTGCTGAGCGCTGCCTGATAAATAAATGGCGCATTGCTGCCGTTCGGCCTTTTCAATAACCCAACGGTCAGCTCGCTGCTCGCCCAGAAAAAGTTTTCCGTCAGCGTTATGCCGCCGGCCTGATACCGTTCCAACTCGCGGCTATAAACATCGATTTGATATTCGCGGATGACATGCTGGGTCATCCCGTCTTCCAGCTTGTTTTTGAACGCAATCAATATTTCACTGATGTCCCGGGGATCGATTTGTAAACGCAGCCGGATATGCGGCGCGTGGTCGTCGTACCGGATAAAGAACCATTTCTGAACCGGGCCGCAGCAGTATTTCCGCCGGACAAGCGGAAGGATAGTCAGGAGCAGCCGCGTCGAGCCGATCTTCGAAGTGTATATTTTTAAATAGAGCCACTCAGAGCCGGGCATAAATTTGCGCTTCAATTTTTCAGGTTTGATCGGGGACTTGCTGAGCGGTGATAAAAATACCGGTTGGTCAGGCAACAGGAACGTGTTGAACTGGCAAGTAAAGCCCTCGCCTTCACGGTTCTTTACGAAAGCACTTTCTTTGGTTTCCATCAGGTGTTCTCTCAGAACAGCTTCCTTTTTGTGTTTGACACACGCGGAAAAAAACAGCATATCCGCCGGCCTGTCTCTGAAAAATACCAGTTGCTGATCCCCTTCCGTTAACGAAAATACTGGTGGCAGGCCTGTTTCTGCTATCAGTCTTTTAATCGCCGCCCCAAACGATGGTTCTTCATTTATTTCTACCGATTTGATTTGTTTTTCAGAAAGAACCCATGTAGCCAGCTGCAGAATGGCTCGTTTATATTCCACCCGCGGATAATAGCTCAATCCGGGAAAGAACTGCCGGAGGTCCAGACTGAGTGCAGTTCGTCCGTATTGATACGAAATGTCGGCCAGGAAACGGAACAGGGGCAGCTTATCGATGCTATGGTTATAGGCGGAACTCAGCCGTGGAACAATAACTTTGCGGCGTGTTTCAGAATACAGCAGTACCTTGTTGTTTTCGACCCGGATCTTGAGGTCCGAAAGTGCGATCTGCCTTTCTTCGGGTAATGTTGAAACGGCTGTAAGCGGCAGGTCGTAAGACCAGATGGTTTCCCGCCTGTTGACATTATCCGTGTGCGGGCCTGACAAATGGAGTATCTCTGCGAAGATAATCCCGGGATTGGCAGCTTCCTGCTCCCGCGCCATCCTGCGGGCGGCCGCGGCTATTTCGGGATCAGCTACGGTGAATCTGCCCATCAATGCCGGGGCGTTGACGCCACCCGCGCTTTCTAGGTACACCTGGTCGTTGATAATTCTAAAAAGCACGGTCAATCCCAGCATCCCTGAATTACCTCCCCGGCGTTCCAGGCCCGCTAGCTCGTCTTCCCTTATCCGGATGGCCGCCCCCGGCGCATTCGCTGAGTTATGCCATTTTTCCAGCAGGAAACGATGTGAGGGTGTCCAGGAATGGGCGTCGTCCGGGCTTCTCCTTGCGGCGATATGCAAGGTTTCCAAAAGTTGGTTTTCCTTTTCGGGCTCGTCTGTAACATAACCGATGCCCACTTCAGGATCGAGCGCGTATAGCAGGCTCAACATTTGTCCTTCAAAATCTTTTTGAAACGACCTGACAAAATTCGCCATGCCGGGAACCGGTTCCTGCGGGCACAGGATATCTAAAGCGAACAGGGCATCCCTGATGGGGCTTTGCCAGTGGCTGCAAAGTGTTCCCGCTTCCATTTTGCGGTTAAGGATCACGTTGAGGAAGTTTGAGGAGGTACCCGCTTGTGGTGCAATAAACTGTTCAAGTGTTTGATTTATATTTTTAAAATAGGTCGCGCCAAGCGCTTTGGCATTTTTTAGCTCACATAGCAATTGCAGCATGGAAATCGTTCGCCGTGAATGTTTGCCGGTCCGCCCGGTCTGCGACAACAGCAATTCCAGGTACCCTGTTCCGTTAATATTCGCGCGGCATCGCCGAACCAAAAACTGTTCAGCACTTAAAAATCGAAAGTAATCTTCACCGATAGCAGCAGAACAATTTGCCAGGCGGCAGATCTCGGCGACAATATCACCCTGTGAGCGGGCAGTCATGCAGTACGCCGCAAGCTCTTTGAGCACCGTTGAATAATCGGCCGATTGGAGCAGATACCTTCTGGAGTTGTCTCCCCCGTCCGTTTCCGTGGTGATAAAACGGTACTCATCCAACAGCCGGTAAAGTGTTGGATTGGTTTCAAATAGTACCCCACCGGCCAGTTCAGCTCCCAGCAGCTCCTCACTTAATTTCAATACATACGCCTGGTCCGGCAGGACAACGGCGTTATCCGGCCTTATAGGCTGCACGTCCAGTTTCGTCTGGTCTCCCCAGTTGATTAACGAAACGCCGGCGAACAGGCCGAAAGGCGTAGAGCGAAAACAGGACCGGTTGATATATTTCTGTAAAGTGACCTTTTCTTTGTCTGACAACTGCTCATAGAGAAATGCCTTTTGCTCCAGGCAATGATAAAACAGCGGGCTGGCGAGATAAATCGCGCCGATCAGGCCGGGGTTGCCGAGATGGGCTTGTTCGTCATCATGGTATGTTGAGAAGCTCTTCGCAGGCATGCGAAGTAATAGCTGTTCGGCAAAAAAATAGTCTTCCATCTTTATCGGATTAAATCTCTAACGGCTTATTCGCCCGGTCAAAGTATACGGCTTTTTTTTACGGGCCGGCTGGTTGCCGGGTTGTATACTAAAGAGGATATCATTTCATGGCAATTCTTATAAATTCTTATAAACTATATGCCTGGTTGTTTTTCCCGGCGGGGCGGTTGTTCATTGTCTCTTTCCCGTACGGATGTCATTTCAACTCCTGAAAAGATTTTTTTTGCGACAAAATAAAAACCGCTCCTGCATTTTCGCGATGCTGCAAAAGCATCCGCTGTAGCATTCGTTGCTGCCATTTCCGCCAAACGCATCACTCAGGACTTCGCTTGTTTACCCGCTGCATTACATTACGCCGGGAAAAGCGGCGCTTGCCTTCATTCCGCATTTACCATATCAGGCGGCACCAGGCGCTTCCGGTTGCTATTTTCCAATCGAAACGGAGAAAAAGGGCAGCCAAGGTTTTGCCCGCATTGCTGCGTACTGTTTAAATATCCGCAAAAGACTACGGCATAATGAACCAGCCTCGTTCCTCGGCTGGCTCACCCTCCGGGATTTATTCCGTTTCCTTTTGCCTGTTGCGGGCAACCTTTTTTGCTTTCTTTTTTTCCGTTTTTTCTTTTGAAAAATAGCTTTTCAGGGAGGCTTCGGGAAAGAGGGAAACAAAAAACAAATTTTTTAACCCTTTAAAATTCATTTAAAATGAAAACAACAGAAAAAAATGCAAACGTTGTACAAAGTACGGCAGCAAAAACAAACGAAACAGCTAACAAAATCCCCAATCGCCCAAGCCTAACCCAAAAGGAAGCCAAAGAAGATGAAAGAGCCACCAATCAAACACCTGCCCAGGCTCCGCAAACTGAGGAAGCCAAAGTTGCCGGGGCTAAGACCGGCAGCCCCCTTACAGTGGGTAGCGAACCTGATCACGCTAAACAGCAAACCGCAGGACAGGAGTTAACGAAAGAGCCTAAACACGAGCCGGCAAAATCGGATAACAGCGCTGTCAGGCCTGCACTGAACTTAGAGCAGACCTTAAAATCTGTAAATGGCTTGCACAGGTTGAGTATCCAGCGTTTAGCCTTAATCGCCCGTATTAAAACATTGGAAGACTTCGAGGTTAAACTGGCAGAAGAAAACGATGAACTGGAAACGAATCCCTATCAGGGTTGTAAGCTGATTATCAAAGACGACAAAGGCAGGGAATTTACAACCAACACCCCGAACCTGATACGAATGGTATCGCAGTTTATATTTGACGCATGCAACGAAAAACTGGCTGACATTGAAGCCAGCATCGTTTTTCCTAATGCTTAAAACAGGTATGCACCCGTCCGCTGGTTAGCGGACGGGTGCATTTTTCATGGTTTCACAAAATAGCGGTTCCGATGTACGAGCAATTTATAGAACTAACCAACCAAATATTCTGGGAAGGTTACGCCGAGCAATTGGCGCAGGAGGACCCCGAAAAGTTCATCTTAGAATTAAATGAATTTATGAATACCTATCAATGCAGACAATGGAAGATAAAATCTTTTTACTGGTAAAGGTAACCGTAAAAACGACACGTCCGAAGGCTCATTTGAAAAACCCTGGTAAACCACGGATGTATCCCTCTTATTCAATATGCTATAATGACGTTTCAGTTGTTGCTTCGTTGCATACATGAAATATCATTTGTAGAAGGTTGGGATTTTATTTTCAGACTTGCTTTTGGCGCTTGCCCACCTTAATCCGCTTGCTTTCCATTTCCCCGCTCAAAACCTTTTTTATATCCTCATAACTATAGTAAAGGATTCCACCGAGCTTTGTAAATGGAATAGTACCGTTATCCCTGAGGGTTTGAAGGGTATTGTCCGATATTTTTAACAGGTTTTTTACTTGATAAGTTTTGAGCCATTTCTTTGGCTCTTCAAAAGATTGGCCCAGCAGGCCCTTAATTTGGTTTAGCAGGTTATTTCCAAACTCCTGCAGGTCTTCTTTGGTGATGATTTCCGCCGCCATAGCCTTATGTGATTTAGTGCATGTCAGTTCTTGTCCGTTACCGGTTCTGAATTACACCGGTAAACTGATACAAAAATGGTTTAAACAGCATCAATTTAAATCCGATGTTATCCGAGTCGGATTCAAACTCTTTTGAATTTCAATTTTCCTTTCTTTTGAAAATCGGATTGCAATGTCTGGAACAGCTTTTTTGGTTTGAAATTGAAGTGTTAAAAGGCGCTTGAATACTATTCAGGAAGATAAACCATTAACCGTTTTAGATGGTAATATGCTCGGAGATGAAATATCTTCAGGAATATTCTTTTTAAGCACCGATCAGGGAATAATTAATCCGGCTACAAATCCGGGAATTCAATTGTTGCTCCAATAGCTCATGATCATTTAGTACAAATCTTACATGGTTTATATCCCATTTTGATAGCCTGGTCTTTACTTACCTTTCTTATCTGATGGGTACATTTTGCCAATCCCCTGCAATCGCGATCATTATGGTATTTATGTGCTGTATTACTGATACAGATATAAACCGGGTCAACCGCCAGTCTGGTGAAACGCCTGGATGGAGATGCGCTGCTAATGCCCATGCCTATAAGTATCGCGAGAACTAAAATTGATTTTGTCATTATTTCGCAGGGTTACATTGGCGTAGTTTAAGCAGATTATCCTTTTTAGTATCATCTGGCTTAGTTTTTATGAATTTCTTGTCGTCTCGTTCATAAACGATCAGATAAACGGTTTCTCCGGCAGCTTTGACGTAAAACTCCTTGTCGTTAGCTTCAATTCGTTTTATTACGGTGCTTGCTGGAATCAAATAAACTGTCCCATCGTCATCATATCCAATTTGTGTAATGTGTTCATAAGTGCTGTCTGCATTTGGCTTGGTGATGCAAACTACCTGATAACTTGCCATAAAGTTTTTTTGGGGGGGGGGGTAATGAATTGATTTGTAAAGATACGGTACCGAATTGTCAATCGAACACCGTGTTTTAACGGTATTTAACAGGGTGTTTTCACGGGTTGATGGAGATGTCAAATCAGTTACCTTCACCTTAACAAACTATATCACAATGAAAAAGCACCTCATTATCGCAACGTTACTTTGCTGTAGTTTCCTGATCGGAAACGCGCAGAGAGTTCAACATCACAGCTACGTTACCTATTACAATGCCTCCAAACACGAGCCTGACTCTGTCCGATGGGATTTAACCCCGTCAATGGTAAACTGTGGGAGCACTGCCAGGGTTGACAAATTTGCACAAGACCCTTCTCTGCCAAATAGTGCATCACCTAATGATTACAGAAATTCAGGTTATGATAAAGGCCATATGTTTCCCTATGCCGACGCAGAGTGCAACGCAACTGACGCGGTGGAATGCTTTTATATGACTAACATGGTGCCTCAACTCCATGCATTAAATGCAGGTGACTGGAAGACTTTGGAAACGCAGGAAAGAGTTTGGGCGAGAACGCAGCCGATACGAATAATATCGGGCGGTTTTGGCTCGATTGGACATTTACCCAACGGGGAGAATATTCCTGAGTCATGTTGGAAAGCTATATTTGTTGATCATAAATGGCGGGGATGGGTTATGCCTAACAAAAGCACTTCTATTGGTCATCCTTACACCAGCTGGGAAGTTCTGGATATAAAAAGATTCGGCTCGATAGTTGGTTTACATCTATAAGGCAGCGGGATATACTGGACGCGTTTGGTCAAAGAAAAATTACCGTTATTTATCAGTTACGGGAAATTTCAGAGCGAACCTGTGTATGGCCTGTTTCACGTCATCGCACCAAGCCTGGTACACAGCAACGTCGAAAAAATATCTGACCTGATGGTCCGGATCAATGCCGGCGAAGTACACAAATGACTTGGGGAAAATGTTTAATACAGCATCCTCAATTCGTTTTACCAACTACATCATACCGCAGGTCACTTGTCGGCTTCCGTAAAGTAGTCAGCGCCAGGGCGACTCCAAAACTATGGTTTCGTTTTCCGTATTGTGCCAGGTCTCCATTGTAACCGTTCGCGTAAGTCACGCAGAAAGGCAGTGTAAACAGATTAAACCCCGCGAGCAGCTTAACTGAATTGTACCGGAATGGCTGAGCGATACCGCTTTCATAATCCACTCTGAAATCCCGCCACTTCAGCCATGAAAAGCCATTGTTCCCGACATACCAGTCGAAGGATGCGCGCACCCCGCTGACATCATTCCGTCTTAAATTTTTCCCGTACCAATTGTGTTCCCATGCCTGGTACTCCTCCCGGTAACCCTCCAGCAAACCGTAATTAAGATAATACCTCAGCGTCACATCCGCTACGCCAACGACAGAGCCATTGTCCTCCCAATTACGGACCCCTTCCACAAAAATGTAATCCCAGCCCCGGCTGATATAATCAAGCGTTTGATTGATAAACAGCGCCCGGTTCGGGCTACTCCCCTGCGCGTTTTTAACCGTAGCATAAAACGTTGCCGAATCCCCGATGGACTGCCCGTTGGATTCATGCCCATACCCGAACCTGCCCCTGAATAACTTATGATCTGCATCGTGGTACTGAAAATAAACCACCGGGTTGAAACGTTTCCCTACCACCGGTGCGGAACTCCTGCCGACCAGGTATTGCCCGAACCGGCCGGTAAAGGCCAGATACAATTTAAAACTATATAAATTTACAAACCGCGACGACAACTTCGCATCAAGCTTGCGGAAAGCCTGTATATGGTACGCTTCTGAAATCGTGAAATCCATAAACGGCCCGTCATCAGAATCCCAGGTATAGCCGAGGAAATTGGTTTCGAACGTCTGAAACGGAAGATCTACCACCGCCGACGCCGTATCCCGCTGCTTGTTCAGTTCGGTAACAGCTGCTTTTTTAACCCGTTTCACGCTATCCCGCAGCGCCCTCTTGCGCGCATGCAAATTATTCTCTTCTCGGTCCTGGCCATATGCATGTAAAACAGGAGCCGACAACAGGAGGGCAAACACAATGGCGGTGGCAATCACAGACCGCAACAGGTAGCCACAGCTACGCAATAAAACCGGGATAAATGGGTTCGGTGTTTTCATTGTGATTTAAGTAATAGGTATCTAAATGTCGGCAATCGTTTAATAATAAGCAAATGATCGCGGAATAACCCTATTAATCGCGGAAAACGGAACCTGCATCGGTATCTGCCTACAACATGAGCAGAAACGCCGGACTTAATCAAAAAGTAATTAAATGTTCAATTTTAGACGAAAAAATTTGTACAAGGATAAGATAGCCATATATTAGTGTTAACTATTTGGTAATATGTATAAATTGAATCGGGATAAAACCCCTTTTCGATATATACAGCGTTTTAGGCTAAATTCGAATATCACCTAATGAACCTTAGTATGAAAATTACAAACTAATCAGTCCTTATTTACCAATTATGAATATTTTTAAGTTTATTTTAAAAGCTGTGTATTTAAAGTTTACAACCTCTCAAATATCTTCCATCGGTCATGACGATTTGGTTGAGAGAGTTAAACAACAGCTCAATGACGAAAATTATAACATCATTAGTAGCACAGACGAAAAGATTGTATTCAACGGATTTGGAAATAAATCTAAGCTAATTTCGGTTACACAATATTCGAAAAAAATAGAAATGGGCGTATTGTATTTGAATAATACGGAGGATGGCGTAGTTGTTAAATTGACTTATTTTATAAATATACTTAGTGAAATGATTACTATGACAATTTTGTTTATCATCTCATTATTTACAAGCTTCTTAGTTCTGCTTATTGGAATTATTTTATGCATCAGGATTTTTATAAAAATAAATGATCTAAAACACGTTAGTCGAAAATTTATTATCGATCTGGTAAAATAAATTCAAACTGAGAAACCGTCCATGATTTAAAAATAAAATGAATTTTTTGTAAAATCGTTTGGGGGATTATTGATGCCACATACAGCGAACGTAACCTAGGAGGAGCCGTCCTGCTGCACGGGGAGATACCGTCACATGTGCCGAAATCTACAACCGGATTTCCTTGATATACAACTAAGACGCCGGAAAGAAGCCAAGGACCTCATCCAGGAACTCTTTTGCCGTTCCTCTGTCACAGACGTCAACAGACGAACAGGTCACCGCCAGAGAAACGTGAGCCGTAATATGACGGTCAATCCCATCATTGAGATCACGGAGGTGAACGCCAGGCACACTATTGCTGCGAAATATTAGACGAGGAATGCAGCGGAGGGGTTCATCTGACGCTTGTCAATAGACAGTCAATCTGACCCGGGCCATTGCCGATTTCTATTTCGGATCCGCGTACTTATTCCCATTCAAAAATGTTCTTTCGCCGTGCTGAATTTTAAAACAAAATAATGCGTTTTTCAGTTAATTGATATGGAATAATTTCATTCACTGGGTTAAACCGGTATCATTTTACTAATTATTACCGTTTATCCTGCTAACCTGAATGCGTATCGATGAAAATTAAACACCTGCTCTACCTGGTTTTATTGGGAACGGCGCTTTGGACCTTGTCTTCCTGCGATGATATCATCGAACCGTCTGTTACCAATAGCAAAGTATATCCGGAAGCGCCCGCCGACGCTTTTCAGAGTACGAGCTACACAGTGAATTTTTGGTGGGACCAGGTAAATCACGCATTATCATATCGGCTGCAGGTTGTATCCCCGGGCTTTGCGTCCCCCGTAAACCTTGTGCTGGACACCGTTATCACCAGGAACAAGTTCACCTTTAACCTGAGCCCGGGCACGTACCAGTGGCGGGTACTGGCACAGAATGGCAGCTCCCAAACCGCTTTCACCGCACCAAGAAATATTACCGTACTCGCGTCATCTATTAAACAGCAAACTGTTCAGCTGGGATCGCCGGTAAATAATTTTATTACCAATCAGAACACCATCGTTTTTCAATGGGGAAGCCTTTACGGGGCAACGGGCTACCGGTTCGAGATTGACACGAATAATTTCGTCAATCAGGCTGCTGTAATTTCGAACCGGCTTATCCCGGGGCAACAAATCAGCTTCACATTCCCAAGAGAACAAGTCTACCAGTGGCGGGTGCGGGCTGAAAATGACACCGCACAAGCCCAGTGGTCGGTCGTAAATTCCATAACATATGACCATACGCCGCCGGCAACGGTTACCTTGGTTTCCCCGACAAATGGCCAGACCGTCGGCCTGCCGGTTTCCCTGCAATGGAATGCCGTGACGTCAGCGGCGCGGTATAAGGTCTACGTGTTTAAAAATGACTCCGTCTCGCTATACAACCAGACTTTTCCGCTCGCTGTGACAACTAACAGCTATACGTTCAACGGCGGCAAGTCCGGCGATAAGGTATACTGGAAAGTAACTAGCCTTGACGCTGCCGGGAACGAAAGCCAGCCAAGCGCCTTAAGGAATTTTGTCCTGCAGTAAACTTTCATGGCGATGAAGAACAAGAAGCTTACTTATGCATTGATCTTTATTGTGTTAGCGGTGTGGGGAATGATTATCTACCGCGTCATTGCTTCGGCGGACCCGGGCGACGGTGCTTCGCCCGTGTTTACAGCCAAAATGAAGAAGGATCCTTATAACGATTATACCATACCAAAAGACACAACGCACTTGCTGCTGAATTATCGCAACCCCTTCGGTGTCCAAAAACAACCGGACACCGCCGAGGTACCCCTGAAAAAGCTCATCCATAAAACCATCGGCGTGGCACCGGTGAAGCCGGCAATGAATTGGAACTTTATTCAGTATTTGGGCTATATCCATAACTCTTCGTCCAGGAAATTAATCGCCCTGCTGGCAATCAACGGGAAAAATGTGACGCTCAAAGAGGGCGAAACCGCTGACAAGGTCCGGCTCATGAAAAACATGCGTGACTCGGTCAGGATAAGCTTTAACGGTCAAATCAAATGCATACGACTTAAAACCGCCCCATGAAAATAACATTCACCCTGATGCTCCTGGTAATCACCGGAGCGGCCTGCGCCCAAAAGATACCCGATATGACCCTGTACAAGGTCCGGCTCTATGAAAAAGACAAAACCATCCTGGCCGAGATCAATGAGATCAATAGCGGGCCACACATCAAACCCGCCAGGTTCTATTACTGGTATAGCGCGAACGCCATCCATTCAACGCAGGGCGGATATAGCGGCAAGCTGTTAAATGGCGTGTATACCGAATATTACCTGAATAAAAATGTGAAGGAACAGGGAACGTTCAATAAAGGACTGAAAACCGGCTTGTGGAAGAGCTGGAACGAGGACGGGACGTTAAATCATGCGGCGCGGTGGAAAAACGGGGTCGTTATTGCCGGTGGTCGTGCATCGTTTTTCAAAAGGTTACTGCCATTCAAATGGCTCAACAGGCGCCACGCAGATTCACTGAAAACGCCAAACAATACGATCAAACATTAATGGCATGGTAAAAGCTTCCGCGCTGTATATTGTTATCATTATCACACTCGTCATCGGTGTAATCTGCTCTGCTTTAATCGCAAGTGCCTATTTTTACCGGCTCGAATACCAAAAGAAATTCCGGTATGACCAGTTGCAGAATAACCTGAACTCGGGAGTGAATATCTTGATGGCCGGCGATAACGTTGCTTTTACTGACGGAAAAACGTTTAGCTTATTTAATAACGGCGCGGACTCGGTCTGGCTCAAACGGACACAGTGGGGCGTGTATGATGTAGGCGTATGCCGAGCATTTATCGAAAAGGATTCGTTGTTTAAAGCCTTTACGATCGCAAACACGCTAGACTCTTCCAAATGGGCTGCCCTTTATTTAATTGACGAGGACCGGCCCCTGTCCCTCGGCGGTCAAACCAACATCACCGGCGACGCATTTATTCCGAAGGCCGGCGTAACGACGGCCTTTGTCGACAACCAGGCTTATCAGGGCGACAAGCGCCTGATCACAGGTCATAAATACAGCAGCGGGAAAAAACTACCACTACTGAGCCAAAAAAAACTGGACGGTCTCCGCCAACTCTACACGCAAACGCATCTGAATGACTCTTTGCTGGTCAAACGGGATTCGGTATCGCAGTCGTTCCTGCTTCCGACCCGTTATTTCAACTTCGGAAAGCAAATTCACTCCCTTAGCAATGTCCGGATGGGCGGTAATATTGTGCTTCTTTCCGATACGACAGTTACCATCGACAGCACCGCTTCGCTCGATAATATCATCATTTATGCCCGGTCCATCGCCGTGAAAAGCGGCTTCCATGGCAATTGTCAGTTGTTCGCTACCGATTCCATCGGCATTGACAGCAACTGCCACTTCAGCTATCCTTCTTGCCTGGGCATTTTGCGATTTGATAAATCAGCTATAAACGCGCCCCAGGAAAAAATCAGCCTCGGTAACAGGTGCAGTGTTAACGGCCTGATGTTTACCTACGAGAAGGCTGAGACGGCTGTCAAACCAATGATCGCTTTCGGTAAAAATGTAAAAATATCAGGTCAGGTATACTCCCAGGCGCTCGTTGAATTCACGAACCACACAGAAATCGACGGCAGCGTATTTACGGCCCGTTTCCTTTACAGGAATTCATTTACGCTGTACGAAAATTACCTGATCAATATCACCATTGACCCAGGTTCACTCTCTCCCTATTACCTGACGAGCGACTTAATACCCGTAGCGGCTAAAAGAAAAAAAGTATTGCAATGGCTGGAAGGAAATTAAAAATTGCCGCAAAACTGAACGGATCAACGATTCTGGAGGTGGTCGTCGCCATGGTGATCATCGTCATTGTCTTTGGTATTGCCATGATGATCTTTAACAATGTCGTGCGTATGTCTTTATCCGCGAAGAAAATCAGGGCACAGGCCATCCTCAAAGAAACGTTACAGGCGGCCGAGCAGCGTTCAGCCGTATCGGGTCAATCCGTGACCGTCGGCGAATTCCGGATTGAGGAGGATGTCCGGCCTTATAACAACGAGGCCTATTTATCTGATATCCATTTAACCGCCTATGACGCAAACGCTGAAAAAATCACCGAACTGGAAAAAGTAATTATTAAGCAATGAAAAAAATCAAAGGCTATACCATCATGGAAGTAACGGTCACTATGCTGGTGGCGGGTATTTTGATCGGGATTACCTATACGATGTATTCCTTAATCTACAAGTCATATGGGGCCTTCGACAGGAAAAATCAAGATATGGTCGTCCTGGCCAGCCTGGACGGTGTGCTCGCGCGTGATTTCAACAGGGCCGAATTTGTTCTTAAAGACACCGACGGCCTCTCGCTGCGGTATAACGGCCACCGGATCCGCTATCAATTTGAACCCGATTATGTTACACGCACAGATACCAGGACGGATACGTTTAAAGTTAAAGCAGAGGAGGTAACCACATCATTTGACGGAAAACCGGCAAACCAGGGCTTTCCGGCTGCTGAACAAAACAAGGTCGATGAATTAGCGTTAAGTATTTTATACGGAAAGGAGAGAATTCCCTTTCATTATTTTAAATCCTATAGCTCCGCAAACCTCTTTCAACCAGATTCCCATGCCGACAATTGATCTGAGCAGATATGATACCAAAAAAACAGCAAAGCCCATTAAAACAACGGAAGAGGAGGGATTGATCGCGTTTTTAAATAAAGATATCAGTTTTGGAAAGGGTGAATTAAGCGACAAAAAAAAAGAATCCCTGTACCTAGAGTTGAGTTCCCTGCTCCAGGCCGGTATTAATTTGAAAGATAGCTTTGAACTCATTATCGCCGATCAGGAAAAGGAAAAAGACAAGGCTGTTTTTATCAAAATACGCGATGCCGTTTTAACCGGTGCGACCTTTTCCGGCGCAGTACAAGAATCCGGCAAATTCTCTTTATATGAAGTTTATAGTCTGCAAATAGGCGAGGAAACCGGCAAATTAACCGAAGTATTGCTGGACCTGGCCAAATTCTACCAGAATAAGATCAAGCAACGCCGTAAAATCACCTCTGCGCTGACCTATCCGGTGGTGGTGTTGTCAACCTCGTTGGGGGCCGTGTTCTTTATGCTCAAGTTTGTCGTACCTATGTTTGGTGACGTGTTTAAACGCTTCGGCGGACATCTTCCCTGGATTACTGAAAAGATCATCGGACTATCCCAGACGATGCAGGACAATTTTTTTCGTTTCGTCCTTTTTCTGTTGTTAGTCGTCGTCGTGATTTTCAGGGTGCGCAAAACAGAACAATTCAGGAAAATGTCCTCACAATTCATACTGCGCCTGCCGGTAATAGGTAATCTGACGCGCAAGATTTACCTGGCGCGGTTCTGCAATTCGATGCGCCTGCTGATCAACGCCCGGCTGCCTCTGCTTCGGGCGATCGCGTTGAGCAGGCAGATGATCGGATATTATCCGATAGCTGCTTCTCTGCAACAGGTGGAAGATAACATTTTAAAGGGCAGGTCGCTGCATCAGAGCCTGAGAGAGTTCAAAATATATCCAAACAAAATGATCCAGCTGGTAAAAGTTGGCGAGGAAACAAACCAGCTGGATTATTTTTTTAACAGGATATCTGAGCAGTATATCGAAGAGGTAGAATACAAAACCTCCACGCTCAGCAGCGTGATGGAGCCGCTGATCATCGTTTTTTTAGGATTGATTGTTGGCGTGATTTTGATATCGATGTATCTCCCGTTGTTTCAGATGAGCAATAGCTTTCAGTAACCCCGGTTCATAGCTGAGTAGTCAATTCTGTATACGGAATTAAGTATTTAACGTTACCCTTATTGGACTGACGCCGACCAATCGCATGCAGTCCGCAATTTTTTTTACCTTGAATTCATGATTTCCGATAGAATTAAGTTATTTATTTATCATTTTATACAATAAATCCGGGGCCATCGCTTCACCTGCTTCTGCTTTTGTCATTATTATCCCATATATAAATTTATCTTTTTTCTTAAAGATCACGGAGGCCGGAATATACCCTCTCTGTGTTTGTGCTACTATGTCATATGGTGAGTCATCGTAATTAATTGAAAACGTAAAGAACTTAAAATAATAACATTGGAGACTATCATTTTTGGCAATCGACTGGATTTGGTCGCCACTGTACTTGAAATACAACTTTGAGACCGGCCCCGGCCCTACAGATCTTTCCTCCATATCGAAATTAAAACTCGGCAACTCGGTATATACTGCATTCATTGAAATATATGACGATTCATTTTTATAGTTTATTATTCTATTTAAGCTGTTATCGTTTTTAAGCCTGATCTTGAACACGTATACGTTAAATTTACCTTTATAAGTATATGTTGACGTAACCTCTCTGCTTTTGCTTTTGGTCGTTACAACCAATTTCATGTTTGTTAATGCCTCAACGTTAAATAAGCGAGTATACTCGGGCACCGGAATTTCCGAGGTTGTAACATTTTCGGTTATTGCTGTGTAAATCAATATGCCGAATATAGCTACGAACATGCCTAAAAGCAACAGTAAACTAAAACGCCCTCTTAAGTTTCTTGTATTTGATTGTTGTTTCATATGTCAATTTTTACAAACGAAGCGCAGGCATTAACTTGGATAGTATTGTTGGAACGGAAATCTCGGGCTGGGTAATGCCTACGAACACAGCCGCGGCGGCTCCGAGGGTTCCGAGGCCGGGACGAGCGGATATTTCACCACCAGAATGACCTAGATGTCCTCCCAGTGTCAATCCATCATCGGCTGAAATACCGACATGTACTCCGAATAAGTCCTCGACGCCAACCTCGATGTCTCCGCCAAAATTAGAAGTAAGTTTTAAAGTAACGGGACCACCATTGAAACTCAGATCCCCCGATAGTGTAGTTATTCCTTTTTGATCGGCAAATGCGTTTCCGTTTGCGTTCAAGAGCCCGGAATGGCCCTTGGTAGTGGATTTTGTCCAATATTTAATGCTGTATTTATCGCCGAACCTGTGTGTGTTAAATTCATGCAGAAATCCATTTTGAATGGTGTGAGTTCCCCCAAACATTAGGTTAGTTAACGAATTCAGACTATAATTGGGCCTGTTGGCGTTGTTGTGTGTTCGTGTATCTTCAATAGTCACCTCACTCATCAAATATCCAGTAGGTGTACTAGTTACGGTTGGCGGAACCGGTACTATGCAAGCGCAACTGGGATCATCGTCGGGACATCCGCCATTCGGATCGGAGACTGTCGAAGGATTATTACTCATGCCGTTATATGGCGTATCTCCTATATTTTCCGGGTCGGTACTAAGCCACCTGCCAATTCGTCCATCGTACATCCGCAATTGAAAAATATTTAACCCGGTTGTAGGGTCTTTCTCCGCATAAGCTCCCTGATAATCATATCGGTAACCGGGGCCTCCGTTGCGGGCGACGCTGCCATACGGAAAATAGTCATTATATTGCATAATATCTGCCTGGCCGCTATTGTTTTTATTCCGGTTAACCAGCGCTCTCACACTACCGACATTATCCCTTAGTTCATAAACATAGTTATTGTTATTGAAAGTATAACTTCCCATTCGTCCGCTGCCATAGACGGGTACTTCAGTTATAGTTGAACTGCCTCCAACCGGGCCTGTATAAATAGCCAGGATGTTATGGTTAGCGTCATAAAGATAATAAGTAGTGTTATTGTTAATCATGTTTATCGTTTTTATGCGATTACCTAGCTCGTCATAACTAAAACTTTCCACTAGCTGTGTTAAAGCGGCGTCCCTGTAAATCGCCGTTACCTTGCCGGTGACATCATATTGCAGGTAATAGGCAGGGGCATTGGCACCTGTTTGTACTTCGCTTT
>JAQBOM010000052.1 GCA_028288025.1 Mucilaginibacter sp. | reverse complement strand
CGGTCACCACGACGTGCTTCGCCCCGGCGGCGGTCGCCGCCGCCAGGGCCCGCCGCGTGCGCTCCGACACGGTGTGGTCGGAGCGCAGCAGCGTGCCGTCGAGATCGGTGGCGATCAGGTCGTACGGACGCTCGGCGGCGGGGGCGGTGCTCACTTGCCGACCGGCTCCAGGACCGAGCGTCCGCCGAGGTACGGCCGCAGCGCCTCGGGGACGAGCACCGAGCCGTCCGCCTGCTGGTGCGTCTCCAGGATCGCGACGATGGTGCGCGGCACCGCGCACAGCGTCCCGTTCAGCGTCGCCAGCGGCCGGTTGCCTCCCTCGCCGCGCATCCGGATGTCCAGTCGGCGGGACTGGTACTCGGTGCAGTTGGAGGCGGAGGTCAGCTCGCGGTACTTGCCCTGGGTCGGGATCCAGGCCTCGATGTCGAACTTGCGGGTCGCCGAGGAGCCCAGGTCGCCCGAGGCCACGTCGATGACCCGGTAGGCGAGTTCCAGCTTGTCGAGGAAGTCCTTCTCCCACTGCAGCAGCCGCTGGTGCTCGGCCTCGGCTTCCTCGGGCGTGGTGAAGACGAACATCTCCACCTTGTCGAACTGGTGCACGCGGATGATCCCGCGGGTGTCCTTGCCGTACGTCCCGGCCTCGCGGCGGACGCAGGGCGAGAAGCCGGCGTAGCGCAGCGGCAGCCGGTCCGCGTCGATGATCTCGTCCATGTGGTACGCCGCGAGCGGCACCTCGGAGGTGCCGACCAGGTAGAAGTCGTCCTCCTCGAGCCGGAAGACGTTCTCGGCGGCCTGGCCGAGGAAGCCGGTGCCCTCCATGGCGCGCGGCTTGACCAGCGCGGGCGTCAGCATCGGGGTGAAGCCGGCCTCGACCGCCTGGGCGATGGCCATGTTGACCAGGGCCAGCTCCAGCAGCGCGCCGATCCCGGTCAGGTAGTAGAAGCGCGAGCCGGACACCTTGGCGGCGCGCTCGATGTCGATGGCGCCGAGGATGCGCCCCAGCTCGACGTGGTCGCGCGGCTCGAAGTCCTCGGCGGCGAAGTCGCGCGGGGTGCCGACGTGCTCGAGGGTGACGAAGTCCTCCTCGCCGCCCACCGGGGCGTCGGGGTGCAGCAGGTTGGCGAACAGCCCCTGCAGCCGCTTGGCCTCCTCGGCCGCCTCGGACTGCTCCGCGCCGGCCGCCTTGGCCTCCGCGGCGAGGGTCGACGCCCGCTTCAGCAGCTCCGCCTTCTCGTCGCCCTGGGCGCTCCGGATCCGGTTGCCGATCAGCTTCTGCTCGTTGCGGAGCTCGTCGAACCGGGACCCGGACGACCGGCGCCGTTCGTCGGCACTGAGGAGGGCGTCGACGAGGGCGACGTCCTCTCCTCGGGCGCGCTGCGAAGCGCGCACACGGTCGGGGTCCTCACGGAGCAGGCGAAGGTCAATCACGAGGGTGAGCCTACCGGTCGGCGGCGGTGGCCTGCCGCTGCTCAAGTCCTGGCGTCGACTCGGCTTAAGCCCCGGTGTCGGCTCGGCGGCGTGCGGGGAAACGGTGGTGGATCATCCGGAGCGGTTTGTCACATGTTCGTCCCGGTACGTCGCCAAGGCTGTGAAAAGGCTGTAAACCACACTGATCGCCAACCTAGGGTGGGCATACGTACCGATCGAGGGGGACCCCATGAGCAGGCGCATTACTACACGCATGGCTCTGACCGGTACAGCGGTGACCACTCTGCTGGCGCTCGCGCTGACCGGCTGCGGGTCGACCAAGGGCGCCGGGCCGGTGCGGGCCGGCGGCTCGGGCACGGTGACGATCTCGGCGACGCCCTCGGCGGGGCAGTCGGGCGGCGTTGCGTCCACTCCCTCCACTCCCTCCTCGCCGCCGAAGAGCACCTCGGGCGACAACGTCCCGCCCGGCGGGACGCTGACGGCCAGTCCGCTGCTCGAGTACACCACCGGAGCGAAGGACCGCTCGGTCGCGCTGACCTTCGACGACGGTCCCAGCCCGGTCTGGACGCCGCGGATCCTCGCGCTGCTGGCGCAGTACCACGCGCATGCGACCTTCTGCGAGATCGGCCCCAACGCCAAGGCGAACCCGGCGATGGTGAAGGCGATCCGCGCGGCCGGGGACCGGCTGTGCGACCACTCGGTGTCCCACAACGAGTCGATGTCCAAGCGCAGTGCCGCTTACCAGACCGGTGAGATAGTCGGGGCCAAGTCGATGATCGAGGCCGCGGGCGGTGCGGGCACCGAGGTGGGCTGGTTCCGGGCGCCGGGCGGTGACTTCTCCCCGTTGAACCGGCACATAGCCGCGGCGAACGGGCTGCGTCCGCTCGCCTGGTCGGTGGACAGCCAGGACTGGAAGCGCCCGGGCGTCGGCGCGATCCTGGCGAACATCCACCGGGAGATGGGCCAGGGGGCGATCATCCTGATGCACGACGGGGGCGGTGACCGCAGCCAGACACTGGCCGCGCTGAAGCAGCTGCTGCCCGACCTGGTGCACCGGGGCTACTCGTTTGAATTCCCCGCTAAGTGATCATTCATTACCTCCCTTGCCATAATCTGTCCTATTCTGACCGTAATGGGTGCAGTTGTGATGGCAGCGGATGCCAAGCGGGGGCTGGGGATAACTGCCCTCGGCCTGTGGATATCTCGGTGACCGTACGGCGCTCGTGGATTTGTCCACAGCTGGAGTTGTCGACCTGTGGATTTCCGCGAATCCGGATCATGGTGACCCGAAGCGCGTCCGGGCCCTGCTAAACCCGGACTTCTGCCTCATCTGCGTGATTTTCGGCAAACCTCGGGGGTCTCCCGGGAAAACAGGTCCCCTGAATGCACATATGTCCGACTCCGAGGGGATCTCGACATGTGGACAGTCGGCGGTGGATTTGTCGATTCATCCCCAGCCTGTGGATAACTCACCCTGTGTGCGGACCTGCTGACAGCCTGGGGAAAACCCGTCCGGCCTGCACCGGCGAAGTGATCGAAAACGATCAGGCTTCGCCGCGGCCGTCCAGGCAGCGCGACAGCCAGTCGGCGGCGCTGCTGAACTCGGCGTCCGAGGTGCCGGGACGGACCTGCGGCGGGACCTGGTCCGCCCGCGGGTAGGAGCCGAGGAAGCGGACCTTGGGGCAGATCCGGTGCAGGCCCATCAGCGCCTCGCTGACCCGCCGGTCGGTGATGTGGCCCTCGGCGTCCACCGAGAAGCAGTACTGCCCCAGTCCCTCGCCGGTCGGCCGGGACTCGATCCGCATCAGGTTCACCCCGCGGACGGCGAACTCCTGCAGCAGCTCCAGCAGCGCGCCCGGGTGGTCGTCGGCGAGCCAGAACACTGACGAGGTCTTGTCCGCACCGGTCGGCGCCGCTGTCCGGCCCGGACGGCCGACCAGCACGAAACGCGTGGTCGCGCTGCTCGCGTCGTGGATGTCGCTGGCCAGTGGCTCCAGCCCGTACAGCGGCGCGGCGAACTCCCCGGCGAAGGCCCCGTCGAAGCGGCCCTCCTGCACCAGCCGCGCGGCGTCGGCGTTGGACGCCGCCGACTCCCAGTGCGCCTCCGGCAGGTTCGCCGCCAGCCAGCGCCGCACCTGCGGCTGGGCCACCGGGTGCCCGGAGACGGTCTTCACGTCCTTCAGCTTCGTCCCGGGACGGACCAGCAGCGCGAAGGCGATCGGCAGCAGCACCTCGCGGTAGATCATCAGCGGGCTGCCGGCGGCCAGCTCGTCCAGCGTCGCGGTGACGCCGCCCTCCACCGAGTTCTCGATCGGCACGAGCGCCGCCGCCGCCTCGCCGCTGCGGACCGCGTCCAGCGCGGCCGGCACCGACACCGACGGCACCAGCTCCCGGGTCGCCGCCTCGGGCAGCGTACGCAGGGCCGCCTCGGTGAACGTTCCCTCGGGGCCGAGGTAGGTGTAGCGGGTGGCGGACAACCGGGGCCTCCGTGGCTGGGACGGCGAGCAGGGCAGGACGGGCAGGGCAGGACGGGACAGGTAGGGACAGGTCGGGCCGGGCGCGGACGCACAGCGAACCACTGCCACGTTAGCCACAAGCGGCCCCCCGGGGCGCCGGGTCTCAGTTTGTGGTCAGGACGGCGGTCATGACTCCAGCAGGGCCTGGCCCACATAACCCGTCGGATCGGCGGGGGCGCCGGGGACGGCGTAGAGGCCGCTGGACTCGTGTGCGACGAAGACCGAGAGGGCGTCGGCGCGGGCCAGCTTGCGCTGCACCGGGACGAAGCCGCTGAGCGGGTCGGACTGGAACGCGACGAAGAGCAGCCCGGCGTCCGGGGCGCCGTCCGGGCGGAGGCCGTCGTGGTACGAGTAGCCGCGGCGGAGCATCGCCGCACCCTGGTTGGAGTCCGGGGCGGCGACCCGGATGTGGGCGTCGCCGGCGATGGCCAGGCCGCCGTCGGAGGTGAGCTTGCCCAGGTCGGCGGGGGTGCTCTCGGTGCCGCCTGACAGCGGGGCGCCGGAGGCCTTGTGACGGCCGATCACCGCCTCCTGACGGGCCGTCGACTGCTGCTCCCAGCTGTCCAGCAGCATCCGGATCCGGCGGAACACCGCGTAGCTGCCGCCCGCCATCCAGGCCGGGTCGCCCTTCGCCGGGACGAACACCCGGGCGTCGAAGGTGGCGTCGGTCGGCTTGGGGTTGTTGGTGCCGTCGATCTGCCCCATCAGATTGCGCCCGGTACGCGGCCGCGCGGTCGCGCCGGGCG
>JAQBOM010000025.1 GCA_028288025.1 Mucilaginibacter sp. | reverse complement strand
GCGCTGTTTAATGCGCTGCAACATTTGAAACACAACAAGCATAAAGTGGTCTTATTTCATGTTGTGGATAATAAAACAGAGTTGAATTTTGACTTTGACAACGCGCCAAGAAAGTTTATTGATGTGGAATCGGGTGAAGAAGTAGCAGTTTTTGCGGATAATGTAAAAGAAGAATACGAAAAACAGGTAGAAAGTTACTTCAAGAAGCTAGCGTTAACCTGCGCGCAAAACCGAATAAAGTACAAACCAGTAAGTGTAGGAGAAAGATTTGAAAAATTTTTAATGACATACTTAGTTGAAAAACAAAACTTTGGGTGATACGGCAAATTTTTATCAAATATTTTTTCAAAAAACGCTTGCGTAAACGGAAATCTATTGTATCTTTGCCACCGCAATAAAGCAGCAGGTTTGGTAGTTCAGTTGGTTAGAATACATGCCTGTCACGCATGGGGTCGCGGGTTCGAATCCCGTCCATTCCGCTAAGAAGCCTTAAAAGCTTCGTAAAAACGCTTAGATTTCAGGTCTGAGCGTTTTTTTTTGCCTCAAAATTGCGCAAAACGTCTCAGCGTTTATGACTCAGCGAATCACCTATTCGGTGATTACTTCTAAAGACCTAATTTAGTCACCGGGTAATCATTTATTTGATAATCAAATTATTAGCTGGCTGAATACGCGGTCAAAACACCTCAATCCAGCTAAAAATTATGGTTATTTGAGGAAGGTAAATTAAGGTATTTCTCAAAGTTTATGAAATGATCTCAAGATTATGGTCTGAGCCTTTCAAAAGCAAAATTTACTGCCTTTTTGGACTATACTCGGTGACCTATTTCAAATCAGTAGAAAACAGGTCACCGAATTTGATCTAATGAGTTAATTTTAAATTACTTAGAGGGGTTTTTTGTCTTAAAACGGCTTAAGATCTCACAATCAATCTAATTAAGTAACTTAAATTATCAGTGTTATGAAAAACACGCAAAGGTTTTCAGTTTTGATCTGGACTGACAAAAGAAAAGCAGATTCACAGGGCAACGTTCCTCTATACGCCAGGATTACCTATATAGGTAAGCGTACCGAGATTTCTATTGGTAGAAAAATTGATCCTAAAAAATGGGATTCGGAAACAGGCTATGTAAAAGGATCAGGACAAAATGTTAAGGATCTTAACAGTCACCTAATCCAGGTTAGTAACGATATTTATGCAGCTTACTATGATCTTAAACGATCAGAGGATTTCATAACAGTGGAGATGATTAAGGCTAAGTATACCGGAGCAGGGCAAGTCCGTAAAATGTTGCTGGAGGTATTTGATGAACATAATAAGCAAATGTCGGAATTGGTTGGGAAAGATATTGTTAAGGGTACGCTGACCAAATACACAACTATACGCGAAAAGGTTTCGGGTTATATCCAATATAGATTTAGGAAAAATGATATATACCTAAATACATTAGAATACTCTTTTATAACAGGATTTGAACATTACTTAAAAACTGAGCAGTCAATTAGCCATAATGTTGCAATGAGTTATATTAAGAGAGTAAAAAGGATAGCGAATATAGCTGTCGATAATAAATGGCTTGCAGCTAGCCCCTTTAAAGAATTTGTCTGTACCTCGAAAAAAACTACAAGGACAGAGCTTGAGGAACAAGAATTAAAAGCATTAAGAGAGAAGAGATTTACTGTATCCCGGTTAGCGGAGGTCAGAGACTGTTATCTTTTTTCCTGCTATACAGGCTATGCTTTTGTAGATGCTTATAAATTAACACCTCATAATATCGTAACTGGAAATGATGGAGAAGTATGGATAGTTACAGATCGGACGAAATCGAAAATCGACGCCAGTGTGCCCTTATTGCCACAAGCTGCAGAAATTATAGAAAAGTACAAAGACCATCCGTTCTGTGTTACAAACAATCGGCTACTTCCAATGAAGAGCAATCAAAAGATGAATGCTTATCTAAAGGAAATAGCCGGCCTATGTGGGATTGAAAAGAATTTAACCACTCACACAGCCAGACACACGTTTGCAACTACTGTAACACTTGAAAATGGTGTACCAATTGAGACTGTTAGCAAGATGCTTGGTCATACTAAGATTACAACGACCCAAATTTATGCGAGGGTGAAACGCAAGAAGATTAGTCAGGACATGAAGATATTGAGGGCGAAGCTTGATATCGGATAATATGATGCTTTCGCTTAAGGAGACTAATAATCTTTTGATCCCTGGTTCGAGCCCAGGTGGTTGAAAAATGCGTCGCATAAACTTGCGTTGCATAAATGGGAGTATAACGATGAGAGGACTTATCGTACTTGTGTGCGATGCGGAAAAGAAATAGAATATATCTGCCTGCCGGAAGTGTCTGCATTTGCTAGTAATGAAGAATGGTTTAGTGTTCCAAAGGATAAAAGAAAAAATAACAGATAGAGCTACTAACAATTCAAATCCACCATTCTATCCATATATTAGTAAATAACTTCAATTAGATATTTCCACAATAATAGTCTATGACTTTCTTACTAAATTCCAATAAACGCTTTTGTAACTTGTCAAGTTGTTTATAGCCTGCTTCAACACCTTCTTTCGGGAGAAAAAGTTTATGACCTGCATAATAATTTCCATATAGATGGAAACTCTTCAGGGGTATGCCATCGTTTTAATTCAGGGTCATATATCTATGCATTTATTGCGGTTGCCTTATCACATATTTTTTGCGCTGTAAGGTAGTTAACCTCCCTTTGCTGCTTCGCCTGCTGCCTAAGGCTAAAAGCCTCTAATTCGGTCTTACGTCGTCGCTCTACATCACTTGCTGTAAGTATTCTGGATTTTTCGGGCATAAACAAGATTACCGGATGTTCATGATTTATAAAAACGCCTGAATTTATAATTCAGCTGGTAAATGCAAATTTATACTAATAATATTAGCAATTACAAACAGCATTTATTATTTTTGAACAAACATAGGATGATGGCTGATTCCACCACTTTAATCGAAGTAAGCGCCTTCTCAGGGCTAGCAGGTGCATTGCTTACCCAAATTATTAATACAGCTAACGGATATTTTATAGATAAAAGGAAACAGGCTGTAGAGCTTAAGAATGCTTATCGAAATAAGAAAATAGAGATTGGGGAGAGCTTTTATTACATGGCTGGCGAGAAGATGGCGATTATTAAAAAGACTATTCGATATTGGAAGAATTGGAATAAATCAAGGACAGCGGATAGTATATCCTTTCTCAAAAAAGAGATAAGCCAACTAAACAAACAAATGGAGGCCCTTGAGGCGGAAAATTGGAAATACAGCCTTATCAGTATCTATTTTAATGTCTCTTTTATTAGCAATGAAATCATCGAATCTAACGAAAGAACACATAGGCTTTACCTGAAAGTATTAGATTTAACAGATAAAATTAATCGAGCGGAAAACCAAGACAAAGAGATGTTGCATCAGGAATATGCGGTCACAGTATTTGACATGTGTTCGCAATATGAAAAAAACTATTCAAGATTGGAACACGATAGAAATATTGTTAAGGAGCAACTGTTAAAGGAGTTTAGTCGATAAGCTTTTCATTGCGGACAACCTTCTGATAGACTCTTGCGCACATGGCTTTTGGATTACGGCAATTCTGTGTTTCGCTAAATTTCACAGCCACTATTTCTTTTCCCCATATTTTTTTCCCTGCCCGCCTGGGGTTTTCCAGAAAATGCCTGTTCCTAGTATCGAAATAGAGAGATACAGCCGCCTTACATTCATCGAGTGAATCATAATTACTGTTATGGATAACTGTCCTTGCAAGCCCGGAAAAGACGGATTCGACAATATTTAAATACTGTGTACCGGATGGTAAAGGTACTACCTTGATTGCCGGAGTGTGGAATTTGGCCCTGTATTCGTCATTGTTTTTTTCTTTAATGTAGCCGAATAGAATGTTAGACCTATGCCAGCTTACATTGTCCCAGCTTAAATATAATGTTTCGTTATCCTTGTATTCGGTAAGCAGCAAGTCAACAAGCTTGATCATTTCAAACGTGTTTTTTTTTAGCGAATAAAAGTGGGACACCTGGTTGGTAGAAAGTTCGAGTGCGGTAGTACAAATGAAAATTCCTTTATGCTTCTGTTTGTGGGGAACAATGCTGGGTAATTCTGATTTGTGCTTTAAAGTTACTCCTCCTTTAATCTTAACTCCTACCGGACCGTATTCGTCAATAGAAAAGAATTTTTCGTTCGGTTTTAACCGGCGAAGTATCCGCTGTATTTTCGCTATTTTTTCCCGGAATTTTGGGTCTTGACTTGTGAGCATGTCACGTGATTTTCTGAAATTGTAACCAGATTCTTTTAAGGTATATTTAATTTGACCCCACGAAGTAGGGGAAGAATAAATACGGCTATAGACATCCGTAAGGGCTTTTATAGTCCAGCTCGTCCGATTTAAACCATACAATTTTGGTGTTTCATGCAGCAATTTAATAAGGTTTTCCTTACGTAGCTGCATTCTTTTAATCACTATCTTAGCTTTGTTGTACTTAACATCATAACCCTTCAAGCCCTCAGTTTTATAAATATTGATCCACTCGTTAACTGTGTCTCGCGCTGATTGAGCTTTGTCCATGAGCCGCATCACATTGTATCCTTTCAATGCGTTTTCTAAAACGACCGCTATTTGCCATCTCCTGCGATCGTTAGAGCGTCGCCACATCGATAGCGTCTTTTGATCTTCCGTTGTAATAGATGTTATTAGCCTGACTTTAACCGGGACTACGTTTTCAATGATCCAGCCATACATAACCAATCTAAAGGTTGCTAAACTATATCCTTGAGGGTAAATCAGTTTGTACGCTCGCCATACATTTTTTGGAACTAATGGATTAGAAGCTTGAGATAATAATACAGGCAATAGTGGGACCAACTCTTGATATAGCGGCGTTAATTGGTGTGTTTTTGGAGGTTGAGGCATAAAAAAATGCATATCGTCAAGACGCTCCGGGTAGTGGAGCTTTATCTGTTCGAACTCACGCTTGTAACGCCAAGAAGTTATCGTGGAAACGTTTATTTCCTTTGCCATGGCGTGAGTGCTGCCAAAGGTGCCACTAATGAAGCGTTCACGCATGAAATTCATTTTGACTTGTGATATGTCGTGGCGCCTCATTTTGGACTATATATAAAGTTCATCATTTTTATTAATATTCGCTAAATGAAACACATTATTATCGGAGACTTGCATGGACGAAATGTTTGGCAACAAATAGATATTGAGAGATATGATATAGTCGTTTTCTTAGGGGATTACGTAGATAGTGTCGATAAGACGGATGAGGCTATATTAGAAAACTTGAAGGAAATCTTGGAGCTAAAGCACAGCAATCCGGAAAAGGTCATTTTGCTTTGGGGTAACCATGATGTGCAATACCTGCATTTTCCACTATACCGCTGCACAAACTTTAGGCAGGAAATGCAGTTTGAGCTCACATCGGTTTTTAATGAAAATCGTTCTTCCTTTCAGATGGCCTATCAGAAAGATAATTATCTATTTACTCACGCTGGTTTATCTAATGCCTGGTATAACGAATTTTTATCGCTTCCGGTATTGCGAAAAATTAAAGATGATACCGACACAATTGCAGACCTGATTAATAAGTTAGAGGAAACCGCTCAGCGCGGTTTGCTCTATCGTATAGGGGCTGATCGTGGCGGGCATGGTAACGGTGGAATATTATGGGCGGATATTTTAGAAACCTCTACTGATCTACTTAATGGCTATCACCAAGTTGTTGGTCATACCAAGGTTCCGAGACCGAAGACGATTAGTGCGATCAATGAATCGATCACTTACATCGATGTCCTAAGTAATCAAGTCTATTTCCATGAACTTGACATTTGATGGCTCAATTTATCCACAATTTATACCAGTCGCAATTATTCTCACTATCAATGTTCTGCTAAGTTGTTTATCTTTAGACAATGAAGCTTGAATTTTTAACCCTATTTATTGTCCTGACAAGCTTACGAGCCATGGGACAAAATACTATATCTATCGCTGAAGTTAGAAAACATATTGGTGAAACCGTTACGGTAACTGATAAAGTGTTTAGCACTAAACTGATTACCCCGTCAAATATTACGTTGTTTAACCTGGGTGGTTACTACCCTAACCAACTGTTAACGATAATGATACCTGGTGCCGACAGAAATAAGTTTAAAGGTCAACCCGTAGTTGATTACAAAGGCAGGACTGTTGCCGTGACCGGTAAGGTTATCGAGTATAAGGGCAAGCCTGAAATCGTTATCACTGAGCCAAGTCAAATTAAACTAGTGCTAACTGATAGCATCATTGCTATACCGGTAACAGCTCACGATTAATATCGATGACTCTATACGCTTTTAGAGCTTTAGGTCAGGACGAGCAAGCAAACCAAGTGTGGGAGGGTGTGCTATTAGGTCAACGAACCGAGTCCGACTTGAATATCTTACTCTACGGTGTACATAGCTTTTATGTCGAAGTGTTTTATTCAAATGCCGAGAACAGTATTGTTCGCTTAAGGTCTTTTAGAACTACCAAACTGCTTGAACCACACCTAAGTCAACTTGATTTGCCTTGAAATAATGGACGATCATCGGCGTGCTATCTAAAACCATTATGATAGTTGTCGGTTATATTTAACTAATCAATTAAAACTAGTCCATGAAAAAGATCTTCGCTCTACTAACCGCATTCATGTTCGGTTTCACAACCCTAACCCAAACTGCAACTGCATCAAACTACGTTCAGCATTTAACCAAAAGTGGTAAGCCTGACAAACGTTATAACGACAGCAAGCATCTAAAGAAAGATGGCACAATGGATATGCGTTATAAGTCAAGCAAGAAAGCCGCAGCTAAGAAAAAGACGTTGTAATCTTAAAGAATGCCAAGCTAAATAGCCTGGCGTTTTTGCGTTGACCTTTGTGGGTTGAAAGTTCTTCAATAGTTCAACGTCGAGTTGCAAACTCGACGTTGAACAGGCTGTATTTTTTAACTTTGGTTGTAGAATAGTTTAGATAAGGTTATGTATCAATGCTGTTGTTATTAACAACGCTGATAGCTCGACCCTACACGCTGCAAGAGTTTTCGAAGCCGCTGCTGACGTCTCTCTGGTCACCAAATGCTTGGTAAAACCGTTTCAATAAAGAAATAGTGTAAAAAGCGATCTTTCAAGGGATTATAATATGCTGTATGCTTGCCATACCTTATTGCTGGGTTTCAATAATTTCGTCACAGGTACCGGTTTGATCCGGTCATACCGGCCTTGAGAGGACAATGGTTATCGTTGCTCAGATTTAAATATTAAGTAACGCAAAAATTATATGGAGGCTAAAACAAATTTTCCAATTAATTGTAAATTAAATAGCCTTACATCAACCTTGACGACCATGCGTAACATACCATTTATAAAGTTACCGGAAATATGTTTAATATCCTTATAGGAACGTACATATCCCGTTAAAATGATATACATTATCAATATGATTCAATGACGACGCGCCCTCCCTTATTCAAAACAAAAGTTAAAGCGTATACGCTTACTGAGATACTTGTCGTGCTGATAATCATCGGGATTTTGGTGCTGTTGGCACTACCCGTCTTATTGCCGCTAATAACAAAGGCGAAGGCTACAGAGGCAAAAATACAATTGAATCATGTTCAGACGCTCGAGCAAGGCTACTTTTATGAACACTCGAAATATTCAAAGGACCTTCCTGAAATAGGATTTGTCCAGGAAAAACTAAGCACAGAAAATAAAGACGGTCGGGCGAATTACCGAATAGAAATAACCAATGCGACGAATACGACCTTTACCGCCAGGGCCACGGCTGTAGTTGATTTTAATGGCAATGGCGTATATAACGTATGGGAAATAGACCAGGATAAAAATCTAAAAGAAATTACTCCCGATTAAGTGTTTTTGATCAAGATCGCCATACTGTTAAACCTGTGGACCATTTTTGTGCAGGATGTCCGGCACCGGGCGGTTCACTGGTTTTTATTTCCAAGTTTAACGGTATTTTTTATGTTTTTGAATTTAAAAAGATATTCTTCGTTCAGTGAAACATGGCAGCCGGTTTTATTCAACATCGGTTTTCTGATGCTTCAGTTGTTATTGGTGTCCATTTATTTCTCTGCTAAACAGTCACGCTGGATAAATATCACCGCAGGGCTTTTGGGATGGGGGGATATTTTATTTTTATGCAGTATTGCTTTTTACCTTTCCTTCGTGAATTTTTTGTTCTTCTTTATTATCAGCCTATTATGTGTGCTCGCAGGATGGGCTGGGTGGCAAGCCGTTTCTCAAAACAAAGGAAAGCAAATACCGTTAGCAGGATTACAGGCCCTGCTATTTATGTTATTTATAGCGGCTGACTGGTGGATAAAGCCGGTAAATCTAAGCAAAGACGATTGGTGGTTTCACCTGATAAACTAATGAACCTGACCGACGACATAACACTACTAACAGATAATATTCATTTGCTTGCCAGGGATCAAGCATGGCATTACCGCGTTTTACCGAAAAATAAGGCTGACAATCGGTTGTCCTTATATTGCGATGATACCGCTGATGAATACGTGCTTTCTTCAGAATTGTCCGTTCTTTTGAATGTCGACATTCTGCTGGAGCCTATATCACCTGCGCTGGTGTCAAGGCTGCTGTCCAAATATTATTTAAAGGACGATGCAGCCCACGGAAGTGCCCGGTTCCAAATCAACAATGCTGACAATTTCCTGGTGAATCTCATCGGGGAGGCCAAAAACCTGAAAAGCAGCGATATCCATATCGAAAGTTATGAAAATAAATGTCGCGTCCGCATCCGGATAGACGGGATGATGGTGGAGCGCTATTTATTAAAACGCGACGAATACCCTGCGCTGATCAACAAAATCAAAATACTGGCGAACCTGGATATAGCCGAAAAGCGACTTCCGCAGGATGGCCGCATCAATTTCAAACACAACGATCTTCAATTTGATATCAGGGTATCCGTCCTGCCAACGCTCTATGGCGAAAAAGTGGTTTTGCGGCTGCTAAACAGCGATGCAACGGAAATCGATTTGAATAGCCTGGGTTTCGCACCCTTTGACCTGGAAAATTTTCTGACGGGCGTAAAGAAGCCGAACGGCATTCTGTTGCTTAGCGGCCCCACGGGCAGCGGGAAAACCACAACCCTGTATGCTACGCTAAAACTTTTAAACCAGGAGACGAGAAACATATTGACTATCGAGGACCCTGTAGAATATACGCTTGAAGGCATAAACCAGGTACAGCTGAAGGAATCTATCGGGCTTACCTTTGCCGCTGCCCTTCGGACCTTTCTTCGACAGGATCCCGATGTTATCATGGTCGGTGAGATCAGGGATACGGAAACTGCGAATATGGCTATCAGAGCAGCATTAACGGGACACCTTGTCTTGTCCACGATTCACACCAATTCTGCATGGGGAACGGTATCCCGCTTGATCGATATGGGCGTTCCGCCATTTTTGGTGGCGAATACCCTGAATACTACGGCGGCGCAGCGTTTGGTGCGCTTATTATGTCCGCGTTGCAAACAGGAAAAAGAATTTGACAGTGGACTTTATCCAAGACAATTCAAACCTTATTCTGAAGTGAATCATCATTTTGTTGCACGCGGCTGCGAACAATGCCATTATACTGGTTACAAAGGGCGTAAGGCCGTTTATGAAGTCATCCCGATCGATCAGGAACTGGCTTTTGAAATAAAAAACGGCACGATAGCCATTCAAAACCTTTTAACAGAAAGAGGAATCCACACCCTGGCGGAAAACGCTTTCAACCTTTTTTGTGAGGGACAAACCTCTATAGAGGAAATATATCCGCTTTTATATAATTACTGAACCTATGCCTAAACAAATTACCCTGTTTTTGTATTTCCTACTGGTCACATTAAGCCCGGCCATGCTTCGGGCCCAACAGAACCGCACCCCTCTTTTGGAGAAAAAGCTAGACAGCCTTGCCAAAATTATGCCCGGGCTAAACCAAAAAGTGCAGCTGCAGGTTAATGGCTCGCTGCAGCAATATTTAATGGGTATATCCAGCTCCAACGGCTTAAGTATCAGCGTCGACCCTAAATTGAATTTTACGGTTAACGATATGTTCAATGATGTATCGGCAGCGAATATTTTGGTTTTTCTTGCGCAAAAGTATAACCTGGATATTTCGTCCGTCGGCAACATCATTTATGTTACCCAGTACCAGGACCCGGCGCAGTTTGTAAAGCAGCCGCCTAAAGAAATAAATGCTCAATATAATACGCTGGATAACAGCCTTTCGCTTGCGCTGGATAATGACAGTTTGGCTAAGGTGGCCAGAAAAATCACGCAGGTCTCGGGAAAAAACGTCATTGTGCCCGCTTCACTGCTCGGCAAAAAAGTCAGCGGTTTTTTCGCCCGGGCCCCATTCGAGTCAGTGCTGGAAAAGCTGGCGTTTGCCAATGAGATCAAAATGGTCAGGACCAATGATAATTTTTATTTGTTCCAGCCGCTCGAAGAAAATGAAGAATTATACGTGAATGGCGATCGCGGCACCTCGACACGGCGGACTTTTAAAACAACCGCGTCAGCCGGCGGCGGGAACACGGGGTTATATGCAAAGCTTGTCAACGGACAAAAGCTTATCTCGGCTGATGCGGTTAATGCCCCGCTGGCTAACCTGGTCAGACAGGCATCGCAGGAAATAGGTAAAAGCTACAGTCTTTATTCGGACATAAAAGGCGACATTACGATTCATGTGAAGGATATTTCTTATGACGATTTTTTAAACTTGTTGTTTAAAGGGACCGATTATACGTTCCATACCGACAATGGCGTTTACCTGATCGGGGACCATAAGCTGGGCGGGTTGCGAACTTATGAAGTGGTCCAGCTACAGCACAGGTCGCTGGATACGATACTTTCGCTCATCCCGGCGGATTGGAAAAAGGGACTTGAGATCAGGGAGTTCCGCGAACAGAACAGCCTGCTGCTTTCAGGGTCGGGCGCGCAGATTAATGAGGTGAAGAGTTTCATCAAACAGCTCGACGTTTTGGTACCGGTTGTGCTGATTGAAGTAACGATCATCGACATTAATAAAAGCAGAACCGTCTCCACCGGTATATCAGCCGGGGTTGCAGATAGCGTAAAAACCGGGGGAACTCTCTTACCAGGAGTCGACTTCACTTTCAGTGCAAATTCGGTCAACAGCTTTTTATCGGCGATCAGTAAATCGACCGGCGTCAACCTCGGGCACGTTGTCCCTAATTTTTACGCACGGCTAAGCGCCTTGGAGACCTCAGGCAATGTGGACGTACGGTCAATCCCCAAACTATCAGCCTTAAATGGCCATCCGGCGACATTAAGCATTGGCAACTCGATCTATTACAAAAATACCACGCAAAACGTAATCCCTTCGTCCGTCACTTCGCAGTCAATTTTTAGCAATGTGTATGTTGAAAGCAACGCCAATATGGAAATCTCCATTAAACCGGTGGTTTCCGGAGATGAACAGGTAACACTTGCTATTAAGGTAAGTATTTCAGATTTTACTTCTATACCAACTGACGGCTCGCCGCCGCCAAAATCTACGAGCAAATTTGAGACAAGTTTGCGCGTTCACAATGAAGATACCATTGTACTCGGCGGAATCGAACGGACTGAAAAAGACGACAACGTCACAGGCACACCGATACTATCGCGAATACCGCTTTTAAAGTATCTCTTTAGTAATAAGACTAAAAGTACCAAAAAAGTCATCTCCGTACTTTTTATTAAGCCAACGATCCTCAGGTAGCGTATGAACATACTCGGGCCATATGTTAGCATCACCGAAGCCGCAGGGGTTAGCGTTCACATTCAACCAGGCGATGGAAATACAATGATAAGCGCGTGCTCAGTGGCTGTTCATCAAAATAAACTAACGATTGTAAAAAAATTAACGGACGTTCATAGCATTGAAGAACTTGGAAAACATTTCCATGTAAAACAGGCGGTCGCGCTGAATTTAACCGGAAAGGGCATCATCCAAAAAAAGATTGAAAAAACCATCCAAATTGATCAAAGTAATTTCAGCTCGGTGCTTCCAAACGCGGTTATCGACGATTTCTACGTGCAGAATTTTATATCAGGTGAACACTCTTTTATTTCTGTCATCCGGAGAGCGGATGCAGACAGATGGATCAACCATTTGCAGAAGCAGGGGCTGGAGCCGATGATGCTCAGCCTTGGCGCGTTTCCGGTTCAGCACATATTGTCGCAGATTAATGTTTATGGTAACGAACTAATCTTCAATGGGCATACGATTATACTTGATGAAGAATCACATTGGTCAGACTACAAGTTTAAAGAATCAGCCGTATCCCCGTTTCCCTTAAAAGTGGAGCTGGAAAGCATACACGAGAAATTACTCCTGCCTTATGCTGCTGCTTTTCAAATGGTTTTGGCGGACAAAATAGACCCGGTACGCGCGGCTGTGCTTTCTGTAGACAGCGCATTACATAAAACGGTCAAAAAAAATAAGCTGAAAGCCCAGGGCTTTCTCATTCTGTGCCTCGCTTTTGTGCTGCTACTCATCAACTTTCTTTTATTATCATGGCTAAATTCTTCCAACGGGCAACTGACCGAACAAGTGAGCCGATCTGTTCAAAGTACGGACGATATGCATAAGATCTCCGATCAGCTGCAGCAAAAGGAACGATTATTAAAAACGCTGGGATGGGACGGAGACATTAACAAGGGCGGGCTGATGGATCAGGTGGCTGCTTTGCTGCCCGCAGATATTACGTGGAACGAGGTGGCAATCGATCCTTTTGACCTATCCGCCACGCGTGTCCGGAAATCAATCGTTTTTTTTAACCGCAGGATACGGATTGCCGGTAATTCTGAGAAGATCATACCGGTGAACGAATGGATAGCAAGGATTAAAACCAAAAGGTGGGTAAAGAACGCGCAGCTCGACAGCTATACGTTCAGCAGCGAATTGAATACCGGGCAGTTTGTTGTCCTCATTGATTATTGATATGTTAGACAAAGTTTTGGCAAATAGAAGATATGTATTGATTGCGGCGGGCTTCATGCTGTTATTTGCTTGCTATGAGCTCGCGTTCAAAAAAACACTCGAAGCATGGCACATCCGGCAGCAGCTAAGAGCCCAGATGGCGCAATCCGCGGACTTGACCTATGAGCCGGCTTACCTTGAACGAAAAAATAGAAATCTGGGTAAAATACTTGGGCTATATAAGACCGACACCGCAGCATTCAGAAGCAGTATCATTAGCACAATATCATCCATTGCTGCCAGGGATCAGGTAAAATTGACGGAAGTACCGACTACTGACGCACTTTACAGAACACCTGAGTTCAGCATTCAGAAACTCACTTTTCAAGGCGACTTTTTTGCGTTAACAAGGTTACTTTACGAGTTGCAATCGACGCGCGGAATAGGCGTGATCCGCTCGGTGGATTATAAAATGTCAACTGACAGAGTGCAAAACATGCGCGGGAGGAAAACCCTCATGTCAGTTTACCTTGAAACGGTTAATGAAGTCCGTTAAGCCTGAGGCACCTAAATTAGCGAATACTGCATCAAACAACATCCCACCTGATCGATTGATCTGCCGGGATCAACATCGCCTCCACTTCTTCCGTGCATTGTTTTTGAAAAATGCAGCAGCAGGTAATCACCTGAACGTCTTCGCCATAAAGCTGGACGATTGGATAAATATCATGCACCGGGCACGAAAGTCTCTCAATTTCCTGCTTAATTTTTTCGGCTAATTTCATCGCTTAATTATCGGAATCCGGTTAACAAGTCAAAGTTAAAATAGTTTTTGTAATTGTTATTTCTGGTTGAATATTCATTGCCCCTGAAGCATTTTTATCTTTTTTTGATAAAGCAAGTCAACCAATGAGAAAAAATAAGAAGATCGGGTTAAATACTAATACGCCGGCCGAAAGATAAAATGTTTAAACTTATTCTTTAGCGACATTTATCGTAGTATTGATTAATATAAAACGCTATACCGTAAAAAATATTATTTTTTGAGAAAAATAGTTATCCAATATTATATTTTATTTTTTTTTAAACAGTTGATTATCAATGATGTTATAGAAATTATACCCTCGTTTATTTTATTAACCGAAAAATCATATCTTATGAAAAAGCACTGTTTATTTCTTATTGTTGGAGTATGTTTTTACTTTCACGCAACCGCGCAAAACACCTTTCCTTCAAGCGGCAATGTAGGCATCGGCACGACGACGCCCAGCCAGGCGCTGGATGTCAACGGTTCCATTAACCTGGCACCGACCACCTCTTCTTCTTTGGGTGTCATTTTTATCAACGGAACGATGCAGTTTTTGCATAATTACAGCTCTACCGGAAGTGACGGGCATAATGTTTTTCTGGGAGGGTCTTCAGGTAATTTTACGATGGCCTCTACCACCGGAAATTCATACCAGGCATCGGGTAACGTGGGGGTAGGCTTCTATACGTTAAGCAACCTTACAATGGGTTATGACAACGCGGCTTTTGGTGTTAACTCACTAAATGCAAATACGACTGGGTTTGGTAACCTGGCCATAGGATCGAGATCATTAATTTCAAATACCTGGGGGTATCGCAATGTGGCGCTGGGGACCTATTCGCTCCAACAAAACGTAGGTGGCGCAAATAACGTTGCTATAGGATATGGTTCGGGCGAAAATGCCTCCGGCGCCAGTCTCACCGCTTTGAACGACTGTACTTTTATCGGTTACCGAACAGTCAGTACGGTCGACAATATATCCAACTCGATCGCCATTGGTTCCGGAGCCCAGGTTACCCAGTCTAATGAAGTAGTGATTGGAAGCCCTACCGTTACCACAACGGTATTGCAGGGCCAGGTTGGCATAGGCACCACCACCCCGAGAGAAGCCCTGTCGGTCAACGGGAACATCCGCTCCAAGCAGGTAAAAGTGGAAACCGCCAACTGGCCGGACTATGTATTCGACAAAGAATACCAACTGCTTTCCTTAAATGAAGTACAAAATTATATTAAGCTGAACCATCACCTGCCAGAACTCCCATCCCAGGAGCAAATCAGTAAAGAGGGCCTTAATCTCGGCGAAATGAATAAGCTCCTGGCAAAAAAAATTGAGGAGATGACCCTTTATCTCATCCAAAAAGATAGCGAGCTCCGTGATCAGCAAACTGTGCTCAATGAACTAAAGTTGCGCAATCAGTCCATGGAAGGAAGAATTAAAAACCTTGAAGACCAAGTTCAGTCTATCCTTAAAACAACTAATAAATAAAATTATAAAACAATGCAAAAATCTACCTCAAGACCATCACTAACAAAGGATTATCTCGGTTACGCTTTTCACATTCTATTGTCGCTCGCAGTTTTGTTCCTTTTATTCAACTTCTTTTTCAAAAGCGAAAAAATCGCCTATGTAGATTCCGGTAGAATATTGAACGAATATAAAGGCTCCGCCGGGGCGAAGAAATCGTATCAAGCCAAGGCCAAGGTCTGGCAAGCGAATATTGACACTTTAACGAGCGAAGTAAAAAGTTCGATTCAAAAATATGAAAAAAGTCTTGCGACGATGTCTAAGAAGGAACAAGACCTTTCCAAACAACTCATCCAGACCAAACAAAAACAATTGGCTGATTACCAACGGGGCATCCAGGAGAATGCCAAACAGGAAGAAGGGAAATTAACGCAGGGAATTGTCATTGAGATCAATGCTTTTTTAGCTCGGTATGGAAAGAGGCATAATTATAAACTCATACTCATTGCGAATCAGTCAGGCACCATTGCTTACGCACGTGAAGGCTTGGACATTACATCGCAAGTGATTGAGGAGCTAAATAATGAATATTTACCAGACAGGAAATGATGCGCAAATTAAATCGCCGTTTCGCCAAAACTATCATGTTAATGGCACTTCTTTTTGCTGTATCCTGCAGAAAGAAAATTAATAATAAGACAGACTTGATTAACTACATAAACGACCCGGGGAACGGCTTGGTTAAAATAGAGGAGGTGGGAAAAATTAAAGCTGAACTGCTTTATAAGCCCTGGGAGCTCATGGCAGATCGTCATGATAAAAAAGCAAAAACCGTGGATAGCGATTGGTCTGATCATTTAAAAGATAAATACTTCTTTGTCCTGAGTTTGTCCGCTAACAATAAGGAATTGTTAAGGCAAATGGAATTTAACAGATATAGTGAAATGGTCCAGGTGCTTGCTTTCAGAATGATAGGATTTATCGACATAATTCCCGACAATGCCAAGCCAATAGAGCCAACCGGGTGTATGTTTCAGCAAACTTACGGCGCCTCCGATGCCAATCAGATATTGATAGTTTTTGACAAGGCTAAGCTAGCCGCGGCAAAGCTGCTGAATATCAAAATAAAGGAATTTGGTTTGAATACCGGCGATCTGAATTTTCAAATTGCGACAAAAGACATAAACGAGTTACCAACAGAAGGAATGAACTTATAACGACAAACCTATGCTTACCTCCAGACGCACCAAAGCTAAGATCAAAAAAAGTATTGCACTTCTTTTGCTGTTCAGTATAATAAATCAATTATTTGTTCCCGGGATCGCGTATGCGTTGACGGCCGGTCCGACGGCACCGGAAGCTACAAATTTTGAACCTATTGATACAACGGATATGGTAAATCCATTGACTGGCGACTTCACCTATGGTCTGCCGGTGATCGACGTTCCGGGACCTGAAGGTGATTATCCGCTTGCATTATCTTATCACGCCGGTATACAACCAAATGAGGATGCTTCATGGGTAGGTTTGGGCTGGTCATTAAACCCGGGAGCGATAGCGCGAAATGTTAATGGATATCCAGACGACTGGCAGGCTCAAAGCGCCACAACCGGAAGCTATTGGTCAGGCGGCACGACAAAAACCATCGGAGTTAACATTGGTCTCTCCATCGACGCAGCATCGGTAAGCGTAGGCCTGTCATTTGCGCAGGATACATATAAAGGTTTCGGCGTCGGATTTAGCATCAGTGGAGGCTTGGGGATAGGAGGAACAAACTCGCCTTTTTTTGCCGGAGCCACTGTTGGGGTCAACCCATACGGCGGTGCGTACGTAGGTTTAGGTATCGGAGCCGGGATGAATATTTCGAAAGATATGGGTTTATCAGGCTCGGTAAACGTTGGCATTCAATATAATTTTGATGATAAAAAGATAAATGCCGGTGTAGGTGGAGGTATCGGTGCAGGAAGTAAATATAAGGGAATTAAATCGTCTATGTCTTTATTGGGGGCATCAATAAGCACGGATGCTTCCAATGTTTCACTTTCAGTTGGAGGCGGTGAAAGCTGGTCTGCAAACAATGCTAACGCCGGCAAGATCCAAACTGATGCCGAAGGATGGTCGATTACCCTTCCTATACCTTTAATAAGCATCGGGGTAAGTTACTCTGTCGTACGGTACTGGTCCGATGAAACTGCCGGCGTCACAGTTAACGGCGTATTAAATGATCACGCTTCAATAAATGCATCAAGCGACATGAATACGACCGATGACGACAACTACAACTTACTGGATCCCCTAAATTATAATATTATCGACAACCCGAATCCTGCCACCCAGCTGGGCGGAACATTTCCTGATTTTGATAATTACTGCGTTACGGCTCAGGGCCTAAGCGGTTATATGCGCCCGTATAATTTTGCAACTGTTTTATACGGGCAAAATCAGACCAACAATACCGATCATTCAAATGATGTTGTTGCGGAAGTAAGGTCCACCTCGGGTACAACCAATGCGGGATGGCAGTTTCGTTTTATTAATGATTTTTCAAATTATTATGGGCAGAGCTCACCCTGGAGTTCGGACAATGTATACAGTTTTGATCAGACAGCTCAATATGGCAATAACGACGGAACCTATGGTTATGATCCTGCAACAAACCGTCTGGAGGGTTCGAAACATATTGAGTATTTTACTAACAACCAGATTATCAGCGGGGCAGCTGCCGCGAGAGGGTTTGTTGACTGCCAGGGCACGCAAACCGGCGGCTTTACCAGGAGGTCAGGATCTCAAATGGGGAGCCAGATCGGCGGATTTATGATCACGAATGCAAGCGGGGTTACCTATCATTATGCATTGCCCGTTTATAGTTCTAACGAAACCGTTTATACACAGAAAATCGACCAATCACAAGGCTTGCAGACCAATACATTAATCAAATCTGTTCCCTATGCGTATACCTGGTATTTAACTGCAATAACAGGGCCGGATTATGTTCCGAGAGGATCGACTCCAGGAATTATTGATCCATCTGACTGGGGATACTGGGTGAAATTTGATTATGGTGAATGGTCAAAGAGTTATCAATGGCGAAATCCGTCGGAAGGCTTTAACCGGGATCTTGACAATCAGTTCGAAAGTTATTCGACAGGCGTAAAAGAAATTTATTATCTGGATGCCATTGAAACACGTTCGCACACGGCTATTTTCGAAAAACAAATAAGAGCAGACGGCAAAAGTATATTGGGAACTAATAGTAACGGAGCAACGTTATACCAGATCCAGCAATCTGCAGTATGTGACAATAATGGCACCGGATGTACACCATCCTATAGCTATCCAGTGCCGACCCTTGCACTTAAAGATATATTATTATTTCAAAATGATCAATTGACGATGCCAATAAATCAATTGAGAAGTAATAGCGAATGTTGCAGCGGATACCGCGGGATCTATTCCTTTTCCGCGCAGACGAGTAATTCAGATGGAAGTCATAATGCCATACAGACGGACGTGTTTGACGCTGACAATGTTATCGACACCTACGATATCGCCTATACAAGCGGATTTACCAATAAATGCCTCAGAAAAGTAGCTTTTAATTATGATTATTCATTATGTCCCGGTGTTCCCAATAGTTTTGATCAGTACGGTTCTAATTATACTGCTAACCCCAGTACAACCACGCAACCAGATTTGGGAAAACTTACGCTCCTTTCAGTCGAATTTCAGGGAAAGGGCGGTGTAAATAACATTGTTCCACCGGTACAGTTTCAGTATGATTTGGACCCGAACGATCCCGCAAACCAGGATTTTATTACTCTTACGGAACCTGCATCTAATTTGACCGGGACGATACAGACCCAAAACACGGGTACGTTCAGGGCAGGTGATATCATGTCTTTCCCGGTAAACGGCGTAACCTATTATTGCGTTTTATTATCAACGACCGACAATACAAATTTCAATGTACGATACCTGAATTCTTCGCCCCCCGGGACGCCATCTAATGTTTTGGCGGTCAAGACCAAAAATCCGCCCTACAATAAGGACGCCTATGATTTATGGGAATGTTATAAGTCCGATTACGCCAATGGATCCGCGAATGAAAATTTAGCACGCATGACCACACCGGTATCAAATAAAAGCACTGATGTATGGTCCTTAAGAAACATACATTCCAGCCTTGGTGCAAATATCAAAATTAATTATGAAGGTGACACCTATAACCGGGCAGTACTTAATCAACATTACTCGTTGATAGTCAATCAGGTAACAAGGAACAGCGCCCAAAACTATACTTTACAGGTTAATAACGAAAATCTGGATTTGACCACTATGTTCCAAAACGGAAACAGAATGAGACTCTTGTTATTAAAACAAGCTACTAATACGTCAAACCAGGCAAAAACATACAGTACAATAAGTTCCGATACATATACCGATCCAGTAATCGTAACCTCGGTAAGTAGCAGTCAGATTAACATAACGGTCGGTCAACAGATGGATCAGGATATTAGCAATCCGCCGGCTAATTCAACCGCTTATATCGCCACCGGTAATATTATTTCAAGCGGGTATAATTTGTTTTACGGCGGCGGCCTTAGGGTTAACAGTATTTTGGTGGATGACTTAAATGGCCATATACACAAAACAGGCTACGACTACGGCTTATTGGGTTCCCCCGCGGGGCAAGTCAGTTCATCCGGCGTAACCTCTTATCAACCCGGCGTATTTGATGCTGACGGTGCAGCACCATACGGTACGGCCGCGACATCTACTTACAGGCGGGTTCTTTATGGGGATTACAACTATTTATTATCAATCGCCAGGGAAGTACCTGCGCCTGGCGTTATGTATGAAAATGTCGCGATTGCTGAAAGTACAATTTTACCGACCGGACAAGTAATTCCGGTTGAGGGTAAAACGGTATACCAATACGAAGTTTTTCGTCCCGAGATGCTCAATGTATATCCATATTACAATAAGAAGCTTACAGCGGTTAACCAACAGCAAAATATAGGCGGCACAAATTATTACATAGCCAATTATTCGAGGAAAAATATGGCCATTAAAGACTATTCGAGCCGGGTAGGCAATTTACGCAGGATAATTACCTATGATAATTTGGGGAATAAGGTTTCTGAAAAAATAAACCATTATCTAAATGATGACCTTGATAATACTTCGTTCGGTAACCAGGTTAAAACCTACGAGCCCAGGTTGTTGAGTTACAATGGTATTAATTATAACAATATGGGCGTTATAAAAGAGCGATATGGCAATGCCCGGCTTGCCGTCGCGACGGTGGACAACAATAAAAACCCCACATCTTATAACGATCTTTTATTAATGAGCAATAAGGAGACTTTTCCTTCTATACAAACAGGAGTTACTCAATATGATTATAAAAACGGCACGAAGACTGAGCAGCAAAACCTGGCATACGATTTTTATACTGCAACAGTAACTAAAACCCTCTCCATTGATTCATATGGCAACCGTTTTATAAATCAGATGACACCGGCCTACATGGTGGGAGGAGGATCTTCTTATCCGGCATTGGGCCTTAAAACCCATGATGACGACCAGGGCACGCCCCAGCAACACAAACAGATGCTAACACAAGCGGGGTCGAATTATACATTCAGCGTGGATGCCAATAATAATCCAATAGGTGTGGTTACAGCCACCGTGCAGACATGGTCAAACAGCATTCCGGTACTTGATCAGAATGGCAACCCTACAACCTTTAATCAGGCGAATATCTGGAGAATGGAAAAAAGTTATTCGTGGCTCGCATCCGGCACGACCGCCAACAACGTAACGCCTTATAGCTCGTTTGTCGATTACTATGCACCGGGAGGCAGCACCAACGCTTCATGGAAAAAAACGGGTCAAATAACGCAATACAATGTCTATTCCAGCGCGTTGGAGGCCAGTGACATTAATAACAATTACGCTGCCACTCGTATGGGATATAATAATGGCAAAGTGCTAATTACCGGGGGACCGGCAAAATATAATGAAATAGCCTATGCCGGTGCCGAAGATGCGATGATTAATGGCAATTTCAGTAATAATATTTCCCCAGGTGGCGGAACTGTGACTACCGATTCAGTCAATTCACATACGGGCATACATTCCTTAATGGTTCCAGCGAATACAAACGGTTTCACTTATACTGTTCCTCTGACAAACCTGAGCACGACACCCCAAAATTATAGTGTAGTTGTTTGGGTAAAACCATCAAATGGTGCGTCAGCTAATCAAACCAATTTATATTATCAGGTAGGCGGTGGAACAGTAGTCAGCCCGCCACAGACATATAGCAAGACCGCAGCGGGGTGGTATCTGCTGGAAATGACGGTCCCGGCAAGCGCGATAACAGGCTCCGGGAACCTCGTTGTCGGTTGTCGGAATTCTTCATCCGCTAGCGTGTATTTTGACGATTTTCGGTTCCAGCCGGTTGCGGCGGCCACTACAGCTTATGTATATGATACGCAAACTGGAGAGCTATCTTATATTTTAGGTAATAACAATCTCTATGTGCGTTATCAGTATGATGCGATTGGCCGGCTCGTCAGAACGTATAAAGAAGTTATTGGAAAAACGAATATACCATTGATAAAGGCAGTGGCTTATAATTATGCGACTATCACCTATCATAACCATGCCAAAAGCCAGATTTTTACCAATCAAAATTGCGGCTCAGGTTACCCGCAGCCGATAACTTATACTGTACCGGCGAATACTTATTCATCCACGACATCACAAGCGGCGGCGGACCAGCTGGCCCAAAATGATGTCAATGCAAACGGTCAAACATACGCCAACAACAACGGGCCTTGCTATGTGGGTGTTTCAATGTCTAACAGCGTATCCGTTGCCGGATTTCAGGCACGGTTTTCAAATAACGCTACCGGCGTTGTCTCCTACTACAATTTCCTTACCAATGGTACGACCACTTACGCCATTCCGCCAGGTACATATACAGTAAGCATCAACCCCGTAAATACATCGGTCAGCCATACTTTTAGTTTGGGTAATGGCAACCGGCCATCGCAAACGGCTCCGGGGGCGACATTTTCCAATGTGAATATAAGTATCGGGAGTGCAGACAATTCAATTTCTATCCAATGATATTGACTATAATATGAAAAAATCAATCATTACATTGATAGTGCTTGTTGGCCTCAGGAGTGTTGGTACTGGCCAGGATATCCACAGTAATTCAGCTGTCGTATTGCCGCTCTCACCTCAAACCACCTATACAGTGAACGCGGGGCAAACAGTCAGCATCACCAGCAGCGTATCGGTTACTTTGGGGCCGACCACGCTGTTATCGAACGGATCCACGGTTTTGGTTG
>JAQBOM010000047.1 GCA_028288025.1 Mucilaginibacter sp. | reverse complement strand
GTCGGTGATGGTGAGCGGGGGCAGCAACCGCACCACGCTGTTGTACCGTCCGCCGAGTTCGACGATCAGGCCGCGCCGCAGCGCCTCCTCCCGCACCGCCGCCGCCAGCCACGGCGCGGCGGGACGGGCGCCCAACGGGTCCGGGTCCGCCTGCGGCTCGACGATCTCGACGCCGAGCATCAGGCCCCGCCCGCGGACGTCCCCGATCGCGGGCAGCAGGCTGCGCAGGGCCCGGAGCCGGGCGAGCATCCGCTCGCCGAGCACGGCGGCCCGCTCGGCCAGCCCCTCCTCGCGGACGAAGCGCAGGGTCGCGCTGCCCGCGGCCATGGCCAGCTGATTGCCCCGGAAGGTCCCGGCGTGCGCACCCGGCGCCCAGACGTCCAGCTCGCCCCGGTACACGATCGCGGCCAGCGGCAGGCTTCCGCCGATCGCCTTGGCGACCACCATCACGTCGGGGACGATCCCCGCGTGCTGGACCGCCCAGAAGGCCCCGGTCCGGCCGACCCCGGTCTGCACCTCGTCGACGATCAGCGGGATGCCGTGCGCCCTGGTGATCCGCCGCATCTCGCGCAGCCAGTCGTCGGGGGCCGGGACGACGCCGCCCTCCCCCTGCACCGCTTCCACGATCATTCCGGCGGCCGGTTCCACCCCGCCCTTGGGGTCGTCCAGCAGCGAGGCCGTCCAGCGGGCCGCGATCCGCGCGCCCTGTCGGCCGCCGACCCCGAACGGGCAGCGGTAGTCGAACGGGTACGGCAGCCGTACCGGCTGCTGCACCGTGCCGCCGAGGCCGGCTCTGGCGTCCACGTCGCCGCCCGCCGCCAGCGCACCCGCCGTCATCCCGTGGTACGCCCCGGTGAAGGCCAGCAGCCCGCTGCGCCCGGTCGCGGTGCGGACGAGCTTCAGGGCCGCCTCCACCGCGTCGGTGCCGGCCGGGCCGCAGAACTGGATCCGTGCGTCCCGGGCGAACTCCTCGGGCAGCGAGGCGAACAGCTCGGTGGTGAACGCGTCCTTCACCGGCGTGGCCAGGTCCAGGACGTGCAGCGGCGCACCGGAGTCCAGTACCTCGCGGACCGCCTGGAGCACCACCGGGTGGTTGTGGCCCAGCGCCAGCGTCCCGGCACCGGAGAGGCAGTCCAGATAGCGTCTGCCGTCGGCCCCCTCGACCAGCATGCCGCTCGCGCGCACCGGGACGATCGGCAGCGATCGGGCGTAGGTCCGGGCGGCGGACTCGCGGGCCGCCTGGCGGCCGAGAATGGCCTCGGTCTCGGCGTCGGGCCCGGCGGCGGGTGGCGTGACGGTCAACGACACGGCCTCGGTTCCTCCTGGCTGCTCGGGGCAGGCCGCGGCGGCCGGACCCACCCGAACGGGCAGCGCCGGCGGTCGGCCGTGCACCCCGGCGGGTGACGCCCCTTTGGACTAACGAGACCGCGCGCCCGCAGGTACGGCGCAAACCAAAAGCCGTCGGGCGACCGCTCCTGACCTGCAGGAACAATCGCCCGACGGCGTGTGCGCGGACCCTCGGAGAGCCCCCTGGGAGCCCTCAGCCGGCCTGGGCGGCCAGGCTGTAGCGCTCGAGCTCGGCCGCGAGGTCGGGCAGGACCCTGGCCTTGAGCAGTGTGCCGTCGCCGGTGTGCTCCTCGGACAGCATCTCGCCGTCCTGGTGCACCCGGGAGACCAGGTCGCCCCTGGTGTAGGGGACCAGCACGCTCACCTCGACCGCCGGGTGCGGCAGCTCCTCCTCGATCAGCCGGAGCAGCTCCGCGATGCCCTGCCCGGTACGGGCGGAGACCACGATGGCGTGCGGCTCGCGCCGCAGCAGCCGGGCCAGCACCTCGGGGTCGGCCGCGTCCGCCTTGTTGACCACGACGATCTCGCGGACGTTCTGCGCGTCGACCTCGACGATCACCTCGCGCACGGCGGCCAGCTGGGCCTCCGGCTCGGGGTGCGCACCGTCGACGACGTGCAGGATCAGGTCGGCGGCGGCGACCTCCTCCATGGTGGAGCGGAACGCCTCGACCAGGTGGTGCGGCAGGTGCCGGACGAAGCCGACCGTGTCGGCCAGGGTGTAGACCCGGCCGCCGGGGGTCTCCGCGCGCCGGACCGTGGGGTCCAGGGTGGCGAACAACGAGTTCTCGACCAGCACACCGGCTCCGGTGAGCCGGTTGAGCAGCGAGGACTTCCCGGCGTTGGTGTAGCCGGCGATGGCCACCGACGGCACCTGGTTGCGGCGCCGTTCCTGCCGCTTGGTGTCCCGGCCCTTCTTCATGTCGGCGATCTCCCTGCGGAGCTTCGCCATCTTCTCGCGGATCCGTCGCCGGTCCGTCTCGATCTTCGTCTCACCGGGGCCGCGGGTGGCCATGCCGCCACCGCCGCCGGCCGAGGAACCGCTGCCACCACCCATCTGCCGGGACAGTGAAGCGCCCCAGCCGCGCAGGCGCGGCAGCATGTACTGCATCTGCGCCAGCGAGACCTGCGCCTTGCCCTCACGGGACTTGGCGTGCTGAGCGAAGATGTCCAGGATCAGGGCGGTGCGGTCGACCACCTTGACCTTGACGACGTCCTCGAGGTGGATCAGCTGGCCGGGGCTGAGCTCTCCGTCGCAGACCACGGTGTCGGCACCGGTGGCCTCGACGATGTCGCGCAGTTCCTTCGCCTTGCCGGAGCCGATGTAGGTGGCGGGGTCGGGCTTGTCACGGCGCTGGATCAGGCCGTCGAGCACCTCGGACCCTGCCGTCTCGGCGAGTGCGGCGAGCTCCGCGAGGGAGTTCTCGGCCTCCTCCACCGTGCCGTCGGTCCAGACGCCCACCAGGACCACGCGCTCCAGGCGCAGCTGGCGGTACTCGACCTCGGTGACGTCCTGGAGTTCGGTGGAGAGTCCGGTGACCCTCCGCAACGACGCGCGGTCGCTGCGCTCGGACTGGTCGCCGTCGTAGTCGTTGCTGCGGTAGCCGCCGCCGAGTCCCTCGTCGATTCCCGCGAGGTTCTCGTCCATCAGTGCGTCCGCGCGGCCGGGGCCGCGATCCTGCCGGGGGTCCTGCTGCGCGGAGGCGTCGCGGGTCTCGTACGTGGAGGTCATTGCATCCTTAGGGAAGG
>JAQBOM010000008.1 GCA_028288025.1 Mucilaginibacter sp. | reverse complement strand
AACAAACAAACAACAAATAGCTTTTCTTTATCTTTAAAAAGTGTAAAGCTATTGCAGGGTTAAATTAAAGTGTAAACCCACCACAGGATTAATCATTAAAAGTGTCAACTTTTTTCAGGGCGATACAGTGTTCGGGGTGTTTGTGCATACTAGAAAGCGAACGCTACAGTGCGGAGTACCTGGTCGTCTTCCTGCTCTTAAAATCCTGTTTCTTGACTCTTGATTTTTGACTCCTGGTTCTCATTCTCCACGATATTTTATACATTTACCCAAATTTACCTTCATATAATTTTTGCCCATGATACTTGTTGGACAAAGTACGCTCTCACTTGATGATTTTTCTGACCTTTTATTCGAACAAAAAGATATTGAATTAGATAAAGCTGCTCTTGAAAAGGTTAACCTTAATTTTAATTTTCTAAAAAAATTCTCGTCAAATAAACTGATCTATGGCATAAACACCGGCTTTGGCCCTATGGCTCAGTACAAGGTGAACGAAGAGAATATTTTACAGCTTCAATATAACCTCATCCGCAGCCATTCATCCGGCAGCGGTAAGCTGATGCCGGCACTTTTATCCAAGGCATTGATGATTGCGCGGCTTAATAGTTTTATGCAAGCCTATTCAGGCGTTCATACCGAAGTGGTTGAATTGCTGAGAGACCTGATCAATAAAAACATCAGCCCCTGCATCTATGAGCATGGCGGCGTTGGCGCCAGCGGCGACCTTGTGCAGTTAGCTCATCTCGGCCTGGTGCTGATTGGCGAAGGCGAAGTTTTATTTGAAGGTGAAATGCATCCTACCACTGAGATATTTAATCGTTTCGGCATTAAGCCGCTTTCCATCCATATCCGCGAAGGGCTTGCTATTTTGAACGGCACCTCGGCTATGACAGGTATCGGTATGATCAATATCATACAGGCTAAAAAATTACTGAACTGGGCGGTGTTATTTTCCGCAATGATCAACGAGATCGTAGAAGCGTTTGACGACCATTATTCACTGGAATTAAACATCGTAAAACATCATAAAGGGCAAAATAAGATCGCAGCTATGATGCGTGATATTTTGAAGGACAGCGGTATGATACGCGACCGCTCGGAACATTTATACAACCCCGATAACCTTGACCAGGAAATTTTTGAAGACAAGGTACAAGAATACTACTCACTGCGTTGTGTTACACAGGTTTTAGGCCCAATCTCCGACACTATTGACCAGGCTGAAAACGTGCTGGTGAATGAGCTTAACTCGGTAAACGATAACCCGGTAATTGATCACGAAAACAAGAATATTTTCCATGGCGGTAATTTTCACGGGGATTATGTGTCGCTGGAAATGGATAAGCTCAAAATTGCAATCACCAAACTTTCCATGCTTTCCGAAAGGCAGCTCAATTACCTGCTCAATAACAAGCTGAATCAAAAGCTTCCGCCTTTTGTAAATTTGGGCGTATTGGGTCTGAATTTTGGCATGCAGGGCATGCAGTTTACGGCTACATCCACCGTTGCCGAAAACCAGACATTATCCTTCCCGATGTACGTGCACAGCATACCGAACAACAACGACAACCAGGATATTGTGAGCATGGGCTGCAACGCGGCGCTGATGACCAAAAGGGTTATCGATAACTCGTTTGAAGTATTGGCGATCCATTTGATGACGATTTTACAGGCTATCGACTACCTCGAATGCCAGGACAGATTATCAACCACTTCACGGCGGGTATACGATCAGGTACGGGAAATATTTCCTAAGTTTATTGAGGATGAGCCTAAATATAAGGACCTTAACCGCGTTAAGGTTTTCCTGGAAAGTTCAGCTAACCTAATCAGTTCAAAATGAAATGTGCATTAGTTACCGGCGGTTCAAGGGGGATAGGCAGAGCGATCTGCGTTAAGCTGGCCGTTCAGGGACACCACATGCTGATCAATTATAAAAGCAATAAAGAAGAGGCCGAAAAAACGCTGTCGCTGATCAAACAAGCCGGCGGTGACGGTGAACTGTTGCCATTTGATGTTGCTGATAAAGGCCGGATACAGGAGATATTAGGCAAGTGGATAGAGGCTAATGAGGAAAAGCATATCGATATACTTATAAACAACGCCGGCATTCGCGACGACAGCCTTATGGCCTGGATGGCGGATGAGCAGTGGGATAACGTATTAAAAACCAACCTGGATAGCTTTTTCCATGTTACCCGGCTGGTACTGAACAGTATGCTCGCCCAAAAATATGGCCGTATTATAAACATTGTCTCCTTATCGGGATTGAAGGGGTTGGCAGGGCAAACCAATTACTCAGCCGCTAAGGCAGGCGTTATCGGCGCTACAAAAGCGTTGGCGCAGGAGGTTGGCCGCCAAGGTATTACCGTGAATGCCATCGCGCCCGGCTTTATCAAAACGGATATGACCGAGGGCTTGGATGAAAAGGAATTAAAAGCTTTGATCCCTGTAAAGCGCTTCGGCACAGCCGAAGAAGTGGCCCATGCCGTGGTATTCCTGGCCTCGCCCGAAGCAGCTTATATTACCGGGCAGGTATTATCTGTTAACGGCGGTTTATATTCATAAATATGCTCCCGGTTGAAAACATCATCCCGCTGATCCCTCAAGAACCTCCTTTTGTAATGGTGGGGAAGCTGCTTCATTCTGATGAAAATTTCACGCGTAGCAGTTTCGTGATCCGTCCGGACAATGTTTTTGTAAAGAACAATATATTCCTGGAAGCAGGGTTAATGGAAAACATAGCGCAAACAGCGGCGCTAAGGGCCGGCTATCTGGCGCAAGCCGAAAACAAACCGGTAACCGTTGGGTATATAGGAGCAGTAAAAGACTTTGAAATATTTCGTCTACCGAAGATCGATGACGAGATCATTACCGAGGTGTCCATCGAAAACCAAATTCTTGATGTCACCGTACTTTCGGGAAAGGTTTGGTTAAACGGAGTTTTACTGGCGCAATGCGAAATGAAGGTATTTAGCAGGAATGAATAAAAACGGCATAACATGAACAGGGACAATGAAATAAGGGATGTTTTTGTCGTTGCTGATAACGTGCTGTCTCCGTTGGGTAAAACCACGGCCGACAATTTCTCAAGATTAAAGGAAAACCAATCGGCAGTTAAAGCGCATCATAACCCGGAAATATCGCAGCAACCGTTTTTCGCTGCATTATTTGACAATAACGATTTTTTACAAGCCGACCAAAAGTATACCAGGTTCGAGCAATTGCTTATTGCCTCCGTCGAAAATACCTTACAGAACTGCGCGATCAATATCGCGGACAAAAAGACCGTCCTTATCGTTTCATCCACCAAGGGAAATATTAGTTTGCTGGAAACAGAGCCATATAATATTGACCTGAAAAAGAGGATATCACTCCCCCATTCTGCTCAATTGATCGCTGATCATTTTGGATTTTTAAACCAGCCTGTGGTTATATCCAATGCATGTATTTCGGGCGTGTTGGCTATTATTACCGGAATGAGATTGCTGAGGACAGGCCAGTATGAAAATGCGGTGATCGCCGGGGCGGATGTTATCACCAAATTTATCCTGTCAGGTTTTCAATCCTTCCAGGCGCTAAGTCCGCAGCTGTGCAAACCGTTCGACCAGTCGCGTGACGGGTTAAACCTTGGCGAAGGGGCGGGAACGATCATTTTGTCAACAAATGAAAAATATCATGGAAATATAAAAGTTAAGGGAGGCTCGGTGAGTAACGATGCCAACCATATTTCGGGGCCATCACGTACAGGGAATGAACTGGCACATGCTATTAAACAGGCGATGCAGGATGCGGATGTATCGTCGGAAAATATCGATTTTATTTCAGCCCACGGGACAGCAACAGTTTTTAATGATGAAATGGAGGCTAATGCAATCGTAATAGCTGGTTTAAAGTCTACACCGTTAAATAGCCTGAAGGGTTATTACGGCCATACTTTAGGTGCGGCCGGGCTGATCGAATCGATCATTTCATTAAAATCTTTACAGGAAGGATTGGTTTTACCGACGGCGGGGTTTGAGCAAGCAGGACCAGGCACCGCTGTAAACGTGGTTGCTGAACAATTGAACATAAAAGCGAATAACTTTGTCAAAACAGCTTCGGGATTTGGCGGCTGCAACGCCGCCGTGGTTATTGGCAGATAAATAATATTTTTGGACTAATATTAGACTTAAGAAATTTTAAAAACTTCGTAAGTCTTTCAGTCAAGTCTTCAGTCATTAATGAATTGATTAATATTAAAACTTTGCTTTCAAAGAAGTACATCACATCAAGTTGCACGATAAGTAAGGATATCGTGGGTAAAAATGGTTCAAATTTATTTGAAGGCCACGATGCTGATACATCAGCTTTTTTACTTTCCGTTTACCAGCATTTTAAACTTAGCTATCCCAAATTTTATAAAATGGATAACTTAAGCAAGCTGGGCTGGCTGGCATCCGAAATATTATTGAAAGACGATTTTAAACCACATCTTTACCAACCCGCGCAGGTCGGTATCGTATTAGCCAATGCCAATTCAAGTCTTGATGATGATATTAAATATTACGCATCAGTAGGCGACGTCCCCAGCCCTTCCCTCTTTGTTTACACGCTGCCCAATATCATGATCGGGGAGATTTGTATCCGCAATAATTTTAAAGGAGAGCACGCTTTATTTGTACAGGAAAAGTTTGATACAGACTTTATAGAAACACAGGTAAACTATCTTTTGGATAACAATCTTCTGGAGGCCTGCATTTGCGGCTGGGTGGATGTTTTGGAACACGACTATAAAGCAGTGTTATTTTTGGTTGAGAAAGAAAAAGGTGAACGGGCTTTACCCTTTTCTAAAAACAACATGAATAGTATTTTTATCAACAACTAAATGAGTTCAATAGCATATATAGCGGGCGTGGGCGTAATTTCAGCAATAGGCAACAATGTGCCGGAGCACCTTGCGGCTTTTGAGCGGGAAGAAGCCGGCATGGGTGAGATCACCATGCTGGATACCATTTACCACGGAAAAATCCCCGTTGCGGAAGTAAAACTCAAAAACAATGAGCTGGCAGATATGACCGGTATGCCGCCGGATATCAGCCGCACAACCCTTCTTAGCCTGGTTGCAGCACAGGAAGCCCTTGCTGATGCGCAAATTCCTGGCTTGGATGAACTGCGCACGGGTTTTGTTTCGGCAAATACGGTTGGCGGCATGGATAAAAGCGAAGACTTTTTTATTGATTTCATTAAAGACAATAGCAAAGGCAAATTAAAAAATGTGTACGACCACGAGTGCGGGAGCATTACCGAAATTGTTGCTGAAAAGCTAGGGCTAAAAGATTATATGACCACCATCAGCACGGCCTGCTCATCATCGGCAAATGCAATATTCTACGGTGCGCGGCTGATAAAAAATAATGTGCTGGATGTGGTGGTAGCGGGCGGTACCGATGCTTTAACCAAATTCACACTAAACGGCTTTAATACATTAATGATCCTGGATCCGGAATTCTGCAAGCCTTTTGATGAGCATAGGCAAGGGCTAAACCTTGGTGAGGGAGCGGGGTACGTGGTACTCGTGTCTGATAAGGTGGCAAAAACATTAAACAAGGCCCCTTATTGCGAATTGAGCGGCTATAACAACAGTAATGACGCCTACCATCAAACCGCCTCGTCGCCTGATGGAACGGGTTCCTATTTAGCCATGAAAGGCGCATTGGATAGAAGCGGTTTGCAGCCATCAGATATCGACTACATCAATTTACATGGAACTGGCACGCCAAATAACGACAGCGCCGAGGGCACAGCCATTACCCGGGTGTTCGACCCGGAATATCCCCCGGTGAGTTCAACAAAATCGTTTACAGGCCACACGTTGGGCGCCAGCGGCGGTATCGAGGCGGTATTCTCCGTGATGGCTATAAAGCATGGCCTTATATACCCTAACCTGAGGTTTGAAACCCGAATGGCTGAATTATCCTTCGAACCGGAAGCAAATTTTTTGAAGGGGCAAAACATCAGTCACGTGATGTCAAATTCTTTTGGCTTCGGCGGCAATTGTACATCATTAATATTTTCGAAAGTCTGAAATGAAAGTATATATCCGCTCGTCTGCCTGTATATCGCCGCAAAACACTTTCAGAAATGAGGGCTTTTTAACCGATGTCGTTGAATACACGGGCACCCGTTTAACAGCAGTCGAGCCGGATTATAAGGGATTTGTCGACCCAAAATTGCTGCGGCGCATGAGCCGCATTATTAAAATGGGAGTAGCGACCGCTCAGGAATGCCTGAATAACGCGAATAACGTAATGCCGGGGGCAATCATAACCGGCACCGCCTATGGATGCCTGGAAGATACAGTTACATTTTTAACCCGCATTATTGAGCATGATGAGGAGATGCTCCCTCCTACTTCATTTATTCAATCGACTCATAACACCGTTGCCGCACAGATCGCTTTAATGCTGAAGTGCTACGGCTACAACAACACTTTCGTCCATAAGGGAATTTCTTTCGAAAGCGCATTGCAGGACGCTATGATGCTGTTAAATGAAAGGGAAGCGGATAACGTTTTAATCGGCGCAACAGACGAGATGACGGATACCAGCTTCACTGTGTTAACGCGGCTGGGCCTTTACCGCCGCTGGCCGGTTTCAAACCTGGACTTGTATGCAACCCGGTCAAAGGGAAGCATCGGCGGGGAAGGGGCGGCATTCTTCCTGCTAACGGATAAGCCATCGCCGGATAACCTGGCCGAGCTGACGGCTATCCGGACCATTTATAAGCCGACAACGCTTAAAGATATTGAAAAAAGAGTTGTCGCCTTCCTGGCTGAAAACGGCTTGGCTATCGGCGATATCGACCTGGTAATAACCGGCAAAAGCGGCGATTTGCGCCACGATGAAATTTACGAGGAACTAGACCTTTCACTGTTTAAAAACAGCGCGCTGGCAAATTACAAGCACCTTTGCGGCGAATATCCGACTTCCTCATCCTTCGCGCTGTGGCTGGCGTCAAATATTCTGAAAAATGGCATCGTTCCTACGATAACGATTGAAAGGGGTGACATCAAAACCCCGCCTAAAAAGGTACTAGTTTACAATCATTACCAAAAAATATATCATTCCTTAATGTTGATCTCAGCAATTTAGCGTTTGAATGGCTGCCACTACCGACATATTCACTATCACGAAAATCGAGCATCAGAATACGTCGGTTCGTGCCCGCCTGGATATTAATAAGGATAGTGAAATATTCAGAGGCCATTTCCCCGGTCAGCCGGTGGTACCGGGTGCCTGCATGCTGCAAATTGTAAAGGACGTTTTGGAAACTGCTTTGAATATTCAGCTTCAGCTAAAAAAAGCTGGTCATCTTAAATTCGTCAGCATGATCGATCCGCGCGTTGCCCGGGAAGTACAGATGGAAATAGATTATAAGCTTAGCGAAGAGGAAATAGCCGTGATCGCTAGTTTAATTTGCGATGCGGTTGTTTGTTTTAAATTCCAGGGGCGTTTTATTGCATTGTAACCCAACCGCCCATTCAGGCGTAGCGCTATTACTTCGCCCCGTGCTCCTCAATATACGCCGCCATTGAATTTACATCCACAAGCACTTTTCGCCCTTCACGGGGATCTTTTATGGTTATGCCGTATTCTTTTTTCAGCAATACGATCAGTTCAAGCGAGTCAATTGAATCCAAGCCAAGTCCGTCCCCGAAAAGAGGTTCGTTATCTTTAATATCGGCCGGGGTAAGGTCTGTAAGGTTGAGGAATTGTATGATCTGTTTTTTAAGTTTTTCTTTTAATTCGGTAGTTTCCATAAAAGGCTTTATATTAAGTTTTTCCTCCTGAGCCCCAGGAATGTGATAAACTGGAGCACCAAAGTGATAAGCAGTAAAGGTATAATATTGTTTACAACATCCCCGAGTTTGCCACCCTCAAGAAAAAGAGAATAATAGGCCTGTATGGCCCAGTGCATGGGCGAAATATCGGCGGCGGATTTAAACATACCCTGCATGGCAAAGCTGGGTACCATCAACCCGCCAATGGTCGACAATATTACGATGGAAACCGCGCCAAAGCCATTTGATTGCTCGTGTGTTTGCGCAAATACGCCTACACAAAGGGCGTAGCTCACCGCGCACCATCCGCATAGTACGGTGACAACAACCAGGGCCAAAAGGTCCGACGGTAGGTTGAGCGCGGGCAAACCGATGAACGGGAACAGCCATATCCCCATCGAAAAAATAACTGCGGCCTGTAATAATGTTACGCCCAGGTACACGACCTGCTTTGACACCAGTCCGACCATGTAGTTGGTGGGCAGCGTTTTTAAGCGGATAAAGCTGCCGCTCACTTTTTCCCTGACCACGCTGCCACCTAATGATATCACTACAAAGAACATGGCAAATATGGTCCAGGCCGGAACATTGTGCTGGGTGGAATTGGGCGCGGTGCGGACGCCCTCTTTTGATACAGGTATCTCGTTAATAGCCGCATTATTATTCAGCATCTCATTTTCAAGCTTTTCGGGCAGCTGTTTTTCGTTGATCGAAAAGTACAGGCTCCTCAGCGTTTCCCTGCTCTCCACCAACTGTAGCGCGCTGCGAACTGCCCCTTCAACCGAAAGCCGCATTGATTCCTGCAAAACAGGGTTATAATAAATGTTAAGCGGGTCGACTTCGCCAACTTTTACCGAATCGCCCTGCAAACCAAAACTTTTTAATGCCTTGCCGGCGATGTTTTTTGATTTGGCTGCAACCTTCGCCGAAAAGTCGGCAGGGATAACAACCCCAAGCATGGCGTCTTTTTGATGCATGGCATCGGCCATCAACTTTTCATCCTGGTCGGCGCCGGCTTTTAGAACTTTGAACATGCCGATCTTATCGATCGCTTTTATGAGTTGCATGCCGGCCTGACCGGTATCCTTGTTACAAATCAATATCGGCAGCTTGTTTTTACTGATTAGCTGGAAGGTGCTGTTTTGTATGCTGGTAACCACTACAACCAAAATTATCGGCATAATAAACATAAGCGCAATGCCCACTTTATCGCGCAGCAGCACCCTTATGTCTTTTATTATTGTGGCTTTCAGTTTAAACATCATTCCTGTATTGTTTGCCTGTTAACCGTAAAAATAAATGTTCCAGGCTTTCCTCCTGGTAATGCTTAAGCAACTGGTTTAAATCGCCTCTTGCTATTATTGTTTCATTGTCGATAAGCGCTACTTGCCGACATAAACCTTCGGCCTCATTTAGTTGGTGCGAGGTGTATACCAGCGTGGTGCCGTTTTTATTTAGCTCCAGAAGGTAGTCAATAATAGCATGCCTGGTTTGCACATCAACACCCACGGTCGGCTCATCCAAAAACAATATGGCCGGGTTATGAATAACCCCGATGGCCAGGTTTACCCGCCGTTTCATCCCGCCCGAGAACTTTTGCACCTGTTTATCCTTCACTTCCTCCAGGCCCAATATGTGCAGTAATTCCTCAGTACGTTTACGTATGGTACGTCTGCCCAGGCCCGACCATGCACCAAAAAATTGCAAATTTTCAACCGGGCTAAGTTCCTGGTAAAAAGAAAAATCCTGCGGAACAAAACCGAACAGCCTGTTGACCTTATTACTGTTTTGACCAACCTCACGGCCAAGCAACTTGACATGCCCTTCATCTGCAGAAAGTAAACCTGTCATGAGGCTGATCAGCGTGGTCTTCCCGGCACCATTCGGACCGAATAGGCCAAACCGCTCCCCTTTGGAAATTTTCAAATTAAGGTTTGAAAAAGCCGCATCCGGGTTGCCCGGGTAACGGAAACCCAAATTTATCACTTCAATTGCCAGCGGGGTAGTTACTGCCATTTTATTCCTTTCAAAGCCTTGAAGGCATTTTTTTCAAGTTCGGCTATTTCGATCAGATAATCGCCCATTATATTAAAATCCGCCTGGCTGCTTATGCGCCCTTTATATATCCCTGCAGCCTGTACGGCAGCGGTTCGCCAAAGGTCGCCTGACTGGGTAAATATGTTCGATATCTCCAGCAAACCGTTATTGGGCAAATACGCGTCCGCTTCTTGCAAAAAAGCCGCGTAGATATACCGGAACCCGCCTCCGCCCGTTCCTATTTCTTCCTGCATCCGCACCAGTTGGGCCAGGTACAAACCCGCTTTGTGCAGCCCCAACTTATCGCGCCACATTTTTATTTTTTTCCCGGTATGTTTTATGCCTGCTACGCCAGCAAACCAGCCGGGTATCTGCAGCATCATATGTACATTTTTCTTTATTCCTTTAATGATGGCTTTTTTTATCTGTTCGTCAGTAATGGCGCCATCGTTTTGCGGATAATACAATTGGCCACGCGGTGCCAGGGCGCCTTTCGCGAAACGTACCCGTTCCAGTTCATACGTGGTTAACATGGTGGCATTTTCCATCACCGGATCGCTGATAAGGAAATTATCTTCCTCTTTACCATAAACAATTAAGTTATGCGCATTAAAGTGAAAGCGATACTCTTTTGGAAAATAGGAAAGATAATAAACCCCCACCTGGCAGCCCACCGGCGTGCCTTCATTCAGGCGTTCCACTAAAAAAGCCTCAGCTTGCTCCTTTGAGCTGAATTTTTTACGGATAACCGGGATGCCCAATGCCTCGCAGGTCCGTTTAAAGATCAATCCCGGAAAGGTGCGAAAAGCAATTGCCGGGCCGTTGTTTATTTTAATGAGCGGGACATACACGAAAAACAACCCTGCCCCAATGCCAAAAGCCAGGGGCTCGGTTATTTTGTTGCCTGAGTTTTTCCGTAATAAGCTGCTTGTAACGCCCGATTCACAATGCGCCGACTGGACGTGCTGAAAATCAATCTTCATGTACAGTCATGGTCTTTAAATCTTCAATGGTAACATTGAATGCTTCAGCATATTTTTTTAATTTCTTTTCCGGCAGGTTATTAAAAACGTCAGGTTTCAAATGCCTTTTGATCTGCCACTTCCAAAAACCGGTATAGTCGGATAATATACTAATGTCCATCAGGCGATATTCCATAAAGAATAGCAACGGGCTGGCCACTTTGTTTAAAACCTGCTCCTTTGCCCTGGCTATCCGTCCCTTGATATCGTCCCAGGCCACATCCAAAGCGTTTATTTTAACTTCCCATCCTGCGCTTAATTCTTTTACATACTTTCCCGAACTATCGGTGGCATAGCATACTTCTTTTGTGATCTTTCCGAGCGAGCTCAGATCCTGCGGCACATTTTCCTTCTTCATATCACAATTGATTTATTATACTACTGTCAGCATCGCATACATATACGAGAACCGCGCGCTTTCGGGAACCAGCAAAAGAATTTTTTCGCCCTTTTTTAATCGTCCGCTGTTAAACAACTCATTTATCATCAGGTAAACCGAAGCAGCGCCAACATTACCAACAGTATATAAATTGATAAACCATTTCTCGTAAGGAATACCGCCGCCGTATAATTCCACCAGGTCATATATCTTGCTTTTGAAAAAATCGCTTGATATATGCGGTAAAAAATAATCGATATCGGTACTGGTGAGTCCCTTTTTATCAAATATTTCCTTTATTTTTTTCCCGCCAAGGTCTACAATATTGTTGCTTAACAGGGTAATATCCTGCTTTACGCTGAAAATGGATTGGGTCATGATCTCCTCGGGCGTATAATCCATGAAACCTTTGAGTGTGCCGTCTTCCATTTTCTCGCCGCCCATGTACATACAGGTATCCATCTCGTTGGCGTATGAAACCCCCTCTATCCAGTCGAGGCGAAGGCTAAGGCCTGTTTCATTTGGCTTATCCGACATTAAAAAAGCTGAGGCACCGTCAGACAGCATCCATCTTAAAAAGTCCTTTTGAAAAGCAATGAAGGGGTTTTCCTCCATCTCCTTTAACTTTTGCGCTTCCTCTTCAAATACATCCGAAACCAGCAAGCCCGAAAACCTTTCAGAACCGGTGGCAACAGCCAGCTTTACCTCTCCGGCCTTTATGGCCAGGTAGGCATATTTTATGGCGTGCATTCCCGCGCAGCATACGCCAGCCGGCGAAACAACCTCGATAGCTTCTGCCTCGGGCAACCAGCCATGCGTCATCACGCCGTGGCTCGGCATCATCTGGTCGGGTGATGATGTGCCACAGGAAAGCAATTCAATTTCTTTTAATTTTTCAGGATCATCCTTAAACAGTTCCTTAACAGCCAAAGCGGTCATTTGCGCATTTGTATGTGTGGCTTTACCATTCTTATCCAGCGCATAATAACGATTGATGATGCCGTTATTACGGAGAACTATCTTTTTTGATTTAGAGGGCCGGTTATCGATATAACCCAGGTATGACTCCATTTCGTCGTTCGAAACAGGGCCGTTTGGAAAAAAAGCAGAAGTGGAATTAATATAAACCTGGTTCACAGACATAGTGTTAATTTACTTGTAAATAGTTTTGTTTTTTAGCGTTAATTCGTTTTGATGAAAATGGTTTTAAAAAAATGGCATCCAGCGTTAAAAGCACAGGCGCGCCCAAAAATAATGCAATAAACAGATAATACTTAAATGCCGAAAGCCAGGGTGCCTGGTTTTTTCTTTTTGAGATAAATTTTGCCCACGCTGCAAATATAAATTTCGCTTTCCCTTCAATAAATAACAAATTATAATTGATCTCAACGGCACCGTTGTCCAACAGTTCATCCTGCATACCCTCCCACTTTCCGCTCACAAGGCGAGGTACTACAATCGACCCGAATATGCCCGTATTGGCTATATCCTCTTCCGCTACCCCTGGTTTGGGAAAGATATTCAGGTATTTTTCCTTTTTTCCCGAAAGCATCCAGTAAAAAATAGTGACAAAGCTTACCGGGTTGGGGTGTTTGTCAATTAATGCGATATTCCCAACCAGATTGGCACCCGCTGCTTTAAGACTCTTTCTGATCCGGTCATAGGCGTTTAACCACATATTACGCGCCGCGCTGATAGTAATAACCGGTGTATCTTTCAGTACCGCCTTAAACTCCGGGAGGTTAAGTAAAGAGTTTGACGGAATACTCGGCGACAAAAACCAGGGTTGGTAGCCGAGGATAATAAGGTCGTAGGCGGCTTCCTTCAAAACAATAGGCTCCAGCTCGGTTGGCACGCCCAGCACACAATCGGGCATTACCGAAAAAAAACGCTTGCCGGTCCACGGAAACGTAAAATCGACTATTGGTTTGATCAATACTTTTTCAACACTTGCACCCGCTGCAATCAGCGGGGCTGTAAATGAATCAATAATCTCCCCTAATTGCCCCGACTGGGTATAATAAATAGCTAAAACCTTTTTATTCATTCTCCCGGTAAAGTTAAATCTTCCTTGCTTAGTACTTTTGAATTTTTGCAATAATCAAGTATGGCGTGCTGAACGGGCGAGGCCAGGCTTTTAAAGTGCTTAATCACAAGTAATTTATCGCCGGGAATATCCTTTTTATATTTTACAATTTTTGGCGCGTGTTCTTCGATAGCTAAGCGCAGAAAATAAAATTCGATATTTCCGTTGTCCGCCAATAGCGCCGTTTCTAACTTAATACGGCCTGTTTTAAAGAAGCTCAATTTATCCTTTGGCTTCTTGACCAACCCGGCCTTTCTCATCAGCAGCGCGCCTTCATAGCCTTCCTTGTCATTTATCGGCGCTTGCGAAACAACGTCGAGTTCTTTATTAACGGTTTCAATATCCCCAGATGCCATTGCTGTATAAAAAGCAGATTTATCAAATTTTTGAAGCGACGTTCTGGCTATTGCCGAACTGACAGTCGCAATCAAGACGTATATGAAAATAAATTGTAATCGCATGATAACTTTAAACTGTGCCAAACTTAATATAATAATTAATAATGAATTCCGCGGTACATAGCATGGGTAACATACTATTCTGCTAATTGTTATTAATCGCCTACATTAAAAATAATTTGCTTACTTTGAGGTCAATCATTTTTTCAATGAAACTTTTATGTTATAACAACCTTTAAACAGGATGTACTACTAAAAGTCTAAAAAGCAATTTGTGAGTAAAAACGTTCAATTTTCTGATTTATGGGCGATAATCCTGGGGGGCTCAAGCGGCTTTGGCTTTGCGGCGGTTGAAAAACTGGCTGAGCATGGGATGAACATCGCTGTGCTTTACCGTGAAACTGCGATCACTGAAAAATTGCTGCTTGAAAAGTTTTCGAAAATAGCTGCCGCGAACGAAGTTGCTGTTCTTCCATACAATTTGAATGCCCTGGATGGCCCGGGCCGTGAATCATTCATCAAACAATTTATTGAAGCGGCCGGAAATAAAATACCCGTTGTCAAATTGTTGCTGCATTCTATTGCACGGGGCAATTTGAAACCATTAGCAGGTACAGCTAATCACCAGGATGAGGCAAATTTGCTTTCAGTTGAAGACATTCAATATACTACATACGCCATGTCAAATAGCCTGCTTGACTGGGCGCGGGCTTTATTAAATGAAAACCTTTTTCATTATGATGCCCGGATAATCGGTTTAACCAGCGAGGGCGCGCATAAGCATTGGGAAGGCTACGCCGCTGTGTCTATCGCCAAAGCGTCGCTTGAAAGTTTGGCAAAGTATATGGCTATTGAATTTAGCCCTTTCGGGATAAAAACCAACCTGATACAGGCGGGCATTACTGAAACATCGTCGTTAAGAAAAATACCCGGCAGCGAAAAACTGGTAGAAATTGCCAAAACCAGGAATCCCATGGGCCGCATGACCCAGCCTGCAGACGTAGCCAACGTTATTTACTTACTTTGCACCGATGAGGCGTATTGGATCAATGGATCGATCATTCACGTAGACGGCGGAGAGCATTGCAGCTAAATAAAATGGACAACGACATTCTAAATTATTTGCCATATAAATCATCCTTCCGGTTTGTTGATCATATTTCATCGTTAACTGAGAACGAGGTTGTCGGTGATTATACCCTGAGAAAAGATGCTTTTTTTTACCGGGATCATTTTGTCGGCAACCCGGTAACACCGGGTGTAATTGTAACCGAAATTATGGCACAAATAGGCCTGGTAGTTTTAGGCCTTTTTTTAATGAAAAGTGAGGATGAAAACAGCATCAGGGCCGGAAATAATTTTCCGCTGCTCACCTCAACCGAGGTTTCGTTTCATAAAATGGTGCTCCCTGGCGAAAAAGTTACTGTTATATCAAAAAAACAATATTTTCGCTTTGGTAAGTTAAAATGCTATGTCGAGATGCTTAATAGCTCGGGCGAATTAGTCGCCAAAGGGTTTTTTGCCGGGATAATTAAAAAAGTTGAGTTAAAAAATGAGTAATCGTGTTGTTGTGACAGGCTTGGGCGTTGTATCGCCTAATGGTGTGGGTGTACCGGCTTTTTTAAACGCTATACAAAACGGACTATCAGGAATAAAGTTTATACCGCTTTACCGGGAGTTGAATTTAAGCTGCCAGGTAGCCGGGATACCCCCATTTGAATGGGAGAAACTGAAGGACTACATTTCGGATGTTACTTTTTATGGATTAAAGGGAACAAACATCGGCTATGGGCTGATGGCCGCAATGGATGCCTGGGCAGATGCCGGCAATGCGTATGATTGTGACGAGCCACGCTGGGAAACCGGCTGTGTTTTTGGCAATAGCGCTCCGGATACCGAAGCCATGAAAAATGTAATCAGCAGGGTTGATAATAAAGAAGCCAAAAAACTAGGCTCGCGGGTAATAGAACAAACCATGAACAGCGGCGTAACATCTTATATTACCGGCAGGCTGGGTTTGGGAAATAAGGTGGTTACCAATTCTTCTGCCTGCGCAACCGGCACCCAGGCTATTTTGATGGGCTATGAGTATATAAAAGATGGTTATGCCAAACGAATGGTTACTGGCAGTTGTGAACACGTCGACCCATATGTATATGGCACCTTCGACTCCATGCGGGTGCTATCCCGGAAATTTAACGACCGTCCCGAACAAGCCTCACGTCCGATGAGCGCATCAGCCGGCGGGTTTGTTCCCGGCTCCGGTGCTGCAGCTTTAGTGTTAGAAGATCTTGATTTCGCGCTGCAGCGCGGAGCGAAAATTTATGCCGAGGTTTTGGGCGGCTCATCCAATTCCGGCGGGCAGCGCGGCGGAGGGTCCATGACTGCCGCAAATTCTGCTGGAGTTGTCCGTTGTATACAGGAGGCCATGACTAACTCCGGCATTACCGGCAATGATATTGATTTAATAAGCGGCCATTTAACTGCGACTATTGCCGACAGGCAGGAAATTCAAAACTGGATAAACGCCATAGGGCGAAGCGGTGAGGGCTTCCCTTTAACCAACTCGCTCAAGTCGATGATCGGCCATTGCCTGAGTGCTGCCGGTTCGATAGAATCTGTGGCGTCGATATTGCAAATTGTGCACCAGTTTGTCCACCCGAATGTTAACCTGGAAGACCCGAATCCCGAAATAACAAATTTAATAAGCTTAAATTCACTGCCAACCTCAAACATAAACAGGCCCATTAACGTTGTAGCAAAAGCAAATTTTGGCTTCGGCGACGTTAATTCGTGTCTGATTTTTTCAAAATTTACTAACTGAAATGACGAAACAAGAAATTTTAAACGAACTTAAAAAGGTAATTGCTCCCTATACTACGAATAAAGAAATGCTGGCCGGTATTGATGACAACACCGACCTGATAAAAGATTTAAAAATCAATTCGGCTAACCTGGTAGATATCATTATCGATGCGGAAGCCAAATACGATATTGAAATAGATTACGATTCCGCTGATAAAATGGTGAATGTAGGGACCTGCATCGACGTGATCAGCGAGAAAATAAAGGAAAAAAATGAACAGCACGGGTAACGACATTGTATCGTTAAATGCTATAGATATCACCCGCACAAAGCAGCAACGGTTTTATTCAAAGATTCTTGCCGTTTCCGAAAGTATCCTTTACAACCAATATCAAACCGATATAACTTTCGAAAACTTTGTCTGGCTGTTATGGTCCATAAAAGAATCCGCTTATAAATTCCTGCAAAGAAACAAACCCGGATTGGTTTTTTCACCTACAAAGTGCATTGTTACTCAACTTGAAATACCTGCTGAAAGCCAGATAATGAACCCTTCGATCTTCGTTTTAGAAGGCATCGGGTTTGATAAACACCCTGCTTTCAAAAGCATTGTAACAGTTGGTTTGGAAGCACTTTATTCGAGGTCAATAGTGAATTCCGACTTTATTTTTTCGGTGGTCAGCCGGGATAATAACTTTGAAAGTACCGGCTGGGGTATAAAACGGATCGATGACACGGATTCTAATAGCCAGTCTGCAGAAGTAAGATCGTTTTTACTGGAAAAGCTACAAAACGAGTTTCCGCTCCACAGGTTGCAAATAAACAAAAATTCCGATGATTGCCCTATCCTGGTAAACGGAGCTGAGGAAATTAATATCCCGGTTTCCCTTGCCCATCACGACCATTGGGTAGCTTATTCTTATCAACTGGATAGTGTTAGTAGCCTGTGAAGCTTCTAATTCTATCCTGACCCCGTCTTTCACTTGCGGTAGAGAAAATAAATCCTATTTTAGCCGCAGTATCACACCGCGAACCATTCGTCTTGTCATATAGTCATTATAAACCAATACGATTTCAACTATGCAGGTAATTTTTGGTATCATTTACCATTTCATCGGCGGCTTTGCCTCAGGCAGTTTCTATATTCCATATAAAAAAGTAAAAGGCTGGGCCTGGGAAAGTTTTTGGATCGTTGGTGGCATCTTTTCGTGGCTCATTGTACCGCCGCTGGCCGCATGGCTTACCATTCCAAATTTTACCGAAATTATTAGTCAAACCCACGGACAAATACTTTTATTAACCTATTTTTTTGGCCTGCTATGGGGCATTGGCGGGCTTACCTACGGGCTGGGTGTCCGATATCTCGGCGTTTCATTAGGCAGCACAATTATTTTAGGCCTGTGCGCGGTTTTTGGTTCTATCATACCGTCGGTTTATTACAACTTCGTTCCCACACCGGGCAAAGATTCATTCAGCATATTGCTACATAGCCATTGGGGCCAAATGGTTTTATTGGGAATTGTGATATGCGTTTTGGGCATTATCATCTGCGGAAAAGCGGGCATGATGAAGGAAAAAGACCTGGTTAAAAATCGCGCGATCGCCGACGATAACAAAGACTATCATTTTGGATTGGGCATAACCGTGGCCATTATTTCGGGGATATTAAGCGCCTGTTTTAATTTCGGTATAGAAGCCGGTAAACATATGGCTGATACCGCGAACGAGATATGGAAAGCATCTCATCCCGGTACGGGAAATTTTCTTTTTCGGAATAATGTTACCTATGTGGTTATCCTTTGGGGCGGATTAACGACCAACTTCGTTTGGTGCATGATACTGAACGCACGCAATAAAACATTCAACGATTATACCAATCAAAAGACCCCGCTGCTTAAAAATTATCTTTTTTCGGCTTTAGCCGGAACAACCTGGTTTTTGCAGTTCTTTTTCTATGGTATGGGCGAAAGCAAATTGGGCAATGGCGCCAGCTCGTGGATACTGCACATGGCTTTTATTATATTGATCGCTAACACATGGGGGTTGTTGCTGAAAGAATGGAAAGGCGTAAGCAGAAAAGCGATTTTTACCGTTATCGGCGGCATAATAACAATTATTTTAGCAGTGATATTGGTGGGATACGGAAACGCGATAAAATAGACCTTGAAAAATACAGATACTGTGAACACAAAACAATTTAAACACGTAAGTTACTTATGGGATGACGTGGAAGCGGCAAAACTGGCCGGCGATGAAGTAGCATTACTAATCTACCGCTCAAATTTGCTCGGCGCCGACCTGCGTTTAACCAACTACGGCGGCGGCAATACATCGTGCAAAACAATGTCTAAAGACCCATTAACCGGGCAGGATGTTGAAGTGATGTGGATAAAAGGCTCGGGCGGCGACCTCGGCACGCTAAAAAAAAGCGGCCTCGCAGCCTTGTATGTCGACCGTTTGCGAACCTTAAAAAATGTGTACCGCGGTCTTGAATTTGAAGATGAAATGGTGGAGTTATTTAACCATGCCATCTTCGATCTTAACTCAAAAGCCCCGTCCATCGACACACCGCTCCATGGTTTTTTACCCTTTAAACATATCGACCACCTGCACCCTGATGCGGCAATAGCCATCGCGGCAGCTAAAGACGGGAAGAAAATCACGGAAGAGCTTTTTAATGGCACTATCGGCTGGGTCGACTGGCAACGTCCGGGCTTTGATCTGGGTTTAAAACTAAAAGAATGCCTTGATGCCAGCCCCGGCATACGTGGTATCATGCTGGGCTCGCACGGGTTATTCACCTGGGGCAATACAGCCTATGAAAGCTATATCAATACACTTGAAGTGATTGAACAATGCGCTGAGTATCTCGAACAAAATTATGGCAAAAAAAGGCCTGTCTTCGGCGGTGAAAAGATAAAAAGCCTGGATGAAGCGACGCGTAAAAAGCAAGCCGTTGCGCTGGCTCCGGTTTTACGCGGCTTTTGTTCATCAAAAACCCGTATGACCGGCCATTTTACCGATAATCAGCGCGTGTTGGAATATATCAATTCAAACGACCTTGAGCGCCTCGCCCCAATGGGCACCAGCTGTCCCGACCACTTTTTGCGCACCAAAATTAGTCCGCTAGTTTTACAACTTGGCGGTAATGAGGATATTACTGATACAGAAGCGATTAAAGAAAAGCTAACACCAGCATTTGTGGCATACCGCGAAATGTATGCGGAGTACTATAATACCTGTAAGCACGCAAATAGCCCAGCTATGCGCGATGCCAACCCGGTGGTTATTCTTTATCCCGCTGTGGGGATGTTTACGTTCGCTAAGGACAAACAAACTGCGCGGGTAGCTGCTGAATTTTACATCAACGCCATTAATGTAATGAAGGGCGCTGAAGCTATTTCGGAGTACACGTCCCTCCCCCGCCAGGAAGCGTTCGATATTGAATACTGGCTGCTGGAAGAAGCCAAGTTGCAGCGCATGCCAAAGCCTAAACCGCTATCCGGACGCATCGCTTTAATAACCGGAAGCGCAGGCGGTATTGGCAAAGCCATCGCCAAAAAGTTTGTTGAAGAGGGGGCTGTTGTTGTTCTGAATGATATGAATGCGGAACGGCTTCAAGCTGCGGGTGACGAATTCAAAAAGTTATTCGGAAAAGATGCATATACAACCGCCCTGCTTGATGTTACAAATGCGGATCTGATACAACAGGCAATGGCAACAGCCATCTTAGCGTTCGGCGGTGTAGATATCGTGATCAATAACGCCGGCTTGTCCATATCCAAAACCATTGGCGACCATACCGAAAAGGATTGGGATCTGCTTTATGATGTACTTGTGAAGGGCCAGTTCCTGGTTACCCAGGCAACTGTTGAAGTAATGAAGAAACAAGCCATCGGCGGCGATATCATTAACATCGTAAGTAAAAACGCTTTAGTGAGCGGCCCCAATAATGCCGGATACGGCAGCGCCAAGGCCGCACAGCTGCACTTAAGCCGGTTGAATGCTGCCGAGCTTGGCGCGGATAAAATACGCGTAAACGTAGTTAACCCCGACGCTGTAATAAGCGACAGCAATATATGGGCGGGCGGCTGGGCCGAAGGCCGGGCCAAAGCCTATGGTATCACCGTTGAAGAGTTGCCGGCTTACTACGCTAAAAGGACTTTGTTGAATGAGGTGATATTACCGGACGATATAGCCAACGCCTGTTTTGCATTTGTGGGCGGGCTGCTGAATAAATCAACAGGAAATGTTCTGAACGTTGACGGCGGGGTGGCAACAGCGTTTGTGAGGTAGAATAAAAACCGCGTCATTGCGAGGAACGAAGCAATCGCGAATTTACAGAGCGGTCATGCATAGTTCGCGATTGCTTCGTTCCTCGCAATGACGATATTGTAAATGAGTAACACATGCAAATAGAGCAACATAAAATTGACGAATATAATCATCAGCATATAGCTGACCACCGGCGAAAATTTGATTTTGCTGCAGAAGGCGTCGATGACATTGAAGGCGTGATGAAAAAGCTGCAGGCCTTCCAAATAGCTATACCAAGCTGGGCTTTGGGGACAGGCGGAACCCGATTTGCACGATTTTCAGGTGGCGGCGAACCGCGAAACCTGGAGGAGAAAATTGCCGATGTAGGTATTTTACATACTTTAAACCGTTCGAGCAGGGCTATTTCATTGCATATTCCATGGGATATTCCGGAAAACCCAACTACAATAAAATCGCTGGCTGCGCAGCATGGCCTGCGTTTTGACGCTGTGAATTCCAATACTTTCCAGGACCAGCCCGGGCAAACATTAAGTTATAAATTCGGTTCGCTGCAGCATACGGATAAGGCCGTTCGCCGGCAGGCTATTGAACACAATATCGAAGTGATCAAACATGGCGAAGTATTGGGCTCAAAAGCGCTGACCGTATGGCTGGCCGATGGTTCCAATTTCCCCGGACAGCTAAATTTCCGCAAAGCATTTCAGCGAACGCTGGAGAGCCTGAAGGAAATCTATGCAGCATTACCATCAGACTGGAAGCTTTACCTCGAATATAAGTGCTGCGAACCAAATTTTTATTCAACCACCGTAGCCGACTGGGGGCAATCGCTGTTGTACGCGACCAAACTCGGCCCGAAAGCTTATACGCTAGTTGACCTTGGCCACCATTTGCCGAATGCCAATATCGAGCAAATTGTTTCGCTATTGCTGATGGAAGGCAAGTTGGCCGGATTCCATTTTAACGATTCCAAATATGGTGATGACGATCTTACGGTGGGCAGCATCAACCCATACCAATTGTTCCTTATATTTAATGAATTGGTGGAAGGCATGGATGCCCGCGGTATGGACCATGCAAATGACCTGGGCTGGATGATTGATGCATCACACAATGTTAAGGACCCGATTGAAGACCTGCTACAATCCGTACAGGCTATAAAAATCGCCTATGCACAGGCCTTATTGGTTGATAAAATAGCGCTGGTTGCTGCACAGGAGGCAAATGATGTGGCTTTGGCACAGGAAATTTTGCAGCAGGCGTATCGCACGGATGTACGTCCGCTCGTAGCGGAGGCAAGCCTGCAAAGTGGCGGCGCGATAGATCCGATAGCCATTTATAGAAAATTAAAAGTCCGTGACAACTTGGTTAAGGAACGTGGATTAAAAACAGTGGCAACCGGATTATAAAAGCATAAAATCGGGACTGTATCATTTGTGGAAGAGATACACGTGATACAACTGATACAGCTTGATACACCTGATACACTGACAAAATACTGTCACCGCTTTTTATAAAATTTCCTTGATAAATTTATGAATCTCACACCCGTAATAGCTATATTCGATATAGGTAAAACCAATAAAAAGCTATTCCTTTTTGATGAGAATTACCAGGTAGTTTTCGAAAAGTCGGTGCATCTTGTCGAAGTCAGGGATGAAGGCGGATTTCCCTGCGAAAACCTGGAGAGCCTTAAATCATTTATATTTGGTTCGTTAGATGAGGTCCTAAAACTCGAACAGTTTCAGCTAAAAGCCATCAATTTTTCGGCATACGGCGCGAGCTTGGTTTATATCGGTGAAGATGGTAAACCACTAACGCCGTTATACAATTATCTGAAGCCCTATCCGGATACAATAAGCGATCAGCTTTATAAAAAATACGGCGGTGAAGAGCAATTTTCGATGGAAGCCGCGTCGCCGGCTTTGGGAAGTTTAAATTCGGGGTTGCAGTTATACCGGCTCAAACAGGAAAAGCCTGAAACATTCAAGGGGATAAAGTATGCCCTGCATCTGCCGCAATATTTGAGCTTTCTATTGACGGACGAATACTATTCGGACCTGACCAGCATCGGGTGCCATACAGCTTTGTGGGACTTTAATAAAAACACCTATCATAAATGGGTATTACAGGAAGCTATCGACGTAAAGCTGGCGCCTATTGCGCCTCCCAGCAAGGCGGTACCGGCACTTTATTCCTCAAGAAATTACCAGGTTGGCATTGGTTTACATGATAGCTCGGCTGCGCTTATTCCCTACCTGTTAAATTTTAATGAGCCTTTTGTATTGATATCCACCGGTACATGGAACATTAGTTTAAATCCGTTCAACCAAACACCATTAACAAACCCGGAGCTCAAAAACGATTGCCTGTGCTATATGCAATACCAGGGCAAGCCGGTAAAAGCGTCGCGGTTGTTCTCCGGTTTCGAGCACGAACAGCAGGTAAAACGGATAGCCCAACATTTTGGCCAAAGCGCGGACAAATATGCAGCAATAAGTTATGACGCCGGTATAATATCTCGTCTTAAAAAAGACCATCCGCAGCCGGAAAGCGATTTTTTTAAAAAGGAGCCCGCATTTGCGGCACGAACTCTTTCAGATTTCAAAAACGATACAGAAGCTTACCACCAGCTTATGCTCGACTTAATTCAAATACAATCTGCATCAACGCGCCTTATTCTTCAAAATAACGGGGTCAAAAGGCTATTTGTAGATGGAGGTTTTAGCAAGAACAGCATCTTTATGCACTTGCTGGCCGATGCTTTTTTAGGCATTGAAGTTTTTGCGGCCTCTATGGCCCAGGCTTCGGCACTTGGAGCCGCATTGGCTATTCACGATGAATGGAATACCAAAACTATCCCAGGAGACCTTGTCCAGCTAAAACATTACCCGGCAAATCGATCCGATGCCAACGATACCGGCTTTATTTTAATTTGAGATATTTCTCAATGATCACGCGGTCAATCCCTTCCTTTTCGACCTTTTCAACCCCTTGCTGAATAAGGGTATCGCCTTTAATTGAAACGGTGAATGTAAACGGCTTACCTTCCCAATTCTTATCACTGTAATAATCCAGGTGCTCGGTGTATTTGTCGCCCGTTAAAGTGTATGCGCCGCCGCCCGCATCGAAGTGGTTGGCAGAATCTTTACTGGTGTGCAGGTCATGTTTTAAAAAAGCAAAGTGTGTGTCGTTAACGATCTTGATCATCTGTTGGTTTTTGGTGTAATCTGTAACCGAGCTGACGCCTTTGGTTATGGTAGTCCCGGAAACCAGTTGCCAGGTCCCGTTAAGGCTGATAGATTGCTCTGTTTTTGTTTTACACGACGAAATGATTGCAACGGCAAAGAGTAAGGTGATAAGTTTTTTAAGTTTCATAATTTTAGGTTTAAGAAATCGACATTATACTTACGAAGTTTTAAAACGGCGTAGCCCTCAACGAGGCCTTTAAAAACAAATCGCTACGAGTTAAACTTCGTAAGTTTTTCTTGAGCTTACATAAACGCCAATGAGTTCCCGCAATATACACGTGTAGCTTTAATGCCCGGCACTTTTTCCTTCAGCCAGTTCAGCAGAAATTGAGAACCGGCTTCTTCGCTGGCGATATGGCCTAAAACAACCAGCGCTGTTTTATCCCCTTTGGCCTGCGCATCGCGGATATATTCCGGAGTTTCCCATTCCTGCACCTCGCCGCATATCACTACATCAGGTTTAACTTTTGCAATCGCCTCTACCTGGCGCCGCCCGCCCGGGGCGCCTAGCATCAACAATACACGGCTGCAGGATTGCTCCGGGTTGCCTATATATCTGACTTTATCAATATTCAATTTTGCTTTAGTGTGACCCACAATATCCTTTAACGCCGTGGCGGGCATAGTAAGGACGATATGGGGAGAAATATGGTCGGCGTATTTTTGCCAGTCTAATTGTGCCAGTACCCCCATGGTCACCAGATCGGGGACATGGCGGTGAATATAGTCGTGATTGCGCCATACCGCTATATTATGCTGCTTTAGCAGCCCGGCCTTGTATTGATAAACGTCATCATTTTTAAGCCATGAGGTATCATCAGTATGATTGTAAAATGTTGGCTCATGCGCAATAATAAAATTGGCGCCTAAGTCGATCGCCTTGCGGATAACCGCGATGGTAGCGAACATGGTGGTAACAATGCCGGTCACTACTGTATCCGGGCTGCCCGACTTTAATGTGTCTACCGTATTGGTTAACACCCCGCCTGGAACCTCTTTAATAAACAGGTCCATGATCTGTTTCACAGTGTAATTCTCCGCAGGCTTTATAAAGTTTGCAGCATTGCTTACCAGCGGCATAGACAGCACAGTGCTCGCTCCCACTGCGGTGGAAACATTGTAAATAAACTTTCTGCGGGTAAAGTTTCCAGGTTTCATAATCGACTTATTTAATTCTAATAATCATTCTCTAAAAATTCAATGACGGGTGCTTTTTGTTAAAATCGGTAGCATCCTGGTATAATTTGGCAGCTTGCAGCAACTTGCCTTCGCCAAAAAGTTGGCCCATAAATGTAATACTGGTTGGCCGGCCTTTCGCGTTAAATCCATTTGGCAATACCACGCACGGGTTACCTGTTAAATTGGTCATGGACAGGTTAATGCTGAATGAAGGCGTGATATAAAGGTCAAGCCCTTTCAGTTTTTCGTACCAATCCTGTATCAGTAAGGTACGGGCACGATTGGCCTGGATATATTCGGCAGCCGGTATAAACTGCGACGAACGAAAAATATTGGGCCATGCGCCTTTACCCTGCTGTACCAACTGGTCGTCCTTATGTGATAAAACCAGGTCCTGGAATGCGGCGGCAGCTTCAGCATCCAGCAGAAACACCATAGAGCCGATCGGCATTTTCGGATATTCGATAGGAACCAACTCGGCGCCCAGCTCTTTCAGTTTAATCAATGTAGCCGAATCACTGGCATGATTGGCATATTTGCGGTCAAAATCTGCCTTTACATAACCTATTTTATAACCTTTCAGCGTCTTTCCGCTACCGTCGTAATTAAACGGGGCGGCAATCGTGCTCAAGTCTTTTGGGTCAGTTCCCTGTATGGCATTAAAAACAATCGCTGCATCCTCTACGCTGCGCGTAATCGGGCCGAGCTTATCCATGCTCCAGCTTAGCGCCATAGCGCCGTATTTGCTTACCCGGCCAAACGAGGGGCGCAGCCCGCTATCGCCGCATTCTGTCGACGGCGATACAATTGAACCCAGTGTTTCGGACCCGATGGCAAAAGGCAAACAACCTGCGCTTACTGCCGATGCCGAGCCTGCGGATGAACCGCTCGAGCCGCGTGTAATATCCCACGGATTTTTGGTTTTCCCGCCAAACCAAACATCACCTTGCGCCAGCTCGCCTAATGATGTTTTGGCAACCAATACGGCGCCGGCATCTTCGAGGCGGGTTATTACGGTGGCATCAATGCCCAGTTGCTGGTCTTTATAAGGCGGCGCGCCGAATGTGGTTTTATAATCTTTTTGTGCCAGCAGGTCCTTTGCCCCGAAAGGGATGCCGTGCAGCACACCGCGGTAATGCCCGGCCTTGATTTCTGCGTCGGCTTCAGCAGCTTTTTGTAAAGCATGCTCTTCGGTGAATGTGATCACATTTAACAATTTGCCGTTATACTTTTTTAGCCTGGCGATAAAAAATTTGGTCAGTTCAACGGAGCTGATCTGTTTGGTACGCACCAGTTCGGCCAACTGCCTTACGGTGTAAAACGCCAGGTCATCGCGGTTAGCAGGCAAAGTCACCTTTGGCATTTTAGCCAGCTTAAACCCATTTTTATCATCAGGGTTGGTAAAGCCAACCGGTACCGGGTTAAAATTGAGCGCCGGAACCACGCTGTTTGGCATATTTAGCTTTCGCAGATTTCCGTAGGCGGTATTAAACTGATTCAGGTTGTTTAGCATCGAATCGGCCTGGGCATCGGTGAAATCCATGCCAATGATTTTCTCCGCTTCTTTTACAATGCTAATGGTAAAAGGCGCTGTCTGCAATTTCGCGGTAACAAACGAGCCAAAAACAAAGCTTAAACAGCCTATCCCGCCAATCGCGGCATATTTTCGAGTATTGATTTTCATATACAAAGTTTAGTTGGCCTAATTTATGATAATATTATTGGCAATAAAATTCTTGCTGTTTTATTCGGGGAAAAGTGGCTAAACTCACATCTTCGTTACAAGGATGCCGAGGTTTGAGCCTGGCGGGAGTCGATAGCCGTTAAAAGTGCCTATCTGACTTGCTGTAGTAAGGCTTGCCTTGCCGGGACGTTTAAATTTCGGCCGTTTATTCAATCCCACTATTTTTCCGTCCTGTTGTTCCTGGCCTGATTGAATGGCCCACTTTTTAAAACTTTTGATGCTGTGGATGTTAAACCCGCCTTTGATACTCCACCAATCGTTGCCGATAAACTTGCACTTACCTACGCTATCGATGCCCTTAATAAGCGAATCTTTACCTACGAAAATATTGTGGTAAAAATCAAACCCGTTATTTTTGCTTTTCTCCGAAAAGCTCAAAGCGGCAACTTTCGAATTATAAATAATATTGCCGTAAACTTTGCAATTGTAAAACTGGGTAGCATCGCCAGAGCTGTTCCACACATGTATACCGGCCCGTGAATCGGAAACGGTGCCATCATTCTCACTGATATTGTACCGGAAGACGTTATCATGCCAGGGGCTTGCTCCCCAGTACTGAAAAATACTATACCCGCAGCCCTGGTTACCGTACGAAAAACAATATTGGATAACTGAGTTGGTAACGCCGCCATCCAGGTCAAAACCGGCGCCATCAGCGCCGCCTTTGGATGTTTTATTATGGTAGGACAGACAATACTCAATCGTAACGCTATCCGCTTCATATGCCCAAATACCTACCGGCCCATTGCCAATCCGTGGCATATCCCAGCCATTATTTGTAGCGGTACAATGGTCAATGACAACGTTGGTGCAATGGCCAACAACAATACCATTACCGCTGTGATTATCCAGCCTGGTTGGGTCGCCCGGATTGTTTTCGGCCCGGCAATAGGCGATACGTATATCCTTTGAATCCTTTTTACTGGCCCTGCCCTCAACCGTGATACCCGCCGAACCATTATTATGAACAAATACCCGGTAGCTTCTGATATGCGACGAAGAATCAATCAGCACACCTGACTTTTGAAAACCGCTGATATCCAGGTTTTCCGCTTTTATATTCTCGCAGTTAATGATAGCCAGCCCGTTTTCCCGATTGCCGGTCTTTCGCCCTGATCCAACCAGTTTTAAATTTTTAATGGTGACATAACTTGTTTTATATAAGCTAACCGCCCGAAGGCTGTCCGCGCTGATCGTTGCCCTGCCTTTGCCGTATGATGCAATGACAATGGGGTTGCTGCGGTTTCCGGTATTTACTCCGCTAATGATTAATGTACCCGTGAACGTTTCGCCGGATTTAAAATAAACCGCATCGCCCGTCGTTAGATGCAGCCGGTTTATTTTTTTGATCGTTTTAAAAGGAGATATTCGGGTACCCGGATTGTTATCGTTTCCAGTTACGCTTACGAAATATTGGTGATAAGCGCCGGTTCTTGGCCCGGCTATGCTTTGTTGATAAAATGAGATCAGCGAGCATAAAACAACACACCCGGTGGCCAGGTAGATTTTGAAACTCCTCATGTGAGAATGGTAATTGGTTTAATTTTCGTGAAAATATACGGGTTTCAAAATCCAAGACCAAATCAACTTATTCCGTCAGCAAACAGGCATAAAAAAAGCTGCAGCGATTGAGGCTGCAGCTTGGTAAATATGGTTGAATAATTTGCCCTATTAGTTTAACGCCTTATTGCTGTACAGGTGATACTCACCCGGCGCAAGCGTCATACTATAAGGCAATGAGGTAACGCTAATGCTTGTACCTGTAATATTATCTATCCATGTACCGGTTGAGGGGAAACTGATATTGGCCGTTTGCGAAATCACATCAAAATTACCCACTACTTCAACGTTTGCACTGGCATCCAGCAGCTGAATGGTTTTAACTGCGCCGGCAAGGCTATAGCTGAACGTTTTGGTTGTAAAAACAGGATTTTTAATTTTCATTTTTATCATCCGCGAATAAGTTTGATATAAGTGATGGCGGTTGGCATCAGACATGTATTCCCAATGCGGGGGTTTATCGCCTAAACGGCCGCCGTTATCAATACTGATGTCATATCCCCGCTCGCCAAATTGCCATAACATTTTTGGACCGGGCGACGAGAACATAAACACTGCTGCCATTTCATCGCGTTTTAAACCCGTCGGGATATCTTTGGTAGTATAAGAACCTGCGCTGTTGCCGTATGCTTCATTTTTAAACTGCAAACGCTCCTCGTCGTGACTTTCAAAATACGTCACCAAATTATAAGGTGCTGTAAAACCATACACATCATAAAACAAACCGGAAAGGTCCCAACTCGGGCCGGTAGGCCAGCCCATAGTGGACTGTGTGCCTGCGCCGTTTAGATTCGACCACGTCATCATACCCAGGTTAGCCAGCTCCGATTCCTCCTGGTTTCCTGCAAAATATTCCAATATAACGTACATTGACGGGTCAATACTTTTCATGTAACTGTTATAGTCTTTCCAGATAGCTACCCGGCTCGCATCATAGTTACCCCATGCTGCTACATCATTACCGGTATTAACTTGCGTAAATCCCTTAGCCAGGTCAAACCTGTAGCCATCTATATGGTATTCCTGGTCCCAAAACTTTACAACATTTTTAAAGAAAGCCTTTGTTGCCGCGCTTTGGTGGTTAAACTGGAATCCAACGTTATAAGGGTGGGTTGGCGCAACATTATACCATGGGTTATTTGCGGCCGGCGCGCCGGCGGCGGTGTTCCAATACATTTGCACCATTGGCGATGAACCAAATGAGTGGTTGAGCACCATATCCTGAATCACCGCTATACCCTTTGCATGGCATGCATCAATAAACGCCTTCAGATCGTTTTTTGTCCCGTAATATTTATCGGGAGCAAAATAATAATCGGGATTATATCCCCATGAATCATTACCCTCAAACTCGTTCACCGGCATCAGTTCAATGGCGTTAACTCCCAGGTTGGCAAGGTAACTTAATGTATCAGTAACGGTTTTATAATCGTGTGTGGCCACAAAATCGCGCACCAATAACTCATATATAACAAGGTTTTTCGGTTCAGGACGGGCAAAGGAAGTGGTTTTCCATGTATAGGCCGGCTGTATAGCCTGCATTACGCTTACTATACCCGTTGTTTTGCCTGTGGGATATGGCTTCAAGTTAGGATAGGTTGTCGCAGATATATATTTATCGTTATCCGGATCCAAAATTTTCTCGCAATATGGGTCGCCCACTTTTAATGAGCCATCAATATAGTATTGATAGGCGTATTCGGTATTGGGGTCAATGTTATCCACCTGCACCCACCAGCGGTTCCCATCGGTAGAGTTCGTCATTGCAGTAGGTGCCCAGTTATTGAACTCACCTATTACCGCAACCGACTTTTTACCGGGAGCATATAGATTAAAAATGACCGACTTACCGCCATTTATGAAAGTAACACCATCATTCGCCCCCGACGGCACATCCTTGCCGGCGGGGTTTCCGGTAACGTTCCCGGAACCGGGCGCAGCAACAGGTTTTTTAGAGCATGCCATAACACTGATCAGTAATATACCGACCATTAACAAGTAAACATTCCTGGTAATCATATTTTCAGAATTTAATAATTGGTTTAATAAAAAATATAACTGTTTTTTTAAATATTAGGTATAGAACGCTATAAATAAAAATACAGCTGGTTATGGCCGGCTAAAGGTTAGCCTGCAGTAACCGGCAATAAAAGTACTGATTTACTTTAAAATTAAAGCGGAGGGGGACGAATTTACTTTATTTTGATAAATTTTTTTACCACGGCTACCAGGTCGGCCATGTCAAACGGCTTGCGCATGTACGAGTCGGCAAGGCCGGCTTCGGCAATTTCCTTTATGTTGCTTACCGCCGAAATAATGATTATCGGGATATGGCTTGTGGCGGGGTTGGTTTTTAATTCCTTGCTAAGCTGCTGGCCTGTGGCATCACTTTTCCATTCAGTTAGCCAGTTATCCATCAATATCAGGTCGGGCTTAATGGTGTTGATCGACTTCAGTATCTTAGAATCACCGGAAGATATTACTTCAAAGTTTTCCTCTTCCAATATATAACAAATGGTATCCCGTATATGCTTATCATCCTCAATTACCAATATTTTTTGGGCCATAACCTTTTTTTGAGCTGATTTAACACATAAACAATTAAAGGTATCCTTTTTGTTTTACTAATGACGTTTATTTTACACCGCGAAGATGTAATTTGTGCGAAGGGAATATTTCAGGGAAGCAAATTGTAACAAATACGGCAGCGGGGCTCGTAACTTTCCTTTTCGCCCAGTAATATTCGGCTATCATCAGGAACAAGCCTGAAGGAGTATAAAGCCGGGTTTCCGCATTTAACACACACGGCGTGCAATTTGGTTACAGACTCCGCCATGGCCATAATAGTAGGTATCGGGCCAAACGGCTCGCCTTTAAAATCCATATCGAGTCCAGCAACAATTACGCGCGTACCTTTATTGGCTAAGGCATTGCAAACGGCAGGCAGCTCATCGTCAAAAAATTGCGCCTCGTCAATACCTATTACGTCAACGTCACTGCCAAGCAATAAAATCGCCGATGCACTTTCAACCGGGGTACAAGGAATGGAATTTGCATTGTGCGATACCAGCGCGTTTTCAGTAAACCGTATATCAGCCTTTGGGCTGAATATCTCAACCTTTAGCTTCGCTATCCGTGCCCGCTTCAGCCTTCTTATCAATTCCTCCGTCTTGCCCGAGAACATGGAACCGCACACAACCTCTATGCTTCCGCCAAACTCTGTCTTTCGCTTAAAAATATCTTCGTTAAACACCAACCGCTGATTTTAATGATTTATGAATTTCGTTGATTTCTAACTAATCTAACCTAAATTATTTTAACCGAAACGTCAGTTGCAGCTTCTTTGTGCCACGCTAAAGCGGCACGCGGTCGGACTTTTCGGACTAACCTCTGATCTCTAACCGCTAATCTCCAACGGTCAAATATCAGAATTTAATCTTATTTTTGATTAGCATTTATTATAGAGATATGAAGCAAAAGGAAGTAATAAATAAAATAGGCGGGATTATAAAAGAGCTGAATGAACAATATGAATACCTGCGGGGGATGGACGAAAACCTCAACAGCCTTGAGCTTGAGCTTTTTGTATCCAACGCCCGTTTTTTAACCGACCATATAGAAATACTTTGCAAGCTAAATTCACAAAACAACGACAATAAACTGCCTTCGTCCACAACGGAAAAAAATCCGGAACAAAAATATTTCGAACCGGTAGTTCATCAGGCGGAGGATAATGCAGCCGAAACGGAAAAAGCTGTAACAATCCAACCCGAAGAACAGCCGGTGCCGCATATTGACCTGACAACAGCGGCAGTCGATGACTCTTATTCCTATACCAGGCAGGAGCCTGAGACGATACGGCACGAACTGGTTTTAGACGAGTCGCTGAACTGGGACGATGATGAAGATTTGCCCGAGGACGAAAAGTTACCATTGCCTGCAAAAAGGGAGAAATCGGAAATACCTGCCCCGCCAAAGGTAGAGGCTATTAAATCTGAAGAAAAGAATTCGGGGCCGGCAGCTGGTAAACACGAGGCCAAAGGCACAAGTCCGGCTACACCGGCTACAAATGAGGATGTTCTTACTATCAATCAGAAAATTTCACAACTAAAAGAAAAACCAAAAGCCCGGGCCGAGCAATCAAACGCCGCGGCCATTTCGGATATTAAGCAGGCAATAAACCTGAATGATAAAATGCTTTACGTGAAAGACCTTTTCAACGGGTACTCACTGGCCTATAGCGAGGCGATAGAGATACTTAACCGTTTCAGCACATTTGATGAAGCGACACGGTATTTGAATGCAAACTATGCGCTTAAAAATCATTGGGAAAGCAAACCGGAGACAAGTGAGAAGTTTTATGCTTTGCTGAAAAGGCGGTACGCCTGAACAGTTGGCAGTTTGCAGCGGCAGTTGGCAAATGGCAAACGAAAATCATTTTGAGCATGCCTGGTTTCTTTTTGCAAACTGCAAACTGCAAACTGCCCATTACAAACTTTCTAAACAATACCCATCCGGTTTGAATCAAGCTTGATCAGCACGAACAATAAGACAGTGAAGCTTAAAAGCGACGAACCGCCGTAGCTGACAAACGGCAGCGGGATACCGATTACCGGCACTAAACCTATCGTCATGCCGATATTTATCATTACGTGGAAAAATATGATCGACGCGGCGCCGTAGCTGTAAATCCTGGAAAAGGGCGATCGCTGCCTTTCGGCGATCATGATCAACCGCAATATTAAAAACAGGTATAAGCCCAGCATCACAGCCGAACCTGCAAACCCCCACTCCTCCCCAACTGTACAAAAAATAAAATCGGTGCTTTGCTCCGGCACAAATGAATATTTGGTCTGCGTCCCATGCAGGTAACCTTTCCCCCAAAGCTTGCCCGAGCCGATTGCAATTTTGGATTGGTTAACGTTATATCCTTTGCCTTTTAAGTCTTTCTTAACGCCTAAAACAATATCGATCCGTACTTTTTGATGCGGCTGCAAAACATTGTTATAGATAAACTTAACGCTCAGCACAAAAACAACGCAAATAGCCAGTCCAGCCACCATGGTGTATACTACGCGTTTATTTTTACGCATTGAAAAAACAACCAGCAGTGTTATAATGACTATAACAGCAATTACATGCAACGGGTTAAACAGAATGGCCGTGACGAACAGGGCTATGAACAGGGCGCCGATAATCAGGAAATATGGAGACAGGCCTTCGCGGTACAAAACAAAGATAAACGACATGAAAACGAGAGTCGAACCCATGTCGGGCTGCATCATGATCAAAAACATCGGGAAGCCTATAATTGCCCCGCCGATCAGGAATGAACGCAGCTCCGTTATTTTTATATTCGGCCCGCTTAAATACCGGGCTAAAAGTAGACAAGTCGTAAATTTGGCAAACTCGGAGGGTTGAAGCCGGAAGCCGCCCCCTAGCGATATCCATGCCTGGTTGCCTCCCACATTCCGCCCGACGACCAGCACGAGCATTAGCAGGAAAACCGTTATGCCATAAAATGCCGGCGACAAAGCTGTTATAAACCGGCTCTCGAGCAGCAGGATAACAATGGCTACCGCCATTGCGATCAGGATAAACAGGAATTGTTTACCATAATTGGTTTCAAAATCAAGTATACCGGGATGCCTTTCGTCATAAACGGCGGCGTGAATATTGAACCAGCCAATAGTGCACAGCACCAGGTAAATAAATACGGTTACCCAGTCGATATTTGAAAAAAAACTGCGTTGGTTATTCATCTTCCTTATACATGGTTTGTGCAGCTAAAAACCTGTTTGTGGTATCTTTTTTGTTTTTCCGTGCTGCACTCTTCATTTGCTTCTGCCTGGCAATGCTGTCTTCTTTTAATTTTTTGAGGCTATCTTTTATTACCGGCTTCCTGGTACCATGTATCTTGTAATTTAAAGTATCAGGCAACAGGTTTTTATTCATGATATATTCTACCTCGCCCCTTGGCTTGCTGATGCTATCCTTCAAATATTTTTCAACGATGTAACTCGCTATCGGTGCGGCATATGTGGCGCCAAACCCGGCATTTTCAACAATTACAGCGATAGCGATTTTAGGATGATCGCGGGGCGCGAAAGCAACGAAGATAGAGTGGTTTTTGCCATGCGGATTTTGTGCCGTACCTGTTTTACCGCACATTATAATGCCGGGTATTCGTGCTGCCGCTGCTGTGCCGCTTTCAACAACCCGCTGCATCCCATCAATAACCGGCTCAAAATACCCGGAATCAATACCAACATAATTTTTTTGAAGATATTCGGCCTTGCTGATCTGTTTATCACCTATTGCTTTGATAAGGTGAGGCCTGTAATAATAGCCATGGTTGGCAATTGTACATTCAATATTGGCCATTTGTAATGGGGTAGACAATAATTCGCCCTGCCCTATTGCCAGCGATATAATTGAGCTTGATCGCCAGTGATTTTCACCGAAAATTTTATCGTAATGCAATGGCGTCGGCACATTACCGCGCCGTTCGTTTGGCAGATCAACATCCAGCTTCACACCAAAACCAAATTTATTTACATCATCCCGCCAATTAATAAAAGTACTACGGGTGCTCTTGGGCCCATTTTTATTCATCACCCTGTCGAAAACATTACAGAAATAAGTATTGCACGACATCGCGATCCCTTTACGCAGGTCGGTTACGCCATCAAAGTGCTCGCAATTTACCTTGTGGTTACCGGCCATATAATAGTGCGGGCAGAAGTAAGTGGTTTGCGGCGTGATTATACCCTCCTGCAACGCAATTAACGCGGACAAGGGCTTAAACGACGATCCCGGAGGGTAATAGGCCTGTATAGGCCGTATCAGCATCGGGCTATACGGGTTATTATATAGTTTTGCCGCATTGTTGCCGCGCTCGCGCCCAACCAGCAAATTGGGGTCATAGGTAGGGCTGCTCACAAAGCATAAAATTTCGCCTGTTGACGGGTCGATAGCTACGATACTGCCCACCTTATCTTTCATCAGCTGTTCGCCCAGTCTTTGTATCCTGATGTCTAATGATGATGTTAAGCGCTGGCCCGGTGTGGCAGCCGTATCGAACATGCCGTTTGCATAGCTGCCTTTTCGCCTGCCGCGCGAATCCACCATTTGGTTTTCAACTCCGCGCTGTCCCTTTAAAACTGTTTCGTATGCTTTTTCAACACCGGTAACGCCTATATAATCGCCGGGGTGGTAATAGCCGTTCGATCGTTTAATATCGCGGTCAGTCACTTCACCAATAAAGCCGAGGAACTGGGCAGCCACTGAATCTGGGTAAACCCGCAGGTACCGTGGCGACGAATCAAATCCCGGAAATTCGGAAAGACGTTCCCGTATCGAAGCAAACGTTTCGGCGGATATCTGTTTTTCGAAAATGGATGAAAGAATAGGCGAATATTTTACAGCCTTGGTCCACTGTTTGTAAAATGTAGCTTTATCAATACCCAGCAGCTTGCAAAATTCGACCGTATCAAACGGCTTAACCTGTTTGGGTATTACAGTAATATCATATAATATCTGGTTTTGTACCAATATCTTCCCGTTGCGGTCCAATATAGCACCACGGGACGGATACTTTATAACCTGCCGGCGCACATTATTACTTGCATATAGGGCGTAACGGTCATCTATAATCTGGATATAAAATAGCCGGGCGAGCAGCGTAATAATTATGACGATAAATATTCCTGCTATCACATAGCGCCGTTCAAAAAAACTATTCATTTACGCTCTTTCCTTCTAAAAAACAACAAACCCGACATCAACATCAAAAACACCGTAAACAATGCACTCATGATCACCCGGCCGATCATATACTGCAACTCCGAAATATTAAAAGCTTCCAGGTTGAACAGGAAAAAATGATGAAATAAGGTAAGCACCAAAGCGTACGTAAAAAACCAGCGTAAACCCATTATGCTTAAGGTTGGTTCCGGCTCATTGTCAAAACCATCTTTCTGAACAGTTATACTTATGAATAATATACGTACAAATGCCACCAAAACGCACGCTGCCGCATGCAGGCCGGGCGTATCGTAAAATGCGTCAATGGTAATTCCCAATATAAACGCCAGGATAAACAACAACACGTTTGGCGTTTCAAAAGGGAGTAATAAAATAAATAAAATGTACAGGTACGGCGTTGAAAGATTATACAGGGTTATATTTTTAAGCAAAAAAACCTGCAAAAAAACTAACACAACAAACCGGACCAGGTTAACAAAAACAGCTTTTATCATTCCTTCTTTTGCGCCTCCAGTGCCGCCTGTTCTTTGGCAAATTTGTTATTCACCACGTATACATATTGTAAATCGCTGAAATCCACTGAAAGCTTTACGTCCATATTCAGTAAAAAACCGCCGGTTTTTGTTTGCAGGCTGCTGATCCTGCCGATAGGTATACCCGCAGGGAAAAGCGAATATCCCGAAGTGACAACCAGCTCGCCCAGTTTTGGCTGCGCATTGTTTGAAACATCTTTTAGCACAGCCATATGCGGATCAAGATGATCGTTCCACTCAATATATCCTATCTCTTTATTTTTTGCCAGCATAGCGCTAAACTGTGAATCTTTGTGCAGTAATGATTGGATAATGGCATAATGGTCGGAAATGTAAATCACCTTTCCAACTATTCCCTGGTCGGATATTACGCCCATGCCTTTAGTTATACCTTCTTTACTCCCCCGGTCTATCGTAATGTAATTATTGCTTCTGTTTACGGAGTTATTGATCACTTTTGCTACAATATATTCATATTGCTGTTTATAGATCGTATCGGATACTTTATGTTTTTTTAACGTGTCTACGTAAAAAGAAGATTTAAGTTGGTTGCGCAGCTCGGCATTTTGCCGGGCAAGGTTGTCGTTAACCTCTCTCAGTTTCAGGTACTCATATAACCCGCTAACCCGTGTATACAGGTCGCCGGTAATTTTATTAGATGAATTGATGAAAGTAGCTTTCTGAAACGAGTTGTATTTGATGTAGATAACGAGCGAGAAAACCTCGAAAATGATAAACAAAAAAAATGCGTTGTACTTAGTGATAAATATCAGGAGGTTACGCATTTTGGTTGGAGATTAGAGGTTGGAGATTAGAGATTAGTTGGATTGAGCATTAATATATCAGGCATTTTGATAAAATTTACTCCGCCTTCAAGAACTAATCTCTAACCTCTGATCTCCAATCACTAACAAACTTATTGCATTAAAAATTTAAAATTTCCAATATTTTTAAGCGCTGTGCCTGTACCGCGAACTACGGCGCGCAAGGGATCTTCGGCAACGTGTACCGGCAGTTTGGTTTTTGCGGCAATACGTTTATCCAGCCCGCGCAGCAAGGCACCGCCGCCTGTTAAATAAATACCGGTTTGATATATATCTGCCGATAGCTCGGGCGGGGTGATCTCCAATGCTTTCAGGATCGCTTCTTCAATTTTCGAGATAGATTTATCCAAACAATGGGCGATCTCCGAATAGGAAACCATTATTTGTTTCGGAACGCCTGTCATCAGGTCGCGGCCCTGCACCGCAAAATCGGCCGGTGGGTCGGTTAGCTCGGGTAACGCCGCGCCAACTTCTATTTTAATTTTCTCGGCTGTACGGTCGCCGATCATAATATTATGCTGACGGCGGATATACTGCACGATGTCAGAGTCAAAATTATCCCCTGCTACACGTATAGATTGGTCGCACACAATTCCCGACAAGGCTATAACCGCAATTTCGGTTGTACCACCGCCGATGTCGATTATCATATTCCCCATTGGCTCTTCAACATCGATCCCGATACCTACGGCAGCAGCCATTGGCTCGTGAATCAGGTAAACTTCTTTAGCACCGGCAATTTCGGCAGAGTCGCGCACGGCACGTTTCTCAACCTCGGTAATACCCGAAGGGATACAGATAACCATACGCAGTGAGGGGAAAAACCATCCACGACCCTGGTTGATCATTTTTATCATGCCGCGAATCATGTGCTCTGCAGCATTAAAATCAGCAATAACCCCATCCTTCAGCGGCCTCACGGTGCGAATGTTATCGTGCGTCTTGCCTTCCATTTGCATGGCCTGCCTCCCGATAGCGATCACTTTATTGGTTGTTCTGTCAAAAGCGACTATCGACGGTTCGTCAACAACAACTTTATCATTATGTATGATGAGGGTATTTGCGGTACCTAAATCAATTGCGATTTCTTGTGTGAAAAAATTAAATAGACCCATCTGGTATTATTAAAAAATGTCTGCAAAGTTAAAAATATATAATAACACGAATGTTACGAAATTAGGCTAAAATAAATGAATAAAAACCCTTTTACGGCGTTATTTAATTTAATGTTTAAAATGCCGGATACCAGTAGTTACCATCGAAATATTTTTTTGGTCGCACATTTCAATTGAAAGCTTATCGTTTATTGAACCGCCCGGCTGCAACACCGCCAATATACCTGCCTCCGCAGCTAATTCAACACAATCCGGGAACGGGAAAAACGCGTCGGAAGCCATTACAGCACCCTTCAGGTCAAACCCAAAACTGTTGGCTTTTATAATAGCCTGTTTTAATGAATCCACCCGCGAGGTTTGTCCAACCCCGCTGGCCAGCAACTGATTGTTTTTCGCAAAAACAATGGTGTTTGATTTGGTATGCTTCACCACCTTGTTTGCAAAAAACAGGTCGCGCAACTCGTGGTCTGTTGGTTGCTTTTTTGTAACGGTTGTCATTTGCTCGGGCCCTTCTATTACTTCATCCTTATCCTGTTCAATCACACCGTTCAACAGCGTTTTAAATTGTTTGGCAGGTAAAGTAACCGGCTGACGGATTAAAATGATCCTGTTTTTTTTCTCTTTTAATATGGATACTGCCTCATCCGTATAGGCGGGGGCTATCAGCACTTCGTAAAAAATCCTGCTTATTTCGGTCGCTGTTTCGGCATTTATCTCGTCGTTGGCAATGATAACGCCGCCGAAAGCCGAAACGGGATCGCAGGCCAGCGCATCTATCCAGGCCTCCTTAATAAAAGTGCGGGTTGCTATCCCGCAGGCATTGGTATGTTTTAAAATGGCGACCGTAGGATCGGTAAATTCATCGATCAAAGCCACCGCTGCATCAACATCTACCAGGTTATTATACGAAAGTTCTTTACCGTGCAGTTTGGTGAACATGGCATCCAGCTCGCCGTAAAACGTGCCTTTTTGATGCGGATTTTCGCCATAACGCAATACCTGGCTGCTTTGAATACTTTCTTTAAAAACCGGCAGCGGCTCTTCCTGGTTAAAATATTGAAATATAGCGGTGTCGTAGTGCGAGGTTATATTAAATGCTCTGTGGGCAAAAACGCGCCTTTGGTCGATAGTTGTTTCGCCGTTTTGCGCTTTTAAAAGGTCTTCCAGATCCGGATAATCTTTTTTAGACGCTACGATCACCACATCCTTAAAATTTTTGGCTGCGGCGCGAATGAGGGATATACCCCCGATGTCTATTTTCTCAATGATATCATCTTCCTCTGCGTTTGCCCTTACCGTCTCTTCAAAGGGATACAGATCAACGATCACCAGGTCGATTTCCGGTATATCATATTGTGCAAGCTGCTGCTCGTCACTCTCGAAATTCCTGCGGGCCAGTATGCCGCCAAATACTTTGGGATGAAGCGTTTTTACACGCCCGCCTAAAATTGACGGGTACGATGTAAGGTCCTCAACGGCAATGACATCCACGCCTAAACCGCGGATAAAAGTCTCCGTTCCGCCCGTTGAATATATTTTTACCCCAAGGCGGTTTAGCTCGTGAATAATGGGTTCAAGATTGTCTTTATAATAAACAGATATTAACGCGTTTTTTATTTGAACAGGATGAGGCATGGACAGATTTTTTTTGAGTCTGCAAAGGTAATAAATGTCATTGGTCATTAGTCACTGGTCATTATATTTTTATTGATAATTATTGATAATTATTGACAGTCACCACATAATGACCAGTGACCTAATGACTAATCACTAATGACAAACCTAGCTTTTCATCTTCTTCAATAAATTTTCGATCACCCTTGGGAAATGGTGATGCTCCAATTGCTGGCCTTTGAACTTTACAACCTCGAGGTTATCACCCGGATCGATTTTAAATTTGGATTGATGGATGATCTCGCCTTCATCAAATTGTTCGCTTACAAAATGAATGGTAATGCCTGATTCATCCTCCTTAGCAGCCAGCACTGCATTGTGCACATGATCGCCGTACATGCCTTTGCCGCCATATTTGGGCAACAGTGCAGGATGCAGGTTAATGATTCTGTTAGGGAAAGCTTTTAATAACGATTCGGGCACCAGCCACAAAAAACCGGCAAGCACGATCAGGTCCACCTGCAGATTTTTTAACAGCCTGATCACATCGTCGGTTTCATAAAATTCATGCCGGGTAAAAATATGGGCAGGGATCTCGAAATTGTCGGCCCGCTGTAATACATAGGCCTGGGGGTTATTCGTAAGTATCAGTACTACCTCCGCCTCGGGGTTGCGTTTAAAATGCTCCATGATTTTTTGGGCATTCGATCCGGAACCTGAAGCAAAAATCGCAATTCTTTTTTTCATTCGCTTTTCAATGGTTGTAAAGCCAAATAACTAATAAGCCGGCTTAAAAACAACAGATAGATTTTAAAACGACCAAATATAAAATTTTCAGCCGGATTATTTTTTTAATCAAATCTGCCTCGATCCGGTAAACATGACTGTAACACCGATAGTTACCGGATGTTTTATTAAGTTAATTTATCTGATGGTTTTTTTGCCGCGGAAGTATTACATCGAAGTTTGGCGTATAAAGCCATACTGAATGATCTTGCGCTTTTTGGTTAGTGAGTAATTAGGCTGTATGTCGCCTGTTTTGAGCACCAGCGAAAACTGCCCCAGGTTTTGGATCAAAGCATCTGCAAAAGGTTTCGAACTACCCGCTGCCGTTGTGTCCTTACAAACTATATCCGACATTAAATAAAGTTGATTTTGGGCAAGCGACCAATGCCCGCTCGCCGTAGGCTGATTCACGCAATCGAAATAGGTATAAGTACAGGTGTTATCAGTATTGAAAGTAAATTTCTGTACAAAATTACAAGCCGTATTAAGCGTAGCTATAGAGTCTTGTATATTACCTGTAAAATAAGTTACCTGAACGGAGGCCAGCTGCCAATAGCCGCCAGTAAATAACGTTTGGATAGACGTTTGGGTGCTCTTTTTACAAGAATTGATGACAAGGCCAATCATTAAACCGGCTAATAGTAATAAGGATAGTTTCGTTTTCATCCGTAGTATGCCGACAAAAATAAAGATTCCCGGCTGTTATATTGATATGATAATGATAACTATTATTCACCACAAATATTATCACTTAAAAAAGCATTTTTGAATTTTGACTTTTTACTTTTGACTTAAATGCGCGTACCATTCGAAATATTACAATCTGAATTTAAGCGGGTATTGCTTTCCGCAGGATTCGATGAAGCAAAAGCTATGCAATGCGCGACTATCTTCGCCGAAAACAGCCGGGATGGTGTTTACACCCACGGCCTCAACCGGTTCCCGACATTTATTGAATTTATAAGGGAAGGCCTGGTAAACCCGGCAGCCGAGCCCACTAAAGAAAATGCATTTGGGTCGCTCGAGCAATGGGATGGCAATTTGGGAGCGGGTATATTAAATGCACGCTTTTGCATGAACAGGGCGATGAAGCTTGCCAATGAAAATGGTATTGGATGTGTCGCCGTTAAAAACACCAACCACTGGATGCGTGCCGGCGCCTACGGCTGGCAAGCCGCGGAGGGCGGTTTTATTGGCATATGCTTTACCAATACCATTGCTAACCTCCCCCCCTGGGGCGGGATCGATCCGCGGTTGGGAAATAACCCTTTGGTCATTGCCATTCCACGTGAGGGCGGGCATGTGGTGCTGGATATGGCCGTTTCGCAATATTCAGTAGGTAAACTCAATCAATATAAAAGAAATAAGGAAGAATTGCCCTTACCCGGCGGTTACGATAGCGAAGGCAATTTAAGCACTGATGCCGCTATAATCCTTGAATCACAGCGGCTATTGCCTATCGGTTTCTGGAAAGGCTCGGGCCTTTCATTGGTGCTCGACCTGCTGGCAACGGTTCTCAGCCAGGGCCGGTCGACTGCGAAGATCACGCAAAGTGAAAAAGAAAGCGGCGTTTCGCAAGTTTTCATTTGCATCAAACCAAAAAGTGACGAACAAACTTCCAATTTGATCGAAGAGATCATCCACTATACCAAAACCAGCCGGCCTGAACATACGGGCGGATCAATTTCATATCCGGGCGAAAACTCGTTAAAAATAAGGGAGAAAAGCTTGCGCGAAGGTATTTTGGTGGATAAAGAGATTTGGGAGAAGGTGTTGGGGATGTAAGAAATTACAATAATAAGTTTTGTATATTTGTGCTTAAGATAGAACGCAGTAGAAAAATATCCCGTTTGAAATTTACAATCATGTATTCAGAAGCAAAAAAACTGCATATCATAGAAGAAGTGCTCAAAATAAACAATGACGCCGCTTTATCTGCTTTGGAAAATTTCGTGAAAAAATACAGAACGGATGAAGATATAAAAAAAGATTCTGTTATTAGAGAATTTTCAGGTATTTGGTCGAAAGATGAAGCTGAAGAAATGGAACGTATCATAGCGGAATCATGCGAAACCATTCATCCTGATGACTGGAAATAACATTCTGTTAGACACCAATATTGTCATTGAGCTGTTCAAAGGAAATTCTTCTGTTACAGCATCGCTTGAAATCTACAAATCTATTTACATTCCTTTCGTTGTATTGGGAGAATTGCAACTTGGCGCCTACAGATCTTCCGATCCAAAAAAGCATATAAAACAAGTAAATGATTTCTTAAACAAATGCAGTGTGCTTAATGGGGATAGTGTGACTGCGAATAACTATGCTTTAATCAAAACTGCATTGCTTACCAAAGGCAAACCTATTCCTGAAAATGATATTTGGATAGCAGCTGTTGCTAAACAGTACGACTTAGACTTGATTACGAGAGATAAGCACTTTAGCGAAATTGAAGGACTAAGTATAACTTATTGGTAGACATCAAAGTGGAAATAAGATTTACGACACAATTAATTAAGCACTACCGAAACCCATAATAAATCCTTTATTTTATAAGCTTCGTGTCTGATCGGCAAATCTTCGATATTTGTCTTAATGATTTTACTCCCCGGTACTGTCTATTTTGTCGTTATCCCCATAGATATCTTTATTTCTTTCTGACTTTAGACTCAAGACTCCACCATCCCCTCAAACTTTTCCCAAAAACCATCCTGCGGGAAAGGCGCGATAATCGAAACCGGTTCCTTTTTTATAGGATGGATAAACTGCAGCTTACGGGCATGCAAACTAATGCTTTTTCGTAGGCTGCCCCGCGGATAGCCGTACTTATTGTCCCCAACGATTGGGCAACCTAATGTTGAAAGCTGTACCCTGATCTGGTGCGGCCTTCCGGTAATCGGGTCAACTTCAATTAAATAATATCCATTAAGTTCACCAACCAACTTGTAGTTTAGCTCGGCCCGCTGACTGCCGGGCACCTCCTTGTCGTGTGCCTTGGTAACGTTTTTTTGCGGATTTTTTATCAGCCAGTGCACCAGGTTGCCTGCTTCGGGCTGCGGGCGGTTACGCACAACTGCATAATAGGTTTTATGCATGTCGCGGCTTTTAAAAAGCGCGTTTACCCGTTCAAGCGCTTTGCTGGTTTTGGCGAAAAGAATGACCCCGCTCACGGGCCTGTCGAGCCGGTGTACCACACCTAAAAAAGCTCCGTTGGGCTTGCTGTATTTCTTCGCGATGTATTTCTTAACTTTTTCATCCAGCGACTCATCGCCCGTATCATCCACCTGCACAATATCCCCGGCGCGTTTATTCACGGCTATCAGGTGATTATCCTCGTAAAGGACATCACTTTCAGTAACCTCGTGGTTGATATATTTTATTGCGGCTTTGGGCATAGGTGGTTATTTTGTCCATAGACCATGGACCATAGTCCATAGCTATTTTTTATTTTTCCATGGACTAATAATCCATCTTCTCAGTTCTTTTTTTCTATGGTCCATGGACTATCGACTATGGACTTCCTCAATACTGCTCCTTCTCGTTCGGGAAGCTTTTCGATTTTATATCGCTCACATAATTCTTTATCGCGCCGTTCATTACTTCGCTCAAATTGGCGTACTGGCGCAGGAAACGGGGCTTAAAAGATTTGTTTATGCCAAGCATATCATGTATTACCAGCACCTGGCCGTCGCAATGCTGGCCTGCGCCGATGCCGATAGTTGGGATATTCAGGCTTTCGCTCACCTCTTTGGCCAATGCAGCCGGGATTTTTTCAAGCACGATGGCAAAACATCCCAGTTCCTGCAGTTTCAAAGCATCCTCGCGTAGTTTTTGAGCCTCGGTTTCATGCTTAGCACGAACAGTATAAGTACCAAACTTGTAAATAGACTGCGGCGTTAAGCCCAGGTGCCCCATAACGGGAATACCCGCCGTTAAAATACGTGTTACTGATTCAGCAATTTCCACTCCGCCTTCCATCTTCACACTGTGCGCGCCAGATTCCTTCATAATACGGATAGCCGAATTCAGCGCCTCTTTTGAATTGCCCTGGTACGAACCGAATGGCAGATCAACCACCACTAATGCCCTTTTAGCTGCCCGGACCACCGACGAGGCATGGTAGATCATCTGGTCGAGCGTTATGGGTAAAGTTGTTTCATGCCCCGCCATTACATTGGATGCCGAGTCGCCCACCAGGATAATATCCATACCGGCCTCATCAACAATAGCCGCCATCGAATAATCGTAAGCGGTAAGCATAGCGATCTTCTCGCCATGGGCCTTCATTTCCTGCAAAGTGTTCGTGGTAATTCTTTTAACCTCTTTGTGTACCGACATGGGTTTGGTTTTGTGGTTACAAATGTAACTTTGTTATTTCGGATTTCGGAATTTCGATTTCGGATTTATTAAATGTCGGATTTTCGCCGTTTGTTTGTTTTCAAAGACCTTCAAGAAGGCTTCGCCGTTTTGGATGTTCGACCCGATAGCTATCGGGTTCGGATCTATTTGAATTCTAATATAAGACTAAACAGGATTAATTATATGCAGCAAAGAAAAGTAAAATCCGAAATCGAAATTCCGAAATCCGAAATAATCCCCTATCTTTGCACCCGTGAATCCAGAAGTTCAAAGCTTCCATATTACTAGCTGTTTTCACGGAGCGCTGCACCAGGCAAACCGGCTTTTTAATCATTCAATTTTTTTTATCAATGACTTATTTCACCACCTTACCCGCGGTACTATTATTAGCTGACGGAACTGTTTTTTATGGAAAAGCAGCCGGCAAAATGGGAACCACCAGCGGCGAGATATGCTTTAATACCGGGATGACCGGCTACCAGGAAATTTTTACCGACCCCTCCTATTTCGGGCAAATCATGGTGGCGACAAACGCGCATATAGGTAATTATGGTATCAATAAGGATGAAGTGGAATCGGGGCATATCCAAATTGCCGGTTTGGTTTGTAAAAATTATAATATCGCCTACAGCCGCAAACAGGCTGATGAGTCAATACAGGATTATTTCCAGGAACAAAATATTGTTGGTATTTCTGATGTGGACACCCGCCAGCTGGTACGCCATATCCGCGATAAAGGCGCGATGAACGCGATCATCTCATCCGAGATATTGGATATCGACGAACTGAAAAAGAAGCTGGATGAAGTGCCGTCGATGGACGGGCTGGAGCTATCTTCGAAAGTTTCGACTACTGAAACCTATACTTTTGGTGAAGAAAATGCAGCTTACCGTGTAGCGGTGCTCGACCTTGGCGTTAAGAAGAATATCCTCCGCAACTTTGACGACCGCGATGTTTATGCCAAGGTTTTCCCGGCAAAAACAACCTTTGCCGAAATGGAGAAAGATTTTGCACCCACAGGCTATTTCATTTCCAACGGCCCCGGCGACCCAGCTGCCATGCCCTATGCGATCAACACGGTGAAAGAGATCCTGGCTTCCGAAAAACCGATGTTTGGTATTTGCCTGGGCCACCAGTTGCTGGCACTGGCGAATGATATTCCCACCAAAAAAATGTTCAACGGACACCGCGGCTTAAATCACCCCGTAAAAAATATTATCATCAACCACTGCGAGGTGACTTCGCAAAACCATGGCTTTGGCGTAGTGCCTGATGCAGTTCGCGCGTCTGATAAAGTGGAGATCACCCACCTTAACCTCAACGACCAGTCTATTGAAGGTATCCGTGTTAAAGGTAAAAAGGCATTCTCGGTACAGTATCACCCCGAGTCATCCCCCGGCCCGCATGACAGCCGGTATTTGTTTGATGATTTTATTAATTTGATGAAATAATAATCCATTAAACTTACGAAGTTTTCGAAACTTCGTAAGTTTTTTCGAACCACGCCTCATTCGTCGGCATTTTTCCGCATTTCACCGAAAATCCTGCCGTCTTCACCTAAAATCCCTATGTAAAAAAAGTTTCCATCAGCACATTTGAACCATAAATCAAATGTTATGTTATGAAAACCTTACTCGCCATACACATTATACACGCAGCTATGCACATTGCAATGCATTTACATACAATAATGCACTCATTGGGGCATTTAGTAAAATAACTCTTTAGAGAGAACTCTCTTCTCACAAAAAAATGACGGAAATATCAATTTTGTAAACGACTTTTACAGCATGGTAAAACAACCTATTATTACCGTAAAGAACCTGGTAAAAAACTATGGCGATTTTGCCGCTGTAAAGGGCATCAGCTTTGAAGTTTACGAGGGCGAGATATTCGGCCTGCTCGGCCCTAACGGCGCCGGGAAAACCACCACGCTCGAAGTGATAGAAACACTCCGCGATAAAACGTCCGGTGAGGTGACTGTTGACGGCCTTTCTATCGACAAGGACGCCGATAAAATAAAACAACGCATCGGTGTGCAATTACAAGCGGCGGGATATTACCCAAATCTAAACCTTTCAGAACTGATCAAACTATTCTGCGGGTTATACGGCATAGATAAAACGCCAACCGAAATGCTGGAGAAAGTGGCGTTAACTGATAAGGCGAAAGCAAAATATAAAGACCTTTCCGGCGGCCAAAAGCAGCGGTTTTCTATCGCGACAACGCTTATCAATAATCCAAAGATCATTTTCCTGGACGAGCCAACAACCGGCCTCGACCCTCAGGCACGCCGTAACCTATGGGACCTTATCCGTGAAATACGCGACAGCGGCACCACAGTGGTCATCACCACTCACTACATGGACGAAGCCGAAGAGCTATGCGACCGTGTGGCCTTTGTTGATGGCGGCCACATCGTGGGCATCGATACGCCAAACCATTTTATTGATGAGCTGGTAGCCAGCGGTTTTGAACGCAAAAAGGAAGTAAAGCTGGCCAACCTCGAAGATGTTTTTATTAACCTTACCGGGAAAGAATGGCGCGAGGGCTGAGAAATAGTTTGCAGTAGGCGGCAGGCAGTTTGCCAGATCGTCCAAATGACCAATGACTAATGACACAATGACCAATGACTAAATACAGCAATACCCGCGCAACCCTGGCCATCGCGGTAGCCAGTTTCCGTTCCATTATACGCAGCCCATCGGCGGTGGTGTTTAGTTTAGCCTTCCCGCTGATATTTATTGTAGTTTTCGCCAACATCGGCGGTAGCGGCGTAACCGTTGACGTAGGCGTGGCAAAAACCTGCGATACGGTTGGCCCGGTTTACCAGGTATTGAAAAATATTAAAGTAATACACCTGATCACAAAAGAGTCATCAAAAGAAATGGCATCAAACCTTTCAAAAGGGAATATTGATGCCGTTATTAATATACAAAAAAACAATGGTCAGCCGCCATATACACTGAACGTGCAATACACCGATGCTTCGCAGCAAAAAGGCGGCGTGCTTAAGTCGGTACTGAACAGTGTTTTTTACCAGCTGAACAGCCGTGGCAATACTACAGTCCAGCCGGTAGCCAATATACAGGAAACCACGGTTAAGGGCCGCGAATACAAGTATATCGACTTTATTTTACCCGGCATGCTGGGTTTCTCGCTGCTCAGCAGCGGTGTTTTTGGCACTGCGTTCGTTTTCCTTAGCCTGCGTTTAACGTTAGTCATCAAACGTTTCTTCGCAACCCCGGTAAAGCGGTACAGTATTGTACTGGGCGAAGCCATCGCGCGACTGGTTTTCTCGTGGATCGGCGCCCTGTTTATTATTTTGGTAGGACATTATTTTTTCGGCTTCACCCTGGTGCATGGCATTACAACCGTGGCCAATATGCTGGTGCTGTCGGCAATCGGGCTGATCATTTTTATGGGTTTCGGCTTTATCATATCCGGTGTCGCTAAAAACGAAAGTACCGTGCCGCCGCTATCGAACATCATCACCATGCCGCAGTTCTTACTATCAGGCACCTTCTTTGCCACCACGGCATTCCCGCAATGGCTGCAATCACTCAGTAATATACTCCCGCTAACCTATCTGAATAAAGCCATGCGCGAGGTAGCCTTTGAAGGCGCCGGCCTGGGCGATGTAACTCACGAGTTGCTCATATTAGGTATCTGGTTTATCATTATTTACGCAGTAGCCGTTAAAACCTTTAAATGGGAGTGATTTTTGATTTCAGAATTACGATTTCGGATTTCGGATTTGAACTAGTGTACCTAATCATGGTAACCCTTAAATCCTAAGAATCATGGTTCCGACAATAATCGGTGAAATCTCCCCGAAATCGGCGAAATCATAATTAATTCTCCCATAATTTACCGGAAGTTGTATATTTGAAAACGATATTGTGTAGTGTACTATTTACACTAAGCAGATTTTAATAACTAATTTCCTAAAAATGAGTTTAATAATAGATGTCCATGCCCGCCAGATACTTGATTCGCGCGGCAATCCTACTATTGAGGTAGAAGTTTTAACTGAAAACGGCGCTTTTGGCCGCGCTGCTGTTCCGTCAGGTGCATCAACCGGCGCGCATGAGGCGGTTGAACTTCGTGATAATGATAAAAAAGTATATATGGGCAAAGGTGTTTTAAAAGCCGTTGCAAACGTAAACGATATCATCGCCAAAGAACTAAACGGTATCGACGTTTTCGAACAAAACGCCATCGATAAAATAATGATCGATCTGGATGGCACCGAAAACAAAGGCAACTTAGGCGCTAATGCTATTCTTGGTGTTTCGTTAGCAGTTGCTAAAGCTGCCGCGCAGGAAAGCCGCCAGCCCTTATACCGCTACATCGGCGGTGTAAATGCCAACACGCTGCCTATCCCGATGATGAACATTGTTAACGGCGGTTCGCACTCCGATGCGCCCATCGCTTTCCAGGAATTTATGATCATGCCGGTTGGCGCGCCTTCTTTTTCGGAAGCGTTACGCTGGGGTGCCGAAGTGTTTCATAACTTAAAAAAGATATTGCACGACAGGGGCCTTTCAACTGCGGTAGGCGATGAAGGTGGTTTCGCGCCAACCTTTGCAGGTACCGAAGATGGTGTTGAGACCATTTTGCAAGCGATTGAAAAAGCCGGCTACAAACCGGGCGAAGATATATGCCTGGCATTCGACTGCGCCGCATCCGAGTTTTTTGTAGACGGCAAATACGATTACACCAAATTTGAAGGCGAAAAAGGCGCTATCCGCACCAGCGCCGAACAGGCCGAATACCTGGCGCAATTGTCGGAAAAATATCCAGTTATTTCTATCGAAGATGGCATGGCCGAGGACGATTGGGAGGGCTGGAAACTATTAACCGACCGCATCGGTAAAAAGGTTCAGTTGGTAGGCGATGATTTGTTTGTAACCAACGTAACCCGTTTACAACGAGGCATTGATGAGGATATAGCCAACTCGATCCTTGTGAAAGTAAACCAGATCGGTTCCTTAACGGAGACCATTAACGCGGTAACCCTGGCACAAACCAATGGCTATACTTCGGTAATGAGCCACCGTTCGGGCGAAACTGAGGATTCGACCATTGCCGATCTAGCCGTGGCCTTAAATTGCGGACAGATCAAAACCGGTTCAGCCTCACGCTCCGACAGGATCGCAAAATACAACCAGCTGCTGCGCATCGAAGAAGAATTAGGTGAAAACGCTAAGTTTATAGGTAAGGATTTTAAATACTTTAAGAATAGGTAAAAGCTGAAAGGCGAAAGCGAAAAGCTAAAACAAGCAAAATAAAAAGCTCTGACGTATCAGGGCTTTTTTAATTTAAAATTAACGAAATCCTTAAATCATTATCATCAGCAGTCTATATTTGAACCATGAATTCAAAAAGGTTGGTACGAACGCTGGTTATTTTACTGGTCCTTGGTTTAAACATCGGCTGTGACCAGCTTTCAAAAACCATCGTAAGAGATAAAATGGAGATATATGATCGTATCACCTATCTTCATCGCCATATTACTTTCCAGCGCGTTGAAAACACCGGCGCATTTTTAAGCTTTGGCGATTCGCTTTCGGGTCCGCTGAGAATGATCCTGCTGAATATACTTCCCCTGCTGGCTGTCCTGTTCGGACTCGGGTACATCCTGGCAAAGCCCAATATCAATCGTGTCAAACTATTGGGTATAATACTCATAATCGGCGGCGGCTTCGGGAATATTTACGATCGGATCGTGCGCGGCTCTGTGACCGATTTTATGCATATCAACTTCGTTATTTTTCAAACCGGCGTGTTTAATGTGGCCGATATGTCGATCATGGCGGGGATGTTTATTGTTTTGATACATTCCTTTTTGAATCGAAAAGCAGAAGCTGATGTAAATAAATTAGATGAAAATCCCATCAAATGAATAATATCGAATTACTGTTAGAAGAAATCGACAAGGCTCATCAGTTGGCCAATAATGCATTGAAAAATAGAATGTTTGAGGAATACATTAATTTCTTCGGAGACGAATTAAAATATAAACAACTTAATGGCAAAACAATTGGTAAGGCATCGTTAGCTAACGATATTAAATTGTATTTTAATAGGATTCTTAATTATACTAGTAGCTATGACAGGCTATCTTTTACTCTTGAGAAAGACACATTGATTGAAGAATTAATCCAGCACCTGAATATTTCATTGAAAGTTTTTGTCTTTTTTTCAAAAAATTGGAAAGTCCAGAGAAAAGGAATTTACCAATGGAAAAATATCAATAATGAATGGAAAATTGTTGTTGTGGAAATTTTAGAAGAGAAATTAAATAACAGTTGAAAACCAAATTGAGAACTTTTAAAAAGTTGTCAAATCCCTTATAACCACACAGCTTTCAGCTTTCTTCTTTTAGCTTTCAGCTAATAAACACTACTTCCCAATTAAAAGCGTATCTTTGCAAAAATAATTACCCGTTCGTTACGGCTTTGATCACCGACAACTCTTCAGATCCGCTATGCTTCGCGTTAGCACATACATTACACACATTACATGTCATTCGAAAATTTAAATTTAATTGAGCCTATACTCAGGGCTTTAAAAACTGAGGGATATACTACGCCCACCCCTATACAGGAACAAGCCATACCTATTATATTACAAAACAAAGACCTGCTAGGCTGTGCCCAAACCGGCACCGGTAAAACCGCGGCTTTTGCCATCCCGATCATACAGTTATTGTACCAGGACAGGCTGCAGCATAAAGAGCAAAAAACAATAAAGGCGCTTATATTAACACCTACCCGCGAATTAGCGATACAGATTGGTGAAAGTTTCGCGGCTTATGGAAAACATACCGGCTTAAAACATTTGGTTATTTACGGCGGCGTTTCACAAAACCCGCAAACTGATGCGCTGAGACGCGGCGTTGATATCCTGGTAGCCACACCCGGCCGCCTGCTCGACCTGATGAACCAGCGTTTTGTCCATTTGGACCACATCCGTATGCTGGTGCTCGACGAGGCCGACCGCATGCTGGATATGGGTTTTGTGCATGATGTTAAAAAGGTCATCGCTAAGGTTCCGGCTAAACGACAAACCTTGTTTTTCTCGGCGACTATGCCCAATGAAATCCAGCAACTGGCTAATACCATATTAACCAAACCCGAGATGGTTGAGGTTACCCCGGTATCTTCCACTGCCGATACCATACAGCAAGCGTTGTATTATGTCGACAAATCGGATAAGCGGGCTTTGCTGGCACACCTGTTAAAGGATAAAGAAATTAAAACAGCACTGGTATTTACGCGCACCAAACACGGCGCGGATAAAGTGGTGAAGGACCTTGTACGCATTGGCATCACCGCCGAGGCAATTCACGGCAATAAGTCACAAAATGCACGTCAGCGGGCGTTAACCAATTTCAAAAATCGGACTACACGGGTATTGATCGCTACAGATATTGCTGCCCGTGGTATTGATATTGATGAATTGACCCACGTGATCAATTACGAGCTGCCCAATATACCCGAAACATACGTGCACCGTATCGGCCGTACTGGCCGCGCAGGGTTAAACGGCATTGCCCTTTCGTTCTGCGACCAGGAAGAAATAGAATTTTTAAAGGATATTCATAAACTGATCTCCAAACAGATACCTGTTGAAGAGGCTCACCCCTACCCGATGAGCCCGCAAAGCATTGCTGCAAAACACCAGGAAGGCTCAAAAAATGGCTCCGGCAACCGCAATGGTTCAGGCAATAGCCGCGGTCGCGGTTATGGCAGGCACGACAGAGGCGGAAATAGCGGCGGCAGCGGTATGAGCGGCAGAAGCGGGGATAGAAGAAGGAATTAGTTTGAAGTTGATTGGGTTGGAATAAGTTGATTAGGTTGAATTTTTCAAACCTAATCAACCACTCACTAAATTAACTTACTCCACCAATTGTGGAAAAGTTCATAAACTTATTTGCTTCGGCAGTTCAATTTGAATAATTTTATACTGAAAATAAATTCACTACTATGAAACGCCTGGTTAATCTCGTTAAAAACAAGTTTTTTTTAGTCTCGCTTGCCTTTTTGGTGTGGATGATATTTTTTGACAAGAATGATCTTTTCTCGCAATACCAGTACCACCAGCAGGTAAACAAATTAAAGCAGGAACGCGATTTCTACCAGAAAGAAACCGCCAAAGTTGCCAGGGACCTTGATGAGCTCACCTCAAACCCCCAAAAGCTCGAAAAATTCGCCCGCGAAAAATATTTGATGAAGAAATCGAATGAGGATGTTTTTGTGATCGTGCAGCCGAAGAAGGAAGGCGACAAATAACCCGGCTGCCAAATCAGTGGGAATAACCACTTGTCGTAAGTCAAATCATTTTCCGCAGTTCAGGCTGCAATGGCGGTTTCGTCGATCCTGATTCTTTTCGCGGTTTTAATGTTGACGTAGTATGGTTTTTTACACCCGGAACAAAAATATTTTCTAACCGGTAAAAAGAATAGCACCCTTTTTAAAACCCAGCTGCGGTGTACTTTTAAATGACTGGGTTCGCAGCAAACCGGGCAAAAGTAAGCAGTATACTTCTTTTTTAATGACGATTTGGCCCGTGTATGTTTGTCGTTTTCTTCCATTTTGGATAACGACTATTTTTACGCAATGACTAGTATTTTGGTTTCGGCTAGTGTTCCTTTTTTAAATATGCCACACCCTCCTCTAAAAATTGCTCCCAAACCGGATCTGGCTGCCATACCTCTTCAATAAAGTCCTTCATTTCTTCTTCAGTAAATTTGGTTGCATTTAACAGGTAAAGCCCTGTAAAAACCGACGCCCGGTAGTTAGCCGCACAATGAACAAATATTTTCTCACCTGCATACGCATTCATCAGGCTGATAAATGATACCAGGTCGCCTGTTTGCGGATCTTCAAAATTCACCGGGATATGATGGTACTGCATTCCCAGGCCTTTTACCGTGGCCGCCTCGTCTCTTAAAGCATATTTACCATCCGACAGGCCAAGGTTGATGACTACTTTATAACCATCGTTTGCTATATCCTGCAATTGCTCTTCCTGCGGCTGCCCGGCGCAAGCCAGCAGGTGGGATACCTTATGAAAATTGTAAATGGCACTCATCCGGTAAACTTACTAATAGATCGGTTAAACTTGTTAAATTATCCGCTATTGACAAAATATTGCAAGTTAGTTGTATACTTGTTTAGCATGAAGAAACTCTTTTTCAATCTAAATTTCCAAGTTATCGCCGGCATATTATTAGGTGTTATTGTCGGCCTTTACTTTAAATCATTCGGGCCAACGGCAAAATTGATCAGTCAAACTTTTATTAACCTGATTACTATGCTGATAGCGCCGATCATATTTTTCACCATCGTTTTGGGGATTGCCGGTATGAGCGATATGAAAAAGGTGGGCAGGGTTGGCGGGAAGGCCCTTCTTTATTTCGAGATCGTAAGCACCTGCGCACTGATCATCGGTATTATAATAGCCAATTTAATAAAGCCTGGCGAGGGCTTTGTAAGCCATATCGCAACCGACGCCTCAAAATTGGCCGTGTATCAAAAAGCCGCGGCGGATATGCACTGGAGCGATTTCATAGCGCATATCGTTCCACCCAATATATTCGAGGCCTTTGCCAAAGGCGATATTTTACAGATCCTGTTTTTTGCGATATTGTTTGGATTCGGCTTAAGCCGGATGGGCGAAGCAGGTCAATCAGTAATCGGTCTATTTGACAAGCTGTCGAAAGTGCTTTTCAATATCATGCACATGGTTATGCGGGTTGCCCCTATAGGCGCTTTTGGCGGGATGGCATATACCATTAGTACATACGGCATCAAAACCCTGGAGCCACTGGCAAAGCTGATGGGGTCGGTTTACTTAACCATGTTCCTGTTTATTTTTATAGTCCTTAACATCATTTGCCGGATATTTAAATTCAGCTTGTGGAGGTATCTGAAATTCATCCGGGAAGAAATACTCATCGTGCTGGGTACCTCATCCTCGGAATCGGTGCTGCCTGCCATGATGGAAAAAATGGAAAAATTTGGCTGCTCCCGATCTGTGGTCGGCCTGGTAATACCTACCGGTTATTCATTTAACTTAGACGGGACGACCATCTACCTGTCAATGGCGGTAATATTTCTCGCCCAGGTGTACCACATCCCTTTAAGCTGGGAGCAGCAGGTTGCCCTTATCGGGATATTGATGATCACATCCAAAGGCGCAGCGGCGGTAACCGGCGGCGGCTTTATCGTATTAACATCCACCCTGGCCGCATTAAAGATCATCCCGGTGGAGGGCATCGCGATATTATTAGGTGTCGACAGGTTTATGTCGGAAGCTAGGGCCATCACCAATATGATCGGAAATGGAATTGCTACAATTGTGATTGCGAAAAGTGAGGGGGAGTTTATTGAAAAGAGATTAGAGGTTGGAGATTAGAGGCTGGAGATTAGGCCTTGAATTCGCAATCAAATCCAACTAACCTCTAATCTCCTATCTCTAACCTCTCCTATAAAAAAAATGCCCCGTTAAGGATAACGGGGCATTTTTTTTATAGCTTTGCGCTACAAAAATAAAACATCAATGAGCGTTCTCGTAAATAAAGATTCTAAGGTTATTGTCCAGGGTTTTACAGGTAATGAAGGCAGTTATCATGCTTTGCAAATGATCGAATACGGCACGCAGCTGGTGGGCGGTGTCACGCCAGGCAAAGGCGGCCAAACGCACCTGGACAGGCCGGTTTTTAATACAGTAGAAGAAGCCGTTCAAAAAACAGGCGCCGATGTGTCTATCATATTTGTACCTCCGGCGTTTGCAGCCGACGCTATAATGGAAGCAGCCGAGGCAGGTATAAAAGTTATTGTGTGCATCACCGAAGGTATCCCTACAAAGGATATGATCATGGTGAAAGAATATTTAACCGATAAAGACAGCCGCCTGATAGGCCCCAACTGTCCCGGTATTATCACGGCTGATGAAAGCAAGATAGGCATCATGCCCGGCTTTATCTTTAAGAAAGGCAACGTCGGCGTAGTTTCCAAATCGGGAACTTTAACTTATGAAGCTGTTGACCAGGTAGTTAAAGCCGGTTTAGGCATCACCACCGCAATCGGTATCGGCGGCGACCCGATCATCGGCACGCCTACCAAAGAAGCGGTTGAATTATTAATGAACGACCCTGAAACCCACGGCATCATCATGATCGGCGAGATCGGCGGCGGCATGGAAGCTGAAGCCGCAAGGTGGATAAAAGCAAACGGTACAAAACCCGTTGTTGGTTTCATAGCCGGCCAAACCGCTCCTCCGGGACGCCGCATGGGCCACGCCGGCGCAATAGTTGGCGGCGCGGATGACACAGCCGCTGCTAAAATGAAAATCATGCGCGAATGCGGTATCCGGGTGGTGGAATCACCGGCGGAAATTGGTGCAGCTATGGCTGAGGAATTGAAAAAATTAGGTTAAAAGCGAATCCGCCCATCGCTGAAGCTATGGCGGACGAAGAAGGCCAAAGGTTTACTTCGTTTTTATAATATTATATCCCGGTTAGAAATGGCTGGGATTTTTTTATTTCAATACCTGCCCTTTGTCATTCTGAGCATAGCGAAGAATCTTCTTCACCATGCACCGTGCTGCTTGTTGAGCGTAGAAGATTCTTCGCTATGCTCAGAATGACAAAGTGGGATGTATAAGTCAAATCAGTGTAAACATCCCTTTTCGAAACAAAATCAAAGGCAATATTGTCGTATATTTATATAAGAAAAAGGTAATAAATCGGTGAAATCAACCCATCATCGGTGAAATCAAAAACTATGGAATACAACAAATTAACCCCCGACGAAGAACGGGTAATATTATATAAAGGAACTGAGCGGCCGTTTACCGGCACGTTATTAAACAATAACGAGAACGGCATATATGTATGCAAAAGATGCGATACGCCATTATATACATCCGAATCAAAATTCGAATCACATTGCGGCTGGCCGAGCTTTGATGATGAAATTCCGGGCGCTGTAAAACGGGTTCCGGATGCCGACGGGCGCCGTGTTGAAATCGTATGCGCCAATTGCGGCGCGCACCTTGGCCACGTTTTCGAGGGCGAATATCTTACCCCAAAAAACGTAAGGCATTGTGTCAATTCGGTTTCCATGAAATTTGTAAATGGCAAATAAATGGTACCTGGTCAGGGGTTTATTTAGTAACTCACAATCGAAAAATTTATCCCTCCGCAATTTGTTTATAACTTATGGGTGATGTTAAAAACTTAAACTAACATCTTAAACCCCCACCCCCTATATTTGATTTATAAGTTCTTTCAACGCTATCTGAGTTTCCCGGTATCCTTACCGGTGCAAATAAAGGAACCATGCAAAACATGGGCTGACGTGCAAAATTAAAGTAGTTTGGCAGTGATGAGTGAGGGGTATAGTTAGGTAATTAATCGTGATAAACAGTTAAATCACAGTTCAGTACCATTACCGCTACGGCTCAACTATCTGTTAACCGCACGTCACAATCTTAAACGATAGGTTGCAACTTAAATTAAAGAATCAGTGCATGAAAGAGGAAACCGAATTATTATTAAAAGAGAACAAAGACCGCTTTGTTATCTTGCCGATCAAGTACCCCGACATTTGGGAGATGTATAAAAAGTGCGAAGCCAGTTTCTGGACGGCGGAAGAGATCGACCTTTCGGACGACATGAAGCACTGGGAAAGCATGAACGACGGCGAGCGGCATTTTATATCGCACGTGCTGGCATTTTTCGCGGCAAGCGACGGCATTGTGAACGAAAACCTGGCTATCAATTTTATGAGCGAGGTGCAGTTGCCCGAAGCGCGTTGTTTTTACGGTTTCCAGATCATGATGGAGAATATCCATTCTGAAACCTACGCGCTGCTGATAGATACGTATATTAAGGACCCTACCGAAAAAGACCGACTGTTCCACGCGATCGATACGGTACCGTGTGTGGGTAAAAAAGCGCAATGGGCCTTACGCTGGATAAACAATGGTTCGTTTGCCGAGCGGCTGATCGCATTCGCGGCTGTTGAGGGCATCTTTTTTTCGGGAAGTTTCTGCTCCATCTTCTGGCTTAAAAAACGCGGCCTGATGCCGGGCCTAACTTTCAGCAATGAGCTGATATCGCGCGATGAAGGCATGCATTGCGAGTTTGCCTGCCTGCTGTACAGGATGCTGGATACCAAACTTTCAAAAGAAGCGGCAACGGCCATCATTACCGATGCGGTTGAAATTGAAAAAGAATTTGTAACCGACGCGTTGCCGGTTAACCTTATCGGGATGAATGCCAAGCTGATGAGCCAGTATATTGAGTTTGTGGCCGACAGATGGCTTGGGGAGCTGGGTTATGATAAGGTGTACGGCGTATCAAACCCGTTTGATTTTATGGAGATGATAAGCCTGCAGGGCAAAACCAATTTTTTTGAAAAACGCGTTGGCGATTATCAAAAAAGCGGCGTACTCAATTCGCAGGAGAGTAAGTCGTTTTCATTAGACGAGGATTTTTAGGAGAAGAAGTCCATAGTCGATAGTCCATGGACCATGGTAAGAATGGATACTGATAACTAAAATGGCTATGGTCTATGGACCATCGACTATGGACTAAACAACGGCGGTTCAGACAATAAATAAATACTAATTAAATAAGGGGGTCAAAATGTTTGTAATTAAAAGAGACGGAAAAAAAGAAACGGTAAAGTTCGACAAGATTACCGCGCGCATCGAAAAACTATGCTATGGTTTAAACCCGGCATTGGTTGATCCGATAGATGTTGCCAAAAAAGTTATTGAAGGTTTGTTCGACGGGGTAACAACCTCCGAACTGGATAACCTGGCTGCAGAGACTGCTGCATCATTAACCACCAAACACCCCGATTATGCTTTGCTGGCGTCGCGCATAGCCGTATCAAACCTCCATAAAAATACCATCAAATCGTTTTCCGAAACGATGCGTAACCTGTATGAATATATAGACCCTAAAAACGGTAAGGATGCCTCTCTCCTGGCTACTGACGTTTGGGAGATCATACAAAAGAACGCCGAGCTTTTAGATAGCACGATCATTTATGATCGTGACTTTGGTTTCGACTATTTTGGCTTCAAGACCCTCGAAAAATCATACCTGCTAAAACTCAATGGCCAAATAGCTGAACGCCCGCAGCACCTGTTTATGCGTGTATCCATCGGCATACATAAAGAGGATGTTGAAAGCGCTATCAAAACTTATCACTTGATGAGCGAGCGCTGGTTCACACATGCTACCCCTACCCTTTTCAATGCCGGCACACCAAAACCGCAAATGTCGTCGTGCTTCTTATTGACCATGAAGGATGACAGCATCGAAGGTATTTATGATACATTAAAACAAACCGCCAAAATATCGCAAAGCGCCGGCGGAATTGGCCTAAGCATCCACAATGTACGTGCAACAGGCTCATACATCAGCGGCACCAATGGCACCAGCAATGGTATCATCCCGATGCTGCGCGTGTTTAATGATACCGCGCGTTATGTTGATCAGGGCGGTGGCAAGCGCAAGGGCGCCTTCGCGATCTATCTTGAGCCATGGCATGCTGACGTTTTTGAATTCCTTGACCTGCGCAAAAATCACGGCAAGGAAGAAATGCGCGCCCGCGACCTGTTCTACGCCCTTTGGGTATCCGACCTCTTTATGCAACGTGTGGAAGCCAATGAAGATTGGAGCCTGTTCTGTCCGCACGAAGCACCGGGACTGGCTGATTGCTGGGGAAAAGAATTTGAGAAACTATACAAAAAATACGAAAAAGAGGGTCGTGCCCGCAAAGTGGTAAAGGCACAGGAGCTTTGGTTTGCCATACTTGACTCGCAGGTAGAAACCGGTACACCTTATTTACTATATAAGGATGCTGCCAACGGCAAATCGAACCAGCAAAACCTCGGTACCATAAAAAGCTCGAACCTGTGTACCGAAATTATCGAGTACACTTCGGCTGATGAAGTTGCGGTTTGTAACCTGGCTTCGCTTGCCCTGCCGCGCTACATTCGCGAAGGCATATTTGACCACGATAAATTGTACGAGGTTACTTACCAGGCAACGCTTAACCTGAACAAGATCATCGACAATAACTACTATCCCATTAAGGAAGCCGAATATTCGAACTTAAGGCACCGCCCCATCGGTTTAGGTGTACAAGGTTTAGCTGATGCATTTATTCAGCTGCGCCTGCCATTTGAAAGTGATGCGGCCAAGCAACTAAACAAAGATATTTTTGAGACCATTTACTTTGCAGCAATGACCGCATCGAAGGACCTGGCTATCAAAGACGGTGCTTATGAAACTTTTAAAGGTTCGCCTTTATCAAAAGGACAGTTCCAGTTTGACCTGTGGGGTGTAAAACCTGAAAGCGGCCGCTGGGATTGGGAAAACCTGCGCCTGGATGTAATGAACCATGGCGTGCGCAACTCACTATTGGTTGCCCCGATGCCTACTGCCTCTACCTCGCAGATATTGGGTAATAACGAATGCTTTGAGCCGTACACCTCAAATATCTATACCCGTCGTGTGTTAAGCGGTGAATTTATCATCGTAAATAAATACCTGCTGCGCGATTTGGTTAACCGTGGTTTGTGGGATACTTCCATGAAAGATAAGATCATCACAGCAAATGGTTCGATACAGGACATCGCCGAGATACCTGAAGAGATAAAAGAACTGTACAAAACAGTTTGGGAAATTAAGATGCGCAACATTATTGATATGGCAGCCGACAGAGGCGCGTATATCTGCCAGTCGCAATCGCTTAACCTGTTTATCAACTCGCCGAACGCATCCAAACTTACGTCTATGCACTTCTACGCCTGGAAGAAGGGCCTCAAAACCGGTATGTACTACCTGCGCACACAAGCTGCATCGCAGGCGGTTAAGTTCACCGTTGAGAACCAGGGCGGCAAAAACATGGAACCTGTTATCCCCGAATTGGTTGACCAGATCAATGACGAAATACCAGCCGGCCCAAGCTGCTCGATGGAAGAGGGTTGCGTGACTTGTTCGGCGTAGGGTTTTAGTCCATAGTCGATGGACCATAGACCATAGTGGGAGCGGTTTTAGTCGATAGACCATAGACGGAATGTTAGATTAACACTAATGTTCCGGCTATGGTCTTTTTAATTTATATTGTTTTATTTTGAATAATTAAACCATGGTCTATCGTCCATGGTCTATGGACTTCCTCATGAACAAGCACGAAATCATCACCTGTGAACGCTGCGGCGCAAGCATCGAATGTAAGGCAAATGCCAATTTAAAATGCCAGTGCAGTACCGTGCAGCTGAATTTGAACGAGGTGCAATATGTAAGCGAGTTGTATGAGGGGTGTTTGTGCGCAGGGTGTTTGGTGGCGTTGAAGGAGGAATATAGAGTGATAACAGGGATCGCGTAATTCAGTAAGCCACATCGGCTATCCAGCCACCGGGTATTTTTGTAAAATATAAACTTATATCTCTACCAGTTCCACAAAAAGATCCATCTTCAACCAATTGCCTTATTACCAAACGCTTAGTATAAGAATTGTATTGCGGATAAGAAATGCACATGTAACCAAAACCAAATTTCTTACGGAATTCAGTGTGTCCCGCAAAGGAGTCGTAGGATTTTAATCTTGATGTATCCGTAATTATTTTTGTATTTACCAATCGTTTGCCATCCCACTTAAATGTTTTCTTAGAAAAAAAGGGAGGGGGAGGCGGAGGAGCTAAATAAACATTTGACCTGGAGATTTTTTGAATGGTATCTCCTGAATAGATTTTTTCAAGAATGGCCTTTTTGCGTCGGTACATTTCCTGAAAATCAACACCGCTTATTGCATAAATAAATATTTTTCGCTTGGTTGGCTCTGAATCCAGTCTTGGCAAATAGCATTTGTTAATAAAGTAATAAGCATCATTTAAATTTAAAGGTTTATAGTCTGAAAGTTTCCTGATAGATTCAATGGTATCTCTTAATTGCTGCTCCTTTATTTGAGCGGAATGATTACAGCCAACAAATAATATGGAAGATAGTATGACTATTAGCTTACTCATCGGGATATATCTATTCATCTAAGCTATGAATTTATTACAATTTATCCTCACTTCTGCAACATCAATCACTGCAAAAGCCAACCCTGCGCTACGCGCCCCCCATGGCACGAACACGCCCGAACACCCCTGAACACGCCAAGAACAGGCCCGAACGCCCCCGAACGAAATGGGAGTGCCTAACAAGCGAACACTAACACATCCTACTTCCGGACTTTCCCGACTTTCCCGACTTTACTGACTTTTCCGACTAAATACCTATCTTCACCGCCCGGAATCAGTTTGTAAATAATGAAATTATTAGAAGGAAAAACCGCCCTCATCACAGGCGCTTCAAAGGGCATAGGCCGCAAGATCGCCGAAAAATTTGCCGAGCACGGCGCCAATGTGGCTTTCACTTACCTTTCGTCTGTTGAAAAAGGACAAGCCCTTGAGCAGGAGCTGCAAAGCTTTGGCACCCAGGTAAAAGGCTACCGCTCCGATGCATCTAAATTTGATGAAGCCGAAAAGCTGATAAATGATATCGTTGCCGATTTCGGCACGCTGCATATCGTGGTAAACAACGCCGGCATCACAAAGGATGCCTTACTGATGCGCATGAGCGAAGAGCAATGGGACGAGGTATTAAATGTGAATTTGAAATCTATCTTCAACTTAACCAAGGCGGCATCAAAAATAATGATGAAGAACCGCAACGGCGTATTCATTAATATGAGTTCGGTAGTGGGTGTGCAGGGCAATGCCGGGCAGGCCAACTATGCGGCGTCAAAAGCTGGTATCATCGGTTTTTCAAAATCCATTGCAAAGGAATTAGGCTCACGTAATATCCGCACCAACGTAGTGGCCCCGGGCTTTATCAAAACAGAAATGACCGAGGTGCTTGATCCTAAAGTGGTTGAAGGCTGGGCGCAGGCCATCCCTCTCAAACGCGGCGGCGAAACTGAAGATGTGGCTAACGCCTGTGTTTTCCTGGCATCGGATATGGCCTCTTATATTACGGGACAGGTGATACCTGTTGATGGCGGAATGCTATAGGCGATTTCGAATTTCGGAAGTTCAATTTCGGATTTATTTTATTTAAATACATTAAAAGACCCTGTTTCACATAATACCGGGAAATGGCTTTTTCGAAATAAAAACAGCATATTTGACTCACAGATATGCTGTTTTTATTTTCAATTACCTGGGGAACGGTTTCGGGATGGTGGGCGCCGGTCTGCCTGTTGTCGGGTTTAGTTTATGCCTGGCTATTTTACCGGCAGCCGGTAAGCCTGGGCAAAAAATTCCGTTACCTGCTTTCTGCCATTCGGGCTATTACCGTGTCGTTCATCGCACTGTTGTTGCTCTCCCCGCTGGTCAAGTCAGTTAGTTATAATTCGCAAAAACCGCTTATTTTGGTTTTGCAGGATAACTCGCAATCTGTTGCGATGTTTAATAAGTCTGCACCAGAAGGCGGAGGAACGCCGGGCAAATTTGTTAATGACCTGTCCCGTTTAAAACAACAATTGGGCGACCAGTATGATGTGCGGGAGTTTCACTTTAACAAAGATTTAAGTGACGGTTTATCAGCCACCTTTAACGGGAAACAAACCGATATATCCAAAGCCCTTCACCAGTTAAACGAGCGTTTTGTTAATCAAAATATCGGCGCTGTGGTGCTGGCCACCGACGGCTTGTATAACCAGGGCAGCGACCCACAATACGAAGCCAGTAGTTTCAAAAACAGTATTTACACCATTGCACTGGGTGATACGATACCAAAGCGCGATCTGCTGATCGGCAACGTCAACTACAACAAAACCGCTTTTTTAGGTAACGATTTCGTAATTGAAGTTTTAGCGGAAGCCAACCAGGCCAAAGGCGAAACCATGCGGTTAACCGTTACCGAAGACGGCAGGCAAGTCGGTTTTCAAAATATACCGGTAAATTCAAACGCGTATGAAAAGATCGTTCCGGTAAAGCTCAATGCGGATAAAAAGGGGGTACGAAAATTCACAATCGGCATCGCCCCGGTTAAAAACGAAATATCCACCCAAAACAATACCGAAACAATCTACGTGGAGGTGCTTGACGCGCGGCAAAACGTATTGCTGGTATACAACAGCCCGCATCCCGATATAAGCGTCATTCGCCAGTCGATCGAAAGCAATAAAAACTACCAGGTAAAAACCAGCCTATTGTCTGATTTGCCTGCCATTAAACCGGGAGATTACAGCATGGTAATACTTTACCAACTCAACGGCAACGAAGGTGCATTACAAACGATCGCGAAAAGCAAAACCCCGGTTTGGTATATTGTCGGCGCACAAACTGATCTGCCGGCTTTTGGTGACAGCCAAAAGCTCATTAAAATAAGCGCCGGAAGGCAGGAAATGCAGGAAGTATTTGCGCAGCCCGCGGCCGACTTTACCGCTTTTACACTCTCCGACTCATCGCGAAAGAAAATTGCTGTTTTTCCGCCTTTGCTGGCGCCTTATGGCAGTTACAGCTCGCCGCCTGCCGGCAGTATGCTGTTAAAGCGGCGCATCGGCAGTGTCGAAACCACTTATCCCCTGCTGGCTTTTGGTGATGAAGAAGGCCGCCGTGTTGGCATATTAACTGGCGAAGGGTTATGGCGCTGGCAGTTAGCGGAGTTTCAAACCTACGGCAACCACCACACGCTCGAAGAACTATTCAGCCAGGGAGTACAGTACCTTACGGCTAATGCCAACCGGCAGCGATTCACGGTTTACCCGGCTAAAAATGTTTTTGACGAGGGCGAAAATGTGATCCTGAATGCTGAATTATATAACGATGCGCTCGAATTGATCAATACGCCCGATGTGCGGATCAACCTGAAAAACGACGCCGGGAAAAACTATAGTTTCTTATTTTCGCGGAGCGGTCAAAGTTATCAGCTCGATGCGGGTGCGCTGCCTGTTGGAGAGTATACTTATTCCGCCACTGTTCAAAATGGAGCAAAGCAATTTAATGCAGGGGGCCAGCTAACCGTGAAAGCCCTGAACCTCGAATCGCGCCAAAGCGCAGCAAATCACCAGCTATTAAATGCGATAGCTAAGCAAAGCGGCGCAGAAATGCTCTTTCCCATTCAAATAGATCGTCTTGCCGGCCTCATCCGCAAAAACGAGAACATAAAAACCGTGGTTTATGAAGACAAGCGCTACAGCGACCTGGTTGATGTGAAATGGGTATTTGTGTTGCTATTGACTTTGCTGAGTTTAGAATGGTTTCTTCGAAAACGCGAGGGAGAAATATAATATCGTTCTTCAACTGTCAACTCACAACTGCCAACTATTCACCAAATCACTACCAAACTAATAGAGATTTTCTTAATTTCGCAGCCTTACACCCGGAAACTACGAAATGGATTATCAATTTGCAGCTATAGAGAAAAAATGGCAGCGGTTTTGGGCCGATCACCAGACGTTTAAACCCGAAGACAGCACCGCCAAACCCAAATACTATGTACTTGATATGTTCCCCTACCCTTCGGGCGCGGGATTACATGTCGGGCATCCGCTGGGCTATATTGCATCTGATATTTTCGCCCGTTACAAACGGCTGAAGGGCTTTAATGTGCTGCACCCTATGGGGTACGACTCTTTTGGCCTGCCGGCCGAGCAATACGCTATACAAACCGGGCAGCACCCAGCCATTACTACCGAAGCTAATATTGCCACATACCGCCGCCAGCTGGACCAGATAGGATTTTCATTCGACTGGGGTCGGGAAGTGCGCACCAGCTCGCCCGACTTTTATAAGTGGACGCAATGGATATTTATGCAGCTGTTCAACTCCTGGTATAATAAGGATGCGGATAAGGCTGAAGCCATAGATAAACTGGTTAAACATTTTGAGCAACATGGCTCGGCAGGCATAAATGCGGTTTGCGATGAAGAAGTGTTGACGTTTACCGCTGACGAATGGAAGGCATTAGATGATCGCGCAAAGCAAACTGAGCTGTTAAAATACCGCCTCACTTACCTGCGCGAAAGCACCGTAAACTGGTGCGCGGCATTGGGAACTGTATTGGCTAATGACGAAGTTAAAGACGGCTTTAGCGAACGCGGCGGATTTCCCGTTGAGCAGAAGAAAATGATGCAGTGGAGCATGCGTATTACCGCGTATGCTGAACGCCTGCTGCAGGGCCTTGACACCATCGACTGGCCAGAACCGCTTAAAGAAATGCAGCGCAACTGGATAGGTAAAAGCGTGGGAGCGTTAGTTAAATTTCGGATTTCGGATTTTCAATTTCGAAATTCAGATAAATCCGAAATCGAAAATCCGAAATCCGAAATAATAGAGGTTTTCACCACGCGCGTTGATACCATATTCGGGACTACTTTTCTGGTGCTGGCTCCCGAGCATGAGTTGGTAACTTCATTGACAACACCGGAACAAAAAGCTAATATTAAAGCCTACATCGCACAAGCTAAAAAGAAATCGGAACTGGAGCGTATGGCTGATGCCAAAACCGTTTCGGGCGCTTTTACAGGAAGTTATGCCATCAATCCGGTAAACGGCGAAAAAATTCAGATATGGATTGCTGATTATGTGCTTGCCGGTTACGGAACAGGTGCCGTTATGGCCGTACCATCAGGCGATCAGCGCGACTACTTATTTGCCAAACACTATAACTTACCGATAATTCCGATTATCGACATACAAAAGATTGAAACTGAAGCCGATCCAACCAAAGAAGGCCGTTATATCAACTCCGGTTTCATAAATGGACTAACATACAAGGAAGCTACCGTTGCCGTAATTGCTAAGCTGGAAGAAATGGGCACCGGCAAAGCAAAAGTAAACTTCAGGATGCGCGACGCCATATTTGGCCGCCAGCGTTACTGGGGCGAACCTGTGCCTGTGTATTTTAAAGAAGGCCTCCCCTATTTGATCGACGAGAAAGACCTGCCGCTTGTATTGCCGGAAGTTGATAAATACCTGCCTACAGAAAGCGGTGAGCCGCCACTGGCGAGAGCATCTAATTGGAGATATAAAGGCACAGAAGCATATGAACACAGTACCATGCCAGGCTGGGCCGGTTCAAGCTGGTATTGGTACCGTTATATGGATGCGCATAACGATAGTGAGTTTGCCTCCAAAAAAGCCATTGAATACTGGAAGGACGTTGACCTGTATATCGGTGGATCCGAACATGCTACGGGGCATTTGCTGTACAGCCGTTTCTGGAATAAATTTTTAAAGGATATCGGGTTGGTTATAGCGGAAGAGCCTTTTAAAAAGCTGATCAACCAGGGGCATATACAGGGCCGGTCGAATTTTGTATATCGCCTCAACTATACCCTAATACCAAAAAACGCCGATAAATTTGAAAAAATCGAAGACGAGGTAAACTGGCATGACGACGTCATTTTCAAGTTACCGTTGATATTTATTTCGTTTGAAGTTGTAGAAAGAATTAAATATAATAGTCAATATCGAACCGATACTGAAAACTTTATTAACAATGAATATCTTAAAGATGAACTGAATAAATATGAAGGCAAAGTCTTACTTACATTAAAGCCGGAAAACATTGTTAGTAAGATACATGTTGACGTAAATATCGTTGAAAATGATGTTTTAGATTTCACGGCATTTACCAAATGGCGGCCTGAACTTCATAATGCTGGATTTATTTCTGACGGTGGCAAATATATCTGCGGTTGGGAGATCGAAAAAATGTCGAAATCGAAGTTCAACGTGGTTAACCCTGATGACCTGATCGTCCGCTATGGCGCTGATACCCTGCGCATGTACGAAATGTTTTTAGGCCCGCTGGAGCAAAGCAAACCATGGAACACCAACGGCATCGAAGGTGTGTTTAAATTCCTGCGCAAATTTTGGCGGTTATTTCATGATGACGCATGGAATTTTATTGTTTCAGGTGAAGAACCAACCAAAGTAGAACTCAAATCGCTACACAAGATCATTCATAAAGTTGAGGAAGATGTGGAGCGTTTTTCGTTCAATACTTCGGTTTCCAGCTTTATGATCGCGGTAAACGAACTAACCGACCTGAAATGTAATAAACGCGCTGTACTGCAGAACCTGGTTATCATTCTTTCGCCTTACGCGCCGCATATTTGCGAGGAGCTTTGGGTGTTATTGGGAAATGAACCCGGAACGTTATCGCTTGCACCTTATCCTAAATTTAACCCTGCCTACCTGGTAGAAGACGAGTTTGCTTATCCGATCTCCATTAATGGGAAGACAAAAATAAATTTGAATATTCCGCTGAGTTTTGATCTAAAGGAAACTGAGAACTTTGTTTTGGCTCATGCCGATATGCAAAGATACCTGGACGGCAAGTCGCCTAAAAAAGTGATCGTAGTAAAAGGCAGGATAGTAAATATCGTGCTTTAAAAAGCCGGTTGCTATTCATCAAAACAAAAGAACCATCGTTTTCGCGAGTGGCCCGGCCTTTATTGCCCCCGGGTATTTCGTAACGAATTTATTACAGTGAAGGCGGGCATTAAAATATCCACTCCACTGTAACAATTCAGTTATTTACGCCTCCAATTAAAAAAATACAGACAATGAAACGTTTTTACATACTTATAGCAATTATTTGTTCATTTATGACGGCCAATGCCCAGTTCGGCGTTGGCGGCGGATCAAAGATCCTAGGCAAAATATCCGGTACACTGATCGACTCCCTAACCAAAAAACCGATGGACTATGCATCGGTTGGCTTGTATAACAGCGGCGGCAAAGCGCCTATTACAGGGGTGATAACCGATACAAAAGGAAACTTCAAGCTGGACAACCTTCATCCAGGCCGTTACAAGCTGGTAATCACTTTTATCGGCTATCCAAGTAAGACAATTGACCCGGTGGTTACCACTGATGCAAAGCCCGATAACAACCTGGGCAGTGTATACGTTTCCCCGGGAGCTAAAATGCTTAAAGAGGTAGCAGTTACCGGCCAGGCGTCGATCATTGAAAACCACATTGATAAGATCGTTTATAACGCCGAAAAGGATATAACAGCAGCCGGTGGCACCGCAACCGACCTGTTGGGAAAAGTTCCATTGGTATCAGTTGATATTAACGGTAACGTATCCGTTCGCGGAGACCAGAACGTACGTGTGCTGATCAACGGTAAGCCATCGGGCGCTACGTCAACAAGCTTATCGGATGTATTGAAAGCCATCCCTGCCGATCAGATCAAAAGTATCGAGGTAATTACATCGCCATCCGCGAAATATGATGCTGAGGGTTCAGCCGGTATTATTAACATCATCACCAAACAAAAAAATGTTTCTGGTTTTAGCGGTTCGGTAAGCGGGGGTATAGGTTCCCGTCAAAACAATGGCAACGCCAACCTTAACTACAATAAAAATCGCTTTAGTTTTACGGCAAATATTGGTGGAAACGCTGGATGGCCGCAAACTTCACTAACCGATTTTCAGCAGTCTATCCATAAAGACACAATAAATACCTTTACCGAATCAAAAGGCACCAGCGTTGTGAAACGACATGCCGTTATACCCTCGTTAACCGCCGGGTACCAGTTTAACAGCTTTAACAATATTACTTCAACCTTCAGGCTAACGCAGATCGAGTTTAATACCAACAGTAACTCCGTTACAAATTCAGCTACTCCGTACAGCAGCAACTCAATAGGCCATAATGTAATTAATGGCTTCGACTGGAACCTGGATTATACACATAAATTTAAAAAGGAAGGCCATGAGCTTGATCTGTCAACGCAGTGGACACATAATAATGGTACCACCGATTATACCAACTATTATTCGGCCGCATTTCCTAATATTCAGAATAATATTGATGGCATTAACAATGAATATACCTTCCAGGTAGATTATACCCTGCCTATAAGTAAAGTGTTTAAACTCGAAGCCGGCGGAAAAAGCATCACCAGGAGGCTAACCAGTACTTCCAACTACTTTAATTACGACAATTCAGGGCAGTTTGTATTCAACCCGCTAACTTCAAACTTGTACAATTACAACCAGGATGTTTGGGCCGGTTACTCGGTATTTACCATTACGCTGCCAAAGTCGTACACTATTCTTGCCGGTTTCAGGGATGAAAACACAGACATACACGGCGACCCGGTTAACGCATCGCAAAACCTGTCGCCCTTTAGTCAAAACTACAATACTTATGTACCAAGCTTAACGGTGCAAAAACAGCTTACTGCAACGCAAACGTTAAAGCTGACCTATAGCAAACGTATTACCCGCCCAAGCTTGCAGTATTTAAATCCGTTTGTAAATAAAAGCAACATCCAGGCCCAAACCGTGGGTAATCCGTCGCTGAGCCCCGAAGTATCGCAAACATTTGAATTGAATTATACCACGTTTATCAAGGCCTCTATGGTAAATTTATCGGTGTATTATAAACACACCGCCAATTTGATCGAAGGTATTGCCGCGCCTATCGCCGTTGTGGTTAATGGTAAAACCGAGGGAGGCACGCTTACCACTTTTCAAAACATCGGCAACAACAATTCGATCGGCGGCAGCTTTTTCGGCACGTTTACGCCGATAAAGATTTTAAACATCATTGCCAACCTAAACGGGTATTCATATAAACCCGACCCTGCCGGCATTTTCATCCAGGATAAAACGCAAAATGGCACATACATACAATACCAGGGGTTTTTGAGAGCTACGCTAACCTTACCAAAGGATTACCTGGCTGAAGCATTTACATTTGGCAGCTCGCCACGCCACACTATACAGGGCACAACGCCAACCTTCAGTATACTGGGTATCGGTGTAAAAAAACAATTGATGAAAAAGAAGATGGCGATCGGACTTAATGCCATCGAACCGTTCAGCAAATACAAAGAGTTCAATTCGAGCTTAAGCAGCCCGGGCTTTACGCAAACCAGCAAGTTTCAGTACCCTTTCCGCTCGTTTGGTTTAACGTTTAGCTATAACTTTGGTAAGCTAAGCTTCAGCAATCCTCAACAGCAGAAAAAAGGAGTTAATAACGACGACCTTAAACAAGGCGACCAGGGTGTTGGCGGCGGTGCGCCACCTTCAGGAGGAAGATAATTGCAAATGTGCAGATGGGAAGATAAATTTCAAATGTGCAGATTTCAGATGTGCAGATAGGGAAAACTCTACTCTGCACATCTGAAATCTGCACATTTGCACATCTATTTCCCCACCTCAATTCCTATCTGCTTAAGCAGTAACGAGGCGTTAAACGTTTTACATTCGCCGTGCTTTATTTTGTAGTCAAACAGCATCTCGCCGTTTTTTATCTGTATATCGAAATAAAAGTTGCGGATATAGTCCGGGTACTGTTTTTCCAGTTCCGCAATTTGCAGGTCGTGTGTAGCTACCATGCCTACAGCCTTTTTTCTTATCAATTGTTCGATTACCGCTTTTGAGCCCAGGTATTTATCAACCGAATTGGTGCCGCGCAGCATTTCGTCAATCAAAAAGAAAACCTTTTTATCGCTTTCAACTGCAGCGAGCAGCATTTGCAGGCGGTCGAGCTCGGCCTTGAATGTCGAGGTGCTTTCATTCAGCGAATCCTTTATCCGCATATAGGTTAACACCTGCATCACCGACACCTGCATTGCCGTCGCGCAAACCGGCGCCCCGCAAAGCGCCAGCACCGTATTGATACCAATGGTGCGTAAAAAAGTACTTTTTCCCGCCATATTTGAACCGGTGATGATATCTATATGAAGACCATCGTTAAGTTCATAATCATTGTCAACCCGCTTTTTATCATCGATAAGTGGGTGAGCCAGATGTTTGGCAGTTAAGGTGTAGGCCGGGCCATCGACTATCGACGGGAAACACCATTCTTGATAATTGACAGCCAGCGACGACAAGCTGATCAACGCCTCGTACTCACCAATTACATCAAACGCCTCCTCCAGGTTATGCTGGTTATCGCGCTTCCAGTTTTCGATGGCGATAATTTGGCGGATATCCCAAAGAAAAAACAAGTTTAATAAAAACCCGACGATCATGTTTAGATGGTAATTGAGCTTGTTTATTAATTCCGACAGCTCCGTGATCTTTTCGGAGGCATGGTTGGTTTTTAATTTTTTGGTAAGATCATTACAATAGTCGGATTGCCACTGTTCCTTTTCAATCTTATCAAAAACAATTGCGTAGCTGCCTAACGTGCTGCCAATTTTCCCCGCAATCAGATCGGCTTTTTTTATATAGGCGGCTCTCGAAAATACAATTCCCAGGTTGATTAAACCAACCAGTATGGCGATTGCTTTTGCAGCAGGATAAAAATAGGCCAACAGGATGGCGGCCAGCAAAAGGTAAGGCGCAATCTTACAGTACTTGCTTAACCACTTTTCGCCGGGGAGGCTTAACGGGATATACAGGTACTTAAATAGTTTTTGTAATTGATTTGTATCCTCTGTATTGGCAAAGATCAGCCTGGCCTGTAATTCGAGTTTCCAGTCGGTTTTTGCTGACAGTTCCTTTACAGCCTGTTGTTTAAGTGCAATTTTATCCTTTACCGCCGGGGCGCTTAACCAAGCCGACAGCTTATCATTACCTGCAGAAGTAGCCGCCCGGTTAACCAATTGAAATAACGACGCGTTACCGAATATATCCAGGTCGGCGCTGTAATAGTGCTTTTCGTCAGCATAACGGCTTCCATCGCTGTAAATATTACTTCGGTTTAAAATGCTGTCTATCTCGTTTTGATTGACTTTTACCAGGTTCTCAAAATATTCTTTTTGCCGTTCAAATTGTCCTTGACGGGATACCAGCCACATAAAGCCGAAGATCAATAGCACAAAGGCCACCGCCAGGATCGTAAAGTTATCGTTGATAATGGCGAAATAAACCGACAAGATCATCAAAGCGAAAATGCTTAACCGAAGCAATGAATAGGTATTCGCCAGCTTCTTATATTTATCTGCCTCCTGCCGGGCGTCGGCTACCCGTTGCTTATAATTATCGGTAATATCAGGTTCCATCTATGGTGATAAGTTGAAAATAAGTAAGTTTATAGCCGAAACTGCATTGCAAATTAGTGCACGTAGCTAAACGCCAAACTTAACATTTCAACTTTACAACCTTGCAACATTTCAACATCTTTACCGCATGAAAATTACCTTTTTAACAGTCGGTAAAACCGAGGACGCTTATTTGAAGGAAGGCATTGAAAAATATGTTAAAAGGCTAAAGCACTACACCAAGCTGGTAATTATTGAAATTGATGAGCTAAAAAACACCAAAGCCCTGACCCAGGAACAGCAAAAGGCCAAAGAGTCTGAACTGATCCTCAAAAAGATCCTGCCTCTTGACCACGTTATACTGCTTGATGAAAATGGAAAAGAATTATCCTCCACGCAATTTGCGGCCTATTTTGAGAAAAAGGCGCTCGGTTCGGTCTCAAACCTGGTCTTTGTAGTGGGCGGCCCTTACGGTTTCGACCAATCGATTTATGAGCGCGCCAACGAAAAAATATCCCTTTCGGCTATGACCTTCTCGCACCAAATGGTACGCCTGTTTTTTGTTGAGCAGGTTTACCGCGCATTTACCATTATCAAGGGAGAGCCGTATCATCATCAATAATTTTAGTGGGCAGTTACCCGTTTGCAGTTTGCATTGCCAACTGCACACTTAGGACTGCAAACTTCAACAGTACTCATCAAAAAAAACCTTAAATTTGCGCCATGTCAGGCCACGACCATTCGCATCATCATCACGATCATACCCCAAAGCTTGATCATTTAAATACAGCATTTATTATCGGGATCGTTTTGAATTCGGCTTTTGTAATTATCGAGGTAATTGCAGGCCTGTATACACATTCATTATCGCTTTTAACCGATGCGGGCCATAACCTGAGCGATGTGGCCGGTTTAGCGCTGGCGCTGCTGGCTTTTAAGCTTACCAAGGTAAATGCGACTGATAAATATACTTACGGGTATAAACGGTCCACCATCATCGTATCTTTTTTTAACGCTGTGATTCTTTTTGCCGCGGTTGGTTTTATAGGGTACGAAGCAGTCATCCGCTTTATGCATCCCGAAAAAGTTTCAGGCGGCACTATGGCATGGGTAGCCTTCATCGGGATAGGTATTAATGCCGTTACCGCGTGGCTGTTTGTTAAAGATAAGGATACCGATCTGAACGTAAAAGGCGCGTACCTGCACATGGCTGTCGACGCGGTGGTATCATTTGGGGTGGTGATATCCGGAGTTATTATCTACTTCACCAACCTGTACTGGATCGACAGCGCGGTAAGTTTAATTATAGCGATTGTAATCTTAAAAGGCACATGGAGTTTACTTGTTGATAGCCTGCGGCTGGAAATGGACGGCGTTCCGAAGGAGATGGACCTGGATAAAATTAAAGCTGAATTGCTGAAAGGAAAAGGAATAATCGACGTACACCACATGCATGTATGGGCGCTCAGCACTACCGAAAATGCTTTAACAGCTCACGTAGTGGTCGATCCCTCTTATTTAAAGTCTTTTGATGACATAAAACGTGATCTCCGCCACCGCCTGGAGCACCTGGATATCAGCCACAGCACCTTCGAGCCGGAGTTTTCGGATGAGGAATGCAAACACCAGGATTGCTAAGATGTAGAGACACAAAGCATTGCGTCTCTAAACTTAAATAAATTTATGCTTTTTTCGCGGCCGGCTTTTTTGCATTGGGCTTTGCAGGCGCCTTTTCTTTGGCTTTTACACCAGGTTCTGCAGCTGGTTTAGCAGGCACTTCATCAACGACAGCTTCTTCGGCTACAGGCTCGCCGGGATCTGCTTCGGTAAATAAAGGTAGGTCCTTCAATATCTGGAACCAGCTGATCACTTTTTTCATGTCCGAAGCATACACCTTTTCTTCATCGTGATCAGGGGCCACTTCTCTGAAAAATGTCCTTAATTGTTTACCGTCAACTTTTACGTCGGGGATATTCTTGATGGTGTTCATACGCTCAAAAACATCCTTAAGCCTGATATCCTCGTCAATCCCGAATAGCGTAATTTCATTCAGCGCAGCAATTTTCGCGGTCGATAAATTCGCGATAAGCTTGGTTTTTTGTGCATCCAGGCTTTCTAAAATATACCCGCTCTTGTTTTGAGCCAAAGCTCTCCATAATCCCGGTTTCCCTGAAACAGCTACTATGCTTTGTAAATTCATGTGTTATATTGTTGTGTGTTGTAAGTTATAAGTTGTAAGAAAGATGCAAAATCTTGCAACTTATAACCTTCAACTTACGACCCAAATCCGTTATGGTTGTGTTGTAAAAAAATTTGCAAGCTTGCAACTTACAACATTCAACCTACAACTGAAATTAATCTTCAATTACTTCAATTCCTAAAATTTTATCACCCTGGCGTATTGCATCAACCACGTCGACGTTTTCAATCACCTTGCCAAATACGGTATGGTTGCCATCTAAGTGCGCGGTGTTGGTGCGGCTATGGCAGATAAAAAACTGCGAACCACCTGTGTTACGGCCGGCATGCGCCATAGAAAGGACGCCACGGTCGTGATATTGGTTACCGCCTTGTAATTCACAGTCGATTTTATAACCGGGACCGCCGGCGCCGGTGCCTGTTGGGTCGCCGCCTTGTATCATAAAGTTTGGGATAACCCTATGGAAAATTACATTGTTATAAAATCCGGATTTAGCCAGCTTTTTAAAGTTAGCCACGGTATTAGGGGCATCCGCGTCATAAAATTCAACGGTCATGTCACCCTTTTCAGTTTTGAGAATTGCTTTGCTCATTTCGGTTTTAAATAGATTGGCAAAGGTAGTAATTTGAGGCGAAAGGGAAAAGGTAAAAGGCAAAAGGTGAGAATTGCCTTCCTGTTGATCGCTGAATATAATAGGTTAACTAATTATTCGTTAAATTTGAACATGAAGCTGCTCAAATACCTTTTGCCTTTCGCCTTTTACCTTTTACCTCTTTTTTCCAGGGCCGCTTCAATACTTATCCCGATGGATGAGGAACAAAAGGACCACCTGAAATCGTACGGTATTGCTTTCTGGACGTTAAAAAACGGCGAGGAAGTCGACTGGTTGCTCAATTACCGGGGCGGCAGTTTTATGATGAAGTACGCGCAAAAAATTGAGGATGAATGTAAAATACGGGGCGTTAGCTACCAGGTTTTAGCGGATGCCAAAGTAAACGAGATATTGACCCAGGTAAGCGATCCGTCCGTAAATATGGATGTGGTGAAATTGGAGAAAGCTCCTAAAATGGCTGTTTACTCGCCCAAAAACAAACTGCCCTGGGACGATGCCGTAACGCTGGTTTTAAAATACGCCGAGATACCTTATGATGTTTTGTATGACGAAGAAGTAGTAAAGGGTGATCTCCCTAAATACGACTGGCTGCACCTGCACCACGAAGATTTCACCGGCCAGTATAGTAAGTTTTACGGCGCGTTCAAATATGTGCAATGGTATAACGACGACGTGCGGATACAGGAGCAAACGGCACACAAGCTGGGCTTTAAAAAAGTATCAAAAATGAAGCTGGCGGTCGCCGAAAAAATACGGGATTTCTGTGCGGGCGGAGGCTTCCTTTTTGCTATGTGTTCCGGTACCGATACTTTTGATATCGCCCTGGCTGCTGCCAATACCGATATATGCGAACCCATGTTCGACGGTGATGCCGCGGACCCGGACGCACAATCAAAACTGGATTACAGCCAAACCTTCGCTTTCCGGAACTTTACGCTGGATATGAACCCAAGCTCGCACCAGTTCAGCAATATCGATGTAACCTCAACCCGCCAGGTCGAACGGACACGTGACTTTTTCACCCTGTTTGATTTTTCGGCGAAATGGGATGTGGTACCAAGCATGCTCACACAAAATCACGATAAGGTGGTCAAAGGATTTATGGGCCTCACTACAGCCTTCAATAAAAACATGTTAAAACCCGGCGTAACCATCATGGGCGAAATGAAAACCAATAACGAAGCCCGTTATATTCATGGTGAATACGGAAAGGGCCAGTGGACTTTTTACGGTGGCCATGACCCCGAGGATTACCAGCACATTGTAGGCGACCCGCCTACCGATCTTAAGCTCCATCCCAACTCACCCGGCTACAGGCTTATTTTGAACAATGTGTTGTTTCCCGCTGCAAGGAAGAAAAAGCAAAAAACCTGATTCAGTTTGCAGTGGGCGGTTTGCAGTTTGACGGAGCGTAGATAATATAAAAATCGAGCTGTATCATTTTGTGAAAGAGATACAGATGATACAGTGTACCACCCGGTACAGGTGGATACACCTGGTTACACCTGGATACACCTGGTTACGCCTGAACACACTAACAAAACGTTGTCACCGCCTAAGTTATTTTTGCCGAAACGTCAGCTGCGGCTTCTTCCGACTTCCACATTCAACTAGTCTCTAATCTCTAATCTCTAGTCTCTAATCCCTAACAGCCCACACCCTATTCTCTTCCCGTATCCGCACTGTCAGCATTGCCGCATTAAGAATGGTAAATATAATGGCCGTATAATATAAATGAAACACCAGCGGGATAACGGCGATCTCACAAACCACCTCCATATAGTTAGGATGTTTGAGGAACTTATAGGGGCCTTTCTTTACGGGATAAACACCGGGTATGCGGTATATTTTGGTGTTCCAGTATTTCCCCAATGAGGATAGTGCCCAGAATTTAAACGAAAGCACGATCAGAAATACCACCAGGAATACCAGGTCGATCGGTGGCTGCCCGCGCAATACGTATTCGGTTATGATCGACACGATAAACAGCGTGTGCATGGCTATCATAAAAGGATAATGCACCCTGCCGTATTCAACGGCCCCCTGATGCAAGAGCCACTTTTCATTTCGCTTCGCAATAAACAATTCCGAAAGCCTTTGCAGGATGAAGAAAGTGATAAAGATGATGAAAGACATGGTTGTGTTATTAGGTAAAAGGCGAAAGGATAAAGGTAAAAGGTTTTAATAGCCAAAAGTAACCTTTCAGCTTTCGCCTTTTACCTTTCACCGTTAAAATCCAGCAACACCATTTCGCTCGAAAAACCGGGGCCCATGGCCAACATTAAGCCATAGCCATCGGTAAATCCTTCGCGCATAAATTTCTCCAGCACGTATAAAACGGTTGCGCTCGACATATTGCCATAATTATTCATCACCTCGCGGGTTTGTTTCAAAAAGTCGCCCGCTATATTCAGCGCGTTGGTATAAGCATCCAGCACTTTTTTACCGCCGGGGTGAAAGATAAAGTTTTTTATGTCGCTCAACTGAAGCTTGTGTTTTGCTAAAAATTCTACAATGTCCGCTTTGATGTGATCATTGATAAACTGGGGAATATCTTTCGAAAATAACACTTTAAAGCCCGTATCCTTAAAATCCCAGCCCATTACATCCAGCGAATCATAATATAATTTGCTTGATGAATCGACATATTTAACCTGCTTGTCGGTGTTGTGGTTATCGCCTTTTACAATGCAGGCCGCTATACCATCCGAAAACAGGCTCGAGCCGATAAAGTTGCTCTTGCTGTAATCGCTTTTTATCAGCGTAAGCGAACACAACTCAACAGCAACCAGCAGCACGACCGCGTCCGGGTTTGCCTTGGCAACCACATTGGCCTTCGCCATGCCCGATACGCCGCCCCCGCAGCCCAATCCCCAGATAGGTATACGGTTAATATGCGGGTTGAGCCGCATTTTATTGATGATGAGGGCGTCCATGCTTGGTGTTGCGAGGCCGGTGGTTGAAACAAAAAGAATGTCCGTAATATCTTCTTTGCTGACCCCGGCCTTTTTTACACAATCGTCGACTGCCTGTACCGAATATTCCAGTGCCGAGCGGATATATTCGTCGTTCCGTTCCTCAAAAGTATTCGGTTTGGTATAATAGCTCAATGGCTGGCAAAAGTTGCGGTCTATAATTTCGGTGTTATCAAAAGCAAATATCAGGCGGTCGGCCTCCGGGAAATTCACTTTGAACATCTCGCTGGCTTGCTTTTTAACGTCTTGCTGTTTGGTTTTATAGGGGAGGTCTACTTTTGATGCAGATGCAATATAGGGCATAAAATTTATTTGGATATACGTATCCTTTAGGATTCCGGTTGTTTGTGGTATTAAATTTATCTTAAACGAAAAAGCGATCTGTCTTTCGGGTTCCCGTTAAATGGATAACAAGCTTATACCGTAAATGTTAACGCCAGCCCGATTTATTTCTGTAGCGTTCGCTTTGCAGTATGCACGAACACCCCGAACTGGCGCGAACACCCCCGAACACCCCCGAACACGCCACATGGATGAGTGGTGAGTAAAAGATCAATGTTTCAATATCCGACCCCAGCCATCTGACCCGCACGATCTGTCACAATCTTGACTCTTGCTTCTTGTTTCTTGCTTCTTAAAATCTTGCTTCTTAACTCTTGGTTCTTGGTTCTTGGCTCTAAAAATCTTGCTTCTAAACAACTTCCTGCATATCCATCTCCGTAACTTTTTCGCTGTTTTCGCGCAGCACCTGGTCGAGCTCGGCCGAGCATACCTCCATCAGTTCAATGAATTCATTCCGCTCCCGTTCATCTGCCGTTTCTTTTAGCAGGGGCAATAAGCCAAGGATCGAACACAGCGGCTTACGCAGTTCGTGCGAATGCGACCAGGCTATTTCTAAAAGCGCCTTATTGCTGCTCTTGATTTTTTTGTGCGCATCCTGCAGTTTTCTTTCTTTCTCCAATAGTTCGGTAATGTCGGTAGCCATTACCAGGTTGCAGCGCTGGTTATTGAATAAAACGGGGTACGAAATGACTGACACGTCAAATGTCTCGCCTGTTGATTTAAGATGCTTGCATATTCCCGAAAGCCGGAGGCCGCTTTTGTGCTCAAAGACATAATCATTTATTTTCTCGTGGGCACCGGCCGGATGCATGCTGTCGATAGTCATTTTTAAAAGCTTTTTCTCGCTGTAGGCATATTTTTCAAGCGCGGCGTTATTCACCTTCACAAAACGCAGGGTTTCGGTATTGTATATCCATAATGGATTGGGGTTTGATTCGAACAACTGCCGGTATTCTTCTTCCGAACGCGCCAGCAGGTATTGCTGCTTTTTAATTTTTACGTATAAAACAACGGTAATAATAAGCACAAAAGCCAGGTCATTTAACGCGCGGTACGAGTCCTGCTCGCTTGGCGCCAGGTGCCTGGCGAAAAATGTTATAAGCGGATTACTGAACAGCGCCCAGCAAGCGCCGGTCACCAAAAATGCAATTGGGATCTTTAACGATGTAAACATAACAGGCTCAAATTATGGTACCTATAATCGCGTTACGTTCAAAAAATCCAAATGGTTGTTTCGGCTCTGGTCAAGATAATGCGTTTATAGTTAAATGTCCATCGTAGCCAGTATTTCTTTAATGGAAAAACGTGCCCCGCATACAAATTCATCGGCGGCCCCATAATATATGGTTAGTTCGTCGCCGTTTATCACATGGCCGTTAGTAAATACCACGAAACCGAAAAAGCCGCTCAATTCATAGGTTTCGGTCGGTACCATAATAGGCTCCGTCGAGCGCGCGATAACTTTTGATGGGTCGTCCATATCCATTAAAAACGCGCCCAGGCAATATCTGTGCTTGATATCGGCGCCATGATATATCTCCAGCCAGCCCTTTTCTGTTTTAATCGGTGCGGCTCCCGCTCCCACCCGGGCACTGTCCCAAAAACCCTGGCGTGTTTTGATCAGGCATTGGTGGTTTCCCCAGTGCAGCGCATCCGGCGATTCTGCCAGCCACATGTAATTCCCGCCAAGGTCAACACTGCTGGGCCTGTGCAGCGCGTAGTACTTACCATTGATCTTCTCCTCAAATATGGCGCAGTCTTTATTATGCGGAGGGAGTATCAATCCCTTATGTTCAAACTGTTGCCAGTTTTTGGTAGTCCGCAATCCTACCGCCACCCCGTTGTTGGATACGCCGGTGTAAGTCAGATAATAGGTATCGTCGATTTTTGACACGCGGCAATCCTCAATGCCGAAGCTTTCCAGGTACCCGCTGCCAAACAAGCCCGGGTAATCGCCGTTCTCGGTAAAATGAACGCCGTCATCACTGCTTAATAAACGCAGGTGCGATAGCGTGGTCAGGTAATCAAGCCCCTTATAGTTAATAACCCGCGCGTCGGTGGCGATCAGGTCTGGGTCGTTCAAAGGCACTTCGATGATCTCGGTATTACCGGTTGCATTCAAAACGGGGAAAAATATCACGCCCTCCTTTTGAGCGATGCTTTCGGCCACCCGTACCAGTATCCAGGTTTTGCCCTGGTAGGTAAAAACGCCGGGATTCAATAAACAGATCACCTGGAAGCCTTCCCTGCTGGGTGTAATATCTTTTGGTAATAACAGGGGATTTTCCGGGAAACGTTTGGCAATATCTTTCATGCCTCGTTAACAAATCCTTGCCGGATTAGGTTTTTTGAAGCTGCAAAAAAAATACTTAACCTATCCGAAAACAAAAAAATAAGGAACGTAGTTATTGTTGCTAAATCACTGTAAAACCGCGGAATTCATGAATTTTTAAAGAATTTATAAACGTTAATCAAAACGCTATGAATGGAATATCACCCTGGGCAGCTGCAGTTAAAGAGATCTTTAACGACCAGGACCTGCCGGTTATTTTTAAAAAGGAATGTGGTGATTATATCGTAAAAGTACACTGTATTTATAATGCTTTATGGATAACTATCACTTGCCCTAAAGGCAGCCAGGTTGTATTACGGGCTGCTTATTCGCCTAACGATCACATGCAGGTCACCAAAATCATCAACCGCGGGCAGGGAATTGAGCTCCGGTTGAAAGCAACCGTCGGCGATTTTAAGGTTACTTTAGCCATACCCCAAAACGATAAGGCGCTGTTTCGTTATACTACTACCCTTACCCCGGTCGAGCCATTACTCATCCCTTTTTGGCCGCGCGATATGGTCATCGCCGGGCGCGACGGGAAGAGTGAGTTTGCAGAAGGCAAAGTACATTTCAGCCAGGCAGGCACACGCTCCGGCGTTGTATATCTCAGCATGGATAAACCCGCATCGGGCACTTTACTGTATATGCAGAACCTAACTGCGCTGAACGATTATTTCCAGGCTACCGAAACATCTGCTTCGGGAATTGTTGGCGGTCAATGGCCTGAACTTGGTTTGGCGCTGCCCCCGACAAAAGAAAAGCCGGTACCCGCGCGAAAAGAAACCGTGCTGTCCGATGCTTTTCTGGCCTTTGACCCCGAAAATCCAAAAGACGAATTGGAATCGGCTAAACTATTTATGAACCTGCTGGCTGATTTATACCTTCACCTGCCACGGCCGGATACACAATATCATGACTGGCTAAAAATAGTGGACAATGGCCTGAATGACCTTGAAAACAGCCACGGCTGCTGGTCGCATGCGGACGGGCACGACTACCTGAATGCATACGTTTGCGACTATGAAACGCCGCCCGAATTGATGGTGCAATTAGCCGTGTTATTGCCTATGTTGGATTATCATCGATGGAGTAAGCAAGATATCCCTTGTATCAATACCATAAGATCTGGCATCGGTTCATTTTATGACCCGAAAATTAAAACCGTCGTTAGATGGCTGCCTTCCAAGGCAGAAGACCTGGATGGCTCGGAAGAGCAATTGAAACCCAATGTGATGGATGCATGGTACCTGCATCATCCGTTGCTTAACCTGTCCCGCATGGCCATCCAGGGGGATGAGGGCGCGAAAAAATTATTCCTTGATTCGTTGCCGTTTACCATGAAGGTAGCCCGGCATTTTAAATATGAATGGCCCGTGTTTTACAATATGGAAACGCTGGAGGTGATAAAGCCAGAGACGCAACCGGGCAAGGGCGGCGAAAAAGATGTGGCGGGCTTATATACCCATGTGATGCTGCAAGCCTGGGACCTTACAAAAGAAAAGAAATACCTGGATGAAGCTAAAAAAGCTGCAAAGACGCTGCAGGGCAAAGGCTTTGCCGTATTTTACCAGGCTAATAATACTGCATTCTCCGCCAAGGCAATGCTTCGTCTGTATAAGGAAACCAAACAGAAGATTTACTTAGACCTGAGCTATCTTTGCCTGGCGAGTATTATGAAGAATTACCATTTATGGGAATGCAATTACGGCTACGCCAAAAACTATGGAACCTTTTTCGGGATATTCCCGCTAAATGATGCGCCCTATACGGCGGCATACGAGGAACAGGAAGTATTTGCATCGGCACATGAGTATCTGACAATGGCCGAAGGCGTGGATATCCTGCCTGCGGTGTCCCTGCTCCTTACCGAATTTGTCCGCTATATCGTGCAGCGCGCGGCCTATTATTATCCGCCAAATTTACCAAAGGAAATGCTGTCCGAGAAAGTGAAGATGGGCGAAGTGGACCCCAACTTATGGATAGCCATCGAAGACATCCACGACGGCTGGGAAAAATCGGGCGAAGTGGGCCAGGAAGTATATGGCGCCGGTGTCGCTTTCGGCATCGTTCCCCGTCATTATTACCAGGTATCCGGCGAACACTTTATGATCTATATTGATTACCCGATTGACCACTTCACCAAAAAAGGAAACAGTATAAGCTTTAACATAAAAGGCGACAACAGGCTTACGTGCAGGTTAATGGTCATTAAGCAGGACCAGCACAAACTGCCCAAATTTTCCTTAACAGGAAAAAGAGGCAATAAAAAAGAAGATATAACCGGCACACCGCGAAAAGACGGTCACCTGGAATTTACCGTCAGCGGCGGGCAGGATATCATCATTAAATGGTAATCAGCCTTAATCAGACTTACGAAGCTTTGAAGCGGCAAAGCCCTCAACGAGGCCTTAAAAAACAAACGCTGCGAGTTAAACTTCGTAAGTCTCCTTATCCGCAAATCTTTTACCGTCCCTGCAAAGCCGCAAACTTATTCTCGTAATCCTTTAGTTGGGATTTTAGCCTGTTGCTAAGCTCCGTTTGACTACTGTTCTTCGTCGTATCAACCATGCTGGTCAATAGCTGCACACCGATCTGTACGGTGCGGTCGTCGATATTTTCCCTGTTGTTTTGGAGCAGCGTGTAGTTATAATCCAGCTGGTCGGTAATAAAATCATCCACGCTTTTTACATATTTATTGCCCAGCTTAACATCATCCAGTTTATATGCCGTTTGGGCCATGAAGAATTTATGGGCTGCCGTATCAATATCCGGGTTAATGTCCGGCATTTGCTCATCAAATTTATGGAGGGCTTTTAATGCCAGGTCCCTGCGGCCGTCTTTGATCAGGCCCTGGGTAAGATCGTTAAACGTAAGCTGCATGGTAAGGTAAAACTGTGTCGTCGACACATTATCCAAATATTTCGCGTGCTTGTAATTGCCGAATTTAAATTTATTCACCACGTTATCATACATTACCAGGCTGTTGATCTTTGCTTCCCGGGCGGTGGCCGTATCCGTTTTAAACGGCATCAGGTGATAAACAAATCCTTCTTTATATAAATACCGCTGTAAGCCGAACATGCCTTCGTTACCCATCGTTACTGTAAAACATATCGGTCGTTTCCAGTTATTATGCGCCAAAATATCCAGTAAAGCCAGGTGATCCTTCGTGATATAATTGGAAGGATATTTCCATTCCATAGTGGCAGCAATTTTATTTTTTTGAGCAGGTGTGACAACGCCATTTTTAACCACCTCATCCGGGTTAACCGTCAATTTTAAATTTTTGGTGGGCAGGTAGTTCAGCGTTTCGCCGTTCTGATAGGCCACTTTGGTGCGATTGTCATCGGATGTAACAAAATCAAATATGTCCTTTACTTCAACCGCGCCGGGCAGCTTAGCATCATTATAATAGATCACATCGCGGGTGCCCTGTTTATATTTATCAAACGGCAATGTGATGGGCAGCGGGGCCGAGTTGTTCATTTTTCCCTGCATCTGCCGGATGTACCAATCACCGCTAAACAAGCTTAAACAAACAATCCGCACATCCGGGCGGATGCCCTCCACTTCCTGGTCGTACCATAACGAATACGTATCATTATCGCCGTTGGTAAATAAAATGGCATTGGGCGGGCATGATATTAAAAAGTTATACGCCATATCGTGCGGCGTCATTTTAGTCGACCGGTCATGGCCCTTCCACTCTTTAACAGCGAGCAATGCCGGAACCGCTAACAGGCAAACCGCTATCGACCCGAAAGCTGCTATCCTGGCGTTTAACTTTTTCATGGCCAGTTCGGCAAGCGCGATCACCCCCAGCCCTATCCATATCGCGAAAGCATAAAACGAACCGACGTACGAATAATCCCGTTCGCGCGGCTGCATTGAGTTTTGATTGACATACAATACAATGGCCACCCCGGTAAAAAAGAAAAGTAGGCCGATCACCAAAGCATCCCGCTTTTTACGCCTGAAATGATATATCGCGCCAAGCAGGCCCAGCGCCATCGGCAGGGCATATAAAGGCGTGTAAGAAGTTCCGTTTATAACGGATTTGGGCAGATGCTTGCCGCTGTCGAAAATACCGCTGGTCCAGTTGCCATTAATGCCGGTCATGCTGGTTTGCCCATCCATGTCGTTATATCGCCCAACGAAGTTCCATAAAAAGTACCGCGCGTACATCTGGTATATTTGCCAGCTAAAAAGCCATTTCAAATTATCCGAAAAGGCCGGCGCCTGCCCATCGGCCAATTGCAGCCATTGTTTATAAAATTGTACGTTCTGGGCGTAGTACGGGTCCGATTCGGTGCTCCACATGCGTGGAAACGGCGTCGTGTGGTCATAAACGTAATCCAGCTTTTTGCCGGCTTTTTCATATTGGGTTTTACCCTTCTGGTAGATATTGCCGCCCTCCTTTTCATCCACAATTTTTGCATCAAAATACGGCCCCGAAAGCAGCGGGGTTTCACCATATTGGATCCGATTGAGATAACTGTATAATGTAAAGGCGTTATCCGGATGCGAGTTATTGAGGTCGGTACCCGCCGAAGCGCGAATCGGTATATAAATAAAGGAGCTATACCCGAAATAAATAAAGGCCAAACAAACAAAGGCAAGATTTAGCATCGGTTTTTTATGCCGGATGCTATACCATATTCCCCCGGTTAACAACCCAACCAAAATAAGGAAAAACACAACCGCACCGCTGCCAAAACCCAACCCTAATGAATTGACAAAGAAAAAATCAAACCACGCAGCAAAATAAACGGTATATCCCCTTATACCGAACTGAACCAGGGCAAGTATCATGATGCTGATCAAAAAAGCTGCAATGCCGCTTTTAACCGTAATTTTTTTATACCGCCTGAAATAATAAACCATGGCGATGGCGGGGATCGTAAGTAAATTAAGCAAGTGTATCCCTATGGAAAGGCCTATGACATAAGCGATCAGCACGATCCATTTATCGGCGCCTGCTTCGTCCGCATGGGCATCCCACTTTAATATGGCCCAAAAAACAATAGCCGTACACAGCGACGACAGCGCGAACACGATCGTTTCAACAGCCGAAAACCAAAAGGTATCGGTAAAGGTAAACGCCAGCGCCCCAACCAACCCGGCGCCCATAATTAAAACAAAACGCGATTGGCTGATCACTTCTCCGGGTTTATCAAGCAGCTTTTTAGCCAGCGCCGTAATGGTCCAGAACAGGAACATAATGGTCGCCGCGCTGGCCAGAGCCGACATCATATTGGTAAAATAGGGCACTTTGGTATTATCGCCCAATGAAAGCAGCGAAAAAGCCTTCCCCAGCATGGCAAACAATGGGTAGCCCGGCTGATGAGAAACCTGCAAACGGTAAGCACACGAAATAAACTCGCCGCAATCCCAAAAGCTTACCGATGGCTCTAAGGTTAAGATGTAGGTAACGGCAGCAATAGCGAAGCAAAGCCAGCCCAGCAGGTTATTGGTTTTTTTATGATCCATGGAGTGATTGGTAAAAAGTTTTCTATAAGATTGAGTTAACTCCCAACAAGTTCCATGTAATTTTTCAGATCACACCGGCATTTAACACCTCTTAACAAATTTTAACTAAAAAAACGGGAGATTTAACATTTGCCGGATGCTGAGAGGGGCAATTGTAATGAGAAACAAGGAGTTGAGTCAACAGTCTTTAGTCGTAAGCTATAAGTCGGACCTTTATAGACGGATTCAGTGTAGAGACGCCGATGGTTTGGGGCGTCTCCGCTATACAGATCGGCTTTGGATTTGCATGCGGGAGAAGCAAAACATTGTGCCTCTACAACGACATAAAATTCGTTTTTTAGACCGCTTCTTAGGACGAAATGTAAATTTAAGAATGACAGCAGCGCAACCGACATCCCCACGAACCAATTTTTAAGCGACCTGAAACGTTTAGCCACTCTATTTGACGATTAAGGCTGGCTTCAAGTATCTAATTCGTTTTCAATTGAACCATAGAATTTTTATAGATTATACGTATCTTTATATTTATTATTAATAGCATGACTACAATGACACTTAATGTTCCTGATGCGCTTGAAAAAGAGCATGATGAAACCGTCCGGTTAATTGCCGCTAAGTTGTATGAAGCAGGTAAATTATCTTTGGGACAGGCAGCTGAAATGTGCGGTATGAAAAAATGGGATTTTCCGGCAATTTTGGCTAAATTTAATATTCCATATTTTCAGTATACCGGCGACGATCTGTTAAATGAGTTCAAATAAAACGACTGATAACATCGTAGTAATTACGGATGCCAGTTGCCTGATCATCCTCGAAAAAATCGCTTTGCTACCGGTCCTGCATCAACTTTTCAGCGTTGTTTTAACTACGCCCGAAATTGCTGCCGAATATGGATCGAAATTGCCCGAATGGATTATTATTATATCGGTAAAAGATAAATCTCTTCAACAGGAATTAGCATCAATGGTTGATAGAGGTGAAGCAAGCGCCATTGCTTTGGCTCATGAAATCGAACACAAATACCTGATTACCGATGATCTGGAGGCCCGCAAACTTTCTGTCAAACTTGGTCTTTCTATTATCGGCACTTTAGGTGTTTTGTTACGTGCCAAACAGGAAGGCTACATCAGCGCTGTTAAACCATTCGTGGAGTTGATGAAGCAAACGGATTTCAGAGTGTCGGAGGACTTATACCGAACAGTACTTCGTAAAGCAGGTGAATAACTTATTTCAGTCCCTACCTAAAAAAAGTTGTCAATTTTATTAACAACTTACTTAAAATAGTACACTAGGCAGCCAGGTAATCGTCTGCATCGATGTCCTGCGAAGGAGTTTTGCCGGCGATAATAGTCGCTTCTTTGTTTTTAAATTCTTCTATTTTATCGTCAATTATCTCAATCGACCGTTCGAGGATGTGAATATGGGGTTTTAGCGATGCATCGTCAGCCGCCTTATCTACCAGTAAATTGTGAAACTCTAAAATCATATCCCTCGACCGTTGTATTTTATTTAAATCAGCCATGTTTTTATAGGTATGGGTCGTTGTACGGCATTTTTCACACTTAGTTCCAAATTATTTTAAACAATTTGGGGGTTATTAACATTTAAGAAAATGGTAACTTTATACATCAGGAATAAATAAAATGCAAAAGAGAGATTTCGATTACCTGTCTGAATATACTGCTGTCACCATTGCTTTGCCGGCCGCGAAGTGCTGCAACTCTCAACTAATGGATTTTGAAACACAGCCTTTTTTCTTTTCGCACGCGGCAGATGTGAATACGATAACTGAAACAGGTAAGGCTTACCGGCAGCAACACAGCGAAGAAGACAATAAAAAAAAGCTTGCTGAATTACTTTTATCGGATAGCATGTTAGCTGATTCATCAGATATACATGCTATACGCAATATGCTCGATAATAAAGTTAACACCGACTTTAAAACCGGCAATACTGCCGAAATAACAGGCTGGGTGCTTTCGCTGACCGAAGCGCGTGAATGTGCCCTTTTTTCGATCCTCAATCCTAGCTAATACGGCTAATTTTCGGAAAATGCGCTGCCTTTTAGTCGTTCTCTATAGCCGAAAATACTTCAAGCAAAATGTTCCACCTATGATTGGCATCAATTTCCCAAATACGCACGTAGTTGTAGTTGCTAACGATCTCGCCTTTTTTGATACGCGCCCTTCCATAGGTATAAGCCAGGTCGTTACTGGTCGAGCGGCCTGCATTTGTTGTTTGCGCAGTTATGGTGATGCTTTCGTTATTGATAAATTTCATCACTTTATCCTGGCCCGTCATTGGCTCAAAACCGGGGAAATAGAATCGCCCCTCTGGGCTTAAAAACTCCTTGTAGCTTGCTAGGGTCGAGATCGATAACGAATGGTTAAATAAATTATCGGTCGCCATGATAATTCTTTTTCCGCTAAAAGGGTCTTTGCTCGGAGCAACATTTTTGGAAGCATCGGGGTTTTTAAAGTCTGTTATTGATTCCTGCTCAGCCTCGGGGTGCTGGATGCCCAGGTTCATCAACAATTTAAACTTGTTATCATCGTCGGCATGCCATACCGAAACATAGTCGCCAAAGACTTTATCTGTGTCGTTATTGCCGTTTTGGTATACATACGAACCTGCCGTAAAAGCCAGGTCGCCATTTACAGCTATGCGTGCAAAATTTGGGTGCATGCTTAAAGAGCCCGGCTGCCCGTCGATATTGGTATAAAAGTCTGTTATCTTTACCGGGTCGGGTTTAAAAACCAGCCCTTCCGGAGCTGCCGCGGCCAAAAACCCCCCTTTGATACCTTTCTTTTCAATTAGTTTATTAAAGCTTTTATCAGCATCTAATACCCTGTTTACATCAGTAGATTGGGCTATTACGATTTTGATCGAGCTGGTTACTATGATCGCGGCAAGAATTAGTTTTTTCATTACTTTTTGTGATTCGGTCAATTTAACAATTTTAGCGGAATGCGGGCGTGATTTTAACCTAACGTTATTTAGGCAATTAAATTTTACTCCAGTTGGTGCCTTCTTTCCCGTCATTTAGCTGGAAGCCTATTTTTTGCAGCCCGTTTCGTATTTTATCCGATGTGGCGTAATCGTGATTTGCCTTTGCTTCGTTCCTTAGTGTAACGATAAGGTTTAATATCTTTGGCAGGTCGTCATTGGCCGCCTGTTCATTTTTCAAGCCCAAAACATCCAAAATAAACGTGTTCATCAGCTCTTTTAAAAGCGCCAGGTTTGTTTCATCTATTTTTAGCTTACCATCGTGAACCGAGTTGACGATACGCGATGCCTCAAAAAGCTCGGCGATTAATACCGGGCTATTGAAATCATCGTTCATAGCATCATAACATTTATCAAGCAATGGCTGTATCTCAATTTCCGTCGCAGCCGACGCTTTCAACCCGTCAACCAACCCAAAAGCGTTCATTAACCGCTTGAAACCTTTTTCCGACGCTTCCATCGCATCGTTACTAAAATCAAGCGTACTGCGGTAATGCGCCTGCAGCATAAAAAAGCGCGCCGTCATCGGGCTGTAGGCTTTTGTTAAGATGGAATGTTCGCCGGTAAAAAGCTCGTGCGGTAAAAAGCTGTTGCCTAACGATTTCGACATTTTTTGCCCGTTTACGGTAAGCATGTTGGTATGTATCCAAAAGGTCGCCGGGTTTTTACCACAGGCAGCTACATTTTGGGCTATCTCGTTGGTATGATGTGTTGGCATCAGGTCGATCCCACCACCATGTATATCGAATTGGCTGCCCAGGTATTTATTGCTCATAGCCGAGCACTCCAGGTGCCAGCCCGGAAAACCTACACTCCAGGGCGAAGGCCATTTCATTAAATGCTCCGGTTTAGCTTTTATCCACAATGCAAAATCCAGCTTCCCCCTTTTTTCATGCTGCCCGCCCAGGGCGCGCGTATTATTGAGCATATCTTCGAGGTTACGGCCATTTAAAATACCATATTCCTGCGTTTGGTTGTATTTCTCAACATCAAAGTATACCGAGCCGTTTACTACGTATGCATAACCCTTATCCAGTATATCCTGTACCAGTTCAATTTGTTCGATAATATGCCCGGTAGCTGTAGGTTCAATACTTGGCGACAGCAGGTTAAATATCTGCATCACGTCATGAAACCCAACTGTATATTTTTGAACGATTTCCATAGGCTCAAGCCGGGAAATTTTAGCTTTTTTTGAGATCTTGTCTTCCCCTTCATCTCCCCCGTCGCCTTCCAGGTGGCCGGCATCTGTAACATTACGAACGTAACGAACTTTAAATCCCAATTTAAGCAGGTACCTGAAGATAAGGTCGAACGAAATATAGGTACGGCAGTTACCCATATGCACATCACTATACACGGTAGGCCCGCACACATACATACCCACAAACGGCGGGTTTAACGGTTCAAATTTTTCCTTTTTGCGTGTTAAAGTGTTATAAACAAACAAATTTTGTTTCATGGGCGCAAACTTAGTGTTTTAAGCGTAAAACAGTGATTAGAGGTTGGAGATCAGAGATTAGGCTATTGCTATCTTCTTTTGACATCCTAACCAACCTCTGATCTACAACCTCCAATCTCTGGTCTCCAATCACTTCTTCAATCCAATTTCTCTCAGGCGTTCGTCCAGGTATTCACCTGCCGTAATATCATCGTATTGTTTGGGGTGGGTTTGATCGATACATTCAGGTAAACAGGTAAGGTCCATATCCGATTTCGGGTGCAAAAAAAACGGCACCGAGTAGCGTGAATTTTTCATTTCCTCCCGCGGCGGGTTTACCACGCGGTGTGTTGTCGACTTTAGCTTATTATTGGTAAGCCGCTGCAGCATATCGCCAACGTTTACCACCAGGTCTTCGCCGTACGCTTTAACCGGCAGCCATTCGTTTTCGCGGGTAAGCAACTCAAGCCCGTCGGCGCTTGCGCCGATCAATAGCGTAATCAGATTAATATCTTCGTGCGCACCTGCGCGAACAGCATCATCCGGCAGCGAATCAGGGTCGGTAATAGGGAAATAATGAAGTGCGCGAAGTATTGAGTTTCCGTTATGCACTTTATCATCAAAGTAATTTTCCGGCAAATTAAGGTAAGTGGCTATCGCCTCCAGTAAATAAGTACCGGCCAGTTCCAGTTTCTTATAAACCTCCAGCGTAGTGGCGTTAAACGACGGCACCTCTTCCACAACCAAATTAGCCGGGTATTCGCTTTTCAGCGCATCGTCGTCCGTAACCGTTTGCCCGATCTGCCAGAATTCCTTCAGATCCGGAACTTTAAACCCTTTGGCAGTTTCTTTTCCTTTCCCGGTATAGCCACGCTGCCCCGCAAGTTCGGGAATTTCATATTTCGACTTAACAGCATCCGGTAAAGCAAACAAGGCTTTGATATCGGCGTAAAGCTTATCAATCAGCTGCTTGTTTAAACCATGGTTAGTTATGGTAACAAAACCGGTTTCGTTAAAGGCTTTGCCGATATCGTCCGAAAATTGTTTGCGCCGGGCTTTATCGCCATTAATATAAAAATCAAGGTCGAGCCGCGGGATGTTTACTATACTCATACTGTAATGCAAATAGGCTGTAAAACTATTTAATTTAAAAACAGTTGTATAATAATGTTGTAAAAATATTACGTGACTATAAACCAGTTAACTATTTACAACAACTGACGTTTAAATATTAAATGCTTAAACTATTAACCATTTAATTCGTCGAATATTACAGATATTTTAAACACCAATTATGAGAATACTAAAAAAAATATTCGGGATCGGCCTGTTATCGGCTTTGATCCTGATCGCCATTCCGGGCAAAAGTAAAGCCCAGGAAGGCCGGTATATATCAAACCAGGAATTTTATGATTACCTGCAACCGTACGGAACATGGGTTGAGGACCCCCAGTACGGGGATGTTTGGGTACCTGATGTGGATGACAGTTTCAGGCCATACGCTTCCAGAGGGCACTGGGTTTTAACCGATTATGGAAATGTTTGGGTTTCTAACTACCCCTGGGGATGGGCAACTTTCCACTATGGCCGCTGGAAATACGATGATTATTATGGCTGGGAATGGATACCCGGCAGCGAATGGGCGCCTGCCTGGGTAAGGTGGCGCCACGGAGGCGGATATTACGGCTGGGCGCCATTGATGCCAGGCATAAGTATCTCGCTGTCGTTTGGCAGAGGTTACCGTGAACCGGATAATTACTGGGTGTGCGCACCGCAGAATTATATAAACAGTCCGTATATATATAACTATTATGCGCCCCCTTCAAGGTCGGTGACCATTATTCGCAATACGACTATTATTAATAATACGTATGTGAATAATAATCAAACCTACATAGCGGGCCCGCGCCCGCAGGAGATCCGGGATGCAACACATCAAAATGTCAGGATATATAACGTAAATACCGTTAACCGGCCAGGCAATCCAACAATCAATAACAATAGCTTAAATATTTATCGCCCGGCAGTTCAGCGATCTCCGGATGCACGCCCCGAACGGGTAGTTAACGGTGAGGCATATAAACAGCAGAACCCACAGCAGGCTATTGCCAACCGCGGCTATGGCGGTGCGCCTGCAATGAATCATAACAACGCGGCAAGACTGGCTATGGTTGCAAAAGACCCGAACCCTAATAACGGCGTTGTGCGTGTTAATCCTGTAAACAGGCAGGGCAACCCGCGGTTTGATGGCCGCCAGGGTGTGGCTCCCGGCCAGCAACAGCCCGGTAGTGATCCAAAGATGCAACAGCAGATAAGAGATCAGCAACAACGGCAGCAACAGGCTTTACAGCAACGCCAACAGCAGGGCGTACAACCCGGCCAGCAGCAAGGCGGTCAGGCGCAAAGACAACAGCGTCAGCAGCAAATTGACCAGCAACAGCGCCAGCAACAAGGCATACAACCTGCGCAGCAACAGGGTGGACAGCAGCAAAGACAACAGCGTCAACAGCAAATTGACCAGCAACAGCGCCAGCAACAAGGCATACAACCTGCGCAGCAAGATCAGCAGCGTCAGCAGGCTATACAGCAACAGCGTCAACAGCAAGTAGACCAGCAACGTCAGCAACAGTCCGCACAGCAAGATCAGCGGCGTCAGCAGTCTATCCAGCAGCAACGCCAACAACAACAGCAAGCCGTGCAGCAAGATCAGCAACGCCAGCAAGCCGTTCAGCAGCAGCGTCAACAACAAGCTGCGCAACAGGATCAGCAACGCCAGCAGGTTATCCAGCAACAGCGCCAGCAACAAGCAGCACAGCAGGATCAGCAACGGCAGCAAGCTATCCAGCAACAACGTCAGCAACAAGCTGCGCAACAGGATCAGCAACGCCAGCAGGTTATCCAGCAACAGCGCCAGCAACAAGCTGCGCAGCAAGATCAGCAACGCCAGCAGGCTGTGCAACAACAACAAGCTCAGCAAAGGGCAGCGCAACAGCAGGCTCAGCAACAACAAGCCCAGCAACGAGCCGCACAACAAGCAGCGCAACAGCAGCAAGCCCAACAACAGGCTCAGCAAAGAGCTGCACAACAGGCAGCGCAACAGCAAGCTGCACAACAACGGGCTGCTCAACAGGAGGCTCAACGCCAGCAGCAAGAGCAGCAGCGCCAGGAACAGCAACGCAAACAAACGCCACCCCCGAATCAGCGTTAATTTTTGTTAGTGTTTATTAATAGCAAAAAAGCGGCAACCTCATATAAGGCTGCCGCTTTTTTATTGTTCACTAACTATTTGGTGGTTTTTTAATGTATGTACGCAAACCGCCTGCTACCGGATTTGATATTTTTCCAATAACGAAACTTTTTTTAAACAGTGTGGTTGTAAGAATATACGACCAAAGATTTAAAAGGGGTAGGGCAATGAGGGGATTTAACTATTAAGAAACACACTTCGCATTCTCTCCCAAAAGGGCTGAATTAAATACCGTTAAACAAATTATCCATTCTGAGATTAGCCAATTAACCGGAAACCATCAACATCAAACGTTGTTACACTTTTATGGATTACAATGTATATTTATTAGCCACAGACCCGAAAAATGCCTGCCGAGACATTATTCATTCGCGAGATACCAGCTTAAAGATTCGGGTCGTTTGCCTCGACGAGGATCAATTTCAACCCAACAGCAGCGAAATCCAGCTTTATGGCTATGCCAATAGTAAGCTATATGCCTTTGAAACGATCAATATCACGCCCGAAGATGCATTGGATGTAGTGGGCGCCATACAATGGTACGCCGACTATATAGAATATCCTGAAATGGAGATTTTGCCCGACGATCCCCGTCCCGGGCAGCATATCGCTATGTAAGAGATTCATGATTTTTAATTTGCTGAAACCCATCTTTTTAATGCTTGTCAGTTAACTTATCAATCATATTTATAAAATATTTCAATAATACAGGCGTTTTATCAATACATTAACCATTAAACATCATTATGAAACCCATTTTAAAAACAATTACAAGCCGACCTTTATTACTTATGCTATCTGCAGTGACGGCATTATCAATTTCGCTATCTTCATGCAAAAAGAGCAGCAGCAGTGCAAGTCTTTCAGCCTATGTAATGGTCACCAATTCAGCCCAGGGGTCAACCCCGCAGGACTTCTATTTGGATAACAACAAATTAAACAGCTCGGCAATGGCCTATTCGCAAAGTTCAGCTTTTATTACTACCAGCGCAGGCAGTCACCAGGGGCAGTTTAAAGCATCGGGTACCGGAACAGTGGACGCCACCACAACCCTGTCGCTTGCGGCCGGCAAGTATTACGATGTTTTTTATACCGACGGCGGTTCCGCAACAACTGCGGAGGATGACAGAACAGCGCCGCAGTCGGGCAAGTCCCGGGTGCGTTTTATCAACCTTAGTTCGGCATTAACATCAAATATCGATATTGCCGCCACAGGAAGCGCGAACCTGATTTCCGCATTGGCGTATAAAGCAGCTTCTGCTTATTATGATGTTGACCCTGCCACCGCTTTTTCGCTGAAGGCGTCAAACTCTTCTACGGTGTTATTAAGCATTCCTTCTGCTATGCAGGCCGGGCATGTTTACACCGTTTACTTTTCGGGTACCACCAGCGCAACCATCGCAGCAAATGTGATCACCGAAAAATAAAGCAAATAATATTTAACATCCGTAAACGCCTGTTGCTGCAAAGTGACAGGCGTTTATGTTTTAAGCCATTACGAATTACAGCCTGATAGGAAATCTGCGGTCTCTCTGAATGTAAATAAGCGCTATAAACAATATCATATCATATCGCACCAGCCGGTTAAACTCTTGGTATATAATATAGTCTATTAATTAAAATATAAAATATATGAAAAAGCTTATTTTACTTTTAGCGATAGTAGCGGTTGGTTTTTCTTCCTGCCAGAAAGAGTATATCAACAATGCCAGTAGTACGCAAACACTTTTGTTTGACGTTCCAAGCAGCGCCTGGGTAACTTACGATCATGGCGACTCTTATTCTGTATCAATTAATGTTCCCGAACTTACAAATTACTACAATGCGAACGGACTGGTATCGGTTTACATCAGTTTTGGCAATGGCGTTTACGAACAATTGCCCGAAGTGTACAACGACATATCATACAGCTTTACACATGGCACCGGCGGCATTACAATAGATGTACAGGATATGGCTCATTTAGGCATACCGCCACCTACCGATGCTATTGTTAAAGTGGTATTGTCGAATTGACCAAGAAACTTTGAAACATTCAAAAAGAAAAAACCGGCAGAAATGCGGGTTTTTTCTTTTTGTGAGAGTTACTGGGTTCCGCCCCGTTAAACGTCCATGCTGACCGAATTAAAAAGCGGCAACCATATAGGTTAACCGCTTTTTTTGCGGGAGTTACTGTCCCCGAACCCTGTTATATTTTATGCTGATTTACAATCAGTTAACAATCGCTCAATTTCGCTGGCACTCACTTTAGTACTCTGCCTAAATGACACCACAAATATAAGGATTTTGAGATAATTGAGAAGTATAACGTTAGTTTATATAACTGGACGGGATTAAGGCATTGATTCGGCCACAAGCATCTAAAATCACAACATGCCGGCCTCCCATTACTTGATTTATTACCTGTTCAATTGTAAATCCAGGCATGTTTGAGACTAGATAATGCTACTAGCCCACTTCCTCATCGGCGAATGGTTGAATTTCGATAAAACCTCGGGTTCTCCACCTACGTCCAGCCACTAGATTTTCGAATGTTTGATCGCCTTCTAAAATCAAATTGTCGGCGTGATCAGTAACAATAATCTGTGGCATTATTCCCGTTTGCTCTTTCGTATAATTACAGTGTGCCAGCAATTGTTTGAACATTTTGGTGACCGAAAGCAGGTCTTCATCCGTTTTTTGTTTAATCGTTTCTTCTGCTTCGCTGTCTTCTAAGGTTTGTTTTTTTAGTTCTTCAGCATTGAAACTCGTCTTATTATCAATATTGCTTGGGAAATACACCTGGCTAGGTTGATCAATGAAAAGTATAGGTGGGATCAAACATTTTGACCCTAAGGAGCAGAAATAATATTGCAAACTCGTAAATAGGGCCAAATGGCTATATAACCAGTTCGCACCGCTTCCCATGGATCGTAGATATATCCTTTTTTCGTAAGACTTTTCGTGATAGAGATCAAACGTTTCAAGGTCAAACTTTAGGTTGATGGGTTGATAATAAGCTTCAAAATCCAATTCAGTACCTAAAGCTTTCATTCGGGCATTGATTACTTTCTCCGCCTCAGTTTGCTTGGCGTCACTATTATAGTTTTTCTTAATATCTTCATTCAGTATGTCGATTTTTCCCTGTATAGCTGCGATCTTGGTATCAAGATCAGAGTTATTAACCCGCTGAACTTCTTCTAGCAAACTTTCAATTCTAAATTTAACTTTTAATCCTTGCTCATCGAGGCTCCGGTTTTTCTCCAGTTTTTCAACAATTTCGTCTATGCTTTTAATTTTTTCGTTGATCTCAGCTAAAGTTTCAGATTTTGCTTCAATTTCTGCTTTCGCGGCTTTTTCATTCGACTTGAAAGACTCGAATACATAGCTGGATTTTGAAAGCTCATGGTTTAGCCAATGAATGGCGGAATGCAACTCATTAGCTTCTTTGACCATTAGTTCATGAGGGGTTTCACAAAATGGACATTCAGATACTTTTAGTTTAACCTGTTCGATGGTCTCTATATCGCTAGATTGTGCCACATACTGTTCAACTGCATTGATAGAACTTGTAATATTTTGAAGAACTGTTTGCTGCTTTCTTTTCTGCGCGATGATCTTGTTACGATCTTGAATCAATTGCGCCCTTAATTGCACGTTTTGGTCAGAATTAGCATTTATCTCCACTTTTCTGTCGATGATCCTTTCTAAGCTATCCGTTGGTCTTGAGATTATCGCGTCCGGATCTTCATCGAGCAAGACATTTCCCGTAACAGCGAGATAATCTGTTAATAAATCTTTCAGCCTGCCTTTTATTGACTGACTATAATTCACCGCTTTTTCTTTTTCCGTGCTTAGCTGTTTATGTTGACGTTGCAATTCGCTTAATTCTTGCTTTTTAAGGAAATAATCTTGGTCAAAAAATCCCGCAAATATTTTAAACTGCTCGATCGTTTGATCTCTTTTTTCTTTTTCATCAAAGCGATAGAACAAAGAATGCTTATTCGCTATGAGATTTTGATGTTGCAGCATGAACGACGTAAAGTGCCTTGCTGTGGGACTTTCTTTCTTTTTGTTGTTGTGACGATATTTACGGTCCTCAAGGTCGGTATCCGTGTCTGTTATATCGATGCCAAATGACCTGCTTAGCTCTTTTTTAAAATCCGCTAAATGTATAAAGTCTTTAAAATAATCAATCGTAAAAGAATTAATATCATTAACTACACTTTCATCTGTCTCAAGGTTAATGAACGCTTTATTATCATCAGGTTTCCGTCCCAGGACTAAATAAGCTTCCGCTACCTTCATCACTACAAAGTATAATTGGGCTTCCTCCGTGATCACGCCTTCAGGAACAGTATACTCTGAATTACCAAAACAATAATCGAATATTTCAATCATCGCACTTTTTCCCGTTGAGGATTTGCCCGTAATGATATTAAGCCCTTCGTAAAATTCCACGAAGTGGTGGTTATTTTGATTGTCAATAACGGCGATATACTTAATATAGCTTTTCATATTCTCTTGATGCCAAATTGTCGGTAAACTGATATAACATCAACTGCATTTAGCATTTTCGCTAAATTTGCAGCCGCGGTCAGATGTGGTTTTAAGCCAGGGTTCATTGTTATTTCGTTGCTAGAGTCAACTTTCACTGACAATACCTCATCGATTAGTAGATATCGCTGGTCTATCGCAAATTGCATGGTCAGATTAGTCATTTTTTTATACTCCTTTAAGCGTTCAGCCAAGCCAAACAACCTTTCCGGTTCTTTAACAAATGTTCTGATCGAACGTTGTTTATTAGCTCTTTGCAAGCCGGCCTTACTGCTTTCATATAATGTTAGTGGAAGGATGAGGTAGCTTAAGAGTATATCATTCTGTTGTTTGAAGCTATAATGTTTGTAAAACTCCACGACAATACCAGAAAGTAAAAACGGATTATTATACAACGCATAAAAACTATCTACTGACTTACTCATTTTTCTAATTTTAGCTTCCATCTTAACCCATAAGTATCGTCGTTGGCGAGGATGTGAATGGTGCCATTTTTGAAAATAATATGGGTATCATTAAAGTTCCCAAGTGCAGGCGACGGTAAACTCATAATACTATCATAATGATCTTTCGATTGATTGATTAAAGAGTCCTCCTTCGCATTCCGACAAGCAGTAGCATACTTCGGCTTGATCTGATTGATAATTTCCTGGTGATAAGCCTCATAAACTTGTTTGTTTGATAATCTGTCCATTAATTCCTCTGCGATTGTCTTATTAGTCACTACATAATGCGTGACTGCGTCAGGTATTGCTTCGTCATATTCGATTTCTAATATCTTCTTTACGTAGTTCTCATCGAGATGTTTATTTCTCTCAGACTCATCAATTTTCGTATTCAAAAGCTTTTTAGGGAAAATAATCGTTGTAGAATTATATTGGGCCGTAATCTCCTGAAACTGTTTTGAAAAAGTCTCCTCTGTAATTTCAAAAGCATTATCCGTTATTTCCGGGCTCATGATCAATCCAAGCATCGCGGTCATTACAACGTCTTTATTAATACTGGGAATGCCCTTCAAATATTTATTTTTTATTGCTGCATAATACTCGGGCGGAAGCGGGGTTGCATCGGCAATAAATGTCTTAGCCACTATCTGGTTTAGGCGTTCAGCAGATTCCGAAGAAAGTACTTTTTCCATTAATGCTAAGGCCTCTGGTTTTGCTTTTTGTCTACCTTCGTCTTTAGCCAGCGCCGTTTGGTGTCTTTTAACCGCTGCATCTTTGATTTCATTTAATATCATTAACCGTTCGTCGGAATTTGCATCATTCCATTTGGCAAACTGAGTTTTAGGCCCATAGTCCTGAGTAGTCAGCAAGATCAAGTTTTTAAAACGAGTATGATCAAAATCTACATGGAGCCAATTGTTAACCGTATTCCAAAAATTCAGATGAGAGTCAGTGAGAGGATCTGAGTACTGCTTTACCTCTATTTGTTGAGTCGAATTGGATACATCACCGAATTTTTCGATAAAGACGGTTTCATTCGGTTCAAGTTCAAAGCATTTATTTAAGGCTATATAAAACTGATATATAATAGCGCCAATAGAATCAGATGCGTCATTTGCTAATTTATTTTCACCCATTAGTTGTGGTTAGGTTGAAATATTAACTACAAATCTAATGATATAAATTAGTTTATTACAAACCTATAAATCAATACCTTATATTAATGATCTTTACCTCGTCTGAGACTTGAATAGGTAGGCATACGGGTCCCAGGAATGTCTTACGATATAGCATTTAATAAATGATTATATTTACGAAATAAGCTGAACATATCCCTTATGGATGAAACCATTTTTTTCGATACTTCCATTTTCGTCCAAGAAAATTTTTTGGAGGGCGACCGGATTAAAACCATGCTTGATCTCGCTGAAAAAGGCCATATTAATATAGTATTGCCAGAGATCATGGTCAATGAAGTAAAAAATCAGTTTCGTAAGCGGGCACAAGTCGCTTTTGATAAGCATAATGAATTGATCAACGATAAACAAGATTTTCACATCCGGGTGCTGCGCAACAATACCGTAGGCCAGCAGATCATCAAACGCTTGCCTGCTATCAAAAAAATCATCATTGAATTTGATGAACAGTTCGACGAAGTTTTAAAAAAAGCAAGGGTCAAAATATTGTCTTATCCGACAATGGATATCGGCTATGTATTGAGTGGTCTGAAAACAAAAAACCCCGTAAATCATATAATTTACAGGGTTTTTGGAATTAAAGTATCCCTTTTAGTGGGAGTTACTGGGTTCGAACCAGTGACCCTCTGCTTGTAAGGCAGATGCTCTGAACCAGCTGAGCTAAACTCCCTTTATTGCTTAGCCTTCAAATAATATTTTCGGCTAAACTCCCTTCGTTTTGGGATTGCAAATATAGGCGCAATAGCCTATTCTTCAAAATAAAAATAAAAATAGTGGCTATCGGCTGATAGCCACTATTTTATATCGAACTAAACCGGCGAAAAATCGACACCAAATCAATTCACCACGCTTAAAAATATAGGATGTTTCAAAGTGGCTTTAGCGATTATGGCATGCCCGGCATTATTTATGTGAATACCGTCCCCCTCCGAATATGCCGGGTTGATCGAATATGTGGAAGTACTTAGCTGGTTCAAAAAATCATTTACGTGGAAGGTGTATACCGCTATAACTTTATCATTTATCGTTTTTAACCGCATCCGCTGGTTAGGATCGGGAAAGTCGCGCGGCTGAGTACTGAAAATGATATATTGAACTTTTGCGGAATCGAGTTTATGCGTAATCGCCGCGTAATTATTTAAAATCTCGGTATCTGTATAGCCCTCGGCAATATCGTTCGAGGGAAAGTTCAGGATGACCAGTGCCGGTTTATATGCTATCGCCTTATTGACATTTTTGCCTGTATCCGGCGCCGGCTTGTATACAGCGTAATAACCTGTGGGCATAGCTTGATAAGTTGTATAACCGGCAACTGCCAGGTTTACGAAGTTGGCTTTTATACCGCTTTTATTAACGGTAGCCTGGACCCGGTTAGCCCAGGCCGAATCCGGCGGGGTGGCGCCATTACCGGCTGCGGTTGACGAACCCAGGATGACTATTGTAGGAACGGCTTTGTGTTGGGTTGTACTCAGTGCTTGTTTATTGCAACCGGCACAGAAAATAGCTGCAATTGATAATAGTATCGGATATTTCATTGTGGTATTTCGGTTAAAGATTTTAATTTGGTGTTATTTATTTAATTATTAACAAATTTAATTTCGTCCGCTGGTCGAATGTTATTCTCAACAGCACCGTATGTTTATGTGGTCAGCTATTATTTTCCCAAACATGTCGATCTCCGATTTTTGCACATACTCTATGTAAAAGTGCCGCATAAGGATGTTATAATAATACCACGGGTATCATCAATTCAAATTGAATGCCGATTTGTTAATCGCTATAATTTGACAGCCTAATAAAAAAAACCGTATTAATTCCAGCTTTTTTTTATTCCTTGTCGGCATACCGCCGTAAATGATGTGTTAAAACATGTTAAGCGCAAAAATTTCACCTTAACTTCATTATCCGCATGTAATATTGTGGTTGCGAAGCCGTTTGAGGGTGATATAATATGAATAAGGTTTATGATTTATTAGACTTATGAAATTTTTATTTGTTTTTTTTATAACTGCGCTCTTTTCTGCGCACGTAACATGGTTGGGCAATTTTAACGAAGCAAAGGCGGAAGCCGCCAAATCGCATAAGCTTATACTCGTAAATTTTTCGGGTTCCGACTGGTGCGGCCCCTGTATCAGGGAGCGCAAAGAAATACTTGAAACTGAAACATTTGAAAACTTTGCTTCGGAGCATCTTGTGCTTGTACGCGCCGACTTTCCCCGTCAAAAGAAAAACCAGCTGAGTAAGGAACAGGTAAAGCTCAACGAAGCTTTGGCCGATAAATACAATGCCGAAGGCAAATTTCCATATACCTTGCTGATCGACGGGAATGGCAAAGTGTTAAAGGTTTGGGATGGCTTTCCAAATGAATCAGCCGAAAAATTTGTTGCCGAGATCAACCCCATTGTGAATGCAAGCCGCTGAAATTTCAAAAGATAGTGTTATCGTCCATAAGCGGGCGCTGCGGCTAATGGGCAACCGTTTTGAGTTGAGTGTAGTCAGCGGCAACGCAGCCTGGGCCCGGCAATGCATTGATGCAGGGATCGCCGAAATACAAAGGATCGAGAAGCTGCTGACCACCTTTAGCGACGACAGCCAAACCAACGAAATTAACCGCAATGCGGGTATACAACCGGTGAAAGTTGACCAGGAAGTTTTTGACCTGGTAGCCCGGTCGCTCAGGATATCCAACCTTACACAAGGCGCATTTGACATCAGCTATGGGTCTATCGACAAAAGCTTGTGGAATTTCGACGTAAATATGAAGCAGCTGCCCGACCGTGAAACTGCGCAAAAATCGGTCAGGCTTATTAATTACCGCAATATTATGCTTGACGCAGAAAACACGAGCGTTTACCTGAAAGAAAAAGGTATGCGCATTGGTTTTGGTGGCATTGGCAAGGGCTATGCGGCTGAGCGCGCTAAGCTGGTAATGAAACAATTCGGCGCACAAAGCGGCGTGGTGAATGCATCAGGCGATTTAACGGCCTGGGGCCTCCAGCCCAATGGCCAAAAGTGGACCATTGCCATAGCGAATCCGGACCTGTCGAACGAGGTATTTTCCTATATGGCCATTACTGACATGGCTGTGGCTACGTCAGGCAACTATGAAAAGTTCGTGATGATTGACGGGAAAAAATATTCGCATACCATTAACCCGCGCACAGGCTTACCTGTAACCGGTATCAAAAGTGTCACCATCATAACCACCAATGCCGAAATTGCCGATGCTATGGCTACCCCGGTAACCATTATGGGGATTAAAACCGGTCTTGACATGATCAACCAAATGAACAATATTGAAGCCGTAATTGTAGACGACAATAACAAACTGTATACGTCAAAGAATATCCATCTTACTTAAAACCACTAAATGATAAATCAATTTTTAAAAGCGCTGGCCTGTTTCGCACTGATCATAACTGCAACATCGTGCGCACACTTAAAGGAGTATCAGAAAAGCAGGCTGAATGATTCGGAAATGGCATTGGGTAACCGTAAGGTTGAAAAGAACGAACTGAATTTTGAATCGTACCGTGAAGCTGCGTCAGGTGCAAACGCCGGAAAAACAGGCGGCGGCTGCGGCTGTAATTAAACACACCCCTATTAAATGAAGAAAGTATATTTATCCGTAATCGGGTTTACCATAATATGCCGGCTCAGCGCTTATTCGCAATTTAAGCACGACAGCGTTCCGGCCAAACCGATAAGCTTATACACGCCCGTTGAACAGCAGGACAGCTCGGCTTATAACCCGCGCCGCCTGCGGGTTGACGAAGTTAATTTTGTATCAAGCTATTATAACCAAAATGGCAACCATTCTGCCGTAAGGGGTGGGATCGGCAGTGAACAGGTAATGGATCTTGCAACCGGGCTTGACCTGAAGCTGGTATGGTTTAATAAAGCGCTTAACAAAAATACACTTTCGGTGGGGTTAGGTTTCGATTATCATACCGCCGCCTCGCAGGCCTACGTTTCGCAAACAGGCGCCTCAAGTAAAGATGGAACAAGGATTTACCCGTCGCTCGACTGGACGATTGAAAATAGCAAAAAAGGAACTAGCTTTGGTATAGGCACCTATTATTCGGGCGAATATAACTATAGATCGCTTGGCGCTGACCTGCATTTTTCGGCGAAGACAGCTAACCGGATGGGTGAATTTTCGGCCAAGTTGCAGGGATATTTCGACCAGGTTACATTGATATACCCTTCTGAATTCATTCCCCAAACCACGACGACAACAACAGGCGGAACAACGATCGTAACGACGGCAAGCGGAAATCCCATATCCGGTAACGGCGGCGGTCATCCAAGTATTCCGTCGAGTCCGCGTAATACCTACACTGCATCACTTTCGTATTCGCAGATGATCAACTCAAGGCTCCAGGTCATGTTTCTTGGAGATGTTGTAACTCAAAATGGCTACCTGGGCCTCCCCTTTCACCGGGTATATTTTTCCAACGCCAAAGATACCATTGAAAAGCTGCCATCTTCGCGGTTTAAGCTACCGGTTGGTTTCAGGGCGAATTATTTTGTGGGCGATAACCTGATCCTGCGGGCATATTACCGTTACTATACCGATAATTGGGGTATCCACTCAAATACGGCAGGAATAGAGGTTCCGTATAAAATAACGCCTTTCTTTTCAATTTCGCCATTCTACAGGTATTACGACCAAACGGCCGCGCGGTATTTTGCACCGTATGAGGCACATAGCCCTACCGACCAGTATTATACCAGCAACTACGCCTATTCAAAATTCCAGAGCCAGTTTTTTGGCATTGGTTTCCGGATAGCACCGCCTGCGGGTGTTTTAGGCTGGCAAAACCTGCACGAGCTCGAAATACGATACGGACACTACTCGCAAACCACCGACCTCGTTTCGGACGTGGTATCACTGAGTCTCGGATTTAAATAGATCCAAAACAAAACGGGCGCCATTGTGCCTGTTTTGTTTGTCTTATAGCCCCTGGTTTTTAAAAAGCCAACCGGCCAAAACGCAAATTCGCGCAGAAAAAACAGTACTGAAATTATTTTTGAAACCGATTTTGGTTACAATCCCACGGATTTTTCCGGGAACGTTCCCGGTGATAAATTAATTTGAAGTAAAAAAATACTTAGTGTAAGTGATACATACTGATATGGCCGAAATATGGCATTTTTTTAAAATTTCGCACAAAAATTCAAATTTAACCACGGTTTAATAAATGAAATTTCATATTTCTATTTGGTTAAAAATTGAATTGAAAATCTCGTTATAAAAATTTTAACGTTTACTAAAAATTAATTTGCAAATATTATTCATAGATGTAACTTAGCTCCGGTGCACATCGATGCACGCATTATAAACCAATTATAATACTTGTTAAGCCTGCTCTGATTAATTAGAAACTTATAGTGGAACAAAGCCACTAGCCGGAAAAGTTTGTCCTTTTTCCGGCGGGGATCGTATTGTGTTTTTTTACACCAATAATTGACAACCACGCACGCCGGATGATTTTTAGATTACCAAATAATAAATGCCTGCACCTTACCGGTAACGTTCCCGGTGACGGTATAAATTCATTGCAACCAATTTATCCATCCATATTTAAATCCAACAATTATGAAAAAACAATTCTATCGTTTCACAAAGGCCTCTTTGTGCCTTGCATTGGCATTAACTTTATCCCAATGTAAAAAGTCGGGGGTTTCTGATGCAGGTTTGTCAGCGGCAAGCGCAGTCAAAAAAACTTTCAACACAACTGCGGCGCTCGCCGGCCCCGGCGGCGGCGTACTGATGCAGGCTTTTTACTGGAACACACCCAACGCAACCTCGTGGTGGACTAACGTAAACAGCAAGATCGCGTCATGGGATGCCGCAGGTATCTCCGCTATCTGGCTTCCGCCCGCAACCAAAGGACAAAGCGGTGGCTCAAGCATGGGCTACGATCCCTATGACTACTTTGATTTTGGCACATATAACCAAATGGGGTCGGTTACCACCAGGTTTGGCAATTTAACCGATCTGAATACCTTGATCAGTAATGCCCATAGCCATAATATACAAGTGTATGCTGATATGGTGCTTAACCATTGCAGCGGCGGTACATCGGAGGCCAATCCATATACCGGGACGAGTACATACACTAAATTCACCCCGCTGTCGGGCAAGTTCAACAGGAGCTACAGCGATTTTCACCCCAATAATGTACATGCTTCGGATGAAGGCTCATTTGGCGGTTTCCCGGATCTTTGCCATGCACAGGCAAATGTTTCAAACTGGGTATATAATGCATCATACAGCATGTCGAGATATTATAAAAATACCATGCATTATGACGGATGGCGCTTCGACTATGTAAAAGGTTTTGGCGCCTGGGTGGTGCAAAACTACGTAAACAGTGTCGGCGGCTTTGCTGTAGGCGAAAACTGGGATGGCAATGCAGCGAATTTGCAAAATTGGGTAAACGCCACCGGCGGTACCTCATCTGCTTTTGACTTTGCATGTTTCTATGCCATGCATACTGCATTTGACAGCAATGATCTTACGCACCTGAATGACGACATGATGCTAAAAAGAAATGCCGCCAAAGCAGTAACTTTTGTATCAAACCACGACACCGACATCATTGGCAACAAATATTCTGCGTATGCCTATATCATGACACATGAAGGCTATCCATGTGTATTTTATAATGATTACGAAACCTGGCTCGACAAAAACAGGATGAATAACCTGATATGGATACACAGAACATTGGCCGGCGGAACAACAACCAACCTATGGTCTGCCAGCGACCAATACATCGACAGGCGCAATGGGTACGGCGCGGCTCCCGGCGTTATCGTTTATTTTAACGGAACCGCTAACTGGCAACAGCAGTGGGTAACCTCCAACTGGGCCAACAAGCAAATAAAAGAGTATACCGGCGCTTCAGGCTGGGTGCAAACGGTGGCTGCTGATGGCAGGGTGTTGATCCAGGCACCGCCGCATGCTTATTCTATCTGGTCAGTTACAGGTTATTAATATCACACTTATAGGTTGGAGATACATGTCGTGTATCTCCAGCCATTTTGTATCATCCAGGTTCATCCTAAACAAAAATGAAATTTTCTTTCTTAATAATTTTGGCAGCCTTGATATTGTACGGCTGCAAACAGGATCATAAAAAAATAGCCAACGCAAGTGAATTAGTTTATACTGCTAATGATACTACTTCCGGGGCGTTATCAGCAACACTCGTGCTCACAGCCAACGGCGTCCGCAATAACGTGACAGCTACAATTAAGCTTAGTAATGCCAACGCAGGGCCAGTTAACATACAGGACATACTTATTTCAACAACCGATGGTATACGGTCATTACCCGAAACAGGTAATAGTCCGATTTCATTGAGGCCGGGTACAGACACGACTTTCTCAATAAAATTCCGCCCGCTAAACGACTTTAAAACATACCAGGTGACCGGAATGCCCGGTTTCATTAAACCCGCTTACAACATGCTGATCTCCTATAAAACGTCCGGAAATGACAGCTTAAAAACCCTGACGTTAAAGTCTCAAACGCAAAAGGACGCCTATCAAAATTTTACCCTGAAATACAAAAAACCTATTACCGGGTATTCATTTAATACCAAAACGGACTTTAACGCGAACCAGCAGAAATATCTTAAAACCATAAAACAGGCAGGCAAAACACCGTTCGTATACCTGAGTGAGCAGGAGATCGCTATCGCAGGCTTAAATTTCCGTTTAAAGAGTTACAGCGCGCATGACACTTTACATGCCGAATTATTTATCGTCAATCATGCGGAGTTCGCGGTAAAAATAGCACCTGATGCGTTTGATATTACTGCATCCGAAAAACCAAACCAGGGGGGTGGTAAAACAATTCACCTGGAGCGGCTTTCAGGTATGCAGCACGATTCGACGATGATGGAAAAGGGCGACCGGATATTGGTCCATTTTAAAAAATATTTAAAACCGGCTACTGCAGGAAAAGAAACCCTGGTACTTCACCTAACCAAAGCTTTCATGCTGACGGGCCGAAAAAACTTATTTAGCGAAGATGTTCAACTATTGCCTGCTAACTATTAGTAATAGCTGGCATCAACAAGATGGCGACAATATATTTTATTTACTAACTTTACAAATAACCTTACCAATCGCCTGAATTATGACCTCTCTTTTAAGAATCAAAGCAGTATCTCAAATTATGCTATTTTGCGTTATATGCTGCTGGTTTTCCGGTAGCCAGGCACAAAAAAATACGCCAAAATTTAAAGTAATTGCCTTTTATACTGCCCGCAATGACAAAGCGCATGTCAGTTTTGTGCACGATGCCAACCAATGGTTCCCGAAAATGGCGGCCAAATACCATTTTGCTTATGATTCCACAAAAAACTGGAATGATCTGAATGCCGGTTTCCTGTCGCATTACCAGGTAGTGATCTTTTTGGATACCCGGCCTGACGACCCTGCGCAAAGGGTGGCCTTTCAAAAATATATGGAAACCGGCGGCGGCTGGATGGGATTTCATTTTGCAGCATTCGCGCTCACGCCTTCGGCGTTTCCGCAGAACTGGGACTGGTACCACAATACGTTTTTAGGTTCGGGGCAATATGTAAGCAATATCTGGCGGCCTTCAACAGCTGTATTGGATGTGGACCGCAGCTTCCCGGCAACCAAACATATGCCGAAAAAATTCACCACTTCGCCAAATGAGTGGTACCGGTGGCAAAATGATCTGCGGAAAAATCCGGACATCAAAATTCTTTGCTCTATCGATTCGGCAAGCTTCCCGCTCGGCACCGGCCCAAAACAACACGAAATATGGCATAGCGGCTATTACCCTGCCGTATGGACCAATAAAAATTACAAAATGATCTACTTCAACATGGGCCATAACGATATGGACTATGAGCACAAATACGACAATACCGACCGCACCCTGTCGCATACCTTCGATAGCGAAATGGAATCAAAGCTGATTTTAGACGCTTTGCTTTGGCTGGGGAAGAGAGATTAGAGAGCGGAGATTAGAGATTAGTTGAGCGTCTTTCGGACTTTATTGAATTTTCCGACTTTCGGACTAATCTCTAACCTAACCTCCAACCCCTAATTATTCAACCAATACGTCACCTTAAATACCAATCCCCGATTTTTGGCATAAAATGGCTGAGGTAAATAATTATCGGTATAGACGATAAAGAAATCAGACGCCGGCCTGAAACGCCATTGCAAACGGGTGTTGATATTGAAATTTTTTGCCTGCTCGTTATACTGGAAAAAGCCGGTGAGGTAAAACTTGTTGGTCATAGTTACATCAACCCGCGGCCCGACGAGCCAGAAACTTTTGTCTCCCCACGGCTGCGGCAGCCGCAGCACATTTAATGTATTGCTAAGCTGAATATTGATGAACGGCTGAAAGCGATACCCGATATCATTGATGAAACTGATTTTTTTCCCGTTGTCGTAATAGCCGCCATAATCCAAAGTAAAATCATATGTAAACAAGCTTTGGGGTACCGAGAAAAAGGATATCTCCGCATTGTTCCAATGGCTCACGAAACCTGTGGGAAGCAAAGCGCCTGCATAGTTTGTAGGGTCAAATGGCCTTAGCAATTTCACAAAGTCATTTTCCACCAGGCCGGTTAACACACTGCGGTCCCGGAAGGTTACCTGGTACGACAGGTAATTCCTGTAATCTGTTGAGTTAAATGAACCGTCGTAATAATCGGTAAAGTTCAATTGCGGCCCATGACTTAACACCGGCCCGCCCGAAGGAAAAAACAGGTGAGCGATATAAGGATTTAATTTGATGTACCCTTGCCGGGGAACATAGCCTACTTCGGCATTATAGTTGGCACCCACTACTTCGTATTGCCAGCCTATCGTCCAGAATTTATCCGCATATTGGAGGTTGCCCGCCTGTGTAAAATCGTGGCCTTTTTTTGTGGGGCTGAATGATTTTAAAACCAATGCCTTACCTGTCCATAGGTTATCTGCCGATGCCAGGTTATACTCGATACCAATATTATTATTGTATTTGGATTCGGCCGAATGCGCCGTCCCCGGATAATTAAACGACTCTTTGTTTACGAACAGGAAACCAATGTTAGATCGTGCGAATATTTTCCGCTGCAGGGCTATCACCGTAAAATTCTGGGCCGGGATATTGGTGGCTGTATTGTCGGTAGTCTGCATATCCATCACGCCAATGCGCCAGTCTTTATCCAGCTTACCGCTTAGCCTTGCCCCTGCGATGATGTTTGATGTTAAGCCGATCCGCCTCGAAAAAAAGGGACGAAGGGAGGCATAGCCAAAATTGCTGAACTGGTCGCCGTTCTCTAAAAAGAACTGTCTTGTCTCGGGGTAAAAAAGTTCGTACCTGCTTAAATTGGTTACCTGCTTATCGGCGTCCACCTGCGAAAAATCAGGGTTGACCGTAAGGTCGAGATTAAGGGCCGATGAAACGGCGATTTTCGCATCTGCCCCCACCTGGGCATGGGCCGATAAATTCTGTTTATTTACATAATCTTTGGTAAACCCGCTTAAAACGTATGGGATGAAAGCCACGTTCATACCCGGGTCCGGTGGTGGTTTATCCCAGACCAACGTACCCGTGTAAGCCAGCGAGGCCGTTGGAAATTGCCTTGGCACGGGCGCCCAGGCCGATTTTTCAGTTGTTTTCAGGTCGTTGCGGCTGAAGTTTATTCCCCATTCGGTTATCCCTTTTTTATATCGTATGGATTTAAAAGGGATCGCTGCTTCAAAAACATATTTATCGGGGTAATCCTTAACTGCCGACACCCATTTATTCGTCCAGCTCAGGTCAGCTTTGCCGCCTTCATACATGGTACCATCCCATTCGGCGCCGGCTGCGTTTGATCCAAAAGTAAAGCCATTGGTCTGGTCGTTATAGGTATCCATAAAGAAGATGAAATTATCATTCTTTTGAAAGCTAAAATCACGCTTTAATGATTCAACCATATTGGGGCCGGGCATGGCCTTATAACAAACAGCCAGGATATATATATTCTTTTGATCATACGCCATCCGCACCTCGGTATTTACCGTGGCAAAGCTGGTATCCATAGGCAAAACCATTTTGAAATTTTTGGCAACCATGGCATCCTGCCACGCCGGTTCATCCGCTATACCGTCCACTTTAACCGGCGACGTTACCTGGCGAATATGGTATTGAAAGTTGCTATTTTTCTTTTGAGCGGTTAGCCTTAAGCTGAACAGGCAACAAATAAGTAGAAATCTCCAGTTCAAATTCAGGTGGTTAGTTATAATGTGATAAATTGATTGATCGTCTTGAGTATTATGTATTTCCTAAATATTTATTCTTTTAATCCACATGATAATAAATTAAAAATATTAACTCGTGTATTAAATTTCAAAAACCAGTTTGTTAATAAGCAAATTAGTGTGCAAAACTATTTTGAGAAATATATGTTAATATTTGTTAAAATATTAGTCTGCTAAATCTATAGAGTATATATTTGTACTAATTGTTATTATCGATCCAACCAATTAGTTCTTTATGGTAAATAATGAGGTCAGTTACTACAAAAAGAGTAAGCGCAAGCTTCCTCTTTTTTTGTTTTAGGGGCGTTTGGATTATTTTAATACCCTGTTTATTTCATCCAGTAAATACCCTTTCAAATCCGAATCATATTCCCAAAACATTACACCGGCTATTCCCTTAGCCTTTACGTACTTACATTTTTTCCTTACCGACCATTCGTCGTCAAACGTTATAAACTGCCTGGTTTCGGCATTATACAAATAAGGCGCTTTGGCCTTCCTGTCGCGGTATAGCTTAAACCCGGCTTGTTTCAGCAGGCTATCCTTAATGGTTGTATACCCTTTTCCTCTTGACGTACTGGCTACGGTATCACCTATCCCCTTTGCCCCTACAGCCAGGTTTGATACACGGCCATAAAAAGCTACGCCCATTACCAGCTTTGATGCCGGAACGCCTGCTGTCATAAATTCCTTAACAGCGTTATCAGCAAACTCCGGCGATTGGTAAAGTTTTGAAGCATACAAATTAGTATGGTGCCGGGCTGTTCTTCCACCCGCGTAGTCGTAGGTCATTAAGTTTACATAGTCGAGATATTGCTGCGCGCTACCCATATCGGCGTTATTCAAATATGATTTAAAGCCACCGACAGCCGTGGTTACTAAATATTTCCTCCCGGTTTGCTGTTGCAGTGTATCCAGTTGCCTGCGCAGGTCGCGGAACAACAGGGTGTAGTTTTGCTTGTCTTCAGGCCGGTATATATTCCCCTGGTATCCCGGCCGGCCAGGATATTCCCAGTCGATATCGATCCCGTCCATATCGTATTTTTTAATGATATCGACGGCGCTTGCGGCAAATGCCTGCCTGGCCGTATCGGTCAATACTGCGTCGGAGAATTTCCCGCTCCACGTCCAGCCGCCTATCGAGATCAATATTTTGAGCGCAGGGTTCTGCTTTTTCAGCAAAACGAGTTTCCTGAAATTGATCGTATCGGTAGCTTCGCGGTGAAGCCATGCACGGTTATTCTGGATATCGACAAAGGCGTAATTGATATGGGTTAGCTTTTTGGCAGCTATCAAATCAGTATTGACTAAACCCCTGAACCCGCCGACATAACCAATTATTACCGGGCGTGACTGAGCACTCAACTGAGAAGTGAATGTCAAAAAGCACATAAAGAGCCCGGGTATAATCCATTTTTTTGTTTGCAAGATTTTAAGTTTCTTTTCCATGATAATTTTAGTGTTGTCGATCATATTTTCAGCCTAAGCCGCTTTTTTTCAAGAAAGCCTGTAATTAAGATCAGGATAAACGCTACGGCAAACGAACGGATGATGCCGCCAGCTCCATAATTTAAAAAACGGGGATACCTGAAATGAACGATATAAAAGATCGCCACCATAAAATAAGGCAGCAGGTAACAGGTGAGTGTACTGGTGCCGGCCGGTTTAATGAGACTGAACCAGTTTTGTTTACCCTTAACATCGACCAGCCAGATCAACAGTTCGAATACCAGGATCCCCATACCGGTGCATATAAAAACCCATGAAGGTGTAGAGTGGATTTTAGATATTCCTTCAGTATAAGGCCGGATAATCAATCCCAGCAATATTAAGCCGATACCCGATGAGGTAAATATCAGCCATAAGGCACGATAATTTCCTTTTTCAATGAGCCGAAAATATAACAGCGAAACCACCACACCGAACATCATTAACGATACCGAAGAGCAATCTTTAACGGCCCATAGCTTCATATCAACAAAGGATGCATGAATGGAAATATTAATCGCAATAAAAACAGCGAGCGCCACTATCAATATGAACAGCCTGCCTTTGGACATAACAAATATGAGCGCGCAAACCAGGTAGGCCCAGCCGATAATACCCAAAATACCCCACCATGATGGCCTTAAACCTTCCGGGGCGTCCGGACTGCCGCCCTTAAACAAAATAGCCAGCGTAACAAGTATGACGATGCCGATACCGGTTAGAATGTATCTTTTAACTTTTGAAAGCGATTCGGGATAATCCAGCCAGATCAAAAAGAAGCTCAAGGTTAAAAGCAATTCCCAAATACCAATTGGCAAAACCGCACCGCGACTGTAATTTTCCATATTAACATGAAAAAAGCCCATTGCAATCAGCGCGAATGAACGCAAAAGTATATGTCCCGCTATAGCGGGAAAAGACTCTCCCCTGTTAATCCGTTTGCCCAGGCCCAAAGGAATGGATAAGCCTGCTATAAATAAAAATACTGGGAAAATGGTATCAGCGAAATGCATCCCGTCCTCATTTGCCTTAACGTGATCTATCCAACCCGGCACATCGCGCACCCCACTCAGATCATTCACGAATATCATAAAAAGCATGGTAACAGCCCGAAACACGTCAATTGAAAACAAGCGTTTTGATGTTAGGCTCACGGGGCGGGGTTAACTTCTTTACCGGCTAAATATAACGGCTATATTTCATAAGTTGCCATTTCTTTTTAAATTTTTTAGAAATGCACAGCCGCTTAACGGCTATTAAAATAATCCTTTAATCTTGTAAATCGCGTAATCGTGTTCACACACTTAGCACCTCCTCCAGCACCTCATGCGAGCGTATATGCCCAAAACTTTCGATATGCAGGGCGTAGTACTCCAATAGTTTTTGGATGAGGTAGCGGCGGTCGTCATTAGTGAGTTTCACTTGTAAACTGTTTTCAAAGCTGCATTGCAGCAGCCTACTGAAATTTTGCGTATGCGGCGGCGAAAGATATAAGGTGTTATCCGGTTTGTACCGGCAAAAGTTACCGTTTTGCAGGTCGAAATAATCGGCGTTGCCGGCCATGTTGCGATCAGGAAAAAACCCCAGGTATCGCGTAAGCTGAATTAAAAACAGCAAATGAAAATTGGCCAGCCCCTCGGTTGAATGATCAAGCCATTCGACAGCGCTAAAAACAAACCCGAACAAATTTTCGTCGGCAGATTGTGCTTTTATCGCTTTATACAGCACTTCATTTAGAAATATGGCCAGGCTGCTTTTAATCACATCGTACGGGATGGCTTGCAATACGGGTGAATTTTTCAGTTCTTTTATACGCTGTACATTGCCGGTGTTTTTATGATAAACCACCATATCAAGCAAGTGCAGGGGCTGCAGCATGTTTTTCGGGATCTTGGCTTTTGGTTTTTTCGCCCCGTTTACGATATACGATTGCAGGCCAAACTTTTCGGTAAAAACCTGTACAATCACACTGCTTTCGCCATAATCGGTGGTTTTAAAAACGATTCCGCGGGTTTTATGCAGCATGGTTAAAAAGCAATAGCAGCTTGGGTAAAAATATAATCAGGCCTGTTATCAGCGCAAAAGCAGCCGCAATTACAACCGTGCCGGCGCTCATATCTTTAACGCGGCCCGCCTTTTCGTTAAAACCGGGCGAAACAATGTCGGTAAGCGCCTCGATCATCGTGTTAAACAGTTCGGTAACCAGCACCAGCGTGATGCAGGCGCCAACCCATAACCATTCCGCAGTCGATATCCTCAACAAATATCCCATCAATAAAGCCAGGACAGTAGCTGCTAAATGTATCCTGAAATTGAGCTGGGTAGCTGTCGCATAAACTACCCCTTTAAAAGCATAACCAAAGCTGCGGATTAATTTTTTCATTTAAGCTGATATTTCTTTGCCACACAGGTGTACTTAACCTTACAAATCTGCACAATTGTTAAACATTGTCACAATCTCATTTCACGAAATACAGGATTGATCTATTTTCGTAGTTTAGCGATCCGATTAACCTGAAATCAAATTAATGATCTGGAAAAAGCTTGCTGACCTCATCCTGAAAAACCGCCTGGTTATTTTAGGGCTGGTTGCCATTTTGAGCGTCTTTATGGGCTATGAGGCCTGCAAGGTCCGCATCACTTTTAACGGGGGGAAAGTACTGCCTGTGACTGACTCGGCATATATCAGGTATATGCAGTTTAAAAAGATATTCGGGCAGGACGCCACCACCCTGGTGATCGGTATCAGATCGCCGCATATTTTCGAAAAAAATGCATTTAACGACTGGAACCAGGTCGGCAACCGGCTGCAGCATATTAAGGGAATTAAAGCCGTTATATCTATAGCCAATGTGTATAACCTAGCCAAAGATACCTTACACCACCGTTTTGTACTAAAGCCCCTGGTTACGCACCTATTAGCCACCAACCAGGCGGTTGACAGCGTAAAGCAGGCTATATTAGCGCTTCCCTTTTATAAAGGATTGATTTTAAGTGATGATAACCAAGCTACTTTAATGGCTATCACTTTCGACAATAAAATTATCAATACACCTGCGCGTGTGCCAATTATCGATACCATATTAAGCGAGGGAAACCGGTTTGAGCAAAAACATAACATCCCGGTGCATTATTCGGGCCTGCCGCTGATACGCACCAAAGCCGGCGACCTGATCTCACATGAATTCGCCTTATTCCTGGTGTTATCGCTCGGTATCACGGCATTGATACTCCTATTGATCTTCCGCTCCGCGTTCGCGGTTATTTTCCCGGTGATCGTGGTATTGCTTGGCGTGACATGGAGCCTTGGAATTTTGGTTTTAATGCACTACGAGATCACTATTCTTACCGGCATCATCCCGGCGCTGGTGGTCATTATCGGTGTGCCTAACAGCGTTTTTATTTTAAATAAATATTACTTCGAGTTTGGCACAACCGCCGATAAGATACAGGCGTTACATACCGTGATCGAAAAAGTAAGCATCACTACCTTTATCGCGAATATAACTACCGCTATTGGCTTTGGCGTTTTGTATTTTACCAATAGCCAGTTGCTTACAGAGTTCGGTTTAGTAGCTTCGCTAAGCATTATGGTCACCTTTGCGCTGAGCCTGATCCTGATACCTATCATTTTTAGCTTTCTTCCCCACCCTAGGTCGCGGCAAAGTGCTATCAAAGACCGAAAAATAATCCAGAAAATATTAAAATTTCTCGACGTGCTGGTTTTTAATTACCGCCGTACAATTTACATCGTTACCCTTATAATAGTAGTTGTTTGCCTGTATGGGTTAACCCGGATAAACGTAAATAGTTATGTTGTTGACGACCTCCCGAAAAGCAGCAATACCCTAAGCGACCTCAAATTTTTTGAAGCCAACTTTAAAGGCGTTTTACCGCTGGAAGTGAGCATTGATACCAAACGTAAAAATGGCATCATGAACCAGGCCGTGATCCGTAAAGTTGAAAAACTGGAAGACATGATCTCATCCTACCCGGAGTTTAGTCGCTCTTTATCGTTGATACAAGCCTTAAAATTTTCAACCCAGGCCTTTTATGGCGGCGACAAGCGCTATTATCGTTTGCCGGAGGGCATGGAGCAGGCCTTTGTTTTAAGCTACGCCGGCAACTCGGGGAAAAACACCAATATGTTGCGCAATTACCTCGACAGCACCCGGCGGTTTACACGCGTAAGCTTCGAGATGCCGGATGTCGGTTCGGCGCGGATGAACAAGGTATTGGCAAAACTACAACCGCGCATTGATTCCATATTTGATCCTAAAAAGTACCATGTGGAGCTGACCGGCTCGAGCATTATATTTATAAAGGGCGCCAATTACATGGTAAGGAATTTGTATCAAAGCCTTGCGCTTGCGATAGGTTTAATTGCGGGTGTAATGTGGATATTATTTCGGGGGGTAAAAATGATCGCTATTTCTCTGCTGCCAAACCTCATCCCCCTGGTTATTACCGGGGGTATTATGGGCTTTTTTGGTATACCGCTTAAGCCGTCCACCATCCTGATATTTAGTATCGCCATGGGCATCTCATCCGATCAGACCATTTATTTTATAACCCGATACCGGCAGGAACTGCGCAGCACTAAAAAAAGCATATCAACCATTGTTTCCGATACCATCCGCGAAACGGGCATCAGCATGATCTATATCGCTATTGTATTATTTTTTGGTTTTGGGATATTTACATTTTCTACCTTTGGCAGCACAAGGGCGCTGGGTATTTTGCTATCGGTTACATTGTTGGTAGCGATGATAAGTAATCTAACCCTATTGCCTGCATTTTTATTGAGCCTGGAAAGCAGGGAGCGGAAGAAGTCGAAATAATAACCACTAACATGGATTTTAAACTCACCAATAAAGTAGCCATCGTATTAGCGGCCAGCAAAGGATTGGGCAAAGCCGTAGCAACGGCTTTATCGGCCGAGGGCGCCAAAGTGGTCATCGGCTCCCGTGACGAAAACGAATTGAATAAAACCGCCGGCGAGATTCAAAAGCTAACGGGTAATGATGTGTTGGCCATCCCCGTCGATGTCTCCGACGCTGCACAGGTGAAAAACCTGATCGAAAAAGCGGCCGGGCATTTCGGGCGTATCGATATTTTACTGAACAACGGCGGCGGGCCGCCCTTTGATAAATTTGAAAAGTTTGATGATGAGGCCTGGCAAAAAGCATTTGAACTTACCCTGCTCAGCTTTGCCCGTACCAGCAGGCTCGTATTGCCGCACTTGCAAAAAACAGGCAGCGGCCGCATCATTAATATCATCAGCGGTTCGGTAAAATCGGTGCTGGCCAATTCCGTGCTATCAACCAGTATGCGCATGGGCGTTGTAGGGATGGCTAAAATGATGGCAGATGAATTCGGCCCCTATAACATCACCGTGAACAACATAGCCCCCGGCATGATCCTCACCGACAGGCTCAAACATACCTTGCCAACAGGAATAAATCCGGATGATGCCTTAAAAGAGCGTGCCAAAAACATCCCGCTTGGCCGCATCGGCAAACCCGAAGAGCTGGCAGCCCTGGCGGTATTTTTAGCGTCAGAACAGGCCGCTTATATCAGCGGCACCACCATCCAGGTCGACGGCGGCGCCAGCAGGAGTATATTTTAATTAAAACAGTTCGGCTCATTATTAGTTGTAGTTATAGCTTATAGCTATTCCTATGATAAACCTTTACTTATTTATTCCTATCCTGGTATTTATTTCGCTGTTATTTGCGAAATCAACAAACCGCAAAAAACCAGTTTTACTGCTCTTGGTAGCGTTTTTTATCACGGCAAACCTGTTCGCGCAAAAAACTACGCCTATTGACACTATAAAACCAGGTAATGGCCCCGTCAAACAGCAACTCAAAGAAATTAAGGACGCCAAAAAAACGATCAAGGACTCCACCGGCGGTACTGAACCTAAAAAAAGTCCGCTTATTGATACTACCATCCAAAATAAATATGGCGACCTGCTGAACGATGATATAAAATATAACAAAAAGTATCCCCTATGGAAGCCTGTGGTTGAAGTACTGGGCATTAATACATTTACCTGGACATTAGACCGCTTTGTTTTAAATGCTGATTTTTCGCACATCGGCCCTTCAACCTGGAAATATAATTTAAACAAGGGATGGGAATGGGATGCCGACCGGTTTGGGATAAACTTTGTAGGGCACCCGTACTCCGGGTCAATGACCTATAACGCGGCACGGTCGCAGGGCTATAATTACTGGCAATCGATCCCGTTCGCGATAGGTGGAAGTTTGATGTGGGAATACTTTGGCGAGAATACGCGGCCCTCTTATAACGACATCATCAATACACCTGTTAACGGAGCATTCCTCGGAGAGATATTTTATCGCGTAAGCTCCAACATTCTGGACGATCGTGCAACCGGCGGTAACAGGGTTTTCAGGGAAATTGCCGCTGGGTTGGTTGACCCGGTGCGCGGACTTAACAGGTTGCTGCAAGGAAAAAGTTTCAGGCACACCAATACCGAAGTATACCAGAAGGAACCCCTTAACATTACCTTGTTTACCGGTATACACAAGATAAATCAGGACAACAACACCATTTTTGGCGCCGGCCCAACTAACGTAATGATCAACCTGCAGCTCGACTATGGTAATCCATTCGAGGAAGTACATCGCAAGCCATTTGATTTCTTCAGGTTCCGTACCGAGTTCAGTTTTGGGTCGGGAAGAAAAATTCTGGACAATATTGTAGGCTACGGGATTTTAGTGGGCGATAACGCACATTTAGGTAAACTTTCTATACTATATGGTGCCTTCCAGTATTACGATTATTGGGATAACAAAACCTTTGAACTGGGATCTGTAGCTTTTGGCGGCGGGATGTTTACCAAATATCCTTTCAGCAAAGATATCACGCTGTATACCAGTGCCAACCTGGCCCTTGTGCCTTTAGCAGGCAACAGCACAAGATTTGGCCCCGACACATCGCAGGTAAGGGACTATACCTACAACGACGGTATAAAAGCCCAGGTTGATGCAAGGCTCAATTTAGGCAAATATGCAAGTCTTTCAGCCGAGTATTATTTTTACCTGCTGCACACATATGTAGGTCCGGCCGGCACTAATCACGTAAGTATCTTAAAGCCGCGGATAACAATAAACCTATCAAAAAGTATTAGCCTGGGCTTTGAGCACTTTATTTATTATGACGACCGCTACCTGACCAATTTCCCGGCTATTCACTCGGTACGCACAGAGCAAAAAATATTTGTTGCCTGGTTCCTCGAAGATCCGCAACGTAAAGGAAGATATAACTAACATAAAAAACTTGCGAAGCCTTAAAGACTTCGCAAGTTTAATCTCTCCCTTTTTGAATTTTGACTTTTGAATTTTAACTTACAACAACCTCGGGTTCAATTCCGAATCGATCAACTCCCCTATCGGTTTGCCCATCAGCCATTTTTCGTTATCGTTCTTTTGCCACTCGTTTTTGAATGGTGATACCCGGGCACCGTCGGCCATGTAAATAATGGTCATCACCTCGCGGCGGGTGTTGGAGTTATTGCCATTGGCATGGTGCATGGTAAACCCGCGGTGCCAGGTGGCATCGCCGGCCTTCATGGTGTTTGCCCGGCTTATCGGGAATTTGTGCGCCTTAACGTAATCATCAAAAGCGCTTTCTGATTCATCCGATATCTCAAAATCAAATACTGAACCTTCTTTATAAGATCCCGACGCAAATGTAAGCATACCCATATCTACATCAATATCAACCAGGGGCATCCACATGGTGATGGTATTATCGGTATCGATCGGCCAGTAATACTGGTCCTGGTGCCAGGGGGTCGGACCGCCGCCGGGTTCTTTAAACAGCGCCTGATCATGATACAGGCGTACGTTTTCAACGCCCATCAGGTCGGCAGCTATTTTGGCGAGGCGTTTTGCCAGCACAAACTTGCGGGCTTCTTCATCGCATTGCCATAAATTCATGATCTGCAAAAAAGCTTTGCCGTAAGTATCCCTGTCCTGTAGATCGCGCTTCTCGGTATTGTACCGGTCCGCAGCATCAACAATCACCGGGCGGTATGCCGCGATCTCTTCCGGCGAGAGCACGCCTTCCACTAACGTATGCCCCAGTGCCTGGAATTCCCGTATGTTTTCGGTCGGTATTTTTTTAAAATCATCTAGTTTTGGTAGTTCTTCAACCTGTTTATTCATCATCGTTAAATTAATTAACTAAAGGTAATATCATTAGGAGCAATAAAAAAATGACGAAAATGGTATAATTATGGATTATTTTATCCGTAAGTTTACATATACAATTTATATCTGTTAAAATAGCCCATGATCAAGGCATCTTTCGAGCTCCTTCAGCCGTTAAACGGCCAGTCGTTCCTGGTGCGGAAATTTGATAAGCTGGCGTTTAGCGCCCCTTACCATTTTCACCCCGAATACGAGCTCACCTGCATTTTGCAAGGCAGCGGCAAGCGCTTTGTAGGCAGCCATATGGAGGATTTCGAAGCCGGCGACCTCGTCCTCCTGGGCCCCAACCTGCCACACTGCTGGAAGCTGGAAGCCGAAGGCCAAAACCACGACGCCGCCAGCGCCGTCGTTATCCAGTTCACAGCCGGTTTCCTTGGCGGCGAATTCTTTAACCGGAACGAGCTCCAGCATATCAAAAAGTTATTCGAAAAAAGCGGCTGCGGCATTAGCTTTCATTCAGGTACGCGCATGACTGCAGGCGAGAGGCTGCTGGCCCTTAGCAGGGAGGAAAACAGTTTCCGCATGCTCATTGGGCTACTCGAAATTTTGCAGCGGCTGGCCGCATCCGGCGAGTACACCCTGCTCGACCAAAACCGCGTGATCGCCGAGCCATCACTGGCCGAGCAGGAGCGCATCAACCCGGTATTCGCCTACCTTGTCGAAAACTTCAGGAAGCATGTATCGCTCGACGTAGCCGCCGGCATTGCCAACATGACCACCAACGCGTTTTGCAAATATTTCAAAAAGATCACCCGCAAAACCTTCATGGAAACAATCATCGAGTACCGCCTCAACTACGCCATACAGCAGCTGGTACAAACTGACAAACCCATATCCGACATCTCGTTCGACAGCGGCTTCGGCGACGTATCGCACTTCTACAAAATGTTCAAGGTAAAAATGCACCTCAGCCCGCTCAACTACCGCAAAAAATTCATGCGCACCCTCGGCGAAGAAGAAAAAAAGGTGGTGGTGTAGTTTGCGGGTGGCTGATTATTCTTTTTTAGTTTCAATTACATAATTGTTTGCTTTCGCGTATTCATTCTGAACAATGTGTATCTGATCGGTGTAGTCTTTTTCTTTTGCAGCCTCTTTTATTAAGTGGTCTACACTTGTTTTAATTTCCTCGTTTGTAGTGGCTGCGGTGAATGATTCAAAGGGCTTAAGTACCTGCTCGCAAAAGCTCTTCTCGAATTGTAAATAAGTGAGCATCACCTGCTGAAACTTGGACGACCCGCTTATATCCGCCATATTGGTTAATTTTAAAGTTTGCTGATCAATGTAATTCTGCACACTTAGCCGCACCGGCGCTAAATCCTGGTATTGCTTTGATCCTTGCACAATTTCACCAAGCTTTTTTCCCCAGGATGTGCCCTGTTTCATAAGGCTATCGGTAATCGCGCTCATCTGATTGTTGAATTGTACAGGTGTTTGCCCAAAGCTTTTGAACGAGCCAAACCCCAGGATCAATAACACCCCTATCAAAAATTTCTTTTGCATAATATTGATTTTTGTAATAAAGATAATGCATTTACCATGTTCCAAATCCCCTATATTAATATTTGTATTAAAACGGTGTTCCAATTTCTGAGAGTTGAACACTTTGAACACCTTGAACACCTTGAACACCTTGAACACCTTGAACACCTTGAACACCCGGCGTGCCGCCGTATTTAACTCACCCTCCCGATAGCTATAGGGACGGCGCTTCGCCCGACCACCTTCTCTTCCGCAAGCGGAAAAGAGGAGACGGAAAAAGAAATATTATATTTATTGAGTTACCCTCTCTCCGGTAAACCGGAAAGAGGGTGGACGAGCGTCAGCGCAGTGCGGGGGAGTCGGCTATACGAGCGACAACTCACAACTTTTAACTCGCCATAACCAATAGTTACACGCCCCAAAACAACCGGTTAAAAAAATTTATAAATAATTGCGAAATTAAAAACGAATCAGTTAAATTTATCTCATTATTAGCTCGTTCCTCAGTTTGTCGCCGTAATGGCAAATGGTTTCAAACCATTGTATTTGCTTTTTGTTAAATACGATTGAATATGAAAGACAGGGATTTTGCAACCGCCTATTTAAAGGCCATCGAGAAGAAGCATAAGGACTACTTTGCCTCTTCCAAACTCAGTATCATGAACTGCGTCGAGATCGAGGGCAACAGCCCCGCCTGCGTCCGCGTAACCAACGACAGCCTGCCGCCCGCCATCCGGTACGACATCGAGGTGATGTTTTGGCGAACCAGCGTCATCCCAACCATCGCCAAACAGCCCGCCCGCCGGGCCTCCTGACCGTGCCGCCGTTGCGTTCGCTTTGGTTTGTGCACGAACACCCCGAACTGGCGCGAACACCCCCGAACACCTGCGAACACGCCATTGCCAGTTGGCAGTAGTGAGTTGGCAGCAGGCAGCGATCCGTTGCCGAACAATAGCGTTGGCCCGTTGACATCCCGGGCTTATTTCGGGGAAAGCAACCGCTACATACGCAGATCAACGCCCCCTCTCCGCGCGCCATCGCGGGGAACAAGCCTGTCCCGAACCTGATTCGTAAAGCAACCTCCGTATAGGCAGATCAGCGAACCCTAAGCCTTCTACGGCAAGCGCGCGCGCTAAGCCTCATCCTCTCCACCCCGGAACATCAGCACGCTCACATCCCCGGTTTCTTTGCCGAAGCGATCAAATTAACATCAACCAGCTCCAGCGATTTTACCATATGCGCAACCGTGGCTTTGTAATGCTTAAAATGCGGCGTTTCAATGTGTGCCTGGTAGGCGGCCGTGTCGGTGTATATCTCGAGGATCGTTATGTGCGAGGGCTCGTTTTTTTCGGCAACGGCATAATAAACCAGCACACCAGGTTCAAGGCGCACGGCGGCGGCCATTTGCTCGTTTAGTGCGGCGTTATAGGCGCTAAGCTGCGCAGGGTCCACGGTAATTTTTGCCAGTCGCACCATATGTTCCTTTTGTTGTGCCATAGCACTTGTGTTAAAACAAAACGCCAATATACCAATAGCAACCGCAACCATCAGCCACCGGGCTATGCCCGGGCGTGGTTTTTTTGATTCAAATGTTCGCATGCGTTTGAGGTTTATAGCAATCGTTTACCCAAAGTTACAAAGTTTGGCCGCAGTTTTTTTGAAAAACAAAGTCACTGCTTTCTATCGCCCGCAGGCCTGCTATACACTTATACTGCACGGGGCCTACACCCACTTACCATCGCGGGAACAGTCCTGCATAGCTATCGGATGGGCAGTCATCCATGCGGGCTACATTATATCGATCAAAAAAATTGCTCTTTAACTAATTTTTAATATGTTTATAAGCAATCTATAACCAAACCATATCATGAATTTAAAAAACACAATTTTTCTTGCTGCAGCATTATGCTTCCTTTGTTTGTCGCAGGCTATGGCCCAAATCCAGATATTTTCCAAAAATGCGCTCGATAAGATCAAAGACGGCACGACGCATGTCATGGTGGGCGATGCTGATTTTCCGAATTCCGCTGAATATTACCGCGTATTCAAAAAGTACTGGACGGTTACAAAAGGTGTTGAGTTTTTGAAAGAGAGCGATTTAAAGGAAAATATAAAAGAAGGTGATTCCTACTTCAGGCTGGAGAATGTGGTGATACATAATTATTACATGGGGCGATACCCGGCTCAATTCTTTTATTTAAACCTATGGATACCCAGCGACAGAGGTGTAAAAAAGCCCGGGAAATTTAGCATATATAATGAAACGGCAATAGCGCATCTGCAAACCAGTGTTCGTTACCTCAAAGGCGATTCCCATATCTTAACTTTTGATTTCGATGGCTCCGGCCATATCAGTAACTGGAATCCGGGTACGTTGAAAAATTATCTTCAGCGATTAAGCACAGCACTTCAAAAAGGCGAAAAGATGAACACCGATGATATTACCAATAAGGACGAATTGAAATTACTAAGAAGCCAGGTGTTATACTGCCCCGAAGATGACTTTATTACCATGAATATGTTCGGAAAACTTGGCACATATACCGACGATGAAATAGCCGACTTATTTAAAAGTTACCAATTCCAATATAAAACGATCACAAACCGCGAGCTGGAAGATAAGATACTTGCCGACAAAGAGCCATTTTATTACATGCTCTATTTCCGCGGCCTGTCGGTGGGGATAATGATTGGCGTAGTAAATTCCCGAACCGGCGAATTGATCTATTCGAAAACCAAATCATCAACGTACAACAGCATGAAATCAGGCGAGATAAAGGACTTGTATAAAGCAGTGAATAAAGACTAAACACAGCGCCATTGCGTCCAAGGACTTCCTAAGGAGGAACCAGGCAACCTCTACATATGCAAATCAACGAACCTTAATCCCTCCACCGCGCGTCATTCTCTCCGCGCGCCATCGCGAGGAACTGCCTGTCCCGAATTTATTTCGGGAAAGCAACCTCTACATATGCAAATCAACGAACCTTAATCCCTCCACCGCGCGTCATTCTCTCCGCGCGTCATTGCGAGGAACTGCCTGTCCCGAATTTATTTCGGGAAAGCAATCTCTACATACGCAAGTCAACGAACCGAAATGTAAAATGGAACGAAAAGCCGCCTGCGCCAATTTGCACGCCGCTCAATTCTCCCCACAGTCACCTATCTCCCTGATCTGCACAGTTCAGAGATTGCTTCGTTCCTCGCAATGACGGGATGGTTTTGTCTAATAAAAAAAAATCATATTTTGCATTATGGTTTTCGAGAAAGGCGGCTGCGTTTACATCATGACAAATAAAATGCATACCGTTTTATACGCCGGCGTCAACTCCGATCTGACCGGTATGGGACCATAAGAATAAAACCTACCCTAAAAGTTTCACCGCCAGGTACAATTGCAACAAGCTCGTATATTACTGCTTCTATCCCCGCATCGAAGAAGCCATTGCCGTCGAAAAAAGCATAAAAGGAGCCAGCAGAAAATATAAACTGCAACTGGTCAACTCCCTTAACCCGGGATGGAAAGACTTATACGACAGCCTGCTTGAGGATTAAATAATACGCCTCGCGCCACTCATCGAACGCTTTCTCTTCACGCGCGCATCCCCTCTCCGCGCGCCATCGCGAGGAACTGCCTGTCCCGAATTTATTTCGGGAAAGCAATCTCTACACAGGCAAATCCCCCTTCTCCGCACGCCATTTTCTCTCCGCGCGTCATTGCGAGGAACGAAGCAATCTCTACATAAGCAAATCAACGAACCCGATGCGATATGGAACAAAAAGCCGCCCTGCGCCAATTTGCACGCCGAAGGCCCTGCGCAGTATAAGCGTATAGCGGGGCTGCAGCGCATAGAAAAGCACTGCTTTTGTTTTTCAAAAAGACACGAACGCCAATTTTATTCTCCAGCATCAGCACTTGCTGTTTGCCTGCACGGTTCATCGATTGCTTTCCCGCACCAGGTTCGCGAAAGGTTATTCCCCCTAGCGACGTAGTGGATTGACCGAATACTAAATTCTAATCGAAATCTAATGTCGACAGTAGCGTATCCCAATAGATTTGTAATAGGTTTGTTACCAAACTACTACAGAAATAACTCACCCGTTTCAATGGCCGGGCTGCAAATGAAAAAACCCGTTATCGACTTAAAGTACGAATATTCGAATGATGCTGTTTGGGGCATGGTTGTATACAATAAAAGCACTATTGTAGAGCGTGCGCAAAACCTAAACGATCTGCGGATCGCCTTCAAAAACCGGTTAAAGGAATTTGCAGAATTAGAGCCGGGCACCTATTCCGTTAACCTTGTACCCATCGTTATCCCAACCGATATATAGTACACCTTGCTTCGACAGCCCGGCACAAGCTCAGGGGGGAATCGCGCGATCCTCATCAAACAATTACTTACTTGATACTTGATACCGGCTACCTGGTGCTTAATACTAGCTACTTGATACTAGCTACTTGATACTTGGACCAGGTTTAAGGGGGGTTTTAATACGGTATTAAAAAAGGTGTTTTTACGGCATTTTTCAAATATCAGGGGTTATAATTTTACAAGACTAAAGTCACAATTACTGCTGTTAACCGATGGAAGTTTTAAAGAGACCTCCGTTAAGGAGCGGCTGCAGTGAGTTACATTTATTAACCTTAACCGTATCACAAAATGAAAAAGCTTTACTTACTAACACTATTTTGCACCGTTGCATTGCGGGCGCTTAGCCAGGAAACCAATAATGACACGCAATGGGAATCGTACCCCAAGGGAGAAACATCCACTTATCGGGCTACGGTATTAAACTCGAGTTTTACAGTGCCTTTAATAAGATTTAACCGCGTGGACGGAGATAATACAAAAAAAGGTAATGTATCGTTTTTTAATTCGATTGGGGCTGGGTTTGGAATAAGCTGGGGCCGCCTGGACGTTACTACCGATAACTCTGCCAAGGCTAACGTCATAAATACCGAGATGAACAATACCTTTGGTATACAAATAGGATGTTTGTTTGCATCCAATAACACAAATGGTGGAAATCAACAAAATATTTTTGCGCCTACCTTGTCATTTTCCGTTTTGAATTTTCAATTTGGTTATGGTTGTGAATTGGGAACTGTGGTCGATAACCAAAAGAGGGGGTTTGTTACTATTGCCTATAGTATCCCTTTGGCAAAATTTATTAAAGGTGGATTTTATATTTTAAGAAGATCAAAAAAATCGTTAGATCAAAACAGCCAGCGATTTGAAGCGCGCTAGCCATGCCGTACCGGGTTTGCAGTTTATAGTATTTGTTGAAACTATCCAACTATCAACCGCCACTGCTACTGCTGCTGCCACCTATTACCATCGCCACCGCTATTCCCAAACCTCCACCCCGTACGCGGGTAAACTCAGGGCAACACCATCGCCGCTAACAACCGGCTTCGCCGAACCATACAACACCTTCACCGCCGCGGTTGCACCCTCCGCATGGATAACCGCCTGCTGCGGCTGGGCGGACAGGTTTACGGCCACCACTACCCGTTTATTGACCTGGTAGCGGGTAAAGGTAAATACCTGCGCATTATCGTTCTGCACAGTTTTATAAGCGCCGGTGGATATGACCGGGCTGGCCTGGCGGAGGCGTATCATTTGGCGGTAAAAGTTAAAGAGCGACCCGGGGTCGTTGCGTTCCTCTTCGAGCGAGATGCCGTCGTTGGGTATGTCGTTGTTAAACTGGCTGCGCCACGGGCCTTTTGCCTTGTACCAATAGGCCATGCCTGGCCCCTGGTCGGTTTTGTACCACTCAAAGGCCGAGCGGTTGGGGATATCGTTGGCGTCGGTAGCGCCAAGGTTGGCGTTGGTGCCGCTCATGCCCAGCTCCTGCCCGTAATAGATTGACGGCACGCCGCCCAGCAGCAGGTTAAGCGCTGCGCCCGCGCGCAGCTTGCCCGCGTCGCCCTTTACGCCGTAGCTAAACCGCGGGGTATCGTGGTTCTCGATAAATACCACCTGCTGTTTACCAGCCGGCGTAATCAAAAAGGTAGAATCGGCCGCCTTCTCCAACTCCTTTTTTTTGAACGACCGTATGGCAAATGCCAGCCGGAACGCGAACACCCTGTCGACCCCGCCGCGGGTGAAATATTCCTTGCCCAGCGAGCCCCACTCAGCCTGCTCGGCTACGATGCTGAGCTTCGGGTTCACCCGGCGCAGCCGCCCCAGCAGCGGGTTCCAGAAATTTTGGAACAGCCCCGGCAGCTTGCCGTCGAGGTTGTCCATCATATGGTCGAGCCGGAAGCCGTCCACGCCATCGTCAAACTTTCCGTCGTCATTGGGGTCCACCCAAAACTTGAACAGCCCGTAATTATACTCCAGCACCTTCGGGCTAAGCAAATTTACGGTGGTAATGCGGCGGTACACGCTATCGTAGCCAACGAGCCCTTTCAGGTTAAAAATAATGGTGGAGGGTTGGGTATGTGCCGCGTCCTGGTACAAAATATAATCGCTGTACGGCGATTTCAGGTTGCCTACGCCGTCCTTCCACCAGGGATGGTCGTCGGTCACATACTGCGTTTCCATATCCAGGTACAGCTTCATCCCCCGGCGGTGCAATTCTTTAATAAGCGCCAGGTAATCGTGCATGGAACCCAGTGTAGGGTCGATCTTTTTAAAATCGCTGCTAAAATAGTTATGGTAAAAAACCGACTCGTACAGCGGCGTAAGCAATATCGCGGTAACGCCCAGTTCCTGCAAATAATCCAGCTTGAGGCGGATGCCGTTGAGGTCGCCGTGCTGGTCGCCGTTGCTGTCGTAAAAGCTGCGCTCAAAAATATGGTAAATGATCTCCTGCTGCCCGGCGGCACGTTTAACAGGCGGTTTGACTGCGTGCCCTGGCGGGACAGCATAACCGGGACATGCAATAAAATATATCAAACAAATAAGTAGCGCAGCTTTCAGTTTCATAAATTCAGGTTAGTTGGAACGCCAAAGTAAAACATCCCCGAATGAAAAAACAATGAGGATGTTAATTGAATAGTGGGGGATATTGCAGCATGGCGTGTTGACTCACCCCGACCACGCTACGCTGGTCGGATAAATTAACTCTGCGCCTCGTCCACCACGTCATGCCGAACTTGTTTCGGCACCCCACAGGACATTCACGCATGCTTAGCAGCGAATACATTTAGCAGATTTTGCTGTCGTGCACCTTTCTGGTGGGGTGTCGAAACAAGTTCGGCATGACGTACTCGTTTTCCTCTCCCCGCAGCGAAGTGCAAATCGGTCTATAGGACTCCTTTGGAGGTGAGCTATCTGCGCGATATTCACGCGATGCACCGCATTCCCCCTCCTTGTAAAAAAATCGCCCTTTATATCCCACCCATGTTAAAAAAGCACAGTTCCCGGTTAATATCCCCCAATAAAATGCCAATACAATCCACCTTTTAAACGGCAAGTAATAGTTAATTTGAAACCTGTTAAACCTATATACATCGGCTTGCCCGGAATTTTCTATATTATGGCGGATAATGTTTTTGATGCGATTGTGATCGGTTCGGGTATCAGCGGCGGCTGGGCGGCGAAGGAGCTTACCCAAAAGGGCCTGAAGACCATTATGCTGGAGCGCGGTCGCAACATTGAACATATAAAAGGCTACGTGAACGCCACCAAAGCGCCATGGAATTTCCCGCACCGCGGGGGCCGCACGCAGCAAATGAGCAAGGATTACCCCGTGCTGGGCCGCGATTATTTCCTGAACGAAACCAACCTGGATTACTGGGTTGATGAAAAGGAAAGCCCTTACGTGGAAGTAAAGCGGTTCGACTGGTTCCGCGGGTACCATGTGGGCGGGCGTTCGCTGATGTGGGGCCGCCAGAGTTACCGCTGGAGCGATATTGATTTCGAAGCCAATGCAAAGGACGGCATCGCTGTTGACTGGCCGATACGCTATAAAGACATTGCCCCATGGTACAGCTATGTGGAGCGCTTCGCCGGCATTAGCGGCAACCGCGATGGCCTGCCCCAACTGCCCGACGGCGATTTCCAGCCGCCAATGGATATGAACTGCGCGGAGAAATTTATTGCCGGCAATATAAATGCCCATTATAAAGGCAAGCGGAATATGATCATCGGCCGCACGGCCAATCTCACTAAGGCCCTGCCGGGGCGCAGCCATTGCCAGTACCGTAACCAGTGCGCGATGGGCTGCCCGTTCGGCGCTTACTTCAGCACGCAGTCCTCTACCCTGCCGGCTGCCTTTGCCACAGGAAACCTAACCTTGCGGCCATACAGCATAGTTACTAAAATACTATACGATAAGGACACCAAAAAAGCCACCGGCGTTGAGGTGCTTGACGCGCAAACCAACAAAACCTACGAATATTATGCGAAGGTGATATTCCTGAACGCCTCAACCTTAAACAGCGCCTGGGTGCTGATGAACTCCGCCACCGACGTTTGGCCGGGCGGGCTGGGCAGCAGCAGCGGCGAGCTGGGCCATAACCTGATGGATCACCATTACCGCGTGGGCGCTTACGGCGAGGTGGAAGGGTTTGATGATAAATATTATTTCGGCCGCAGGCCCAACGGGGTGTATGTACCGCGGTACCGTAACCTTAACGGCGAGAAGCGCGACTATATCCGCGGCTTTGGTTACCAGGGGCTTGCCAGCCGCGAAGGCTGGGGTCACGAGATCGCCGAAATGAATATTGGCGGCATGTTTAAAGAAGCGCTGGGTGAGCCGGGAAAATGGTATTTCGGCATGGCCGCGTTTGGCGAAACGCTGCCCAACCACAACAATAAAGTCACCCTCGATAAAGATAAAAAAGACAAATGGGGCCTGCCGGTTTTAGCCATTGACGCCGCCATTGGCGACAACGAAAAAAAGATGCGCAAGGATATGGGCGACGATGCCGTGGAGATGCTGAGAATGGCGGGCATTAAATCGCCGGGCAAATTTGAATCGGACTATAGCATGGGTTCGGCCATTCACGAAATGGGCACTGCCCGCATGGGCCGCGACCCGAAAACTTCGGTGCTAAACGGCTGGAACCAGGTATGGGATGCCAAAAATGTATTCGTTACAGATGGCGCCGCCATGGCTTCGTCGGCCTGCCAAAACCCGTCGCTCACCTATATGGCCCTCACTGCCCGCGCCGCCGACTACGCTGTAAGGGAGCTAAAAAAACGTAACCTGTAAATAATGGCCATAACGTGCAAAGCGGCTATTACGGATGGCCATGGTAATTTCAAGATCGAAAACATACTGGTGCAGGATCCCCAACCCGGCGAGGTACTGGTAAAAATGATGGCCGCGGGCCTTTGCCATACCGACTACGATTCTTTAAGCTGGGGCAAACAATTAATTATCGGCCACGAGGGCGCGGGTATTATCACAAAGGTCGGCAGCGATGTGATGGGATTATCTCCCGGCGACAGCGTGATATTGAATTGGGCCATGCACTGCGGCCATTGTTTCCAGTGTTTGGAAGGCAACCAGCATTTATGCGAAGTAGCTTCGCCGGTAGCTGCGGGTAGTAACGGCTATACCCCCGGCCACGCCAATCCGTTGGGAACTACACTGAACGGCCAACCGGTTTTGCGCTCGTTCAATATTGGTACGATGGCGGAATACACGCTGGTGAAATCATCGGCAGTGGTTAAAAATACATCCAAAAAAATATCGTTCCCGGCGGCCAGCATCATCAGCTGCGGGGTGATGACGGGCTATGGCTCGGTCATAAACGCCGCGAAGGTTAAAGCCGGTTCGTCTGTGGTTGTGCTTGGCACCGGCGGGGTAGGCTTAAACGTGATACAGGGCGCCAAAATAGCCGGCGCGGCAAAGATCATCGCCATTGATATCAACGCCAACCGCCTCGAAATGGCCAAAAAGTTCGGCGCAACGCATACGCTTCCCGCGGATAAAAACGACACCGGCTTATTAAAGGCAGCCGGGCAGGTAAAACAACTAACTGATGGCCGCGGCGCTGATTATGCTTTCGAGTGTACCGCCATTCCCGAGCTGGGTGCTGCCCCGCTGGCCATGGTGCGCAATGCCGGGACGGCCGTACAAGTAAGTGGCATTGAGCAGGATATTACCATGGATATGCGCCTGTTTGAGTGGGACAAAATTTATATCAACCCGCTTTATGGCAAATGCCGCCCGCAAATTGATTTTCCAAAGATCGTTTCGCATTATGAAGATGGCAGCCTGCTGCTGGAAGAAATGATCACACGCACATACCCTATCCATCAACTCCATAACGCCTTCGACGACATGCTGAAAGGCAGGAACGCTAAGGGTGTTATTGTATTCGACTAAATTAATTTTATGCCCCGCTTTAAAACTTTAGAAATATCAAATCCCGCGTACGAAAGCGACAACCTGCGCTTTGTCACCGTTAAAACCCCTAATCTCAAAGGCCGGGGCGATATCATCGTTTATGTTCCGCCGGGCACGCGTCCGGTTGATACCTTGCCGGTTGTTATTTTATTGCACGGGGTATATGGCAGCGCCTGGAGCTGGGCATTGTGTGGCGGCGTGCATTTGCAGGTAAATGAATTAATAGCGCAGGGCGAATTGCCCCCTATGATACTGGCCATGCCTTCTGACGGCCTTTGGGGCGATGGCTCGGGTTTCCTGCAGCTCGGCAACCGTAACTTTGAGCGATGGATAGCGGAAGATGTGCCGGATGCGTTGTTTGAATGCATCAATGGCGCACAACGGGAGTCGCCCTTGTTTATGTCGGGCTTATCCATGGGCGGCTTTGGCGCCCTGCGCATAGGCGCAAAATACGGCACAAAGTTCAAAGCAATTTCGGGGCATTCGTCGATAACCAGCTTGCCGCAGATAAAATATTTTACTGACGATCCCTTAAATGATTACGCCCAAAACAGCCCGGTTGACGAGGATGTGTTTGAAACCTTTATGCATTACCGCGACTCATTGCCTTTGGTCCGCTTTGACTGTGGTGTAAACGACCTGCTGATCAAATACAACCGCATACTACATACCAAACTGGCAGCAGAGGGCATACCGCATATTTATGAAGAACACCCCGGCGGCCACGAATGGCCTTATTGGGCCCGGCACATCATTGATTCATTGAAATTTTTCGCCCAAACCCTGTAATAAATCAGTCCGTAACAATTATTTTATCATTCGTCAGTAAATTTTTGAAAATTGATGAAACATATCTAATTAACAAGCGTTAATTTTGCATTGTGAATGCATTCTCGCATTTACAAATTGTGATAAGGTTTAGGTTGAAAGCCCCCAAGCAGCGAGTGCACGGGGGCTTTTATTTTTTTAGTGTCTCGTCCTAAGAAAAGTTTGACTAAACCCCAGTCACTACCTCCAATCTCTAAACTCCAGTCACTAACCTCTAATCTCCAATCACTAATCTCTATCTTAGCCCCATGTCTGAACTTAAAAAACAACTATACAATCTTTGTCTTGAATACGTGCAAAAACGCATGGAGGCCGCGCAGCTGGCCATCGAAGAAGCGCAAAAGGCATCCAATGACGACACCAAAAGCAGCGCGGGCGATAAGTACGAAACCGGGCGCGCCATGATGCAGCAGGAAACCGACCGCAACCGCCAGCAGCTGGCCGAAACAAACAAGTTAAAAGTAGCTTTAAACCAGGTAAACCCTTCAGTTGTTTCGGATAAAGCTGAAACCGGCAGCCTGGTAATTACCGATAACGGTAATTTTTACGTTGCCATAAGCGCCGGCACCTTAACGGTTGATAATGAGGCTTATTTCGCCGTTTCGCCAGCCTCGCCCATTGGTTTGATGCTAAAAGGAAAAAAAATAGGCGAAGAAATTGTATTAAATGGCAAACCATATCATATTAAAATGGTTATTTAATTGATTTTTGCGATTAACTGCTATGAATTTATAAAATGTAGCAGTAATCATAAAATATCTATTACTATATTTGGTGTTAATAAAAGTACCGGGCAAAATTAGACCCGTGTGCTGTAAACAAAATTTTGATGAACATATTTGTAGGAAGTCTTCCTTTTCAATTAGAGGAAGCCGATTTAAAAGAGCTTTTCGAAGCCTACGGTGAAGTTAGCTCCGTAAAATTAATTAGCGACAGAGAAACCGGCAGAAGCAAAGGTTTTGGTTTTGTTGAAATGCCTGACGATGAGAGCGCACAAAAAGCGATCACCGGCTTAAATGGCACTGATGTAAACGGCAGGTCAATTGCCGTAAGCCAGGCTGAAGAAAAGAAGCCAAGAACCGGCGGTGGTTATGGCGGCGGCGGCAACCGTGGTGGTGGCGGTGGCTATGGCGGCGGTGGTAACCGTGGCGGTGGCGGCGGTGGCTACAGCAAAGACAGTCGCGGTGGCGGCGGTGGTGGCCGTTGGTAAAAACATATTAAAGATCAAAACGCCTGGCCAACAGGTCGGGCGTTGATCTTTAGAATAGTGTAAGATTCTCAAAAATTTTGCAGCAATTTTAGCCGGAAAAGGCCTTCTGCGGCTTGCCTGTATGTGCTATTTAGCGATTGGCTTTTAATTTAAAAGTCAAAATAGGAAGCCTACTGGCTTCTTACCTGGTCAATCCCCCAACTCTCCGGCTTCCTATCACGACTCACGACTCAAGACTCAAGACTCAAGACTTCCGACTAATATTTCACCTGCGATCCGTCCCTTATCTCGTCGGTCGCCATTTTAACAACATTGTCGCCGGGCTTCAGGTTGCCGTATACCTCTATCATATCGCCCGATTGAAAGCCTCTCTTTACCTCAACCCATTCAGCGTGATGATTGGTCACCCTTATTACAAATACTTTCTCGGTAGAAGCGACTACGGCTGTTTTGGGCAGGATGATCGTGCTGTCGCGGGATGGCAGCGGGATATCCACCTCGGCAAACATATGCGGCAGTAATTTTTTGTCTTTATTATAAACGTCCATCTCCAGCCGTTCCGACCTTAGTTTTTCATCCAGCGCACCGGCAAGGCGTTTAACCTGGGCTGTAAATTTATGGTTCGGCATAGCCTGTACAGTAAACGTCACCTCATTTTTATCACTAAGGCCGCCCGTATACTTTTCGGGTACCGAAATGGCAAGGCGCAGTCGCTTTTGGTCCTGCAATACAAATAACGGGTCGGGGCCTTTGCCGCCCGGGCCTACGTAGGCGCCCATGTTCACATTACGTGCAGTAATTACACCGTCAAATGGCGCCCTGATCTCCAGGTAATCCATATTTGCAGTTACTTCCTTATATGATGACTTTGCCGCTTCAACGTTGGCATAGTCCGAATTCTTCTTGGCCTCGGCCTGTTCCAGATCGTTTTCCGAAACGGTGCCGGGGATTTTACTTGTGCTGTATAGCCTGTCGTACATCGCCTTGCTGGCAAAATACACCGCCTGTAACTGCTGTATCCTCGACTTTGCCTGTGCCAGCTGCGAGTTCATTTCGGGTGCTTCTAATGTTGCCAATAGCTGCCCCTGGTGTACTTCCGAACCTATGTCAGCGTAAAGTTTTTTAACGTAGCTGTTGGTTTTAGCATACAGGTCAACCTGCTGGTAAGGCAGCAACTCGCCTGGTACCGCGATAGTTGAGCTTAACTTGCCTTTTTGAACGGAAACAAGCGTAACACTGGGTGTGTCGATCGCATCCTGCTGTTGTTGAGCTTGCGACTGCGCATCCTTGTTACCCGAATGACAGGCCATCAGCAGGCTCGCGCCCAGAGCCAGGATAGTTAATATTTTGGTTGATTTAATTTTCATGGTGAGCATGGTGCTGTGGAACATAGAATTTACTTTCTTTATCTTCAGGGTCGAGGGAAACGGAATCGGTTGAGGTATTGCCTTGTACCCAGGCAAAAATTAACGGCAATATCAATAAGGCGGCAAACGTTGAGGCAAATAACCCGCCGATAACGGCCCGGCCAAGCGGTGAGGTTTGGTCGCCGCCCTCGCCCAAGCCCGACGCCATGGGTATCATACCAACGATCATGGCCAAACTGGTCATCAGGATCGGCCGCAGACGCAGCATGGCAGCTTCACGCGCCGATTTTAGTGCGTCGCCGTTGTGCTTGCGTAATTCCTCTGCGTTGGTTATCAGCAGCACGGCATTCGAAATAGATACACCAACCGACATGATCATACCCATATACGACTGCAAGTTCAACGTAGCGCCGGTTATCTTAACCAGCAGCAACGAGCCAAACAATACAGCAGGAACTGTTGACAATACCACAAACGACATTTTAAACGACTGAAAATTAGCGGCCAGCATCAGGAATATCACGATAACCGCCACCATCAACCCGGTTTGCAGGCTATCCAGGGTATCCGTCAGCGTTTGGCTCAGGCCGCGCGTGGTAACTGTTAGCCCGCGGGGCAGCGTTCCCAGCGAGGCAATGGCTTTTTGCACGTCGTCGGTCGCAGTGCCAAGGTCCTTATTATTCAGGTTGGCAGTAACAGTAAGCATGGGCATGGCGCCAATATTATCATTTTCACCATTAGTTACCCCTGTTGTTACATTTGCCACATCGCTTAAAACAGGCCGGGGCTGGTTGGCCATTATCGGTATCTCGCGCACATCATTTATACTGGCCATCTGGTATTCAGGGATCTCCACTTGTACCGCGTAGCTTAAACCCACCTTCTGATCAAGCCACACGTTTTTTTCGGTGTACCGCGATGATGATGTTGAAGCCACCAGCGAGCGCGAAATATCATTGATACCTATGCCAAGCTCCGCAGCACGTACGCGGTCGATATTAATATTGATTGAAGGATATTTGTATGACTGGCCTATCTGCACGTCGCGCAGGTAACTGATCTGGTTCAATTTATTGAGCACCTTCATCGCGACCGCAACGTTCTGTTTTTTGTCTTTGCTGGCTATGGCCACCTCTATCGGCGTTGGCGAGCCCTGGCTCAATATCTTATCGGTAAGCTCAATAGGTTCAAAAGATAGCTTGATTCCCGGTAGTTCTTTCAGCATCGCATGGCGGAACCGTTCTTTCAGGTCATCTAAATTTACTTTATAGTCCGGTTTTAAATTCACCTGCATTACAGCTTCCTGCGGGCCCGCCATAAATAAATAGATTGGGCTGGTCGAGAATAAGCCTGGATGTGTCCCTACCAAAGCGGAGGTTACATCGATATTGTTTTTGCCCACCAGCTTCCCGAGTATTTGCAGTGCCTTAATCGTAACAACTTCGGTCCGCTCAAACCGTGTTCCGTCCGGGGCACGCAGCCGCACCTGGAAAGTGCCCGAATTAACCTTCGGTAACACATCCCGCCCGATGGTGTTCAGTAATAAAAAAGCTAAGCCGCAGGCTGCTATGGTATAAATAATTACGATGGGTTTGCGGTTGGGCAGCATACGGTCCATAAAACGCAGATAGCGCGCCCTGAACCGGTTAAAGCGGCTAAGCTTATTCCCGTTTTCGGTTGCCTTTTTCAGGGCAAGTTCTTTCTGCTCCCAGGGATCGCCTTCATCGTCCAGCGCAAAGCCGTCGGCATGGCTTTTATCCTCATGCTCGTTTTTCATTACCCAGTTGGCCATTACGGGCACAAAGGTTTGCGCCAGCAGGTACGATGTGATCATTGAAAACCCTATCGCCAGCGCCAGCGGCAGGAACAGTGCGCCCGGTATGCCCTTCATGGTAAACGCAGGGGCAAACACCGCCAGTATACAAAACAGGATCAGCAATTTCGGGAAAGCTATTTCCTTACAGGCATCCCATATGGCCAATGCCTTTGGCTTGCCCATATCAAAGTGCTGGTGTATATTCTCAATGGTAACTGTCGACTCATCAACCAAAATACCGATCGCGAGCGAAAGCCCGCTCAAAGTCATGATATTAATTGTTTGGTGGAACAGCGAAAGGAAGAATATACCCGATATGATAGATGTAGGGATCGTTAATATTACAATGAGCGCACCGCGCCTGTCGCCCAAAAATAGGAGCACCATTAAGCCCGTAAGCACTGCACCGATAGCTCCTTCTTCGGCCAAACTCTTAACGGAGTTGATCACATATACCGACTGGTCAAACACGTACGACAGCTTTACGTCGGGCGGCAGCAATGCCTGAAAACGGGGAATGGCCTGCTTTAAGTTTTGTACCACATCCCACGTCGAAGCATCAGCGGATTTGGTGATAGGGAGATATACCGACCGTTTGCCGTTTACCAGGGCATAGCTGGATGTAATATCCGCGCCATCCTCAACTGTAGCCACATCATGTAAAAACACCGTTTGGATGCCATTTTTATACAATGGTATATCGCCAAAATCCTTTATCGCCTTAATTGTGGTATTGGCGGGTGCGAAATAGTTATAGTCGCCGATGCGTACGTTACCCGCCGGCGTATTCTGGTTATTGTCGCGCAAAGCGGCAACGATCTGGTCGGCCGTTAAATTATGCGAACGCAGCAGTTCAGGGTTTACTTTAATGACTACCGTACGCACGTTGCCACCGAACGGCGCCGGGGCAACCAGGCCGGGGATAGACGTGAATGAGGCACGCACATACACATTGGCCATATCAAGCAACTCGTTATTGTTGCGTGTCGGGCTCGAAAGCACCAGCTGGCCTACCGGTAAGGTAGATGCATCAAAACGTAATATAAAAGGCGGCTGCGAGCCGGGCGGAAATATAGCCTGCGCCCTGTTGGTATAGGCCGTCACCTCCGCGGCAGCCTGCGCCATATTCGTTCCTTCGTAAAATGTCAGTTTTATCAGCGTTAAGCCTGTTATATTCCGTGTTTCAATACTTTTTACACCCGATACAAATAGAAGCAGGTTAACATATTGTTTACCAAAATAGGCCTCCATCTGATCGGGGGTATAACCGCCGTAGGGGTGTGAAACATATATCACAGGCAGGTTAAGATCCGGAAAGATATCGATCTTAATATTTCGCACGGCGTTTATTCCGAAGAAAAACAACCCTGCTACAATAACCAGTATAGTAATCGGCCGTTGAAGGGCACCTTTGATCAATCCCATTATTTATCGTCCTGTATTAAAAATTATTAATAAATACCCCAAAATCACCGGTGGCGGCGGCTTTATACAATAGCGCCTGCCAAACATTATTCGATGCGATATAATTATCAACCTCGGCCCGGTTCAGTACATATAAAGCTTGCGTAAAGTCAACTATGTTGGCCAGTCCGTTTTTATAAAGCGCATATTTTTGGTTATACGCATCGGTAGCTGCCCGTACCTCCTGCGGTACCTCGCGGTAGTTTTTTAAAGAGTTGTTTATTCGGGTTTCGGCAAGTACCTGCTGGTCGTTAAGCTGCTGGCTTACCAGGTTATATTCGTCCCGGTATTGTGCAGATGTAAACTTTTGCGATTGCACCTGGTAATGCACCCTGAAAGGGGTGGTAAGATTCCAGACCATACCTATACCCAGCAAATAATTGTATCGCGTAGGCTCCGCGCCGCTGCCATAGCTGCTTGTGAAATCATTCTGGTTATTAATATAACCACTGCTAAAACCCGACCCCCTGCCCTGGTACACACCAAAAAAGCTAAAGGTAGGGTAGCTGAATGTGTGTAAATATTTGGCCTGCTCGTCGCTTACGTTTATACGGTTTTGATAATAACGCAGTATGGGATGGCTATCCAGGCTTATTTGCGGCGCCAGCCCGGTATTAACAGGCGACTTTGTTACGAAAACAGTATCGAGCAAAAAGTTTTGCGGGGTTATGCCCAGGTACTGCGCCAGCTGGCTGCTTTGTTCCTGTTCCATCTCCTGCGCATTGGTTAAGGCTATTCTTGCATTTGAAACCTCGGCATTGGCCTGCGAGGAATCAACACCGGCGTTCAAACCGTTTTTTACGCGGGCAACAACCACCGTTTTCAAATCCATAGCCCTTTTCAGGTTGTCTTCCTGCGCTTTGCTTAACTGCTGTGCGGCCAGCAAATTCAAATAAGTGCTGGCTACGCGTACCTGGTGCTGAAATCGTTCCTGTGCCAGGTCGGTTTCGTCGCGCGATACCGTCTGCTTTTGCACTTTCACTTTTTCAGATGCCCTTCCAAACGCAAAGAAATCCCAGCTAACATTGCTTAAGTATAACGACCCGAATGCCGCGTTCCAGTTTTGTTTGCTTAAAATCGGCCCGGCCGAAGCTACGCTAAGTCCCTTGTATCCGTAAATAGGTCCGAACTGCGTATTAACTGTGCCATAAGCCTGTTGCGCCGAAAGGCTCACGTCCGGAAGGTATTCTGTTTTGGTTTCTGTGAGATATGCCTTTGAAGCATTTAACTGGTTGGATTTTGCTTTAATAGAACTATAGTTTGCCAGCGCGATCTGCTCAGCTTCCTTTAAGCCCAATACTTTTTGCTGGGCCCTTGCATACCCCCAAAAAAACATACACGCAATAACAATATATATATGTCTGTTTGCAAAGATTTTCATAAGTGTAATTTTGACACCGCAAAAGTAAAATTATATCCCGTAAGGAGCGCCGGCGTTAAAGTATCAACCCTGTTACGCTTAATTTCAGGCTATCATTTTATTTTTCCGGAATACGGTCGAAAAGGTTGAAAATGAAGGTTAAATCGCACTTTTAAAGGTTAAATGTACTTCATATATGATTAATAATCAATCATATTTTATGACACCGCGATTTCAGCTCTTGCGTATTGTTTTACTTTTTTTTGACATTTCACATCCAATAGCCGACTGTGAGACACAGACGGCGAGGAATCAGGTATTTACTTACATTTGAATAATCTGCACTTATGCCTAAAAATTGGTTTACATTGTTTGTTGTTGCCCTGTGCCGCATTATGCCGCTATCGGCACAGCCCGCATTAAAACCTTTCCCGCAACACGTAAGATATCTTGCCGGTACAATTAAACCCAATAATATTTCTCAAAGCCAGTTGGACGATAAGGTACGCAATTTTTATACGCCGTGGAAAAAGCGCTTTATCAAAAACACACCCGGGAAACAAGAAAGCTTTGTGTGGTTCGAAAATATTGCTAAAAAACAATGTGTATCCGAAGGGCAGGGATATGGAATGATCATCGTCGCACTGATGGCCGGGTTTGATCATTCAGCGAAAGACACGTATGATAATTTGTTCAGGTATTGCAGGTCGCACCCCAGCAGGCGAAGCAGATATTTGATGGCCTGGGCACAATATTCAAATGGCAAAAGCACCGATAACACCTCGGCCACCGATGGCGATACGGATATCGCCTACTCCTTGCTGCTTGCAGACACGCAATGGGGCAGCAATGGCAGAATAAATTACCTTAAGGAGGGAAAAGCTATGATAGGCGCTATTATGCAATATGAGATCAATCATAAAACATGGTCGGTATTATTGAGCGATGGCCTTGAGGCGGAAAGCAGGGACTATTTTGATATGCGCTCGTCCGATTTTATGCCCGCGCATTTCAAAGCGTTTTATACCGCGACAAAAGACGACAGGTGGAATAAGGTCATTAATGCGAATTATAAGCTATTCGTCAATATACAGGAAAATTACAGTCCGGACGCAGGCCTCCTCCCCGACTTTATTGTGCATATCAATAAAAAAGCAAAACCTGCCCCGGCTAATTTCCTGGAATCGCCTTACGATGGTTTTTACAATTACAACGCCTGCCGCGTTCCCTGGCGCATTTCTACCGATTATTTACTGAATGGCGACGTACGCGCAAAAACAATAGCGGGAAACATTAACAGCTGGATAAGAGAAACCACCGGCAACGATACCTACAATCTTTCAGCAGGTTATACATTAGCCGGAAATGATATAAAAGGACGCTATTTTGAAGCATTGAGTTTTGTTGCCCCTTTTGGTGTATCGGCTATGATTGATAAGAAAAATCAGCCCTGGTTAAATAAGGTATGGAATTACCTTACCGCTTTTAAAATGAAAGACTATGATTATTATGATAACAGCATTAAGCTGTTTGATATGATCATTCTTTCGGGTAACTATTGGCCCCCTGCCAACGTACAATAAATATTAAGAACAACTTGCCCGGCTTTAATACTCCTCCGGCTATATTTTTTGTATTTGACTGTCCTGCTTGTACTCTATACAGGACAATGCCTGAGCGAAATTCTAAAACGTCCAAAAAAAGATGATTGGTATTGTAAGTATCAACATATCAGCAACTTACAAATGTAACTTAATCGTTATCTAAAATGACAACTAATTGTTTGTCATTGGAAATTTACATAGGATTATACTTAAATATTAAAAAAAACACATATTATTTCATTTGATTTTGGGTTTGGTACAAATCTTGGATATACACAAACAACAATAAAAATTATCATTATGAAAACTGAAAAACTGACTATTATCGAAACACTTTTTACAATCAAATTTGATAAAGAATTACAAGCAATACTTCAACAGGACATTGAAGCTTACAAACAACGTAAAACACAAAAACAACAACATATAAACATCCAGGTTGCGGCTTAATTGTTCAACCACATCTACACATCTCTACTACCATGAAAACAAACGATAACATATCTTACTACTGCTTTAACCATGCCTGCAAAGGTTCAATATACAACAGTAACTCGGTACTGATCATTGATCTGCCGTTAAATTCGCGGACGCTAAACAATAGTCACTATTGTGTGCTTTGCAACTCGAAACTGGTATCGCTGATCGATATCGAAATAAAACAAACATTAGGAGAAAATGCTGTTATGAGCGAAGATTACTTAAAGCATTCATTCTTAAGCTAAAAACTAACATTCATTTGAATTTGATTTAACTTAACTTAAAACGAATTAACCGCTGGCGCAATATCGGCGCCAGCCGACGCACGGGGAACGCGATTACAAAATTGATAAACAGATCAAAGGCCTGACTGGCCGGAAAGCTATAATTTGCTGATCAACGTTTCCCATCTTTCGTCACCGGAGCACCCGAAATATTCTTCAGCACAATAATTGGTTCATGCATATCCCATTTGGGAGTAAAGCCAGTTTGATTAACCAGGCCGCGGCCGGTAGTCGAAAAATTCCCCAATACAATATCATCTTTGCCATCGTGATCAATATCGGCAACTTCCATTGTCAGCCATCGCCCGTAATCATTTACAGGTAATTCATGGGGTATGAATTTACCCGCAGCAGTTTGTTCCAGGTAAGTAAAGCCCTCCTCGGGGTGATATTTAAGATCGGGAAAAAAAGCGATTGCGGCGATATCCAGGTTGCCCTTACGACCAAAATCAGCTGCGATGGCTTTCGTACAGCCATTCATGTGATAAAAATAAGTCTGTTTAAACTTCCAGTTGCCGGTATTGGTAAAAATATAAACGCCATGATATGGCTTTAGCACTTTTGAAAAATCGCTATTATCACCGCAGGTGTATAAAATATCGGGCTTGCCGTCATGGTTAAAATCAACCAGCTGAAAACTGCTTGAACCATAAACCGGCGGGAAACGCAAAAGAGTTTGCGTGGTAAATCCGCCCTTATGATCGTTCAAAAACATCCTGATCCCTTCATCCGCCTGGGCAAATAAACACATTACATCGGGCCAGCCGTCATTGTTGAAATCACCGGTTATCAATTGTTCGCCGCCGGCAATGCTGCTTATAACCAATTTTTTAAAGCTGTGATCCTTTTGTTGCTGCACCAGGTATAAAGCGCCATGGTCATGTCCGAATCCGCATACCACGTAGTCCATCAGCCCGTCCCTGTTAAAATCTGCCGCCACCGTTTGCACCGGCCGGGGAAGGCTGTCAGTGATCAATACCGGTTTAGAATTTTTAGTTTTTCCAGCCAGGTCAAGCAACAGCACCTTCCCTTTCGATAAATTAACCGGCGCCATATTGCCTATACACGTAACTATAGCGGTGTTTGTACCGGTATAGTTAAGACCCGTTACCGGCGAATCAAATTGGTGAACGAGGGTTGATTTTAGTTGCGAATCCCATTTATACAGGTTACTGGCCGCATCAGCCGTATATATCTTTTTGTCGATGGGGTTAAATGAGATCATGGTAGTCATCGCCGGGAGCGACTGATCGATCTTCTTCGGCCTTTCCACGCTGAAAATTGCCCAGTCATGCAATGGTTTAACGGCTGGTTTGGGCATAGTGAGTGTTACCGGCGCCATTTTACTGTAAAAAGCAACTATCTTTTGCCATTCGGATGTACCTATGGCCGATTGAGCATCAGAAAAATATTGCCCCATGTAAGTTTGCACGCCAAGCTGTTTCCCCATGGCTGGCAACACCCGCTTTATCCAGCTTTCCCGGTCAATTAAAGCCGGTTCGGTAAACCGGTGACAGCTTACGCAATATTTTTCGGCAAGCTGCCTGCCTTCTGCCAGTTGCGCTTCGGGAGAGGCCGGCGTGTCCGGACTATGGCAGCCATTTAACGCGACAACCGCAGTGATCACTGCACAGATTATTAAAAAACATACCCGGTTAGCAGATGGCTTATAGCGTTTAAACATTATTATATTTTGAGCGATCTTCCTTTGATCCAGATCTGTTTTATAAAAATTCAGTTAGTCGTCAGCTTATTTTTTTAAATGATTCTCTAGTATAACAAACGGGATATTTTTGGCCCAAAACGGTTTAAAACCGTGCTGAAACATAAATCCGGATGAGTAATTACCCAGAATAATATCCGGCTTTCCGTCATTGTTAACATCACCAACATCCATACTCATCCAATGCCCGTATTTACTGATCGGCACGGCATGCGGCTTAAAGCTGAAAGGCTTATCCTGTTCAAAGTAAATGAAGCTTTCCGCAGGCGTATTTTGCATGTCGGCAAAAAAAGCGCTGGTTGCAATATCCAGGTCGCCGTCGCCATCAAAATCGGCCGCAATTGCTTTGGTACATCCGTTGATGGGATAAAACCACTGTTGTTTAAAATTCCAGTTGCCCATGTTTTTAAAGATATATAAACCATGGTAAGGCTTCAAAATACGCGAATCGCGAAAGTTATAACCGCAAGTGTAAATCAGGTCCGGCTTGCCATCGTGATCCATATCTGCCAGCTGGAAACTGGTTGATCCGTAAACCGGCGGAAAACGTAACAGGTTTTTTGTTGTGAAGCCGCCTTTATGGTCGTTTAAATACAACCATAAACCTTCGTCGCCGGTACCAAATAAGATCATTAGGTCCTGCCAGCCATCATGGTTAAAATCACCTGCAACAGCCCGAACCGCCCCAGGCTTATCAGATATGTTTGTTTGCGAATAGGTATGATCAGTGTTTTGTTTAAACAGGTATACCCCGCCGCTAAAGTTTCCCTGGGCTAAAATCACCATGTCTGTTAAGCCGTCTTTGTTAAAATCGCCTTCAATGGTTTGAACCGGCCGGGCCAGTATATCCGCGATCGCGTTTTGATTGGTTTTTTCATCTTTTAAGTCCAGGTTAACCTGCAATACTTTTCCGTTAGGAAAATCAATCGGTTCGATCTTCCCGATGCATGTTAGCATTACAGTATTGACACCACTGCCGTTTTTTTTGAAGATAGCGTTAACACCGGCTGATGCCAGGGTTGTTATGTCCGTTCCTTTTAAATTGCTATCCCACTCAGTTAGCTTATCGGAGACTTCATCTGAAGTATATATCTTATGATTTTCCGGATTAAGCATAGCCATTGTGGTGAAAACCTGGCGGTCCGTAGCCGCAGGCGTTTTTAACTTAAACCCGGCCCAGTCGTTTATTAACGGAATGGTTTTTTTTGCAGGCAGTATGGTGTCAGGGGCTAATTTATTATAATATGATACGATGGCCTGCCACTCAACCAACGACAAACCGCCGGTATCCTTTGGGCTTTTGTAATAACTACCCATTAAAGGCGTTGCCCCCAGGAAATGCGACATCCGGGGAAGCGCATGATGTATCCACACATTTTTATTAAGCGCATCAACGGGTACCAGCGCATGGCATTTGGTACAATTTAGTTGTACCAGTTTTTTACCATCAGCTACTGTATCGCCTGTTAATTGAAAAGCGGTTGTAGTTGAATTTTTATTGTTGCACCCACTTATTAGTATGCTGCCTGGTAATACTGCTATGAAAAATAAAAAATAAAGGATAAACAGATTAGATTTTTCAGGTTTCATGATAAACTATAAGCGTTAGTTGGTTAGTTTTAATTTTTGCCAAATGAAATTACCGATCTTTTTACCCTGCTGCGCACCCGTAAGTGAACTGTTGAGGTAATGTATACCGCCGTAAAATCGGCTCATCGCGGTTTCGTCGGACGCCTGGAAAAAAGAATTGAAATGCCGCTGCATCCCGATATAGCGCAGGTCGCTGGTGTCTTGGAATGAAAAATTATCGCCAAACAGGTACGTAAGCACAGTAGCCGAAGCCGCGCTGATGGTTGAATGCCCGGCAGTATATTCCGGAAAAGGCGGTGTTTGCAGCATAGGCAGCCAGTTGTGGTCGACTTTCTCATTTATATTGGTAACAGGCCGTGCATAGCTATACTTATATTTAACCCCCCAGCAACAAACGAACGAATCAAAAAGCGCGGTTGAGGTGAGGGCGTAAGCCAGCGCCGTTTTAACCGCGTCGGCATGCGTTTTTTTGCACGCGATAGCTGTAATACCTATCCAGTGACCACCGGGCGTTATTTTTTTATCGGCAAACATCATGTGCCCGTTATGTTCTATCACAAAAGGGTTATCATCCCAAAACCGGGCTATTTCTTTTTGCTCCTTTGTTAATGTTTTACTTTGGTCGTAAACCTGCATGTATTGCTTAACAAACGGGCTGTTTTTTTCCTCGCTGTAGGCAGGCGGCGGCGGCGGGGCAAATTGGGCGGAAGTATCAATGGCAAATACCTTCATATCACCCCAGCAAAATTCAACGCCATCCATGTAATCCGGGGGCGTAGGGCGCCATTTAGCAGGGCCATTTTCGCCCAAATATTTTGGCTTGCCACGGGTTTGCGGGTAGTCATCAACAGCCGCCCGCTTTAATACCAAATTTCCTATTTGCTCACCAAAATCAACTGAACGTGCATAAGTTGAGTCGTCAAGATTATCCTTATACATCGCATACATTTTATTCTCATACTTTTTAAGCGTATCTACCGAAAAGGTAACTTTATGGGCAACTGTAAAAAACGCTTTGGTGGCTGCTAAGGCATAATTATATTTCTTCCCTGTTTGCGGCTCTGGTGGTTTTCCGAATCCTTTTAGCTGGGTAATAATTGAATTGTATTTAGGATTGGCATAACGCATCGCCTCGTACGAAGCTAACGCGGTGTACCCGTAAATTCGTGCAGCTACCGGCGGGGTAAATACATCATAAATAATTACCTGTGTCAGCTGATCCTCGTTTTGATGGAGTACATCAGCGTCATTGATCAATACGGCACCGGGTTTATGCGCGCATGCTGCAATAAGTAACACACCTGCAAGTAAACTTAATATCTTAAAGTATCTCATATAAAAATAAATTAATTCAGTGGAATATTCCTTACGCGGCCATAACTATCTGTTATTTTAACCGATTCCATCATTTTATCAATATTAAAAAACCGGCCCGATTGTGACAGGAACGACGTACCATTATAAAACTCCTGCTTACTTGTTTTTCCATTTTTGTATTTTATGGTTGCATACATATCAAGCGGTTGCAATGCAATGGTATTAACCGGCCGTTTTAATTGGAATATTTTCATTGCGTCCTTATTCTGGCTGGCGGCCAGCAAATAATCGCCTGTAGCACCTCTTAATTTTACTAATGCCTTTCCATCGCCGGGAATATACACACCGCTTTGCAAAATGGACAGCGGTTTAAAGTTGCCTTTGCCATCACCCTTTAACATCAGGCCATTAAGGGCATCATAACGTCCGGTTCCAACCTCTGTCCCATAGTCATTACCGTTAATTGCCACGTCAAGGTTGCCGTCACCGTCAAAATCGTCCACTACCATTCCGTTTAGCTGTGATATTTGTGCTTCGATAGGGAGCGGTATCATCGTAAATTTACCTTTTCCATCATTTCGTAAATAACAGGATTGCAGCATATTGGCCTTCAGCCTGACAGCTCCCTTTCGCATTTCTGGCGTAATAACGGAGTCCATTGTAGCAGTCGCGAACGATTTATAGTTTTGAAATCTAACGCGCATACCTATCATCTGCTTAACAATATCATCACGCGTTTGCGCAGGGAACTCCTTCAATTCCCCGTCCTTATCCTTCAAAAAAACCGAAGGAAAAGCATCGTAACTGCCATTATTATCAAAGTCCTTAGCGGTAATGTAAACCGGGTATTTATCGGTCCCTTTATAAAAAGTATTTAATCCGGTATTGCCTACAATGTAGTCGATCCGGCCGGTATGCCTGAAATCGCCCGCCGCTATACTATTCCACCAACCGTATTTATCGGCTATGCCGGTGTTAGTCGTTACATTTTTGAATACGCCATGGTCGTTTTTCAGGAATGTTACCGGCATCCATTCGCCGGTAAGCACCAGGTCGGGCCAGCCATCATTGTCAAAATCGGTGAAGATAGCATCGCATACCAAACCTATATTTTTTAAATCCTTAGCTACTGAAGCGGTAACATCAGTAAATTTTATTTGCCCGTTTTTGCTGTCGTTACGTAACATAAAACTCGAAACAGGTTTAGGATAGTTCCAGGGCTCAACTCTGCCGGATACAAACAGGTCAAGTTTGCCGTCTTTGTTATAATCGATTGCTTTAACACATAACTTGCTGGTTAAATTTTTCGGCAACGCATCCGGCACCTCTTTAAAATTACCTTTACCGTCGTTTTTGTATATCCTGTCTTGGTAGTCCGGCGAACCGGGCTGCTTTTCGTAGCCGCCGCTTGCGATATAAAGGTCAGGATGGCCGTCACCATCAGCATCAAATAACAGCAAGCCTTCATCCTTAACACGGACCCTGACATCGGTCTCACCCTTCGCCAAAAGATCACGCTGGATAAATTTACCATTTGGCTGCTGCAACAGCAACTGGGCTGGATATTTTGAAGTACCGCCAACAACCATATCATCAAAACCATTGCCGTCAACGTCGCCTACTGCAATAGCGGGCGTATACTGCGATAATTTATGCGGCAAAAGCTTTTGAACATTAAAATCAGCCAAATCATCTTCCTGGTGTTTATAGGTAACACCAACTGATTTGGTTACATCGCGGAATAATGAGCCTGAATTGATTTTTGGCAGGTTAAACGAATAATTATCCTTCGCGTTGGTGATATTTACCTTCAACACCTGATCGGTTTTTATATTTTGCAACGTTTGCTTTTTGCCGTTTTGCCACCTGATCACTACCGAATCGAGCAGCGTATCTTTACCCAGGCCAAAATGAGCTATGTTTTGTATAGTGGATAAATACCCCCGAAAAGGCGTATTTTCATACACCTGATGTTTGCCATGGCTGTAATAAATATCGGCCCAGGCTCCTATCCCGTTACGGTTTAACGCACCACCGTTAAATTGAATATGCAGGTAGCGGCTGTCTTTTTTATCCTTTTCCCTGGCCGTGTTTTTATAGATCAGCACTTCATCATTAATATTATTGATCACCATATCCATATCGCCGTCATTGTCGAGGTCGGCATAAGCCGCCCCGTTTGAAAAGGTAGGAACATTTAAACCCCAGCTTTTTGTGACATCGGTAAACTGAAGATTACCGCTATTTTTAAAAGCATAATTGGCAATTTTCACGATAGGTATCTGATCGAGCATAGTTTTTTTCGAAGCGATAAAATAAGCCTCGGCCCTGAATGTTATAAAATCATGATCGTTGACATCGCGCGGGTAACCGTTGGTAACTACAATATCGCGGAAGCCGTCGTTATCAAAATCGGTAATAAGCGGGCACCAGCTCCAGTCGGTTTGCGATACGCCGCTTAAAAACGCAGTTTCGCTAAAAACCGGGTCGCCCACCGAATCGTTCGCGCCTACCCGCGGCCCCTGGTTTATTTGCAGGGTATTGCGATTATATTGATACTGGTAGCCATAATAATCAAAATTTTTAAAAACCTGGTACGAATTTGAGCCCATAAACATCTTTTTCCGGTAATTATCTTCCGGAAACATATCCAGCTCAAATATATCAGCCAGCCCGTCATTATTCATATCTTCAATGTCCTGTCCCATGGCACTGGTCGACGTATGCTTAAAGTAATCTCTTGATTTATCAGTAAATGTACCATCGTGATTATTGATGTATAAAATATTATTTGTCAAAAAATCATTGGTCACATAAATATCCTTCCAGCCGTCGCGGTTAATATCAACGGTAGTTGTTCCGTGGCCGTAGCCTTCAATTAAAATACCCGCTTGCTTTGATACATCGTGAAACACAGGATGCTTTAAAACAGGGTCCCAATCGTTTCTGTAAAGTCGCCCGGTGCTATTTTTTGAACCATCTTTAATAATCGGCCTGAATGAACTGGTGTTATCAGACGACTGCGCCTCGTTAACAGTAAGATACATATCCAGGTCGCCATCGTTATCGTAGTCAAAAAACGAAGCCATGGTTGAATGTACATGTATATCCAGGCCGTATTCTTTTGCCATCTCCCTGAAATGAGGAATGCCATTTCTATCAGGGCCCTGGTTGATATAAAGCAGGTTCTGTCTTTTTACCGAATCGTTGAGAAGGGTGTTACAAACATAAATATCCAATAAGCCATCATTGTTAATATCCACAACAGCTACCCCGCGCCCCCATCCGCCCAGGCCGCCAACACCTGCCTGGCTGGTAACATCTTCAAATTTCATGTTACCCTTATTTATATATAATCGATTCGGCACTGCATTGCCGACAAGATAAATATCCTGCAGCCCGTCATTATTAAAATCGCCGATACCAACGCCGCCGCCGTTATAAATATTAAGTTTATCTAACGGATTGATCGAATCGGATTCAACGATCTTATTGTTGAAATGTACGCCTGAATACGAAGAAGGTATCTGTTCAAATAAAGTAGGGTTTTTGCATGAAAAAAATAAGACGAGAATAAAAGAGTATATGAGAAAAGAATTAATTTTCATTACAACAGCTTATAATTAGGGGCAATGCTAAATTATAAAAAAAAAGAGGCGATGATAAATATCACCACCTCTTTTTAAGAAGAATAGGTTATTAATAGCCTGGGTTTTGTTTTAATTTACCAGCCTCAATATCAATTTCGCCTTGAGGTATCGGATATAACTCATTTTTACCGGCTGTAAATGTATGTCCGTTCAGCACTGGGTTACCACCCAACAACTTAACATCCTGTGTAATGTGCGCATTTTCTACTTTAGCCATATAGCCTGAACCGGCAGGACCGCCGTAAAGGCCGTCATAACGCTGCAGGTCAAAGAACCTATGTCCTTCCATGCCTAATTCAAGTTGGCGCTCAGTATAAACTGCTTCGCGGGCTAAAGCCTGTCCCATAGCAACAAAGCTGGTTCCCGGAGCTGTTCCGTACAAACCAATTTGATAATTCGCTGCGGGGATATTTGTAAAGCCTTTTGATGGATTGGCATTATCAATGTAGGTATGCACCCAGTAATTAGCATTTTGCATACGTGCCCTAACCAGGTTAACATCTGCCTGCGCCAGGTCCAATTGTCCACCTTCTACGTAGCACTCTGCGCGCCATAATATTACATCGGCAAAACGTACCAGGTTATAGCTGTTCGCATCGTCCTGGTTTGCCGCCCAGCCTTCGCCCGTATCTGATGTAGATGCCTGCGCCGAATGATAGAAAACATTTTTGATGGGGTTATATGGTGTAACATCACCACGCGACCATTGCTCGCCTCCGCATAATCCCCAATCTAAATATGGAATACCGAAACGACCAACAGTCCAGTCAAGGCGTGGGTCCACAGCATTAGCAGGTGGAACAAATGGTGCGCCGCCTGCGGCACCACCCAAGGTGTATACTCCGCTTTTATTTACTAAATAACCATGATCGTTAGGCAGGCCGGTAACGTTAGATGCAGGCACGCCGTTGGCGTCCCGCTGAAACATTGGCAGGCCGTTCGCGTCAACCAAAAACGCGTTTGCAAGTGTCAATGATGGCTGGTAAAAACCGCAGCAGCTAGTGTACGGGCCGGCCGCGAAATTTAGAATTGAGCCAGGATTACCATTATTACCACCCGAGCCATCATTAACGGTCATTTGCACATTGAATACAGCTTCGGGGCCGTTTTTGGTTGCAGCATTGAAGTTATCTTCGTAAGCTCCTAACGCATATTTAGCTCCGCTTGACGTTACGCCATTGGTAATCAGGTCTGTCAAAAGCGGCAGTGCGGTTGAATACTTATGATCAAACATATAAGCTTTTGCCAAAAGCGCTTCGGCTGCATATTTGTTTGCACGGCCTTTTTGCGATTGAGTTGCCGGCAATACGTTCATCGCCGCGGTAAAATCAGCCTCTATTTTATCCCATATAGGACCGGGATTAGATACGTTAAAATTACCTGTTCCATATGTTACAGATTCGTCAACATAAGCCACGTTCCTGTACATTTTGGCCAGCTCCATGTGAAATACCCCGCGTAAAAACCGGGCCTCAGCGGTCACTTCTGCCGCGTAAGCCGCAGATACCGAGCCATCCTTTACTAAAGGAAGCTCGCGTATCGCATCGTTGGCGCGCTGGATAGCAATGTAGTTAAATTTGTACTTTTGTTGGATAAAAGGGTTTGAAGCGTCAAGTGAGTGACTTTCAATTGGTGCCGCGTCGGGCTGGTCGGTTGTATTTGACCCTTTGTACGCATCGTCAGACGCGATACCGCCGTAAACCCAATTATCGATCGATGTTTCCCAGGCAGTACCATAACTTGTGGTATAACCCTTCAGCAGGGAATAGGCCCCGATAAGCAGGCCATCGACACCTGCTTTATTGGCGAGCACCGCGGCCCCCAATACCCCTACAGGTTGCTTGATGAGCAGTTTCTTACACGAATACGTCAATGTAAGTACACTCATTGAACATAGGGCGATGAATTTGAAATAAGAATTTTTCATAACTCTAAATTTTTTATATTTTATTAAAATGATAAATTAACACCTATAATGTATTGTTTCTGGTTATTTGGATAAGCACCATAGTCAATACCAAAAGCGGCGCTGGCCCTTGAGCCGGTTCCCTGGTTAGTAAGTGAAGGTACCAGTTCCGGGTCTAAACCGGTGTATTTGGTAATGGTGAACAAGTTAGTACCCTGTAAATAAACATGCACTTTATCAATACCGATTCTCTTTAACATAACGGGGTCAAACGTATAACCTATTTGTGCCACCCGGCATTTTAAGAACGATCCATCCTCAACATAGAATGAGCTTACTGTGCTTGATCCCAAAGCCTGGGTAACAAACGCCCCCGGCAAAGTAGCACCGGGGTTTGTAATGGTACCATCCTTAGGGCTAGCCAAATTGTTTGTAATAGCGGAATTATTAAATAACGCTATGTCCTTACCGCCCTGGAAAGTACTATAAAAGTTGGTCCAGTATTTTACGTAATTAAAATCTTTATTACCCTGTGACCCGTACAGCACCATGCTGAAATCAAATGCCTTATACGATGCATTTACGTTTACACCGTAGGTAAAGGTAGGGTTCGGGTTTCCCATAAAGGTACGGTCGTTTGGCGTGATCTTACCGTCGCCGTCAACATCCTTGTAAATAAATGAACCTGGTATAGCACCCGCATAACCCGGCAGGCTTGCCACTTGTGCCGGGTTTTGATAGATACCTTGCGTGATATATCCGAAAAACTCGCCTATCGGATGCCCAACCTGGTCCCTTACGATCGCGTTGTCACGTGAAGCGCCGGTATCAAAATAGTTTGATGTATTGCTCTCCTTGGTGATCAGGTTTTTATATGTTGTAATATTTGCGCCGATACTAAACGAAAAGTCTTTGGTTATTCTGTCATGATAAGTGGCAGATATATCCAAACCGGTATTTTGAATGTCGCCGACATTCACCGATGGGGTACCCCCACCGCCAACTGTTGCCGGAAGCGGTAATCCGAACAATAAGCCGCTGACAGCTTTTTTATACCAGTCGGCGCTCACGTCCAAATGGTTGAATAATGAAACATCAAAGCCGACATTCGTGATCTTGTCTACTTCCCATGTAACATTCGGGTTACCGATCTGGCTAACAGCGAAGCCTTGTGTTATCGAGTTGTTGCTGCCGGTAATACCATAATAAGTTTGGCTGGCGCTTGAACCGTAACTCGAGAACGCGTTGCCGCCACCAATGTTTTTGTTGTTACCCGCCTCACCATAGCTTCCGCGTATCTTCAGGTCATTCAGCCAGGTAGTCCCTTTCAGGAAACTCTCTTGCGAAATGCGCCACGCGAGCGACACAGCAGGGAATGTACCCCACTGGTGGCCCGGATAGAACAGGGACGATCCGTCACGACGTATGGTAGCGCCTAATATATATTTGTCGTTATAGGTATAATCTAACCTGCCGAAAAACGACTCTATTGCAGTTGGCTGGTAAATATTGCTGTACGGGTTAGATACAACAGTCCCCCCGCCAAGCTGTACATAGTTGGGATCGAGTGAGAAATAATTCGCGTTAGAAGCGCCAAATTGCCTTCCATGAAATTCCCGCTGTTCATAGCCGCCTAATATTGATATGTTGTGCTTGCCAAAAGTCTCTTTGTATTGGATGGTATTGGTCCAGTTATAATTACTGCTCATCTGCTCGTTCTCGCTGGCGCCGTTCGAGTTAGCATGGCTTTCATAATTTTCATAAGGTGTATAACTTATGTTCCAGTAGTACTGGTTATACAAGTTACCGCCAATGCTGGTGCGCACAGTAAAATACTTAGCAATATCGGCTTCTACGAATATGTTGCCTTCTACTCTTACAAAATGTGCGTTATTAGTTGCATTCCGGGCAAGAGAAGCATACGGGTTGCTACCGTTACCCAGCGGCTCGCCGGTTGGGCCGTCGTAACCGCCGCCATAATTACCGGCGATATCAAATACCGGTATGATCGGCATTTCGCGGTAGGTATAGGCTATTGGGCCGCCTTCCTGCTGCTGCGTACCATTATAACCACCATTATTTTCGCTGTAGGTCACAAAACCGCTTTCACCAAAACGCAGATGATTATTTAGTGTGCTAGTTGTTGTATTTACGCGCGCCTGGTACCTTTTTTCGTAGTTGTTAAGCAAAGTACCCTGCTGGTTTAAATAGTTTAAAGCAAATAAGTAAGTGCTTTTATCGTTACCGCCACTCCCTGTTATGGTATGCATCTGCTCGGGAGCAGCCTTAAATACCGAATGGAACCAGTCGGTACCGGCGCCTGTGGCGAATTTTTGGATCAGGAAGTCGTTATTTGGATTGTTCGGATCGAACTTATAATACTGTAGAACGTTAGGGTCGTTAGTTACACCAGCGCTACCAAAAACAGGCACAGCTGTCGTGCCGTGATAGCCATAGATTGGGACCGTACCGGCACCGCCACTGGGCTTATATAAATTTTCAGTAGCCCCATCGCCCGCCATAAATGCTAACGTCGATTGCTGCGAGGGGTTCATCAGGTGCCATACGTTTCCGCTTAACGGCTGCTGTGTTCCATAAAAGCCGTCATAGCTAATGGTTGATTTACCAGCCTTACCTTTTTTGGTGGTAACCACGATTACGCCGTTACCGCCTGCTATACCGTAGATTGCCGCGGATCCAGCATCCTTTAACACGCTGATACTTTCAATGTCGTTCGGGTTAACCTGCGACATGTCGCTTGTTTGAACGCCATCGATCACATACAAAGGGGTTGTGTTACCAAAGTTAGCGATACCGCGTATAAACACGGTGCTTGGTGCGCCCGGCGCACCTGAGTTGATAACGGTAACACCCGGCGCCTGGCCCTGCAATATTTGCTCGGAACTGGTTGCCGGAATCTTTTTAGCATCAGTTACATCCACCACCGATACGGCGCCGGATATATCCTTTTTCCGCTGCGAGGTATAACCTGTTACAACTACTTCGTTCAGCGTGCTGTTGGCAGGCTGAAGCGAAACATTGATAAAGTTATTGCCTTGTACTGTGACCTCGGTTGATTGATAACCGATGTAACTTACTACAAGTACAGCGCCGGGATTTACGTTAATGCTAAAATTGCCGTTAACGTCCGTTACCGCGCCCGTATTGGTGCCTTTTATCCTTACGGATGCACCGACAACCGGTAATTTATCATCACTGCTGATGACCTTACCTGTGTGCCTTGTTTGGGCGGTAACTACCAATGAAGAAATCATGCAGCATAACAGCAGGCATAATGTTCTTCCCTTTAGGAGTAAACTTTTAAACATGAGATTGAGATTTAGTTGATTAATTTATTTGATTTAAGCTTGTTAGTCAATGGATATTATTATGGATCCGGAACCGGCCGGGCCTGGAACGACTTAAAAATGGCCCCATGCAGATGGCCTGTAAAAACGGAAGATTGAAAAAGAAAAAAATGTAAAAGTTTTATCATGTATTTCGCAATAACAAATTAAAAAACTTATTCAAGTCCACATTTTTCTGACAATCTCCACAATGAAGATGCCGGCTCAATAAATGTTATAATATTCTCAGGTTTGTATTAATTTCTTGACAGAACAAAAAATTATATTGGTACTGATACTAATGTAAAAAGTGTGTACTGTTTACACAAGTAAGTTTATAAGAATTACAAATTAATTATTTTACCTGCCATTTATTGTACAAATTTTATAGTTTAACAATTTTTATTTAACAATTTGTTAATCAACTGTAGGCATTATTAATAAAATAGCAATGTAATATTGTTGTTATACAAGCAAACGATTGATTTAAAAGCCGCTTTGTACGCCAATTCTGGACGAAAACTGAATTTCTCTTTTTGTTTTTTAATTGCAGCTTGTTCTTCCAATCGTTTCGGACCTGTACCAATCCGCGATGTTAAAATCTTACTGGTTGTTGGCAATAAATAATTAAAAACTTTTTAAAGTTCTTAAAAAATCACTTCGGATAATTAAATGAGGATATGTATCGACAACGGCATATTAACGACTGCCACACAACCTATTTTTCCTTGTTTACAGTTTACCACTCTAAGTGATAACTCTGAACAGTTTGTTAATATCTGTTATGATACCGCTTGGGGAGCTATGCTGAAAATAAAAATCGCGAACTGTGCACTGCTGTTATGCATAGTTCGCGATTACTGCGTTTAATTTTCACTTACAAATTTGGATATGCTCCGTAAATAACGGTACGTGCGGTCAGCGAATAAGATCATCACTCCACCGGAAGCATTTATTTATCCCACTGAACAGAGGCCACATGGATATCACTTGAATTGGTGCCGATCTGCACAATAAATTTACCGGCCTCCCAGTCGTATTTGAGTTGGTTGTCATAGAACTTGAGATCGTTTGTCGTGATATTAAATACTACTTCCTTTTTCTCGCCCGGCTGCAGGCTTATTTTTTGATAGTTCTTTAATTCCTTAACCGAACGACTAATACTTGCAACCGGATCGCTGATGTACAATTGAACCACTTCCTCGCCGGCATATTTGCCGGTGTTGGTTACGGTAACACTTGCAGTAAGCGTTTCATTACCTTTAAGACTTGTCTTATTCAGCTTAACCCCGCTGTAGTTAAATGTTGTATAGCTCAATCCGTATCCGAAAGGGTAAAGCGGGTCGTTTGATATATCGATATAATCTGATTTGAACTTAGCCGGGCCATTTCCATCAAAAGGGCGGCCTGTGTTTTTGTGGTTGTAATATATAGGTATCTGGCCCACGCTTCTCGGAAACGTGGCTGTAATTTTCCCGGCCGGGTTATAATTCCCGAAAAGCACATCCGCAATGGCATTGCCGGCTTCTGTACCCGGCGCCCAGGCATCCAGTATGGCGCTGGCATGCTTATCTTCCCAGGTCAGCGTGAGCGGCCTTCCGTTAAATAACACGATAACTAAAGGCTTGCCTGTTTTAGCAAGGGCCTTTAGTAAGTCCCGCTGACTTTCAGGAATATTGATATCCGACCGGCTTGAAGATTCACCCGACATATTCGCCGACTCGCCCACAACCGCCACAATAACGTCCGCTTTTTTGGCTGTTTCAACCGCTTCGTCGATCATGACCTGCGGCGCACGACCATCCATTGGTTGCTTTTGCCCGAAAAAGTACGATCTCGAACTTAAAAGCGAGTCGTCAGTAATATTTGAACCTCTTGCATATAATACCTTCACGTTATCACCGGCTACATTTCTTATCCCTTCTTTTACACTCACCGATTTATTCGGGTCACCCGCTATTACCCATGTGCCAAGCATTTCCAAATGGTTATCAGCAAGCGGACCAACCAGCGCAATCGTACCGGATTTTTTTAGCGGTAAAGTTTGCCCCTGGTTTTTTAATAATACAAATGAGTGTTCAGCAATCTGCCGGGCAAATTTGCGGTTGTCGTCAGTTAGTTCATCGCGTTTTTCCCTGTCCGCATTTATTGATTTATTCGGGTTATCAAACAATCCCAGCTTATATTTGGCCTCCAGCACACGGCGGCAGGCCAGGTCGATCTCGGCCTGTGTAACTTTTCCTTCTTTTAACGATTTTTTCAGCGTTGTTAAAAAGCCCTCTCCTACCATATCCATGTCCAGCCCGGCTTTTAATGCCAGTGCCGAAACTTGTTGCAGATCGCCCAGCCCGTGGCTGCTTAATTCATTTACCGCAGTATAATCGGAAACAACGAAACCTTTAAAACCCCATTGTTTGCGCAATAGATCGGTTAACAGCCATTGATTAGCTGTGGCCGGAACGCCATTTACAGTATTAAACGAGCTCATAAAGCTGCCAGCACCGGCATCAACTGCAGCTTTATAGGGCGGCAGGTAATCCTGGTACATTTTTATCAGGCTCATATCAACGGTATTGTATTCGCGGCCGGCCTCGGCGCCGCCGTACAGGGCAAAATGCTTTACACAGGCCATAACTGCATCGGCATTTTTCATATTGCTGCCCTGGTAGCCGTGCACCATTGCCTTTGCCACCTGCGAGCCAAGCCAGGGATCCTCACCCGATCCTTCGGATATCCTCCCCCATCTCGCGTCGCGGGCAATGTCAACCATTGGCGAAAATACCCAGTTGATTCCTTCGGCCGTAGCTTCCTCTGCCGCAATGCGCGCAGATTTTTCGATCAGGCCCATATCCCAGCTCGCCGACATGCCCAGCGGAATCGGGAAAATGGTACGGTGCCCGTGTATCACATCCAATCCGAAGATCAACGGGATGTGCAGCCTGGAATTTTTTACAGCCAGATCCTGCGCTGTACCAATGTATTTAGTTCCGTAAATACCAAATATGCCGCCTATTGCGCCGCTTTTAATTTTTCCTTCAACACCTTCGTTTACAACCGAGCCTGTTTTGCTTTGTCCGCCTGCGGTTACCAAATTTAACTGGCCTATTTTTTCGTCCAGTGTCATTTTGCTCATTAAATTACTAACAAAGGCATTCATTTTAGCATCGCCGGCATGGGTTTGCGCCGAAGCAGAATATGATGATATGACGAAAGCTGAAAGCAGCACAGCTTTAAGAATTGAAAAGCATTTTTTCATTTTGAGATAGATTTCGTTTTAGAAATTGGTGGATACAAATTAATGGAAAAGAACAAAGCTTTTCCCCGTTTAAATAAAAAATAAAAGTGTCGAAATAATTGGTTAATACGATGAAATCAAAGTGTATTAATGACACAATTGTAATATTATAATTTAAATAATCAAAGTTATTTTGTAGAATAGCACAAATGTTGACCAAAAAAGAACTGATTGATTACTGCCGCAATGCCCGCGAAAACTATCTCCCCCATTTTTCGATAGATTGTGTGGTATTTGGTTTTCATGAAGGGATTATGAAGGTACTGCTGCTGCAAGTAAAAAACGAGGGGGAATGGTATTTACCCGGCGGTTTTATGCTGAAAAAGGAGCCGATTGAAAACGCCGCCAACCGTATATTAAAAGAACGTACCGGGCTCGACAAAATATTTCTGCAGCAATTTCATGTATTTGGCGACCCCGAACGCTCAAAGGCACATTTTGAAATGTATAAAGATATGCTGCCGGCAAGTCAAAACTGGTTTACCAACCGGTTTTTAACGATAGGATATTACGCCCTGGTCGATTTTATCGATGCAAACCCTACCCGCGATGAACTATCAGTATCGTGCACCTGGCGCGACCTGCATGATGTGCCGGAATTAAAGCTCGACCACGCCCTGATATTAAAAACAGCCCTTGACACCCTGCGCCTGCAGTTGAATTATCAGCCCATCGGTTATAACCTGATGCCAAAAGAATTCACCATGCCCGAATTGCAAAAGCTGTACGAAACCATCCTCGATAAAAAACTCGACCGCCGCAACTTTCAGCGGCGCATGCTGGGGTTTGGCATTTTGAACCGGTCGGAGCAGCAGCGTAAAGGCGGTGCGCATAAAGCGCCGTACCTGTACTCGTTCAACCAGGAGAATTACCAGGCAGCCCTCAAAGAAGGTTTCAAAGGCGGCTGGTAGGTCGTTGCGTTCGCTTTACAACAGGTACGAACACCCCGAACTGGCGCGAACACCCACGAACACCCCCGAACACGCCATTTTTCAGTGGGCAGTTTTCAGTTGGCAGTTGGATTGAAAGTTGTAAGCAGACTGCTCCCTGCCATCCGCCCCGCGCCAATTTGAATTTCGATTTCCAAAAATCAACCTCTAACTCCGCCCTCCCACCAATGAACGAATGAACCAGTGAACCAATGAACCAAAAAAATTCTGGCTCTTGAAACTTGATACTTGATACTAGCTACTAGTTCCCCGAATGCAGCGCAACCCCGTTCCCTTCGGTGTCGATAAAGTTGGCCATGTAGCCGATATCGTCGCCAATATTGGTTTTGGGCATGGTTACCTTGCCGCCCGCTTTTTCAATTTTCGCGATGATGGCGTCCATATCCGGGTTGGCGTTGAAGTAAATTTTGGTTCCGTCGGCGCTGGGCTTGTGGTAGGGGCCCTGCACCAGGCCGCCGGATACCTTCCCGTTCATGCTCTCCATCGGGAAAAACGCCATTTTCATGCCCATCATTTCTTGCTCTTCCATTTTAATGGAAAAAATTGCTTCATAAAATTTTTTCGCCCGGGCAATATCGGCTACCGATATTTCAAACCAGTTTAAGATGTTTACTGAACTGTCCATTTTTTTAAGGTTTTAATGTTAGTGTAGTATTAATCCCCCCTCCATATCTCCCCGCAAGGGACATTCTTTTTAAAATTCACCCTAACGGCAAGGATTTAGGCGGGGGCTTAACAAACTTACCGTCAATTCCCATCACCAATAGCGTGTAAATACGCCAACCTTAGGGGTTGATTGCGACAACAGTTTATCGTAGGTTTGATTATATTAACTAACCACCTTAATCGGTAGTAATCATTCCAACAAATCGGTGTAATCAAAAAAAAATCGGTGTAATCAAAGAAATATGAAGCACGTCTCGATCCTCGTCCCGCAGGGGCCATGCATACTCAGCAGTATCATAGGCGCTTACAAGGTATTTACAACCGTAAACCACACCTTAATAAACCGCGGCAAAAAGCCGGCGTTCAACATACAACTGGTAGGCCTCAGCACCGAAACACCCTTGTACGACGGCCTTTTCGTTGTCCGCCCGGAAGTATTGCTCGATCAAGTCCACAAAACCGACCTCATCATTATCCCCGCCATACAGGGCGAAATACCGGCCAGTTTAAAAATGAATTACGCTTATATACCCTGGATAACCGAACAATATAAAATGGGCGCCGAAGTAGCCAGCCTGTGCACCGGCGCATTTATACTGGCGTCAACAGGATTGCTCAAAGGTAAAAAGGTCTCCACCCACTGGATAGCCGCAGACGCGTTCAGGAAAGCCTTCCCGGATGTAAAACTACAGCCCGAAAAGATCATCACCGACGAGCTCGGCATGTACTCCAGCGGTGGGGCCTACTCCTTCCTGAACCTGATGATCTACCTCGTCGAAAAATTTTGCGGCCGCGAAATGGCCGTGTACTGCTCCAAGTTGCTCGAGATCGAGATCGAGCGCAAAAGCCAGTCGCCGTTTGCCATATTTGTGGGGCAAAAAGAGCATGAGGACGAATCCATAAAAAAAGCACAGCTGTTTATGGAAAACAACGTCAGCAACAAAGTATCGGTCGATCAGCTTTCCGAAATGTTTGCCATCAGCCGCCGCAATTTCGAGCGCCGGTTTAAAAAGGCCACGTCAAACACCCCCGTCGAATACCTGCAGCGCGTAAAAATAGAAGCCGCCAAAAAAAGCCTCGAATCCAGCCGCGAAAATATAAACGAGGTAATGTACGCCGTAGGCTACTCCGACAGCAAAGCCTTCCGCACCATGTTCAAGAAGATAACCGGATTATCACCTGTTAGTTACAGGAATAAATACAACCGTGAGATGGCCGTTAGGTAGTTGGCAGTGGGCAGTTGGCAGTTTTCCACTTTTTTTTGTCATCCTGAGCATAGCGAAGGATCTTCTTCACCATGCATTGACGCTCTGCTTTTCAACCGCAGAATTCGCCCTGCATTGGCGCTCTGCTTTTCAAACGTAGAATATCCTTCGTCATGCATTGGCGCTCTGCTTTTCAAACGTAGAAGATCCTTCGCTACGCTCAGGATGACAAAGCCTAAATACTACTGACAAAACAGCGCCACCATATTAATTCTTCTAAGCTCTTAAATTTGAGTTTAAATCACCGGCTGCAAGCCTTGGCTCTTGACTCTCAAAGTCTTGCTTCTGACCTCCGGCCTCTGACATCCGACTCAAAAAAAAACTGCTACTGCTACTGCCACTATTTCCTGACTTAAGACCACCGACTCAAGACTCCACATGAATCACACCTCCGAACGCCCCATCTTCATCGAAATGCTCCGCGCCGAATCGCGGCAGATGACCGACCGCAAGGTAAAAGCCGGCAAGCTATTCGATCTGCCCAGCCCCGAGCCCGGCGCCGGCCTGTTCACCATCCTCACCGCCAACCAGTGGATACAGGCCGAGCAGCAAAAGCCCGCGCCCAAAATGCTGTTCGACCATTTTTGGCTCGAGGGCGAGCTGTGCATCCTGTTTGCCGACACCAATATGGGCAAATCCATCCTGGCCGTGCAGCTCGGCAACAGCATCAGCCGCTGCGAGCCAATCGACCACTTTATGGTCCACGCCGACCCCGCCAACGTGCTCTATATCGACTTCGAGCTCAGCGCCAAGCAGTTCGAGCTGCGGTACACCGACAACGGCCGCCCGTACGACTTTGGCAACGGCTTTTTCCGCGCCGAGTTTAACCCCCTGGCCCAGCTGCCCTTTGATTTTAAGAACTTCGACGAATACATCAGCAACGCCCTCGAATACGCCATCAAGCGCACCGGCGCCGACGTGCTTATTATCGACAACATTACCTGCCTGCGCAGCGGCACCGAATACGCGTCCGAAGCGCTCTCGCTCATGAAGCATTTAAAAACGCTCAAAACCAAGCATACCCTCAGCATACTGGTGCTGGCCCACACGCCCAAGCGCAACCCCGCAAGCCCCATTACCCGCAACGACCTCGGCGGCAGCAAAATGCTCATCAACTTTGCCGACAGCGCTTTTGCCATCGGCGAAAGCCACAGCCTGCCCGGCCACCGCTACCTCAAGCAAATAAAACAGCGCAGCGGCGGCGAAACCTACGGCGCCGACAATGTTTGCCTGTGCCGCCTCGAACGCCGTGGCAGCCTGCTGCGCCACGTATTTACCGGCAACGCCCGCGAAGCCGACCACCTGCGCCACCCCACCGTGCAGGAGCGCGAACGCACCGCCGCAAAGGTAGCCGAGCTGCACGCCGGCGGCCTCAGTCAGCGCGAAATAGCTGCCAAACTAAAAATAGGCCTCGCCACCGTAAATAAAATGGTCAACTGGGCGCGGGAAGCTGCACCCGCAGGTTAGATTTTAATGCACCAACACTATCCAACGCGTCATTGCGAGGAACGAAGCAATCTCTACAGACGCAGGTCAACAAGACTGATTTATTTTTTTGAAAAAGCAGTGCCTGTGCTGCTATTAAAGCCAGTCCCGCTTTACGCTTATACTGCGCAGGCATTAGCCACGAGGCCGGTATCCGCTACAATCGGGTTTATGTACGACTGCATTACATGTAAAAGCTGTATTTAAGTTGCATTTCTTCATTTGGTCCTAGATATTTTAAGATCTCACCTACATTTCTTGCACATTCAATTGTAATCGGATACTTGCGGTCAAATTGGGTATTATTCCAATTCATTTTTGTAAGCGCTAACATTTCATCACAAATTAGATTAGGGGATTCATCATAAGAAGCTAGTTTGATTTCTAACGCACTAGGGATATACATACCAGGATATGTCTCATAATAAGGAACTGAACCTCTGGTATACAAGATATGATGTTGATCTGTTAATTGAAGATGAGTGCCTCTCATAGGCGGGTATGCGCCAAATCTATAAAGTCGAATATCTGATGGTTGTACCGAAACAAGATCCACTTGGTTAATGTGGAAATTTTTAGCTGCTTGTTTAAATCCGTAAATTTCCCCATCATTGAAATTTGAAGTCTTGTGAAGAACTAATCGTTTGGGGAAAATTTTAACTGCGTCGTAGTATTCTTTTAGAGATTGGGATAACAAATTGAATGCTTGTTCTTCTGAAAGATGTGGCGTTCGGTCGTTCTTCTTTAGTGTTATTTCTTCGCCTCTAAGTATAACCCCCCTGCCGAGTTCGTTAAAAATTTGAGCGATGCTTGTTTGTGTCGTTGTTTTATCCCTGCTTTTAAAAAAACTAATCCCAGCATAGCAGGTAGCTTCAGCCGAATCTTTTCTGACTAATGCCCAGGGAGTTCCGGAAGCCTTATAGTATAGAGCTGTAAAAAAATTCCACGCGATCGTGGCAGCATCCTGCATTTCTGAAGTCGGTTTTGCAATCCTATCTCTGACAATTTGTATAGGTATATTATACTGCATTGCAGCGGCTTTGAGATATCTTCTGAAGTTTTGTTCTTTAATAGATATCTCTTCATCAGTAATTACAGATTCTTCGCTTTCATTTTCTTCATCATCCTCGCTGGTGATTACTTCGCTGTCCTGTATATAAGTGATAAAATTTTCGCCCAAAGCACAAATAACGACGTCAGGCTTCTTATTTTTTGTAAGGAATTTGATTTCATTTAAATATAGACTCGCAATATCAGTTATCCTTTCTTCCAGATTTGCTTTCGATTTAATAATACTATCGAAATCACTATTATTTATCCTGCGCATATAACTGTCATCGTAAACGACTTCGCTCATAAAGCCAATTTCCTTATTGAAGCCACAAAAATTTGTAAAAAGAGCTGGGTGTGGGTTTTTACTTTCTTTGCCCGCTATATGGGCTTTACAGCTCTCAATCCAGTCTAAAACCTTATCAATACTTTCTCCTTTACCGATAATGCCAATTGTTATTTTTTCGGGGCGAACATTAGATATGTCAAATGGGGTATAATTATATATACCTTGTTTGGGACAGATGTGTTGGTTTAGTCCAAATTGTAAAGATGGTTCTTCAATATATCGTAGTTTCATTATTCAAAGAGCGTATTATCTGATAGTTCGGTGTCTAGTTGGAGTTCCGCCTCTAATGCTTTGCCTTTTTTTGTTGGAACTTTTGCCGGATTCCAAGTAGTTTCTTCCAATTTAGGTGAAATGGTAAGAGGTTCTACAGGATGTAATTTTAAATATTGGTATTCTTGGCTAAATAAATCAACATGTGTAAAGTAATAACTAAAAAACCGAAAATAATTGCACACGGCGCCATTGTTTTCCATTCGTTTTATACCCGACATATAGTCCGCTTCAAAGCGACTCTCATTATATCCACCGGGATTTGTAAAACTCCAGGTGGGATTTAGCACTAAAAACCATTCTTTATCCAAATCGAGGAATGATGTTCTAAATGCAAGACTTCGGTAACAAATGATATGCTTCTCTTTTTTATTTAACATTTCGAAAATCACTGTTTTGGTCGCCTCTTTTTTTCCTTTCCATTTAAGTTTCTTTTGATTTGGGACTTTTGAATTGTTGGCGAAACGAAATATCTCCCTTGGACCAAACCATTCGATTTGTTTCGTTCTGCAAAATGCTGTTAAAGTATTTCTCAATAAATGTTTAAATATTTTTTTATAATCCTCGTTTGTTTCATAAAACTCGTCGGATTCAAATCGCTCAATTGTACCCGGATCGAGGATTTGCAGCATTGGTTCCGTTGGGATAGATAAGTCAACAAACGTGTAAATGCAATTCTCATAGGTTACCCATTCCATGGAATAAACAGATTTCATTCTTAAGGCATGTTTTATGAGTTTGCTTTTCTTCATACTTTTTATCGCTTTTCTATTATTACTAATCAGATATTCATTAACATTAGCAATAATAGAAGGCTCATCTGTAATATTTAATTCTGCTTTATACAAAGCCGTCGGAAAAGTAACTCGCAGTAGGTTTGGTAATATTGATTCGGTTTCGGTACTCAAATAGCCACTTACGAATTTTTGCTGACGTGTCTGAATTTGTACATCTGAAAATTCATGTTCAAATATTTTCGCGATTGCATGTAATTTAGGCGTAGAACTGATACCATTAATCTTTTTTAAAAGGTTGTCTTTATCTAAGATATGTTCATTAATATCGAATGTAAATCCTTCTGGAATAAGCTCGGTTAGCTTAGACTTATTGTATTTTTCCTTCTTATGTGTGATAATATAGATATATAATATATCAAATTGTTCATCCAGATTATATTTGAAAAAGGTATCTATCGTTCTCGTTATTTTTTCAAAATCAGCCGTGGATGTAATTTGAAAGGCAACGCGATTTTCGAAATCCGCCAAATCAATAGCGGGATAATTTCTTTTTTGAGTGGAATTAAGATTTTCGAGTTTTATCCCAAAAGTTTCATTCAAAACCGGTATCAAAAAGCTTTCTGCGTGAATATTGATGTGGTATTGATTTGTTGCATTAAATCCCTCTACTTCTAATACAAATCTTGCTGCGTAAGTTGTGATTTTGTTGATGTGGTCGATTCTGTTCATATATTAATTCAATCAACCCGTTTATTAGTTGCAATAATATGTTAATATAGCGTTGAGTTATACTTCCATATTTATCTTGATAACTTTAGGCAATAGTCAAATATACGCGATAAATATGATGCTAATTACTTAAAAGTTTGCACATTGCCAGTTTGATGACAACACCATAATTTTAAGTTGATAATTCTAAACTTTTATACCAAATGAAATACGACCTCTTCGCTATCATGTCCTATGAAACATTCTTGTTAGGTCAATATCAGATAAACACACAAGGACTTTTTTATACGGGCGGGCAGTATTTTGTTTATTGCCCCGATATATCGGCGCATACGCTAGCCACGGACGGTCGTAACATACATGAATGGTTTAGAGGCCATAAAATTATGGGAAGTCAAATCATATTAGTAAATCAAATCCCGGAAAACGCCACGCAGATCGACGATTATATAAAAGAGTTGACCTCAGTCGAATCGGGCTACTTGGTAACCCGATCGGATGTAGAGTATGAAATTAAACTGCTTATTCCTAAAATTTATCCAGACTACGAGATCATAGATAGTCGTCCTGTTTCAGTTTCGTTTTACGAGGAAGTTACAGAAGATGGATTTAACAATTTGAAAGCTATTTTTCAGAATGCCAAATTTCAGGTACCGGTAAATTTTGTCAACGGGAACAAACCACGACAGGTAAAAAAAATTGCAGACCCTTTCTTTAAAAACGTATTGACCTTTCATGACGTTAAAAACGAACTTTCTCCTACTTTAAAAGCGGTTTGGGAAGAGGAAGAAGATAAATGGCTCGATACACGGAATAAAATTATTACTTCTAATTCGGAAAATCCGCAGCAATTTAAATCTCCATCTTTAAACAAGAAATTATTCCGCTGCCTTATTGATTGTAGTTCTGGTTTTTCTGACAATATCAGAAATTATCTGACCATGTACGACCAGGTATGCCTTGTTGCTCCCTACGCTGAAAATCAACAACAAGCTTTGCATGAGTTGGGACTTACAAAAGATGAGTTCCTAGGATTACATAAGCTCAACAAATTGCAGGTACTCTTTCCAAAGTCAATTGAAAATTACGATCAACGGTTACTTCAGGAACTGATCGAAATAAAAAAAGAAAACATTCATCTTTCTAGAACTATTACGACGATGACCATTATGGAAATGAGAAGGCGCAACCCCTTTTTGTTTCCTGCAATATCTATCCAAGAAAAACAGGTATTGCTTTCGGCGGTAGACAAATCCATACCATCATTAACGAAAGATGCACGTTTTGCACAAGCCATACGCGAAACCATAACAGATACAGGAAATGGATGGGTTCGTTTTCCAAATATGATAAACCAGCAGGATTCTATCATGTTAAGCAGCTTTGGAACGATAAATTTAGTGCGGCCTTTGCTGGAAATACATGAGAACCGCGATCTTAAATTAGATTTCATGTTGTCGGCACCGGCTGTGGAGTGGGCCGCCGCCACAAGTTCTGTACTAGTACCTACAACTATTCATGGTTACGATACAACAGTAGTAAGTTCTTTTATTGCGGATTTATATTCAGGTATCCCAAATGCTGATTGGGTTATGCAGAAAAAGGATTACGCAAACTTCACGGCCGAAAATATACTGGCGATAAGTGCCTACTTACCTGTTATTGAACTTGCCACCACATTTAATTCCGTTGAAACTGAACGATTTAGAACGCTCGTTTTAAATATTTCAAAGCATCAGCCTACATTTGAAAATATAGCAGAAACTGTGGAAGCCTACAACCACTTTGTCAAGCAATATGAAAAGAATAAAGATCATTTGAGCGCGTGGAACATAAAGGGTTTTGTCATTGGGTTAATCGGCAAAGCAGTCCCCGCGGTACCAATGGCTTCATGGCTTATGGGTCATGCTTTGAAGTATGTAATAAAGTTAAGTGACAGTGATCCGACGCTTATAAGAGCAATAGCGACTATTGAAGCAGGATTGCATGGAAGCATACCTGACGCGGTGCTGCTTAGTAAAATGCGGGATAAGGTAAAGAAGAAATTATAATTCTCCCAATCTGGCGCGAGAATGCCGCGCCGGCCAAAAGCACACGCTACCGCAAGCGAGCTTGTGACAACGCTGCTTAACAGCCCGCTGACAGATCGTCGCTATAAAGTACTGCCTATCTAATTTGGCATAATTACCCGCGCATTCGCCAAAAGCGGGCGTATCGTGACAAATAAATAATTACAGTTAGTAGATACTAGCGGGGAGAGTACCGTCGGGGTAAATTTATATTCCGACTACCAATGTAACGCTGAGTAGCATTATATCCTTGGCGAAGAATAGTCCCATTTTCTCCCGCAAAACGACTCCCAAAATTTACAGCGCCATTGGCGACTCTTTGTACTTGGCGGGTAGCGTTGTAAACCGGAGTCATTTGTTGATTAAAACTTTGATAATATGCCGCTTCAGCCTGATAGGGGTTATATTGTGATTGAACATTCGGCCTGTAACTTCTTGACTGCGAAGTTAAGTTTGGCGCGGAACCTCTATATTGAGGGGCACTTGAATATCGACTTTGAGAAGAGTACCGCTGTCCATATGCCAAACTTGTAATAGTGATAAAGAATAACAAGATTAATTTTTTCATGTCAATTAAATTTAATTTAATATTCAATTATAATTATGTAGAAATTAACTCTTTCTACTCAAGGTAAATAACTCATTTTTAGATAGTTAAATATAACAAAAAATTTATATTTCAAAGAACTTTTTATTAAAATATCTCCCCAAACCTGGCGCGAGAATTCCGCGCAAGCCAAAAGCGCAGAGTTCTCGTGCCCCGCTTACAGGTAGCGGCTATAATGCCCGTCATTTCCCTTTCAGGCTATCGATCACCGCTTTAATATGCTTGTCATACATATCAATACTATCCTTGTATTTATCGGTTTCTTCATAAACCGCTTTATAGATCAGATTATAACTCCTTAATCGCAGATCGCAGTAATTTAAAAGCATTTTATCTCGTTTGTGTACAGCATCGGGAACTTGCAATTTATCAATCTCATGTAACAGTTCAATATTCATATTCCAATAATAGATGCCCCTGTCTTTAATTTCGTAAAGCAAAGTGTCTTTGGGTGTTGTTTTCGGCAGGCGATATACTTCGAGCGCCATACGTTCCATGGCAATAAAGGATTTTATTTTTGCATCGTATTCGCTAAAAGCTTTATTTTCCACTCCAACCGCTGGTTTTGTTTCTGCATCGTTATTGACATTGTTATTGGGGATGCTTTTAAATACGAAACAACAGGAAACCAAAATGACGAAGGCCGTACTACCTATCGACCCCAATTTTAAATTCGCGGCTTGCGGCGATCTTAAGCCCGGGTAGTAAGCGTACCCGGTAACAAACCCCGCAATTAACCCGCCCAGGTGCGCGGCATTATCGATCCCGGCTTTCATTCCGTTCATAAGGTTGTAGGCAACAAACACCGAGATACTTAGAAGTAAATTCTTACGCGCCGATTTCTCGATAAGATTGGTGGTAAGCATGGCCAGGAACACCCCGTACATCCCAAAAATAGCACCTGATGCACCCGCGCTAACGGTAAGGTCGTGATACCATAAGCTGCAAGTACTGGCAGCAATACCGGTAAGTAAATACGCCGCTAAAAAACGCGCTTTCCCTAAATAAGGTTCTAAAAGCAAGCCGATATAAAGCAGCGCATACATGTTCATTAAAAGGTGCAGGATACCGATATGAAGGAAACAATTGGTGATTAGCCGCCACCATTCACCCTGCAATGTCATCGGCCGGAAATTGGCGCCCCAGTTGACCAGGCTTCGCGTGTCGGGCGCTAAAAAATCAACACCCGACAACACCATCAGTATAAAAACGGCGATGTTGAGGTTGATGAGGATCGGCGTGATATAATAGCCGTTGGTAGGTAAAAAAATTGCCAGGAAGCCGGACAGCTTCTCTTTCGTTGTCGCAGGTGCGCCCGTTAAGCCGCCAGCGTCGTCCGAAGCCAGCGTAGGCTTCAACTCATTGTATTTTTGTACCAGCTCTTCCGGGGTCACTGTGGCCTTCAATTCGTCGATCGTACTTACCAGGTTTTCAATGTTCCTTTTATTTTTACCCCAGTCAACCATTTGCGTGCCCGTGCATTCGCTTTTAAGCACCGCTGCGTTGCCGCTGATGGTAACTTTAACTTCCTCGGTCCACGAGCTCATCGAGAAAGGCGTATACGCGACAAACCCATCCGCGCCTTTATAGCCCACATCCCAGCCCAGCTGCTGTGCCGATTGTATCGCTAATACTAAAAACTGTTCAGATGTGAGATCGTCAAGAGGAAATTCCTCAATGTATTTAGGTGAGAAGCCGAAGGCCATATTGTAAAGTTGGTTTAGTGGTGAGCTAAATGTAACAACTTTGATTATATTTTAATTGGCATAACAATTAAATTGTTGTTAACTATGATGAAATAAGTATTTTCTTTCCCTTCAGCAGAACAGCTTCGGGCGAAATCAGGCAAAACAATGCAGGCCAAGAGCGCGGCAGGGCATAGCAACCTTTTGCATACAGGGTTTCAAAGCGAAAGATTCATCGGCAAAAAGATTGCAGCCCCGGTTTTGCCGGATTTGCGGGGCAAAGGCCCGTGCGGCAAAGAAGCCTTTCTGCTGAAAGCGTTTTTGGTTACTTTTGAGGCGTCAAAAGTAACTAAGCCCCCGCGGCCATGAGCGGCACCAACATTGTGCGAACCATACGTATCATCGATGTGAAACGCAGTGGAGCATCGCTACGCCTCGCAAACTGCTTTTGTTCCCCAACAACATTTATCTGTTTGATTTGCATAGTTTAGAGATTGCTTCATTCTTCGCAATGACGCTGTAGTTATATGAGTGATTTCCCCTTCAACAGAGCAACTTCGGCCGAAACCAGGCAAAACAAATTATTTCAGATCCTAACTATTTCTTTTCATTGCCTATATTTACTATTACCAATAAACCTCATCTATGAATTTCATTAGATCAACAGTCTATTTTGTCGTCGGTCTGATCCTGATGTCGGCATCCTGTAAAAAGGAAAGCCCTCCAAGCCCTCTGTCAGAATTATCGGTGCTGGCTCCCGCCACACAAACCGGGGCAAACACCGTGGGCTGCCTTGTTAACGGCGGAATTTTTAACACTTCGAATGGTTTCTTTTCACAACATGTTTATGACAGCTACGCAGAATTCCGGGGCAATTACAGATTTTATCTTTCAGGCTTCCGCCAGGTTCAGCCCTTCGTTTATCAAACGGTTACCTTGCAAACGGATAGCCTTCTCTTAAAGGAGGGCCAAACCATCCCGCTCACAAAAGCCGCGCCGGGCAACGCGTCCGCCTCGTATGATGTATCATACAACCCCGGTAACGATGATATCTATTACACGACTGCGAACAACCCCGGCACCCTTACGATCACACGGTTAGATATGGTGAACAATATTCTTTCGGGAACATTTACCTTCGACGGCGTCAACGCCGCGGGTACTGTCGTACATATCACAGCCGGCCGTTTCGACATCAAGTACAGGCCGTATTAGTGCCGCTTACAATCGGCTAAATGAGAGGCAGCATTCTTATATCATCATTGCTAAACAGTAGCAAATCAATCGGCGTTGTTCCCCTTAGGGTAAACATACGCAGTCGCCTCTTCCTTCATCTTGACCGGCCGTACTTCAACCCGGGCAGCAGTGGTATAGGCAAACTCAGGGTTGCCTTTGGCAATTTCAAGCGCCTCGTCAATGTCGTTTGCCTTGATATGATAGTAACCAACTATCACCTCCTTGCTGTCGCTGAACGGCCCCGTTTGCCACGAGTCTTTCCCGCCGTACAGCATTTTACCCTCCCGCACCAGCGGCTGCGCGCTGATCATGTTCCCGTTTTTAGTAAGCTTCTCGATATAAACCCTGCAGGCCTCCAGGAAAGCCCTGTCTTCCTCCGGCGAAAATGCGATTTTGCTATTCACATCGTTGCGGATAAGCAGCATAAACTCTTTCATAATCAACGTTTTAATTGGCTATCTAAAGATAAGAAACAAATAATTAAGACTATGAAATACTATCTTAAAATAGTTAGCGCACCGGATATTCGTTTGGATCCGTTTTTTGGGTCAATAACGTAATAATACGTTCCTATCGGCGCAGGCTTGCCACTATAGGTGCCATCCCACGACCTGGTATACCCCACTGAGCTGTAAATTATTTTTCCGTACCGCGTAAATATACATACCGAGCAAAACGGGTATGCCGCCAGCGATGGTATGTCCCAATAGTCATTCACCCCATCGCCGTTAGGCGTAAAAGTGTTCATTACAATTATTGGTGTGTACACGATCATCTTGAGTGCGTTCGAAGTGAAGTTTAAAGCTGCCAGGCACTGCCCGGATATAGCGACTACGCAGGTTACAACATCGCCGTTAGCCAGGTTGCTGGTTATAAAAACCCGGCTATTTGTTCCGGCAGCTATACCGTTGATCTGCCACTGGTAAATAATATCGGTCGTATCGGCGGCTTTACAGGTAAAACTAACCTGCTGGTTTGCCGAAATGATATTATTAACTGCCGACGAGCTGATGGTTACTACGTCGGTAAATAGTGGACTAGCTGTGATAGTGGCCTGCTGGGAGCTAGCGGTTGCGACCGAACAAGCGTTGCGTACGGTTATCGTGCAGGTAATTTTGTCGCCTGTTTGCAAAGCGGAGCTGGTAAAAGTAGAATCGTTGGTTCCGGCGTTCTGCCCGTTAACGTGCCATTGATAAGCCGGGCTGCTTCCGGCGTTTGTTGTTTTTGCTGTATATGTTACAGACAATCCCACGCACGAACCAAACGCGTCGGGTGTTACAACCACCGACGGAACCACGTTAGAAACGCCAATAAGGCTTACTTTCAAACTATTTGACAGCGCCTGCGACGCATTAAGGCATGGGCTGCTGCTATTGGTTAGTATACAGGTAACTATATCGCCGTCTGCGAAGCTGTTACTGCCGAATTGAAAACTGTTGATACTTACATTCTTCCCGTTAACCTGCCATTGGTAGTTTGGGCTGTTTCCTCCGTTGGTGGGAATAGCGGTGAAAACGATAGCCGAACCCACGCAAACCGCCCCCGTAACAGACGACGTAATAGTAACGCCCGGTGTAATAAATGGTATATATTTAATACCAGATATCACATTCGACCTAACTGTCGTCTTACAAAGATCATTGTTGGTCACAATACATTGTACAAAATCCGTTTGATTTAAAGCTGAAGTAGTAAACGATGTACCATTTGTCCCGGCATTTATACCATTTACCTGCCATTGATAGGTTGGGTTAGTTCCGCCATTGCTGATATTCGTTGTAAAGGTGACCGATCCGCCGGCACAGGGACTAACGTTATTTGCGACGATACTTAAAGTAAGAGCAACGGGTGAAGTTACCGTCAATAATTGCGTTTGGGGGGGCGCCGGGGTAAAAAGCGAATTTCCGCTTTGCGTTATGGTAATTGTTGTACTGCCTGTTCCCACAATATGAATAATTCCCTGCGAAGAAATGGTAGCTACCGATGTATTACTGCTGGCATAGTTTAATGGTATGATTGGATTTGAGCTTAAGGCTCCGGCCGAAAAATCTGCATCGCAAGTGGTTTTAGCAGCAATAGCCGGGAACTGGATGATCTGGCTTTCCATCACCGTTAATATTTCCGTTGCCGGGACGGCAGTACTATAATTGGCGTTCCCGCTTTGCGTTGCAGTGATCACCGTAACGCCAGGCCCAACAAGGTGGATAAGGCCGTTGGCCGTCACTGTAGCCACGGCCGTGTTACTGCTGGTATAAACAATTGGTGTTTCGTTATTTGTGCTTGTTGCCCCCGGAATGATATTATTATTCGCGTCGATAGCAGGATTTGTTATAGCCGGAAAGGTGATGATTGATGGCTTTAACGTTACGACCTGAATATTGACGATCGTGCTGCTGCTTCCGCCGGCATTATAGGCGGTAATTGTGTAGTCGGTTGCCGGTGATAAAGCTGTTGGGGTACCAGTGATAATACCTGTGGTCGGGTCAAACGTCAAACCCGAAGGCAGCTGTTTATCAATTGTATAGCCGGTTATTATTATTTTCCTTACTAAGTTATTGACATTATCGCCTACATACACATTCCCATTATTATCCAAAGTAATGCCTAAAGGGTAATTAAAACTGGCTACCTTACCAACACCGTCTGATGCCCCAGCGGCGCCGCTTCCGGCGAGGGTGGTTACCACGCCTCCGGCAGTTAATTTTCTTATCAGGTTATTGTTTGCATCCGTTACATAGAAATTGCCGTATATATCTGCACGTATTTCTCGCGGAAAATTGAAATTTGCGGCTTTTCCTGTGCCATTTATTGACCCGGCGCTACCATTGCCGGCAAACGTAGTAACCACGCCCGCCGGTGTAATTTTTCTTATTGCGTTATTTCCCGCATCCGCCACATACACACTGCCTGATGCGTCTACACCCACACCAGTTGGCACATTAAACGATGCCGACCGCCCTGTACCATCCACAAAACCTCCCGCGCCGCTGCCCGCAAATGTTGTTACCACACCGGCTGATGTTATTTTGCGTATTAAATTATTTGCCTGGTCCGCCACGTACATATTCCCTGCTCCATCTATTGCTAAAGCCCTGGGGTTATTAAAGCTCGCAGCCGTTGCTATGCCGTCCGTCGCCCCTGCCAACCCGCTGCCCGCAAATGTTGTTACAACCCCGGCCGGTGTTATCTTTCGTATTAAGTTGTTTCCCTGGTCACCTATGTAAACATTGCCTGCCGCGTCTATCACTAAACCATCAGGTTCATAAAAACTGGCTGCGGTTCCTTGTCCGTTTACAGCGCCTGAATTGCCGGGACTACCGGCAAAAGTTGTTACTATGCCCGCAGTGCTTATTTCCCGTATTGTATTATTCGCCCAATCGTCTACAAACACATTTCCTGCGTCATCTACGCCAACGGCCGTTATCTGGCTAAACCTTGACGACAGCGACGGGCCATTTTGAAAACCTGAACCAGTGCCGGCGTAGGTACTCACCTGGCCATATATTGTAGCCGGAACAGCTCCGCCTGTATTTGTTGGTACTAAAGAGGTAATTAGGTTGTTAATAACATAACTTTTGGGCGTTTGATAGTTGATATTTGGCGCGGCCGGAATAGTCGATCTATTATTTGGAGCAACATTTATTTTGGTGCCGCCACTTGCTACGGCCTTATTAGCCTTGGATTTATAACCGGATATTGAGGAAACACTTGCCGAATACATTGGACGGACTGCATTGGAAGTTTTAAGCGTCTGCCCAAAAACAAGGTTCATTTCTAAAAAAAATAAAATGAATAATAAGAGCCTTGCCGGTTGGGTTGATATCATATCCAGCACTAAAATATAAATTAACAAACAACTTTCAAGTGCTAAAGGAAAGTTTAGTTTCTTTTTAAATAATTTTCGACCCATTTGCTTAAACTTTCCCGGCTATCTAAATTTTACCCTCCAATTACCATCCCTTTTCTATATTGCAACTTTAACCCAACAACATGCACGCCAGCGGTTTCTTCAAAATATTTTTAATTATTGCCGGCTTAAGCCTGCTTATGGACTGGTACGTGTTTGCCGGTTTACGAACTTTCACCGCCGACTGGCATTCGGCACGCCTGCGGCAGCTGGTAAACTGGGGCTACCTGGTCGTTTCTGTCGGCGTTACCGCGATGTTTATTTTCGGGTTCGGCAGCTTTACCACCGCCCGCGGTATGACGCCTTTTCACGAGTGGGTGCTCAGCATCTTTCTGACTTTCTTTTTCACCAAAATATTCTTCATTATCGTGTTGTTCCTGGGCGATGTTGGCCGTTTCCTTTACGGGATAGTAAACAATATCGTAAAGCCAAAAGGCAAAATCATTCAGCCATTTTTCCCTGAGCGCCGCAAGTTTATCAGCGAGGCAGCCATATTGGTGGCAGCCGTTCCCTTTGCCGGCTTTTTTTATGCCATGCTCAAAGGCAAGTACGATTATAAAGTGCACCGGCAAACCCTTTATTTCGACGACCTGCCCGGCGCCTTCGACGGCTTTACCATTACCCAGCTATCTGACATCCATTCGGGCAGTTTTGACAACACGGCAGCCGTTCAGCGGGGTATCGATCTGGCAAAAGCCCAAAAAAGTGACCTTTTCGTTTTCACCGGCGACCTGGTCAACAACGCTGCCTGGGAAATAGAGCCGTATATCGACAGGTTCAGCCGGTTAAAGGCACCCTACGGCCAGTTCTCCATCTTCGGCAACCACGATTACGGCGACTATATCCATTGGGACAGCGAACAGGAAAAAGCCGCCAACCTCGAAAAATTAAAGCGGCACCACCAGGCCCTCGGTTACCGCCTGTTACTGGACGAAAACGTAGAAATAGAAAAAGGCGGCCAAAAAATATCGCTCATCGGCGTACAAAACTGGGGCAAGGGGTTTATTCAACTGGGCGATCTTGATAAAGCATTAAAAGGCGTGGATAAAAATGCATTTAAAATACTGCTGTCGCACGATCCAACGCATTGGGAAGAGAAGGTGAGATACAACCCCGCAAACATCCATTTAACCCTGGCGGGCCACACCCACGGCGCGCAGTTTGGCGTCGAAACATCGCACTTTAGGTGGAGCCCGGTAAAATACCGCTACCTCGATTGGGCCGGCCTGGTGAACGAAAAGAACCGCTACCTGTACGTAAACCGCGGCTTCGGCTTCCTGGCATTCTCGGGCCGCCTCGGCATCTGGCCGGAGATTACCGTGATTACGCTGAAGAAGAAAGCATCTTGATTTCGAATTTTTCGCTGTTGCCTGTTTTTTATGGTGCTCAAGAAGGCTTCGCCGTTTCGGATGTTCGACCCGATAGCTATCGGGTTCGGATTTATTTAATGTGGATGCGGAATGTTTTGATTTATCTTTCGGACTTTACTGACTTTCCCGACTTTACTGACTTTACTGACTCCTATCAAAACTGGCACGGTTTAAGCTTATCAATTAACATCAACAAGCTTCACTATGCCACAAAAAACCACCAAAAGAATCGGCCAGCGCCCCGTAAATAAAAGGTCAAACAATATCGATACCCTGCACGATGCCTGGGATATAATGAAGCCATTTGTTCACTTTTCTATAAAAGCCATGCGCGTGATCGCTCATGCGCTTATCTTCATCGTAAAAAACATCCCCAAACCGGATGATCACAAACCCCGCGGAAAAAGCGATAAGGTGATCAAGATATAAGGCCTGTTTACCTTACATTTATCAACCAAAACACTATCTTTCGGACTTTACTGACTTTCCCGGCTTTCGGACTAAAATACACGCACATCGTGCGCGAAACAGTAAAAGAACAGCAACAGTTGGTTATACCCGAACGATAAAAGATACTATGCCTTCAAAATTACAACGCTCTCCTTCTACGCTTTTGGTTATTATCGCATTTGCCACCGTTTATATCGTGTGGGGTTCCACTTATTTCTTTATAAAAGTGGCCGTTGGCGGTGGGTTTCCGCCATTTTTGCTTGGCGCGATACGCTTCCTCATAGCCGGTGTACTCTTAATGACCTGGTGTGCCATCCGTGGCGAGAAAATATTTGTCGCGAAAAACATCCTCTACTCGGCAGTAACAGGAATACTTTTACTATTTGTCGCAAACGGTGCCGTGATCTGGAGCGAGCAAACCCTGCCAAGCGGTATGGTAGCTATCCTGGTTTCATCAACACCCATATGGTTTGTACTGCTCGACAAGGCAAACTGGAGCATAAATTTAAAAAGCCGGGCCACTATTATCGGCCTGCTCATTGGGTTTGCAGGCGTGTTTTTATTATTCAGCGAACAGATAAGCGGCTCGCTTTCAGGCGGACTATCCGCATCAAAATTACCCTGGATGCTTTTACTGCTTGTCGGGTCTGTAGCCTGGGCATCAGGCTCGCTTTATTCTAAATACAAATCCACAGAGGGCTCGGTACAGGTTAATACCGCGTGGCAAATGTTCGCCGCCGGGGTTGTATTTATACCGTGTAGTTTTCTTCACAACGAAATTACCGGCCTGCAATGGCAAAACATTCCGGCAAACAGCTGGTATGCGCTGCTTTATCTTATCTTATTTGGCTCTATAGCAGGCTTTAGCGCGTATGTATGGCTGCTGCAGGTGCGGCCGGCCACACAGGTAAGCACCTATGCATATGTCAACCCGGTTATAGCAGTGATCCTGGGTATTGTATTTGCTGGCGAAAGTATTTCCCTCGTGCAAATTACCGGTTTGTTTATCATTTTAGGCAGTGTGCTGCTCATCAACCTGGCAAAATACCGCAAAAAGCAGCCTGCAAAAGAATTGGTTGCGGGCTGAACAATAAACTGCCCTATCGGTTGTTACAATATCCTTGTATGAATATTTTTCTATATTTAGCGGGAACAAACTTAAAACCTAAAATGATATGGCAAACGACAAAACGTGGCACGCCGCACACAAGGACTCACTAAAATTTGGACAGCGTTTAGCTGATTCGGTAGCAAACGGAATGGGCTCCTGGCGGTTCATTATTATTCAATCGATGATAGTTCTGGTTTGGATGGGGCTAAACGTGGTAGCCATTGTGAGACATTGGGATCCGTATCCTTATATTTTGTTGAATTTGCTCTTCTCAACCCAGGCAGCCTATGCCGCGCCTATCATCATGATGGCGCAAAACCGCCAGAACCAACGCGACCGCGCACATGCCGACGCAGATTTCAGGACAAACGTAGAAGCAAAAAAAGAGATCGAGGAGCTGATTAAAAAGCTGGACGATATTGAAATAGAAAAACTCGATAAGATACTCGCCATCCTCGAAAAAAACGAGAAAAAATAGAAGCAAGACTGTAAGAAGCAAGATTTCAAGAAGCAAGAATCAAGACAGAAGGCACTTGACTCTTGGTTCTTGACTCTTGGTTTCTAATCTTGATACTCGCTACTTGATACTCAATACTACCTACTTAATACTTATTTCTTAGTTTTGCGGTCAATGACAAAAATCGAAGAAGCGGTAATTCACGAAGTTGAAGACGAGGTTAGCCCAAAAAACTGGAAAGATATTTTCTGGACGGTCGTTAAAACCATTTTAAAGATAGCAATATCGGGTGCGCTGCTTTATTACGTTTTCAGGAATGTCCACTTTGCCGATGTTAAATACAGGCTCTATCATGCCAATTACTGGTGGATGCTGGCCGCGCTGGTTAGTTTTTTTCTGTCGATAATCGTGGCATCAGGCAGGTTGCTCAGTTTTTTCAAGTCGATCGGCCTTAAACTCGATCCGCGTTTTAATTTCCGGCTTTACCTCCTCGGCTTGTTCTATAACTTTTTGCTTCCCGGCGGCATTGGCGGCGATGGTTACAAGATTTACCTGCTCAATAAAAGCTATAAGCTCCCGGCTAAAAAAGTGTTCTGGGCCATCATGTTCGACAGGCTGAGCGGCCTTTGGGCTATCGGTTTGATCATTGTCGCCCTGATATTTTTAATCCCGCAGATAGACATCCACATCACTATACCACTTGGCATATTCGCGGCTGGATCAGCCATTTATTATTTCGTTGCATACAAGTTTTTCAGGGAGTATACCAAATTCTTTTTCGCAGCACATGCCAAAGCTGTTGTAGTTCAGGGATTGCAGGTAATGGCCATTGTATTCGTGCTCATCGGGCAGGATTTTTCGGGAAAATTCTCTCCCTACCTGTTGTCTTTTCTTGTTTCGGCGCTGGCAACCATCCTGCCCATAACTGTGGGCGGCGCCGGTATACGCGAAACTGTTTTTCAGCAGCTCACCAAAGTATTCCCGATGGATAAAACACTTGCTGTTTTCCTTCCGGGATCATTTTATATCATCTCCCTTATAGTGGCGCTGTTTGGCGTTTATTATGTATTGCGGCCAAGCCGGCTGGCCAAAGGCCTGCCTTCCATTGAAGAAAAATAAATTGCCTTGTATTTAGGTTTGATAACGTTAATGGCACAGCTAACGGTCATAACAAATTAACAATACCACAATTCAACAACACCCATCTCCCCAATACAATCATATTTCATACTTTTACGTTTAGTAATAAACCGACCTCTTAATGAGCCATTTTAATGATTTTAACAATCCGCAGGTAGCGGCATTGCCTGCGCATTTAAAGCAATTTATAGTCGACCAGCATTACCAGCACTATACACCGGTTGACCATGCCGTATGGCGGTATGTAATGCGGCAAAATTATAGCTACTTAAAAGATGTTGCTTATTACCCATACATCCCGGGCCTGCAGGCGGCCGGCCTCACCATCGAAAAGATCCCCCATTTGCAGGAGATGAACGACGCACTTGCCAAAATCGGCTGGGGCGCAGTTACCGTCGATGGGTTTATACCCCCTGCTGCATTTATGGAATACCAGGCTTATCGTGTATTGGTTATAGCTGCCGATATCCGCCAGTTAAAACATATTGAATATACGCCAGCACCCGACATCATACACGAATCCGCCGGCCACGCCCCTATTATTGCCGACAAAGATTATCATGAATACCTAAGCTATTTTGGCTCGATAGGCGCAAAAGCCATGTACTCGGCGCAGGATTTTGAATTGTACGAGGCTATACGCGCCTTGTCGATACTAAAAGAAATGCCCGATGCGGACGAAGCTGAAATAAAAAAAGCTGAGGACCTGGTTTATCACCGCCAGGCAAATATCGGCGAGCCATCAGAAATGTCGTTGCTAAGCCGCCTGCACTGGTGGACGGTGGAATATGGCCTGATTGGCACATTGGAAAACCCAAAGATTTACGGGGCCGGGCTTCTGTCATCCATCGGCGAAAGCGTAAGTTGCATGGACACCGATATCAAAAAGATACCATATACCATTGAGGCGATAAATTACGCCTATGATATAACAAAAACCCAGCCGCAATTATTTGTGACGCCTAATTTCCAAAACCTGATAAATGTGCTGGAAGAATTTGCGAATACGATGTCATTTAGAAGAGGCGGAATATACGGGCTACAAAAAGCTATAGAAAGTAAAAATACCTGCACTGCGGTTTACAGTTCGGGTTTACAGGTTACGGGCACATTTACGGAATACAAATCCGATGCGAACGGAGACGTGGCTTTCTTAAAAACTACCGGGCCCTCGGCATTATCGGTAGATAATAAACAATTGTCGGGTCATGGTAAAGATTATCACCGCGATGGGTTTAGTTCGCCGGCAGGCAAACTAAAAGACCATGCGATGCCCCTTGAAGACCTATCACCCGAAGATCTTAATTATTTTGGCATTGAAGAAGGCAAGCAGGCCGCATTAAATTTTGAAAGCGGCATTACCGTGAGTGGTTTGGTAAAAAAGATCATGGCTTCAAATGGCAAAACCCAGCTTATAACCTTCGAGAGTTGTACGGTTAATGGCCCCGACGGCAATATCCTGTTCGATCCGTCATGGGGAATGTATGATATGGCTGTGGGAGCAAAAATTATCTCTGTTTTTTGCGGTGCAGCCGACAAAGATGCTTTTGTTGAGATTCCCTATAAATCAAATACGGGCACGCATCACCCCGTTTATGATGGCAATACTTTAGAATTGCATAAGCTATACGAACAGGTGCGCAATCGCAGGCAAAAAGGCGGCGATTTTGGGTTTTTAGGTAATGTATGGCTGCGCCTGCAAAAATTTCACCAGGACGACTGGCTTTGCGCTTTGGAGATACTGGAAATATTAGAACATGAGGAAGTTGAGCCGGCGGTTGCCCTGGAAATAAGAACCTTTCTTGAAAACAAAGCCAGCAGCCAGCCTGAATTTAAAAAATTGATTAGCGACGGTTTTTACCTGATCAGGCACCCGGTTGAGCAAAAATTGGTAGTTTAGGCCCATGAATATTATTATAACCGGCGCCAGCAGCGGTGTAGGCTTCGAAGCGGTGCTCGAATTAATACTTTCCGGTAAACACAAAGTCATTGCTTTGGCAAGGTCGCAGGATAAACTGGAGAACCTGTTAGAGATCGCCCACGGATTGAATCCCGATGCCGAAGTATTCGCCCTCGCTTTTGACATTGTACACGGCGACTACAAAGACCTGCAGCAATTTATCGCCAATAATTTTGATAACCGGGTTGATATCCTGATCAACAATGCTGGCATGCTGGTGAATAAGCCCTTTACACAATTGCTCGAAATGGATTTCATTGAAATGCTGCAAAGTAATTTCATAGGCCATGTACGTATGATACAGGGCATACTTCACTTGATACCCGAAGACGGCCATATCGTAAACATTGGCAGCATGGGCGGTTTCCAGGGCAGCGCCAAATTCCCGGGCCTGGCTGCCTACTCGGCAAGCAAGGCGGCCTTGCACAGCCTGACGGAATGCCTGGCCCTTGAACTGGTCGAAAAAGGAATAAAGGTAAATTGCCTGGCCCTCGGCTCGGCGCAAACCGAGATGCTTGAAAAAGCATTCCCGGGCTACCAGTCGCCGGTGCTGGCTTTTGAAATGGGAAAATATATTGCTGATTTTGCAGTAACCGGGCACCGGTTGTTTAATGGAAAAGTGCTGCCGGTTGCGGTTTCCACGCCGTAATTAATTTACTTTTTCAGGAATAGTTCCAGCATGATCCATAGTGCGGCGACCTGTGTCAGCGACGAAATAAACATGCCCCAAATGATCGTCTTTTTATAGTTACGAATATCTTTTTTAAGCCCGGTAAGTTCGGATGTCATTTCCGCCAGGTCATCTTTGGTAGCTATAGTTTTAAGCATTGGATTCACGGTCCGGATTATTTTTTCAAAAATAATAATAGTATTGCCATCGTCGCTCCAACTTGCCCGATCCAAAAAATAAACATCCACTTAACGGAATCGCCGATCTTATTGCTGAGATCAAGTTTAACTTGTGCAAGATCATCTTTGGTAGCTAATGTTTTAATGGTTGCTTCCACCGCGCGTTCTGTTTTATTATCGATGTATTTAAACATAGCCTCGGTTGTATCATTACCTAGTTTATCGGATAACAATTTGTACAACCGGGCTGTTTCTTTTGCTTCTAAGTACATAACAAATATAATTATAAAAGTTTGTTTGAAAAAGAGATTGGAGATAAGAGATTGAATTATCTGAACTAACCTCTAATCTCCAACCTCCGGTCACTAACCCTTCCCATTAAGCTTTATAAAATCGTTAACTACAACTTCGGTAAAATAACGCTTATTACCATCCTTGTCGGTGTAACTACCGCTCGCTAGCTTGCCTTCTATAGCCACTTCATCACCTTTTTTAAGGTTGTCGCCCGCATATTTGGCTTGCATCCCCCAGATCACCAGGTTATGCCACTGCGTTTCGGTTACTTTTTCCCCTTTATCATTTTTGTAGCTTTCATTTGTAGCCATTGAAAAACGGGCCATGTTTCTGTTGTTGTCAAAAGTTTTTAATTCGGGATCCATACCCAGGTTGCCTACCAGGCGTACGCTGTTTCTTAATGTGTTCATGTTGTTTTAAAATTAAATTTTGTTTTTTAATTGACGACACAAAGGTGTACCCCTTTCATAATCTTATTCGGTTAATAACCGCTTATAGTCGACAATTTCCGTTTGCAACCGTTTGCAAACGGATAATATTTTCCTATCTTTAACCAATGAATGAAGAAAGGACATGCCTCGATTGTGGCGCGCCGCTGCATGGCAGGGCTGATAAAAAGTTCTGCAACGACCTTTGTCGCAATAATTACAACAACCAGCTAAACAGCAGCAGCTATAACCTGGTGCGGAATATCAACAACATTCTGCGGCGTAACCGGCGCATACTGGAAGAGTTAAACCCATCCGGCAAAACCAAAACCACTCGCAAAAAGTTAGCTACAAAAGGTTTTGATTTTGAGTATCACACCCGCACCTACCAAACACAAAATGGCAAAACCTATCATTTTTGTTATGAGTACGGCTACCTGCCACTGGACGCCGACGAAGTTTTGCTGGTGAAACGGGAGGCCGAGTTGTGATTTCGGATTTATTTATTGGTTTTTGTTAGTAGAAACATGGGGGATGATAGAAGTCCTCCAAATCCGAAACGGCGAAGCCTTCTTGAGCACAGTTGAAAACAAACAACCGCGAAAAATCGAACATCCGAAATCCGAAATTCCCCTATCTTTACCGCGAATGAAGATCCACCAATTTTACGACAAGGGCCTGGCACATGCTTCGTATGCCGTTATCCGGAATGGCAGAATGATCATTATCGACCCGGCACGTGACCCGCAGCCTTACTATGATTTTGCGACACTGAACGAGGCTGATATAACAGGCGTTATCGAAACACATCCGCATGCCGACTTTGTCAGCTCGCACCTCGAGATACATCAAACAACCGGCGCTGTAATTTATGTAAGTAAGCTAACGGGTGCCGAATATCCGCATGAAACCTTTGACGACGGCGACGTAATACAACTGGACGATATTAAATTAAAGGCCATCAATACCCCAGGCCATTCGCCCGATTCGATATGTATTTTGGTTGAAGACCAATACGGAAACGAAAAGGCCTTGTTTACCGGGGATACTTTATTTGTTGGAGACGTTGGCCGCCCCGACCTGAGGGAAAACGCCGGCAATATAATGGCGAAAAAAGAACAGCTCGCCCGGCAAATGTATCATTCGACCCGCGAAAAGCTTATGACCTTACCGCATGACATTGTGGTGTACCCAGCTCACGGCCCGGGCTCCCTTTGCGGAAAAAACATGAGCCCCGATCTGCAAAGTACAATTGGCCGCGAACTGCGCGAAAATTATGCGTTGCAGCTGATGGACGAATTGACTTTTGTAAAAACAATCACCGAAGATCAGCCCTTTATCCCTAAATATTTTGGCCACGATGTGGAATTAAATAAAACAGGTGCGCCGTCTTTCCAAGATAGTATCAGCGCGGTCCTCAGGCCGGGCGGCGATTTTCAAACAGAAAAAAACATCCCCATTATTGATACCCGCTCAAAGGATGATTTTAAAAAAGGATTTTTAAAAGGGGCCATTAACCTGCAGGACGGCGAAAAATTTGAAACCTGGCTCGGCTCCATCGTCGGCCCCGGCGAGCAATTTTATTTAATAGCCGCAAACGACGATGATTTGGATACCGTGATAAAGAAAGCAGCCAAAATTGGCTACGAACAAAACATAAAAGCCGCCCTCCTGCCGCCCGCTTATGCTACAGAAAGGTCGGCAGAACTGGATCTGGCTGATTTTAAATCACACCCTGAAAACTACACGATTGTTGACGCCCGTAACCCGATTGAAACAGACGACGGCCTGGTGTTTGACCATGCCTGTACCATTCCCCTGCCCGAACTACGCGAACGGATAAATGAAATACCCACCGACAAGCCCATTGTTGCCCATTGTGCCGCCGGTTACCGGTCGGCCGCCGCGTCAAGCATCATCAGGAGTAAGATAACCAATGTCCCGGTTTACGATCTCGGTGAGATTGTGAAAGAACTCAGCAATACCCAGCCCGCCGCAAGCCGCTAATTGGTGAAATCTCAAAATAATCGGTGAAATCAAACTATCATAATCGGTGAAATCAAACAACAACATGCTTGAATTGGTCCCTACTGCTGACGGCTCAAACACCATTTACAATCCGGAAGTGGGTGAAAATTATCATTCCCGCAACGGTGCTTTACAGGAAAGCAAGCACGTGTTTGTTAATTCAGGCCTGTGCTATTATTTACAGAAGAGTTCGCCTTTAAACGGCTCCCCTTCTGGGGGAGATTTAGAGGGGGCTTTGGCTGTTTCCATTTTGGAAGTCGGGTTCGGCACAGGCTTAAATTTTTTGCTTAGCGCGGATCTTTGCGCCGAAAAAAAAATCGACCTTGAATACATAGGTATCGAAGCTTATCCGCTAACTAAAGAGTTAATAACCCAAACGGGATACGATCAATATGTTTCAGCGGATACCTGGCAAAGCTTCATTAATAATTATGAGCAATCACTATTATCCCCGATTAAAATTCACCCCTCCTGCAAACTGCAAATCGCCAACTGCAAACTATCAGATTTCCAGTCAGAGAAACAGTACGACATCATTTACTACGATGCCTTCGCCGCCGCCCGTCAGCCCGAAATGTGGGATGAAGCAGCCATCGCCCACACTATCCGATTTTTAAAACCGGGCGGAGTTTTCGTAACCTACGCCATTACCGGCAACCTGAAACGGGCGTTGAAAGCATTGGGTTGTACAATTGAAAAAGCGCCCGGCGCCGCTGGCAAGCGGGAAATGCTAAGGGCGGTGAAGATCGCGAGCTAGTGGATTTCCCGACTTCGGACTCAAAACCCTACTTTTACAACTACTAATTCATAATTCGAATAAATTCGCATAATTAGTGAAAAATATAAATATGCCATTAACACCCCCATCTGCCGCTTCCACCCCAGCCACCGCGTTCGACAGGCTTGTCAAAATCATGGACGACCTGCGCCTCAACTGCCCCTGGGATAAAAAGCAAACCCTCGAAAGCCTGCGCCATTTAACCATTGAGGAAACTTACGAACTGTCGGATGCCATTTTAAGCGCCGATATGCCCGAAATAAAAAAAGAGTTGGGGGACATCATGCTCCACCTGGTATTTTACGCACGGATAGCATCGGAGACCAATGATTTTACGATTACTGATGTATTAAACAGCGTATGCGAAAAACTCATCAACAGGCACCCCCATATTTATGGCGATGTGGATGTAAATAATGAAGATGACGTAAAACGCAACTGGGAAAAGATCAAGCTGAAAGAGGGTAACAGGTCGGTTTTGGGTGGCGTACCCGCATCGTTGCCCGCATTGGTAAAAGCCTCGCGGATACAGGAAAAGGCACGCGGCGTGGGCTTCGACTGGGAAGAGAAAAGCCAGGTTTGGGAAAAGGTCGAAGAAGAGATGCAGGAATTTAGAAATGAATTTAACGCCGAAGATGAAAGCGCCATTGATCACGAAAAGGCTGAAGGTGAATTTGGCGACCTGCTGTTTTCATTAATTAACTACGCGCGCTTTATAAATATTAATCCCGAAGATGCTTTGGAGAAAACAAATCGTAAATTTATCAAACGTTTCCAGTATCTTGAAGGCAAAGCCGCTGAAACAGGCAGGCAATTGCACGATATGAGCCTGGCCGAAATGGATATATTTTGGGAGGAAGCTAAAAAAATTTAAAAAAAATTAATCTGCCGTGTAGCGTTTGACATTTAACTTACGTAGTAAGAGTATCATATGAAACTAAAACTATTTTTCGTCCTGGCTTTAATTGCAGTTTTTGCGGGCGGTTGTGTCAGTAACAAAAACTCCGCGCCGGCGCCGGCTATCCCGTCGGGGACGTTTGAGGGACAATTCAGGCGCGTACATACATCGTCAAAAAACGGGGTACGTGATACGTTAAAGGCAAATGTAGAGCTCGTTTTAAACAACACATCCGGCTTTACCCTTACGCCCGACAACACGTCGCATACTATTGCGGCCGGTCATGGCGGCTATGTTATTGAGTCACAGTCACATTTAATTCTGTTTAACGACATAACATACCAGGTAACAACCGGCACTACCGACAGAGTTCATTTAACCGGCACTTATCAGTACTATTATGATGGTAAGGTTTTTCAAATGGCTAACAATAGCTTCCTTGACACGTTGAGCCTGCAATTTGATTTAAAGAAACGGAATTAGGCCGTACCGGGCTGTAAGCGTTACAAAAACTGCAACCATACGGACATTTACATATAAATAACATTTGCAATCCTTACACCCCTATAGGAGTAACAAAATTTGGCTGAATAAATACATTTAATGCATCAGATCCGGAGCATTGCTGAGGACGAAATTATCAGCCAATGCAAAACAGGTAGCTTAAAATACCAGGAACTGCTCTATAAGCAGTTCTATAGCTATGCTATGAGTATAAGCCTGCGTTATAGTATAAACCGGGATGATGCTTTAGAAGTGGTAAATGATGCTTTTATAAAGGTTTTTAATACGATAAGCAGATTTAACAGCGACAAGCCGTTTAAAGCCTGGCTTAGGACGATCCTGGTAAATACGGCTATCGACCGGCGTCGAAAAGAGTTGAAATTTCAGTTGCATGTTGAAATGGACAGTGTAATGTCGTTAAGCGGATCGGCGGGCACCGGCGATAACCTGAATGCACAGGATATCCTGAATCTAATGAAGCAATTACCCGCTATCCAGGTAGCCATTTTTAACTTATATGAGATAGATGGCTATAATCATGATGAAATTGGCCAGCTGTTAACTATACCCGCAAACTCATCAAGGGTGTACCTGAGCAGGGCAAAAGAAAAATTAAGGACGCTAATACAATTTGAAGCACAAAACCATGGACGAGCAGTTCGATAAAGATTTGATAAACCGCGTCAGGGAAGTATTCGATAATTTCGAAGACCCTTCTGCTGATGAAGGCTGGCTGGAGCTCAGGAAGAAATTTCCTGAAAAGAAGTCACGCCGCCCGGTAGCCTGGATATGGCGCGGTGCCGCAGCGGCGCTTGTATTATTATGCATGGGCATTGGATTTTTAATTTATGACGGCCGGGTTAAGCCAACCACAATGGCGCATACAAAAACAAAGGCTGCACCGGTGGAAAATTTGGTTAAAAATAAGCCAACATCAAATGGTACCACAAATGCCGGCAGTAAGGAAGAAACTAAATTATCGAATACAACCATTGCAGAAAGAAATAGCCTTGCCCGGTCCCCGGCCGTCGCAAAGGGGCATAACGAAAGCAATTTTCCCGGCAGCAATATAAAAGGACGTGATTTGGCTAAATCAGGTGACTTTACAGTTCAGGGCCGTCAATACGTAACCCGGTCTTCATCCGGTAAAACAGCTGTGACAAATTCAATTGCTTTAAACACATCTGTTGCTCCTCAAAACCGGCTGCAAACTGGAACAGGCAATCAAAACCCTGCATTGAAAGGCAATCCGGCAAATATTATCGCGTCAGCAAAAAATTCGGTACTGCCCGGAAAAATAACTGATAGCGTTGCAAATAAGGTTAATGCAACACAGCTATTAGCTGCAAACAGCCAAAAAATGGCCGGTAATACCGACAGCGCGGGTAACAAACCGGTGATCAGCTCTGCAAATTCAACACTTGCTGCCGTTAAACAAGCAAAGGCCCGGAAGGTTGAAGACACCGACCCGCGGAGAATCCGGTTGGCTATATCTGCCGGCACTTACGTTAACTATGCAAAAGGAAGCAGCAGCCAGATGAATATGGGTTTCGGTTTTACCTCGGATATTCCGCTTACCCGGAAGCTGTCGCTGGTTACGGGTCTAAATGTCTCTCAAAATTCACTGAATTTTGCCGGCACACCGCCGCCGGCCATCCAGCAAAACCACCTGGTGGCGGCATCAGCGCCTCAAACGGCAAGTATCGCCAGTGCTTATTTTGCGCCCGTTTCTACACCAAAATTTCAAAACTACAATGCTAACCTGATCGCGCTGGATATTCCCGTGAATTTGAAATATCAGTTCAGCCCCAAAAAGTCTGACGCATATGTTTCGGCCGGATTAAGTTCGGGTATATTTATCGACGAGAACTATGTATATAAATACAATTATCCTTCGCTCTTTTCGCCTTCGGTACAGCAAACGCTGGGCACGACCGCTCATAATCGTTTTAATAATTTTTATGTGGCAAAAGTGGTTAACGTGGCCTTTGGCGTCGGGCGCCAGATCGGCAGGAACAGGGTAATTATTGAACCATTCTTAAAAATCCCGCTTGCTGGTGTAGGTTCGCAGCAACTCCATTTCGGCACCGGCGGCGTAAACTTAAAATATAACTTTCTGTCAGGTAAAAAATGAAAGGACGTAGCAGTCTTGAAACAATTTTAAGTTACTATATTTTATTTCCTTCCAGCTATAACTTCGATTTGCTGCCTAAAATTGAAACTAAAATTATACTTTAGTTATCATGAAGTGCATTACTATAATTACGCTCTTTTGGGGATGTTTAAGCATAGGGCTATCCGCTCAACCCCTAAAACGGGATTCCGCTTTAATAAAAAAGATTAACAGCATGTTTAAAGAGGATCAATTTTGGCGGAAAGAATATACAAAGATCAATAAAAAAGAAAAATCCGATTACACTGCAGAAGCAATTCAAAAAAACTGGGAAATTGCCGATAGTCTGAACGAAATAAAATCCAAAGGCATTATCAGCAAATATGGTTATCCGGGATATGATCTGGCGGGCGATGCAAGTGATAAATTTTGGGCCATTATACAGCATTGCGATGACGACGTTCCTTTCCAGGAGCAGGTTTTGGCATTGATGAAAAAAGAGATAGCTAAAAATAATGCAAGCAAAGATAAGTACGCTTACCTGGTCGACAGGGTTTTAGTTGGCAGCCACCGGAAACAAATTTATGGCACCCAGATACATATTGATCCGAGGACGCATAAACCAACCCCGCTTCCTTTAAAATATCCGAAAATGGTCAATCAGTTGAGAAAAAAAATGGAGCTCGAACCATTAGAAGTATATTTAAAAACCTTTGAATAATTAACGTGATCAGTATTTTTAATATGCTTTACCTTACGCATATCTTAAACTAATCTTTTAATTTTTTCATCCAGTCATCCATATTTATTATAAATTTGGCCTGTGGCCGAGAGCGTATTTTTCGGTCATCCAATTATTTTTCCTGATAACCCCGATATGAGAAAATCATTAATTTTTACTGCCTGTTGCCTGGCTATGGCTTTGGGCCTGAAAGCGCAAATCCCTGCGCTTGAGCGCGTTGAACCCATGTTTTGGTGGGTGGGCATGCACAATCCCAACCTGCAGCTTATCGTACACGGCGACCATATTGCGTCGCGGACAGTTGAACTAAACTACCCGGGCGTAAAGCTGGTTGCTGTTCATAAAGTTGAAAATCCGAACTATTTATTCCTCGATCTGCGCATTTCAGCGGAGGCGAGACCGGGAACGTTCCCGATAAAATTTAACAAAACCGGCGAAAAGGCATTATTGTATAGTTATGCGCTTAAACAACGCGACCGTTCGGCGGGCCGCGCGCAGGGTGTAACCAACAAGGATCTGATCTACCTCATCATGCCCGATCGTTTCGCAAACGGCGACCCGTCAAACGACTCGTTTTCGGATATGCGCGAAACCGGCGTCCACCGCGAGTTAATGTTTGGCCGTCATGGTGGCGACATCCGGGGCATCATGAACCACCTGGATTATTTAAAGGACCTCGGCGTAACCGCTATCTGGCTTACACCCGAAATTGAAAACGATGAGCCGCATGCCTCCTACCACGGTTATGCGGTTACCGACTATTATCATGTCGACAAACGTTTTGGTACAAATGAGCTATACAAGCAGTTTGTTGAAAAATGCCATGCCATGGGAATGAAAGTGGTGAAAGATTTGGTACACAACCACGCCGGAACAGAAGGCTATACCATTTTAGATATGCCTATGAAAAGCTGGGTGCACCAATGGCCAAAATACACCAAATCAAACTTCCGCGATATGGCGGTAATGGACCCGCATGCCTCAGCAATGGACCGAAAACTCATGCTCGACGGCTGGTTTGACAACCGTATGGCCGATATGAATGAAAACAACCCCTACGTGCAAAATTTCCTAACCCAAAACCATATCTGGTGGGTTGAATATGCAGGTGTTGATGGCTTCCGCTTAGATACCTACCCGTATAACGACCCGCAATACATGGCCAAATGGGCTCAGGATGTAAAAGCTGAGTTCCCGCGGTTCTCTATATTCGGCGAAACGCTGGTATGGTCGGCTGCCGACCAGGCCTACTTTACACAGGGAAATACCGTAAGCCAGGGGTTTGACACACACTTACCGGGTGTTACAGACGGCGTGGTTAAAGACGCTATTTACGAAGCTTTAAACGGCAAAGAAGGCTGGACGGACGGTGTAAACCGCCTGTATGCTGTAATGGCGCAGGATTTTTTATACCAGGATCCAACCCGCAACGTGGTGTTTTTAGATAATCATGATATGAGCCGGGTTTTATCGATCGTAGGTGAAGATATCAATAAATATAAATCGGCAATGGCCATGCTGATGACGCTGCGTGGCGTGCCACAGATGTACTACGGCGACGAAATATTAATGAAAGGATATTCAAATCCCGACGGCCTGATACGCCAGGATTTCCCCGGGGGATGGGATGGTGATAAAATCAACAAATTTACAGCCGCTGGCCGCACCGAACCGGAAAATGATGCCTTCAACTATATACGTAAGCTGGCTAACTACCGCAAAAACACAACGGCTTTGCAAACCGGCAAAATGATGCAATATATACCCGAACAGGGCATATATGTGTATTTCAGGTACGATAATAAAAAAACGGTTATGATTGCTTATAACAGCCGCGATAAGGAGCAAACTACAGCTACAGCGCGATATTTTGAACAAATAAAAACCGCGAAAAAAGCAAAAAATGTAATTACTGATGAGACTGTTGATCTGTCGAAACTAACCATCCCTGCTAAATCAACTTTAGTTTTAGAATTGGTTAATTAAATAATATATTGATCTCTAATTAACTCATCTCTAATCACTATTTTCAGCATGACTAAATATAACGCTTGTATTTTTGATTTGGATGGCGTAATTGTTGACACGGCGGTTTATCACTACAAGGCATGGAAACGTTTAGCCAACGAATTGGGGTTTGATTTTACAGAAGAAAACAACGAAAAGCTAAAGGGCGTTAGCCGGGTGCGGTCGCTCGAATTGATCTTGGAATGGGGCGGAGTCACAAAAACCGAAGCCGAAAAAGAGGAACTGGCCACGCGCAAAAATGATTGGTATGTCGAGATGATCAACCACATGACGCCGGCCGAGATCCTGCCGGGGGCGAAGGAGTTTTTGGAAGCTTGCAGGGCAGCGGGAATAAAAACCGCATTAGGTTCGGCAAGTAAAAACTCAATGACTATATTAGACCACATTAATTTAACAAACCTATTCGACGCGATAATTGATGGCAACAAGGTAACAAACGCCAAGCCCGATCCCGAAGTATTTTTAAAAGGGGCCGAGGCATTGCATGTTTCGCCGTCGGAATGCGTGGTTTTCGAGGACGCCATAGCAGGTGTTGAAGCCGCAATAAATGGCGGGATGAAAGTGGTGGGAATCGGCTCACCAAAAGTGCTTAAGGAGGCCGATTTGGTTGTGAGCGGGTTGAATGAAATGAGCTTGGAAAGATTGAACAAATTATAAATATAAAAAACATGTCATTGCGAGGAGGAACGACGAAGCAAACGCGTAGAAATGCAAGTGTGGAAAGTGTAAACTTGCGACGAGATTGCTTCGCTATCGCTCGCAATGACAAATAGTATAAAGAATGAAGGACTACATCGAAGTTGATGAGTGGAAAATAATAGAACAGGGCTTTGATCCCCGTCACAATAAAATATCCGAAAGTATATTCAGCCTGGGTAATGGCCGGATGGGCCAGCGGGCAAATTTCGAGGAAGCATACAGTGGCGATACATTGCAGGGGAATTATATTGCCGGCGTTTATTATCCCGACAAAACACGTGTTGGCTGGTGGAAGAACGGCTACCCTGAATATTTTGCCAAGGTATTGAATGCGGCAAACTGGATAGGTATAGACATAAGCATTGACGGCAAACAGCTCGATCTCGCAAAATGTGAAGTGTTCAGTTTCAGGCGTGAGCTGAATATGAAGGAAGGCTACCTGAAACGGAATTTTAGGGCTAAAATAGGCGCAGGGAAGGAAATTGAAGTCGAAGCAATCCGTTTTTGCAGTATGGCCGACGATGAATCCGGTGCGATTAAATACACAATTACTCCTTTAAACTTTAGCGGCACATTAACTATTACACCCTTTATCGACGGTGACGTAGTTAACAAGGATTCAAACTACGACGAAAAATTTTGGGACGAAGTAAAAAAGGAAACCTGGGAAACCGGCGGTTACCTGCAAATGCGCACCAAAAAAACCAGTTTCGAGGTGGCAACCGGCATGGAGTTCAGGATAATACAGGACGGACGGCAAGTCGATCTGAAAACTGAACCGGTTGAGAAGGAAAAATATATAGCCGCAAAAATCAACTTACAGGCTTCAAAGGGACAACGCACAACCATATTAAAATATGCCGCTAACCTTTCATCGCAAAACTATAGCCCCGCCGAACTGGCAAGCAATTTAAAAAACACACTATCCCGCATTAGCGGTAAAGGGTTCGACGAAATGCTGGCCGAACAGGCAGCAGCGTGGGCCGAAAAATGGAAACATAACGATATTATCATCGAAGGTGACGCTTCTGCGCAGCAGGCCATCAGGTTTAATATTTTCCAGCTCAACCAAACCTATACCGGCGAGGATGACCGTTTGAACATAGGCCCCAAAGGCTTTACCGGCGAAAAATACGGCGGTTCAACCTATTGGGATACCGAAGCTTATTGCGTGCCTTTTTACCTGTCAACAGCCGATCAAAAAGTAACGCGCAATCTCCTGCTATACCGCTATAAGCAACTCGGCAAAGCGATTGACAATGCAAAGCTGCTGGGCTTTAAAAACGGCGCCGCTCTTTACCCTATGGTGACGATGGACGGCGCTGAATGTCACAACGAATGGGAAATAACCTTTGAAGAGATACACCGCAACGGCGCAATAGCTTATGCCATATTCAATTACGTGCGCTATACAGCGGATGAGGCCTACCTGGCGGATTACGGTTTAGAGGTATTGATTGCCATAGCCCGTTTCTGGTCGCAGCGTGTTAACTGGTCGGATGATAAACAGCAATACGTAATGCTGGGCGTAACGGGGCCAAATGAGTACGAAAACAACATAAACAATAACTGGTATACCAGTAAGTTAGCTACCTGGTGCATGCAGTACGCTATGGATGTTGCCGAACAGGTTAAGGCAGCTAATCCGGAAAAATACAATTCGCTTGTAAATAAGATCGGTTTCAATGAAGCTGCGGAAACCGCCAGGTACAGGGACATTATTGAGAAGATGTACCTCCCTTATGACGAAAAGCTGCAGGTATTTTTGCAGCAGGACGGCTACCTGGATAAAGAACAAATCCTCGTTAAAGATCTGCCGGCATCCGAACGCCCCATTAACCAGAAATGGAGTTGGGACAGGATATTGCGCTCATGTTATATCAAACAGGCCGATGTACTGCAGGGCATTTACTTTTTTGAAGACCAGTACGATTTGGACACCATACGCCGAAACTTTGATTTTTACGAGCCGCGTACCGTACACGAATCTTCCCTATCGCCCTGCGTGCACTCCATTTTAGCGGCTAAGCTGGGTGACGAGGCGCGTGCTTATGAGTTTTACCTGCGTACGGCACGACTTGATCTCGACGATTACAATAATGATACAGAAGATGGTTGCCATATCACCTCGATGGCCGGCACATGGATGGCGGTGGTTGAAGGTTTTGGCGGCATGCGCGTACGCGATGGCAAGCTTTCCTTCCAGCCTTTCCTGCCCGAAAAATGGCAATCGTTCTCGTTCCACATCGGTTTCCGCGGCGCACTGCTGAATATTAAGGTAGGGCGGGATGGCGTGCAGATAAAAAATCTATCTGGCAGCGAAACAACTGTTTTGGTATATGGCAAGCAGCAATTGGTAAAAGCCAATGACGAATTATTGGTTGAAGCGTAACAGACTAACAAATAAATAAAGCCGTCATTGCGGATAGTAAATTTTGAAGGAGAAATGACATATAAATCGCTATGTCATTGCGAGCGTAGCGCGGCAACCTCGTCGTCGTGCGTGACCGTCATGCATAGTTCGCGATTGCCCCGCTACGCTCGCAATGACAAGTTGGATCAAAACTGTTATGAGAAGATTTAAATTTATTGCCGGTGCGCTCTTATTATCGATAATCGCATTTACTTCATTTTCACAATCAATAAAAAAACGAGTAAGCAAACGAATGGAACAATCGCAACCGGATCACAAGTTAATCATATACCAATTATTGCCCCGGTTATTCGGTAACACCAAAACGCTCAATAAAACTTACGGCTCCATTGAAGAAAACGGAGTTGGTAAGTTCAACGATATTAATGATAAAGCCCTGCACGAGATCAAAAAAATGGGCTTTACCCATGTGTGGTTTACCGGCGTGCTTGAGCATGCCACCATGACGGATTACTCCCAATATGGCATCAGGCCGGATGATCCGGACGTGGTAAAGGGCAGGGCAGGTTCGCCATACGCCATCAAAGATTATTATGATGTTGACCCCGACCTCGCGGTAGATGTAAAAAACCGCATGGCCGAATACCAGGCGCTGATCGACCGCACCCATGCCAATGGGCTTAAGGTAATTATGGATCTTGTACCCAACCATGTAGCGCGCACCTATACTTCGGATGTCAAACCCGCCGGCGTACGTGATTTTGGGCAGGACGATGATAAAACCAGGGGATTTGATCCCAAAAATGATTTTTACTACATACCCGGCCAGGCTTTTGTCGTTCCGGCAGGATATAACGCCGGTGGCGATAATTTTAAAAGTCCGCTTAAAAACCATGGCTTTGATGAAAATCCCGCTAAGGCGACAGGAAACGATGTATTCAGCGCCACGCCTTCGATAAATGATTGGTTCGAAACCATAAAGTTAAATTATGGAGTCGATTACCTGCATGGACGAAAAACTTATTTTGACCCGGTTCCCCCGCTATGGAACAAGATGTACGATATTTTGCATTTCTGGAGTGCAAAGGGCGTCGACGCTTTCAGGTGCGATATGGTTGAGATGGTGCCTATGGAGTTTTGGGCATGGGTGATCCCTAAATTAAAAGCCGGACACTCGCAATTAATTTTCATAGGCGAAGCCTATAATACCGCCTTATACAATAGCTATATCATTAACGGAAAATTCGATTACCTGTACGATAAGGTAGGCCTTTATGACGGCATCAAACGCCTTACCCGCGATGAGCCCAATGCCACCACCTGGGATATCAACCGGGTTTGGAACCACGACTGCAGCGGCATCGACGCCCACATGCTGCGGTTTATGGAGAACCACGATGAACAGCGTATTGCCTCCTCTTACTTTGCCGGCAACCCCTGGCTTGCCGTGCCCGGGATGATCGTAACAGCCACGTTAAACACCGGCCCGGTAATGGTATATTTTGGACAAGAAGTTGGCGAACCTGGCGTCGGCGTGGAAGGTTTTGGCGGCGACGATGGCCGTACATCTATTTTTGACTACTGGGGTGTTCCCGAACACCAAAAATGGCTGAATAACGAAAAGTTCGACGGCGGTGGATTATCCGGCGATCAAAAAAAACTGCACGGTTTTTACAGCACATTGTTAAACGCCGTTCATGATAACGAAGCATTGCGGTCGGGTAAATTTTATGAGCTGATGATGGCCAACGAACACCAGCCCGGTTTTAACCAGCGTTTGTACATCTATCTTCGTTATACCGATAAACAACGTATATTAGTCGTAACCAATTTCAGCCGCAGCCCACAAACCATACAGGTAAAACTGCCGGATGATCTGTTAAAACAGTTAAACATCACCGGCAAACAGCAATTTACTGACCTGTTGACAAACAATAAATACAATACAGACGATATAAGTAGTGGCGTAAATATTTCGCTTCCTGCGTCAAGCGGTGTGCTACTCCAATTTTAGTACCCGCCCAATGACCAATGACTAATGACTAATGACCAATAAACCTAATTACTAAATAATGGCGACAAAAGGTGTTCTACAAAAACCAAGGATGAGTTTTTGGCAAATCTGGAATATGAGCTTCGGCTTTTTGGGTATCCAGTTTGGCTTTGCATTACAAACGGGTTATGCAAGCAGCATACTGCTAACCTTTGGCGCCAAAGTCGATAACCTGTCATGGTTCTGGCTGGCAGCGCCCCTTACCGGGATGATCATCCAGCCGATTATCGGTTACTACAGCGACCGTACCTGGAACCGGCTCGGCCGCAGAAGGCCTTATTTTTTAACCGGCGCCATTTTATCAGGCGTTGCACTTTGTTTCCTACCTAATTCTTCCGGGCTTGCCTTCCTGATACCGCCAATAATAGTAGGCGCAGGCATGCTGATGCTGATGGACGCATCGTTCAATGTGGCTATGGAGCCTTTCAGGGCATTGGTTGCTGATAATTTGCCCGATAGCCAGCACAATACCGGTTTTTCCCTGCAAACCTGCCTGATCGGCGTAGGCGCGATCATGGGATCATTTTTGCCATCGGTTTTATCCAATTGGTTTCATGTATCCAATACGGCGCCAAAGGGCCTCGTCCCGGATAACCTGTTATACTCTTTTTATGCCGGCGGTGTCATATTGATCGGCTGTATTTTATGGACTGTGATAAAAACAAAAGAATATCCGCCCGAAGAATATGCCAAATTTCATGCGCCCGAAAAAGAAATGCCTAAAAAAAGTGGCATGTCCGAGTTCTTCTACGACCTGGTACACATGCCCAAAACGATGCGGCAACTAGGTGTTGTGCAGTTTTTTTCCTGGTTCGCGCTTTTTTCTATGTGGGTTTTTACCACATCGGCAGTGGCGGCCCATGTTTACAATGTTCCGGCAAATGATACCTCGTCGCCCCAGTTTTCTGCTGCCCGCGATTGGGTTGGGATCATGTTTGGCGTTTATAATATTGTTTCGGCTATATACGCGTTAACACTCCCGTCCATCGTTAAAAAGATCAACCGCAAGCGTACACATGCTTTTTCATTAACCATGGGCGGGATAGGTTTGATTTCGATATTTTTTATCCAAAATCATTACCTGCTGCTGCTGTCTATGGTTGGTGTTGGTTTAGCGTGGGGAAGTATCTTAGCTATGCCTTACGCCATTTTGTCCAGCTCGATACCGGCCAAAAAAATTGGCGTGTATATGGGCCTGTTTAACTTTTTTATCACCTTCCCGCAAATCGTTAACAGCCTTACCGGCAGTTTGATCGTGAAGTACCTGTTTAACAGCCAGGCCATTTACGGGCTGGTAGTGGCCGGCGTGTTTATGTTTTTGGCGGCAATATCAGTGTTATTTGTGCAGGACGGCAAAAAGATCCAGATAATCGACAATGCTTAGAATGTTAAAGATGTCGTTTTAACAGCAGGTTATTTTTTGCAGACAGGTTCGGTGTAGAGACGCCCGGATGGTTCGGGGCGTCTCTACATCCAGTAAAAATCATTTTTAAACGACTTCTTAGTACCGTTTAATGCTTTAAGTGCCTAATTTTTAAAACTTAAAACTATTTCCCGAAAAAAATGTCAATTCACTAAGCTAACCCATATCATAGTGGCGGGCTTATGCGTTTACATATATATTGTATATTGCGTAAAACATGCACAATGCACATATTTGCAGCACCGAATAATTTTTAATGGAAGAAAATATACTAAACCAGGAGCTTTTAGCCAACAAATTAATTGAAGAGGAGGAAGAATTTCACCACCTCAATAACCCGGCTGAAGGCATAAAACCGATCATCAAAAAATACCTCGGCGTACCTAACCATGCCGATCAATCAGGCAATAAATTCTTTTTTACAGATGGCGACGCCAAAGTTGAGGTAGTTGTAGCCACCGATGAAGTAATACGTGTACGTTTAGCGCCGCACAGTGTTTTTTTAGAAGAATTTTCATATGCCGTACCAAAGCTGGAGCAAAAAGCCGCGGTTTTTGCTTTACACGAAGATGAGACGGAATTCAGGGTATCTACAAGCGTTGTAAACTGCCATATCCGTAAAGAAGACTTCTTTATATCCTTTTCCGATGCACAGGGCCATGTTACCAGTACCGATGCGGTACCAATGCATTGGGAAGAGAATATAAAATTCGGCGGTTATTATGTGTACTGTACAAAAACCTGCCAGCCGGAAGAGAGCTTTTTTGGGCTCGGCGATAAACCAACGGAGTTTAACCTTCGCGGAAAAAGGCTGAAGAATTGGAATACTGACGCCTACTCGTTTGCCTGGAACCAGGATCCCCTTTACCGCAGTATTCCGTTTTATATCAGCGTGAACGATGGTATCGCGCACGGCATTTTCTTTGACAATACCTTTAAGGCTAATTTTGATTTCGGCGCCGAGGATCCTGCCAAAACAAGTTTTTGGGCTGACGGCGGCGAACTGCAATATTATTATATCCACGGCCCGCACATGATGGACGTGGTAAAAAGCTATCATATTTTAACCGGCACCCACCCTATGCCCCCCCTTTGGGCGTTGGGGTACCACCAATGCCGGTGGAGCTACTATCCGGAAGCCAAGGTAAAAAAGATTACCAAAGGCTTCCGCGAGAATAAAATTCCATGCGATGGTATCTATCTCGACATTGACTATATGGACGGATACCGTTGCTTTACCTGGAACCGCAAGTATTTCCCCGACCCTAAAAAGATGATTAAGGAATTGGCGGCTGATGGCTTTAAAACAGTAGTGATCATCGACCCCGGGATAAGGGTTGACGACAACTACGCGGTGTTTAAAGAAGGTAAAGAAAACCGGTATTTCTGCCGCCGTTGCGACGATTACTTTATGGAGGGCCACGTATGGCCGGGCCGCTGCCAATTCCCCGACTTTACCAACCCCGATGTACGCACCTGGTGGGGCGGCTTATTTGATGAGCTGGTGCAGATGGGCGTTGCCGGTGTGTGGAACGACATGAACGAGCCTGCCGTATTTGGCGCCGGTACCTTCCCCGATGATGTAAGGCACCAATATGACGGCTTTCGCGGTTCGCATCGCAAGGCGCATAATATTTATGGTATGCAAATGGTACGCGCCACCTACGAGGGGCTGCGTAAAATAATGAAGAACAAGCGCCCCTTCACTATCACAAGGGCGGGTTATTCCGGTGTACAGCGCTTCTCTTCTGTTTGGACAGGCGATAACGTTGCATCGTGGGAGCATTTGAAAATGGGTAATATCCAATGCCAGCGTTTGTCGGTATCCGGAATTTCTTTCTGCGGCACCGATATTGGCGGTTTCAGCGGCGAACCTGATGGCGAATTGTTTACCCGCTGGATACAAATGGGCACGTTTTCGCCTTTTATGCGCGCGCATTCAGCCGGCGATACCAAGGAACGTGAGCCATGGAGCTTTGGCGAACCGTTTACAGCCATCAACCGCAAATTCATTGAATTACGTTATCGCTTATTGCCTTATCTGTATTCAGCTTTTTGGGAACATCACCGCTACGGCTTCCCGATATTAAGGCCGATGGTGATGCAGGAGCAGGACGAAATAAGCAATCATTTCCGCCAGGATGAGTTCACCTACGGTGATAAAATACTGATATGCCCCGTTCTTGAACCCGGCCAAACCAGCAGGATCGTTTACCTGCCTAAAGGCCGCTGGTATAATTATTGGACATTGCAGATGGTTGACGGCGGCCAGGAGGTTGTTGTGCCAACCCCATTGGAAACGATCCCGATGTTTATCAAAGCCGGGTCGGTTATTCCCGAATACCCGGTGATGCAGTATGTAGGCGAAAAGGAAATTGAAGAAGTTATACTGAATATCTATTACAGCGATTACGAGGTTAACTCCTTCTATTTCGAGGATTACGGCGAAACGTTTGCATACGAACAGGATATTTACCTCGAGAAGAAATTTGTGGTGAATGGTAAATCGTCTGTGCTAACCGTAGAGCAAACGATGGAAGGCCTGTACACACCGCGTTATGAGAGTTATCATTTCAACATAATCGGTTTACCTTTTGTGCCTTCAAAGATCATTGCCGACGGCAGGGATGTGCCTTATTTCAGTATCGACGAAAATAACTGCCTGGAATTTAAGTTCAGCAAGAACTTTAAGCACCTTGAGGTAATGAAGTAGGGTTATAAGATGAGATTAGAGATTGGAGATTAGAGATTGGTTAGTTAGGTTACTTTTTTTCTTTCGACTTTCCGGACTTTTGGACTAATCTCTAACCTCTGATCGCTAATCTCTAACAAATCGGTATATTTGATTACGAACCAAATTTGCTGCGGCAACACCAATTAACCCAACAGCCTCACGGCTATCGCTACAATGGCAAAAAATACCGAACAAACTGATACCGGATCGCCTAAGGCTAAACCATCCGCGGCAAAAAAAACAGCAACACCAAAACCGGTAAAAGAGACAGCGTTACCGAAAACCAAAGTTGTTAAACCTAAAAAAGCGGAACCGGTTACATCCGGTTTAAAGGCTGTTGAACCTTACAGCCGGTTTACCGATTTTGATATTTCGCTGTTCCAGTCGGGCAAGCATTATAAACTGTATGAAAAGTTAGGTTCGCATGTGGTTGAATATAACGGCGTGGTCGGAACTTACTTTGCCGTTTGGGCGCCGAACGCACAACATGTTTCGGTTATTGCCAATTTCAATGGCTGGAACCGCGGCTCGCACCCGCTGTACGTAAGGTGGGATGGCTCAGGGATATGGGAAGGCTTTATATCCAACGTGGGCAACGGCGAAACCTATAAATATTACATCAAATCATCAACCGGCGAAGACCTTGAAAAGAGCGACCCTTTTGCTCTTCGCTGGGAAGTAGCGCCACTTACCGCATCCATTGTTGCCGATACCTTCTATGAGTGGAAGGATGCGGATTGGATGGCCAACCGTTATAAGCACAACGCCCTCGATAAGCCCTATTCTGTTTACGAAATGCATGCAGGCTCATGGGCGCGCAGCTTGGAGAGCCCCGACGAATTCTTAACCTATGACCAGCTGGCTGATAAACTGGTGCCATATATACAGGAAATGGGCTTTACGCACGTGGAGCTGATGCCCATTATGGAGCATCCTTTTTACCCGAGCTGGGGATACCAGATAACAGGTTTCTTTGCGGCAGCGTCAAGATATGGCACACCCCAGCAACTGATGTACCTGGTTGAAAAGCTTCACCAGGCCGGCATCGGGGTTATACTGGATTGGGTTCCCTCCCACTTCCCCGGAGATATTCATGCCTTGTACAAATTTGACGGCACACATTTATACGAACATGCCGATGTCCGTAAAGGGTTTCACCCCGATTGGAAATCATATATTTTCAACTACGGCCGAAACGAGGTCCGCGCGTTTTTGATCAGCAACGCCATATTTTGGCTCGACCGTTATCATGCCGACGGGTTGCGCGTAGATGCGGTGGCGTCCATGCTTTACCTTGATTATTCGCGCAACCACGGCGAATGGGAAGCTAATATCTACGGCGGCAATGAAAACCTCGAAGCTATATCATTTTTAAAGGAATTTAACGAAGCAGTTTACAGCTACTTCCCCGATACACAAACCATCGCCGAAGAATCAACTGCGTTTACAGGCGTCAGCCGCCCGGTATATACAGGCGGTCTTGGTTTTGGTATGAAATGGATGATGGGTTGGATGCACGATACGATAAAGTATTTCTCAACCGATCCGTTATACCGCAAATATCACCACGACGAGATAACGTTTAGCCTGATATACGCCTTTACCGAAAACTTTATGCTCCCTTTTTCGCATGACGAGGTGGTGTATGGCAAAGGCTCGATGCTGCGCAAAATGCCGGGCGACGAGTGGCAGCAATTCGCCAACTTACGGGTACTGTATAGCTACATGTTTACCCACCCGGGCACCAAGCTGCTTTTTATGGGCGACGAGTTTGCACAGGGCGATGAATGGAATTTTCAAAATTCGCTGGACTGGCATTTGCTTGAATACCCCAACCACCAGGGCATAAAAGAAACCGTAAAAGCATTAAACCATCTGTATCGCGAACAGCCTGCTTTGTACGAGAAGGCTTTCGACGGCAGCGGCTTTGAATGGATCGATGGCGGTAATGCAAATGATTCCATATTGGCTTATGTTCGTAAAGGATATGAAACCTCGAACGACCTGTTGATCGTTTTAAATCTTACACCTATCACCCATCATGGATATCGCATTGGCGTTCCTTCAAGAGGAAAATGGGCTGAAATATTTAATTCAGATGCCAAAAAATTCTGGGGCAGCGGCGTTGAAAATACCGAACCGGTAAATTCTGAAAATGTTAACTGGCATGGCAGGGAAAATTCCATCAGCATAAGTATACCACCCCTTGGCGCTGCTGTATTCAGAAAGATGATGGACATTCCTCCTAAGTATGAGTTAAAATGATAATACCTGTAATTGAGGCATAGTAAGCTGGATATAACCTTTTTGCATTCAAACCGTATAAATAGTAGATTAATTAATTTAAACTATTATTTAAACCTTATGAGCACAGCAATTCGATTGGTATACCTGTTTATAGGTCTTGTTGGATTAGTATTCGCAACCAATTACATTATCACCACTTCCAGTCCCTCTGGCATATTGTTCGTTAGTGCGCCGGTTATGATCTTATTCTTTTTAACCAGAAAGCCTTACCCGGCTGAAAATGATGAAAAAAAAGTACGTGCATTCGACAGGGGCGTACAGTGAGGAATAATCACGCGGTTTTTGAAATAACAAACTAAAGAGTGTAAACTTGCAGGTATAGCTGTAATTATTTCTTTAAAATCTGCAATTATGAACCCCAAATACCTTACGCTTTATTTGATCGCCGGTACGCTGGCATTGGCACTCGCTATCTATAAGTTCATAACTACCTACCCCGACCTGAGTAGCGGCCGGATAACAGTGGATGTTATTGTTTCGTTATTTTTCTTTTACCTCGCTTACAAAACTTATCACGAAAAAAAAGATAAAGAGCTGATGTAGTTATTACCTGGTTTTTTCGAAAGTGGTGACCATATAAATATCGCCCTTAACCGTGGAAAACTGAATCGATCCGTCTTCGAGTTCTTTTACGCTAATCCTTTTGCCATTCTGCATTACATTCACTGCTGTACCCATTGATACATGGCATAGCTGCCCTTGTTTAGATAATATTTTTACCGCAGTCACTTTCCCTTTATCCCATTTCATATCCAGTTCAAAAGCGCCGGTTGTGCATACGCCTTTAAACTCGCCCCGTGCCCATTCACCTGGCAGGGCAGGCAACAAGTCAATTACACCGTTATTTGATTGTACCAGCATTTCGCTAATAGCAGCCGTTGTACCAAGGGTAGCATCTACCTGCATAATCGTTGCGCCGCCCTTGGCAAAAAATTGCGGCCAGGCCTCTTTTAAATAGCTGGCTAATATCCCATATGCTCTGTTTCCGTCTCTCAACCTCGCCCATAAGGCTACTTTCCACACCTTCGACCAGCCCATGCTGGTATTATCGCCCCGTTGAATCAGTAACGTTTTTATCGGGTCGACCAACGCAGGTGTATTTTTTATTGAAAATACGTTGCCCGGATACAGCCCGTACAAAGGTGAGGCATGCCTGTGTTGCTTTTCAAGCTGGTCCCAGTCCTCGGTCCATTCCTGTAGCGCGCCCTTTTTCCCTACTAACGGCGGCCTCAGGCGGTTTTTGGCAAGTAGCACCCTGCGGGCGTAACCGGTGTCCTTACCAAGAATTGAGGCGGCTTGTATGTAATTATTAAACAGGTTTGTTAATATTTCCATATCAATCGATGAACCGGCGCAAATAGTTGTACCGGGCAGCATGCTGCCGGTGGTTTCATCAAAATATGGCCCGTTTCCCTGGTTCCCTGTAAAGTTTTCAGGCGAACTCGACGGGTTGGTAACCAACCATTTGTTTTGAAGGTCCGGAACTAAAAAATCCATAAAAAAACCTACAGAACCCTTAATTACCGGGTAAATATCTTCGAGATACTTTTTATCCCCGGTATATTGATAGTGATCCCAAAGCTCGTCGCACATCCATGCACCTGCCGTAGTAAAAGTACCCCAGGTTGGTCCATCCATTGGGGCCGCCACCCGCCAGAGGTCGGTATTTTGGTGCAGCACCCAGCCACGGCAATTATAATTCTCCTTAGCCACCAATGCGCCTTGATCTGTTACATCCTTAACCAAATGGATAAATGGTTCTGCACATTCCGCAAGGTTCGCCGATTCCACTGGCCAGTAGTTCATTTGCGTGTTAATGTTGGTAGTGTATTTAGCATCCCAGGCAGGGTTCATATCATTGTTCCATATCCCCTGCAGATTTGCAGGCTGTGCGCCCGGGCGCGAGGAAGCTATCAACACATACCGGCCAAACTGGTAAGCCAGCGCGGCCAGCTGCGGGTCGGGTTTGGTTAAGTTATTCGCTTTGCGCTGATCCGTCGGTAACCATGCGTTCTCCGTTTCAGGCAAATTCAGGGACACTCTTGCGAACAACTTTTTATGATCGGCTATATGATCTGCCCTGATATCGTCATAACTCTTATTCTGTATGACATTTAAATAATTATTTATCCGTTGATGTTCATCCGCGCTTACATCTTTATAGTTTATAAAATTGGTGGCAGCGACAAAATAAAGTGTAACAGCATCGGCGTTTTCTATAATGAGGTCCGCTCCATCTGTTCTCATGACCCCGCCTTCCGGAACGGCTTTGATCCGGGCTTCATATCTTAATTTACCGGCAACACCCAGGTAATCAGCAGATTTACCGGTTAATACGAGTTGATTGCCGCCCATGGCATTCATTTTGAAATAATCTGTACCATAATTTGAATGATCCTGGTTGCGCACGCCGCGCAAGCTTGCGGTAAACGAAATACTGCCGGGGCGATCAGCCGTTAACCTGACAACGATGACATTGTCGGGGGCCGAAGCAAAAACCTCCCTATTATAGGTGACTCCGTTAGTTGTAAACCCAACGCCCGTAATGCCTGTTTCAAGGTCCAGCCAACGTTTATAATTTGTTACCTTGTCCGGGTTTTTGAAAAACAGCATTAGGTTGGCTAACGACTGGTATTTTTGCTGTTCAATCGGGTAGCCCATCAATTTTCGGCCAAATAATGCTTGTGCTTCTTTAAATTGGCCTTTAAAAACCAGGCCGCGCACTTCAGGAAGATATTTATACCCGCCTTTTACAACCGATGAGTACGGGCCGCCGGTCCAATAGGTATCCTCATTCAACTGTATCCTTTCAACTGATGTGCCGCCAAAAACCATCCCCCCGAGCCTGCCGTTACCAATTGGTAAAGCGTTGTTCCAATTATTATCATGGCTGTTATACCATAACAATGTAGACGGATCATAAGCGTGCCGGTCAATTTTCGCAGCCATGCCATTCTCCTGTGCATAGGACGAATAGCTTACAAAAGCTGCTATTGCTAAACAAAAGAGGAGTTTAAATTTCATACCAGGCCATTAAGCAGAGTTGACGGGTCGATAAATTATCAACCCATTAAATCTAATGAAAGTAATTTATTCTCAGCTCCTTTAGGGTTGAAATTTTCCGGCAATAAAAAAGCCCCCCATTTCCGGGAGGCTTTAGTCTATTTCAAAAAGGGATGAATTATTTAACCTTTCCTAATTCCTGAACCAGGTCGATCAATTTGTTGGAATATCCCCACTCATTATCGTACCATGATACCACCTTTACAAAGTTATCGTTTAACGCGATCCCTGCTTTGGCGTCGAATATAGACGTACGTGCGTCGCCTTTAAAGTCTTCAGATACCACGTCATCTTCAGTATATCCCAAAATACCTTTTAACTCGCCTTCAGAAGCGTCCTTCATGGCTTTTTTAATCACCTCGTAACTTGCTCCCTTTTTCAAACGAACAGTTAAGTCAACCACAGAAACGTCGGCTACGGGCACTCGGAACGACATACCTGTTAATTTGCCTTTAAGTTCGGGTATAACCAGCGTAACCGCTTTTGCAGCGCCTGTTGACGATGGGATAATATTCTGGTAAGCGCCACGGCCGCCTCTCCAGTCTTTAGCCGATGGGCTGTCAACTGTTTTCTGGGTCGCTGTAACAGCATGCACCGTGCTCATTAAACCTTCTTCGATGCCGAAGTTATCGTTTAACACTTTCGCGATCGGTGCAAGGCAGTTCGTAGTGCATGATGCGTTTGATACGATAGTATGCTGAGCCGTTAATTTTTTATTGTTAACACCCATTACAAAAGTTGGGGTATCATCTTTTGCCGGTGCGCTCATCACTACTTTTTTAGCGCCTGCGTCAATATGTTTTTGAGCGGTTTCCATGGTTAAAAATAAGCCTGTTGATTCAATAATGATCTCAGCTCCTATTTCGCCCCACTTTAAGTTAGCCGGGTCTTTTTCAGCAGTTACGCGGATCGTTTTCCCGTTAACTACCAGGTGACCACCTTCAACAGCAATAGTGCCTTTGAAAGGACCATGAGTTGAATCGTATTTTAACATGTAAGCCATATAATCAGGCTCAACCAGGTCGTTTATACCAACAACTTCAATATCGGGTCTTTCAATTGCTGCCCTGAACGCCAGGCGGCCAATACGGCCGAAACCGTTAATTCCTATTTTCATGATTTTCTAATTTTTACTTGAATAATACGTTAATAAATTATTGATAGGTTCTTTTATAATATTTGCAATTTTAAGATTTGCATTGGCCGCAGCTTCATGTAAATGGCTTTGAAACCCCGCCGCAACCGAGCCCGCAAAATACAACAAAGCTTCGGGATGTTGTTCATGCAAGGGTAATAAATACATATTTATCAGCTTATTGAAGCCATTTCGAATGATGCCCTGCAGGTAATTATCATCTTTGTTCTCGATAAAAAACTCGGTAAACGAGCTTAAAAAAATAGCCGGTTGCTTTTGCCTGTACACTTTTTCCAATAATGTTTTACGGTCAAAATCGTAACGCTGAACAAACTTTTTATGGATGCTTGCCGGGAGCGTTTCATTCATAAATGCTTTCAACAATTGCCTGCCAAGCCAGTTACCCGATCCTTCATCAGCTAAAATATAGCCCAGGCCATAGTTATTGGGGGCTACCTTTTTACCATCGTACCAGCCCGCGTTTGAGCCGCTGCCGCATATACTGATAATGCCCGGCGAGTTTTTGCAGCAGGCAATAGCCGCCGCCGTAATATCATGGTCGACCGTCACCTTTGCAAATTTAAAAAATGCAGAAAAGGCGTTGTATACAATAACTTTAAGCTCGGGAGATGACGAGCCGGCGCCGAAAAAATAAATGCGCTTTATTTCCTCAGCATGGTGTATGAGGTTAATGTTTTTATTGAGCAGTTGCAGAATGTGCTTTTCGTCGTTAAAATAGGGGTTTATTGCGCTGGTTTTAAAAGTGGCAACAATTCTATCCTTGTCGGCAAGCCGCCAGTCGGCATTATTTGACCCGCTGTAAACAACTGCGATCATTAGATAGATAGTATTTCTGCCATCTGCATCAGGTCTTCTTCCAGTTTAAACTCGTGTTGCGTAAGCGCTTCTTCAAGGCTGGTAATTTTAATGTGATTGGCCTCCAGGCCCACCATCTTTTGCGTCTCGCCGGCTATCAAAGCATTAACCGCCGCGTATCCCAAACGGCTTCCCAATATCCTGTCGAACGCCGATGGGCTTCCCCCGCGCTGCAGGTGCCCCAGTATCGTAACCTTTACATCGTAAAACTTTACTTCTTTCTGCACTATTTTGGCGATATCGTAAGCGCCGCCATGTTTATCGCCCTCGGCAACAATTACAATGCTCGACGACTTTTTATTATACTGGCCGCCCTTCAGGTTCTCAATAAGGTTCTCGATAGCCGTTTCCTTTTCAGGCAATAAGATTGCCTCAGCCCCGCACGAGATGCCTGCCCGCAAAGCAATAGCTCCTGAGTCGCGGCCCATTACCTCTATAAAAAACAACCGGTCATGCGCATCCGCCGTATCGCGTATTTTATCAATAGCCTCAATAACGGTATTGGTAGCTGTATCAAATCCCAAAGTATAGGTTGACCCGTAAAGATCATTATCAATAGTACCCGGTACGCCCAAAACGGCGATATCAGGGTATTTTTGTGAGAAACGCAGCGCGCCGGTAAAAGTGCCATCGCCGCCAATAACTACAATGGCGTCAATTTCACGTTTTTTCAAGTTCTGGTAAGCTGTTTCCATGCCTTCATCTGTACGAAAAGGCAAACAGCGCGCGGTTTTCAAGATAGTCCCGCCAAGGTCTAGGATATTACTTACTGAGCGGGTGTTCATATCGTACATATCGTCCTCAATAAGCCCCTGGTAACCCCGCCTTATGCCCACTACCTGTAAACCATTATATATAGCCGTTCTGACTACCGATCGGATACACGGGTTCATGCCCGGAGCATCGCCGCCTGAAGTAAGGACGCCAAGTTTTAAAATTTTACGCATTTTTTACACCCCTGATTTGAAAGTACGAAGATAGTGTGTGAAAATTACACCATTAAATTTAATTTAATTTTTTTTATATTAGCGGTTAGGGATTAGTAGCAAGTAACTAGTATCAAGTAGCAAGACACTAAACGAATTAAAATGTTAGCGATCGTCGTTTTGCACCGATATAAAAATCTTGATACTTGATACTAACTATTTGATACGTTCCCAACAACCAATTTGTCAACCTAAAACAATACTAAAGTTTGGAAGTAAAGCTACCTACATTTGAATCAGTATTTTCAATCGACTGTGTAATATTCGGTTTTGAAGCCGGAGAACTTAAAATATTGCTGATTGAACGGAACGAGGAGCCATTTAAAGACTGGCTCGCCCTTCCGGGCTATATTGTTGAACAGGACGAAAGCATCGACGATGCGGCTGAGCGTATTTTGTATGAGCTGACTGGCTTGCGCGACATGCACATGCAGCAGTTTCATACTTTTGGCGAGGTAAATCGTCACCCCCAGGGCAGGGTTATAACGGTTGCTTATTATGCATTGATACGCATTAACGGCCAGAAAGACCTACGGCCCATTACCCAATACGCGCGAAAAGCTTTCTGGCACCCGGTTAACGAATTGCCTAAACTGGCATTTGACCATAGCGAAATATTTCAAACGGCCTTCAATAAAATTCGCCGCCGCTTAAATTACCAGCCTATTGCTTTTGAACTGCTCCCCGAAAAGTTTACCTTAACACAGCTGCAATCACTTTATGAGGCAGTATTAAGTAAGAAACTGGACAAACGGAATTTCCGGAAAAAAATGCTGAGCTACGGATTCTTAAAAGAGCTCGACGAAAAGCAAAAAGGCGTATCATACCGCGCTGCCAAACTCTATAAGTTCGACCGCCGCAAATACGCGAAGATATTTCATAATGATTTGAATCTGGATAAGTAGTTTGCAGTTTGTGGTGGGCAGTTTACAGTTCTTTAGGGAGGTAATAAAAAAGCTGTGATGAAATCACCACAGCTTTTTTATTGCGCTTTTTGTTTGCTTTAACTGCCAACTTAAAACTGCATACTGCCAACTCAAGAATGAGAATGCGCCAGTTCCAAATGGAATTTAACTAAATTATCTATAGGCGAGCGGATAATGTTACCGACTGTCATTCCATTTTCTATAACTACCTCTTCCAGTACGTTTCTGAAATTATAACCAACAGAACCTATACAGTTAAAGGTATATTTTTGATAATCGGGGTAATGTGTTACCAGGTTGCGGAAAAAGTCCTCGAATGATGTCCGAACGATATTCCTGGAGTATTCAATATTTACAGGGCTGTCGTATACGAATTTGCTAAAGCTCGCACAAAAACGGTTGGCGCGCGGCTGGGTGTAAACCTGTTCGTTTACATCATCAGGCGTAAGCTTATAGGTGTCCCAAAAGTTTTTACGCACCGCCTCGGGCATGTACCCCCTTAAATAGTCCGTCAACAGTTTTTTGCCGATATAACAGCCGCTGCCCTCGTCACCTAATATATAAGCCCCTGAATCTATGTTCTGAATCACTTCTTTACCATCATAAAGACAGGTATTGGTCCCGGTGCCTAATATGGCTGCAAAGCCCTCGCTTTTGCCCAGCAGGGCCCTGGCGGCGGCAAGCAGGTCGTGGCCGATATTAACCTGGGCTTTGGTGAAAACCACTTTCATCGCGTCTTCAACGATCTTGCGCATTTCCGGCGTCGAGCACCCGGCACCGTAATAGTTTACTTCTGTTATCTCGTCCAGCTCCAGGTCGGTTGGCAAGGTATCCCTAAGGGATTGGATGATATAAGCCGTGCTTGAAAAATAAGGGTTATATCCTTCAGTATTAAAGTACACTTTTTTACCTTCTCCGGTAACCAGGCACCAGTTTGTTTTAGTTGAGCCACCGTCAGCAATTATGATCATAAATAAGTTTATTAAAAAAAAATCGGATAAAAGTATGATTAACTTATTGTAAATAAAACACTTTAATTTTTAAAAAGGTAAAAAACTGATTTAAAGCACAATTAAACACCTTTTTTGTTCGTTTTCGCATATTTTTATTGCTAAAAAACACACAGGCAAATCGTCATAATCTTTTTAATTTATAACTGTATAATTAACAACAAATTTGCTTTGATTTATACGAAACAGATTTACAATGATATGCAATTATAGATATTATTTAGCAATTAATTGTCTGCCAAATTATTTGTTACAGTGTAGCTGATTTAGCTAAATGCACATCTTTAGTAAGCCAGAATATTATCGTTTAAATAACAGTAGGTGCAAATCGACTTTTAAACTACAGGATCGCTTAACGGGTCTGTTGTTAAGCCGGTAGTTTCTAACTTAGGGTTCAGATGGTTTTCTTTTTTATTTACCAGGAAGGGATACCACGCATCACATCCGTTATATTCAAATATGATGGTATTGCATACAAAGCACGAAATATGGCCGGCGTCAATATCCCCGATGCTTTGAGACGTAAATTCATAAACCGATCCACAAACCGGGCATTCAACCCTCAACTTGCTCATAAGCTTAAAAAGTAACGATCAGCCCCAATATTTCTTCAAGCTTATAAACAGTTAACTAAAAATATTGTTTCAGTTAAAAGTATAATTATCAACTTTATTTTTTATCGCCGCGTATTTAATCTTTAATTGGCGACTGTTATATTTATCGGGGATAAAGTTTTTGAAGTAACGGTGTGCGCCGAACACACCTGTGTTCTATGGCAGTATTTTTGTGCCAATGCTATGCAATAGATATATTTACCGACTAATGTGTCAGCTACCGGATTTATGAGCACCTTAACCGAACAAATATTTGAATCGTTATTTAACAAAACCACTACTCCTATCTCTGTTATTAAGGCCAATCCGCCCGACTTTACGATTGTTGCCGTTAACGATCAATATAAAAAAAACACCAACGCGTCGGCTGATCAGATAATAGGCAGACCTGCATTCGAAGTTTATAAGCCCTGGGATGAAGCCAGCAGCAAGCAGTTTGAATTACTAAAAAGCGGCTTGTTGCAGGCCATAAAAGAAAATCAGGTAGTTAATTTACCCACGCTTTTCTTTGAGGCTCCGGCCGCGGACGGAGCAACTGTTAACCAAACGTGGTGGCAGATCGAGATCAGCCCGATCCTTTCGTCCGGCAATGAAGTTGAATATTTAATGTGTAATACTTTAAACGTAACAGAACGGGAATTAACCCGTCGTGCGGTCGAGGGCGCTAAACAAAAAGAAGATCAGTTACACCAGGAATTAAGAGACGTCAATGACGAATTGGTGGCGATGAACGAAAAATTAACATCGACGGTAGAGGAACTCAGGCTGTCACAAGCCAGCCTGATTCAGCTTAATAACGAACTGGAAACGCGCATTGCATCCCGCACACAAGTGCTTGCAGAAAATGAAAAACGTTCCAGATCTATTTTAGATGCGCTCCCCCAAATAGCCTGGACGAGCACATTGAATGGCGAAGTCGATTTTTACAACCGTAGATGGTACGATTACACCGGACTTGATTTCGAGACAACAAGCTGGCAGGAAGTAATTCACCCGGATGACTTGCAATACAATTTAGACAAGTATGCCGCCATCCTGCAAAGTAATAAACCGGGCGAATTTGAGATCAGGGAAAAGGGAAAAGACGGTGTATACCGATGGCACCTGGTCCGGATTGAACCGTTGTTAAACGAAGCGGGAGAAATAGCGCATTGGATAGGCACTGCTACAGATATAGAGGCGCTAAAAAAACTGCAGCAACAAAAGGATGATTTTATTAGTATTGCCAGCCATGAATTAAAAACCCCCATAACGGCTCTGAAAGCATCATTGCAATTGCTGGACAAGATGAAAGATAACCCTTCTGCGGAAATGCTGCCTAAACTGATCATGCAATCCCGTAAAAGCATGCAAAGAATAAGCACACTGGTTGATGACCTGCTTAACCTTGGCCGCCTGCAGCAACGTAATCTGCAACTAAACAAAACCATCTTCACGATATCCGAAATGCTGAATGCAAGCTGTAACCCGATAAGTGTTGCCGGCAAACATGTTTTTTATATTTCGGGCGACAAAGAATTGCAAGTGCATGCTGACGAACATCGTATTGAGCAGGTGATCGTAAACCTGGTAAATAATGCGGTTAAATATGCCCCCGATTCAAACGAGATCGTATTTTTCATTCAGCAAATAAATGACATGGCCAAGATCTCCATTAAGGACACTGGCCCTGGCATACCCCAGGATAAGCTGCCACACCTGTTCGACCGTTATTACAAATTGGATCATGCCGGTTACCAGGGTTCAGGTTTGGGGTTGGGATTATATATAAGTTCGGAAATCGTTAAACGGCATGGTGGCGATATAGGTGTGGAAAGCGAATTAGGGAAAGGAAGCACCTTTTGGTTTACCTTGCCTATAAATAGTTAGTGCTTTGGGATATTATTAGCTGACAAGTATGCCACGTTTTTCCGACCCGGCAAAATCTTTTCCGGGCGAAACTTGCTTATTGCTAACTGCCGGCAGCATAATATTAAAAGTGGTTCCAATTCCCGGGCTGCTTTTAATGTCTATTTTACCATTCATAGCGTCTACATGGCTTTTAACCAAAAATAAACCAAGCCCTTTTCCCTCGGTGCTAAAATTAAATCGCCGGTATGGTTTAAAAATATCCCCGGCATGCTTATCAAGATCAATACCTGCGCCATTATCTGATACCACAATATAGATAGCCTCGTCGCTTATATTTACCAGTATTTTTATTATTGGCGGTTGGCCCGATCGGTACTTTATAGCATTGCTCACCAGGTTATACAGCATACTATACAAGTAGGCCTTATACGAAACGATAACAGGTAGTTCAAAACGGGTTTCTATATGAGCCCCTGATTGGCTGATCATATCGTTTAATGAAACCTGTATGTTATTGATCATTTCATCCAGATCAATGCTTTCGGTTGTAAGTTCGGTAGAGCCATCGGTTGCTGATAATATCTGGCTCAGGTCTTTTATAACTTCGTCAAGGCTCTCGATCGAAGTTTTGAGGTTTTGGGTACAAACTTCAACCGTTTGCGGATCGTCTTTCTCCGATTCCAGTAAATTGGTTATGCCCATTATATTGGCAACAGGTTTACGTAAATTGTGCGAAACCACGTAACTAAACTGGTAAAGTTCTCTGTTCCGCTTGTGCAGATCATCGGCTAGTAACTTTAGCTCAGTTTCGGCAGCCTTTCTGGTTGTGATATCGGTATGAATACTGATTCGTCTTTCAAGTTTGTTATTTTTATTTAATACCGGGGTGATTTCAACAAGTACCCAATAAAGCGTGCCATCCTTTTTCTGGCAAGACATCTCTTTTGTATATGATAACCCATTCTCAAGCTGTTCTTGTATCTCCTTTTTCAGCTCAATTGAAATATCTGACTTAAGCAGGTCGTTTATCCCCTTACCCCGGGCTTCCTGCAGGTCGTAACCATTCATTTGAGTAAAACCATTGTTCACCCATTCGATATTTCCATCTTTGTCCGAAATTAATACGCCGTTTGTTGTTTTATCAGCCACGATCGATAATTTGCGCAGGTTTTCCTGCAATTCAACCCGGTCCGAAATATCTTTTACCACTAAATAAAGTTCGGTCGTTTCATTTTGATGGGTTACCGGTATAATGGTCAGGTTTACATGCAGGGGTCTGTCGGCCAGGGTATAAACCTGCACATCGAACGTTTCCGAAATACCCCGCTTCCGTGCCTTGTGAAAGGCATGAAATATTTTGCGCCTGAATTTTGGTAAAAAAAAGTCGATCAGCGGCCGGCTGGCAATATGTAATAAATTATAACCAAGGTCCTCGGTCAGCTTTGGATTGATCATATCAACACTGCCATCCATATTGACGTGGATCACGCCGAAAGGATGTTTTGCGAAAAAATTCGAATAAGAACTGTTGATTATTTTGCTCCGGTTTATTCCTTCAATCAGGTCGGTAATATCCTTCGAACTAACAAGATAACCATTTACTTGTTTGTTATTAACCATATTGGTTACCGATGATTCTACCCACCTGTAGCTGCCGTCGCTGACGCGAAAACGAAATGGCAGCAATATGTCTGTCTTGCCAAAAGCAAGGTTACTTAATTGGTTAAAAACGGTTGAAACATCATCTGTATGAATATAATCCTTAACACTTGTCTCTTGCAGGTCATCCAGGTCGTATCCCGACAAATTCCGTATGGCATGACCAAAAAATTTATATTTCCCGTTTTTATCAATTATTGTATGATAACTTAGTATCGTTTCCCCTACTGCCTGTATTAATTCTTTTTCGTATACCATTAATTAAGATACTAATGTGTTATTAAACGACTTACATACGTGAATAGTTGCTCCAATGCGAAATATTTTCGATAAAAGTAATTATTTTATAATTGAGTATCCCAAGGGTTAATTACTACCTGGTTACAAATGCTTTAAAGGTGCAATAATCACAAGTAAATTACAATAAAGTTCAAACAATTTGACCGGATTGCACTTGTAAATAATGAATTGTTGAAGGAATCTTCAATAATCTTTTTAGCTTAGAGATCATTTAAATGCTTCAATTGAAACTGATTCTGGGAAAATCAGGTATTTATAAAAGCTGGTACTATTAAAATGGAAAACATCCGGGAATTAAACGAAAGGATTTCTCAACATGAAAACAGGGAGAAGGAACTGGAGCAAATGGAGACGCGGCTGCGAATGGCCATTGATGCCACTCAGTTAGGTACCTGGGAATATTATCCCTTAACAGGCAAGCTCAACTGGTCAGCAGAGTGCAAAAAAATATATGGACTTCCTATAAACGCTGAAGTCACTTTCGAGGCTTTTACCGAACATATTTATGCCGGCGACCGCGATTTTGTTCAAAAGGAGATACAAAAAGCGATGGATCCAAAAGGGAACAACCGCTACGATATCACCTATCGCATTACCCGGTTTGACGATGGCAGTGTACGATGGATAAGAGCACAGGGAAAAGTGTATCTGAATATCCATATGCAAGCCGAATCGTTCATGGGAACTGTTTTAGATATTACCGAGAATAAACTGGCCCTTGAAAAAATTACCCGCAGCGAAAAGCTTTTCAAGTCCATCGCACTAAGCATCCCAAATTCTTTAATCCTTGTCATAGACAAAAACCACCGGTATATAACCATTGAGGGTGACCTGATGGAGAAGATGGGTTATAACCGAAAAGATTATGAAGGAAAACATCCCCGCGACATATCCCCGGAGCGGTATGAGGCCACCAAACATTTATATGACCGGGTATTGGCAGGCGAAAAGTATTCTGTTGAAAGGAAATCAGAAACGGGTGAAGATTATATGGTACATTTTGTACCGTTAAAAAACGATAATAACGAGGTTGAGGCCGGCGTGATCATCGCCCTGGATATTACCGATTTTAAGCAGGCCCAGGAAAAAAGCGCCAAACTAGCTGCCATAGTTGAGTCATCCGACGACGCGATCATCAGCAAAACATTCGACAGTATTATTACCAGCTGGAACGAATCGGCGCAGCGAACTTTTGGCTATACGGCCGATGAAATGATCGGTGAATCGATCCTTAAACTAATACCCGAGGACCGGCGTGAAGAAGAGCCCCAAATTATTGCGCGCTTAAAAAAGGGCGAGCGGGTTGAGCACTTTGAGACCAAGCGGGTTACCAAAGACGGCAAATTGCTGGATGTATCATTAACGATTTCGCCTGTAAAGGATACGCAGGGAAACGTTATCGGGGTATCAAAGATCGCCAGGGACATCACTGACAAGAAACAGGAAGAGACCCGGAAGAACGATTTTATAGCCATAGTAAGCCACGAACTGAAGACGCCGCTAACTTCAATGAAATCCTATATCCAGGTAATGCTGCAAAAGGCAAAGCAAAATGGTGATAGTTTTAGTATCAATGCGCTTACAAGGGCCGATATACAGGCAAAAAAGATGACCCTAATGATACAGGATTTCCTTACCATGGCAAAGCTTGAAGATGGTAAGGTACCCCTGCATAAAGAGATATTTAAACTGCACGGCCTGGCTGACGAGGTAGTGAGCGACGCGCAAATTTTAACGTCTATGCACACGATTGAACTAAGGGATTGCCCGGATGTAAAACTTAATGCCGACAGGGAAAAAATCGGCCAGGTATTAACCAACCTGGTAAGTAACGCCATAAAATATTCGCCAAAGGGCGGCCACATTCTTGTTGGGTGCCAGCTGCTTCCCGGCAAAAAAGCAAAGATATATGTCCGCGATGAAGGAGTAGGTATAAGTGCCGAAGATCAAAAAAGATTGTTTGAACGCTTCTACCGTGTAAAAAACGAAAAATTAAAAACCATATCCGGCTTTGGGATCGGTTTATACCTGGTTTCGGAAATATTAAGCTATCACAACAGTAAAATTGAAGTGGAAAGTGCTGAAGGTGTGGGTTCAACGTTCTATTTTATTTTAGACACGGTATGATCTTTCTCTGCCATTTGAAAGGCTGATGATGGCACCCCTTATAATTACAGGAATTTTATATTTAAATTCAAGTCGGTTTTTTGCATCTTTGCACCGCGAAAGCTATATGGTCCCATAGCTCAGCTGGATAGAGCAACAGATTTCTAATCTGTAGGTCATAGGTTCGAATCCTATTGGGATCACAAAAAACGCCCTTCTGATAATATCAGAGGGCGTTTTTTACTTATGGTTTCTTTGATTGCTTAAACTTTAATCTGGCAATATATTATTGGCCATCACGGTTGTTGGCGTACCCTATTCCCAACCCCACTTCTTAAATATGGCGTGCCCCCGGGGGCTTTGCAGAAACTGGACAAACTGCTTTCCTTGTTGGCTGTGCCTGCTGGTTAGCGTTAACGCCACGGGCGTGCCGCGGTATAACCGTAAAGCCAACGGAAGTTCAACAACCTGCGTTATGTCTTTCAGGTTTTGATGCCACGAAGCATAAGTGATCCAGGCATCATAACTGCCGTCTTTTTTCCAGGCATCAATAGCCAAAGCGGTATTGGCGAACGATCCTGCAATGTTTTTTTGAATACCGCCTATCAGGTTTTCTTTTCCGGCTATATCTTCCCACAAGCCTAGCTGCCCAGCCCCGTTCACATCTAAAATATGGACGCCCTGTTTCGTGAGGTCTTTCAGTGTTGCAATGTGTTTCGGATTGCCAGGCCTTACCAGTATAGCGGCCGCTCTTTTGTACAATTCAACCCGGGTTGCTGCATCAACCATACCCGGATGATTTTGTACAAACTGGGTAAGCATATATTCGGCACCACCATAAATCAAATCAGCATTTTGCCCGGCCTCGGCAATCCATTTGGACTCGGGGCCACCGGTTATTTTTACCGGGATGCCGGTCGTGCCGGTAAATACCTTTGCGCATTCCTGCATGGCCGAAAGCGGGCCTCCGGGGCCATAAACGTGCAGGGTATCTGTTTGGGCAAAAGCCACAAAACTACTTAGGCCGGCTATAAAAATTAAAACGTACTTTTTCATGATTACTTAGTTGTAAACCCGTATTTCCTGTAAATGGCTTTGGCTGTAGGACTGATTAAAAAGACCATAAAGTCCTTAGCCGCCCGGGCATGTGGCGCATTTTTCATTTGCCCGGCTACGTAAGTTGCTGTAACGTTTTCACTGGCGGGAATCTCTACCATATCAACCGGGTGGTTGATCATTACCTGGTAAAAAGCTTCGCTGTACCATACCGGGGCTGCATCAGATTGATTATACATGATGCGCATTGGTGTTTGGCGGTGATGTATCTGGGTGAGATAAGTGGTGCTATCCTTCACTTTATCCTCCATGATCGTTTTACGCAAGGTTTCGTTGCCGGCTTTTACATATGCCGCTTCAATCTGTTTAGCAATCCCTTCCCATTGCGGGTTAGGCATACTCACCCGAACATCGGCCCGGCCCAGGTCTTTTAGTCCTTTTACGTTTTTCGGATTACCTTTTTGAACCATAATGGCTAAACCATTATAGGCATAAGGTTCAGTTTTACTGAAGTACTCCGGCATTTGATTAATCTTACTTTTACCTGCTGTATAAACATCTGGTTTTAGGGTGATGCGCATATTTCCGATAGTGATGGAACCCCCGATGATCTGCCTGGCTAAAATACCCGGGGGCAGTGTTTCTGCGAAAACCCGCTTGTACTGTGGATACGCTTTTTTGAACGCGGCGATCAGGTCATCAATACACATAAACTGGTTACCGGCAAAAAACACCACCAGCTGCGGGTCGTTTATATCGCCAAACAGGTCGGGCACGTTATCTACGCCGGGCACGGTAAACATTACTTTACTTTCCGGCGGGGTATTCCAAGGCGGGTCAAAACGATGATCCTGTGCTTTAACCTGGCTGCCAAATACGATAAGCGCAGCCATGGTGAATATTATCTTTTTATAATTTTTCACGTTGATTTTAATAAGAGTTAACGGATAGAAATATTTACGGTTATGGGTGAACGACTGCCCATCCCTCATACTGGCGGATAATGATCTCGCCATTACCGCTTGGTACATAGGATATAAAAGGGAACAGGTCATTCTTATCTATTTTGCGCTCCCTGATGGTATTGCTGCATTCCGCTAATACCACACCCTTGGCTTGCAGGTTTTTTAATGCGTCTTCGTAGGTGCCGCTTTTCATATAAACGGCTACACCATCGCCAAAAGCGATCAGTTCTACATGGAGCTTGCCTTTTAAGCGCGGATCCTCGAGCGCATTATCAATATTCCGGAGAAAACCCTTTATTTTCTTGTCATCATTTGAATTCAGGATATACAAAGCGTCATAATGCTTCAATTTGGCTGTTGCCCCGGTAAAGGCGGCAGGGTCAGTTTGCTGCGCGCTTGCTGTTTTTACAAAGGTTAAGAAGGCGAAAGCCGCTAAAATTAAAATGTGCTTTTTCATGGTTGTGTTTGTTTATGATTTTTTATTTATTAATTGTTTTTGTGCGTCTTTGATCGGCTTAAACGGGCCGTATTTATGTTGTTTTTCGCCGAAAGCATCCGCATAAGGTCCAAACGGGAAGTCTAAAGGTTTATTTCTAATGTCTTTCCAATCGTTACGTTGGTTTTTGTGCGGCCGTGGTTGCGAGTTAACAAAGGCCGCAACGTTCCAGGCCTCTTCATCTGTTAGTTGCGGGTTTTGGTAAGAAGCCCCGAACGGCATGTTGTTTTTGACAAACCCGGCAAAATTAGTAAGCCTATACATTCCGGCGCCGTCGTTGTAACTATGCTTGCCCCATAATGGCGGGTAGGTGTATGTCTTTTTATCGGCTGCCGGCATTCCTTCGCCATTGCTGCCGTGACAACTTTGGCATTTCGCTACAAACACAGCTTTACCTTTAACCGGGTCAGCCGCATGATCCATAAAGGGTAGCTTTTCCGTAGCGTTTCCAAATAATTTTTGTCCCTTTTTTACACCCTTGCCCAGCCATTTCATATAAGCCAGTATAGATTGTATTTCCTTTTTTGAAGTATCCGGAACTTTGCCTGAAAGGCTGCGTTCAAAACATTCGGCTATACGTTCTGAGGGGGATTCTTTCTTCCCGCTGCGGCTGCTAACCTTGGGATAACTCACCATGAAACCGGCATAGTCGTTCGCAAATAATTTAGTACCCCCGGCAAGATGACAGTTCTGGCAATTCATGCCGTTTGTTATTTGTGCTACAGTTCCCTGCGGCCCCAGGTACCTGGCTGTATTAGCCAGCAGTTCTTTCCCGTAACGGATCATATCGCCGGCTTTTCCGGCTGGGATAGTACTTTCGTCCGGCGCTTTCCAGGCATCCGCGGGTATAGCTCTTGATGTGCCTCCAGCTGATGCAGCCGGAGCGGAAGACGTAGCGACAGGGGAAACTGAAGCATTTTCTTTGGCACTGGATACTACTACAGCCCCTGTTCCATTGTTAAATAAAGATATCACTAAAATAGCTATGCAAGCTGCTGCAATCAGGGCGATGTAAATAGTATAACGTGATATTTTTACAACTGCTCTGACGAGCTCTTTTTCTTCTTCGCGTTCCATGATATAGTTGATTTTCACTACTGTGTTCGTAATTATTTAACACAAAGGTATTGACAAAATGAAGGTGATTCTTATCATCATTGATGATGGTCAATAACCAATTGTTATTGGAAGTGGCCGTTGTAACTAAAACCAGGGTCGATAAATTCCCACTGCTCTCTTTAAATCTCTGATTTATTGACTCGGAAATTGTATTATAAATCTAGTTTTATTTCCCTGATATTAAACAACTACCCAAGACTTGCTTTTTTTATTTATAAGTTTTAAAAGTTATCTTGATCGCTCTTTCTATTATGTTTATGCCTGCATTAAAAAGATCACTCCAATTAACATGGCTGATAGCTAGCCTACTGCTTATCAGTTTTTTTTCGTCCGCTCAAAAGCTCGTTCCGCCGCCTCTTTTACAACCCGACTGGTCAAAGGATTATCAGCCTTTCCGCATTTGCGGCAACCTGTATTATGTAGGCACGTATGACCTGGCTTGTTACCTCATTACTACGCCACAGGGGCATATACTGATCAACACCGGTCTTGCTGAGTCGGTGCCCATGATCCGTTCGCACATAGAGGCATTGGGTTTCAGGTTTTCGGATATTAAAATATTACTCGCTACTCATGCACATTTTGACCACGTGGGTGCGATGGCAGAGATCAAAAAGATTACCGGCGCAAAAATGATGATCAACGAACACGATGCGCCGCTACTGGCTGATGGGGGCAACTCCGACTATGTATTTGGCGGCAAAGGCAGTACGTTTCAGCCTGTTAAGGCCGACCGCCTGCTACATGGATATGACACCGTCAAATTGGGCGGTATCCAAATTATCGCGCTGCATCACCCGGGGCATACAAAAGGCGCCTGCAGTTTTTTGTTCGATGTGAAGGACGAACACCGGTTATACCGGGTACTGATCGCAAACATGCCCAGCATCCTTGATGGAGTGAAACCAGGAATGGCTACTTATCCGGATGTTGCTAAAGATTATGCTTTTACGCTGGCTGCAATGAAAAACCTGCAATTTGATATCTGGCTTGCTTCCCATGCCAGCCAGTTCGGGATGCATCAAAAACACAAACCCGGCGATGGCTATCATCCCGGAGTATTTATCGACCGGCAGGGGTATGATGCGGCGCTTGGTAATTTACAAAAAGCATACATGGAAAAACTTAATACCCGGTGATGCCCTCTTTAATGATTCAGCTTTGGTAAATGCCTGTATAATGTCCCGCGGGCTTTTAGCCTGTTGATCTTTTTACCCGTATTTTTATTATTTTCCCCATTATTCCCCATTTGTTTTATTGAGAGAACCATCATGAACCGGGCTTAAACACTTAAGGGAAACCTTAACCGGACCAGGGAATGATATTTGTCACCTGGTTGGTCAACCCTTAAAAGTTAAGCTATATGAGTACATTGGCCTGGATAGGAATAGCAATACAAGCAGTTCCAGTGTTTTTTATCATCCGCACAAGCGTTACAATGATAAAGGACAGGAACTTCAAATAATACGTTAATAAAGATTTTATTGTGATTTTTTATTCAAAATATTCCGCAGGTGAAACAGCCGGGAATATTTTTTTTGCAATAAAAAACCGCTGGCGTTCCCGGCGGTTTTTTTATGTTTATCGGGCGGCGATACCTATTTAGTTATTTTTTAAACCCAGCTGGTGATTGGTAAAATCAAGCATATACTCGTTGTTTAAAAAGAACTCGAGGCTTATGATTGAAACAGTTGAACCTGAACTTTTTGAATTCTCAACATAAGTTAAATTTTCGGTAGCAGTGGTGGTAAACGCATAGTTAAACCCATAAGTGGCCGCGACGGTTACCGGTGTACTTACGGGCAGCAGCGTTAACGCGGTAGGGCCATTCGGATCCTGCAAATAGCTGTAAGGTTCGGTACCGGTATCGTATATAACCTGCGTTGAAAAGGTTTTTCCGCTATAAGTTATTGATGCAGGAACAATAGGGGCATATCCGTCGCCCGCAAAGAACGACAAAGATTTAAAAGCAAAACCTGATGATGCCGAAAGATCCGCTGCGGTTAACCCTAAAGTAATTACACCGGGAACATAGTTACCCCGAAGTGTAAAATTTGAGATACCAATCGCTGCCATTTTAAACCCCCGCGTAAGACCAACACCCGGATCAAAGTAGCTGAAAGGGCTCGTTATATGCTCGCCATTACTAAATGTAATATCGTACTCTTCCGATACGCCGAATGTATCAAAATCATGCTTGGGATAGGTAACACCTTTTGCACTGACCGCCTTATAATATAGAAAAAATGGCAATCTTTTAACTACTATGTTTCCGTTCGCATCACCGATAGTTACCGGAGCATATGCCAGGTTGCCGTATACTTTATCAATAGTATTTGCATCCGCTCCGTACTGCACGATCGAGGTCTGCTTGGTGATAGTAATCCCATTTACAATGGTAGAGTCGCCCGTAAAGGTTATCCCCGCAGTCGTGATCATGCTGGCAGGCAGCAGGTCGCTCCCATCATAAACCATTCCGCCTGATCCTGTGTCAAATATTAGAGCCTGGTTATTTACTGGTATATTCACAGTACCGATCTTTGAAATAACGGTAATCAACTCTTTATAAATTGATGAGTCAGCCTCGTACAAACCCAATTTGGTGGGAGTAGCTATAGTTGATGTTGTTTTAACGCCAGATATGCCGGTGCCAACCTTATCTTTTTTACAGGATGCCGCCAGCAGAAGTAAAAATGAGCCCGAAATAACCAGCAAACTTTTAATAGTGTGTATTCTCGTCATAGTATTTAATCAAATGTTTATATTATTAACTTAACATTAATTTTATTGTTTTATTATACATCCATTCAATCGTGTTTATAAGTTTAATCTATTTGACATAAGCATTACATAGGTTACGTAATTTTCGGGCATTATGCGACAGAGTTCACGTATTTCTTTATAAAAACTTATTTTTTGGTGTAATGTTATCTGTATATCAAAATATTATTCATCCCCTGGAGAAACGGCGATTACCGCCATCATATAAAAACCAACCAATAAAGCTACGCAATAAAGCCGTCGAAATTGCCAATGCGTTGCTGCATGAAGGCACGAGCGAGGGTATTGCCATTGTCACCGGCTTAAAACGCGCCAGGGAATTCTTCAAAACCAAAAACGATAGAACAAAATAACACCGAAAAAACCGTGTGATCTTTTGCCGCTAATAAAGCCAGCTTCCACACTTTGCCGGTTTTCGTGCATAGTCTTTACGGGTAGTGAACGTGTTTCGTTGCCTCATAAGGACCTGATAACACCTGTTGCATTTAGTGAATTGGTATCGCTCATAAACGTTCACTTATTATCTAATAAATAAAAAATATTTCTTGAAACCATAATTAATATAGAGTGTTAAAATTATTCACAGCACATAAATCAGGTATTACGAAGGGAAGCTAATCTCAAATAAAAACATCATGGAACAGGTGGCTATTAAAAAGAAGCAGCAAAAGCAGGATCATCAGCCGGGCATCGAGGCTAAAATGGATCCTAAACCCGAGTATATTAAAAAAAGCTATAAGGCATCGGGCAAATTAAACGGCAAAACAGCGCTCATTACAGGCGGCGATAGCGGAATTGGGCGCGCAGTAAGCGTGCACTACGCCAAAGAAGGTGCAGACATTGGCATTGTTTACCTCGACGAGGATGTTGATGCCATTGAAACCAGGAAGCTTGTTGAAGCCGAAGGCAGAAAATGTATATTATTCAAAGGGGACGTAAAGGACAGCAATTTTTGCAGATCAACGGTTGAGAAAATGGTGAAAGAACTGGGTGGCTTGAATATCCTCGTAAATAATGCCGGTATGCAGTTTCCGCAAAAAGAAGCCGAAGCCATTTCCGAAAAACAGCTGGAAGAAACCTTCCGTACCAATATTTATGCATACTTCTTTTTTGCAGAAGCAGCGCTTAAACATTTCAGAGAAGGTGATTGCATTATCAATACAACATCGGTTACCGCTTATCGCTCCTCTCCTAACCTGATCGATTATTCTTCAACAAAGGGAGCAATTACCAGTTTTACCCGTTCGCTGGCTACAAACCTGGCAAAAAAGAAGATCAGGGTAAACGCTGTGGCACCCGGCCCCGTTTGGACGCCTTTGATCGTTTCGACATTTGAAGAGGAAAAGATCAAAAAATTCGGAAGCGAAACGGCTATGGAGCGTGCCGGACAGCCCTCGGAGCTCGGCCCGGCCTATGTGTTTTTGGCTTCTGATGATGCCTCGTTTATTACCGGGCAGGTTATTCATGTGAATGGAGGTGAGGTAGTGAACGGATAAACTTTTGAATCGGCCTGTTATGTTAAACAATTAATCATCTTCTATAACTATGGATAGACAGATAGAGCAATTTGAATTAAAAGACGATGGTATATTCCCAAACAATAAACTGCCTGCCTTACTTTATAAAGGCGTCCTTAATATTCCATTTTTGTTTCCTGCAACCCATGTAAAAAATCTATTCAAAAAAAACAACTGGACCAATGCCTGGGCTTTCGGGATATATGAATATCATCACTACCATAGCATCACGCACGAAGTTTTGGGCGTTTATGAGGGTAAAACAATGCTGCAATTAGGCGGCGACGACGGTGTTAAGATCGACATCGAAAAAGGTGATGTGCTGGTGATCCCCGCAGGGGTCGCGCACAAAAATTTAGGTAAAGAAAAGGATGTGAACTGTGTGGGGGCTTATCCAAACGGGATGGATTATGATATGAACTATGGACAACCAGGAGAACGGCCGCAAGCCGACGAAAATATCAAGGCCGTTCCTATCCCTGCTACCGACCCGGTATATGGCGCCGGCGGCTTAACAGAAACCTGGAAAGATTAGGAAAACGCATTATCTTTTACTTTCTCAAATTCATATTTTCCTTTAATGTGCTTATTCAAATAAATTCCCTTTGAACCCGAAGTTTTCATACGTATGTATTCTTCTTCGGGCACATTCTTATAGTCATATATCATACCCGACACAAAGACCACTCTCAGTGTGGCCTTTTCAGGATCATATTTCATTGAAGCGACAACTGTCGACGGCATAATCACTCCTTGCTGCCTATGTGCTAAATAGACTTTGTGCTTTTTTGATCGTTTTCTCCAAATCAATTCCCTTTCCCAACACACCTTTAAACAGATCGCCCTCAACCTTTAACCGGTCAATTGAATTAAATATGGTAAAATGCTTCATGGTTAGGCCGGGTTTCACCTCATCCCAATGTAAGGGCATCGACACAGTAGCGCCAACCTTTGGCCGTAACGAATACGGACCGGCAATTGTAGCGCCGGGGCGGTTCTGTAAAAAGTCGAGGTACATTTTGCCGTTACGCTTGGCTACCATGCGTTCGAGGCTGGTGTAATCCGGTATTTGTTTGTGTACGATATTGACGATGATCCGCGCGAACATCTGCGATTGATCATAATCATATTTCGCGCCAAGCGGGATATAAATATGCATCCCGGTTGAACCTGACGTTTTACAAAATGAGGGCACATCAATGGCGTCCAATACCTTTTTCACTTCCAGCGCGGCCTCAATTACCTGGTCGAACGTGTTTTTGTCCGGGTCCAGGTCGATCACGCAATAATCCGGGTTATCCGGCGATTGTATCCGGCTGAACCAGGGGTTCATTTCGATACAGCCCAGCGTAGCCATCCACAATAAAACCGCCTCGTCCGAGCCCACTAAATATTCCTTATGCTCGCCATCGCTGGTGGTGTATGGGAAGGTTTTTGTGATCCAGTCGGGCGCTTTGCCCTTTATATCCTTCTGGTAAAAACTAGGCCCGTGTATGCCGCCCGGAAAACGGTTAAGCGACATCGGCCTGTCTTTCAAATAAGGTAAAATATATTCGGCAACCTGGTAATAGTAATTAAACATATCCCTTTTGGTTACGTTATCTTCCGGCCAATAAATTTTACTCAGGTTTGTGAATTTGATATCGTGACCGCAGATTTTACGCACCTGCGTTTCATCTTTGGGGTTAAGCAATGTCTTGCGATCCTTATCCTTTGGCGGCCGAATGGCATTGGTATCATTCGCTGCCGGTTGAGCGTCAACTTCCTCTACCACCTCTTCCGTGTCATTTGGCGTTTCAAGTACTACATCCGTCGCTTTTTTATCGGCGCGCATGCCCTTGAAAGATGCCTGCCTGAATACGCCGTCGCTGGTTACCTCGGCAAAAGCTACCTCGCCAACCAATTCGGGTTTTAGCCAGGTGGGTTTCGCTCCTAACCGTTTGGGCCTAAAACGTGATGGTTTATCAACATCAGGTTCTACATCAAACGGGCTTTTGTCGGTGATCAGCGGCGTAAACTGCGCCATCATTTCCTTTTGCATCTTGTCGTTAAAGCCGGTACCAACTTTTCCAACATAACGTAGCGTGCCGCCGTCATATACACCCATGGCCAGCGCGCTGAAAGGTTTGCTGGTTCCCTCATTCCGGGTAAACCCGGCAATAACCACTTCCTGCCGCTTATGTACCTTTATTTTCAGCCACTCGCGGGACCGAAGATCGGACGTGTAAACACTGCTGCCTTTTTTTGCGATAATACCTTCAAGCCCGGCCCGCTCGGCCGCGTTAAAAAACTCAACTCCGTTTGCTTTAAATACCTTGCTTTGACGGATGCGGTCATCGTCCGTTGGCAAAACTTCTGTTAGAATAGCCAGGCGGTCTTTTAAGGGCAGGCCCGTCAGGTTTTTGCCCTCGTACCATAATATATCAAACACATAGTAAACAAGGTGCCCGTCCGCCTCGCTGCGCCAGTTTTGCAGGGCGCCGAAATCGGATACGCCCTTATCATTCAAAACCAATATCTCTCCGTCGATAACAGCGTTGATCTTCCAGCTTTTTAAAAGCTTAATGATGGGGTAAAATTTATCGAAAGGTAAATTATTGCGGGATATCAACTGCGCATCCGATTTATTGATGGTAGCGATGGCGCGGTAGCCGTCCCACTTCACCTCGTAAAACCAATCGGGGTCGTCAAAAGGCTCATCCACCAGGGTGGCCTTCATCGGTTTGATATTTTTTGGTATAGCCGATTTTGGCGCTGATTTTATAAGCGTCTCAGCATCGGGCCCACCCGTATCCACCAATGGTGCATCGGAGTTTTTACCCACCATTTCATCAACCGGTTTCTCCGGGCTTTTTTTTTTGCCGCCCGTTTTTAGCTTTTTTACGTCTTCTTCACGGCCATGTTGCCATACTTTTTCGCTATTTTTCTCCATGTCGGCAATTGTTTTCCCTGACGATACCGATTTATCCTGCTTGGTAATATCCTTGTCCGACGCGTACTCGTCGTTGTGTTTAATAAGCAGCCAGGCATTGTCACCCATGCCGTGTGTTTTTACAAGCGCAAATTCCCCCTTTAGCTTTTCACCATGCAGCTTAATTTTAACCGACCCGGATCTTAACTGTTTCAGCAAATGCTTTTCCTGCTCCTTTTTGCCTTTAATGTCTTCGATAGGCTCATATGTTCCTTCGTCCCAAACAATAACCGTCCCGCCGCCATACTGGCCCTGCGGGATGATGCCCTCAAATGTCCGGTAATCAAAAGGATGGTCCTCCACCATCATCGCCAGGCGTTTCACAGCCGGGTCGGTTGATGGCCCTTTTGGTACGGCCCAGCTTTTTAGCACGCCATCCATCTCCAGCCTGAAATCATAGTGCAAACGCGACGCATCGTGTTTTTGGATCACAAATAACAGTTGACCCTTATCCTTACTTTTACCTGCCTTAGGCTCGGCGGTTTTCGTAAAGTCGCGCTTTTTTACATAGGTTTCCAGGCTCATGACTCATTTTTTTAAGTGTTGTCTAACTGCGTCAGCCGAAGTGCCCGCGCTTTTAACTGCTTTTTTCAATTCGTCTGCACTAATACCCAATGTTTTGGTCCAGTACTCTACTTCGTAGTTTTCGTTGATATTGATGCGGTCCCGGTCAGGGGTTCCCACATTATTCTTATTGTCCATGATTTTAATTTTTAATATATAATCTTAACAATTAATTGAAGGGAAGGTTTGAGAAAAACAGAGAGAAGCGGCTATACGATCACCCGGAAGGTAAGATTTACACGCGCCTCCATCGGTCGCGTTGATTTGGCTATACGGTGTTGCCAAAACCGCTGCAAATCACCCTTCATTAACAATAACGACCCGTGTTCCAGGGTTACCGCATATTTAAGTTTATGATCTTGCTTATTTCGCACGTCAAAGCGCCGCGCCTGGCCAAAACTTACCGATGCGATCACAGGTTTAACACCTAACTCATACTCATCGTCGCTGTGCCACGCTACTGAATCATTTCCGTCACGATAATAATTCAGCAAAACACTGTTAAATTTCACCCCGGCAATTGGCTCAATCTGGTTCTTTATCTTTAGCAGTTCTTTCGTCCACGGACTGGGATTATACTTGTTTCCCGAAAAGCTGTACGATTGGCTCGTATCGCCGTACCAGGCAATAAGCCGGGGTGTTTTGATCATTTTGCCGTACATGTGCACGGTTTCCTGTATCCATTGTATTTGATGAATAAAAGTTTCCAGCAAAGCCTGACTTTCTTCCGGGTCAAATACACCGGGTTTATAAACCATCAGGTCGGCAGGCAAATCAGCCCCGTTACCGGGGCTTTCAAAGAAACTCAACTGTTCCAATTTATATCAATTTATCCAGTGTTACCGGCAAATCGCGGACACGCTTCCCGGTAGCATGGTAAATGGCATTGTTAATAGCTGCCGTAATGCCGGTGATCCCAATTTCGCCAATACCCCGTGCACCAATAGGCGAAATAATTGGATCGGGAATATCAATAAACTGTACCTCCAACTGCGGCATATCTGCATTTACAGGTACAAGATATTGTGCCAGATCACGGGTTACCACACGCCCGTTGTTAGGGTCGTAAGCGGTTTCTTCCAACAAGGCCATGCCGATGCCGAATATCATGCCGCCCATGATCTGGTTTGTGGCCAGCTTTAAATTCATCACCTTGCCGATATCCATTACCGATACTGCCCGGTCAACTTTTACCCTATTCAATAACGGGTCGACCAATACCCTTACAAATTGCGCTCCAAAGGAATGAAACGAATATGGTTTGCGGTCAACATGTTCGTCCTCCTGTACTGCCGGGTTAGTTTTACTTTCCTCTTCAGCCGATGCCTCGGCTGTACCTTTTGCCGCCGGGTTCGATTCCGTTTGCTGGCGGTTTGATACATTGGTTTTTGCCAACGCCTCCACTTTTTGCAGCCCCTGCCGGTTTAACAGTTGTGTATATGTTTCGCCTTTATCCGCGTTATCTTTTAAATGAATGCGCCCGTCGGAAGCAAAAATGTTCTCCTCCTTATGTCCGTGTAAAGGCGAGGCATTGTCCGATATTGCCATTTTCTTTAATTTCTCCAAAACACCCACGGCTGCTGCCCTTATAGCAGGCCCAACGCTGGCCGTAACCTGCGAGCCGCCGGAATTTGCACCTTTTGGATACGCGCTGTTACCCAGCTTAACCTGCACCTTTTCAACCGGCAGGCCAAATATATCTGCAGCGGCTTGCGTCATAATGGTATAAGTACCCGTTCCTATATCCTGCGTGGCGCACATAATTTCGGCATGTCCGTCGGCATATAATATCGCTTTCGCAGATGATGGGCTGCGGTTAGCCGGGTAAGTTGCTGTAGCCATCCCATAACCAACAAGATAATCCCCTTCACGCATTGAGCCCACCTGCGGGTTGCGTTGCGCCCAACCAATTGCCTCGGCGCCGCGCCGGTAACACTCCTTTAAATTTTTTGATGAAAATTGTTTGCTCTTACCTTCATCGGTGTCAGCATAGTTGACTAACCGTAATTGAACCGGGTCCATTTTTAACTGGTAAGCCAGTTCATCCATCGCCACCTCAAGCGCAAAAGTGCCCGGCGCTTCGCCCGGCGCGCGGGTTGGGCATGGGGTAACCCGGTTGAGCCTTACCAGGCTATGGCTTACCTCAACATTGGGGCAACTGTACAGCATGTTTGTGGCCAGGCCAGCCGTCTCAACATATTCATCAACAAACGAACTTTCGGAAATAGTTTCGTGTTTCGTCGAGGTCAGTTTCCCTGCGCTTGTGGCCCCAAACGATATCTTTTGAATAGTTTGCGACCTGCGGCCCGCCGTAGTGAACATCTGCTGGCGGCTCAATACCAGTTTTACCGGGCGGTTTATTTGTTTTGCCGCCATGGCAGTCAGTATAGTATTCGGCCAGGTAAATCCTTTTGACCCAAACCCGCCACCTATGAAAAGCGCAACCACGTTGATCTTATCCGACGGGGCACCAAGCATTGCTGACAACAAACTCCGTACCCCGGTTACCGACTGCGTGGCGTCATAAACCATCAGATTGTCCCCTGTCCATTCCGCAATAGTAGCGTGTGGCTCCATCGCGTTGTGATGGTATACAGGTGTGGTGTAAGTTTGTTCAAACTTAACTTCCGAGCTGTGCAGCGCGGCATCCGCATCGCCGCGCATGGCTTGTATTTGCGCTCCGCCCATACCAGCGGCTGGTTTATATTTGCTTGAAAGATTTCCTTCAAGCCCTACCGTGGGTTTTTCGATTTCATAATCGATTTTAACCAGGGAGGCAGCGTGCTCTGCCTGTTCAAATGTTTCAGCCATTACGACAGCAACCGCCTGCCCGTCATAATATATCCGGTTATTTTGCATGGGCAAAAGATCCTTTTCAGCAAACTTGCCGGCACCTGGGTCGGCCCCTTGCGGGAAATGCAGGCTCATTGAATTTTTATAGGACATGATACCAACAAAGCCCGGCACCCGCTCTGCCTGGCGCGAATCGATGTTTTTAATTCGGCCTTTTGCGATGGTGCTTAAAACCAGCACGCCATAAACCATATTTTTTGGAAAATACTCCGCGGAATATGTCGCTTTTCCGGTAACCTTAAGCCTGCCGTCGACCCTGTCGATGGGCTTTCCAACTATTTCGTTCATGACATACCTCCTACTGTTTTTAAAGCATGTACCAGCGTACGTTTTGCCAGTTCAATTTTAAATGCGTTGTGTTTGTATGGCTTTGCCTCGCTTAGCGCCGCTTCGGCCGCTGTGCGGTAAGTTTGCTCGCTATTTACCGCACCGGTTAGTACTTTTTCAGCAAGCGTGGCCCGCCACGGCTTTGTTCCAACACCGCCGAGGGCTACCCGGGCATCCTTTATCCTGCCGCCATTGATATTCAAAATTACGGCTGCCGATGCCAGCGCAAATTCGTAAGATGCACGGTCGCGCACCTTTAAATAATGCGACCTGGTTGCGTAGGGCATAGGCGGTATATCCACTGACGTGATCAGCTCGCCATGTTTTAAGGTGGTTTCGTATTGCGGCGTTTGCGCCGGCATAAGGTGAAAATCACCAAAAGGTATTTCACGCGACCCAGCCGGCCCTTGTACGTGGATGACTGCACCTAAAGCCGCCATGGCCACGCACATGTCGGATGGATGCGTGGCAATACAATATTTACTTGTTCCCAATACTGCATTGTTCCGGTTATAACCGTCAATAGCCGAACAGCCAGAGCCTGGAACCCTTTTATTGCACGGCGCCGCCGTATCATAAAAATAAGGGCAGCGGGTGCGCTGCAGCAGGTTGCCGCCAACGGTCGCCATGTTCCGCAACTGCGCCGATGCGCCTGAGAGCAATGCCTCAGACAACACCGGAAAATTCTTCATTATTGACGGATGATAAGCGAGGTCGCTGTTTTTTACCAGCGCGCCAATTCTTACCGTTCCGTTTGGCAGGGTTTCAATGGTTTGCATTTTTAACCCGTTGATATCGATCAGCTGGGTTGGTTTTTCAATATTCAGCTTCATCAGATCAACCAGGTTTGTGCCGCCGGCGATGATCTTCGCGCCGCTGCCCGCCATTGAACTGATCGCTCCGCGCGGGTCGTTTGCGCGGATAAATTTAAATGGTTCCATAATTTACGCGCTTAAACGTTTTTAACTTCTTTGATTGCTGCTACAATATTCTGGTATGCACCGCAGCGGCAGATATTTCCGCTCATCAGCTCATGGATATCCGCGTCGGTTCTGGCATGGCCTTCGTTAATCAGGCCAACCGCCGAGCATATTTGCCCCGGCGTGCAGTAGCCGCATTGAAAAGCGTCGTGTTTTAAAAAGGCAGCCTGCATGGGGTGCAGCTCGTCGCCTTTTGCCAAACCTTCGATTGTCGTTATTTCATCGCCCTGGTGCATGACCGCAAATGTGAGGCACGAGTTGATACGCCTGCCGTTAACCAGTACCGTACACGCACCGCACTGGCCATGATCACACCCTTTTTTTGTACCGGGCATCGCCAGGTTTTCGCGCAAGGCATCCAGCAAACTGGTGCGCTCATCCATATTGAGCGTATGTTTTTGGCCGTTAACCGTGAGCGTAACCGTGGAAGTTTGGGCCGGCCCGGGAGGTGCCCCGGGAAGAATTTCTTTTGCGCCGGTTAGCAATGGTGTTAACGTTAAACCGGCCCCGGCTACTGCAACTTGCGTTAAAAATCCGCGTCGTGAGGTGCCGGACGATGAAGATGAAGAATCATCCTCAATCGGGGGATGAGGGTTTTTATCCATAGTTTTCAGGATTATAAAACCAAACAACAATCGGTTAAAATGAATTGTTTACCTGTAGATCGAATATTAATGTAACAGTGTTGTGGTTAAACCGCTATCATCTGAAACTCATCACCTGAGGTTCAATCGTGAAACTTAAGCCGGTCAATTAATCGCTGATATGATCGCTGTCGCGTGAGATACGTCTAATGCGACCAGGTAATTATACGCTTGGGTAAGCTGCAGTTCGATAGCAGTATTCCCCTGGTATTTCTTCCGGAGCGTGTACCATTTATAAATAAGCTGTAACTCTGTGACGGTATAGGTCACCCCGGTATACTGCTGTATGGTTTGTAAAAAAGTAAAGTTGAAGTCCAGCGTCGGTTCGATCATTGTTCCTTCACCATAGTCATTCCAGGTGATCAACTGGAGATAATTTGTTCCGCCGGTTTTAGCCAGGCTCAGGCAATTTTGTAAGGTGGCTGCCCCGTTGTAGCCAATTAAAAATAAGTTATTTCCCCAGCCGCCCTGCTTATAAAAATCCTGGAATCCCGGGTATGCACCGGCGAAATAAGTTGCCAGGGACGGGGCACGGTTTTGATAAAACCCCTGCAGGTCTGCCTGGTCGGTTGCATTCACCCATGCGAACTCCCCGCTGCCCGAATTGCCGGTTACGCCGCCCTGGTATTCGAGAGATAACAGTCTTGGCTTAGTTGAAAGGCCGGAAAACGCCTGTTGCCAGTCGGCCGTTGTTTTTAACGACTGCGGACCAAAGTCGAGCAACAGCGGTTGGTTGTTAATCTTTATGTAACTGCTACTGCTAAAATATTTCGATTCCAGGTAAGTAAAATCCTGTTGAGCAGCCGGAACGGTGTCAATCCCCGCCGCCGCTTTTACCTGCTTTAGCGTGGCGTCCTCATAACAAATGGCAAACTGCAGGCCGGCATAAGGTATACGGTTAAAAAGAGAATCCGTATTTCGCTTAACCAAAGGATAGTCGGCCACATTATGCGTGCCATACCAGTCCACTATCACGCCGTCAATACCGGCATATTTCATGAGTAACAAATGATAATCGATCACGTCCCGGTCCGAACTGGCATAAGGGCCGATCATCGGGTAAAAGTACGAGGCGATCTGCCTCCGGCCATTCGCGATAACATCGGGATTTTGATTTGCCATTGTCCAGTGCTGCCCCCATTTCCCGTTGCCGGACGTGGTAGGGTCTTCAAACCATGGCATATAGTGAACATATACCTTTTGGTTATTGGTTTTTACAACCGGCTTTGAGACGGTGGCTATTACAGCTACCGTCGTATCGTTCTTCTTAGGCGTAACAGGCGTTCCCCCGTTTACGGGGCTGTTTTTTTTACAGCCGGCAATGGACAGACAAATGATTAGAAGAAAGTCGGAAAGTCCGCAAAGACGGAAAGTCCGGAAGATATGTCGTTGGATTAAATAAAATCTCATTCTCACTAATTAAATCCGATCCCGGTAGTCATCGGGACGAAAATCCGACATCGGAAATCCTCTCCACTATTTATACAACTTTAATCCTTTATCCTCCGCAGTTACCGGCTTTATGCTTACCGCGGCGCCACCGCCATTGGCCAGTTTAATATTTAGTTTGGTGCCATCGTTCACCAAAAATCTGGTTACCTGGTATGCCTCCGGGTTATTTTTCCAATCTGCATCGCTGGCATCGGCATAAATTGCGGCAACGTACTTTTTTCCTTTATCCAAAAAGTCTAGTGGAATAACGGCATTGCGGCCGTTTTCATTGGTTACCGTACCGATAAACCAATTGTCGGCGCCCTTTTCTTTCCGGGCAATGGTAATATATTCGCCAGGTTCAGCTCCTACAACTTTGGTATCATCCCAATCGGTGGCTACATCCTTAATAAATTGAAAAGCATCCAGGTGTTTTTCGTAATTCTCCGGCATATCGGCCGCCATCTGCAACGGGCTGTACATGGTTATATACAAGGCCAGTTGTTTGGCCAGCGTACTATGCACCTGCCTGCCGGGCACCGTTGAATATCCTTGTATTTTAAATATACCGGGCGTATAATCCATCGGGCCACCCATCAACCGGGTAAATGGCATAATGGTTTCGTGATTGAGATTGTTTCCGGTACTAAAGGCGTTGTACTCATTCCCCCGCCCTGCTTCGCATGCCATCCAGTTCGGGTAAGTGCGCTGTAACCCTGTTGGCCTTACCGGCTCATGGGCATCCAGCATAACGTGATATTGGGCCGCCTTTTGCGCAACGCGCACATAGTGATCTATCATCCACTGTCCGTCGTGATGCTCTCCCCGCGGGATGATCTTACCTACATAGCCCGTTTTTACGGATGTGTATCCGAATTTATTCATAAAACGAAATGCTGTATCCATTTGCCGCTCGTAGTTGGTAGCCGAGCCGGATGTTTCATTATGCATGATCATCTTCACACCTTTCGATGCCGCATATTGCGTGATTCCTTTTACATCAAAGTCGGGATACGGCGTCACAAAATCAAAAACATTCTCCTTCCAGTTGCCAAACCAATCTTCCCAACCCACGTTCCATCCTTCAACCAAAACGCCCTGGATACCATTTTTTGCAGCAAAATCTATATATCGTTTTACATTGGCCGTATTAGCGCTATGTTTTCCATTTGATATTAGTTTCCCATCGGCACCCGGCGCGTTATCACTATAATTCCATGTGCCTTTACCTGTTTGCATCTCCCACCACACGCCAACAAATTTCATGGGTTTTATCCACGACGTATTTTCAATTTTCGATGGATCATTTAAATTAAGGATCAGTTTAGAGGCCAGTATATCTTCGGCCTTGTTGCTTACAATAATTGTCCGCCATGGTGTTTTGCAGGGCGCACTCATATAGGCTTTGTTGCCTACGGCGTCGGCCACTAAACTGGCGGTTAGCTTAAATGTTTTTATATCGGCATGCAATTGCATCGACGTATAATTTTGCAGCGCGGCCTCATGGATATTGATATAAAGGCCCTCTACCGTTTTCATCATCAGCGGGGTTTGAATGCCATATTTATCGGGAACAAAACGGACGGCAATATCGGTTGCAGATTTTGCCAATACCGAGGCATCGATCTTGCTTATCGGCGATATGGTATACTGGTACTCATTGCTGTCATAATCTCCTGGTATCCAAAATGTTTTGTGGTCGCCTGTCAGACTAAACTCTGTTAATTCGCCGGATACGATAAAGTATTTAAGGTTGGGCTGTTCCGGAAATTCGTACCTGAACCCTACCCCATCGGCAAATACCCTGAAAATAATATCCAGCAACCTGCCGTCCTTGTTTTGTTGTTTTAAATGAACGATTACCTGCTCGTAATGATTACGTATGTGGCTTTGTTCGCCCCAAACCGGTTCCCAGGTTTCGTCAACCGTTTTTCTTTCCGTTCCGGCTATCCCGAAATGATTATCGAAATTATTTCCATCCGCCAGGTTAATACCCATAAACGAAGGGTTGATAACAGGTTGCAGGCCATAACGTACACTATAAACGGGCCGCCCGTTGGCGTCGAGCTTAAATTCAAGGCGAACCTTGCTCATTTCCGCCTGTATTGGTTGGCTGCCTTGTGCTTTCAGCCCGCCATAAACCGCGACGCTTAATAGACATATAAATATTTTTTTCATCAGTATCATGTATGCTGTTAAAATTATGCTGTTGCCCTGTTATTTTGAGCTGTTACCGTCGTTATTCCCTACTTTGAATACCGGATTGTATTCGTGAGAATATTGCGGCTTAAAACCTTTATACAGGTCTTTGTAAAAGTAGTTGAATTCGCTGCTAAACGTATACGTTATCCTGTCGGACCGGTACGGTTTATCAGTAATACCTTCCGGGGTAGTGAAATGAATCGTTATTTTCTTGTTCCTTGTGACGGATACCCCGACAGGACCGGGCCGCATAGGGAACTTTGTTGACACCAGGCCAGCACCGACAGTTTTGGTTTTGCCATTCACATTCAGTTCGGCCTTCGACTTCAATATGGATACTACTTCAATGGAGTCCTCCCATGAAGCAGGTATCACTTCCTTCTGAAAACTCACCACCGGGATATCGTAAGGATGTGGCGTGATCGTATGTTTATATTTTTTGAAAAACACAACCGCGACGTCTTTTCCAGCATATGGTGACGGCAATCCCTTCCATTTGTTCTTATAATAATTCAGCAATATAGAAAAACCGTCGTTGTGATTGATCTCAGGTGCCAGGTGGTGCCCTTCCGGGTAATCGTTCCAGGTGATGATATTAATTATCGGTGCGTCCTGCTTAATACCAAATTCTAAAAGCTTCCGGAAGTTATATGAAAGGCCGGTGATGATCTGCTTACGATCCATTTTCTCTATTCCGGCCTGTACGGCGTCTTCCGCTTTACGGTACATCACCCATGTCCCCTTCTTCTGCAATTTGGAGGTATAAAAGTCGCCGAAAACCGAGGCCGTAAAAGTACGATGGCGCAGCCTGCATTGCTCGGCAACCATGTTCCCGAGGTAGTCTTCAGCGCCATAAGGCAGCGTCCATATCCAGGTCGCCGGGAAATAATCTAAAAAACTATTAAGATCTTTCACACTGATTTCTTTATTGATAGTAAAAACACAAGCAAACCGTTCATGTACTGCATTGGCCAGCCGTTTATAGGCACGGGCAATATAAAATTGCTGGGGCAAGCCCTGTTTTTCGACAGGAACGTCGGCCAAACCTTCGCCATCCCATTGATAAATAATAAGCCTGCCATCGGGCGTACGCAGCCAGTGCGGGTTATTACGGCCTGCTTCATCAAGTATACGGTTCATCCGGGCGCTTAACTCTGCGACCTTGGCTGCTTCCGTACCTCCGTCAGGGTGTGATATACAAAAAGTAAATTTAAAATTGATATGCTTTTGATCGGCAACCCTGAAATACGCCCTGATAATATCATCCCATTTTGGGTTATGCAAAGTATAATAAAACTGGAAACCGTCGATCCCCGACCTGATGGCCGACCGCATCTCAAACTCCACCGTTTCATCAAGCGTAGCATTCGCCAGCAAACTGTCTGCCATCACCTTCACCTGGGTTAACCCACCTAACGGCGAAGTTATATTCCCCTTTGGCGAATAATATTTAGGATTACAGCCATCTTCAAATTCGTGCCCTTTATAACGGATAATGTTAGTCATGCAATGCGCGATGACCAGCTTTTGACTACTAAGGGGCAGGCTATATTCCGGCAGGTTTTTTAATGAATCCTGTGCATAAGCAAAACCGGCAAACAGTATCCCAATAACAGGTAAAAAAAATATCCGTAGTTTTTGCTTAAAGTAAATAAAGACCATAGCCCGATTTTAATAATTATTAAATGTAAAAAAAAAGTGTAAAGCCATCTCACCTGCTTTACACTTAATTAATCAACTATTATCAGTAACCGGGGTTCTGCTTGATTTTTGAGTTGCCGTTCAATTCGCTTAAAGGAATAGGCCATACGTAAGATTTACTGTCCACAAAAGTTGAAGTCAAAGGGCCTGTAACATTTATCGCAGTTCCATAATATGCAGCTTCAGAAGCGCCTATTTTCCACCTGCACACGTCAAACCACCAGGTGCCTTCGTTAAACAACTCGGCCCAGCGCTCGTAGTACAACGGATTATTGCCTAAAACCGGATCGGGGTTTAGGGGATTTGCGGCAGGTGTAAAATCGGTAAGTGATTTGTAATCAATAGCCGAAGGTGTAATAATTGGCAAGCCATAAGCCCTGCGTTTAACTCTATTTAAATACTCGAGCCCGGTGGCGTTATCGCCCGATCCTATACTGGCCTCTGCGTATAATAAATATACATCGGCCAAACGGAGCAGGTAATAATCCCATATATCCGTAGTACTGCCACCATTACCTACACCGCCTTGTTCGGTGTACGTGATAGGTGAATACTTCCTCATACTAAAGCCATAATGGGTATCACCGGCACTAGCATAATTGCCTGGTTTAGAAACCAACGTCCAGTTAACGCCGTCAACTTTTACCGAATCGATACGTGGTTGAAGCGTATTTACGAACAAACGGGGATCCGCTGTTTGATTGGCCCTTACCGCTAACGCTGCAGTTTTGTAGGCAGGGTTTATAACCTGCGTAGGATTTTTATACGAAGGGTTTGAGCCTGTATAAGCAGGATTGGCAACTAAGGTGTATGACGGAAGCGGATAGCCAAAGCGCAAAACATTTTGATCGTGCACAAAGGAATTTGAATAACCAAGCGACTTTGAATCGCTTTCGTTTCCGCTTGGACCAATATATGAAGGAGACCATATTAAACCATTAATGGTCGATGAGTTTGGATTTCCGGTATATACGCCATATCCACCTTTTGAATCGGGATCGACATATAGTTCAAGCAACGACTCGGAGTTGAACTTATTGGCCCCGTTAAACGCATTGTTATAAGTGGCAAATGGCATTAATGATTTGCCGCTATTTGTTATTACATCAAGTAAAACGGTTTTTGCATTGGCCCAATCCTGGGTGTAAACGTATGCTTTTCCCAGCAAGCCTTTCGCCGACCATTCAGTAGCCCTTGCAGCATCAGTGGTAGGCCAAACCTGACCTTTAAGCAATGTTGCAGACTGTTTAAGGTCGCTAATAATTAAAGCCCAGGTATCTTTAACTGTACCGCGCGCTACTTGCGTTTCAGCTAAACTGGAAGGTACGCCGGTAATTAACGGAACGCCCATGTTACTGCCATTTGTACCATCAGCTTTTAAGTAGCCCTGGCCAAACAAGCATTCCAGTTCCATATAATACCATGCACGCAGGCAGTAAGCCTGGCCAACTACCAGGTTAACCGCTTTTGTATCAACAGATGGGTTTGTTTTTAATAAAACCCCGGCCGCGTAAATGGTTACGTTACAGTTTTTTATGCCGGTATAACATGCGGTCCAAACTTCTCTTGCATACTCGTCGCCGGCAGTAAGGTTTTCTGCAGCAGCTTCGTTGCGCCCCAGATCGCCGGTATACTGTTCGTTTGTCGTGTGCATAGCGTCTGCCAACGACTTAGCAAAAAAATTAAAACCGAATATACCCTGATCGCGCAAATTAGCGTAACAAGACACCAAAACCGTTTGCAGTTGATTAATGGTAGCCGGGTAAGTGGAGCTGCTATATGCATTTTGAGGCCCAATGTTAACCGGAGCTTTTTTACATCCCGCCACTAAAATGAGCAGGAGCGCTGCAATATATTTTTTCTTTAACATTTTCATAATTTTGAAGGTTATTATTATAAACTAACATTAATTCCGGCCGAAAAAATCCGTGCCTGGGGATAATTCGTTACCGCGTCAATACCCTGGGTTGTCGGACTAACGACCCCTGGTGAACCAAACGCGCTGCCCAATTCCGGGTCGAGCCCCGAGTACTTGGTAATGGTAAACACATTGTTTGCCATTATAAATACCCTAAGGCTTTTAACGCTTATCTGCCGTAAGGCGTTGCCAGAAAAAGTATACCCCAACTGAAGATTTTTAAGCTTCAAATAGTCGCCGTTTTCAACAAAGTAGCTGTTTACGGACGAGTAGTTTTGGTTTTGATCTAACGCATTTCCACCACCAGACTGCGGGCTAAGCAACCTTGGTTGCGACGTTAGGCCGTTTGAACCTAAGAAAGAATCATGAAATACCTGCGGGGTGGTGTTGCCATCGGCAAACAGCGATTGCTCGTACGCTTTTACACCGTTAAACAATTGTACTCCCCATACGCCATTGAATAACGCGGCCAGGTCAAACCCGGCATAGTTAACGTGGATATTAAACCCATAAATAAATTTGGGGTTAGGGTTACCTATAGGCTGTAGGCTATGACTATCAATTGTATAAGTACCATCAGCGTTGGTAGTACCTAAATTTTGGTATTGTAAGTCGCCGATATTGGCCTTGTGCCCGTTCACAATTTGTTTTTGTGCTGCAGCCTGATCGCTAAATATGCCGATTGCTTTGTAGCCGTAGAACGAACCGAACGGCAAGCCTGCCTTGGTTATGGTTAATTGCTGGTTAGGCATCATGTTAAAACCATTATCGCCCATAGAATAATAGTTATACCCGCCATAAACAGCGTCTGTTGCTGCTCCGCTTAATTTGGTAACCTTGTTTTGATTATAGCTTAAGTTAGCGCTTACATCAAAACCAAGTTTGCCAATTTTACTCCTATAACCTGCCATCAATTCAACACCCTTGTTGTCAACATCGCCAATATTTGTAACGTAGGGCAAGGTAAATCCGGCGGAAGGGGGCAATGGAAGCTGATAGATCAAATCAGATGTCTTTTTGTTGTACACCTCGGCTGTAAAATAAAGGCGGCCTTGTAACGCTTCGCCGTCAATACCCAGGTTAGTCTCGGTAATGGTTTCCCAATGCAGGTTAGGATTAGGCACGCCGTTTAAACTGTTGGCAACCTGAAAGTTCTGGCCAGGCGCGAAACCCTGTACGCTGCCTGACGCCCCGGTACTGGATTGAAACTGGCTGTAGTTTGAAGTAAACGAGTACGGCGGAATAGCACTGTTACCAAGTTGGCCATAACTGGCCCTTATTTTCAGACTATTTATGCCGGGTAACGTGCCTTTAAAAAAAGGCTCGTCGCTGATATTCCAACCGACTGATGCTGCCGGAAATATACCTTTTTGTTTATTTGGCCCAAACACCGTATAGTTAGCATCCTGCCTGATAGATGCTGACAGAAAGTAGCGCTCGTTGTAGTTGTAATTCAAGCGCGCAAACTGCGACTGTCTAAGGCTTTGGGGGTCATATGTACCTGTAACTGTTGTAGAAGACTGAGAAGTTGGGTTGAATGTATAATTTGGCAAGCCTACAGCACTCTCGAAAGCGTAAATGCTATTGGTTTTGTCAACTATCTGTTCATAACCAGCCATTGCGCTAATATTATGTTTGCCAAAACTTTGATTATAGTTTAGCACATAGTTGGTAAGTAACTGGCTGCTTTGGTAATAAGATTTATTAAGAGAATTAACAGGACTTGAAACCGGACCAAAATTATACGTGTTTTGAAACATGTCTACCGTTGTCAAATAGTAGCTATATCCTAAAGTTGTCCTGAAATCGAGGTGAAGCGGGAGCTTTAAATCAGCATACAAGTTTCCCTGAAAATTATTTTTTGTATCCTGCGCACTTGCCGAGTTAACTGCACCCAGGGGATTCGGTCCCTGAAAGCTAATTCCGTAACCGCCGGGCTCGGTGCCGTAAGATCCGTTTTTATTGAAAACAGGGATAATAGGCTGCGTACGGAACGGCGCGTTATGCAATTGTGCCTCGGCACCTACAAGAGGTGAAGTTATACGTTGCGATGCATCAATTTGCTCACCTATGGTAAAAAATTTACTTAGTTTGTATTCGGTATTTATCCGCGCACCGCCAATATTTGAGTAATTTTTTAGAAATATACCGGTTTGCTGGTTATAAAATCCGGAGATCAGGTAATTCACATTTGTTGAAGCACCTGAAATAGAAAGATTATAATTTTGCTCGGTACCGTTGCGGTATAGGAGATCAACCCAGTTAGTGTTTGCAAGCGTATCCTGACCGGGCGCTGTGAACGTAGCCGGATTAACCAGTTTCTTTATTTTTATAAAGTCGTCTTTGCCTAGCAATTGAATTACTTTTGGCTTGGTAAGACCGTACCTCGCGCTGAATGCTATTTGCGGGGGACCGCCAACACCTGAGCCCTTTTTTGTTGTTACCAATATTACGCCCCCTGCACCAGAAGCGCCATAAATGGCTGCCGAAGCCGCGTCTTTCATCACATCAAGCGATACTATATCCTGTGGGTTAACGCTATTCAGATCGGACTGCTGTACACCGTCCACAATGTAGAGCGGGTTAGGTTGATAAAATGAAGCAACACCTCTGATTATAACTTGCGGAACAGCATCCGGAGCGGCGGAAGACGTTATTACGTTAACACCGGCTACACGACCCTGCAATGCTTCGATAGCGTTAGTGATAGGCTGGTCTTTAAAAACATCACCTTTAACCGATGAGATTGAACCGGTAAGGTCTTTTCGTTTTTGTGTACCGTAGCCCACAACCACTACCTCGTTCAGAAGGCTGTTACTTACGCTTAGTTGCACATCAATGACCGAGCGATTTTTTATCGGCGCTTCCAGCCGGGCGAACCCGATCATTGAAAAAACGAGGACATCGCTGCCATTTGCGTTAATTGCGTATTTTCCCAATACATCGGAGTTTGTGCCTGTTGTACTATTCTTTATAGTGATTGTTACCCCGGGAAGGGCTTGCCCGTTTTCGTCGGTTACTTTACCGGTAACTGCTACTTTTTGAGCAACAGCCCAGGATGATAACAGTAAAAACAACGGACAAAAAATTAATTTTAGTAATTGTTTTTTATACATAACATTTAAATTTTTTAGAGTTTATAATTGACTAGGTTTTATTTGGGGTATAGCATCGGCTATTTGTTCGGTTTTAACCCGAAAGGAAATGGGTGGGTAAATGCTGCGCATGCATGGTATTTTCGCACCGCGAATACCATGTACAAGAGCATTTATACACCAATTGAATTGGTTGATTTACTTTCATTATACAATAAGATTTAGAAGTTGGGTGGTTTATAATATGCCTTAACCAGGCTGTTTACACCTGGTTGTAATTGGCATATCAAAGAGAAGAGATAAAAAAAGCAAGTGCTAATTTCAAAGGTAAAATATAAAGAAATCGCCTGCTTGTATTTTTATAAATAGCTGGTAATAAGATGATTATTTAAAATCGCATGAGCGCGAAATATAAATCGAGTATAACCCGGTATAAGAGTCGCAGGGAGGTTAAATAGCCTTTATAGCCATGATCGCCTCTTCGAATTCGTCATTTGTGATGAGCGATTTGGCCTTGATGCGGGCTTTGTAGTTGTAGATGGTATTGACAGAGTATTCGAGGATATGCGCGATCTTCTCCGTATCGCTGATACCCAGCCTTATCAAAGCGAATATCCGCAGGTCGGTATTCAGCAATTGGTTAGGCAATAGTTTGACATGGTTTTCTTCGGTAAAAAGAGCGTTATAGCTTTCAACGAAATTGGGGAATAGCTTAAGAAAAGCTTTATCGAAATTTATAAACAACTCTTCGCGCTCCTTGGTCAGATTGATGTTATTGACAAGGATACCTATATCGTCAAAGCGTTTGGTGGTCAATTTATTATCAACCGAGCGTTTAAATTTTTCCAGCTTATTTATATATTCCGAGATCAGGTTAAAATAATAGCCAATATATTCCTCCTTTATCTTATTCGCCTCGTTTAAGCTGCGGTTGCTTTCCTGTAAACTATGGTTGGCCTCCAGGATGATCTTGTCGGCTGTTTTCAATTTCTGTAGCTGCTTAAATATGATAACCGCAAATACTACCACAATAACAGCAAGAATAGTCAGCAGTGAGGCATACAGGAAAAGCATGCGCCGCTGCTGTTCAACATAGGTAATTCTTTCTCCAGCTATAGTGGGCAAAATAGCGCTCACCTGTATTTTTCGCTGCCTGGCGCCGTAATAAAGCGCATCGTTCAATGCCTCCTTGATAAACACATAGGCATCTTTTACATCGCCGTTTTTATGCAGCTGCTGTGCCAGCGTAGTCATTGCCGCCTCTTCTTTGGTGGACGACCGGATATCGGCAATAGTCGCGTTGATCAGCAGGTCGATGGCACTATCCGGTTTGTTGTTCCGGATATAAATATCGCTGAGTGTGGAAGCACTCACTGCAAACTGGTGATCGGTTAAATGATAATGATAAACGAGCGTTTTCAGGTTGGTTACCGCCTTCGAAATATTTCCTGTCTTAATATATTTTAATCCAATAAAATAAAGATAGTCGAACGAGTTAGATTTACTTAATGCTACGCCCGAGTCGATATATTTACCGGCTCTGTTATTATATATAGGCGTATAATAGTTGTCCTTGTCGAAATCCGCCAGGTCATAGTAAGTTCGGGCGATCAAAAAGTAATATTCCTGCCTGGCGTTGGCATCAAGCAGTTTTACATTTACTATTTTGAGTGAATCAAAAGTTTCTTTAAACATCCCTGATGAAAGCAGAATAAAACCAAATTTGATCCTGCTGTATGCGATCTTAGCAGGGTCTTTTAACTGGTAACCAACCTGCTGTAGTTTTTGGGCGTAGTAAAATGCCTTATCATAATTAAATGACTTATATTCTTCATAAAGGTCCAGATAAGTACGGTATTTGAAATTTAAGCTGGGATTGTCTGAATCATTTAAATCGTGCTGCAATTTTTCGATGCGCTGTATTTTTGCAGCATCATACCCCTTTTTTTTATCAAGCTCAATATTAAGCTTTACCAACAGGCTATCATGATTCCCGATAGAAAACACTGGATGAAAGCATAATAAAAATGAGATGATAAACAGAATTCGTTTCATTTAAACTTTAATTAGCAACGGCTCACGGTAAAAATCGTCTCAATAAGCCTGCTTTTTTCCGGCAATTATAATAATATGGGTGATATATGATTAACCCTATAAAAATATAAAAAATATTTGTTTGCAGACTGCTTATCTTACTTTATAAGTAAATATAAAAACGCAGCGGCGGCAGCGCCTGCAACAGGCCCGAAAACAGGTATCCAGGCGTATTGCCAGTCACTCGTGCCTTTGCCTTTTATGGGGATGATAAAATGAATAATACGCGGGCCCAGGTCGCGGGCCGGGTTAATAGCATACCCTGTTGTCCCGCCAAGGGAAAGCCCGATCACCCATACCAGCAAGGCAACCGGCAGCGCCCCCACCGAGCCCAAACCGATAGGTGTTTTACCTGGCGTGATCTCCGCGCCGGCAATATAAAAAACCGTAAACACCAGCACAAATGCGCCGATGATCTCGCTGGCAATATTCGATATATAATTACGAATAGCCGGGCCTGTGCAAAATACGGCGAGGATAGCATCGGCCCGATTGGTGCGGCGGAAATGATCGTAATACATCAGCCAAACCAGTAGGGCGCCGATAAAGGCACCCAGCATTTGGGCAGCAATGTAGGGCAGCACGCTGGCCCACGCAAATTTCCCGGCAATAGCCAGTCCGATGGTAACGGCCGGGTTCAAATGCGCTCCACTGTATGGCGCGGCGACCACAACGCCCACAAATACTGCCAGCCCCCAACCGGTGGTGATCACCATCCACCCGCTGTTATTACCCTTGGTATCGTTTAACAATACGTTGGCAACTACGCCATCGCCTAAAAGTATCAGGAACATGGTGCCGATCAGTTCGGCCATAAATGGTGTCATAGTATTAGGTTTAGTACAAAGTTTATAACCTATGTCATTGCGAGCGATAGCGCGGCAATCTCATCGCGGTCAACACATTGCACGGTTTGCTTTTTGACTTTTTACTTAAAAGAAGCCCATTTTTGCGCCGCGTCAACCGCCCTCTCCCACCCCTTCATGGCAACCTGCACTTCCGACCGGTCAGCCTTTGGAACAAAATCCCGTTCCGACTGCCATTGCTGTTGTATTTCTTCCACGTTATCCCAATACCCAACGGCAAGGCCCGCTAAATATGCCGCGCCAAGTGCCGTTGTTTCCACCACTTGAGGCCTGATCACTTTGCAATCAAGCAAATCGGCCTGGAATTGCATCAACAGGTTATTGGCTGTTGCGCCGCCATCAACTCGTAATTCTTTAATTTTTAAACCGGCGTCAGCTTCCATGGCTTTTAAAACATCCACGGTTTGGTAGGCAATGGATTCAATAGCCGCCCTTGCAATATGGCCCGCTGTCGTTCCGCGCGTCAGCCCCACGATAGTTCCTCTTGCTTCGGGATCCCAATAAGGAGCCCCAAGTCCTGCGAAAGCCGGTACAAAATATACCCCGCCAGTGTCATTCACGCTTAACGCCAGCTTTTCGATCTCGGCTGACGACTTGATGATACCCAGCCCATCGCGCAGCCATTGCACAACTGCCCCGCCAATAAATATACTTCCTTCAAAAGCATATTGGGTTTTTCCGCTTATTTTCCAGGCAATAGTGGTAAGCAGGTTATTTTTTGATTCGATAAAGTTATCGCCGATGTTCATGAGCATAAAACAGCCGGTTCCATAGGTGTTTTTAACCATCGCTTTATCAATGCACATTTGCCCGAACAGGGCCGCCTGCTGGTCGCCGGCTATTCCGGCAATTGGTATCTTTGAAGCAAAAATGGTGGTTTCGGTTTGGCCATAGATCTCGCTCGACTGCTTTACTTCCGGCAGCATGCTTTTGGGGATATCAAATATTTGCAGAAGCTCCTCATCCCATTGCTCCGTACGGATATTGTACAGCATCGTACGGCTGGCATTGGTTACATCGGTTACATGCACTTTGCCGCGGGTAAACTTCCAAACCAGCCAACTGTCGACTGTACCAAAGGCCAGTTTCCCTGCCTCGGCCTGCTCCCTGGCACCTTTCACATGATTTAATATCCAGTTTATTTTGGAGGCCGAAAAATAAGCGTCGATAATTAAGCCGGTTTTTGCACGTATCAAATCCGTTAAGCCTTCTTTTTTCAGGTGGTCGCAGTAAGCAGCTGTGCGCCTGTCCTGCCAAACAATGGCATTATAAACCGGGTCGCCGGTTTCCCGGTTCCAAATGATTGTCGTCTCACGCTGGTTGGTGATGCCTATTGCCCGGATATTTTTACCATTGATCCCCAGCTTAACTGTAGCTTCTGCGGCAACACCGGCTTGCGTCGACCAAATTTCGGTCGGGTCGTGCTCCACCCAGCCCGGCTGCGGAAATATCTGGGTAAATTCCTTTTGCGCAACCGAGCGTATCTGCCCGGCATGGTCAAAAATAATAGCTCTCGAACTGGTGGTGCCCTGGTCTAAGGCCAGAATGTATCCGTCCATAATTTATGGTTCATGGCTCATAGCAAGAAATACCGTAGCGCCCTGATTATGAAAAAGGTTAATGTTATAATTGGCGACGTTAAATTACAATTTAACAATGGAAATGGTGTTAATCTTTTATCAATCATTTATTCCACACCCCTAACATTCATTTTCAATATATAGATCGCCTTCGAAGCTGTGATAAACAACATGTCTTTGTTCGGCCCGCCAAAGCATAAGTTGGCTGTCCATGGTTCAGGGACGGTGATGTGGCCTATCTTTTTGCCTTCCGGACTATAAATGGTCACGCCGTTCCCGGTAAGGTACACGTTGCCTTTTTCATCCAGTGTCATGCCGTCCGACCCTTGTTCAACAAATAACTTGCGGTCGCTCAATGTGCCGTTTTTATTAATGATGTATTTATAGGTTTTGCTGTTCCCGATATCGGCTACGTATAAATATTTGCTGTCCGGTGTACCCACTATGCCGTTTGGTTTCTTTACATCAGCATCAACAACAACGGGCTGATTTTTGCCTTTCGGCAGATAATAAACCTTTTGGCCGTCGAGGTCGGATTTTGTGCGCGTCCACCACGGGCGCTGGTAATATGGGTCGGTCATATAAATGCCTCCGTTCCTGTCGATCCAGATATCGTTCGGGCCATTCATCAAATGGCCCTGGTAATCCTTCAGCAATACTTTAATCTTCTTATCCGGGCTGATCGACCACAACTGTTCATATTCATCCGCACAAGTAACCAGGTTGCCCTTCTTATCAAAATACATCCCGTTCGACCGGCCCGCGCTATCCAAAAACAACGATAATTTACCATCGGTACTGTACTCCCAAATCTTATTATTCGGCTGGTCGGTAAAAAACACATTTCCCTTTTTATCCACCGATGCCCCCTCGGTAAAGCTGAACTGTTTGGAGATGAGCTGGGGTTTGGTAAGGGTGTCGTAAGGGGCCTCCTGGGCGATAGCGCTTAATGTAAAGGCCGACAAGAGAAGGCAAAAAATGATTCTATTTTTCATAATATGTTTTTATAATTTAAGTTTTTGTCATCCTGAGCATAGCGAAGGATCTTCTCAGCTGGATATGCAACCAGTATTTTCTGATGAGGGAGATGCTTCACCATCGTTCAGCATGACAAAGAGCCTTTGCTTAAATCCGACCCGGCTCCCTGTACAACCCAAAATCACTCAAAGCAATGCAAACCGGCGATTTGGTGATACGCAGCCGTACTTTATTAGTCGTAATTTCTTTTGGCAAACGTATCAATCTATTGCCGCCAATACTGGTAGTCGCCGCAACCTGCACCCATTCTCCGTCATGGAAAACATCAACAGCTATCGCTTCAATCCGCTGGCCAAGCTTGATGTTCTCTCTTAGTCGTATTACGTTAAATGCCGTATTTCGATGCAGATTAACCATCAGTTCAGGTGTTGTAACTTTATCATCCGTGGCCCAATAGCTGTACCGGTCGTTATCCAGCAAATGCTGCGGACCAAATTTTACTTTATTGTCGCCACGTACACTGCTGGCCGTTAACGTTGCGCCTTTGGCCAGGTTAACGGCAAATGTTTCCTTTAATATTTTGCCGAATTGCTTTAACGCGTTCACATCGTTATTATTCAGCAAACCGCGCCTGTCGGGCGAGAGGCCCAGATCGAGGCATGCGCCCCGGCCCACGCTTTGATAATATAGGCTAAGCAGTGTATCGACCGATTTAACTTTTTCGTCCTGGTCCTTATGATAAAACCATCCGGGTCTAAGGGCAACATCGCATTCGGCCGGCATCCAGTATTTGCCGTCGCGCTGCCCTTCGGTGCCCTCATAATCTTTGGTATATCCGTTTCCGGGTTCCTTGCCTGCGTCCGGCGCATGCGGTGTATAGGTTTCCCAGCAGGTTTCGCCGGCGTGCCCCCCTTCGTTACCTACCCACCTCACATCCGGACCAACATCGCCAAACAAAACGGCACCCGGTTGCAGTTTGCGCGGGATGGCCCAGGTAACCGGCCAGCCATAATAAGTCGAGCGGTCAATTTTGCGTACCTCGCGCGCACCGCCGTAATAGCCGTCGCCGCCATTGGCCCCGTCGAACCAGGATATAAATATCGGGCCGTAATGCGTGTATAGCTCTTCAAGCTGTTTACGGTAAACATCGGTCACATATTCAGGCTTACCATATAGCGCGCTGTTGCGGTCCCAGGGCGAGCAGTACACGCCCATTTTCATGCCCAGCTTATTGCAGGCGTCGCGGTATTCCTGCAGCAGGTCGCCCTTTCCGTTTTTATATGGACTTTTTGAGATATTGTGTTCGGTAGTTTTGGTTGGCCACAGGCAAAATCCGTCGTGGTGCTTGGCCACAACCACAATGCCTTTGAAACCTCCCGCCTTAGCGGCGCCGACGATCTGCATAGCGCTGAATTCGGTAGGATTTACGATTCGCGCGTCTTCATCACCATAACCCCATTCCTTATCAGTATAGGTGTCCGGCCCAAAATGTATAAGGCAATACATTTCGGTTTCCTGCCATCTTAATTGCCTTTCGGTTGGTAAAGGGCCGTAAGGCTTTGGCGCATGTTGGCTCAAACCCGAAAACCAGGTCAATACAAACAATAAACAGGGTACCGCAATTTTCATCAGGAATATATTGGCTGGGCTAATGTAAATGTTTTCGATCAAATACTGTGAGACGCAATGCTTTGCGTCTCCGGATTCAAACAAACATCTTACATTAGCATCAATTATGAAGACTCAACTGAAATTATACTCGCTATTGGGCACGTTTATATTACTTATTCCCATGTTATCCTTCGCACAGGAAAAACAAATCTATAAAGACGCATCCCAGCCGGTGGATACCCGTGTAAAAGACATGGTATCCCGTTTAACACTTGAAGAAAAAGTTTCGTTGCTGGGATACCGAAGCAAGGCAGTGCCGCGCCTGGGCATCCCGGCATACAACTGGTGGAACGAGGCATTGCATGGGGTTGCACGGGCAGGCGAGGCTACAATATTTCCGCAGGCCATCGGAATGGCGGCTACATTTAACGATGATTTGTTAAAGCAAGTATCAACTGTTATATCCACCGAAGCCAGGGCCAAATACAACCTGGCGATAGCTCAAGACAGACATTTGCAATACATGGGCTTAACGTTTTGGACACCGAATATCAACATATTCCGCGATCCGCGCTGGGGCCGCGGGCAGGAAACCTATGGCGAAGACCCGTTTTTAACCGCAGCCATGGGCACCGCTTTTGTTAAAGGTTTGCAGGGCGAGGACAAGCATTATTTAAAGGCATCAGCCACGGCCAAACATTTTGCGGTTCACAGCGGCCCCGAAGCTACCCGCGATTATTTTGACGCGGTAGTTGATGAGAAAGACCTTCGTGAAACCTACCTGTACGCGTTCCACGCACTGGTAACCGGGGGAGTTGAATCTGTAATGAGCGCCTATAACAAGGTAAACGGTATTCCAAATTCTATTAACAAGTTGTTGCTTACCGATATTTTGCGAAAAGAATGGGGTTTTAAAGGCCATGTGGTGACAGATTGCGGTGCGCTGAACGATGTATATTCCACGCATAAGTCCCTACCGGGACGGGTGGAAACGGCAGCAGCCGCCATTAAAGCTGGAGTTGACCTGGATTGTTCTACCGTTTTGCAGGAAGATGCGATAAAAGCGGTTAAGCAGGGGCTGTTAACAGAAAAAGATATTGATACCGCTTTATCCGCGCTATTCCGCACACAGTTCAGGCTTGGTTTTTACGACAACCCGGCGTTAATTCCATACCACAGCTATGGTGCCGATAGCGTTCACAACACCGCGCACATAGCGGTCGCCCGCAGGGTGGCGCAGCAAAGCATGGTGCTGCTAAAAAATGATAACCAGGTATTGCCCTTAAAAAAGTCCAATATCAGCAGCATTATGGTAATAGGGCCAAACGCCGCTTCATTTGATGCGATGATCGCCAATTACCATGGCACAGGCAGCAAGATTGTCAACTTTACAGAAGGGATAACCGGCGCGGCAGGTACTGGTACAAGGGTTGAATATGACCAGGGCTGCGATTATAAAGATACGGTCCATTTCGGCGGGATATGGGCTGCGGCCAATAGCGACGTAACAATAGCCGTGATCGGTTTATCCCCTGTTTTGGAGGGAGAAGCCGGCGACGCCTTTTTATCGGAAACCGGTGGGGACAAAAAAGACCTGAACCTGCCAAAAAGCGAACTGGCATTTATGAAGGCGCTGAGAAAGAGTGTCAGAAACAAGCCCGTTATCGCGGTAATTACCGCCGGAAGCGATATTGATATTGACGCAATTGCGCCATACGCCGATGCGATTATCATGGCCTGGTATCCCGGCGAACAGGGCGGCAACGCCCTGGCAGATATTATTTTTGGCGACGTTTCGCCATCGGGCCATTTGCCGGTTACTTTTTACAAGGCACTAAGTAATGTGCCGGATTACAAAAACTATGATATGAAGGGCCGCACTTATCGCTATTATGATGGCCCCGTACAATACCCGTTTGGATTTGGCATGAGCTACACCTCATTTGATTATACGTTACAGAACAAACTGAAACCGGGTTATAAACTTACCGATACATTGACGGTTAGTCTCCAGGTTAAAAACACGGGGGCCGTGGATGGCGACGAGGTAGTGCAGGCCTATATCAGCTATCCTAAGATAGACCGTATGCCCCTAAAGGAGCTCAAAGGTTTTAAGCGGGTTACTGTAAAACAGGCGGATGCGCAATTTGTCACCCTCAAAATCCCCGTAAAGGAATTGCAAAAATGGGATACAAGCAAACACCAGTGGAAAGTTTATCCGGGTAATTATAAAGTTATACTTGGGAGCAACTCAATGGATGAGAAAATAGTGAAAGAGTTTAGGGTGGAAAGATAAAACTGCCGGAACTGTTGATATATCTCTACAGATAAAGTTAAAAATCCCAACAATCACATAAACCGCCGTTTATTACGTGATTTTTTTTGCTAACTTTGTTAGCATGAAGCGTTCGGGAAGTGCTGATCTGCCGTTACATTACGGGTACGTGCCAACATGGCTGGCCGAAAGGATGGCTAAGCTCGGGCTTGCCGTAGTTGAGAATATCGTGCTGGATTACGGAAAGGATGAAGTGTTGAGAAGATTGAGCGACCCGTTTTGGTTTCAGAGCCTGGGCGCGGTAATGGGCATGGACTGGCATTCATCCGGTATCACCACTTCGGTAATGGGTGCGCTGAAGGGCGCAGTAAATCCGCATAGCCGCGAGCTGGGTATTTATATATGCGGCGGCAAAGGAAAATATTCCCGGAAAACTCCCGATGAATTAATGCGGATCAGCGAAAGCACCGGTCTTGACGGCAACTACCTGGTGAAGTGCAGCAAGCTTAGCGCGAAGGTTGACAATACCGCGATACAAGATGGCTTCCAGCTTTATACACATAGTTTTATATTAAGCAGCAGCGGCAAATGGGCAGTAGTGCAGCAAGGGATGAGTGCGCAGAGCAAAACCGCCCGGCGGTACCATTGGCATTCGGAAGGGCTAACCTCGTTCGTTGAAGACCCGCACACCTTTATTTACGGGCAAAATGCGGGACAAATTTTAAACATGGCCGACAAGCAGGCCGATGGTTCAAGAAAAGGCGTAATGCAAATCGCAGCGGAAAACCCGGATCACATGCTCAAAGAAATCAACAAACTGGTGATGCCCTCCCATCATGATGTAAAGGCCAAAGATGTCGACCTGAAAAGACTGGGCGCGGTTTTATGGCTGGCGCACGAAAAACAGCCAAAAGATTTTGAGGAACTGCTATTACTGCAGGGATTAGGGCCGCGTACTTTGCAATCCCTAGCATTAGTGAGCGAGGTGATACATGGCACGCCTTCCCGTTTTAAAGATCCGGCCAGGTTTTCGTTCGCCCACGGCAGTAAAGATGGCCACCCATTCCCGGTTCCTACAAAAGTGTATGATGAAACCATCGGCGTTTTGCAAAACGCTATCCACAAATCAAAACTGGGCAACTCCGAAAAAAGCGAGGCCATTAAACGGCTGATGCAAGTGGCGCAACGCGCCGAAAAAGATTTTATACCCAATGCCAATTTCGACCAGGTAATTGAAAAAGAAAGAAACGATTCATGGAAATACGGTGGCCGTACCGTTTTTGGAAAAGCAAAACCGCCGGGGCAACAACAGCTGAAGTTGTTTTAATTACATAGCAGGCGTTTGCAGAAACCGGTGCAGAACCGCATGCCATATTTCGTTCGAGATGGCTTCATGCGTGCGGTCACCATCTACAACTAAAACTTTCTCTTCATCCTTCAGCAGCTCCATTATCTCGAAGTATTTGGTGCGGACGTTTGTTAGGTTATCAAGCGTCTCGTACAATTCAATAGAGGTTCTTCCCCTATTCAACCGCTCGATGCTCATTTCGGGTGTTATATCGATATAGATATTTAAATCGGGCCGCAACAAATCCGCGCTAAGCGAATTGGCTTTGATCACCCAATCTAAGTCCATGTAAGGGCTTTGGTATGCATAGGATGATAAGTAGTAACGGTCGGTTATTACGGTGTATCCCTCTTCCAGCATTTTAAGGATACCGTTTTTCTTATTGAGCAGGTGGTCCAACCTGTCGGCAACAAAAAGAGCGGCGATGGTGCGGTGGTCGCCTTCGGCACGTCCGCTGAAAATATCGCGTATCATTTTACCCATCGGGCTGTCGGTGGGCTCACAGGTGATATAAACTTTATGTCCCTCGATTTCGAGCTTTTCCTTTAAAAGCTTAACCTGGGTGCTTTTACCGCTGCCGTCGATGCCTTCAAAGGCTATAAAGAAGTTTTTTTTCATGAACGTTAGACTGCCTAAACTGCACGCCAAATATACAGTCTTAACCCGAACTTTTTTATCAACAACCGGTAGAGACGCCCCGATGGTTCGGGGCATCTCCGGGAATATTATTTCAACGATGCCTGCACGGCCTTTGCCGAATCCAGGTGCATTTGTATCACAGGAAATGTTTTAGTTGCGAAATCTTTAATCGCTACCGCGTTGTTACGGGTGGCACCGGCAAATAATTTTGTAGCCTGCTCATGGTCGTTAACCATCATATCGATATATGCCTTGTCAAAAGCAGGGCCTGTTTTTGTGGTAAGTTCCCCTATCAGCTTCCGATGCTCCGCGTTTATCGTATCATTTTCAACAACCAGCTTACCGGTTTCTATTTTTTTTAATTCCATGCCCGCTTTGGTATGGTCGTCGATCATCATTTTCGCCAATGCCAATACACGCTGATTGCTGGTTTTGGTTAAGGCTAACCCGGATGCCTTAATCTCTGTAAGGCCGCCCTCAGCAGCATGTCTCACAAATGATAGCCCATCCGCGTCAACAAGCGTCTCATTATTATAATTTTTGCCGTGTTTGCTATTGCAAGCCGGTACTATAAGCAGGGTAATTAAACCCAATGCCAGGTAAATTAAATTTTTCATTACAAAGCTGTTATGGACGTATAACAACTATTACCGCATCTGGTTTGCGGGGGGAGTCAGTAAAGTCCGGATTACGCTAAGTTCCGTCCCGCATTCACAATACCGTAAACGGTACGGATCACCAGCTTATCGTATATCTTATTCAACTCTTCGTCGGTGCTATTGTTTAAACAATTGAGCGCATAATGCTGAATAATAACCAGCGGCAATACAATTCTTTCGCGTATGGCGATCGACCTGCGTTCAACCGGGTATTCTTCCATCAGCACGTTGCTGCCTGTTAAATCAAGCAGCATCGTTTTGGTTAGTTCAAATTCGTCTTTCAGCATTTTCCAGAACTGGCCGAACTTTTTATCCTTTTCGAGATAAGCCGTCACCCTGAAATCAGATTTCGACATGGACATGGTACAGTTATCTACCATCGTCTTAAAAAAGCCTGAAGAGCTGTACAAATCCTTCACCTCTTTCCAGTTCCCGGTTTCTTTCATCTTATTTAAAGCCGTACCCACCCCGTAAAAACCCGGGATGCTTTGTTTCAGTTGGCTCCACGCGGTTACAAAGCTAATCGCCCGCAAATCCTCCAGCTTCAATGCCGAGCCTGCATTACGCCTGGTTGGCCGGCTGCTAATGTTGATATGCGAAAGCAGTTTTAGCGGGCTGAATTTTTCAAGATATTCAACAAACAGCGGGTGCTGGCGCAGATCCATAAATAGCTTATAGCTTTCTTCGGCCATTAGCGAGATGAGCTCCTTGTGCCGGTTATCCAGCAAATCGTTCCGGTTAGGTTGCAGGGCAGATACGATACCCGCATTGATCAGCTGCTCCATATTGAACCTGGCCGTTTCAACCGAGCCATATTGCGAGCTTACCGTTTGTCCCTGTATGGTTAATTGAATATGTTCGTTTGCTATCTCTTCACCCATCGAGGCATAAAAACGGTGCGTTTTACCGCCTCCGCGCGCCGGCGGGCCTCCCCTGCCATCAAAAAACGCCAGGGCAATACCGTATTTACGGGCTATTGCGGTTAGTTCAACCTTTGCTTTATAGATCGACCAATTAGCCATCAGGTATCCACCATCCTTTGTACTGTCCGAAAAGCCCAGCATAATGGTTTGCATGTTGCCACGCTTCAGCAAATGTTCTTTATAAAATGGATGTGTATACAGCGCTTCCATCACACCTGCCGCATGCTTCAGGTCGTTTACCGTTTCAAATAGCGGCATAAAATCTACTGTCAGTTCATCCTTTTTCCAACCGCTCCATAAAAACAGGTTGATCAGCTGTAAAATATCTGATGCCTGCTGGCAATTGCTGATAATAAACCGCTGGCAAGCCTTTTCGCCATTACCGGTCTGGATCTGCTTCATCAGCCTGATGGTGTTCAGCGTATCGCATATCATGTCGTCGGCATCATCCGGGCATTGAAAGTCCGCTTCGTTAAACGATAATTGCTTTAATTTTTCTTCTTCTCCGAGTTCATTATAACCGCTTTTAATACCGGCTTGTATGTTTGGCTGCTGTGCGCCAAAATCAAATACCTGGCGCAATATGCGGCTATCCTGCCTGATATCCAGCGTAGCGAAATAACAGCCAAACAGCCTTACTTTCTTGATCAGGTCTTCAACAATATTGACAAAAAGGCTGTCATGCTCTGTAATTAACGTTTGCCGGATGGATTGCAGTACGTCAAGCAGCTCTGGCTGTAAGTCTTTCGGTTCAGGCTTGTTGTAAGCATGCTGGTAGATCAGTTTTTCGAGCGTAGCCATTGCCTTTTCAACACCACGGAAAGTGATGCGTCGCTTTAATACCCTGAAATCCCGATAGTAACACCTGAATATCCGCTGCCTGAGAAAACTGGCTACCGACTTCGTGGTTTCTGTCGTCACATTCGGGTTTCCGTCCCTGTCGCCGCCCGGCCAGAAACCCAGCTCAAGCAGCTGATTGCTTCGGTCAGTATCCACATCAAATTCTTCTTCCAGTTTTGACTGTATACCCGCAACCGCGTGGTAAAATATATTTTCAAGGAACCAAACCAGGCTAACCGCTTCGTCAACCGGGGTTGGTGATGTTTTATTAAAGAAAGGTGTTTTACCCAGCTGCTGCAACAACACATCAATGCTATTGATATCGTTGGTTTTTAGTGCCTCAATCAGGTCGGTCATGATACCCAATACACTTCCTGGGTAAAACTGGGTGGGATGCGCCGTAAGCACCAGGCGTAATGAAAAATCATTCAGTTTCTGGCTGATATTGTTACGCGACTGTTCGCTGATAGATGCCTGCTGCAATAAGCTTTGCAGTGTCCCGCTGTCATCAGAGCGCCCTATCTTACTGAAAGAAGAATCTTCGATCGCATCAAACAAAACCACCTGCCGTTCGATATATTGTATAAAGCGAAACATGCGGTTTATTTGCTCCCGGTGGTCGATGTCGGGCACATATTTTTTGAAGAAGGATTCGATAACCGATGCCGGCGATATGTGCTTATTTGCCTCCTTTTCGCAATGCGAACTGAAAAACGGCAGCAATATACCGGTGTCTTTTACCTGGTAAAAAGGCAGGGTCTGAAACAAACTGTTATACAACTCAAAACGGGTGACAACTTCATGATTAAAAGCTGTTTCTCTCTGGCTGAGTTTTAACGTTGAGGGCATATGGCTAAAATTGTAAATTTAGTTTAATTAATAATTGGTCTGTAACAACACAAGGCATTAACACGGGCATTAACGTTGCCACGAAAATTAAAAAAAAGAAAGCCAGCTAATACCGGCTAAATTTAGTAATTAATGACTAATTAATAATAGGAATATACTATTAATGCCATTTTTATTAAAAAAGACCGTTAAGATTTAATTTTTGTAAATTTGAAACTCGTTTTTAGCATCTAAAAAACATTTATGAAAATCAGCCTCAGAGAAATAAAAAGCTTTTTTTACAGCCAGTATTTCTCTGATGGTTTACGTATGACGCTAGGTATCCTGCTACCTTCGTTAATTTTTTTTCAGTTTGATCAATCCGACCTTGGCCTTACCCTTTCGCTGGGCGCACTGTGTATTTGTGTTATCGACAATCCCGGGCCGGTGATACACAAACGAAACGCGATGGCCGCAGGTAATGTATGCCTGTTTATTGTCGCCGTGATAACCGGTTTTGCGCGACTGAATGTTTTTACGCTGGGGCTGGAGATCACTGTACTTTCCTTCATATTTTCCATGTTTATCGTTTATGGCAACAGGGCATCGCTGGTAGGGACGTCGGCATTGCTGGTAATGATATTTATGATCGACAAGGCCTTAAAGCCTTCGGAAGTGGTGGGTTTCAGCGCTATTATCCTGGCCGGGGGAATCTGGTATATGCTGTTCAGCCTGCTGTTTTTCCGGGTAAGACCCTACCGCGCTGCGCAGCAAACTCTCGGCGAAAACATCACCGACATCGCCAAATTCCTGCGTATCAAAGCCGATTTTTATTTACCCGATACCGATATCGACGAAAATTACCGCAAGCTGGTATTGCAACAAATAAAAGTTAGCCAGCACCAGGACGCCGTGCGCGAAATGCTTTTCAAGAGCCGGATAATCGTAAGGGAATCAACTGCCACAGGCCGCATACTAGTTCTCACTTTTATCGACCTGGTGGATATGTACGAACAAATAATGGCCACCCATTATGATTATCGTGATATGAGGGAGAAATTTAGCTCTACCGGTGTATTAAATGAAATAGCGCTCTTTCTGCAGGGGATGGCCAGTGAGGTAGATAACATGGCCTATATGGTGCTGTCAAACACGCACATGCGGCACAACTCCAGCTTTGACACCGCGCTTGAACAACTGAAGCTGCGAATCGACGATATACGTAAAAACGATGAGAGTGTGAGCAATTTAGCGCTCAAAAAGATATTGATCAACCTGCGCGATCTCAACGAAAGGGTCAAAAGCATCTATAAATATTATAATTCAAGCCCGTCCGGGTCGTCGGTCAGCGACCCTGCAAGCGAAGAATACGCCAGGTTTGTGACTCACCAGGATTATTCGCCACATATATTTTTTGATAATCTATCCTTTAGCTCGGCAACGTTCAAGCACGCGTTGCGGGTGTCGCTGGTTTGCTTGATCGGTTTCATAATGGGCAAAACCGTGGCATTGGGGCATCACAGTTATTGGATATTGCTCACCATTATTGTGATATTAAAACCCGGGTTCAGCCTGTCGAAACAGCGTAATTACCAGCGCCTTATCGGGACGATTACAGGGGGTGTCATCGGCATATTGATCCTGAAATTCATACCCGACAGGACCGTGCAGTTTGTTGCCCTGGTGGCTTTAATGATGGGGACCTATAGCTTTATCCGGTTAAATTATGTGGTAAGCGTAATTTTTATGACCCCGTATGTACTTATCCTGTTCAAGTTTCTGGGCGTTGGCGTTCTGGTTGAAGAAAGGATCATCGATACCATAATAGGCTCATCCATCGCTTTTATCGCCAGCTATACCCTTTTTCCGACATGGGAATTTGAACAGATACAGGAAAACCTTCGCGATGTGATACAAGCCAATTTAAACTACCTGGTGAAGATCGCAGAAAGCATTTCGGGCAGAGAAGTTGGCACCATCGAATATAAGCTTGCCCGTAAAGACGTATTTGTAAAATCAGCAAACTTATCTGCCGCATTTGAACGGATGACTTCCGAACCTAAAAGCAAACAAAAGAAAATAAAAGAGGTACACAAATTCGTGGTACTGAACCATATTTTATCGTCCTACATCGCCACGATCGTTTCGGGCATTTCGGCAAAAGGGTTGCATAGTTCCGCAGCAGAAAACCTTAAACTGATCAAACGCAGCATTGCCGTGTTAAACGACGCCGGTAAAAAACTGAATGGAAATACAGCCGGATTCAGTACCGGAAAATCATTGGCCGAAACTATCCCGAGCGAACAACCCGGCCTATCAGCCGATGATGCTTTGCTGCGGGACCAGCTGGGATTCATAAATAAGATTAGCAATGATATTGGAAAGGTGACGGAAAATATAATTTCTAATTGAATACAATTATACCGTAGCCCTGAGTCTTAGGCCTCAAGTCCCCAATGTTTAAAAAACGACTTAAGACTTTCGACTTTATAACAACTCCGTTGCCAAATTAGCCAATTCACTCCGCTCCCCTTTTTGCAGGGTGATGTGCGCATACAGCGGGTGTCCTTTTGCTTTATCAATCAAATAACTTAGTCCGTTGCTTTCCGCATCAAGATAAGGGGTATCTATCTGGTAAATGTCACCGGTGAATACGAATTTACTGTTTTCGCCTGCGCGGGATATAATGGTCTTCACTTCGTGCGGCGTCAGGTTTTGCGCCTCGTCGACGATGAAAAAAATTTTGCTAAGCGTCCGTCCGCGAATGAAGGCCAGCGGGGCAATTGATATTTTATCATTTTCAACCAGCTCGTCGATCTTGGCCTGCATCTTTTCGTCATCTGCAAACTGGTCTTTTATAAATTTAAGGTTATCCCAGATAGGCGCCATATATGGGTCGATCTTTGATTTGATATCCCCGGGTAAAAAGCCAATGTCTTTGTTACTAAGCGGCACGATGGGCCGGGTCACATAAATTTGCCGGAAGTGTTTTCGCTGCTCCAATGCGCCCGCCAGTGCCAGCAGGGTTTTGCCCGTACCTGCATTACCCTGTATGGTAACCAGTTTGATATCCGGGTGCAGCAGGGCGTGAATGGCGAAGGCCTGTTCGATGTTTTTTGGGAAGATATTAAATACAGGCTGCTCCGTTATCTTTTCAAGCTGTGCCGTTTTGGAATTATAAAAACCGGGCACCGAACCTTTTTTCCCTTTTAATATGTAAAAATGATTACTGGTATGCGGCTGCATGTCAAAGCTGTCCACGGGGGCGCTGTCCTCCTTGTTTAACAGGCTGATAAGTTTTTCGGGAACATTATTTAAAGTAGTTTCGCCGGTATATAGCTCATCAAGATTTTTGATTTTACCGGTTTCATAATCTTCGGCATGCAGGTTAAGTGCTTTTGCCTTTAAACGCAGGCATATATCCTTTGAAACCAGCACTACCTTTTTATCAGGATTCTCTTCCTGCAGGTTTAAGGCGGCGTTTAAAATGCGGTGATCTATTTTATCGGACCCAAACACGGCTTCTGCATCAGTAGCAAGTGTAACCGTATCCATGATCACCTTAAAATTACCCTTGCTTTTTCCGTTTAACGGTTGCCATTTGTTGATCAAATGATTATGCGAAATATCGTCGATCAGGCGGATAAAGCTGCGTGCCTCAAAATTGCGGGTATCATTGCCGCTTTTCATGTTATCCAGTTCCTCAAGTACCTGGATGGGTATGGCTACGTCGTGTTCCTGGAAATTTTCGAAGGCGTTGTGATCGTACAGGATAACCGAGGTATCTAAAACAAATATCTTTTCCTTCCCGTTCGGTTTACTTTTGCCTTCCTTATTCATAGGCGACTAAATTAGCTATTTTAAGGCGGGCGGTAAAATGGAAATTCATAATACCCCCTTCGTCTCCTTTCAGTCGACACCTCCCCCTAAGTTTAGGTGGAGGAAAGGTATATAAAAACGAAAACGGAAGCCTCCTCTTGCGATTCGAACTTCCGTTTCCTGACTCCCTGCTTAACCGTAGTTACTCAGGTAGTACCAAGTTTTGTGTATATGACCGATCTGCTATTCTGCTGCCCTTGCGGACATTGATGCTTTCAGTTCATTAGCGGTGCTGCGCTTCTCCGTAAAAAATTGCAGTCCTTTCTAATGCCTTATCTTAATCACTTGTGGTATCTGTTGCTTGCGCCGTTTCTGTTTTCCGGTAATTCAGGTACTTTCCGTGATCTTTAGCGCTCCCGAAGGTTTGCCCGATTCACTTTCTGTTTTCCTGTAAGGCTGTCAAAGTACGTCGTTCTTGATGATTCTAATGTAGGGCGTGCAAGCACATTCTGCAAGTATTTTTTTTAATTTTTATTAACAACTTCTTAACAATTCTATACCATAGCAATGCATGCTGATTGATAAGTATTTTGACAACAAATTAAATAATTATCGCGGGTTGTTAACAGGGTAGTTATTCACAAAAATCAAAAAAACCCTAATTTTTTGAGCAGGCAAAAATTCCCAAAATGAATCTTTTTTAATTTTTTTTGAAAAAAACACATTAAAATTTTGGTGTTTTTACCCTCTTTCCGGCCTGCCAGAGAGAGGGTGAGAAGCACAAGCCAAAAAGAGAACCGTCATGCCGAACTTGTTTCGGCACCCCTCAGGATATTCACACCGGGACAGCCAGCGCTAATGCACGCAGCAGACCTTTTATTTCACACCTTTCTGGTGGGGTGCCGAAACAAGTTCGGCATGACGGGTGAAAAAAAGACATGTGTTAACATTTCACTCAAAACTTGTTTATCATGAAGATTTATTTTAAATATGTAACACATTCAGGCAACGAACCATTAAATCCGATTCATGAAACGCAACTATTACATCGTAGCACTCATCATGCTTACGTTTTTTGTTATTTCTTTTATCACCAATATCATCGGGCCCTTATCCCCCGACTTTATAAAGGATTTTAAGTTAAGCGACCTGCTGGCCGGTGTACTGCCTTTCGCTTTTTTTATCGCTTACGGCGTGATGTCTATTCCTTCGAGTATGCTGGTGCAGAAGTATAACGAGAAGGTTATTATGACGGCTGCCTTCGTGGTCGCGTTTTTAGGCGCACTGCTTTTGGCTGCTGAGCCTAATTATCTTACAGCTATCTTATCGTTGTTCTTAATAGGATGCGGAATGGCCATGCTGCAAGTGGTTATCAATCCGCTGCTGCGGACCGCGGGCGGCGAGGAGAATTACGCCTTTACATCCGTAATGGCTCAGTTGATATTCGGTGGGGCGTCATTTCTCAGCCCGCTGGTGTATTCGTACATGGTATTAAATCTAAATGGAAAAAGCAGTTCCGGTATCTTTTCGGTATTGCAGCCGCTTGTGCCGTCAAACCTTCCCTGGATATCCCTATACTGGCTGTTTGCCGTAATATGCCTTTTTATGTTTGTTATCCTGCTGGTTTCCAGGTTTCCAAAAGTTGTGCTAGCACACGACGAAAAAGCCGGGCCCTGGAAAACACATGTCATGCTTTTCAAAAAGCCCGTTGTGATATTATACTTTATAGCATTGTTCTGTTATGTCGGTACGGAGCAGGGTGTCTCCTACTGGATGTCGCAGTTCCTTTTCCTGTATCATAAATACGATCCGCAAACAACCGGCGCGCATGCGGTGGCCTACTTCTGGGGATTGATGACTGCCGGCGGGGTGCTGGGCCTGTTTCTGTTGAAGATAATGGATAGCCGGAAGCTGTTGGTTCTGTTTACCATACCGGCGCTGATAGCATTGACATGCGGCCTGTTCGGAAGCGCGCATATATCACTCTATGCATTTCCGATAGTTGGCTTTTTTATGTCGGTAATGTATCCTATCATATTTTCGCTGGCACTAAGCTCAGTTGATGAGCATCATGGCTCCTTTGCGGGGATATTGGTAACCGGCATAATAGGCGGCGCGGTTGTGCAGGTGCTTATCGGCGGGTTGGGAAACCTGTTTGGCTTGCAGGCGGGAATGATGCTTATTTATATTACCATGGGATACATTTTGAGCATCGGTTTCTGGGCTAAGCCGCTGGTAACCAACAAAACGATTTTTGACACGAAAGAATAAGCGGATATGGGAAGTGAAAAAATTATCGGGATAGATCTCGGCGCCACAAATATAAGGGGCGCGGTAGTAGACAATGAAGCCATTTCACCAATAACATCCAGGCGCATACACACTAAAGGAACAGAGCGAGAGGTGCTCGAAGACGTTTATTCGCTGGTGGATGCGCTTATTAAAGACGACGTAAATGCAATCGGTATTGGCGTACCCAGCGTGGTGGATGTAAAAATGGGGATCGTTTATGACGTAGTGCATATCCCGTCGTGGAAGGAAGTTCATTTGAAAGAGCTGCTGGAAAACCGCTACCATATCCCGGTTTTTGTAAATAACGATGCGAATTGTTTCGCCCTCGGCGAATATTATTTTGGAAAAGGCAAAGGCGTGGATAACATGATCGGGTTAACCCTTGGTACCGGCGTGGGTGCGGGCATTATCGTTAATAAACAACTGTACGCCGGCGCCAACTGTGGCGCAGGCGAATTCGGCATGGTTGATTATCTCGATCAGAATTATGAATATTATTGCAGCGGCTCCTTTTTCCAAAATGTTTATGGTTTAAACGGTGAGCAGGTATTTAAGGATGCGCAAAAAGGCGACGCGCATGCGTTAAAACTATACCGCGAAATGGGCCTCCACCTCGGCAACGCGATCAAAATGATCATGTACACCTGCGACCCGGAGCTGATCATCCTCGGCGGCTCTGTTTCGTCGGCCTTTGATCTTTTCCAGGAAACCATGTGGCGGCGCATACAAACATTCGCTTTCACAAAAAGTGTTGAACGCCTGCAAATAAAAACATCCGCGCTGGAAAACAGCGGCATATTCGGCGCCGCAGCATTGTATTATGATGCCGCTAAATAAATGACAGTATCTATAAATGTATAACCCATGAAAAAAGCCACACTTCTTGCATTCCTGTTGGTATCCATTCAGTATGCATTCAGCCAAACGGAAGAATTTGAAAGTTATCGTGCCATATTAAAAGACGACTGGCGCATGCAATCAGCCGTAACGGATGCCACACCCGGAAATCAGATCGCGCAAAGCAATTTTCAACCGGCCAACTGGTACAAAGTAAGTGTGCCTACCACCGTGATCGCCGGCTTGCTGGCAAACCATGTGTATAATTTCGACCCGTTTTACGGCAGGAATTTCGAAAAACTGGCCGATGCGAGAATGGATAAACCCTGGTGGTTCAGGCGGGAGTTTGAGCTGCCGAAGTCCGAAGGCGGTAAAAATGTGGTATTAAAGCTGCATGGCATCAACTACAAAGCCAATGTTTGGCTCAACGGTACGCTGATTGCCGACTCGGCCCAGATCATAGGGCCGTTCCGGATCATCGAGCTGGATATCACCAAACAGGTAAAATATGCCGGGCCAAATGTATTGGCCATAGAAATAAAACGCCCGTTCAATCCGCAAAAACGCGGCGGCGACCTGGCAATTGATTACGCCGACTGGATACATTACCCGCCCGATTTCAATAATGGCATTATCAACAACGTCGAAATAAAAACTTATCGCAAAGCGGGGGTCGAATATCCCCTGGTAACAACAAAGTTCGACCTTCCCTCATTGGCAATAGCACATTTGCAGGTAGATGCGATGGCCGTAAATTATACTAGCAAGGCTGAAGATGTTATAGTAAAAGGCAAAATAAACGGCATTATCAGCTTTGAGCAAAAAGTGCACTTAATGCCGCGCGAAAAGAAACAGGTAACCTTTAAGCCGGCTGACTATCCCCAGCTAAATATAAAAAACCCGCGCATCTGGTGGCCATGGGAATATGGCAAACCGGAGATGAACAGGATATCACTTTCGCTGGTAACAGGCAACGAGGTAAGTAATGAAATTGCAGAGAATTTTGGCATTCGCCAGATCACTTCCATACTCATCGATAACGAAAAAGGGCGCGAATTTATCATCAACGGCAAACCGATCATGCTGCGCGGCGCGGCGTGGTCGCCGGATATCTTCCAGCGCCGGTCAAAAGAACGCCAGGAGCAGGAAATAAAACTGGTGCGGGATATGCACATGAACATTATCCGCTCGGAAGGCAAACTGGAGGACGACAGCTTTTACGATCTGTGTGACAAATATGGCCTGGTTGTAATGAGCGGCTGGATGTGCTGCGGCGCCTGGCAATACCCTGAAAAATGGGACGCGGCTAAACGATTTGTGGCCATGGCATCCGACAGCAGCGTAATGTACTGGCTCCGGAATAAAAGCTCGATGCTTACCTGGCTCAACGGCAGCGACATGCCGCCAAGGGATAAAACCGTTGAGTCGGACTGGCTGGCTATCGAGGCCGACCTGAAATGGCCAAACCCCACCATAGCCAGCGCCAATGAAAGCGTATCAAAGGTTTCGGGCCATACCGGCGTAAAAATGGCCGGGCCGTACGACTGGGTACCACCGAGCTATTGGGAAGCTGATACCACTAAATATGGCGGCGCATGGAGCTTTGCCACGGAAATATCTCCCGGCCCGTCGATACCGCCGTATGAGAGCCTGATCAAATTTATTCCAAAAGACTCATTGTCGGTAGGCAGTCCCGACTGGCTGTACCATTGCGGCACCACACAATTTGGCGATACCCATATTTTTGACGACGCACTTAACAACCGTTATGGCAAATCAGCCAATATCAAGGACTATGTTACCAAAGCACAAGTCATGAACTACGAGGGCCATCGCGCTATGATGGAAGCATATGGATTAAAAAAATATCATAACGCCACCGGTGTGGTGCAATGGATGCTGAGCAATCCCTGGCCCGGCGTTATCTGGCATACCTATGATTATTATTTATATCCTGCCGGGACCTATTTCGGGATGAAGAAATCGCTGGAACCGCTGCATGTGATGTATTCCTACAAATCGAACAGCGTAAATATCATCAACTCGTTACTTGAAAAATTCAGCGGACTAAAAGTAAAGGCCGATGTATATAACCTGGATGGCACATTGAAATATTCGCATTCAGTAACCACCGCAGTAGCCGGGGATGGCGTAAAAGAATGTTTTGTGCTGCCACCGATTGCCGGGCTTGATCTTGTTTATTTTGTGCGACTCGAATTAAAAGACGCTGCCGGCAAAGTTGAAAGCATTAACTGGTACTGGCTGTCCGCTAAAAAAGATGTGTTGAACTGGGCGAAATCAAAATGGTATTATACGCCGCAGTCGTCATTTGCGGATTTTACAGCATTACAAAACCTTCCAAAAACGACGTTAAGTGTTCAACACACCTCTGCAAAAACTGATGGCCAAACCGCGCATAAAATCACCGTAACCAATACCGGAAAGGCAGTTGCATTTTTTGTACACCTGCGCACCCTGAAGGAAAAGGGCGGCGATGACGTGCTCCCGGTTATTTTTGAAGACAACTACCTGCTGCTGGCACCCGGCGAAACGCGCGTCATAGAATGCAGTTACGAAAATAAAGACGCCGGCAAAGGCACACCTTATATTTTAGTAAATGGGTGGAATGTTGACATCGTAGGCAGCAAAATTGGAGAAAACGCAGGATTTGGGGAATAGAATTAGTTAGAAAACAGACTTACGAAGTTTTAAAAACTTCGTAAGTCTTTCTCCACTTAATTACACCATCGATTTAGCCCGCTTTAACCAGCTGCCTTTTGTTTCGGCATCCCACCATTTTAACGGGAACTCGATTTTATCAACCGAGCTCACGATCAGATCCGGTTTGAATGCGTAATGACTCTGATCTTCCTTATTGGCAATGCCCGAAAGTACTAGGATGGTTTTATAACCCATTTGCACGCCGCCCTGTATATCCGTTTCCATCGTATCTCCAACAACAGTAGTCTCAGCAGTCTCCAGTCCCAGGAATTTCCGTGCCGACCGCATCATTACCGGGCCGGGCTTACCAACAACAAAAGCTTTTCTGCCTGTGGCCTCTTCGATCATGGCGGTGGTTGCCGCTATTCCCAAATTATTCCATCCCGGTTTTTTTGGAGATGGGTCGCGGTTGGTGGTGATGAATTTGGCGCCGCCGAGGATCATATCTACGGCACGCTGCACCATTTCTAAGGTAAAGTTGCGGCCTTCGCCTAAAACCACAAATTCGGGATCCGTATCAACCAATGTAATGCCGTTCTCATGCAGGCTGGTTAATAAGCCGCCCTCACCAAGCACATAAGCGGTTCCGTCAGGTCCCTGGTCGCCCAGGAATTTTCCGGTTGCCATCGCGCTGGTATATACATGCTCCTCTGTTATCTCGATACCCAGCTTCCTTAATTTACGTACCACTTCAAGGCTGGTGCGCTGGCTGTTATTGGTCATAAAAGTAAAGGGTATATTGTTTTCGAGCAAATGGTTGATAAACGTATCGGCACCATGTATTAAAGTGTCGCCGCTATAGATCACGCCATCCATATCAATTAAAAGTCCGTGTTTCATAGTAGTATAAAATTAAGGGTTTAATAAATTAAATAACCCATTGTATATATACAAAAATACGTATAAACTAATAAGAAATAAAAACTTAACAACAAAAATCCATTTATGTTGATAAATTAACATCAAATATGTTAATAAGTTAAATTAATGTTAATAGAAATGAGTTGCCTTTGTTAGTAACGGACTTGTTACTATATTTATGCGTTGATGTTTGAAAAATTATTGTTAAGCGGTACTCTCAAGTTCCAGGCCTGCCTATTGGCTTTACTATTTGGCAGCATGGCCGCGTTTGCCCAAAATATTGTTATCAAAGGGAAAGTTATCGACGCGGTTACAGAAGAACCGGTATTTTACGCTACAATCGCTGTAAAGGGCACCTCTATCGGCACAAATAGTAATTTCGACGGCCGTTTTAAACTTGAGCTGACAAAAAAAACCGACTCCATTACTGTAAGCTGCATCGGCTATACCCAGCAATCATTTCATATCACCCGCGCGGCCGAGCAAACGCTCAATATCCGGCTAAAACCATTTTCCCGGCAACTTAAGGAAGTAAGGGTAACGCCAAAGAGTTATGTAAACCCGGCATGGGAAATTATGAGTGAAGTGGTCAAACATAAGCCCACGAACGATTACCGCTCGCTGCAATCTTATCAATATGAAAGCTACAGCCGGATCGAGCTGGACGCCACCAACTTCAGCGCCAATTTGCTAAGGAAAAGAGGATTTGACAAAGCGATCTCAATTGCCGATAGCCTGCATATAGCAACGGTTGACCGCCTGCCTGTATTGCCTTTGTTCGTTTCGGAAACGGCATCCGACTTTTATTACAGGCAAAACCCGGACACGAAAAAAGAAGATATTAAACGTACCAAAACAAATGGCGTAGGCTTTGAAGACGGCACCCTACTGGCGCAATTAACCGGCAGTACTTTTCAGCAATATAATTTTTATCGCAACTTTGTAAGCGCGGCGGGCAAGGATTTTATCTCGCCGATAGCGGACGGCTGGAAGGCCTGGTACAACTACGAGCTGGAGAACAGGAATGCCGTGATCGATGGCAAACTCTGTTACCAGATATCATTCCGCCCTAAACGGGCGCAAGACCTGGCCTTTACAGGGACGATATGGATAGCACAGGAAAACTATGCCGTATACCAGATCAAGGCGACGATCGAGCCCTCTGCCAACCTGAATTTTATACACCGTATATCCATTCAGCAGCAAATGGAGGGCATCGGAACCGAACGGCCATGGCTGCCGGTAAAAACCCGCATACTGGTTGAAGTAAACCAGCTAACGGCCAATACCAGCGGCCTGCTCGCAAAATCCTACACCGCCGCAAAAAATATAATTATTAACAAGCAGTATCCAGCCGGTTTCTTTGACGAAAACATTACGATGGCTGATGATGTGCTGAAACGTGACGAACATTTTTGGGATTTAAACCGGCCCGATTCGTTGACAAAAGCCGAGAAATCGGTTTATAGTTTAATAGATACCGTTAAGGATATACCGGCCATAAGGACCTACATTACAGTAGCCGACCTGCTTATTAACGGCTCTTATCGTGTTGGGGGCATTAGCCTGGGGCCGTTCCTGCAAACATACAGTTACAATAGCGTGGAGGGCAGCAGATTCAGGATAGGCTTTAAAACCAATTCGGATTTTAATAACAAGTGGATACTCGGAAGCTACATCGCGGTCCGTACCAAAAACCATGATATTAAATTCGGTGGAAGTGTCGACTATATACTCTCCAGGAAACACTGGACCGAGGCCGGGATCGGTTATACGCATGACATTAACCAGGTGGCGCTGCTAAGTGATAACTATTTATACCAGCGCAATAATCTATTCGCGGCATTTACCCGATTTGGCCGGATAGACAAAAGAAAGGTATTTGACCAAAATTATTTTAACGCTTACATACAGCGCGACATTTTTAAAACGTTTACCGAAAAGATCAGCTTTGCCAGTTGGTCGCTCAATCCCCAGTTTTTATTTAATTTTTATGAGCCAAACGGGCAAGGCATGGGTCATACGCTCCATGTTTCCGAATTCCATTTCGAATCAAAGTGGTCGCCTGGCATTCAGCCTTTGCTTACCGAAACATTTAACCGCCCGGTCAATCTCAAAACCGACGTAACACAACCGGTTCTCACTTTTCGGTACACACTCGGATTAAATCTATTCGGGGGCGACTTTACTTATCATAAGTTCACCTTCAATATTACCGAGATCCTGAAAATGGGGGTTCTGGGCCGGGGCAGATATTCATTGTCGGCAGGCTATATCCCTTCGAGTGTTCCTTACCCCTTGCTGGAAAACCATTTGGGGAACGAAATTGCGTTTTATAATCCTTATGCTTTTAACCTGATGCATTTCTTCGAGTTTGCAAGCGATAAATATGCAAGCCTGAATTACACGCAGCATTTTGAAGGACTGCTGCTCAATTCGATACCAGTTATCAAAAAGTTTAAATGGCGGTTGGTTGGAACGGCAAATATCCTGTATGGCAGCATTTCGCCCACCAACCAGCATAACATCTACGATCTCAATTCAATTCCACTGCGCGGCCTCGGCAGCACACCGTATGTTGAAGCGGGTTATGGCATCGAAAATATTTTTCAATTTATACGGGTTGATTTCATTCACCGACTTACTTACCGCGACAATGTCGGCGCCATTAGTGGCCAAACCAGGAATTTCGGCGTTAAAATATCCGCCCAGATCCGGCTTTAGCGGTACTATCGAATTTTTATCCCTTCTTCTTCTCCGGCTTATGGGCGCTATCGCGGCTTGATGTCTGGTCAGACCGTTGCCCGCCCGAGTTACTTATCCCTTTCTCTTTCAATATTTCGTTTTGATCGGTGAACGCGCGGTTGGATGTGGGCTGGCCCTGGCCGTTGTTGTTGTTTTTTGATTCCTGGTTAGTTTTCATGATGAAGATGATTGATGATGAGAATAACCACAATAACTATACCGTGAAGTAAACAAAAAACGCCTCCCATTTTCATGAAAGGCGCTTCGGGTAAATGATGGGGCTCGAACCCACGACCCTCGGTACCACAAACCGATGCTCTAACCAACTGAGCTACATCTACCGTTTGGAGATTGCAAAAATAGGAATCTCAGCCCGATTTGCAAAGTCTTTTTTCCATTTGTAAAACAATTTCGGTCAGATGAATTGGTGACAGAGTTTTGTCAGTGTATCGGGTGTATCAAACTGTATCAGGTGTATCTCTCAAAAAAAATGATACACCCGTCACAGTGCAATAATTCGTCACTAAACGATAGTAATTTGTAAGAAGGATGAAATAATCGCTAACCCAATTCAAGCAATCAACCCACTAAAATTACAATCTGCTTACCCGCTGCATTTTAGGGATAGGTACATTTGTACCATGACAGAGGAATTGGTTGAATTGAACGTTACAGGGATGCACTGCAATAATTGTGCACTGTCGATACATAAGCTGCTTGAGAAAAAAGGGCTGCATAATATCCTGGTTGATTTTGCCGGTGAAGAAGTAAAATTTTCAAATAACAACACCGCCGACCTGCCGGGCATCATAAAAGACATCGAAGGCCTTGGATTTAAAGTGGTTGACGATCAGGCAGCCCATGTTACGCCATTTTATGAAAAAATAGAGAACAAGTTTATATTCTGTGCCGTCCTCACCGTCCCGCTCCTGCTGCACATGATTTTGCCCTGGCATTTTTTACACCTGCCTTTAGTGCAATTATTACTGTGCTTACCTGTTTTTTTAGTGGGATGCGTGTATTTCGGAAAAAGTGCCGTCAATTCGATTAGGGGCGGTGTACCGAATATGGATGTTTTGATATTTGTAGGCTCGTCGGCAGCGTTTGTTTACAGTCTTATCGGGACAATTCAAAACCTTGGCGAGCATTACCAATTTTACGAAACCTGCGCTGCTATTATTACCCTGGTACTATTAGGCAATGTGCTCGAAAAGCGGTCGGTTACACAAACTACTTCCGCGGTAAAGGATTTGATAAAATTTCAACAGGTAAATGCAAACCGGGTGGTCGACAGCAGCGTTGAGGTGATCAGCGCCAGGGATGTCCGCCCCGGCGACACATTGTTGGTGAACCAGGGTGACAAAGTGCCGGTGGACGGTGAAATACTTTCGGGCAGTGCCTCGGTCGACGAAGCGATGCTTACCGGCGAAAGCCTGCCTGTTGAAAAAGAGAAATATGATAAAGTGATCGGTGGTACCATTGTACAGTACGGAAACTTCCATATGATAGCTACTAAGGTGGGATCAAACACCATCCTTGCCCAAATTATCGAGCTGATGAAAAAAGCGCAGGCAGCCAAGCCGCCTGTTCAAAAATTAGGGGACAAAGTAGCTGCCATTTTTGTCCCGGCTGTTATAGGGATTGCCCTCCTGACATTCGTTATTACCTATTTCGCGGTTCATGCCAGCATGCAGGTGGCTTTGATGAACGCGATCGCGGTGCTGGTAATATCGTGCCCATGTGCGATGGGTTTAGCGACGCCTACAGCTGTTATGGTGGGTTTGGGGCGCGCTGCCAAAAACGGAATACTGATCAAAGGCGGCGACACCATTGAAGCGGTGGCCCATACCAAATACGTGGTGTTTGATAAAACGGGCACATTAACAACAGGCAAGTTTCACATCCGTGAGATAAAAGCTGAGGGGAACATTAGCCCCGAACAGATCAGGGGCATCATAACGGCTATTGAAGAACGGTCAAACCACCCGATAGCTAAGTCGTTGGTTAGCGGGTTAAAATCGCTTCCGCAAACCAAACTGATATTAAGATCAGCCAGTGAAGAACGCGGGCTGGGTATGCGTGCAGAGGATGTTGAGGGGAACCATTATTTTCTGGGCGCGGGCAAATCGGGCGATAATAATGATTTCAATATCTCACTCTATAAAAATCAACAGCTATTGGCGCAGATAGCTATTGAGGATGAAATAAAGCCTGAGGCCGCCGAACTGATAGCACGCCTTAAAAAAATGGACATCATCCCGGTTTTATTAAGCGGCGATAAAGATAACAGGTGCATGGAGGTTGCTAAAATTATCGGTATCGATGAGGTGCATTCAGAAAAACTGTCCGACGAAAAGCTTGCTGTAATTGACATCTACAAGCAAAAAGGCACAACCATCATGATCGGCGACGGCATCAACGACGCCCCCGCCCTAACCAAAGCCGACGTAGGTGTGTCCATGAACGATGCCAGCCAGATCGCCATACAATCCGCCCGGGTTATCCTTTTAAATACCGACCTGCATTCGGTTATCAAATTCCTGCAGATCAGTAAACATACATTGCTTACTATAAAGCAAAACCTTTTCTGGGCATTCGCCTATAATATTATTGCTATACCCATCGCAGCCCTTGGATTTTTAAACCCCATGGTCGGCGCATTCGCCATGGCTTTTTCGGATGTGGTGGTGATCGGTAATTCACTTCGGTTGAAAGGGAAGAAAGTTTTTTAGACCATAGTAGATTTTAGACCATAGTCGATGGTCCATAGACCATGACAGAAGTTATTGAATTAATTAAAATATCGTTCATTAAGCCGTCGTAACCCAATGTTTCCTATTTTTGGCAATCGGCTATGGACTATCGACCATGGACCACGGGCTAACACATGATCGAAATATTTACAGACGGCGCTTCGAGCGGTAACCCGGGACCGGGAGGATATGGCGTTATACTGCGCTCGGGCAAGTATTACAAAGAATTGTCTGAGGGGTTCCGTAAAACCACCAATAACCGGATGGAGCTGCTTGCGGTGATCAAAGCTTTAGAGGCTTTAAAAAACCCGAATCAAACAGTAATTATTTATTCCGACTCAAAATATGTGATCGATGCCATTGATAAAAAATGGGTGTACGGTTGGCTGCAAAAAGGTTTTAAGGATAAAAAGAACAAGGATCTTTGGCTGCGTTATCTCGACATTTGCAAGCAACACAATATCAAATTTGTATGGGTACGCGGTCATGCCGGCCACAAAGAGAACGAGCGCTGCGACGAACTCGCAGTAGCCGCCTATAAACAAAAAAATCTGTTAGTCGATTCGGTTTTTGAAATGGAAGCGACGAAAGTAAATTTGTTATAAATGGCATTCCAACGGATTTTATTGCAATTACAACGTATTTTATTCATATTTATTAACAAAAGAAATCTATGAATGCCGAATTTTTAGAAGAGTATTCTTTATTTAGGAAATTTCACTGTGATGTTCCTATGACAGTCAATTTATTCCCAAAGGTTCCTATTCATATGCAGTGCCTAACCTGTCAATCGGAACAAACTTTTAATATGATAAATGAATATCACGAGTTTTTTCATTATGTAAACGTACCATCTGGGGACACGAAACATAGGCTTTTATATAGATGCGAATCATGTAAAAAATTCGAACGCCTTTTTTATATATACATAGATCGAAATCTTAAATATCTTTATAAGATTGGGCAATATCCTGAATGGGAAATTAAAATCGATAAGCAAATTGAAAAAGCTCTCGGCAAACACGCAGCTAATTTTAAAAAGGGTTTAGTTTGTGAATCACAAGCGTATGGAATTGGTGCTTTCTCATATTATAGAAGAATAACTGAAGAAATAATAGATGAATTACTAGAATCTATTTCAAATATTATCCCACCAGAAGATAAAGAAAAGTACAATGAGGCATTAGAAAAAACAAAAAGAACAAGAGTAACTCAAGAAAAAATTGATATCATAAAAGACTTATTACCGTCAATATTAAGACCGAATGGAATCAACCCTCTTGGTGTATTACATAGCGAATTAAGTGAAGGAATACACAGCTCATCCGATGAGGAATGCTTAGAACACGCTGAACATATAAAGAATATTTTAGTCTTTTTATTAGATCAAATTATCCAAATTAAACATTCAGCATCTGCTTTTTCAGAAAGCATGAAGAAACTCCTAGAAAAAAAATCCGCCAATAGTAAATAATTTGATTTTTTACAGATTTAATAGTGCTGACACGTTCAATAATTAATATTCTTAATTTTTACCCCATTTACAACTAGAACTAATCAACCACTCACCTAATCAACTTAATCAACCATTTCACTGCAACTCCACCACCCCCTCAAAGCTCTTCTTGGTTACCTGCGGCGAAAAACAGGCCATCATTTCTTCGGCTTTGTTTACCATATTTTCGGAGCCTATAAATATTGCGGAACGCTGATGCAACTCGTTAACTTCCAGGTCGAGAATGCGGCTGTACCCGTTGCTGGCCTTTCCCCCGGCCTGTTCAATAATAAATGCCATCGGGTTACATTCGTAAACCAGCCGCAGCTTGCCATTTGGAGCGCTGGCGGTGATCGGGTAAATAAAAATGCCGCCTTTTATCAGGTTGCGGTGTACATCGGCCACCATTGAACCAATATATCGCGAAGTATAGGGCCGGCTGGTTTTTTTATCTTCGACCTGGCAGTACTTTATATATTTTTTAACTCCATCGGGGAAATGAGTATAATATCCCTCATTGATAGAATAGATGATTCCATCCCTTGGTATCTGCATATTCGGATGTGACAAGCAAAACTCACCGATGGACGGATCGAGCGTGAAGCCGTTTACACCTTTCCCGGTAGTATAAACCAGCATAGTCGATGAGCCATATATCACGTATCCGGCGGCAACCTGCTCAGTGCCGCGCTGCAATACATCCTCCATTGTGGCCTTACCTTCGGTTGATTTGCGGTGATAAATAGAAAAGATCGTTCCCACAGCTACATTCACATCAATGTTTGACGACCCATCCAGCGGGTCCATCGCTACAATATATTTGGCATCCCGGGATACTTCAGATTCAATGTGAATGCACTCATCATTTTCTTCCGAAACAACAATACAACATTCGCCGCCATGTTGCAGTGCAGATATAAATTGTTCATTGGCATAAACATCCAGCTTTTTCTGCCCCTCTCCCTGTACGTTGGTGGTTCCGGCTTCGCCGAGTATGTCGGCCAGACCGGCCTTGTTCACTTCGCGGTTTACGATTTTGGCGGCAATCCCGATATCCCGCAAAAGGCGTGATAGCTCTCCTTTGGCATACGGAAAGTCGGCCTGTTTTTCAATAATAAATTGGCCTAAAGTTTTAGCAATTTTCATAGGTTAGTGTAGTTTGTACGTTTATTTTGATAGCTCGATGATCTCTAAGGTATGGATTTTTTCCTCAGAAATACAAAATCTAACTAAAGTTCGCACCTTTTGCCAACCTTGTTTTCCCGCTGCACCGGGGTTAATATGTAAACAATTGATCGTTTTATCAAAAATAATTTTCAAAATATGCGAGTGTCCGCAGATAAATAACTTCGGAGGCTTAGTGTATATTTCACGCTTTACATGCGGACTATATTTTCCCGGGTAACCGCCAATGTGCGTCATCCAAACATCCACGTTTTCACAATTAAATCTTGAGTTTTCAGGGTAGGTTTGCCGGATGTCGGCGCCGTCGATATTGCCGTACACACCTTTCAAAGGTTTAAAGGCAGCCAGCTTATCAGCCACTTCAATATTGCCAAAATCACCTGCATGCCATATCTCGTCGCAGCTTTCAAAATGTTTAAAAACCGCATCGTCGAGATAGCTGTGGGTGTCTGAAAGAAGGCCTATTTTAACCATACACTCTAGAAATAAAATCTCATGTCATTTCGAACGACAGTGAGAAAACTATACACCTGCATTATCGCCGATTTCCCGTCGAAACGAGATAGTGCACTAAAACGCGAGAAAATAAGGCTGTAGCAGTTGCTTGTACTCCATCGAATAAATCCCAACCGCTTCGTAAATGATGAATTTACTTATTTCCGGCGAAATCTGATTAAAGCCCAGGCACAAGATAACCCTATGCGCCCGGGAATGTTCGTATGAATGCACATAAATAAGCTTTTGCGGGAAGATATTAAATGCTTCACTTATTGTCTTAACCACCACAGCGATATTAACGGGCAATATTAGCCAGCAGCCTCCGCCGGGCGTCAGATGAACGGCAACAGATTTAACGAGCCTTTTAAAAAAATCCACATCCGTATGTTTGGCCAACGTTTTTTTCTCGCCCGGCGATTTTAACGAATCAATATAAAAAGGTGGATTAGAAACGATCAGGTCATACTTTTTACTATGGCATTCGTCAAAGTAACGTTCAAAATCTAAGGGATAAACCGCCAGGCGATCTGCAAACGGAGATGCTTTAAAATTATTTTCTGCGGTTTTAGCGGCGGCGGAATCAATTTCAACGGCATCAATTTGGGCGGTTGTAAATTTCTGTGCAAGCATTAATGCAATAACGCCCGTCCCGGTCCCAATGTCCAATATGGCGGCAGGATCATTGGCACCGGCCATCGCGCCAAGCAACACGCCGTCGGTATTGATCTTCATGGCGCAGCCGCTTTGGTCAACATCGAATTGTTTAAAGCGGAACATGTCTGGCATAACTACTTCTCGTAAAACTCAATCGGTAAACCGTCCGGGTCGGCAAAAAAGGTAAATCGTTTACCTGTAAATTCATCTACCCGGATGGGCTCAACTGTGATACCGGCATATTTTATATAGCCAATAGCCTCGTCCACATTATCTACCTCGAAAGCCAGGTGGCGCAAACCAGCCGCCTCGGGCCGGGATAGCCTTTCCGCTGGATCCGGAAAAGAGAAAAGCTCGACCTGGTATTCGTCGCCTACTTCCAGGTCGAGCTTGTATGAATTCCTTTGTTCGCGGTAAACCTCGCGAACTATCTTTAACCCAAGAATCTTACTATAAAAATGCTTTGACCGTTCGTAGTCCGAACAAATAATGGCAATATGATGGACGCGGTTCAGTTTAAGCATTACGCTCCTAAAATTTCATGCAGTACGTTATCATAAACCATTTTAATATCAGTGATATGGCCGAATAGCTTTTCATCGACATTAAGGAAACCGTTAGTTACTGTTCCCAGTAAACTGAAATCAACTTCGCTGGTAGCCATCATTTCAATAAAACGCTCCTGGTCATCCGCAGTTACACTTACCACAACCCTGCCCTGGCCTTCGCCGAATAAAAAGGCGTCTTTGCGGATGTTGCTGTCGCTTTCAATATCAAAACCCAGCCCATTCGGAAGAGCCGATTCAATAAGCGTAACATACAAGCCGCCATCGGATACATCGTGCGCCGATTGCACCATTTTATGTTTAATCAGTTGCTTGATTACCTGGTGCATGGCATATTCCTTATCAAGATCGAAATATGGAGCGGGTGCTGCCACTATTTTATGCCACGAGGCCAGGTATTGGGAGGATGCAATATCATTAACCGATTCGCCGACTAAATAGATAAGATCGCCTGGCTGTTTGAAGTCGGACGTCATCATATTCGACAGATCATCCATAACGCCCAGCATACCTATAGTCGGGGTCGGAAATACCGGCCCTTCATCCGACGACTGGTTATAAAAGCTGACGTTGCCACCGGTAACCGGTGTTTCAAACTTACGGCAGGCCTCGGCCATGCCCTTAATGGCGCCAACAAACTGCCAGTAAACTTCAGGCTTGTACGGGTTGCCGAAATTGAGACAATTGGTAATAGCTACCGGTTCGCCCCCAGCACAGGTTATATTCCGCGCTGCCTCAGCAACCGCTATGGAACAGCCTTTTTGCGGATCGGCATATACATAGCGCGAGTTACAGTCGACCGTTAATACAATTGCCTTATCGGTATCCTTAACCGCTACAACCGCAGCATCGCTTGGACGATTGGTTGTCATGGTAGAAGTGCCGATCATAGAATCATACTGATCGGTAACCCACCGTTTTGAAGCGATATTTGGGTGCGATATCAAATGTTCGGCAACTGCTATTAAATCAGCCGGTTCTTCGATATCATCAATTTTAAATTTTTGGTGTAAACGGAAATAGGACGGCTCGCGGTATTCTCGTTCATAAACCGGGGCGCCGCCGCCTAAAACCAGGTCGTCTGCAGGCACGTCGGCAACCAGTTGGCCATTCATATAATATTCAAGGCGCCTGGTATCGGTTACTTCGCCAATAATGGCACAGTTCAAATCCCACTTATCAAATACAGCCTCAACCTCTTTTTCCCGTCCCTTAAATACCACGATGAGCATACGTTCCTGTGATTCGGAAAGCAAAATTTCGTAGGGCTTCATATTTTCCTGGCGCATCGGCACACGGTCAAGATATATTTTCATTCCATGCTCGCCTTTTGCCGACATTTCGGAGTTGGAGCAGATAATACCTGCCGCGCCCATATCCTGCATGCCTACTACAGCGCCGGTTTTTATTACTTCTAAGGTGGCTTCGAGCAATAATTTCTCCTGGAAAGGGTCGCCAACCTGAACAGCAGGTAGGTCGTTAACTGAATCTTCTGTAATATCCTTAGATGCAAAAGCCGCACCGTGGATACCATCTTTGCCCGTTGCCGAGCCCACAATATAAACCGGGTTGCCAACACCATATGAGGTAGCAGAAACAGTTTCGCCAGCTTTTACAATACCTGCCGACATCGCATTAACCAGCGGGTTAACATTGTAGCAGTCATCAAAAAACAACTCACCGCCAACGGTAGGTATACCAAATGCATTACCATAGTGACTGATACCCTTAACTACCCCTTTAACCAGCCATTTGGTACGGTCGAGCGAAAGATCGCCGAAACGCAGGGAATTAAGCTGCGCAATTGGGCGTGCGCCCATGGTAAAAATATCGCGGTTAATGCCGCCAACGCCGGTTGCAGCGCCCTGGTAGGGTTCTAAAGCCGACGGGTGATTATGTGATTCGATCTTAAAAGCACAGCCTACTCCACCACCAAGGTCGACCAACCCGGCATTTTCTTCGCCGGCCTTAGCCAGCATACGCGGACTATCTTTTGGCAGCGTTTTTAACCAGGTGATAGAGTTTTTGTACGAGCAATGCTCGCTCCACATTACCGCGAAAATTGACAGCTCGGTAAAGTTGGGCACCCGGCCCAATATTTCATTTATACGTTCAAATTCTTCGGGTAACAACCCCAGATCTCTGGCGGTTTCAACGGTAGTTAACTCGTGCTGTTCCAATGTACTGTTGTTTATTTTGAGGAAGCACAAAATTAGGAAAAAAACCGAAGCGGGGAAAGGTAAAAGGCGAAAGGTTAAGGGCAAAAGGTAAAAACATTACCTTGCATAAAATCTTTACCTTTTGCCTTTTTACCTTTAACCTACTCAGAAGATAACTGGAAATTAATAGGTATGGCGAATCTGACCCTTACCGGCTGTCCGTTTTGTTTACCAGGATTCCAGGCTTTTGCCAATTTCAGTACACGTAAAGCTTCTTCATCAAATCCATGTCCTGCCGGTCCCAAAACAACTATATTTGATAACTGGCCATCCTTTTCAATAATAAAACTTAAAACAACCTTCCCGCTTACGCCCTCTTCTTGTGCCGGTACAGGATATCTCAAATTTTTATTCAGGAATTTAGCCCATGCGCTTTCGCCGCCTTTAGGTTGGGGCATCACCTCGAGGCCGCCAATGGTATAAACCTTAGTATCTTCAACAGGTGTTGCGGCACCATTACCGTTAGTTTCAACCGGCAGGGTATTTTGCCCGGTTTTGCCTTTGGTTTCTACCTGGCCTATAGTACCTGTTAAATCTTTATTAAGTGTAATCTTTTCCGTCGCGTCCGGATCCTTTACAACTACAGGCGGCACAAATCTCTGCGTTGCCACAGTAGGTTCGGGCGCCTGGGGCTTTACGGATTTTGCCGGAGCAGGAGGTTCAATTTTTTTAATTGGCTGAGCCGGCGGGGGTTGAATTGCAGTGGTCGGTGTAATGTCGACGACCGTAGTGTGGATGTTCGGTTTGTCCGGATTCAATATGGCCGTCAATCCGAATAGCGTTAACAATCCCAGAAAAGTAATAACCATGGCCCTAACCATATTATCGGCATAGTGCTGTCTTAAATAATACGCGCCATAATTTTTGTTGCGGTTTTCAAATACAAGATCGAGCCACCCGACGTTGTACAAATCAAATTTTGAGGTAAGCATAACGGTTGAAATTTAATTTTACAATTAAACGCTATGTCAATATTAAATATTGTTGATTTATTGCAACATTGTAACATTTATAAATATTTCATTGTCGCACTTAAAAATTTCAAAATTTTATTAATTACAACATAGTTGCGTTAACAAATTCATACCAAATGCAATATTGTGTATTTTGCTTTACCACTTATCTGTGACTATTTTTTTAGTGATTTCTGCTTTTTTTGGTGCTGAAATCCTTGACATACGCAATTTCAATCTGTCGCCCAGCTGCTTACAAAAAGTTCCGGTTTCATCCAGATAGCTGCCTGCCTCTTTTTTGTCAAGCTTTTTCAATGCCGACTCTAGCGGGACCTCTCTGCCAGGCTCGGGTGCAAAATTTCCGTAGCGATCGCGCTGGTAAGGTGTAAAAACAAAATCGGTTAACCAATAACGGTATTTTTGATCTTTGCATTCAACATTTAAACTGCAACTTATTTCACCATGCTCATGTTTTAAAAGGCCGCCCGCGCCATAAGCTAAAAACTTCCCGCGGCTATTCAGCAAACCTGGATCAGCCGTATGATTAAGTTTGAAATTGGAATATTCCGACTTTAAAAAATTGGACGCCCTGACAAGCAATGTATCTTTAGGCAAACCGGGCACATCGGCAACCTGGTAATAAATGTATTTATTGTTTTCGTCAAAAGAAAGCAGCTCTTTCTGAGCTAAAGTAACCTTAGCAAAAAACAATACTGCGATAGTGATCATCAACGTCTTCATGCTATAAAGATAAAAAAGCCGCCCCGATAAATCGGGGCGGCTTTTGAAATAAATTTAAGATTGTTATTAGAAAGCGTAAACTGCTGCGAGTACAAATTGCGACGCGTTCGATGTGAAGGCATTATTATTTACGAATATGTCGCTTTTTGAGCTGTTGTCTAGTCTAACTTCTGGAATTAAGGTTAATGGG
>JAQBOM010000029.1 GCA_028288025.1 Mucilaginibacter sp. | reverse complement strand
GAAAATTCCAGAAAGCCAAAGTAGGGGAAGAAGACATCAAGCTCACCATGGCGCTCTTACAAAAGGTAAAACCGCAACAGGTATTTGCCGCCGGTGACTTTGCCGACCCGCATGGCACCCACCAGGTGTGTTTCAATATCATCATCGCCGCCTTGAACAGGCTCAGGAAAACAGAAGCCTGGGTACAGGATTGCTGGCTGTGGATGTACCGTGGTGCCTGGCTGGAGTTTGAGACCTGGGAGATCGAGATGGCTGTACCGCTGTCCCCCGAGGAGGTGATCCGCAAGCGCAATGCCATCTTCAAGCACCAATCACAAAAGGACAGGCCGGTATTTCCGGGGGATGATGCCAGGGAGTTTTGGGTAAGGGCCGAAGACCGCACCAGGGAAACGGCAAAAAACTACGACAAGCTGGGTATGGCTGAATATGAAGCGATGGAAGCGTTTGTACGGTATATTTATTAGTTAGACATTATAGAAGAGCGTCATTGCGAGGAACGAAGCAATCTCTACACAAGAAAATCAACGAAACGTGTTTACCTTAACCGCAACCGGTTCAAATCAGATGACTTTATTCTATCCACATACATTGTCTTTCTGACCTGCAAAGTTCAGAGATTGCTTCGTTCCTCGCAATGACGACGTGGGCTGGAAATCCCCTACTCAAAGTTCACACTCCCATAAGTCGACCGGATATTTACCTGCGCGCCGGCTGATCCTTTGCCGAAGTGGCCCTTGTAGTTTTTGGTTGAGCTGTAATGCTTGCCATCGGCCGGGCTTTTATTGGTGATAGTAACCTTATCATCATTATAATTAAAACCGCCATAAGTAGTCGTAATATCAAAGTCGAAATTATTGTTGCCAGGTAAGCCTAATGATATACCTGAGTAAGTGGAATTGATGTCGAGCCGCTTTAACCCGGGCCCAACTTCGTCGATTTTAAACCCACCGATGTATGACAAGTCAAGGTCGGCGGCGCCGTTGAGCCTACCCAGTTTAAAGGAACCATAGCTAAGCCCGCCTTTTATATTGTTGCATTCGTTGATCTCAACATTGCCATACGAGTAACCTATATGCCCCCCATTAAGCGAGCCTACTTTTAAATTTCCATAGCTGCCTTCTATCTGGTTTGATGAATTCGACAAATTTTCTGCCGTTACCGAGCCGTATGAAGAGCTTATTTTTACCTGCCCGTCCAGTTTGGGCAGCACAATGCCGCCGTAACTGTCCTCAACGTTCAGATCGGTTTTGGCAGGCATATACACGGTGTAATTGATCTCCAGCTTACGCCTGCGGTTGTTCCCCCAATTCCACATTTTCCATGAGCCATTGCTGTTCGGTTCAATGCTGGTTCTGAAGGATACCTGGTCGCCCTCCTTGCTGTCGCGTATCTGAACGCCGTTCAATAATTTTTGGGCCTCGTCATCGTTATTTGCCTCAGCTTTAATTTGCACATCAACTTTCATTTCGTGCCTGTCCCAGGTGTTTACCATTATCCGGCCGTACTGATTGCTCAGTTTTATTCTGTCGTTGCCGTCAACCGGGTAGCTTTTGCTGTAACTTTTATATTTTATGCTTTTTACACGGCTTTCGCTATTATCCTGTTGGATTTGGCCGGGAACATTAAGCTCAAGATTAATTTGGGGCTCAATCTCATTCAAATTCATGTTAAGATTTTGAAGGCCTTTTAAATCAACTTTTACATTTGGCGCGATATTGGCCAGCTTGAGGTTTTTATTAAAACCGCTAAACGCGAGGTTAACCTGGGATGAAAGTTTGTTCAATTTTACATCGATATTTTTCAGATCGAGGTTAAGATTCATATCGTCCATACTAAACCCGAATGTATAATCATCGGATTTTGGTGGCGTGGGAGTCTTTGGCTTTTCCTGCGCAAAACCGGCGCTGACCGCTAATATAGCTGTGAAAACAAGCATGGCGGGTTTATATATTTTTAGTCTCAACATGGCTTTCATTTTTCATTTCGTTCATTTGTTCAATCACCTTCAGCTGCTGGTTAAGCACATCGGCTTGTATTTTCAGGTTACGTATCATCGCCCTTAAAACGCGTTCCTGGTTAGGGCTGGCAGCCAGCTCACTATTCAACTCTTTGTAGGTTGAATCCATCTGCGCAATTTGCGCGCTAAATTCTTTATACAGTTCCGGGTCCGATTTTGCTACCGCCTTTAATTCTGTTCGCCGGTTGGCGATCATCGAAATATACTGTACATGCTGTTTGGCATATACCGGGTTGATGGCCGCAAAGTCAACGCCGGGCTTTTTTTCGTTTTTCAGGTATAACGCGAAGCCTATACCCATTACCACTATAACTGATGCCGCCACCCGCATAACAAACCACAGCGAAAAAGTTTTGGCTTCGCGCTTTTTGGGTTCTTCCGAAACGGGCGGCAAATGTTTTTCGATGCGGCTCCATAGACCTGCCGAAGGTTCCACTTCATCAAATTCTTCCCTATTCGCTCTTATGAAATCTTCTAATCCCTTGCTCATGTTGTTATTCCTTTTCTTTTTAAAATCTCAATTAACTTCCTTTTTGCCCTCAAAAACTGGGTCCTCGAGGTGTTCTCCGAAATATTCAGTATCTGCCCTATCTCTTCGTGGTCGTATCCTTCAAGCAGGTATAGAGTAATTACCAGCCTGTAGCCTTCGGGTAACTGTTTTATCGCTTCCTTTACCCTTGCTGCCTGGTATTCTACCTCTTCCTCATCTTCCGGTTCTTCATCGGCCAGGTTTTCAAATTGTTCGCCGTCCAGTTCTATTAGCTCCAGCTTGCGTTTACGCAGCAGGTTGATAGACCGGTTTACCACGATCTGCTTCAGCCATAAACCAAATGTGGCATCCTGCCTGAAGTCTTTCAATTTGCTGAACGCATCTAAAAAAGCTTCCTGCAGCACGTCCTCTGCCTCGGCAATATTACCAACTATCCTAAAGGACACGTTCAGCATTGCCTTAGCGTACAACTTGTAAAGCTCATAACAAGCTTTTTTGCTACCTTGTTTACACTCAACCACCAGGTTGTAGTGTTTGTCAATAAATACGGCTTCCAAATTTTGATCAGCTTGCACGTTATATGACGCACGGTTTTTAACAACGTTGCATGAAGGTACGTCATTTCGAATTTCGGATGTTCGATTTCGGAATTATTTGCAATTATGGAAGTTAAAAAGGAACGTCATGCCAATTTATTTTGGTATCTCCCAGGATATTCACGACTGCTTAGTCGAAGGAAATGCACGTTACGAGACTTTCTATCGTAAACTTTTAAGGGTAGTGCCGAAATAAATCAGCATGACATCGGTTTTAAAGAGATTATTCCAATATCCTTCTCAGATAATTGATCTGTCCTAAATGGTAATTTAAGTGCCCGTAGAAAAACGTGAGGTACCAGGTTGTACTCTTTTTGCCTGCCACCATTTCAAGCGCGTATGTTTCATTGAGTTTTGATTGATCGATGCCGTTTAAGCTGGTTTTTACAACTTCGATTAAACTTTCAATGTCGGCAATAAGCTTTTGTTGCGGAATCCCGGTTAAAGAAAACTCCTGTTCGCGGTTTCTGACATAACCGGTACCACCCAAAAGCGCGCCTACGGTATAGTTCAAATTTCCCAATAAATGCAGCACAAGGGTGCCAGCTGAATTGGTGATACCGTCGGCTGTTCGCCAGATGTTAGCTTCATCTTTAAAATTTTTGATTTCGTCTCTTAGCTTTACAAGCTCGCGTTCAAAAAGTTCGGCCAAATAATTTTCCATGCTTTAAAATTTAGTAGCCGAAGATTACGATATAAAATGAAAGGGAAGTTGTTTCAGTGTAAATTTTTTATTCTCTACCGGTAACCTGGCGCCTCTGCGGTTTAATTTCCGGTGAGCAAGGGGTTATTTACCGTACCGATAAAAAGAATAAGGCCGCTGCTCATTTCCCGTATAGCGAACAGGAAAGGATGGTTAATAACAACGGGTGGTGGTGGCAAGCTGGCAGTGGTGCCGATTACCACCACGGTGGCTGCCGCCGCGGTGGTGCCGCTTTCGTCGACATCAACAAAAGCTTTATGCAGAACATCGGATATAAACAGTGGCTTTACAGTACTTATCCGGCTGAAATCTGCAGCAGTCGAAAAGGCGTTACCCATACCCAGGGCGGTTAATGAATTATTGAGCGCGGTACTATAGCTGAATTTAAATTTCGGCATTTTCAGCGGGCCGGTAAAATTGCTTAATCCCCTCATCCATGTTCTCCACTTTGTTGAATCCAGCCCGGAAACCAGTTGCTGCAGTGTTGTTCCGCTTGCCGGCATTACAATCACCATGCTATACTTGCTGTTTGAATAAGGCAGTTCATAAATTCCGGCCTCATTAGTGGTGTATCTTTTAAAATCGAGTTTATCGTTACTCATAAAGTTAGCCGATACCGTAGTATTGTTGTCGAGATAAAAGTCCTGCCTGGTGGTATTGGCGGCATTGAATTTCTCCTTCCAGCTGCTTTTAAAGTACATGGCATTAACCAGATACATCAGGGCAGTAGATGGCACCTGGCCGACGATTGCCGGTATGTTTCCATGTGTTTGCCCGCTTACCCAATTGTTAATGATACCTGCAGAAGCAGGGTTACTAAAATCAAGCGCCTGTATTTTTGCGTTATAGCTGACGCTGCCGGTCAGCAAAAACTGGGGCAGCACACTAAAATCCTGCCGGTACCAAATAGAGTTGGCGATATTTATTGTTGTATTCGGGTCCAGTTCAGGCAGTTCGGTTATCAGCTTGTGGTAATAACTGTTTATTTGGTCGCGTGTAAACCCCTTGAAACTCATCGCACTATCTATAGCCCACTGTGTTTGTCCATTGCTGCCATTGCCTGTCATGGCCATAGCGAAGCTCACACTTAATGGCGACACAAACAGGTTGGCGCCGGTTTGGGTTCCACCATTGAGATTTTTAAAAAGTTTTAGTGTAAACGCGTTATCCGCTGTTACCTTTTGCTGTTCAATAGGGGTAAGTACCAGGTCCTTACCCTTATTGGGAACCACGACAGACTTTTTGCAGGAAACAAAATCAAAGGTTAACAGAAAAAGCAACAGCGGAATTAAGCGTATGTTTTTCATAGGTAGATAGTAATTTATTTTCACCTGGTTATTTCTCTTTACGCATTTGATTATTCAAATGATACAACCGGGTAAAAATATTTCAGCATTAGTTTATTTTAACCACCGCAGTGGTGTCCAATTCTTTAGCCCGGGTAGCTTCATTTAAAAACGTAGGCTTAAGGCGGCTTACCCAATAGCGTTTAAAAGTGTTTAGTGTTTGAATAGCGTAGCCTTTAGCTTTAAGACTGTTGACCACGTTAACCGGGGCGTATAATAAAAATGGCCTTGCGGGAAGACGAGTATTGGCGTCGAAAATTGTCACCGCGCCGTTATTATAAAATTCAAAAGCCGAAACATATCCGTCGTCAAATTCTTTAACAGGCAAGTGCTGTAGGTTGTTATGGTTTATCCAGGTGGCCGCTTCGCTGGCAGCCTGGTATTTCATCAGCGAGGGATAAAATGCGAGGTTAAGATAAAGATTTACAATAAACGAGGTCAGGAGTGTACGGTAGGCGATCCTTTGAAAAGTGTTATTGACGGTAATTGCCGGAAAAAACATAAGCAGGCCAGCCAATATTAAAAGTATACCTGCGGTTACCCAGCCAAAAGCTTCGGGCCTGAAAAAGTATTGCAGCGCGACGACCAATATCAGCAATAAAACAATGATTACCATTTGGGTAATACCAATAGCGCGAATGGTTTTTACGGATTTAATACCATACAGGTACTGCGCGGTAAGTATGGCAAAAAACGGGAATACGATGTTTAAATAATGCGGCAGCTGGAACTTCGAAGCCGAAAACACCAGGAAGGTGAGCAGCGAACCGCAGATGCAATACCATTCAACCGCCTGTACATTTTTGCTCCCTTTTTTTATAAAATTAAATATCGCCGCAAAAAGCGACAGCGACCAGGGCAAAAATGCCCATAGCAGCGTATGTACGAAAAAGGAAGGGTCGCCGTGGCCTTTTATGGGGCCCGAGTTAAAGAAACGCCCGAACTGGCTATCCCAAAAAAAGAATTTAATACCTGATACATGTGTTTCTCCAAAAATCACCTTTTCAGGGTGAAGGTCGAACTGCCGGTACAGGCACCAAATCTCCGGAAGAATAAATATCAAACCCAAAATAACCGCTAGCAGCCATCTTGGGTTAAATAATCTTTTCCATCGCCTGGTGATAATGAGTTGGCCGGCAATAGCCCCCGCGATAGGTATTATCGCAAAGGTTCCCTTCGTCATGACGGCACAGGCGGCAAAAATACATCCGGCAAGTAGTTGCCAGAAGCTGTTTGTCTTGTCGGCTTTGTAAAAATGGTAAACGGAGGCGATGATCAAGCCGGTTAAATAAGGCTCGGCACGCACGTCGTTGTTTGATAATACGATGTGCTGCGCAGTAAGCAATATCAGCGCGCTCCATAACGCAATTGGCTCATTATACAGTTTTTTGGCAAACAGGTATGTATAAAACGCACCCATCAATAAAAAAAGAATACCCGGTAATTTGTACGCCCACGTAGTGAAACCGAAGCACTTAAACGAGAGCGCGGTTACCCAAAAAGGGAAATGTGGTTTGTCCAGCCAATCTGTTCCATGGTTAAACAGGTCAGCGTAATTATTGGTTTGTACCATGTTTTTGGCAATGACGGCGTAAAGGGTACCGTCGGGGCCAATGATGGGGGTAAACAGGCCGCTGAAGTTTATCAAAACAGCAAAGCCGATAAAAAGATAAGGCCATTTGTTTTGTAAAGCGGTTGGGTGTTGATTCATGGTATAAAGGAAGCGATAAAGGTAAATGATTTTGATGCAGATAGACTTAAGAAGTTTTTAAAACTTCTTAAGTCTGATACGTAGCGCGCTTGTTATCCCTAGCCATATTTTTACATTAACTTTATACTGTTTTACAATATAATCCCCGATATTGACCATTGAACCAATTAACGCCTTATCAGATGAGAAAATCTTTAATCCCGCTTATTACATTGCTGCTTTTTTGCCCGGTATTTTTACTGGCGCAGAGTGGCAAGGTTTACGATAATTTATCCCTCCCAAGCAAGATCCTGAAAAGCGAGCGCAAATACGCCGTTTACTTACCGCCTGGCTATGAAACATCTGAGCGCAGTTATCCGGTGCTGTACCTGCTGCATGGCGGCGGCGACGACCAAACCGGCTGGGTGCAATTTGGCGAAGTGCTTAACATCACCGATAAAGCCATTGCAGACGGTACGGCCACGCCAATGATCATCATCATGCCGGATGCCAACACAGGTCGGCGGGGTTATTTTAACGATATTAAAGGCGACTGGAACTACGAGGATTTCTTTTTTAAGGAATTGGTGCCGTATGTCGAAAAGAAATTCCGCATAAAAAGTGACAAACATTACCGCGCCGTTGCAGGGCTATCGATGGGTGGCGGCGGAAGCTTTATGTATGCGCTGCATCATCCCGAAATGTTTTCATCAGCCTGCCCGTTGAGTGCATCCGTGGGGCCATTGACGCTGGATGACGCGCGTACTTCTATCACTAAAAACAATCCGGGTATTGCCGACTCAACAATTGTTAATTATTATAACCGCCATAGCGCCCTGGCATTGATCAACAATATACCCAACGACCAGAAAAAAGCTGTGCGCTGGTATATCGATGACGGCGACGATGATTTTTTATACGAGGGCAATTGCCTGGTGCATATTGCTATGCGAAAAAAGGAGATCCCGCACGAGTTTCGTGTGCGTGACGGCGGGCATACGTGGACCTACTGGCGGGCGTCGTTACCCAATGTACTGGAGTTTGTATCGCAGGTATTTCACCAGTATTGATCGCTGATTTTTGTGATTTAAGGATTGCGTTGATTGAATGTTTATATTTAAAGTCGCGTCTCCCGGCATGGCACATAGTTGACTCACCCCGACATCGCTTCGCTTGTCGACCCTCTCTGCGGCAAGCGCAAAGAGGGTCTGGAAAAAAAGCCAATCGACCGTACTACCAATGAACGAATGAACCAATGACACCAATGAACTAAAGATATGGAACGTAGAAAATTTTTACTTAACACAGCCCTAACTGCCGGCGCGCTGGCGTTTTCAGGCAAAAGAAGTTTTGCATCGATGCTGGCCGACCCTGCTTACCAGTTTAAACCGTTGCGCGGCAATGTGGGCATGTTTGCCGAGCAGGGCGGCACCATTGCCTGGATGATCAACAAGGAAGGAATCGTCGTGGTGGATGCCGAATTTCCGGACCCGGCGACGCATTTGATAGCCGAGCTGAAAAAACAATCGGACCTGCCATTTGAGTGGCTCATCAATACCCATCACCATGGCGACCACACTAGTGGGAATATTTCGTTTAAAGGCATTGTAAAAAATGTAGCCGCGCACGAAAACTCGCTGGCCAACCAAAAGGCAGTAGCAATCAAGCAAAAGACAGAGGAAAAACAGCTTTACCCGGATACCACATTTACCGATAAATGGAAAGTAAAGGTTGGCGATGAACGCATTACCGCGCATTATTTCGGCAGGGGCCATACCAACGGGGATGCTATGATACACTTTGAACATGCCAATATTGTGCATACCGGCGACCTGGTGTTTAACCGCAGATACCCTTTCGTGGATAACGGCGCAGGGGCATCGGTAAAGCACTGGGCCGTAGCACTGGGCCAGGCACAAAAGCAATTTAACAAAGACACCCTATTTGTTTTCGGTCATGCATTTGACCCGCAGAAAGTTACCGGAACAATGGAAGATGTAAAGGCCATGCAAAACTTTATGGAGCGGCTGGAAGATTATGTGGCAGGCGCCATTAAAGCCGGCAAAACAAAAGAGCAAATATTGCAGGCAACCTCCATCCCCGGTATAACCGACTGGCAGGGTGATGGCATACAACGCGGTATCACCGCCGCTTACGAGGAATTGACAGCCTAATAAACCATTCTTGCGGCAAAAAAATTCTGGATATTATTTGTTTTCTTTGATGTATGCTGAAATACCTGTCTGTAGTTATACTCATTGGAACAAGTACAGCCTTTTGCCAGGCCCACCCCGGACGACAAGCGGTCTTTCACGCCAACGAAATGCATACCGGGCTTTACGCCGAAAGAAATTTTAACTCCTTTGGCAATGTAAAATGGAAATTTAAAACCAACGGGAAAATATTTTCATCGCCTGCCGTGAGCAATGGAACCGCCTATATTGGCAGCGAAGATCACAACCTGTATGCCGTTGATTTAAAAACGGGAAAACAGTTGTGGAAATTTACTACCGGCGGGGCTGTCCACTCGTCGCCGGCAGTGCATAACGGATTGGTTTGCTTTGGCAGTTTCGATGGATATTATTATGCAGTTAACGCAACAACAGGCAAAATAACCTGGCGCTTTAAAACCGGTGGCGAAAGGACGGTTGGTGCCAAAGGTTTATGGATGATGAAACCTGCCGGCCTGTATATGGACGACCTGTTCGATTTTTTTCTTTCGTCACCTGTATTCAATGATGATAATAATGCTCCTGCTGTATATTTTGGCAGCAGCGATGGAAACCTTTACGCGCTAAACGCTGTAAATGGCAAACTTAAATGGGCTTTTAAAACAAACGGGCTTATTCATACCAGCCCTGCGTTATACAACGGCAAAATCTATTTCGGAAGCTGGGACACCTATTTTTATGCTATTGACGTCAATACCGGTAAACTTGTTTGGAAATTTAAAACCGGCGAACAGCCTGTTATCCATTTAATGGAAGGCATTCAATCTTCCGCCGTTTGTGGTAATGGCATAGTTTATTTTGGGGCAAGAGACGGCTATTTTTATGCGCTGAATGCCAATACCGGCGAAACTGCCTGGAAATACAACGCAGGCGGGTCGTGGATATTAGCTACAGCTGCAATAAGTAATAGCACCGTTTACATTGCAACCTCTGATAGCTACCTGTTTTTGGCATTTGACGCCAGTACCGGAAAACAGAAATTCAGCTTCAAAGCGAATGGTTACCTTTACTCGTCTCCAGCGCTTTTAGGAAATACGGCTTTCTTTGGTGATTTTACAGGAAAGCTTTTTGCGGTGAATCTTGTTACCGGTAAATTGTCCGGCCATTTCACTACAAGCGGGAGAAATCTATACGCCGCCAAATTGTTAAAAAACGACACACTAAACTTCGGTTACTTATCCAACGGACAAAACAACACTCTTTACACCACCTCGGTAAATATAATGAATCAGTTGTATACTCTCGGGCCAATTGTTTCTTCCCCTGTAATCAGCGAAGGCACTATCTATTTCGGAAGCGCCGATGGGTGTCTGTATGCCATTAATTTAAAATAACCCTAAAAGAAAACCGCAACCCTCAACTTCGCGAAAAACGGCATGCCGGGCGTAAAGCTCATTTGGTCGACCGGGGCCGTTTCGCCCCTTAACTGGCTTACTTCTTCCGCCTCAAACTCGTTCCATTTGGTATTGAGCAGGTTTTCGATCGTTAAACCTATCTCATAGTGCTTTTTCGTGTAATTAATCTTTACGTCGGTCACAAAGTATCCGTCCGCAATTAAAGTGTTGGTATTATTCCCTGGCCGGCTATGCAAATAGCGGTAACTCAAGCCGCCGTTGATGCCGTTGCCAAACTTAAAATCAACGCCGCCTGAACTGGTGAAAGTTGGCGCCAGTGGAAGATAGCCGGTGCTCTTTGCGCTGTCGGCCAGCCGCGGCCTCGCCAGGTTAACATTTAGGTCTGCAAAAAGCCAATGGGTTAACTGGTACCTGGCCGAAAGGTCAAAACCTGTGCGCCGGGTTTTACCGCCTGGCACAATGTTGCCGTCATCGTCATAAACAAATTCCTGCTGCAGGTATAAATACCATAAGGCGGCATTGACATATAAATGCGGTATCGGTTTCCAGTTTAACCCGAGGTCCGCGCCATAAGCTGCGGGTAGTCCTTTAAAAGCATTATTACTGATCACGGTAACGGCATTATTGGAATGAAAGCCCTTGGCCGTTTTTAAGTAAAATTGAATTTCGTCATTGGCGGTATACTGGATGTTGATCTTGGGGCTTACAATAACTTTGGTTTTGGTCGTATCATGGTAATTAAAATTAAAGTAGTCGACCCTGGCGCCTGCATTAATCAGCCATTTGCCGCTCTGCAAAGTTTCATCCAAATAAACATTGCTGTTATTTTGTTTGATATTGCCAAATTCAAAGTATTTAAGAAACTGGTACTGCTCCGTTACGAAGCTGCGTTCAGTTCCGTATGTCCGGTCAAACCGGGTGCCAACGCCAACAGATGAGGTCAATAACGTATTGCCCCAGTCGTTATGTTTTGTTAGTTTACCATTATAGCCAAACATGTCCCTGTCCTGGTTGTTTTCCCTTTCGCCACCCGCGGTATCCGCAAAAAAGGTAGAATTTACATGCAGCAGAAAGTTATAATGTGTATAGTAAGCTTCGTTTTCCAGGCTTAAGTTATTGCCGAGGTCAGTATTCAGTTTTGCAATAAAATTGAACCTGCTGGTTTTTCCGCCCTGTGCGCTGTCGATGGTACCAAAGCGGCCGACCGGGTTGGCATATTGCGGAATGATAACCGGGTTACCATTTGCATCTATAGCCGTTGTCCCGCCGGCTACAGCACGTTGAGGTATCTCACCTGATGCCCGCCACGTAGTCGTGAAAGCCGAGGCGCTTAACGAAAGTTTGTTATTGGCATTAAGCTGTTTGGTGTACTTACTAAAAGCGTTAAAACGTTTGTAATGTTCGGCAAAGGTAAACGGGCCATCGGTATAGTTGTATTCTCCGGCGATATACCAGTTTTCGCCTTGGTTCCTGGCCGTCGAATCCAGCAGGTTTAACATCGCCATTGCCCTGAAAGTATTGAACTGGCCGGCTTCCAGGCTTACTATACTTCTATCCAGGGCGTCTTTAGTCGAAAAATTGAGGTAACCTGCGGTTGCAAAATCGCCTTTTTCTGTATAGTAAGGGCCTTTGCCATAATCGAAGGTCGAAACAGTTTCCGGGATCAAAAAATGCAGGTCGGCATAGCCCTGGCCATGTATGTGCGACGCCATATTTACAGGCATGCCGTCAACGGAAACATTAATGTCTGTTCCATGATCGGCATCAAAACCCCTGACAAAGATTTGCTCGGCTTTACCGCCGCCCATGTGCTGAGCGATGAATAAACCCGGTACGAGGCGCATCAGATCCTGTGAAGAATTAACGGGACGAAGATTTAAATCGAGAGCGCTCAATGTATGAAAAGATCCGTTATCCAAATCAGGAGAGATCTGGACTTCTTTGAGATCGATTGCACCTCGGCTAATTGAAACGACAATGCGCCTGGGGCCGCTGGTTGCCTTGATTATTTTGGTACGATAGCCGATATACGATAGCTGCAACGTAGCTGTATCAGCCGGAAGCGATAACTGAAAATTTCCAAAACGGTCAGTTGCGGCAGATTTGCCGGATAAAATAGAAACGATACTGGCATATTCAACGGGTTCGTGGGTTAATTCGTCAATAACCTTACCCTTGAACAGGTGCTGTGCATAAGTTAACCCTGTTATCATAAACATAAAGATAAATAGCAGGCTTGTTTTTAAGATCGTCATTTTATATAATAAGCTGATGCACCCGGTGACCACATACCGGGTTGTATGATAATAATGGGATGAATAATTTTTATAGTATAAAATATGACATACGGCAAATCCTATTGGGAACCACGGCATACATTATTTTAAAGGCGAAGAAAATGATTAGCCTAATTGGGGCGGGCGAAAAACCGGGGCATTGCTTTTTGGAAAAGCAACACAGTTATTGGGTACAAACATAACCTGTAATAACACGGAATGGAATTTAATTTGGCTGATCGCCGACCAGCAGGCCTCCTGGAAAAGATTTTTTTGGGATTGGCGTTCTTCGTTTTTTTCCTTGTCTTCAGCCTGCTTTATTTTTTTCATGAAGTAGCATTTGCCATTGCAATGCATCCACGGTTTGTCGCGATTTTCGCAAAGTTTGCTGGTGATATAGTTCCTGTTCAACTCAAAACCCGCATAAATAAACAGGCGCGAAAAGTTAGAAGCAACTAATGCAACGATCAATAAATAAGCTAAAAGGCGACGCCCCATATTGTCGGCAAAGATAAATTCCTAAACCAAGACACAACACCGGCGTTGAAAGAATGTTTTATTTATAACTATTCTAAATAATCTGCTACTCGGGGCATAAAAAAACCCGGCCGGCGGCCGGGTTTCGTCAATTTATTTAAATCTTGTTTTATTTATCGCTGCGTTTAAGTGTAGTATGGAATTTCATACCATTAAAGTCAATATCCAGGCCAACTGAATCGGCAGCAGCGTAATACTTGCCGGTATGTTTAACATCAGTCCCGTTAACGGAAAGGTTAAACGCGAAATCTGTCCCCGTTACTTTCCCGTCGCTTATAGGCACTTCGCCCTGTGGCGATTGCCCGGTACCGGTTAGCTTATCGCCATCCACTTTAAGTACATAGGTCAGCGGAATTTCATTGCCGTCCGGGGTTTTAAGTGTGCCGGTCCATTTTCCGGTTAAGTCCGCTACAATAGCGAAACAAACTACAAAGCAGCATACCAGTGCCGTAGTTGTAAAAATTCTTTTTTTCATGATGCTGGGTTTTTTAATGAGATAAAGCACGGGTAAAAGTGTTACAACTAAGATATGATTTATAACATTAAGCTATAAATATTTAATCGTTACGGTTTACTGCGCCCTTTTTAGGGTAGTGTGTGTTTTTGTCCCGGCAAAATTAACGTCCACAGCCACCGAGTCGCCCGCCGAATAGTACTTTGCTGAATGCGGGTATGCCATGCCTTCCACGGTAACACTAAACTTAATATCGTTTCCGCTAACACGGCCACTATCTAACGGAACAGATGTCCCGTTTACGTCTAGTGTGCCGGTAAGCTTACTGCCATCAATCTTAAAGGAATACGTAAGCGGGTATTGATTGCCATCGGGTGCATTTAAAACGCCCGACCATTTACCATTCAGGTCGGCAATTACGGCTGCGAGGCAAACTGCAACGCAGCAGATCAACAATGCTGTTGTAAGGATTTTTCTTTTCATTTTTTTGGGTTTTAGGTAAGACACCCGATTGGTGCCAGGTGTTACAGTAAAAATACCTTTATTGAGCAAGACGAACGCAAAATAAACTATAAAAATGAAAATAAATTGTGCGCATAAAAACCGGGCGGCTTTATCCTGCCCTCGCTGGGGGAATTTATAAAGGCCAGCACTTTTGCCGTTTCAAGGCACCCGTTTTAACGTGGCGTGCGACTTGATGTCGTCCAGACTAATATCCACCCCTACTGAATCGCCATAAAATTTGCCGGTATGGTCAATCTCAAGGCCCTTTACAATTACATTAAAAGTGAAGGTGCCATTTGTGATCTTTCCGTCATTTATAGGCATGTCGCCCTCCGGGGTTTTGGCCGTGCCGGTTAACTGATCTCCATTTATCTTAAAATTATAAAGTAATGGAAATTCATTTCCCTGTTCGGTTTTTAATAATCCGGCCCATTTACCGTTTAAATTGGTTATGGTACCGAAGCTGATCAAAAAGCAGGATAACAAAAGAGAAGTGATGATGACCTTTTTTTTCATAGTTAATGATTTTATACCCAAAGTTAACCCGGCCATTGAACCTTATGATGAACTTTGTGTTAAGTTTTTCCTCCGTCTAATAGTTGACTTAAGAGTTTATTAATATTTGAACAGTTAGTAACAACATTAAATACAAACCTTATGCTGGAACGGTTTGAAACATTTTATATTACGTAAAAAAATAAGCCCGGTTGTATTTTGCGCATAAAATAGTTTTGCCCCCTATGGGTATGAGAAGCCAACAAGCCATTTTTATAGAAAAAATAAACATTTGGTTATGGAAGCCTTGAAAACCGGCGGTGGCAAATCGCAAAATTGTTACCTGCAACCTGCATATTGTAATGCGACCAAGATAAAATCCATTCCATATAAATTTTAATTGTATGTACTTTTGATCCTGACGTTGTGGATGCAAGGTCAAAGAGAATTCAATCGACCCGAAACGGACGACGCTATCGGGACACGAACAAATAAAACATCTAAGACAATTATTCTATGAGCGTTATATGGAAAGGGGTTTTCCCGGCGGTAACAACAAAATTCAACGATCAGGATGAGCTGGATCTTGAAGCTTTTGATAAAAATATTGAGGCCCAGATTGAGGCCGGTGTTAAAGGCATCATCATCGGCGGCTCGTTAGGCGAAGCCAGTGTTTTAACTGATGCGGAAAAGATCACGCTGTTAAAACACACCGTGCAAACGGTCAACAAACGTGCATATGTGATATTGAACATCGCTGAACAAACTACTAAGGCAGCGCTGGCTTGTGCCGAAAATGCCTTAAAATACGGCGCCGACGGTCTGATGATGCTGCCGCCGATGCGGTACAAGGCGGACGAGGCCGAAACCATTCAATACTTCGCCACGGTGGCAAAAAGCACTTCGCTGCCTATTATGATCTATAACAATCCGTACGATTATAAGATTGAGGTAACGCTGGATATGTTTGAGGAGCTTTCACGTTATGAAAATATACAGGCCGTAAAGGAGTCGACCCGGGATGTGAGCAATGTAACCCGGATGATCAACCGCTTTGGCGACAGGTATAAAATATTATGCGGTGTAGATACACTGGCACTGGAAAGCGTGTTTATGGGCGCTGATGGCTGGGTTGCCGGTTTGGTCGATGCATTTCCGAGAGAAACGGTAGCTATATTCAACCTGGCTAAGCAAGGCCGTCACCAGGAAGCGCTGGCTATATACCGCTGGTTTTTACCTGTCCTGGAGCTGGACATTCATCCAAAATTAGTACAGTACATTAAATTGGCCGAAGCACAAACCGGACTGGGTACCGAAACGGTGAGACAGCCACGTTTGCCGGTTACCGGGGACGAGCGTAAAAAAATACTGGCTGTTATACACAAAGCCATCGCCACCCGACCGGAATTGCCCGTAAGAAGCTGGGGTGTTGAAACGGAAGTGGATGTGACCGGGGTGAGTTAAAAACCCATTAACCCTGTCATTTCGACGAGGAACAGCCTGTCCCGAAGTTATTTTCGGGAAGGAGAAAACTATACACTATACATGACGTCAATGCAGATGTATAGTTTTCTCGCTATCGCTCGAAATGACATAATTAGAGAGATTATGGATACAAGAAACTTAATAGGATATAGTTATTTGCCCGAAATTGGCAATAAGTTTAAGGCAAAAGACCCCACACTGGGAGTTGATTTGCCGGGCGAGTTTTACGCAGCAAATTTATCAGAAGCGGACGCTGCGATGAAACTTGCCGATAAGGCATTTGCCGTTTATCGCACTATTGATAAAAACACAAAAGCGGCCTTTTTACGCGGTATAGCTGACGAGATGAAGGCTATCAGCAGCGAAATAATTGATCGCGCCATGGCTGAAAGCGGCCTGCCGGCTCCACGGTTACAAGGGGAGCTTGCGCGTACCACCAACCAGCTATACATGTTTGCTGCGCTGCTCGAAGAGGGCTCGTGGGTTGAAGCGGTGATCGATACCGCCATCCCCGACCGGCAGCCGCTGCCCCGGGTTGATATCCGCAAAATGATGGTGCCGCTTGGCCCGGCTGTTGTTTTTGGGGCCAGTAATTTTCCGCTGGCCTATTCGGTTGCAGGCGGCGATACCGCCGCGGCCCTGGCTGCTGGCTGTCCGGTAGTTGTTAAAGCGCATCCGGCGCATCCGGGCACCAGCGCGTTGGTTGCAGGGGCCATTATGAAGGCAGCAGGACAGCATCAAATGCCTGAAGGTGTTTTTTCGATGCTGTATGATGACGGCTACGCCATCGGCGAGGCGCTTGTTAAACATCAAAAAACGAAGATCGTAACATTTACCGGTTCGTTTACCGGCGGCATGGCGCTGATGAAAATGGCCAGGGAGCGCGATGAGCCGATTCCCGTTTTTGCCGAAATGGGCAGCATTAACCCGGTAATATTATTGCCGCAAGCCCTGGAAAACCGCGCAGAAGAACTCGCAAAAATATATAGCTCTATTACGGCCAATGCCGGCCAGTTTTGCACCAAGCCGGGTTTATTATTTGCCGTCAAGTCGGCAGGATTAGACCGGTTTAAAAAGGGCCTCGCCGAAGGTATTGCTGCTGTCGATTCGGCAACGATGCTTACATCGGGCATATGTTCAAACTTTGGTAAATTGTCTAAAGACAGGCTTGCTGAAAGCGCTGTTTCCGTTATAGCTAAATCCGAAAAAGTAAATGCCGAAAAAATAAACCAGGGTCTTGCTGTGGTTACGGAAATTTCGGCGGTGGATTTTATGGCGGACGGGAAATACAAAGAGGAAGTATTCGGACCGTATTCGATGCTGGTTGTTGCCGATGATATGGCCCAATTGGAACTAGTAGTAGGCACATTGCAGGGGCAATTAACAGCAAGTATAATGGCCGAAAAAGAAGAGCTTCCTAAATATAAGTCGCTAACCGATAAGCTGGCAAATTTAGCCGGCAGGGTGATACTAAACGGGCCGCCGACAGGCGTTGAAGTGGGGAATGCTATTGTCCACGGCGGCCCTTTCCCGGCAACGACTGACAGCCGGTTTACGTCAGTCGGCACGTCTTCTATCAAGCGGTTCGTACGGCCGGTTTGCTGGCAAAACTGGAACGAAGATCTGTTACCCGATGAGTTAAAAACCGGTAACCCGCTTAAAATATGGCGGTTATTTAACAATGAATGGACTAAATAGGTCATTAGTCGTTAGGCATTGGTCATTGATTGCAATGGCGGTCAATAAAAAAATGACTAATGACGATTGACCAATGACAATTGACCAATGACAAAAACCTTTTTTTGTATCGATGCACATACCTGCGGTAACCCGGTAAGGTTGGTAGCCGGCGGCGGCCCCAATTTGCAGGGCAGCAATATGAGTGAAAAGCGCCAGCATTTTTTGAGGGAGTTCGACTGGATACGTAAAGGCTTAATGTTTGAACCTCGGGGGCATGATATGATGTCGGGCAGTATCCTTTACCCGCCGCATGATCCGGCGAATGATGTGGCCGTATTGTTCATTGAAACCAGCGGTTGTTTGCCGATGTGCGGGCATGGAACAATAGGGACCATTACAATTGGCATAGAGGAGGGATTGATCATACCCAAAACTCCGGGGATCGTCAGGATGGAAGCGCCGGCTGGCTTGGTGCTGATCGAATACAAACAAGAGGGTAATAAAGTTAAATCGGTAAAGCTTACCAATGTGCCGGCGTACCTGGCTGCCGAAAACCTGGAAGTAGAGTGCCCCGACCTCGGCACACTAACCATCGATGTAAGTTATGGCGGTAATTTTTACGCCATTGTTGATCCGCAAACGAACTTTAAAGGGCTTGAAAACTATACCGCCGATCAGCTGATCTCGTGGAGCCGGGTGCTGAGGCAGCGAATAAATGAAAAATACACTTTTGTCCACCCGGAAAATTCAACTATCAACGGCTGTTCGCATATCCTGTGGACAGGGAAAACCATTTCGCCTGAGGCGACGGCCCGTAACGCTGTTTTTTATGGTGACAAGGCGATAGATCGCTCTCCCTGCGGAACGGGCACTTCGGCGCGCATGGCGCAGTGGCACGCGAAAGGCAAATTAAAAAAGGGCGATATTTTTATTCATGAAAGCATTATAGGCAGCCGGTTTACCGGGAGAATTGAGGACGAGGTGATGATAGGGGATAAACCCGCCATTATACCCAGCATCGAGGGCTGGGCAAAAGTTTTTGGTTATAATACGATAAAAATTGATGATGATGACCCGTATGCATATGGGTTTCAAGTGATATGAAAAAACCTGTCATTGCGAGGAGGTACGACGAAGCAAACTCGTAGCTACGCAAGACGACGGTGGCTGTTGAGGAGATTGCCGTGCTATCGCTTACAGCAATGATAACTGTTAATATTTATATTTATGAGGAAAAGGCATGAGTATAGTGTCTACATTTTAACCAACAAAGCAAACACGGTATTTTATATAGGCGTAACCAGCGACCTGGAAAGTCGGATTTATGAACATAAGCATAAAGTGTTTAAGGGGTTTACCTCGAGGTATGAAGTCAATAAGTTAGTATATTATGAAGATTTTCAATGGATACAGGATGCCATTTCAAGGGAGAAGCAGTTAAAGGGCGGATCGCGGCAAAAGAAAATAGATTTAATAGTAGAAATTAATCCGGGATGGAGTGATTTGAGTTTGGAGTGGTTTGAATGAATTTACGTACAATTCAGTACGGTTATAGCGAGCGATGAGATTGCTTCGGTCGTTCCTCCCTCGCAATGACATAGTTGTTATTTTTAGTTTTTATGAGTAAAGCAATTATAATCGGCGGGGGTGTTATCGGGCTGTTCACAGCTTATTACCTGAACAAATCGGGTTGGGAAGTGGACGTTTTGGAACAGGGCGATTTGTCGGACAATTGCTCGTTCGGCAATGCCGGGATGATAACGCCGAGCCATTTTGTGCCGCTGGCCTCGCCGGGAATGGTGGAGCAGGGCATCCGCTGGATGTTTAACAGCAAGAGCCCGTTTTATGTAAAGCCATCGTTAAACCGCGAATTGATAGGCTGGGGCCTGAAATTCGTAAAAAGTGCGACTAAAAAACATGCCGAACGTTCGGCTGGCGGCTTAAGGGATATTTCTCTGTACAGTAAAGAACTGTACCACGCTTTTGAGAAAGATACGGCAATAGACTTTGGCCTTGCTGACAAAGGCATCCTGCTGCTTTTCAAAACACCGAAAGTTGAAGAGGAAGAACGTCACTTGGTTGAAAAAGCAACCAACCTGGGCCTCGACGCCCAATACCTGACAGCAGAGGAATGTCGCAAACTGCAGCCGAATATTGAGCTGGATATTTTAGGCGCGGTGCATTACCACTGCGACGCGCATATGTACCCGAATAAATTAATGGCCGGATTGGTGCAATATCTCGAAGCAAATGGCGTCTGCATTCACCGGCATACCGGGGTGACAAAAATAAATCATGATTCGGGTAAAGTGACATCGGTAAGCACAAAGGATAAAGATTTTACAGGCGATGCATTTGTTGTCGCGGGCGGGGCATGGTCGCCGGCCATAGCCAGGCTGGCGGGGTTAAATGTGCCGCTGATGCCGGGCAAGGGGTATTCGTTTATGGTGCACAACCCGGTCAAAAAAATGACCATCCCTTCTATCTTATGCGAAGCGCGGGTTGCCGTTACGCCGATGAATGGTAGCATCCGATTTGGCGGGACCATGGAAGTAGGCAAGATCAACAACAAGGTAAACATGAACAGGGTAAAAGGCATCGTTGAATCCGTTCCCAAATACTTTCCCGACTTTAAATTGGCCGTGCCCGAACAAAAAGCTATCTGGTTTGGCTTTCGCCCGTGTTCGCCGGATGGACTGCCATATATAGGCCTGTCGGACAAATACAAGAACCTGGCTATAGCCACCGGGCATGCCATGATCGGCCTGAGCCTTGCCCCCGCAACCGGTAAACTTATAGCCGAAGCTTTTGACGGGGAAAAATCGAGCGTGGATACCGGGCTGTTCGCGCCGGGAAGGTACCACTAAATCTTTTGCGCTGTTCGGGGGTGTTCGGGGCGTTCCGGGTGATTCAATTCAGTAATTCCGTGTATAACTGGTAATTCTCGTCATCAAAACAAACAAAGAGTACTTTTTCGATTTTGTCAGTTGCGGATAAAAATCCGGTAACAGTATTTACCGCAATTTCGGCAGCCCGTTTTTTTGGAAACCGGTAAACACCCGTGCTGATGTTGGGTAAGGCTATCGTTTTGCAATCATTGTCAACGGCCAGTTGCAATGACTTTTTATAACAGCTTTCAAGTTTGTCTTCTTCGCCATATTTGCCGTTGTTCCAAACGGGGCCCACGGTATGAATGACATATTTGGCCGGTAAATTCCCGGCGGTTGTTATTACTGCATCCCCGGTATTGCAACGACCTTGTTTGGCAATGATTTGACAGCATTCTTCTAAAATAGCCGGGCCGCCGGCGCGGTGTATGGCGCCGTCAACACCGCCGCCACCCATTAGGGAAGTGTTCGCCGCATTTACGATAGCATCGGCATGTATTTTGGTGATGTCACCTTTTATCAATTCGATTTTGTTTTCCTGGGCGTTCATACAGCAAAACCTCAATTAGGCGTTTTATAATAATATATTGGCGAATAAACGCCCTCACTGGTAGTATAATATCCAGTCCCATCGGGTGTAAAACCAATTGCTTCGCCTTGTTTTTCCTGGATATATTGTAATATGCGGGGCGGGTTTTGAAGCGTTTTCCAGATGGGTTCATTGCCGGCGCGCTTCCAGTAATATACTTTGGTGTAACTCTTGATCAAAACCTGGCTGCCGTCTTTTGAGATATCACCTGCCGTGATCCATTTAAATAGTTTAAGGCCCTTAAAAAAAAGCTTACAACGTTTTGTTAAAACAACCGTCCTGTTTGGCCTGAAGTTTAAAGGCGTGGTGTAAACCGTTACTGAGTCCTGGCGCTTTGATACGATGTACATTAACTTCTCAATTGGGTCAACCATCAGTGTTTCGGCATCCTTAGGGCCGTCGGGATAGGTTAAATGAATTGGGACCGCGTCAGCTGCAGATAAGCTATCAGTAGCCCAAGCCTTCTTTTCTTCCATCCGGTAAACGGTTATGTATTTTCGTTCAGCATCGTTATCACCAATATCGCCGAGGTATACATAGCTTTTGCCTTTAACCGGCCCCGGCCCAACTGCGATATCCTCGCAATCCTGAACCCCGTGCAATTCGCTGGCATCACCTTTAAAATAAATGGTTGACTTTACCTGCCCGGAAGGCAGGATCGCAAAAAAGCGGCTTGTGTCGCCACTGTCATTATGTATGTAATAAATATCAGGGTTGATTCCGGATGCTGCAATGCCCGATATTTCATTCATCTCCCTTTTTTGAAGCCGACCGGTTATATCCGACTGGCGAATCTCGTGTTTGTGCCAGCCGTAGGCGCCAAAAAACAAGAGGAGTACCATGGGAATTAAAAGCTTTATTTTCTTTTCGCGGCTCATGCCTGTTTATTGCTGTTTGTGATACTTAACGAAATTAAACGCTTTTAGTGTGGCGATATTTTTAAAAAGACGCTACCCGAATAACTTTGTTACGCACCGCCTGAAAAAAAGAATTGCGGCCCGAAGCCGCAATAATAAATTTAGTTGGAGGTGTTATTTACACCTCCGCCAGTTTCAAATCCGGCTTCGAAGTGGCATTTGGAGAACTCTTTACCAATTCTATATCTGGCTTTGAAGTGTCGGTGAGGGGCACTTTTCCACGTTCTTTTCTTACTATGCGGTTAAACAGCGAAATTTCACGTTCGAATAAAAACCTGAAAAATAATTTGGTCCACGATTTATGATAATATAATGTATCGTAATATTCAGGCGCTGTTTTCTTTATCTGCGGAAGTCTGTTCCACGGGATCGATGGAAAATCATGATGCTCATTGTGAAAACCAACATTAAATGCAACTGTATTCAAAGCACCATAGTAGCTATAAGTTTCCTGTTCGGATTTGTAGGTTAAATAATGCTCTTGTATCCAGCGTGCCCCCAGTGGATGCAGCCCAATAGAAAACCAAAAGCTAAGAAACATAAATCCAATCGCTCCCCACCCTAAAAAATACCATACGGCAACGGTGAATACCACCTGAACGATGATGTTTACAACCACCCATCCGTCAAACAGGTTGATCTCCTTTAATCTCGACACACGTGTGCCCTGAAATATCGGGAAAAATAAAAGCCATAGCGCCTTACCAACAAAAGAGTTATTGATCAGCTTTGCTTCCCATTTATTGGGCAGGTCGGCATCCAGTTCGTGAACACCCTGGAAGGAATGATGTTTAAGATGATATTTTTCAAATGTAATAGCACCCGGAACCAAATGTGGCAGATTGGCGAACATGGACGCCCAGCGATTGGCGTTGCGGCTTTTAAACAATAACTGATGTGTGCATTCATGTATCATTACAAATAGCGAATGACTTGCAAAGGCACCAAAAAAGTAAGCCGCCATTAAAATCACCCACCACGATTGATCCCGTACCAGCCAGGCCACTCCAATCATAAATCCTACTAAACCAATAATGGCAAATATAGTAAGGGGGTTTTTTCCGATCAGGTTCCGCAAATCCGGAAACTGTTGTAAAATTTTCTTTGTTCGTATACGGTGTGGTTCAGATTCTTCTGAATAAACGAAATCAGTTCTTTTGGTCATTGGTAAATTATAGGTCGCTAACTGTGCAGGCGAATATAAAGATTAAGCGTTTGAACGGTAAATTTATTGTAAATTCTTTGTTAAAAATTTAAGCCAATAGTTTATTTCGACCAAGCCAAAGCCTTATCAAACAACAAACTATTGGCCTAAATGTTTTACTCTGGCTTGTAAACCAACACTTTGAAAGAGTTTGGCAACGCCTTACGGGTGCCAGGCTCAAAGTCGGGTACGCTTAAATAAATTTTACGCGTTTTGGTGTCGAAAGCTAGTGTTTTAGCCCGGTTTTTTGTAGCCAGGGTTTGGATCACCCTATATTTGTCAGGAGACTCCTGCTTGATAATCGTCGTGGTGGCGTCGCCGTTTGATACAAAAATCAGTTTATGCGCTTCATCATATATAACGGCATCAACACCGGCGCCGATAGGCACTGTAGTTATCACTTTACCCGTATTAATGTCAACTACACTCATTCCTTTATTTTCGCGGCAAACAGTAAAAATACGGCCGTTTTTACCATCCAGTGCAATACCGGTAGGGCCTCCGCAAGGCGCTAAGGGGTAATTTTTTATGACTTTTAAAGTCCTGGTATCAATAACATTCATGCTGTTTTTATCTTCAAGGTTATTGTATATCCTTCCTTTACCATCAGCTACAGCAAACTCAGGAGCACCGCCAAGCGCTACCGTACCAATTTGCTTAAGGGTATTGGGATCCACGACTGATGAATTATTGCTGTCGCCGTTGAAGCAAAATACACGGTCGGAGAATGGGTCATAAATAATGCCATCCGGCCCTTTAGCGTCAACCGGGATGGTGGCAATTATTTTAAGTGTTTTTAAATCAAAAGCAACAACTGCATTAGCCTTGCCATCACTGATAAAACCCCGGTTGCTTTTATTTACAATGGCTATGCCATGTAAGCCTTTCATACCATCAATTACACCAACCGGAGTTTCGGTGTTCAGGTCAATAACATTTACTGCAGTACCGTGCGAAACATATAAACGGTGGTTTACTTTGTCGATAGATAGGTAATCGTAGCCGCCTTCGCCAGGTAAGGCAATTGCTTTTTCAAAAATATAGGTTTGCGCGCGCAGCACTTGTGGCGCCATCAAAATAATAAACAGCCCGGCTAAACTTAAGATGATCTTTTTCATGATTTTAACAGATGGTTAATTTAATTAATAAATGTGGGGTTTAATTCTGTAGAAAGATTGTATTTATGGGTTCTCGATATTCTCCGGGGTAAATTTATAATTCCGGTAAAAAATCCGCATCATACTCGGTAAAACGATCAGTAATAACGGCAGGGCTACTAAAAACCCTCCGATTACAGCAATAGCTAACGGCTGGTGTAATTGTGCACCCGCACCAATCCCTAAAGCCAGTGGCGTTAATGCAATAATGGCGCCTAAGGCAGTCATTAACTTTGGCCGCAACCGTGTAGAGATGGCATAAATAATAGCCTCGTCAACACTTGAGGTAAGGGCGCTCTCTCTGAATTGAAGGAAGGTAAATATGGCATTTTCGCCTATTATACCAACAATCATGATCAGGCCTGTATAGCTGCCCACGTTTAGCGGGGTCTTGGTGATAAATAAAGCTAAAAAGCTGCCGGCTATGCCCAATACGGCCACAGCCAGGATCAATAAAGCTATTCTGAATTGCTTAAACAGGAACAGGATCACGCAAAATACCAGCATGCTGGCAGTGATCAGTATCATAAGCAGCTCTTTAAACGACTGCTGCTGTTCGGCATATGCACCGCCATATTCCACGTGGTAACCCTGCGGCATATTTACATTTTGTGTAATGTTCTTTTGTATGGCGGGTATAACAGAGCCGAGGTCGCTGTTGTCGAGCCTGGCCGTAATTACACCCATGGACTGAAGATCCTGCCTGTTTATTTCGGCGTCGCCCGGTTTTAATTCAACGGTTGCCAGCTGATTTATGGGGATCATCTTTCCATTCGCCAAAAAGATATTAAGATTTTTAATGCCACTGATACTTAAATAACGGTTGCCCGGGTAAACCAGGCGAATAGGTACCATCTGTTGTGTTTCAAATAAATTACCTGCCAGATTACCATCCAAAGCGGCGGCTGCCTGAGTTTGCAGGTTGGTTGGCGTAAGGTTGTACTGCGCCAGCTTGGCGTAATCCGGAATGATACTGACGGTCGGCCCGGCAATAACTATCCCGTCAAATACATCGGCCGCGCCTTTTACGGCAGATACCTGTGCGGCAATTTGTTTGGACAAACGGGTTAATATTACCTGGTCGGGCCCAAAAACTTTTACTTCGATGGGCTGAGTCGAGCTCATCAGGTCGCCGAGCATATCGGTAATCACCTGTCCGAAATCAATTACTAATGCGGGCTGGGATGCAGCTATTTTACCGCGGATATCGCTGATGACTTCTTCAGTTGTTTGGGCATGCCCCTTTTTTAACTGTATAAGATAATCGCCTTTATTGGGTTCAGTTATAAAAAAACCCATTTGGGTACCTGTCCGGCGCGAATAAGTTGCCACATCGGGCTCTTTAACGATAATTTTCTCTACTTCCCTGAGCATCCGGTCGGTTTCTTCAAGTGAAGTTCCGGGAGGCGAACTGTAATCGAGTACAATACTGCCTTCGTCCATATTAGGCAAAAAGCCTGTTTCGAGATGTGAGGGGATAAACACGATAATTCCGATCAGCGCGGCAATAATAATGATGCTCATTGCCGGCCTTAGAATAAAAAACGAAACCCACTTTTGCTTTTTTACCGTGTGCTTTTCTTCTTTCCCATTTGCCGCATGGCCGAGGTGGTCGCGCGTAAGTATCAAATATATAATGGGTAAGCCTATCCAGGTCACGAAAAAGGAACACAGTAACGTAATGATCATGGTATTGGTCATTACCTTAAAATAAGCGCCCGCTACACCGCTCATCAGCAAAAAAGGAACGAAGATGACGATGGTGCTCATTGATGATCCGATCATTGCCGGTAACAGGTAATCTATCGCTTTTTTTAGCAGTTTGTTGGTAGGCTGGGTGGGATTTTCCTCATGTGTTCGATGTATCTGCTCAACCACCACAATGGCGTCATCTATTATCAAGCCTATCGCGGCAGCGATGGCGCCAAGTGTCATGATGTTAAAAGTATAGCCGATAACATACAGCACGATGAGCGTCAGGCATAACGTTACCGGTATGGTGATCAGTATAGTAGCGCTTGCTTTGAATGACCGTAGAAAAATTATCGCAACTATAATGGCCAAAAGCAAACCTATCCAGACACTGTCAGTTACACTTTTTACCGAATCGTTCACAAAATCAGCCTGTACATAATACGGGCGTATCGTTACATCCTTAGGTAAGACTTTTTGCAATGCCGCAACTTTAAGCGCCATGTCATTCGACAGCGATATTAAATTGGTATTGGGTTGTTTGATCACCGCGATCAACACGCCATCGTGGCCGTTGGCATTTATTTTGGTATACTCTATACCTTCACTTATCTGTACGCTGGCAATATCTTTTATCTGGATAACCCTTTTCCGGTTGGTGTTGATCACCATGTTTTCCAATTGATCTTTAGCATTCACCGTCGCGTCCGTAACGGTAAGATAAAGCATCTTGTAATCGGCGAGATAGCCCTCTGACTTGACAAAGTTTGTTTGGCCAAGTGCCGTGCTGATCATGTCGGGGGTTAATGAAAGGGCGCTCATTTTTTCCCGGTTGAGCACCAGCCAGTACTCCTTTATTTTGCCGCCGATAACCCGGATCTCGGAAACGCCGCTTACCTGCGATAAAAATGGCTTTACAGTGAAGGTGGCTATCTGTTTTAATTCGATTGGCGACCGGCTATGGCTCTCGAGTGTATAGCCGCTTACCGGTAGGATAGAAGGGTTCATTTTCTCGACCGAAATATTAACATCCGGCGGTAATTCACTTCTGATCTTACTGATCTGCGATTCAATTTGCTCTTTGCTTAAGTCGATATTGGCGCTCCAACTCATGAATGCCGATATTTCACAACTCCCCCGGCTGGTTGTACTGCGTACCACCTGCAAATCCGGAACTTGCTTTATCGCATTTTCCAGCGGCTTGGTCACCGTGATCATCATCTTGTTTACCGGCTGCAAGCCCTCGTCGGCAATAACTTTTATTTTGGGAAAGGTAATTTCCGGAAACAGTGAAGTCGGCAATTTGGTATAGCAATATACCCCGCCCAAAATAATGAGCGATAAAACAAGCATAAGCGGCTTTCGGTGCGAAATAAAAAAATCATCTATCACGCCTTTGTCTATTCTCACCTTGCTCATTATTGTACTACTTTAACTTTAGCTGTATCTGCCAAACCGTAATTTCCGCTTACAATTATTTTATCCGTTGCCGCGAACCTGGGTGAAAGTATCTCGACCCTGTCGCCGGATTCAATCCCTTTTTTAACCGGAACCTTGATAGCTGTTGTTGGATTTATCAGCTTCATTACCCAAAAGTCCGTTTGTGTTTCATTCGCCAGGATGGCTGATTTAGGCAGCGATGCGGCATTTTGTCTTAAGGTTTTTACTATTCGCGCTTTGGCCACCAGATTTTCGGGTATCTGCTTATCCGATAGTATCCGGATAGCCACACCCTGGGTTTGCGCCAGGGTATCAACGGTTGGCATAAATGACGCGATGCTGCCATTTAATTTTTGCCCGTCGGGAAGTGTTATCAGCACTGGCTGGTCACTCTTCACATAACCCCGCAGTTCATAAGGCAGCTGCATTAAAAACACAAAGCTTGACCTATCGCTTATTACTGCCAATTGCTCACCGTCCTGCACATAGTCGCCAACCTGGTGCAGTAGTTGGGTAATATAACCATGATCGGATGCCCGTATCCGGTTAACCCCTGAAAACTTCAGTGTGCTATCTAAAATATTTATACTGTTTCCAATAGCCTGTGCCTCTTTTGTTTTTATTGTAAAAAGCAAATCCCCCTTATTTACATACTGGCCCAATTTTGCGTTTACCTGATGTAAATAACCGATCGCATTTGCTTTAACATAATTTTTTTGAAGGAATGACGAAATAGCATTCACGTTAATATAATCAGTCAATGAGCTGTCGTTGATGGTGGTTACCGTAACCGGCGTTTGCGCTTTTGCTTCGCCCGCATCGGCCGGCTTATCCTGACCTTTGCATGCAAGCAGGAATAAAATAATACCTGATATAATATAGATAGGTTTCATTCGGAGAAAAGCTATGTGTCGTGGTGTTTTCATTTTATTTGTTCCAGTAATTTACCTGATTAATGAGCTGCAGCCTGCTAACCGTGGTTTGTGTAAGCAGGTTCCGGACGGTGAGAAAATTATTAATAGCCAAAATAAGATCGGCAACTTTAAGATCACCTTTTTGTAAAAGCTCGTTGTCAACTTTAATAAGTGCTTCGGTAAACCTGATCTGGTCTTTTACTTTTGAAATCAGCCCTTCATTTTCAACGATCTGCTGGTTTAGCAAAGCGATCTGCTGCCGGTATTGTACATCAAAAAATGACTTGTAATACTGGCTTGTTTCCTGCTGTAAAGCGAGCCGTTTAAATTGTAGTTTACGCTGGCCGCCATCGTAAATGGGTATAGTCAGGTTAAAGCCAAAACTAGTCCCCCAATTTTTATACGGCTCATAAGTGAAATCCGATTCATATCCGCCGTCGGCAAACACGTTTAGTTTAGGCCGATAGCTGTAATTGATCAGTTTGCGGCTATTGAGAAAGCGCATGCTGTCGATCTGGAACTTTTTAAAGAATATGCTGGTGCTGATCTCCGGAGTAAAGGTACGTTGAAGTGTCGGCTCGCTGATGTCCGTCATGGTTGTATCTGCGATACCGGAAAGATAGTTCAGCATCGCAAAATCATTTTTATACTGAAGCCTGGCTTGAAAAAGAGATACCTGCTGCTGTTTAAGTGTTACTAAAAAAGTCAGGTAATCGCTTTGGCGATATACATTGGCACGGGTAAGTTTTTTAAGAATAGTGTCTTCTTTTGTTAAAAGATCAACGATCACCTTACTGAATTTATACTGCTCCAGGCTTCCGTATGCTGTTATATACTGTCCGGTTATTGATTTTGCCAGGTCGAGTTCGGATATTTTGCCGAGGTTGATAATTGAATCGCGCTGAAAACCGATAGCGGCTAATTGCGAGTTCAAATACTGCCGTCCAATTATTGTTTTATTAACGGTAAGGAGCGCATTAAAGGTGTTAACATTCGTAATCGCACCCGAATAACCAAATCCATGTACTACCGGTGCAAATAACCCGGCGCTGCTTGCGTTAACCTGGGGCAATAAACCCGCCCGCAGCCGCAGGCTGTCTAATTTGCTCATCGCCACCTGGTTTCTCAGGTCTTTTAACAGGGGGCTCTTGCTTTTGGCCGTTTCAAGATAATAATTAAGCGTATTATTTTGCGCCAGTGAAACGGAACATATAAGTGTGCATAAAATAATGCCGAAAAAACATTTCATTCAGTAATAGGTATGTGCAGTTTAATTGCCAAATTATAATTCAATTCTGTATAAATTTAAGACTGACATTGCAGGTGTTTGTATAAAATATGTTACGTATAACATAGCCTGGGTCTTTTTGTGTTAAGGCAATTAGTATTAAGGCATTATTTAAATTCAATGGTGAATATATGAAAGGGCGGTTGAAATTGATAGTTCAGCGAGAAATTAAAATTTTCGCATATCTGCCGTGATATGGTAAGCCCTAAACCGCTGCCTTCCGAGGCGGAGGATTTATGAAAACGGGTAAATATTTTTTCATCCGGCAAAGCCATATCCCCGCCGGTGTTGCTGATCACCAGCCTTTCATTCGTTAAATTAATGTTTATCTCGCCACCGTTATAGTTGTGCCGGATGGCGTTACTGATCAGGTTACTTAATAAAATCTCTACCAAATACCGGGTCGCATAAATTTCCTTATCGTTGAGCGTATAGCTCACTTTTAAATTCTTGTCCTGGAATATTTCGTCAAACTGGGCAATCATTTCTTCCAGCAACTCGCGGAAATTGATCATTTCCTGGTCGTGCAACAGCCGGTTCTCAATTTTCACCAGCAGCAGCAATGATTGATTCAACCGGTTCAATCTTGAAACGGCGCCGTAAAGATCATTCAATATTTTACTTTGGCGCTCGCTGAAATTCTCGGTTTGAATAAGGGTATCAAGCTTTGAATTAATAACCGCTATAGGTGTAAGCAATTCATGCGAGGCATTTTCTGTGAAAGTTTTAAGGTCTTTATAATCATATTTGGCTTTTGCAGCCATAGCCAAAACGGCCCGGTTCAATTCTTTGAATTCATCAATGGCAGTATCCAGTTTCGGGATCTCCTTATTGTCGGCTATGTTAAATAACCTCAATTCATTCATTATGCCGTAAAACGGCTTCCACAACCGATTTAAGATCAGCCTGTTAATAATCAGCAAAACCAATAACAGAAATAAAATAACGCTTATAGTGATAAAAAAAATAATCCTGATAAGGTCCTCAGTTTCTACTTTTGATTCAACGATCAGTATCTTATAATACTTATCGCCAACCGTTACCGACGAAATTAATCCGCGGCCGGCTTCAAATTCACCCTCTTTCTTACCTTGCTGGCTATGTTGCCGGTGGCCATTATCGTCATTCCATTTTTTAAAATACATTGTATTAATGTATTCGCGGTTCACCGAATTGGGTTTTGCCGGCGTAAAAGTTATCTGCTGGTCATTTGATTCAAAAATTTGCGGCAGCCGGTGGTTTATCTTAACATAATTAAAAATTTCCTGCTCCTCAACATTAAGGTCGTTATCTTTTTGATTGTTTAATATCCAGCTAATGGCCTGGTAGTATACAATGCCCGTAAACAGCATTACAATAACAGTGGTGATTAAATTTACCCGGTTATACTTAGCGAAAAGCCTCATTGCTCAGTAAATTTATAGCCCATACCGTAGGCGGCCTGGATATAGTCGTTGCTGCCGGCTTCCATTAGCTTTTTGCGGATGTTTTTAATATGCGAATAAATAAAATCGAAATTATTGGCCATATCTATCCCATCGCCCCAAAGGTGTTCGGCTATTGCATTTTTTGAAACGACTTTTCCTTTGTTGGCAATAAAATAAAGCAGCAGGGCATATTCTTTGCGGGTTAATTTTACGGGTACATCACGCACCTTAACCTCTTTAGCCAGCAGGTCTATCGTTAATTCGTTAAATAGCAGCAGGTTGCTGCCGTTAAACGTTTTGCGGCGTACGATCGCTGAAACCCGGGCCATCAACTCGGACAAATGAAAAGGTTTCACCAGGTAATCATCGGCACCCAGGTTCAGACCGTTAAGCCGGTCGTCGAGGGAGTTTTTAGCTGAAATGATCAACACCCCGTCGGGATAGTTATTTTCCTTTAAGGTTTTCAGGATATCCATACCATTCCCCTCGGGCAGGGTAATATCCAGCAGAATACAATCATAGCGGTAAAGATTGATCTTAGCCATCGCGCTTTGATAACCCGCGGCGGTTTCGCACACATTGCCTGCTTCCGAAAAATATTCTTCAATACTTTCGCGCAAGCCTTCTTCATCTTCAATGACCAGTATTTTCAAAACTTTTTTTGTTAAAGGTACAAACTGAATGTTGTAAAGATTTTGGATAAGTTGTATGAACCGTTGATTTCCGGCCGTTGATTTTAATGATTGGAGGATTTCCCTGATATTAGCAGTCTTAAAGTTAACCAAATCTTCTAATCATTAAAATAAACGGCTATGTGGTGGATATATGCTTTACTATCGGCTTTATTTGCAGCGCTTACTGCAATATTTGCAAAAATCGGGATAAAAGGAGTGGATACGGACCTTGCAACCGCCATCCGGACGGTTGTTATCCTGCTTATTGCCTGGGGAATAGTAATTTTTAAGGGCGGCGAGCATTCAATTGGGAGTTTAACAAGAATCAACTGGACATTTCTTGTCCTTTCAGGATGTGCGACCGGCCTTTCGTGGATATGTTATTTTAAAGCTTTACAACTGGGCGAAGTTTCGCAAGTTGCACCTGTTGACAAATTAAGCGTGGCGATAGCAATTATATTAGCAGTTATATTTTTGGGTGAACCATTGACATTCAAATCTGCAGCGGGGGCTTTATTAATAATAAGCGGCAGCCTGGTATTAATTTTTTAATATCCAGAAATTAAGTCTATACTTGTTTGTTTTTTCTCCGTTTACAGGGGCAATTCTCTTCTTTCGTTATTCCAACGGGCATATTGTAACAATTACACTACCTTTTTTAAAAATCAGATTTAATCCAAATTTGCTTCGCACCTTTGCACCCTGGATACAAATGACCAATTTTTTTATGAAGAATATTATAATACTGGGTTTCTTATTAGTTATTTCTTTTACTTTAAGAGCTCAAAACAACACCGGCGGGAAGGGAAGCATAAGTGGGAAAGTAATTGACGCCGTTACTAAAGTACCCGTTGATTACGCAACTGTCAGCCTTTATAAACAAGGCAGCGCGTCGCCATTTAACGGTATGGTTACTGATCCTAAAGGAAATTTCAAACTCGATAATATCGCCTATGGTGATTATAAACTAACCGTTGACTTTTTAGGATATAAAAAGCAAACCATTGACCACGTTATCATAGACGCTAATGCTAAAAATGTACCATTAGGCAATATTATTCTTGCCCCGCTGCAAAATCAGTTACAACAGGTGAATATTACAGCCAGCGTGCCAACCGTTGAAAACAAAATAGATAAATTGGTTTACAGCCCGGCAAATGACCTTACCTCGCAGGGCGGAGTTGCATTAGATGTATTAAAAAAGGTGCCAATGATTTCGGTAGATATTAACGGCAATGTTGAATTAATGGGTAACGCCAATATCCGTTTTTTGATAAACGGTAAACCCTCAAGCATTTTTGGGGCCAGCCTGGCTGATGCATTGCAATCTATCCCTGCCAGCCAGATCAAAAACATCGAAGTAATAACCAGCCCGGGCGCAAAGTACGATGCGGAAGGCACAGGCGGTATTATTAACATTATTTTAAAAGACAGCAAGGTACAAGGCATTAACGGCAGTGTAAACCTGTCAGCAGGAACACGGTTTGAAAACGGCTCGGTAAACCTGAACGCCCGTAAAGGAAATTTTGGTATAAACGCTTCTTTTAGCGGAAACGAACAGTTAAATACTGTATCCCGCAATTCGACAAACCGCACGTCATTTGATTCGCTGAACAATAAAACACTGTTAAATCAAAACGGCACCAACCCTTTTACCAGGCACGGCTATCAGTCGGCTATAAGCTTCAACTGGAGCATTACGCCGAAAGATGAATTGACCGTTGGATTAAATTATAACAATTTCGGCAATCATAGTACAGGCTTAACTAACATTGACCAGGCAACTTACTCGCCCATCGGCAGTCTTTTAACAGACAACATGAGCTTAAGCCACTCGAATAGCCTTTTTAGCGCGCATTCAACCGATGTTAGTGTGGCTTACAAAAAAACCTTCGCCAAAGAAAACCAGGAACTGGATTTCCTTTACAATACCAGTATTGGCAATAACACCAGCAACTATACACAGCAGCAGGATTATATAACAGGCACTTTACCAAATGTAAGCTCAACCGGATATAACCCGGGCAGAGACCGGGAAACCGATATATCCGTTGATTATACGCAGCCGGTAAGCAAAAGCATCACGCTTGAAGCCGGCGCTAAAGCCGTTATAGAAGATATAAACAATTCTACTGCACAAAGTTTCACCAACGGCAACCATGTGCTTAGTCAAAATCAAACCTTTATCTATAATCGTAAAATTTTTGCTTATTACTTGTCCTCGTCATTCTCGTTGTTTAACAATTTTATAGACGGTAAAGCCGGTTTGAGATATGAACATACCAGTTCAACAACTGATTTTACGACTACACCGCTGCCTTCCTACGGGATTTTTGCGCCGTCATTTGTTTTATCACATAAAATAGATAAAACGCAAACGATCAAACTAAGCTATACATACCGGTTAGAGCGTCCCGATTACCGCTCGCTAAATCCTTTTTATAATATCAGCGATTTTTATAATATCAGCACAGGGAACCCGAACCTGAGCCCAGAACTGGGACATAATTTTGAGCTTGGTTATAACAAGTCGTTTGGCAAGGGCGCAAATATATACATTGCCGGGTTCTACAGGTATAATACCAACGACCTGCAATCATATACAACTTTTCATCCGACGCTTAATGTAGGCGATACCACACTTACAAACGTATCGCTGAGCCAGCGTGCCAACATCGGTAAAGAAACCTCCGAGGGTATAAATTTATACGGCTCATTACCCCTCGGCAAATTGACATTGCGCACGAATATGTTTTTTGCCGACAGGATAACCTATAACCCGCCGTACCCCCAGGTTAGCGGCTTTACTTACAGGATAAATTTAAACGGCAGCTACGAGTTTGCAAAAGATCTGGCAGCTGAATTTTTTGTTAACTACAGGTCGTCACAAAAAGGCTTCCAGGGAACAAACCCGGCATTTTATTTCTATAACTTCGCTGTCCGCAAGCAGTTTATGGATAAAAAAATGAGCATTGGATTAACAGCGGCTAACCCGTTTGCAAAATATGTTAATTTTCAGTCAACCACCTTCGGGCCTAACTTTAATACAAGCAGTTTGAGACAAATTCCATTGCAGTCATTCGGTATTAGCCTGACCTATAAGTTTGGTAAGCTTGAGTTCAAAAAGGAAAAAGAAAAAGAAGATACTGTGCCGGTTCCGGATGATAATAGCGGCGGTGGCGGCGGAAACGGCGGCGGTGGCGGCGGTGGTAAAGGAAAAGGATAGTGACAGGTGATAATTATTTTATACAGGATTTACACAGAATCTTTAACTAATTATATAAAAAACTTATCGTCATGAAATCAATTTTTAAACCGCTTGGCGTGCTGGTGTTCAGCATAGCTGTAAGCCTTCCGTCACTTTTATGGGCACAAAAAACAACAGGCTTTCATGTTTTGGCTGATTACCCGATCCATAGCACGGGCGGCTGGGATTATATTACTGTTGACGGTGCAACCAACCGCGTTTATACATCGCATGGCATGCAGGTTAATATTTTAAACGCCGCAACCGGCGATTCAATAGGATATATTCCGGATACAAAAGGCGTACACGGGATTGCCATAGTACACGAATTTAATAAAGGCTATACCAGCAACGGCCGCGGAAACAATGTTACCGTATTCGACCTGAAAACCAACCAGGTTTTAAAGCAGGTTGACGCAGGCACTAACCCGGATGCGATTTTTTATGAGGACTATTCGAAAAAAATATACACCTGTAATGGCCGCAGTAAAGATGCAACCGTTATTGACGCAGCAACTGATGTGGTAGTAGCCACTATCCCTTTGGGCGGTAAACCCGAAACGGCCGTATCCGACGGAAAAGGGCATGTGTTTATTAATATTGAAGACACTGCCGAAGAGGTCGAAATTGATGCAGCTACTTATAAGGTGATCAACAGGTGGAAAATTGAAGGCGGCGAAGAACCCTCGGGCTTAGATATCGACCGGGCGACAAGCCGTTTATTTATCGGTTGCGGCGGCAATAAAACCATGGTGATAATGGATTCAAAAAATGGCAAGGTGGTTGGTAAATTCCCGATTGGCGGAACCGACGGCGTTGCTTTTGACCCCCAGTTAAAACTGGCTTATGCCTCAAATAACGAAGGTACCATCTCGGTTGTACGTGAACTAAGCGCCGACAAATTTGAATTTGTAGAAAATATACCTTCTGAGAGAGGGGCAAGAACTATCGGTATCGATACCCGCACCCATAAATTGTATTTACCTACGGCCCAAATGAAGCCTGCTGATCCGTCGGCACCAAATCAAAGGCCGCAGCAAATACCCGGCACTTTCCATATTGTGGTTGTCGGAAAGTAATTATCAATACATCTACCTTTGCGAAACACATTAATATACGGAATGTCCGTTTTTAATGTGTTTTTGCTTTTTACCAACTTGCAACAATTTAGTGTTTAGCGTTGTTGCAAGTATTAAAAGTTTAAGTTTCTCCGTAATGATTGAAAAACGCCGTAAACGTATCATAGGTTATGTATTGGGAGTCATCAGTATAGGCTTTATACTGCTTACCATATCTATATTTATTTTCCCCCATTCATTTATCGACCTTGCATTTTCGCAGGAGGTTCAGGAGTTTCAAAACCCTTTCCTGGATTCGTCAATGAAACTGGTAAGCTGGTTCGGGAACAGCCCCGGCTCGTATATTACAATACTAACGGGCGCACTGCTGTTTCTTTTATTTAAATTCCGCAGAGAAGCATTGTTTGTTTTGCTGACGGCTGGGTCCGCCCTGGTAAGTACCCTTATTAAAATATTGGTGAATCGTCCAAGGCCGTCCGAACCGCTGGTGCATGTGGTCCAAAAGGCTAACCAACAGAGTTTTCCGAGCGGGCATGTGATGTTTTATATTGTTTATTTTGGATTTTTGACGGTGCTGATGTACCATTTGAAAACTATTCCGAAAGCTGTCAGGGTCATTGTTGCGGCCATATCTGTATTGCTCATTTTTGCCGTTCCATATTCAAGAATATACTTGGGCGACCATTGGTTTACTGATGTGCTCGGCGGGTTTTTAATGGGGATGCTTTTACTTTATCTCCTTAGCTATTTTTATTTCAGAAAACCTGCTAAATAATTCTCAGCCACGCAGGCAAAATATGTCTTTTGTCGTATTTTAGCCCGATATACCTTTTGTGGACGAACAACCAGCGCATATAAAGTCACCCAAACAGTTAAGGATAAGCAGCGCGATATTCTTCTTTATCTCCGGCTTTGGCTACTCAACCTGGGCATCGCGGATTCCCACAATAAAACACGAAATGCATTTGAATGAGGCGCAATTAGGCCTGGTGCTTTTTGCCCTGCCAATCGGCCTGATGTTTACCATGCCTATTACCAGCAGGCTGTTAACTCAATATAGCAGCAGGGCTATCATGCTGTTCGGTTCCCTGTTTTTAAGTGCGGTTTTAATTTTGATCGGCCTGTCAAATAGTATGTGGCAGTTGATAGCGATGCTGTTTTGTTTCGGATCGGCCCGTAACTTAATGACGCTTTCCATCAATACCCAGGCTGTGGCGGTACAGGCTTTATACAGTAAATCAATAATGGCCACTTTTCATGGCATCTGGAGCCTGGCGGGTTTTGCCGGGGCGGCCGTAGGCTTATTAATGGTGTACTTTAATATCGCGTCTACCTGGCATTTTTTGTTTGTCAGCATTGCCCTCACCGTGCTCACACTCTATTTTATTAAGGATACGCTGCACCAAAAACCTGTACAGCAGCCTAAAAGACCCGTCTTTTCTCTTCCCGATAAATATTTATTGAAATTTTCGCTCATCTGTTTTGCTTGTATGGCCTGCGAAAATACCATGTACGACTGGAGCGCCATATATTTCCAAAAAGAAGTGAACCCCGATAAGACAATCGCTACGGCTGCATTTGTAATTTATCTGGTTGCCATGACGACCGGGCGCTTTTTAGGTGACCGCATTGTTACCCGGCTAGGCATTAAAACGGTATTGAAATATAGCGGCGTTTTTATTTTTTGCGGACTCATGCTGGCTGTACTACTGCCTAATCCCATAATAGTAACTATTGGTTTTATACTGGTGGGGCTCGGCGTTTCGTGTATCGTTCCGATGGTATTTAGCCTGGCCGGCAGGTCAAAAAACATGAGCAGTTCATCGGCGCTGGCATCTATATCAACCATTGGCTACCTGGGTTTTTTATTGGTGCCGCCATTTGTAGGATTTGTTGCGCAAACAGCGGGCTTGCGCTGGTCGTTTGGCATTATAGCCTTGTTCGGCGCCGTTATTGTTTATTTTGTTTCGAAGATCAATGAAGGCGGGGAGCAAGACAACCCGGTGATACTGCCCGATTTCGAATAATCATAAAAAAGAACCGCCCATTCCGGCGGCTTTACAGCCTGCCAGGTATGGGCAGATTATTAAAAAGAATCTTAAGTAAATTTTATTCCAAAGTGATCTGTCTTTTAATGCTCTCTTCCAGCGAAATAAAGGTTTCGGTACGCTGAATACCTTTTACACCTTGTATCTGCTCATTTAAAACCTCGCGCAGGTGCGTGGTGTCATGACATACAATTTTGGCAAAAATGCTGTAACTGCCGGTGGTGTAATGCAGCTCCACAATCTCCTTCACCGTTTTTAACTGCTTAACAGCCTCGTTGTACTGCGAGCCCTTTTCGAGGAAGATACCCAGGAAAGCGGTAATATCATACCCTAATTTTTGAGGATCTACCTCCAGGCTGGCCCCTTTTATCACGCCCATCTCCTCCAACTTTTTCATCCTTACGTGTATAGTTCCGCCGGAAACGATCAACTCTTTAGCAATTTCAGTGTATGGAGTGGTCGCATTTTTCATTAATATCGATAAAATCTGTATGTCGAGATTATCAATTTCTAAATTTGGAGCTTTTCTGTGGGACATAAATTCGAATATTTTTATTATTAAACAATATTAATTTAAATCTGATAAAAATACAAATATATTGTTGAAATATTTGCAACAAACGGATTGGTCTGTTAGATTTGTATTAAGCAAATGACAAGTGCTTAGCGTTCTTTTAAATGCAAAACAATGTTGGGTGGTGAAATTTTTGGCAGACACACCTCCTTGTCCCGGTGGCGGAGATTCTGGAAAACCGGTTCGTCGACAGACGGGCAGGCTAACCACTCTGTGGAGGTTCGAATCCTTCCCCAACAGCT
>JAQBOM010000014.1 GCA_028288025.1 Mucilaginibacter sp. | reverse complement strand
ATCACCCTGTAACCTGTGTACAAAGATCTGCTGGTCTTTTGCAACTTTAAATTGCTGTCCGGCTATACTTACTATTGCGTACATTGTTTGTTAATTATTGTTTTAAAATTCGAGGTGCAAATATAGGAATTCCTATTTCAATAAACAATACCAGGTTTATTTTTTCTGCCTCGCTTCTGCTTCGGTTAAAACAGATTGAATTTCTTTTACCATTTGCAGGTTGGCATCAACCAGTTTTTGCGGCCCTCCATAGTTCGCGTCGAAGGTCACTTTTTTGCTTTTCCGCTGGTAGTTGAATTCAATTATGTACCGGGGCGGTTTGGCGCCTTTTAAGTGGGATGTATCGTTTTCGCGCTCATCGACGGGAAAATCCCACAGCCCAAGTTCGCTCGCCTTACGGTGAAGGTATAGCAATTCACTTTTGTTCAGCAATAAATGCGTTTTTACCAGCGAATCATGTTTGTTTATGTATTGATAGTCGCCGGTTTGCGAGTTATATTTATTAGCCAAACTATCGCGGGTACCATATTGAAAGTTGAACGATTTAAACTCGGCAAACCGGTACGGCGCGTTTTTAAATACATTCCCGTAATAATAAACACAGTAAAACAGGAACGGTACAACAATGCACAACAGGAGGAATATTTTTTTTGCTCTGGAAGACATATAGCAATTGGTGAATTAGTGAGTTAGTGAATGAAGAAGTTTTGATAATTTTTATTTTTTCGAAGACACTGTTTTTCGGGAGGCGGATATGATTCTAAGGATTTGGGTTGCTTCATCGGACAGGTAATTTAGTTGTGAAGGGGCTATAATATCGGCTTCAACAAGTATTTCTATCCAAAAACTGATTCATCCACCTCTTCTGCGACTGTCGATAATTTGGAATGAAATTCGGCTTTTGATCTTGCTCTGCATGCAGCTCTATAGTTAGCCCCTACCGAGGGGGTGATCTCAATAACTGACGGCCAATAATTTTAGCTTCTTCATTATTCGGCAAAGTTCTATAAAATTTAATACTATCAATCACATTTTTTTTTGTACGGCTCCTGAATGCTTCAGCGAATTCGGATTTCTGTACATTTTCCATCATATCAACTTTTCTTAGGACGAGACGCACTATAAAAAAAGCCCCTCCTGTCTTCAACGGGAAGGGCTATATTTTACTTTGTCGGGGTGGCAGGATTCGAACCTGCGACCTCCTGGTCCCAAACCAGGCGCGATACCGGGCTACGCTACACCCCGAAAAGGTTTGCAAAGGTAAATTTTAAAATTGCCGCCGCAAATATTTTTTAAAAGAAATTTTTATTTATTCAATCATCACCGATCGGGGCGATGTTACATAAAAAAATATCCGGAGCCACAGGCCCCGGATATTTCATTTATAAGAATATTTAGGGTTGTTGCCCCGAAAATTATTATTTTGATGTGAATACCTTTACATAGTCAACATACATTGTTCCGGTTTGAACATTTGCCGGCACAAAACTAGAATAGTACGACCCGCCGATCAGCAGGCTGAGTGAAAGATTCTGTACTTTTCCAAACATGCCGCCAACATAACCACCGGCAGTTTTTGTTTCAACCAATTGACCGTCGAGATAGAAGTTAAGTGCATTTTGAGTCCATTCGGTTACGTAAACGTGCCAGCAAGAAGACAGATCCTGGTCGGCGGGGTTAAATAAAATTCCATTGTTCACCAGGTTCTGGCCTGATTGGGTGCCGTAAAAATAATTTGTTTCATATCTTTTTACGTCATTTCCTTCAACCTGAACATGATTGATCTGCCCATTGGTTGGCCAGTTGGTCCCATACGAGTCAAAAAACGAAACCAAACCGTATCCGGAAGCCACCTTCATCCGGGTTACTATCCTGATCTTCGGTGTAGTGGCATTTGGCCCGAACGCTAAATTACTAACAATAGAACCTGAGGTATAATTGAATGTGCTATTTGATGAACTGTTAACCGTAGTAGGGCCTGTTACAGTTTCCTTTTTTGCTTCGATCTGTAAAACGCCGTTTACGATCGTCACGTTAGCGGGCTCAAAGCATTGCAATTCGTTTTGTACCCCACCGGTATAAGCGTACCATTTAGACAGATCGCTATCAAATTCATCATCGAATGACTTGGTCCAACCGGTACTGGTAAGAGTAGACTCATTAAAATCGTAATCACAAACAGTGGCAGCAGTTTTCGGATTAATGGTAGTTACCGTAGTTTGCGTTCCCTGTTTCGCAGGAGATAGTTTTTTGCAGCTGCTTATACCTACAATTGATAGGCCTCCAAGAAGAAAAGCAGTTAATGTAGAAGTTTTCATAGATTTTAGTTATAAAATTGACTTTAAAATTTAATCGTTGGATAAATATTAACCATTACTATGCCATAAATATATTTACTGTAGAAAATGTTTTAACCCCTGAAAAATAATCTCAAGCAAAATTATCGTCTGGCCTTTCGGAACCCACTGGATTAACTGAAAGTCTGAAGGAAAACAGTCTGGAATGCTCTAAAAGATGCGTGGAAGGTATTGCAATTAAAGGGGGAACGCTTTTCGAAAGGTGTCTATTTTAGTGTTCATTCAGGTGTTCAAAAAATGTTCATTTTGGAAAACCTGCGTTAATTAAAATAGCACAGAACAACAGTTCATTTACCGGGTTTTGGTAACTGTATATCGGCATTGTCGATCACCAATACCCAGTCTTCGCCGGTAAAGGTTGTTACCTTTTTTGTGCCCTGCGCCGCGAAGATACCAATGGGCACCGCCAGGCCGTTGCGCGGATCGTACCACCAGGCTCTCGCCGTTTTAATTTTTAACACGTCGAGGTTGAGGGTTAACGTCCCACCTAGGGGAAGGTATGCTATATACGTGTTGTGATCGGTTGTTTGCGCAGCGCACACATAGTTTATGCTGCCAAACTGACCGCGTCCTTCCGTGATTATTTTATTGCTTGTATCAGGGACAAGCCGCTGCCATGCACGTGAGCTGAACAAGTTAAAGCAGTTGCGCGCTTCTGTCATGCCCCCGGTATTCATAAGCGGTTGCCAGTTTTTGAATACATATTCGGGGTTGTCCTTAAGTCCGGGGCAAAAGCTGGTGCCGGCGCATCCGCTAAGTAATCCTTCATAGTTTTTCCGGCGTATCCATTGCGGGTTTTCATTATCGGCCACATGAGGTATATCATGCTCATAGCTTTGATCCATCTGGAAGATCATTTTCCCTTTTCCATAATGCGCCAGTTCAGTTTTATATTGCGGGGCATCCTTGCCCAAATCTTTTTCTATAAAAGCGTACAAGCCGTCGATATCGATATATTGCGCATACCGTGGATGCTCTGACGGCCAGTTGGTACCCTGCTTCGACTCGAAGTGCCCGGTCCACAGGTGACGTTTGTCAAACTCTTTGATGCCCCCGATGATATTATCAATGTGAGGGCTCAGCGTGCTGTCGCCTTTGTTATCACCACCGGCCACCCATATAATATTCGAAAAACCCTTATAATGCTGACCAAGGAAGCGGCCATATGCATGGCTTTTGTCCACGCTGTTTGCCGGGCTTAGCAACTGCGACCACCAGCCCTGGTTTTTATCACCTTTATAACCCAGGTAACAGGGAACAAGCAATACTTCCATACCTTTTTGCTGAGCCATGCGCAAAAAGCGGTCGGCATGGTCAAAATACGCAGTGTTATATGTTGAGAAATCACCTAAGATTTTAAATGGCGGTATACCCTGCCAGTTGGGCGGGCCACCGGCAAACCGGGTGTCAAATGAAATAATACTCACCATAAGGGTGTTAAATCCTTTACGCTTTACGCTATCTATGAAAGCTGCCTCATCATTTTCAGACAAAGCCTGGATGAGCCCCCAGGCGGATATTTCTTTAACAAGGAAAGGTTTGTTCCTGTTATCTGTGAGATATTTGCGGTTCGCGCTTAATTTTAGCGGAAATACCTGTGCCGAAGCGGTAAAGCCGACAGTGCAGATTAGCACCAAAATAAAAATGGCTTTCAATTGACTAGGGATCATACTCAAGTATAACATAATAAATACTGAACAGTTGAAAGCCAAAAACGGTTTTAAAACACGGTGCCTTGCAGCAAAAAGAATACGCCAATGAGCGCAAAGCCCATGCTTGCCATCCATAAACTTTTTCGCTTGGTGATGATGGAGATCGCACCTATAGCGATAGCCACCTGAAACAGCGTAACGCCTCTCGCCAGTATTTTATGCCGGGCCACATGCCCGTCCGATTCCTTTTGAAACTCTTTAGCCTGCTCCATTATTTTTGCCTGTTCCTTTTTATTGGCTTTTACTTTCGCCGTGTCCTGAGGTGCCGGGGTTTTGCCTAAAGCTACTATTAGCTTGTTTGAGGAGGCCAGCACATCCGCTTTAATACCTTTTGCCTGGTAATAGGCCCATTGATCGGATGAGCGCATTTGTGCCAGCATAGACTCGTCGGCATGGTCGCCCGCCAAAAGACCGCATATCGCCGCTAAGACGGCAAATACGGCGGTAGTAAGGGCTACATACAGCACCCACTTTTCTTTACCTTCTTCAAGCATATGGTGCGCGTGTTCGTTGCTTTGTTCGTGAATGTGTTCCGAATAATTTTCTATCTCATCCATAGTATATAATTCTAAGTATTTGTGGTGGTTAAAATTACTTATTAACAAAGAAAAATCTTACAACAATAATAATAAGTTTGCGGTTGGTTTATTGGTTCACTAGTTCATTAGCTTATTAGTGACATATCGGGTATTATTGAATACGAACTAATTAACCATTCTAATGAACTAATGAACCAGTGAACGACTGAACGAAAATGAAATTAACGATACACGGGGCAGCCCGGCAGGTAACCGGCAGTATGCATTTGCTGGAGGTTGGCCAATTTAAAATATTAGTAGATTGTGGTTTGGACTATGAGAAGGACCGCAGCATCCAGGCTAACGAAAACTTTCCTTTTGACCCGGCGGAGATAGACCTGGTGATATTAACGCACGCGCATATAGACCATACGGGCAATTTACCAACGCTGGTACGATTAGGATATGCCGGGCAAATACTATGTACACCCCCAACAGCTGATCTTACCGAGTTATTGCTGCTCGACTCCGTCAACTTATTTATGCGGAAGGCCAGTAAGGGAGGCAAACACCGGAAAGGCAAGTTTAACACGGCCGCCCAGCCATTATACCTGCAAAAGCATGTAATGGATACCGTTGAGCGGTTTGTGACCATTGGTTTTAACCGGCCTTTCCGCGTTAACGAAAACGTTGAGCTTACCTTCGTACCTATTGGCCATTTATTAGGGGCAGCGGCGGCTGTATTAAAGATAAAGGACGATGGCGTTGAAAAAACAATAGCTTTTACAGGAGATGTGGGACGTAAGAATTACCCCGTGCTCGACGACCCGCAGGCTTTGCCGCCTGTTGATTACCTGGTTATCGAATCCACCTACGGCGGTCGTTATCATACAAAAGATAAAACAGTTGAACAAACCCTGGTTGAGGTAATTGAAAAGACCTGCATTAAAGAGCAGGGACGATTGATCATTCCCGCCTTTAGTATCGGGCGAACGCAATCATTGGTCTATTCCCTGAATAAGATATTCAGCACGGGTTTATTGCCACCTGTAAAGGTATTTGTGGACAGTCCGTTGGCATCCCGGTCGACCGAGGTCTTCAGAAAATACCACTCGCTTGTTAACAGCGAGGCGCAGGAGTTTTACCAAAAGCGGGGCGATGAGTTTGAATTTGACAACCTGACCTACGTTGAAACGATGAAAGATAGCCGGCAGGTATCCAATTATTATGAGCCTTGTGTTATTATTTCGTCGGCAGGGATGCTTGATGGCGGGCGCATACAGGACCACCTGTTTTATAATATCCAGAACTATTACTGCACTATTCTTTTTATCGGTTATTGCGCCAAAGGAACCCTGGGCCATCGTTTACTGCGCGGCGATCCTATCGTGCACATTAAAGACCGCGAACTGGCCGTTTATGCCACCATTAAACAAACTGATGTACTGAGCGCGCATGGCGACCATGACGACCTGATGAATACGGTTAAGCAAGTGGATAAAGGAAAACTGAAAGACATTTTTTTGGTACACGGCGAAACAGAAAGCATGAATTTGCTTGCCGGTGCTTTGGAAGAGGATGGATATGGAGTTACTATTCCGGAAAAGGGAGTGAGTTACGATTTGAATTAACACAAATGGCACGAATTATTTCGAATTGCACGAATTTGCTTGGTTTAACTCGTGTAATTCGAAATAATTCGTGCGAATATGTGCCTATTACTTTTTAAAATGCCCTATGATCAAATTGGCCAGTTCCATCCCTATTCTTTCCTGGGCCTCGTTGGTTGATGCGCCGATATGAGGGGTTAATGAAATTTTGGGGTGAGCAAGTATATCAGCCCTTGGCGTAGGTTCATTATCAAATACGTCGAGCGCCGCGAAAGAGATTTTACCGCTGTTTAAAGCCGTGATCAGTGCGTCTTCGTCAATAAGCCCGCCGCGAGAACAATTCACCACGCCTGCGCCTTTTTTCATTTGCTCAAATTCGCTTGAACCGATAATCGGTTTGTCGACAAATGGTGTATGGATGGTGATAAAATCCGCCTGTTTGATGATCTCCTGCTGGGTGGCTGTTTTTACGGTGATCTTGATTTTTGTGCCGCCGCCTAATTCCAGCTCCAATTCAGGATTAAAAGGATAAAGATCGTATGCCAGTACATCCATACCAATGCCCAGGGCAATTTTTGCTACTTCGCGGCCGATACGCCCAAAACCTAAAATACCCAAGGTTTTACCGCGCAACTCAATACCTTTGGCATAAGCTTTCTTGAGATCATTAAACTTGGTGGCTCCTTCGACAGGCATTTTACGGTTACTGTCCTGCAAAAATCTAACGCCGGTGAACAGATGGCCAAATACCAGTTCGGCTACGGATAAAGATGAAGATGCCGGCGTATTATAAACGCCTATGCCCTTTTCGCGGGCGTACTCCACATCGATATTATCCATACCTACACCGCCGCGCCCGATCACCTTAAGGTTAGGACAGGCGTCAATTAATGCCTTACGCACTTTTGTGGCGCTCCGAACAGTAATTACGTCGTAGTTTTGCAGTTTAACCGGGAGTTCCTCCTGTGGAATGTTATTGGTATCAATAATAAAACCGGCTTCTTCTAAAAGTTGCTTACCTGCCGGATCGATGCCGTCGTTAGCTAATATCTTTATCATGGTGATTAGTTCATTGGTTTATCTGTTCATTAGTTCATTGGTCTGCTTCATTAGTTCGGTTTACAAGTTTACACCAATGAACTAACGAACCAGTGAACTACTGAACTTGTTGTTTATTCTTCTCTGCAAATTCCTGCATGGCGTCAATCAGTACATAAACGCTGGTTATAGGCAGCGCGTTATATATGGATGCCCTGAAACCGCCGACGCTGCGGTGGCCTTTGATGCCGACAATGCCTTTGTCGTCACAGATTTTCAGGAATGGTTTTTCGTGCTCAGGGTCTTCCATCACGAAACAAACGTTCATGTGCGAACGGTCTTCGGTTTTACATACCCCTTTGAAAAGCGGGTTGCGGTCAATTTCTTCGTACAATACCCTTGCCTTTGCAATATTCTCCTTTTCGATAGCCTCTACCCCGCCTTTTGATTTTAACCAGTTAAGGGTAAGCATGGATACGTAGATCGCAAACACTGGCGGTGTATTATACATTGAGCCGCCTTCAATTTGGGTCTGATAATTGAACATAGCCGGTATTTTACGCCCTGATTTCCCTAAAATATCATCCTTTACAATAACCAGCGTTACACCTGCCGGGCCCATGTTTTTTTGTGCACCAGCATATATCAAACCAAAATCGGCTACGTTTATTTTGCGGCTGAATATATCTGATGACATATCACATACCATCGGCACCGGCGATTTTGGAAAGTTTTGTGACTGCGTTCCGTAAATGGTGTTATTTGACGTGATGTGGAAATATGCCGCATCAGCTGGTATGGTAAAGTCCTTCGGAATATAGTTGAAATTACTTTCCTTTGAAGTGGCCACTACTACGGTCTCGCCGAAGAATTTTGCTTCTTTGATGGCTTTATTTGCCCACACGCCTGTTTCCAGGTAAGCCGCTTTGCCGCCCTCGGGCAGTAAGTTATAGGGAGCCAGGGCAAACTGTGTACTTGCACCGCCTTGTAAAAACAATACCGAATATCCTTTAGGCACATCGAGTAATTCTTTTACCAGGCTAACAGCCTCATCCAAAACGCCTTCGAATTCGGTTGAACGGTGAGATATTTCTAATATAGAAAGGCCGATCCCGCCAAAATCAACCACGGCTGCTGCCGCCTGTTTTAAAACTTCGTGGGGTAAAATGCCCGGTCCGGCGCCAAAATTGTGTTTCATGTTTTTATAAATTGGATTGTCAAATATCAAACTTTTGCAAATCTGAATACTGACGGGCCGAAGTTAAATAATTTGACAAAGTATATAGAGATTATTTGCTTTTTTAGGATATTCATACAATTAACAGACAATTGCAGCTCCTGATTTTAAATTTTTAAAAAATGTATATTGTTTATTGCGAGGCTGATACTATGACCGGGACGAGCCCGATGGATGCTTCAAATAAGCGATAGCCGCCGAAGGATCGGGTGCCGAAAACACAGAGTTACCTGCCACTAACACGCTGGCGCCGGCATCGATAAGTTTTACTGCGTTATGCTCGTCAACACCCCCATCTACTTCGATCAGCATCTCCGGATTGTACCTGCGGCTTAACGCTTTGACATCTTTAAGTTTTTTGTACGTATTCCCAATAAACTTTTGTCCGCCAAAACCAGGGTTTACCGACATGATCAAAACCATGTCGAGATCAATGATAATATCTTCAAGCAACGCAACCGGCGTGTGCGGGTTAAGCGCTACACCTGCCCGGCAACCAAGCTCTTTAATGTGCTGTATAGTACGATGCAGGTTTGGGCAGACCTCGTAGTGAACAGTGATCCCTGCTGCGCCGGCATCTTTAAAATTTTCCAGGTAATGGTCAGGCTCTACGATCATTAAGTGAACATCCAGTGGTTTTTGGGCGTACTTTTTTACCGCCTTTACAACAGGGAAGCCGAACGAAATATTCGGCACAAAAACACCGTCCATTACATCTACGTGTACCCAATCGGCAGAACTTTGATTGATCATTTCGATATCGCGCTGCAGGTTGGCAAAGTCGGCCGCTAAAATTGACGGGGCTACCAGGTGGTTCATGAAGACAAATATAGTGATTGGAGGTTAGAGATTGGAGATTAGTTTTTTTGATTGTGGAAGTCGGAATGCCTATTGCGGAATAGGGATATTAGATTCTGAATCTTTCTTCGGGACTTTACTGACTTTCCGGACTTTCCGGACTTTTCCAACCCCATCAATCGCAATTAAGCAACAGATCATAATACTTCTGCATAAGCGGCGTATCATAATTGATCAGCGACCCATGCGCTTCGGAGACTAGTTCGGTGAGTATGGCAGAGCCGAGCTGGCCGGCGCCGTTGGGAATAGAATCGTAGTATTTTATTAACTCTTTTACCCTGACGATCTGGTATAGCAGCTGCTGTACCAGTTCAGACTGTGATAACGATTTTTCAGCCGGATCGCTTTTGATAAATTCCAGGGGGTTATTGGCGGATGTCGTTTTCACAGGCCCAAATGCAGTTAATAAGTTAATTGAAGTATAAAAAGTCTGATTTTGTTTTAAATTATTGCAAAAAAACTAATTTAAAACAATAAATCCCTCATAAAGAGGGATTTATTGTTTTGGTTGATTAAGTTGAAAACGTATTGACTCAATCAACACCTTAACTATTCAACCACTCACTAACTTCTATTCACTTCAGGGCGCGGCAATAACGCTTTACGCGAAAGCTTCAACTTGCCTTGCTTATCGATGTCCAGCAATTTTACGCGTACTTCGTCGCCCACTTCAAATATGCCGTCCATTGTTTCGATCCTGTGGTGGTCAATTTCGGATATGTGTAGCAATCCGTCCTTGCCCGGCATGATCTCAACGAAGGCGCCAAATGGCATGATCGACCTTACTTTACCTTCATAAATTTCGCCAACTTCAGGCCTTGCAGCAATATTTTTTATCCGTGTAACGGCTTTATCAATAGCTTCCTTGTTATCAGCGAAGATTTGCACAACGCCCTGGTTGCCTACTTCCTCGATGGAAATAGTTGCACCTGTTTCGCGCTGCATTTCCTGGATGATCTTTCCTCCCGGCCCGATAACCGCGCCAATGTATTCTTTATCGATCCTGATGGTGATAATACGCGGTGCATGCGGTTTGTAATCCTCACGCGGCTTGTCAATGGTCTTCTTCATTTCATTTAAGATATGAAGGCGGCCTTCTTTTGCCTGGTGCAAAGCTTTTGATAAGACTTCGTATGATAAACCGTTAATTTTAAGGTCCATTTGAACTGCAACAATACCGTTTGTGGTGCCTGTTACTTTAAAGTCCATATCACCCAAATGATCCTCATCGCCTAAAATATCAGAAAGGATAGCATATTTTGTACCCATTTCGTTGGTGATCAAACCCATCGCGATACCGGATACCGGCGACTTAATTTTAACACCTGCGTCCATCAGCGCCAATGTTCCGGCACAAACCGTTGCCATTGACGATGAACCGTTAGATTCCAGGATATCCGAAACGATACGTATAGTATATGGGTTTTCATCTTCCGACGGCAAAACCTGCTTTAACGAACGCATGGCCAGGTTACCATGGCCAATTTCGCGACGGCCTGCTCCCCTGTTCGGGCGAACTTCGCCGGTTGAAAAACCAGGGAAATTATAATGTAAAAGGAATTTCGAGTATCCGTTGATGAATGCACCGTCGATCATTTGCTCATCGTCTTTAGCGCCTAAAGTAACGCTGGTTAACGATTGTGTTTCACCGCGGGTAAACACGGCAGAACCGTGCGCCGCCGGCAAATAACCGATCTCGCTCCATATCGGGCGTATCTGGGTAGTTGTACGGCCGTCCAGGCGTTTGCCTTCATCTAATACCAGGTTGCGTATCGCATCGTATTCAACATCGTGGTAATATTTCTTTGCCAGGAATTTGGTTACGTCATCGATTTCGCCAAGTGTTTCGATATACTTATCGCGAACCTCTTTGAATTTAACCGAGCGCTCATCTTTAGCCGACGCTGAACCGGCAATAGCATAAACCTGCTCGTAAGTAGCCGCGTATATCGCTTTCTTTAATTCTTCATTGCTGTTTTCGTGGCTGTAAACACGTTTTACGGTCTTACCCAATTCTTCAGCCAGTTCAATTTGCGCCAAACACTGTACCTTAATGGCAGTGTGTGCAAATTTTATCGCTTCAACCAGTTCTTCTTCCTGTATCTCCTTCGATTCGCCTTCAACCATGTTTATGTCATGCTCTGAACCGGCTACAATAAATTCTAAAGTAGCAGTTTGTAACTGGCTTAAAGTAGGGTTAATAACTAGCTGACCGTCAACCTTAGCAACACGAACTTCTGATATCGGGCCGTTGAACGGGATATCAGAAACAGCTAAAGCTGCTGATGCAGCCAAACCTGCCAGGCAATCCGGCATAATATTTTTATCGGCCGAAATTAACGAAATCATTACCTGCGTATCCGCATGATAATCTTCCGGAAACATCGGGCGTAAAGCGCGGTCAACCAAACGCGAAATTAAAACTTCATAGTCTGATAAACGTGCCTCGCGGCGTAAAAATCCACCGGGTATACGGCCTGTTGCCGCATATTTTTCCTGGTAATCAACCGAAAGGGGTAAAAAATCAACACCTTCTTTTGCTTCAAGGCTCGATACTACGGTAGCCAATAACATGGTGTCACCCATTTTTATCACTACTGATCCATCTGCTTGCTTGGCCAGTTTCCCGGTTTCGATCTCAATGGTGCGGCCGTCACCTAAATCGATAACTTTTTTAATTAACTTGTAACTCATCTTTTTTTTCGTTGTGATGCGCTTTTCATCTTTTGAGCGCACCGGTGTGTATGTTTGTGTATATTATGTCGAATGTAAAAAGCCATCCCCTAAATGAGATGGCTTTTATTGAAAAACGCAGAAAGGTTACTTAATGATATCCCTAAGCTGTAAAGCTTTGATGATGGCACGGTATCTTTCAATATCATTTTTAAACAGGTATGCCAGCAATGCGCGGCGCTTACCTACTAATTTTTGCAGCGACAATTGTGTTGAAAAATCATGTTTGTTCTTTTTCAAATGCTCGGTTAAGTGAGCAATACGATAGGTAAATAATGCTACCTGTCCTTCGGCTGTACCTGTGTCGGCAGCGCTTTTACCATGTTTTGCAAAAATCTCTGTTTTTGCCTCTTTACTTAAATACATTACCTGAATAATATTAAAGCGTAAATAATTTGATTAATTGAGGTGCAAAGGTAGGTTAATTCGTTCATATATGCAAGGACTGGTTTGAATAGATTGATTAGTTTGAATAGGTGGTTAGGTTGTCAATTGTTCTAAGGCAGCTCCCTTTTTTAATTATCTTCATATTTAGGGTTGCTTTACCCTCCTTTTTGCCTGCAAAAGGGAGGGAGGTCGAGCGAAGCGATGTCCCGATAGCTATCGGGAGGGTGGGTAGATATACGCGATGTTAACGCCCCTCCCTATGGGATATTACGCAAATGGTTTGGGCGTTCCCGCCGTGATAGAACGGCGGGCGGGCTTTCCGCTCATACTGCACAGGCATTAGTCACGAGCCGGTATCCGCTTCAATCCCTAACGCAGTACTATGAACTATGAACTATCAACCATCAACTATGAACCTATAAACTCTATATATTTGCCTTATGAATCCTACCACCTACGCTACCTTTGAAACTGAATTCCGCGTGCGGCCTGATGATATCGATATGTTTCATCATGTGCACAACAGCAAATACTTTGATTATGTGCTTGCCGCCCGGTACGACCAGATGGAACGCTGTTATGGTATGCCCATGGAAAAGTTTATGGAACGCGGTTACGGTTGGGTGGTGCGCACCGCTTACGTCGATTATAAACGTGCTTTAACCATGAGCGATTATTTCATCGTAAAAACAGGCATCGAAACCATCGACGAAAAAGGCTGCCGGGTAAAATTCAGCATCACCAATAAAGCCACCAAAAAAATATGCTGCGACGGCTGGTTCGATTATACCATGATCGACATGGCCACCGGCCGCGGGGCAAAGATCCCGCAGGATATTATTGAACATTACCTGGTATAGAGTGTGCAGTGTGCAATGGGCAGTTAGCAATGAGATTGTTGATTTTTAGTGTAATACTCATACAGCCAACTGAAAACTGCAATCTGAAAACTTAATTGTGTCACAACCGCGTTATCTTCCCTATTGGTAAAAAGTTATTAATTTGCAGTTTTTATTGTACTGACCTTTTTAATTTAACCAACATGAATAAGTATTTATTTACTGCGGTATCCTTTGCTGTAACGCTGGGCGCATACGCCCAGCAGGGCCGGGTACTAACCGCTAAAGATTATGAACACGCGGAAAGTTTTCTGAGCTATGGCACCCAACCATTGGTTGATCGTGCCGGTGTAAGCCCCAACTGGCTGCCCGGCGATAAATTCTGGTACCGCACGCTTACGCCCACAGGCAGTGAGTTTATACTGGTTGACCCGGTTAAAAAAACCCGGACTACTGCATTTGACCAGGAAAAACTGGCCTCTGCCCTATCAGCGGCAAGCGGTAAAAAATATACAGGGGCAATGCTGCCGTTTCAAAGCATTGGTTTTACGGATGATAACAGGTATATCACCTTCCAGGCTGAGGGCAAACGCTGGAAATATGAGCGCGGCACTAACCAATTGACGACGGATACTGCCAGTATAAGCGGTTCGCAGGGACGCCAGGCCCGTGGGAGCGGCCGGCGCGGAGGAGGCAATGAGATATTATCGCCTGATGGACAGAAAAGCGCTTTTATAAAGGACCATAATCTTTGGGTAAGGGATGTCAAAACAAAAAAAGAAACACAATTAACCACCGATGGCATAAAAAATTTCGGTTACGCCACTGACAACGCCGGCTGGACAAGCAGCGACAGACCGGTGCTGCTATGGTCGCCCGACTCTAAAAAAATAGCTACGTTTAAACAGGACGAGCGCAACGTAAGTGACATGTACCTGGTCAGTACAAATGTGGGTAAACCAACCTTAAAAGCATGGAAATATCCCCTACCAGGCGATAAGGAAGTGGCAAGCATACAGCGGGTGGTCATCAATGTGGATGAGCCCAAAATAATTGTACTGCAGATACCCCCCGATGCGCACAGATCAACCTTTAGCGATGATGTTTCGATGGAGGACGTGAACTGGAACGAGGATGCGAGCCAACTGGCGTTTATCTCTACATCGCGGGATCATAAAAATGAAAAGGTGCGTATCGCGGATGCAGCTACAGGTGCGGTACGCGAGGTGTTTGAAGAGACGGTGCCCACCCAATATGAATCCGGTTGGGGAAGCGCCAACTGGAAGTACCTGGCTAAAACGAATGAGATCATCTGGTTTTCGGAACGTGATAACTGGGGACATCTTTATTTATATGATGCCTTAACCGGCAAAGTAAAAAACATCATCACCAAAGGCGACTGGGTAGTAACTAAGTTAGTTGATATAGATAAAAAACACCGCATGATCTATTTTATGTCTGATGGCCGCGAGCCGGAAAACCCCTACTTCAGCCAGCTTTGCAGCGTTGGATTCGACGGCAAGCACTTTGCGGTGCTTACGCCTGAGAGCGGCAACCATACCATTACTTTATCACCATCAAAAAACTATTTTGTCGACAGCTACTCGAAGCCTGATGTTCCGCCGGTTACGGTATTGCGCAGTATTGACGGGAAGTTAATTGCCAATGTCGAAAAAACTGATGTATCCCGATTGACAGCTTCGGGCTGGCACCCGGTTATCCCCATCACCGTTAAGGCACATGACGGTACAACAGACCTTTACGGGCTAATGTATACACCAACAAATCTTGACCCCAATAAAAAGTATCCTATAATCGACTACATTTACCCCGGCCCGCAGGGCGGCAGCGTGGGGAGCTGGTCGTTCGCGGCATCACGTGGTGATAACCAGGCGCTGGCCGAGTTAGGGTTTATAGTGGTACAGATAGAAGGCAGCAGCAATCCGTTGCGGTCAAAAAGCTTTCATGATATGAACTATGGCAACATGGGCGACAACACCCTCCCCGACCAGGTAACCGGCATACAGCAGCTTGCGCAGAAATATTCCTATATCGATATCAATAAAGTGGGCATTTGGGGCCACTCGGGCGGTGGTTTTGCCACGGCGGCGGCTATGTTCCGCTTCCCTGATTTTTTTAAGGTAGGTATATCAGAATCGGGCAACCACGAGAACCGCAACTACGAGGACGATTGGGGCGAGCGTTACGATGGTTTGGTGGCAAATTCCAACTATGATGCACAGGCAAACGAGAACTTCGCCAAAAATCTGAAAGGCAAGCTGATGCTCGCCCACGGCCTGATGGACGACAACGTACCGCCGCAAAATACGCTGCTGGTGGTTGAAGCGCTCGAAAAAGCAAATAAGGATTACGACCTGGTGGTGTTTCCGAACAGTGCGCATGGCTATGGCACTTATTCATCCTACATGATGCGCCGCCGATGGGATTATTTTGTTAAAAACCTGATGGGCGCCGAGCCGCCGCATGAGTACGCGCTAAAAACAAAAACCGATCCGAGGAACGGGGGAATGTAAATTACACATTGATTTGGAAAAAAAGCTGTCTCAAAAAGACAGCTTTTTTTGTTCTATGTCCCCGCAGGGTCCTCTTCTAGAGACCCTGCGGAAACGTAAAACGTATATCCATTTTAATAGCCTTACGTATGGTCAGCGCACCGTGGTTCGACGGGGTTCAACTTTGGCATCAGTTCCTATCCCGCATAACAAACCCGGCAATGTTTTCAAGCGCATAGCCGTCAAAACCGCGTCCGAGTTCTTGCCTGTCAGTGGTTAGGAAGTGGTCGCCTGTTTTTTGGTTGTAATAGCTAAATAAGGGAATTGTTCTGTCAACTCTAAATTTGTAGATAAAGCATGCGATGCCCTCATAATTGTACCCGTCGGCCCGGTCGCCCATTTCATGGCGATGAGTGGTATAATAGTGGTCGCCGGTGCGAAGATTGTTGTACCTTAACAATGGGACCAGGCCGTCGCGCCGGTCGCCTTCATTAAAAACCAGGCATGCCTGCCCTTCCAGTACCCAGCCGGCGCGGCCATTACGATATTCACTAAACTCGGTAGTATAATAGTGTTTTCTCATCTTGCCGTTATAGTACCGGTAAAATGGCTGCTGGGAAAAAGCAAGTGATGATAAAAAAATAAACGCGGTCAGAATTAATATCTTTTTCATGTAACTCAGATTAGTGATCGGTTAATAATTGTCTGACTTTATACGAAAACAAAAGTTTAAAGATATAATGCTAATGGATAATCGGTTTATATCAGTTTAACCTCTGTTCATTCTCAACGGAGCGAAGAACCAATTCCCGGGCATATCGAAAATTTGTTTTTCACGATGAATTGTCGGGTCAATAAATATTGTTATCGTTAACTGATGTTCCCGGCTATGTCAAAATGTTGTTTATTGCATTGAGTTCATCAGCGGAAAATGAAATATTTTCGAGACACTTAATTGAATCTATAACCTGTTCAGGTTTACTTACGCCAATAAGTACAGAGGTAATGCGGTCATCTTTTAATATCCACGAAAGTGCCATTTGCGCCAGGTCTTGTCCGCGTTTAAGGGCGAGCTCATTCAACTTGACTACTTTGGCAATTTTTTCTTCCGTAATGGCATCTTCCTCAATTGCCCCGTTCCCGCGATGGCTTGCAGCTCTTGAGCCTGCCGGTATTCCCTGTAAATATTTGTTAGTTAAAAGGCCCTGCGCCAATGGCGAAAACGGGATACAGCCAACCCCCTTATCGCCAAGCACATCCAGCAAACCGCCTTCTACCCAGCGGTCAAACATCGAATATTTTGGCTGATGTATCAGGCAAGGCGTACCAAGCCGGTTTAAAACCGCAATGGCAGCTTCTGTTTCCGATGCGCTATAGCTTGATATGCCTACATATAAAGCCTTTCCCTGGCGTACTATCAAATCAAGGGCGCCCATTGTTTCTTCCAACGGTGTTTCGGGATCGGGCCGGTGATGATAAAATATATCGACATAATCCAGCCCCATGCGTTTTAAGCTTTGATCCAAACTGGCTACCAGGTATTTTTTTGATCCCCAATCACCATATGGCCCTTCCCACATTCCCCAACCTGCTTTTGTTGAGATGATCAACTCATCGCGATAGCTTTTAAAGTCGCCTTTAAAAATTTCACCGAAAGTCTCCTCGGCCGAGCCGGCCGGTGGGCCATAGTTGTTGGCTAAATCAAAATGCGTTATGCCGCTATCAAAAGCCAGCCTTAAAATAGTACGGGCATTTTCCAGGCTATCAATAGCCCCGAAATTGTGCCAAAGGCCCAGCGATACAGCTGGCAGCATCAAGCCGCTTTTACCGCAACGGCGATAGGACATGTTTTTGTAACGATTGGGGTTGGGTAGGTATGACATATTGTTAAATTTTTGAATGTGATTAATTATTGCTTATTGCTTTATCGAGTGCTTTTATCATTATCTCCAGGTCAACTACACCCCTGAAACCGCTGAAGCCAACGGAAAGCTTTGATCCATCGGGAAGGGTAAGTGGCTGACCGCCCTGCCATCCTATCAGGTCAGGGGCCTCTATACCATTGCCATTTTCTTCGGCGAGCCCGTTGAAAACCATTTTTTCGTATTCGCCGGTTTTTACGCCGGTCAGCCAAACCTGGCTCGCCTTTGTCCATGCCACTCTATAGGATTGTCTTAACCGGGGTTTGTTTGTTCCAAGCATTTTACCAAACACCATCCCATTTTCAGCTATGATGCAAACTGCAACGTTCCCGTTGGCAATGTTTTTATCTTCAGGGTTTTGCATATAAACCGGTATAAGGTTTTCGATTTCGGCAAACATTTTATTAATGATCACCTCTAGCTTATGATTTTCCATTTATAGAATATAAAATAATTTTATGTATGATTGCCGGGCTGCCGGCATGGCATAAAGTTACGGTGTAAAATTGGATCTACTTTATATAAAATCCATTGAACTGGGACAAGAAATTAAAAAACAATGTTTCAAAATATAAATGCATACGTTTTAAAGTGTGTTAACTTATCTGCCGGGGAACTGGCATATTTTAATTCGATGCTACAGTACAAAGTAATACCAAAAAAAACAATGCTGCTGCAGGCCGGCAATATTTGCCATTTTGAAGCTTATGTGATCAGGGGCTGTATGCGCGAATACTATATTGACGACCATGGTGCCGAGCTAGCCCTGCCGTTTGCTGTTGAAGATTGGTGGGTTAGCGATATACGGTCCGGAACGACAATACAGGCTAAGACCCAAATGCTTTACAAAGCCCCCTCGATCAATTCGCTGTAAAAATCCGGTAGGTTCATTCCCGCAGCCCTTACCTGTTGCGGTATCAAACTGGCTGCAGATTGGCCCGGCGTGGTATTAACCTCGATAAAATAAAATTCATCTGTGCCATCCAGCAAAATAAAATCTATCCTCACCATGCCTTTGCAGTTGAGCCGAAGGTAAACTTCTGTGACAATTTCGGCAATTTCGGCGCTTTTAGCTGCCGGCAGGTCGGCCGGGGTTATTTCTTTAGATACACCCGGCGAATATTTGGCCTCGTAATCAAAAAATTCTTTAGAGGTGATGATCTCGGTTGCCGGCAAAACGGTTATTTTACCCTTCAGCCGGGCAACGCCTATGCTGAACTCGCGTCCTTTTATAAATTCTTCTACCAATACCTGGTCGTCTTCATTAAACGCCTTTTTTAAGGCATCTGGCAAACCCGCGGCATTTTGCACCTTGCTCATGCCAACGCTGCTGCCGCCATTATTTGGCTTGATAAACAGAGGGAATTTCAATGACGCCGCGATGATCGCCACGTCGTGCATGTCCTTTTCATAGAGGCGCAACGATTTAGCCATATGCAGTCTGTGGATGCCTTCAACAAGGGCTTTGGTATACGCCTTGTTCATGGTAATTGCCGAAGTAGTAGCGTCGCAGGTATTATAAGGAATGCCCAGCATATCAAAATAACCCTGCAGTTTACCGTCCTCGCCGGGCGTACCGTGCACGGTGATAAAGGCGAAATCAAAATTTATTTTCTCCCCGTTAAGGGTAAGGCTAAAATCATTTTTATCTATGTTGACCGGCCCCCCGGCTGTTTGATAGAACCAATTTTCGCGACCGACCAAAATGGTATAGACCCGGTATTTTTCGGCGTTCAAATTTTCGGCAATGTTTTTGGCGCTGTTTATCGAAACCTCGTATTCGCCGGTGAAACCACCAGCCAGCAATGCAATGTTTTTGGCTGTCATAGGCTTCAAAGATAAGTGATTTGATTTCGAATTTCGGATGTGATTTGATTTGGATTTGTTTTGAATGTGGAATTCTTTTGATTTCGAATTTCGGATGTTCGACCCGATAGCTATCGGGTTCGGATTTGCTTATAACTGCTATAGCTTTCGTAATTTAATAGTCTTGCAGCGCCACTACTCGTGTTTTTGGGAAAATAACCTGGCGGCATTTTCGTTATATGATGACAGAACCAGGAACGACGAATTCTCCCTGAACGTCATTGAAAAACAAGGACAGAAAAGTTGAAAACCCGAATTCAGAATTAAAAAATCCCTATGTTTGGTCGTTAATTGGCTGTGAACATTCTTCAATGCAAATGAATAAATTTTGGACTTACTTAAAAACAAAGCAGTTCCGCAATAATCTGCTGATGGCGCTTGGCTCGGTCGTGCTGGCTTTCCTGATCATTTTTTTTAGTTTGGGATTTTATACCCGTCATGGCGAGGGCATACCTGTTCCGCAGCTAAAGGGCATGCAGGTTGAAAAGGCAATGAATTTATTGAAGGACCAGGGTTTTGAATATAAAATAGACTCGGTATATGTACTCGACCAGCCACCGGGAGCCGTTGTGGAACAAGACCCGGATGCCGGCACCAACGTAAAAGAAAACAGGACCATATATTTAACCGTTGTAACCCGCCTTGCCCCGCCCGTGGCCCTTCCCAACCTTGAGCAATCTACCTATCGCGAGGCTGTGGCAACTATCGCAAATTATGGCTTGAAGGTTGGGGACACTACGTTCAAGCCGGACATTGCAAATCACGTACTCGAGGTTAGGTTTGGCGGGCAGGTGATCAAGCCGGGCACGAAGCTTCCAAAAGGCTCAAAGATCGACCTTGTGCTGGGCAACGGCGCAGGTGCCAGTGAAGTGGATATCCCGGATTTTGTAAACCGGGACCTTGATGAGGTGAAGTTTGTGATCAAACAATCCGGGCTAACACTTGGCATAATAAACTACCAGGGCATGATAACGGATTCGACAAATGTGGTTGTGGTAGCACAGTCGCCTATGAAAACCGATTCGGCGAGCAAGGTGAGCATCGGCACCCGCATCAACCTTACTGTAGCACAGGGCAAAAAAACCAATGCACCACCCAATTAACGGACAGGAACTTTCGACGCGATTTCGTAACGGCGAAGTTCTAAATTTGCTCGATGTCCGGGAGGAAATTGAATATCATACCTTTAACATTGGCGGGTGCAATATCCCTTTGTCAAAACTCACCAGAAATTTGAGCCGGATTAGTTATAACAAAACCGATGAGATCATTGTTATGTGCAAAGCCGGGTTAAGAAGTGAAACAGCAAGGACAATTCTATTAGAAAACGGGTATCTGAATGTAAGGAACCTATCCGGCGGGTTAATGGCCCTGCAAAAACTCAAATAAAAATACAGATTATTAAAAAATGGCTAAGAAAAAAGCAGCTTCGGGCGGTACATTCAAAAAATTCATTATTATCATGGTGGTGATACTTTTCATCGCCCTGGCAATTACCGGCATTAACTACTACCTCAAATATTTCAGTCCGAATGTTACCGGCAAACAGGAATACCTGTTTATCCGTACCGGCACCGGGTTTAACGAGGTTTACAATAAAATCAAGGATGAGGGCATCGTAAAGGATACCTCCTCATTTTATTGGGCAGCCGAGAATATGAATTATAAGATCCGGGTAAAACCGGGCAGATACCACCTGCATGAAGGTATGAGCAACCGCAAATTGATCAACATGCTGGCATCAGGCAACCAGGAGCCAGTAACCGTGGCATTTCACAACCTAAGGCTCAAGGAACAGTTTGCAGGTTTTGTGGCAAAAAAGATAGAGCCGGATTCAGTTGCCATTATTCACCTGCTTGACTCGGCAGCGTTCGTCCAGAAGTATGGCTTTACGCCGGAGAATGTTTATACCATGTTCCTGCCTAACTCCTACCAGATGTATTGGAACACGTCGCCGGAGAAGTTTTTTAAGCGCATGCATGCCAATTACGAGAAGTTTTGGACGCCGGAGCGCAGGCAGAAAGCAGCGGCAATAAACCTGAGCCCGGTACAGGTTTCGATCTTAGCCTCCATCGTCGACGCTGAAGCGCTCCATGACGACGAAATGCCTGCCGTTGCCGGTTTGTATTTAAACCGGTTGAGGAAGGGAATGAAGCTGGAGGCCGACCCGACCGTTATTTTTGCACAAAACGATTTTACCATCAGGCGTGTGCTTAAGAAATATCTTTTGATAAACTCGCCTTATAACACATATCTGCACACCGGGTTGCCGCCGGGCCCTATCATGATGCCTTCTGTCAATGCGGTTAATTCGGTGCTTGATTACAAAAAAAGCGACTATATTTATATGTGCGCCAAGGAAGATTTTTCGGGCTATCATAATTTTGCTACCAATGTTGCCGACCATTTGGCCAACGCACGCAGGTTTCAACAGGCGCTTAACGAAAGACACATCAAAAAATAATGTTTGAGCATTCTACCAAATTGCGTGTCCGCTACGGTGAAACCGATCAGATGGGCTATATGTATTACGGTAATTATGCCGAATTTTATGAAGTTGGCCGGGTTGAAATGCTCCGGAGCCTTGGCCTCACCTACAGCGGCATGGAAGAATCGGGTATCAAAATGCCAGTGATGGAATTGCACTGCTATTACCTGAAGCCGGCTTTGTACGATGAAGAAATAACCATAAAAGTTATTATGGAAACAATGCCGCGGGTGCGGATACATTTTAAATACGAATTGTATAACGAGAAGCAGGAACTGATCAATACCGGCGAAACCCTGCTGGTATTTATAAATATGAAAACGAACCGTCCCTGCTTGCCTTCGGCTGAATTTCTGGACAAGGTAAAGCCATTTTTTAAGTAATTTCGGGCTGATGAAATGGATACACCGGCTGCTGCTGCATGTCAAATTTTACAACCGGCTGGTTAGCCGTACCAAATCCATTTTTATCCCGGGATTTCGGCCGATGTCATTGTACGAGGTTTTTAGTTTCTTTATCACCGAAATTCAGCAGAGTTCGCTGGTAAACCGTGCATCGTCATTGGCTTATAGTTTTATGCTCGCCTTTTTCCCGGCTACTATCTTCTTATTTACGCTTATTCCGTTCATACCGATAAAGAATTTCCAGGCGCAACTGCTTAATCTTCTTTCAACCATTTTGCCCTACAATGCGTACATGGCTTTCCAGGCTACCATTGAGGATATCATCAAACGGCCTCATCCCAGTTTGTTGTCTGTCGGCTTTTTAACCGCTTTATACTTTGCAACAAGCGGCGTACATAAATTAATGCAGGACTTTAATAAGTCATCTCTTGTAGCAGAAAAACGGGGCTGGTTAAAACGCAGGATCATCGCACTGTTTTTAACTTTGGGAATAAGTGTTTCGATGCTTTTTGCTATTGTGGTGATGATTGTAGGACAAAGTATTATCGCGTTTATGCAGGCGCATATGAACAGCAGCAGTCATTTCTGGTTGTACATCATCACGTTTTCGAGGTGGCTTATCGTTATCGCAATATTTTTCGTCTCCATTTCATTGCTTTACAGGTATGGCCCTGCAAATAAAGAAAAGTGGAAATTCTTAAATACGGGATCCGTTTTAGCCACTGGCCTGGCAATTCTAACCTCTATCGGCTTTGGGTATTATATCAACAACTTTTCGTCATATAACAAACTATACGGCTCAATAGGCACGCTTATCGTGTTAATGCTGTGGCTTTATCTCAACTCGTTTATTTTACTGATCGGTTTTGAATTAAACGCCAGCCTCGACTTTGCCAAACGCAACGTAAAGGTTGCTAAGCCACGATTTAACAAGTTCAGGGGCGACATGATCGACTAAATCAGTTGGGTGGTAAACGTTGCAACAACAACGCATTGAACCTTCTTTCGATCATATAAACAATACAACGCATTCATAATCAATATTTTACCAAATAAGTAAAAAAACTCAATATCAAATTTGCCAATTCGGCCCGGTTTTGTACTTTTGCCCCCGGAGAGTTGGCAGAGTGGTCGATTGCGGCAGTCTTGAAAACTGTTGACTTGTAACAGGGTCCTGGGGTTCGAATCCCTAACTCTCCGCCACCTAAAAACAATAAATGCCTTATACTTTATGTATAGGGCATTTTTGTTTACTCTTCATTTTTCACCCATTGAATAAAGCAATTACTTGAATGCACATCAATTTAAAGCTGATCGCTCCATTTTAGCCCTAACTAGTGATTTGTCCGATAAGATGACGAACCCTATAACTGATAACAATTCGAAATTTAAGTGATATCGCTCATTTTTTCTCCGTCCTAATTTCGTCAACTTTACAGTATACCACACTATCGATATATGAAAACCATAGCAGTGCTTACCGATTTTACTCCAGGCTCCGAACATGCGGCAAGGTATGCGCTTCACCTGGCCCAAAAAATGAAAGCAGACGTTTTATTGTACAGTAAATTACTGGTTCCCGCCGAGATAATTGCCGACGCGCAGTATGTATTTCCCGGTGAAAACGACAATGATTTTAAAACAGATACCGAAAACAGGCTTAAAGAGCTGGCTGCAATGTTATCCGACGAATTAAAAAAGAAAAATTTCCCTGGTAGCATTTTGCCTGCAATTTGCTGCCGTTGCGAAGAAGAGTTAATAACAAATTCTATTTGCGGGTCTGAAAGCGGGGAAAATATCATAATGACGGTGATAGCCGGGATTTCACAGTCTGAGGAACATGATAGTTTAACGGCGAATAGTTTCCGCCAGGTGCTTGATTCTTCCGACGTACCGGTATTAATCATCCCGGAAGATGCCGTCATAAGAAACGTCGAGAAATTCGTATTTGCAACGGATGCATCTTATAGCGACATCGCTTATATTGATACGCTGTCCGGTTTGGCTAAGCTTTCTACGGCCGAGATCCTGATAGCAAACGTCACCCAATCCGGTATGTTAAATAGTGAACAGGATGCAACTATCAAACGCTTTAAGGAAGCTATTGTAACCGATGTGAATTATAGCCGGGTGTATTACCGGAGCGTGCCTAATAATGCGATGAGAAATGGGCTGCAATGGCTAATTGAAAACATAAAATTCGATATGCTGGTAATGGTTCGGCGAAACATCGATTCTTGCGATTTCGCTTTCAACCCCGGTTTAATAAATAACCAGTCCACCTATATTCAGAGGCCTTTACTTGTTTATCCATATCCCGGTGGTATCCAAGGCAATACCGTAAGTGATGCGGTTCGATAAGCCGGTAGCCGTATTTATATTAGCTCACTGACAAGCGTACTGTTTAGCAATGTTTCTGAAGCGATTAATTCTTCACACCAACCCTTTAATTTCGCTGAAGTCTGGTCGGGCCATTCACTAAAAAGCTGTTTGTAGTAATTGACACCTTCCTGCAGCTGGGCCTTAAAACCGTCCAGTTGTTTTCTTTTTTTGTCACTCAGATCCTTTAAATGCGTTTTAATATCTTTTTGCAGATATTCGATATATAAATTTAGTTCCTTAATAAAAATATGGGGGCGTTCAATTTTATCGAGCAGGTCAATCTTTCCATAAATATGTTTAACCATCTCATCGAGCGAGTATATTCTTGAAAAGTAAGCCAGGTTTGGACCAGGGCAAATAGCCACAGCCTTGTTTTCCTTGGGCTTGCTTATTTGATATTTAATGTAAGCCGACGAACATAACCCCTCGCAAAGGCAAATTTTTTCAGTTACCGCTTCAAACTGCTCCATATATTCATCGATGGTTAATTGCAGTGATCGCAGTTGTTTTATCTTTAGGTTTTGATATTCCCTTGAAGCCGTACAAATGGGCTTTTCAGTAAACTCAGTGTTGGTAACCAGATATTTTTTTACGCACGGGCTACCCGGCCTGCCTTTTTCCAAACGCTGCAAACGTTGTTTTTCAATACCGCTATTCTTAAAGTTATTAAACAATATTCCCAGTGGCGATGCCGCGCTGAGGTAAAAATCCGACTCGTCGGCAATGGTGAGTTGTTTTAAAGTTTCTTCATCAACATTCGTTGCTTCAGGCACCAGCAAAAAAGGGCTTCCCCAGCCGGTGGCGTCCAATTCATAATATTTCAGTAAAAACTCGTTTTCGGCACTCGTACCTATACCGCCCTGCACACTTAACAATTGTTGGGTTTGTTTTAATACCGATATATTTTTATCCCTTAAAGCAGATTGATAAAGATCATTCAACGCATAGATCATTTCCGGCCTTTTTTGTTTGAATTCTTCGAGAATTGGCCCCAGTAAATATCCCTGGGTGGCAAAAGCATGACCGCCGCAGTTGAGGCCCGACTCAATACGGAACTCGGAAACCCACAGTCCTTTTTTCGCCAGGAACTTGGCCTGGATAAAAGCTGAGCGAAAATCACTTACTTTTAAAATGATCTTTTTTCGTAACCTTCCTTCTTTGTCTGGAATGAAATCTTTGAAATTTTCAAGATAACTATACAATCTGGGGTTCATTCCGGCTGATAAAACGATGGAGGATTCAAGATCGCTTTCAGCAAAGGCACGCAGAGCTATCATTGCGTCGGTATTTTCATCTCCGCGATATTCGCCTTTTGCGCTAAAATTCATTTTATCCACCTTCGACATAATATTTACATCAATAGTCCCCTTAGTCATCCTGCTCCTGAGAATATCCTGGAATATGTGTTTTCGTTTATTTTCCGGATATTCAATCATCAGGTCATAGCCTTGTTTTAACTGAGATGACTCTGGTAATAATTCAAAATAGCGGCAAAGGTCGCTTCCCGCCTCGAATTTTTCGTTCTTCAATTTTTCAAATTGGCGTTCAACAATTTTGTGCACCATGTTTAAATATTCCGTTATCCGCCTCTCCCTGCAGTCTGTCGCTGATTTGGCAATAGGAATAAAATCCTCCTTTCTAGTGTGGTATTCCCTCATTCTCTCGATCAGTTCATCATCTACAATAGAGATAACGGATGAAATTCCGTAACGGGCAACTTTTAACGGAGTGTCGATTGAATAACCTAACCCCAATACCGGGATATGAAATGTATGGCTCATAGTAATTTATAAACCGGATCAAAATGAAACTACTCCAATTTATGCTCAAAGCTACACCACCGGAAACTGTAAAAACTGACGCAGGTCATATTTTCAGCAATTGCTCATCATTCTTTGTATGGTACAAACGAAGCACTTTTGTAACAGGCGAAAACACCGTCAATAACCGACGACGGTTTGCTTAACTGTGTAATATTCAATTTTAATACACTAATATCACTTTGTTATGAAAACGATAGAAAACGATCCGCTGCTTGATGAAGAATTACAAGAACTATACATTTTAAGCAAGCACAGGAGCTCCGACATCCGGTTTGCGGAAGACGAGGTCCGGTTTTTAAAAAAAACGCTGCATACTTATACTCTTTCCGGAGAAAATATTAGGTTATTATCGAAAAAAGCAGAGTTCAATAAAAGACTTGCTGAACAGGATTCAAATATCTACTATTTGAAAATTGAATTAGTAGAACTTTTAAAATTTATCAGCCCATTTATCAATGAGTCAAACAAAGAGCTAGGGATTAATTTATTGGAAAAATTTATCAAACTGGAAACGGATACTAAATCTGTAGTCGAGTCAGTTAAACACATAAAAAAATCACTGTTTTTCTTCTTTGAGGAATTGATGAAAGCGGAAAGCGACAAATTTCCAAAAAACGCTTCGTAAAAAAACCTAATACTTATTTAAAACGCCAATATGCTTGATATCAATTATATAGAAGCTGATGAAGCTGTGAAATACATTAAGTCCGGTAACCGGGTTTTTATTCATGGAAGTGCCGCCACACCTGTTTGCCTTGTACACGCGTTACAACGCAGGCACGGTGAGCTGTCTAACGTTGAATTGGTAAGCATAACTACCTTAGGTGATGTTAATTTTGACTACCCTGAATACAGAAAGTCTTTTTATTTTAATTCCCTTTTTGTTTCGGCAGCCACAAGATCGGTTGTAAATAGCGGGGACGGCGATTATGTCCCTATTTTCTTAAGTCAGATACCACAGCTTTTCCGTAAAAATATATTGCCTATCGATGTGGCCCTGATATCTGTTTCGCCACCGGACGCCCATGGATACTGTTCGTTGGGCACTTCAGTGGATATTGCAAGAGCCGCGGTTGAAATGGCAAAATATGTGATCGCACAGGTCAATCCTTTAATGCCCCGTACGCATGGTGATGGGTTTATTCAGATCAAAAAAATTGACGCGATGGTTTGGCATAAGGCGGAACTGCCGGAAGTAGATTACTCGTTTGAAGTGAGTACCGCTGTTAAAAAAATCGGATTTAATATCGCATCCTTGGTTGAAGACGGGGCAACTTTGCAATTGGGAATAGGCAGCATACCTGACCAGGTTTTAAAGAATCTAACTACGCATAAAAATTTGGGTCTTCATACCGAAATGTTTTCTGATGGTATCATTCCACTTTTAGAAAATGGCAATATTAATAACAGCCGGAAGAAGTTAAATACGCGGCATTCGGTAACCGCATTTTTAACAGGCAGCCGCAAATTATATGATTTCGTGAACGATAACCCGGCTGTAAGGGTAATGGAGATCAACTACGTGAACGATACAAGCATCATCAGGCAAAATCCCAAAGTTACTGCCATAAACAGCGCTATAGAAATTGACCTGACCGGCCAGGTATGTTCAGACTCAATAGGTACCTATCAATACTCAGGCATCGGCGGACAAATGGATTTTATTCACGGGGCTTCATTATCGGAAGGCGGTAAACCTATTATTGCGTTACCTTCTCAAACCAACAAAGGTATTAGCCGGATTGTGCCGTTTTTAAAAGAAGGCGCGGGAGTTGTAACAACCCGCGGCCATGTGCATTGGGTAGTTACGGAATATGGTATTGTTAACCTTTTTGGTAAAAGCCTAAAACAAAGGGCCAAGGCACTTATCGAAATTGCCCATCCTAATCATCGCGAAATGCTTGCAAACGCATATTACGACAGGTTTGTGGATGTTCCGTTTATATGACCTCAAATGATTACTTTTCTAAACAATAGCTTCGGGATCCGTCATGTTTAGACATACCGGGATCAAACGGACATATAGCCACAATGTTAAGCTGGCTTCACTGCTTGGAATAGCGGCAGGGTTTGTGAATGCTGCCGGTTTCCTGGCCTTTTCGGTGTTGACAACCAATGTGACCGGCCACGCCGCCTTATTCGCCGAACGGATCGCACTGGAGGATTGGAAAACCGCGCGGGTTGTTGCGCTATGGATGTTCCTTTTTTTGGCAGGCGCATTTATATCAAGCCTAATCGTTTCAAGAATAGGTCGAAACCGGCAATATTCGTATGTTATCCCTATTTTAATTGAAATGATTATTCTTTCCGGCGTTGCGTTTGGCGGGTATAGATACGACCATAGTTTGGTTTCAAAAGAACTGTTTGCCGGGAGTTTGCTTTTTGCTATGGGCCTGCAAAATTCGCTGGTATCCATGATCTCCGGGTCGGTAGTCAGAACGACACATCTTACCGGAACCTTTACCGACCTGGGGATTGAACTGGCGCAGGTCATTCAAAGGAACGGTTTGGATAAAACAGCATTAAAATCGAGGATCAAGCTTCGTACAATTATTATATTTTTCTTTATGAGCGGTGCTTTGGCAGGCGCTTACTTGTTCCGTTTCTTTAGCTTTCGCGCTTTCTTTTTACCTGTGGCCATTCTTTTTTGCGCACTGATGTATGATATATTCAGAATCAGGGTAAAACGTTATTACAGAAAACTGCAAAATCCCTTTAAAAAGCACTAATCTCTTTATTGCTAAATCTTCATGTTGCAAGGACATGATAATATGTCTACAGTCACTTTTTTTTCGTTTCAAGATCATTTGCTGATACTGCGCTTAATAACATATTTGTATTATAAAAAATCAATTATGGCAACTTTAATAACTGTTCCTGCAGGTTGGGCGCTTAAATCAGCACCACTAACCCGAAAAACCAACATTTACGGTAAATGGCTGGCTTTTACAGATACCCAGGCCGAAAGCAAAACTTTATGGTACGTGGTGTCAATGATTGTACAGGGCGTCCTCTTCCTGCCCATACCTGCCGTGCTCATGTATTATTTTAATGCCCCGGGCATAGTACTGGCCGTTACAATGATTTTGTTCTTTGCAAATATTATAGCCGGTATGGGCGGGTCGGGGATACAGGCATTAATAACCCTGTTTGCTTTGAGCATCTTCGTTCATTTAACAATGCTTTTAGTTTTTATTCTTTAAGACGTCTTTTAGATCGAAAATTCATCTTTTATAACAACAAATGCCTGCCAATAATAGCAGGCATTTGTTGTTATATAATAAAACCGCACCCAAATGGGTGCAGCTTTATTAACCAACCAAACACATTTTTTTTAATTAGCAACAGATTTCCCTAACTTTTTAATCTTAAATAAGTTAAAAACCAGTATGACCAAAATACCCCAAACGGCGATGAGGATCGAATAAACTACAAACAATAGCCAAACCGGCGCTTTATTCCTGGTCGCAAATAACGTTCTCTTATTGAAGGTGCTTACCGAGGTAAACTTTGCCCCCCACGGAACAGACTTTTCAATTACAAGGTTACCATACTGGTCGTTGTCGACTATTTTGGCAACCAGGGTAATATTTCCTTTGGCATCACCGGGTATATGATCTCTTTTAAATTCTCCGGATGCTTTTCCGGTAGAGTCAGTGGTAAAAGTGGGCTTGTCGTTTATCGGAAGATCTGCAGCAGTACGTCTTATGGCCAAAACTACGTCCACTCCTTTTACCGGAACCCATGTAGCGTCCTTCTTTTCAAATACAGTTGCTGTAATTGTTTTATCACTGGCGGCGTCGATTAGTATTTTTGCTTTTGCTACGGTAAGGTCCGCTTTTGCGGGGCCGTATTTCTTGTCTCCGTCAAAGGATGCTAAAAAAGTATGTTTAACCTGGCTATGCCATTGTTTTTCTACCGATGGTGGAATAGTAGTAGTTGCCTCGCCCTTTTTATTGGTTACCACTTTTGCAATAAACGTTCCGGCAGAATCTTTATCTAAAAATAATTTAAGGGCTACGCCGTCTACATTTTTAAACCGGCCGTCGACCTTGGTTTTTACTTTTACTACTAAATACGATACCTGGTTGTTATTAATAAAATAGTTTATGGCGATGCTTACATCGCCTTTTTCGGTACCCTGCGAAAAACTGCTATGGCTTAATAATATCAGCAGTATTAATAATGATCCGTTAGATATTTTGTTCAGCAATTTCATGTTGTTCGGTTAAAGTTTCTTGTATAGGAATAATAGGGAATATCCTTGCCAGTAAAGTAATGATCAGCATGCAGCCGGCCAGTGAACCCACGGTTATGGCCCATTCTTCCCAGCTTGGAAAGTAATGATGGTAGCTCGCAGGAACATCATGCATTGGCAAAAAAGGATGAAGCAAGGTTGGTGTAACAATTAAATAGCGCTTAAACCAGGCGCCCACAACAACCATTATCCCAACTATAAAAACCGGCAACGGTTTTCTGCCTTTTTTGAATAATAGTATAAGGATAGGCACGATCATCCCGGCCAGAATTGCGAACCAAAAAACAAGTGCAAAGTTTCCTGTAAATAGCCCGTTTAAATATGCGGCTTCCGATTCTTTCATTTTAAAGAAGGGAGTCAAAAATTCATTAACGTTAAAATACAGGTATAGTAAAGATAAAAGCACTACTACCCGGCCCATTTTCTCAAAATGATTATCCGTGATATACTTCTCAAGATGGTATGCTTTCCGGAATATATACATGGCTACCACAACTGCTCCTGCGCCTACCAGGAAAGCTCCGGCAATGAAGTATGCGCCAAAGTTGGTACTGTCCCACCCGGGGCGGTAAGTTGTTGCAAACAGCCACGAAGTAACGGTGTGAATAGTAAACGCCACTGGAATAATACTGACGCAAAGAATATTGATCGCCTTGTCGCTTAATTTAAATTGTTCAGGCGTGCCTTTCCAAAATGAGCCGATAAAAGAATAAAATTTATGTAATCGCACTCCCGATCGTTCTTTAAAACGAAGCAATATTTTTATATCAGGCAATAGCGGATAATATAATAGCAGGATGCTGATAAAGAAATACGTGGTTATAACAATAACATCCCAAATAATTGGCGATTGTATCCGGCCATGTGTAAATAAATTATAAAACCTTTCGGGGCTACCCATGTCGACTATAATGATCAGCGAAGCGAAAATAATAGCAGCTACTGCGATGATCTCGGCGATTCTGGTGAGCGGAGATCCCCATTTGACACCCGCTAACCTGAATACAGCAGTTATTAGGGACCCTACGAGGCTTATCGCAACAAAGAACACAAAGTTTGAAATATAAATACCCCACGAAACATAGTCGCGCATGGAGGTGACCACCAAACCATATCGCAGCTGCCGGTAATATGCAAACATACCAACCATGCAAAAGGCTAACAAAATGCCTACCCATATCTTACCGGCTTTCCCAAATTTTTGAGGAAGCAAGTCATCTATTATTTTGTCATCATCCGCAGAGTTTAACTTTTCCGGCTTGAGGCTTACAATGATCTTCTCTTTGGCTATTAAAATTGAATTTTCCACCGTTGTTTCATTAAGGTTATTTGTTTTGTATTTTATCGTTTTCGAGCCCCGATTCATAGGGGAAATTCCGGTTTACAGGAGGTAAGTAATAAACGCTTGGTTTGGTGCCAAGGTCCTCCATCAGGCGGTAACCGGCCTTGTCTTTTATCAGATCGCTAAATCTGAAAGTTTCAGCGCCGTTACTAACGGTATCCTCGTTGATATCGCCAAAAGCAAAAACGCCGTTCGGACATGCAGAAACACAATGCGGAAGCATGCCTTCCCGGGTCATATCTGCGCAAAAATCGCATTTGCTAACGGTTCCTTTTTTTTGCGGGATGCTGGTTTCAATGGAATATGGCTGAGCGGCTATTTCGGCTGGAATTTCAGGCTCGCTCCAGTTAAACACCCGGGCCGAATACGGACAGGCAGCCATACAAAAACGGCAGCCGATACAACGATCACTGTCTATCGCCACGATACCATCCTCGCGTTTGAAAGTTGCATCCACCGGGCAAACCTTAACACATGGCGGTTCATCACAATGCATACAGGTTGTGGGTTCCCAATACGGGGCAGTAAATTCGGCGCTTTTCATGGGTTCAACCTTTATCCAGTTCTCTCCGGGGTTCAACTCATGCGCGTGGTTACAGGCTTCCTGGCATTTTTTTAAGTTTTTACACCTCGAAAGATCAATCACCATCACGAATTTTTTACCTGGTATACCTTTTCTTGCTTCGGTATTTGATATTGGCGGCATGTGTGGAACAGGCTTTAAAAAAGCCTCATCCACTTCAATCACATCACCATCAACAGAAAGCAGCTTCACTTTTTTGCCTGATGGTTTTACATCGCCAACAATGCCGCTTTCAAATACATCCTTATTGGTATTGCATCCGGCAATTGCGCCTGCCGCCAATAAACCGCCCAAAAGGAAATTTCTTCTTGAATTATTTTCCTGATCCATGTTTTTATTTTTTGATCCAGTTCTGCAGTTCGGTATTGGTCACCTTTTTCCTGTTCGATGACATTAAAGTCGCCTCGATCTCTACGATCCGGCCATCCTGCGTGAGCATTTTAATGGTTGTGTTTTTACATTCGGACTTGTTCGCCGGTACTTTTTTTAAGGCTGAAAATGGAAATTTGACTGCTGCGCCTAATGCAGTTACCAGCGAGAAAATGCCCAACCCCCATACGAATTTCCTGCGTGAGGGAGAAGAGTTCGGGATATTTTTTTCACTACTATCCATAAAAATTAATCGTTTGAATTAGGTGTAAAGTTATCCCAGTCGGGGATGGTAAACTATGATTTCAATTGGGTAAAAAAATGATTAAGATCATTACCAATCAGCTTTATATACATGATAATTTGTATAAATAAACAAGGCCCGGACAAAGTCCAGGCCCTGCCGTATTCCAGTGAAGCTGTATTATTTTTTTAATGTACGGATATAATTTACAATGCTCCAGATATCGTCGGTATCGGGTATTTTCTTTTTGAAGCCTGGCATATCATCGCGGCCCTCTGATACTTTATAATAGAAAGAACCATCAGACTGTGATTGAACTGACGCCTGAGATATATCCTGTGGCGTTGTTTTTAATTGGGCTGCCTTGCTACCATCACCCAGGCCTTTTTTCCCGTGGCATGATGCACAATGTAAATTCCACAAAGCCTTACCTGCAGAAACTGATTCCCCATTTGATTTTACCGGGTTAACCATTTTTGCATTTTTTTCGGGAACCGGCCACGGTTTTGGCTTTTGGTTCGTGGTAAATGCCAGGCTCATCGTACATACGGTCAATACGGAAGCCGCTAATATTAATTTACTTTTCATAGTTATAATTCTTAAGTTAATAATTATATAAAATTGAGTGCTTTAATCTAAAAGGAGTTATACAATTAATGAAAGATGTTATATAATTCACATATGCGGCGCCCCTTGTGGTTACTGCACATATTGAGGTCAACATCGTTAAATTGCATTTCATCTTAATTATTCATTTTAAAAACAGTCTGAAAATATACACCGGTTGCATGTTATAACCGGCCGTATTTTCAATTCCACAACCGGGTAATATTAAACCCGATCAGGAACATACCGCCTTTCACTTTGGTACCGCCAGTTTGGCTGTAGTTAAAAGGGCTGTTTACATTGAACAGGTTGTTTTTAGCGGGGTTTAGCAAGGAATAGTTTCCCATAAACAGTTGAAATGTATGACCGCTTGTGCTAAATTCAAACCCAAATGATAGATTAGGGGTTGGATTATCAGTGGCATGTGCTGTAATTGGCTGATCGTAATTTAATAATACGGCAGTTGCTTCTCCTATTTTGTACCTGCCCGCGACCGAAACTGCGAAATGGTCGTGTTTCATTCTTTCGAATAATGTTGTTCTGGTACTATCTACTTTCACATAATACCCCGCTACCGCATTCTGATGCGAGATGCTTGGCGCTACCTGTAATGAAAGTTTGTCGCTGATCTTTCTCGCGATAATCAGTTGATTAAAAGAGTAAATCCGGTCGGATGAACGGTTGAAAATGTCATGCGTAGGATCTTTCCTTGAGTCAATGGTCAGATCGCCATAGTAGGTGACACTGACTGGCATGCTGCCTCTGGTTTGCTTAACTATAGCGAACTTTGCGCTTCCATCCCAAAGCTGATCATATTTATCAAGGCCGACGCCCAGGTACAGGTTATTTATAGGTGCATAATCAACCCCAATTCGGATATTTGAAGATGCAAATAATCCCCAAAGATCGTCATAACCTTTGGTGACGGTTCCAAACCTGTGCATAATATCCATTTCAAAAGTACCTTTTACAGGCACCATTACAGTTTGGTTATCAATTATCCATGTACTTTGAAAAGTGTTTTTTACCGGTTTAGCTTTTACCGCGCCAACTCTTTCTTTTGCTGCTGTGGTATCCTGGCCGCTCGCAGCAGTCTGAATGAATAGCAGACTGCTGGCAAGGCATGTTGCAAACAGTCGTTTCTGGAAATTTATATTTAGTTTCACGTTATCTTTTTTTAGGTGGGTTAATTATTAAGCGCACCAGTTCTAATCCAGTCGTAAATCTTCTTTCGGTCTGCTGCACTCTGAATATGTTCCTGCATGTTTCCGTTTATCATGATATAAAGCACGCTTTGGGCAGGCACAAGTGTGTTAACATACCCGCCATTTACAAGGCTGAGATATGATATGCCTTGCCCAAGATTGGGTTTTTGTGAGCCCGCCACATGGCAGCCTGACAAGGCACAATTGGTTATAAACAATGGCTCAATATTTTTTACATAACTCCATTGTTGCGGTGGTCCGTTAGGATCGGTGGCAGGCGTTGGAACATTAACATCCTTATAACACGAAGTAAAACCAACTGCAATTACTAAGAGCAGAGCTGTAAATATTATTACTGATTTCATGGTGATTTATTTAGTAATTATTGGTTGTTGAAATTTGCATGAACCTCAATGGCTATTATATCTGCCACATTGGTACTGGTAACACCGTAGTGCCTGCAATTAATCTGAAATTTTAACACCAGGCCAAATTCTTTATGTGTTCCAGTTACAGCAGCAGGTACATAAGTTAACCTACCTACTATTGATTCAGTAACGGGCGCGCCCATCTTACCCAGCCAGGTGAAATTAAATGTTGCCAGGTAATCATTACTTAGCGGATCAAAATCAACTGAAGTTGTTTTAATAAGTGCAATATTTGACACCGTAAGATTTTGGGTGCCGGCCACAATTGCCGATGTGCCAAGCGTAGAAACAAGACAACCCTGATCGCGGCCCGGCTCGCCGGTGTTGACCTGGTTGATCTGGACATAACCACTAAAATGTATCTTTTTCGGTTGATTTTCATAAAACGACCAGGAGGTATCCGCTAACGGCTGAGCAGCTGTAACATAATTTTGCATTTGTGCGCTGGATATATCAGCTATGCCAAATTGATTGAATTTGCCGGTCAGTGGGGCGCCCACTGCCTGAAAGGGGGTCGACCAGTTAACCGCGCTATGCACCTTATCGAATTTCCATTTGGTGGTATCGCCCGCTAAGCCCGGCAGGTGAATACGGCTGCCGTGAGTAATGATCACTGCTGTAGAAGCAGAGGCCGGTAATACCTCATTTTTGTGAACGCAACTGGCAATTAATCCAATGCCGCTAATGAGTATTAAAAAAATCATCAGCATCCTGTTGTCTATACGTTTCATAATATTTTAATAAATAATGATTGAATGTTTTAATTAATCAAAGGTGTTGGTTAAAAGCCTCAATTTATATGCGCTCGATCAGCCAATAAAATGACATTCGTCACACAATGTCAAAGTCAAGCAGCCATCAAACCATTGATTTTTAGATTTTTAAAACACGAAAAGATAGTGAGCAACAACGGGAAAAGAAGGCTTAAACAGGAGGCGATAAGCGCTTTAATCGCCTTTTTAGAAGTAAAACCAAGCCGTATGCGAAGACGATAATCGCGATGCAAGCAAGGTTGAGGAAAAGGCTTTCGGCATATACTTTCATATCATTATTAATGATATTTCCATCACGTGATGAGGTGAATAATTGCAGAATGATGTCCTTTATCAAAAAAGAAAAGAATAAAAAACTGTGAATTAAACTTAAAATCTTTTTCCCGGCAAACCATGGAAGCCAAAAAAGAATAGAAAGCAGCGCCCAGCCAATAAGCCAGGGTTGTTGAATAACCTGATTAATATTTGCGGCAGAATAGTCGGGATATAGTTTTTTTAATTGGAACCCGAGAAATAAAGTCCCTACTAACGCATATGCGAAAGGTAAAAACGAATCTATCCTGCTAATGAGACTATTGCTTAGCCTCCGGCTGTCTGCGATATAAACGACAATGGCATATATTAATGGATATCCTGCAAAAAAAGCCATCAGTTCAAGCGTCTGGATATAAATGAAAAAACTATTACCCATCTTACCTATCCTATTCTGATTGCTATTTAATTATTCAAAAATTCCAAAGCCTGGAGATATTGAACCCGATCAGGAACTGCCCTTTCTTAAAATCGTTTTGATTAAAAACATTATTATTCTGTGGTATTAAAGAACTATAATTGCCAAAGAATACTTCAAAATCGTGCCCGCTGGTTTTCATTTCAATACCAAAACTCAGGTTTGGATGTGGGTTATTTGCCGGGTTCTGTGTAAGTGGCTGGTCGTAATTTGCCATAAGCGCTACACCCTCGGCAATTTTATACCGACCAGCAACAGCGATTGAAAAGTTATCATGTTTCATCAAAGGCATTACTTTGCCTGTATTTGGATCTAAATACCCCTCCAGGTTATTAAAGTGTGACACACTGGGGGCAACCTGTATCGAAACTTTGTCCGAAAACTTTCTGGCTATAATGATCTGGTTAAAATAGCTGAAACGGTCCGAAGTAGTTACGAACAAGGTTGTATTATCCTTTTTCCGCGTATCCATTGCTGCATTACCAAAATAAGTAATGCTTACCGGCATCGAGCCGCTTTTTGTTTGCTTTAGGATCGCAAATTTCAGGTTCCAGTCAACGATCATGTTTTCATTGGTAGCGTCAAACCCGAGTTGTAAATTATTAACCACTGTATAGCTAAAACCAAGTTTCATGGTGGCGCCGCCAAAAATGCCGAACAAATCTTTGGTTCCGTTGCTCACAACGCCAAAACGGTGCTGTATGTCAAATTCAAATGTTCCTTTGATCGGGACCATCACTGTTTGATTATCGATGATAAAATTCCCGTCGAACGTGTTTTTTGCATACGCTGTTTTTTTAACGGGCGCAACTGCCGTAGTGTCAGTCTCAGCGCCGGCTTTTTTAGCGGAAGTATCTTTTTTAGCAGTTTTAGCTTGAGCCTCAACTTTAAACGAGCTGCCGCACAATAGAATCACGAGACACACTGTTGCTACGAAAGATAGCGGTGACGAATATTTATTTCGTTTTTTCATTTTTGTGCTTTTAATTGTTTTTGGCTCCCTGGGTAATCCAGGCCAGCATTAAAGGGTTGATATTTGAAGGATTATTGGCTGCACCGGCTGGCATGGCTACCGCTTTTTTACCAGTAAGCCACAAATAAACGTCGCTGCTTTTTGGCGATGCTGTATTTATAAAATTGCCGCTGCTTAGGGCGTTAAACGATGTTGCCTCTGATAAATTTGGTGCTACCGATCCGCTATGACAGCCGCTTACTGCGCAGCTTTTTGTTAGAATTGGCTGAATGTCTTTTGCAAAACTTACTGTTCTTGTTATGGCCGGAGTATTGTCAATCACAACCGTGTTGTTTTTTGTACAACTGGCTATAACCAATACAAATACCGCCACTAAAATCAACCCAACTCCTATTATTTTCTTTGACGTGATCATTTTGTTAAGTTTTAGAAACAGTTTTCTATTTCTTAAATGTCAATGTAAGATATGGCTGAATACCGTGCTGGTTGTTTGACTTGTTCCAGATGGCGAAACCAAATTGCTGGTCTTGCAGGCTTGTAAAATCAACATCCTGCTTTAACAGGTCACCAGTTTTTAACAGTCTTTTGTATTCAACAACCCAGCCTGTACCAGTGTAAATTGCGGCACCTGTGATATCGGCCCTGCCACCAACTAAGGGAGAAGCGATGTAACTCGGAAATGCTTTTGCCCCGTCTCCGCCCATAACTGCATCACCTGTACGTAGGTAGCCAGTATCGGTATTGGGGTCGATTGTCCCGCCGGTATAGGTTAGCACACCTGTTGAACTTACCCCGTTAATTTTAACAGCTTTACCGCCCGCTAATGTGTCGGTCGCTAAAATGTAATAATAATTGGCAGCATTGGGGATGATCCACATTGGTACGCTAACCGTAGCACCTGTACCGTCTAATTTTAGCGACTGCTTGTTATTAACGGCGCCTTGTGCGGCGGCAGTTGTATATGTTGGAGCAAAAGGCCATGTTTTTGACGCTCCTGATACAACAACATTATCTACGTGGCGGCCATTACCCGATCCCCCCACCAAGCTTGTTACACCCGGGCCGCCGGCCCAGTCCTGGTAATTATCGTCTATCTGGTTAAAAATGAGGTCTCTGCTTAAATGTCCCCACCACATATCGATTTTTTCACTTGCACCATTCGTATAATGGTTGCCGCTGTTTGCATTTGAAGCCTCGACAACTGGCGTAACAGCGTAGTTGGTATAAGGTGTAAACACATGACAGCTCGCGTAGCAGGATTGTGATATAAACAGCGGAGTTGAATTGTCAATGTTAAACAGCATTGCAAATTTATCCTCACCAAAACCATCACGGATCAAGTTGCCATTTGAATCAAAGGCTTTCCCTGTTGGCTCCTGCGCCCACACTTTTAAAGCAGGGTCAAAATACCATGTGGCCACATAAACACTTTTTTCCGCATCGCTCCATTGGGCCAGAAAGTAGATATATTTATCATCGTACATTGAACGTAGCGTTGCAGGATACACCTGTCCATTATATCCTGTAAATAGTCCATTACCCGGATTCGGCACCGTTGGTAAAATATTTAGTTTGGGCGCATTATTCCATGCGGCGTCTATTACACCATCAATGGTAGGTGGTGTTGCGGTTTTAACAGACACCAATGTGGTTGTACTAACCGGAGCGTTGTTGGTAATGATCTGATCTTTTTTGGTACAGCTTACTATGTACCCTAAAAAAAGAATAATTGTTGCGGTTACCCAAAATTTTTTGTTTTGTGTTAGTTTCATGATTGACATAATATAGTGTGACTGTTCTAACTTCTTTCGACTGCTAAATTACCGCGGTATGATGAGGGGAAATATGACCCACGTCACTATTAAAGATGACATGAATCAGATGGTATAAAGAGTAATTGCCTTGGCAGGTTAGGGATTAAAAGATTCCTTAAATTTGAAGGTTTTGCGACGGTATACGTTATATAATTTTGTAGATAAATTACATAATTCACACATCATGTTTCCGAAGGTTTTGCGACAGGGATGTGGTGCAACATTTAGAAATTTTGCAAAAACTGTTCGGCAAAGTGTATCCTAATAACAGCACACACTTTCACCGCAGGTCTGTTCATGCTTTTTCAACTTATTTTTGTTCAAAAAGTTCCCTTTTAGATTAGCGTATCAGTTTCCATAATTATGCCGCTATCAAACAATGTTTTATACTTACGTAATTGATCGGAGAAACGAATAGGTTCTCTTCGGGGGGATAGAAGACCTATAATAAGACCTATAATTCCAGGTACCATACCGAGGAAATCCGCTGCTAAAGCATCGATTTCTTTTCGGGTTCCAATAAAGTAACAAGTTATTCCAAATACAGTCCAAGCACTAAAATAATTAAAACCATATTCGATGTTCCCATAATATTTTAAGTTGAGTATCTATACTTATACGGCCATGCTAAATTGCTGCGAAGTTGAACTACCTGCCCACAACCGGGCATCCAGCATCATGCAAATATTGCGGAGAAACGGCTTGCCTTCAGGCGTTACTCTCAGGCCCGTAGAAGTAAGCACAATTAATCCATCATCAGCCAGAGGCTTAAGACGGATCAAAGCCGGAAATAATGAGCCGAACGGTTCGGCGCGATAATTCCAGTTAGTATCACCTTTACACATGATGTTTAAAATATGTTTGCGAATTACTAAATCCTCCTGCGTCAACAGGTGGCCCTTAAAAACCGGCAATTCACCTCCATTTACGATTTGCAAATAATCCTCGACCACCTTAACATTTTGAGCAAATGCATATTTGGAGTCGCTGATTGATGAAACCCCAAGGCCGATGAGGAGTTGTGTATGCTGATGGGTATAACCCATAAAATTCCTATGAAGGTTTCCAGACCGCCCGGCAAGGAATAGCTCATCGTCCGCAAGCGCAAAATGATCCATGCCTATTTCTAGATAACCGTAACCTTTAAAAAGTCCCCTGCCTATTTCATATAGTTTGCTTTTGTCGTGCGCATCAGGTAAATCTTTTTCGGTAAAATGCCGTTGGCCCGGCTTTATCCAGGGCACGTGCGCATAACTGTAAAAGGCTATCCTGTCGGGCATTAACTCAGCAACCAGGTGGATGCTGTTTGCCAGCCCTTCAAATGTTTGTAGCGGAAGCCCGTATATCAAATCATAATTAATAGACGTATAACCTATCCTGCGGGCCTCAATAGTTACTAATTGCACTTGTTCAAAACTTTGGTAACGATTAATGACGTGCTGAACTTTGGGGTCAAAATCCTGTATACCAAGGCTTAGGCGGCGAAATCCCAGGTCAAACAATGTTTGTAAATGTTCGGCGGTAGTATTAGCGGGATGTGCCTCGAAACTGAATGCGGCTTTTGGGTGAATATGCGTATCATCCAGGATGCCCTTTATAAGTAAATTTAAATTTTCAGCACTAAAAAATGTTGGGGTGCCCCCGCCCAAATGTATTTCACGAATAAGCGGCGGCTCGCCCACTATTTCCTTATACATTTTCCATTCCTTTAATACCGCTTTAATGTAAGGTTCCTCAACACCATGATTTTTTGTAATGCGCGTATTGCACCCGCAATAGGTACACAAGCTTTCGCAAAATGGTAAATGGATGTAAAGACTAATCCCCTCTTTTTCATTGCTTTCGCTAAATGACAGTTTTACAGATTGCTCCCAGGCTGGCCGATTAAATGGTTCCACATCCCAATAAGGCATGGTCGGATAACTAGTATAACGCGGAGCAGCCACGTTATACTTTTCGGACAAATCGTTGTATATTTTTTCAGTATGCATTATCCTTCTTTTTCTTTCCGGCCGATTCGTGTGTTTGGCACCCATTGCCACAGGCGCAAGCACTACCGAGGCATTGGTTCATTTGCCATTGATCAAGGTTTTTGATCGTTTGATTGGCGATCTCCTGTAGGGCATCTTTCGTTAAGTACGCCTGGTGCGGCGTTATCAACACATTGGCGTATTCCATCAACCTTTCGAGCAACTGATCTTTTGGCGCATCATTTGTGTGGTCTTTAAAAAACAATCCTCTTTCGTATTCGTAAACATCAAGGCCAAGATAACCTATCTTGCCACTTGCTAACGCTGATAACACATCCTTTGTATTAATAACAGCACCCCTGGACGTATTTATCAACATTACCCCAGTTTTCATTTGATCGAGTGTGTCTTTTTGAATAAGGTGGGTTGTTTCTTTTGTTAGCGGCAAATGCAATGATATTACGTCCGCGGAATTTAAAAGGTCCTTTAAGGAAGCAGGTAATATATATGAGGCGCCTTTTGGAAATGCACGATCAAAACCAATTATTTTGCAGCCAAGCCCATTGAATATTCTTGCTGCCGCCCGGCCCGTATTCCCCAGGCCAATTAACCCCACAGTTTTTCCGGAAAAATTGAATCCAATAAGTTCATCATTCCGAAAGTCGAAATGGTGGCTGTTCCAATCGGCCTGTATAAGATGTCTATTCAGTGCAAAAGCCAATGCAACGGCATGTTCAGCCGTTGCCTGCGGGTTATAAAACGGCACATGAGACAACTTAATGCCGCAACTTTTTGCTATTATTTTATCGATATGATCCGTCCCGGTTGATCGTGTAGCTATATATTTGATCCCAAGCCCGGCCAGTTTTGTGATAACTGCATTTGAAACATCATCATTTGGAGTGACAATAACAGCGTCTTTTCCTTTCGCAAAATTTACGGTGTCAATGCCTAGTGCATTTGATATAAGCGTAATATCATGCTTCTTTTGATTAGCCATGGCCAGGAATTCTCTTTCGAATGGTTTAACGCTGTATGCTACCGCTTTCATCTTCAACATCATTTGATATAGACAAAAATACGGGTAACGCTGCGGTGTGCTATGAGCAGCATCAGTTGGAATAATGATGTACGTCAGTTTTTCATTTTTACAAGTCGAGCCTGATCGAGTATTGTAAGGACGCTTCCCTTTTTTTCAATTAGACCATCGTCCCTAAAATCGGACAGCGTACGGCTGACTGTTTCTGTTGCCATACCTGACATTGCGGCGAGGTCGTCCCGGGATATTTTGAAACTTTCTTTGTATTTTTCACCCTGTCGGAATAAGCGTAAAATGGCTTCGGCCATCTTTTTTCGTACAGAGTTGTACGCTAATTGCAGCATTTGTTCTTCCTTTTCACGCACATCTTTTGACAAGATATTTATGAATTCACGGGCGACATCCGGGTACAAATTCAACAATTGCTCCACTTGTTCCCTTGGTATCACGCATAATAAGCTGTCCTCTAAAGCAGTAGCAGTATCTGTATATGACTCGTTTGAAAGCATAGCATTTATTCCGAGATAATCATCCGCTGAATAAATACCAGTCATTAATTCACGCCCGTCTTCCGCCTGTTTAACAGTTTTAACTTTTCCGGTAATTACAATATAGAGTCCCTTCCCTTTATCTCCCTCGTAAAAAATGACTTGATTTTTTTTAAACTGCCTGCTTTTACGTTCTTTAATGATTTTTTTTAGTTCGTCTAAACCGCTATTCTTTGATACCAGCGCGGTTAGTTGGTCGAGTGATTTACTATAGAAATTTTTAAGACCTTGCCTTTTCTTAAACCTGATTTCAATCGCATTTAATAACTCCATATCATCAAATGGTTTGGTGAGGTAATCGTCTGCGCCCATTTCCATTCCCTTGCGCAAATCAACGCGATCGGCCTTTGCTGTTAGAAAAATAAAAGGAATAGCGGCCGTGTTGGCATTTTTATTTAGAAGATGTAAAACGCTATAACCATCAAGTTCAGGCATCATAATATCGCAAATTATAAGATCAGGTACATTTTTCAATGCAGAACTCACACCTGTTTTCCCATTGCTTGCTGCATCTACAACATAACCGGCAAGGGTCAAGATTTCAACGATATTTTCGCGGATGTCGAGGTTGTCTTCAATAATTAATATTTTTTCAGTCATATCAGTCGGTATAAGGACCGTACAACAAATATCAAAACATGTATCTGTCAAAAAGTTAACCTATTTCAGGTTGAAAGTTGATTCTCGTCACTTTATATCGAAACATAATGTCGCTTATTATGTAAAAACTTAAACGAAATGCAATTACAATAAAATTAGGTAGCAAAATTGGTAGCAATTATTTTGTAATACAGGCTAAGTTTAATTTAGTTCGGTTTTGTAAAATAGTCATTTACATATACTAAAGCACTTTTTACTTAAAATGGATTAAGCAAAATATCATAGGTTCGAATCCCTAACTCTCCGCCAGTTATATTTTTAAATAAACCAAAAACGCTTTAAATCAATGATTTAAGGCGTTTTTGGTTTTACCCCCCCCTCAAACAAAACCAAATAATCACACAATTCTGGTGACCTATTGGTGACCTGTGAAGGTCAAATTACCGACAGTTCACCAGAAAGCTTATAGTTGCTGATTATTAGTGTTCAACAATTAAACATCTTGATGACAGCTGATTAAGCAACTAATTAACCCCCATTGCTGGTTCATATAGTTGGCGAATATCGTTTGGTAGTTCGGGTCGGCACTGGGGAGGGTGTCTTCAGCTTTCACCTCTTTTCAGGCGTTTCCGCCGTGGTAGAACGGCGGTCAGGCTTTCCGCTCATACTGCACAGGCATTAGCTGCGGCTCACGCACTGAGCCCATCAGCGCAGCCGGTATCCGCTGCAATCCCATAACGCGAAACTGCGGTGAAAACAAAATTGGTAGTAGTGCAAGTTAAATGGCCGCTAATCCGGGTAGGGGCGCAATAAACTATGATCAACAAATAAAAATGAATAACCCGGATCATGATACTTTTAAACCAACTGTGACTATGGAAAATTACACTTTATTTGGAATATGCTGTACTGTACCACCCGGTACACCTGGATACACCTGGTTACAGGTGGTACACTTCAAATAAATGGCCTAATAAGCAGGTAGTAAGCTTGTTAAAGTTTTTATGTGGAAAATTGCTTAATGTTTGTTGATTGATAAACCTAAACTTCAAAAATAAAGCGGGTGGTTTTTTATACCCCCACTTTTGTTATTTTCAATATTTTGCTTAAATTTTGATTTTTCAATGTTTTGTGCAATTAACAATTGAATTGATACACTACCCCCAAATTTCCTCAAAAACTAACCCTGTAAAACCGGATTCTTTATATACGGTATAAAATTCATCATCCGGATACTTAACATCTGTATAAGTCAAAATCTCTACGCGAGAAGTTTCCGGGATTTTAAAAATAGATGATTCTGATAATCTGTCTGGATGAAACGAATAATTTAGAATTCTCCCTCTTTTGCCACTATCGTAAATATCATAGGTTGTTTCTTTTTGATTTAACATGTTAACACATTCCAAAACGTTAAGAGCATATAATATTTCACCATTTTCGAGTTTAATGGGCAATATCTCTCCAGCCATTTCAAATAAAATAGAAAGATCGCTATCATATACTTCCTGATCAAAAATTAAAGCGCCATTCACTCCGGTATAGAAATTACCTTTCCTTTCTTTCGGATTGAATATATACCATTCAATATTATCGAACCCATTTTTCTTGGTAATGCAATCAAAAGATAACACACTTAAGATATTTTCTTCTGGGACTATTGGTATAACCCACTGAACGTTATTACTATCAGGTCTTACGCTATATATTTTCATCTTATTTAGGGAATGTCCCATTTAATAGTTCTGTTCCTATTTTCTTTAATTCGTTCGCAACTGTACCCGGCTGCGCACGCTCAAGCCTAAATAGAAGTACCTAATGGGAATTTGCTGTATTTTTCTATCCAGCCGTCTTCACTATATAATTCACCTGACAGTCCATCACTTTCTTCTACAATATCTTCGTTAGGGCTAATTAAATTCTTATCGGTTATTGTAAAGTCTTTACTTTGTTCAAACATCCATAAAGCGTTATGTAAAACCCTATCAATGACATTAAAAACAATTTTATCGATCTTGTCTTGATCTTTCTTATTTACAGATGAGAATATTTTATAAATATTTTGGGCATCTCTTGATTTCAGACTTCCCTTTTTAATTGCTAAATATTCTTCAATTGATAAATCTCTTAGATTTTCAATTATTTCTTTACCTAACGATTCTAATTTTTCCATCATATATATTAGTTATTCTTTTTATTCCAAGGTATATTTGAAGGTGCTGTAACATTTTGACTTTTAAGGTTTTCTAAGGAAGCTTTAATTAAGTCATTGGCCAATTTTTCAGTAGCCCCGCCGGCTATTAACGCTTCTTTTGCAATTTTCGTTTGTTCGATCAAAGTATTAGGTCGTCCACTTTTAGCCAAATCGTTAAATAAGCGTCTCTGCATTTGAGTCACAGTATTGTGATCGATGTTTAATTCTCTCATTAGCTTTTGGCTTACAGAAAATCCCCTTTTAGGGTCATAAGTTGCAACTTCGCGAAATGCTGCTTTAGCATGCACATGATGCCCACCTACGTCTTGATAATCCCCTGTTCCTTTAATGGGAACTTCAGTTTCACTTTCAAACAGCTTTGGTGCAGTCGTTTCGAATTCCTTTTCTTCAAGAAACAACGCCCACGGGGCATATTCAACAATTTTATTTTCTGCAAAGTCTTTTGCGTTTTTCGTTTCGCCATTTGCAACGAGATGTGAAAAAGTTTTGAGGTCTTTAGGAACCTGATGCCCCTGCTTTTCTATATCTTTTATTGTATTATCTACTACTTTTATAGGATTTCGAATTATACTGGCGGCTGTTTTATTAATTCCGTCTTGTATTTGCTGATCGCTCATTTTCGAAACTTTTGCGTCGAATTTGTAAACCTTTAGTTCAAATTTGTAAGCAATATCATTGAAGAACTCGGTTATTGGATCGTCCGAATGTAAACGTTTTGGCTCTAGTCCGTCTAAATCGATATTTAAGATAGGATTATTACCAGCAAACTGATAAGAAGACAATTCAGGATATTGTCTGCTAATGGGGTCCACGCTTGAAAACCTACAAACCCAATTTATATTAATCCTTTGCCCGTAATCCTGTTCATTACCCACACCCCTTACCTCATTATCATTCTCCTTCCCATTAAACCCATACCTGTAAACATTATTGAAATTGTACTGCCTGCCCGGTTGTAAACTGCCAAACGAATAATAATCCTGTGCAGTCGCAATATCCGCATTATAGTAATCTATACTGGTACCACTTGTTGTGTGTTGCAGCCGTTTATCACTAATGGTCGCCAGCATATTCCCTAAATGGTTGCTGAGTTCATATTGTTTTCGGCCTGTAGTATCCCAAACAGATAAAGCATTATTAATAGCGAGGTTTACATTTGGAGTCCACATACCCAAGCGGCTGCTGCCGTATAAATGCTGCTCCCGCCAGTTTACATTACTGCTCTTATTATCATAAAGCGCCAGCGTGTTCCCCTGTGCATCACGGATATAGTAAGTAGTTAAACCGACCACCGTTTTACTTACCCGTTGCCCGGCGGGGTTGTAGGTATAAGTAATATTGCCTGTCGCTTTATTGATATTTGTTATCTTACCATATACATTCCAGCCAATGGCTGTAATACCGGCTTGCACATCGGCTGTCAAATTCCCAATGGGGTCATAAGTATAGTTATTAATACCCTGGTCAGGTGTAATATTGCTGGCCCCTGCATGCCCATTCAGGTAATTAAGTTGATTATTAACCAACTGGCCATTGCTATGTCTGTTGTACGTATAGCTCTCTATATCTTTCAACGTACCCGTACCGGAACCCGCCCTGTTAACCGCTAATATATTCCCGTTCCCGTCATAAGTGAATGTCTCGTCGTAATCCCCGTTGTGTACCGGCGTACTGCTTGTACTAACGGTATGGTATGCGGTAGCGCTTTTTATCCGGTTCAGCTGGTCATAAGTATACACCTTGTCCAGCCAGTAAGTGCTTGAAGTCAGTTGCGGGATGTTAACACTTGCAGCTACTATATTCCCATTATATAATTGCCTTAAATAGCCACCAGTTTGCAAAGTAGTGGCAAAAGGCAAATTCGTCGTAATAACGGAGCTGTAATCCGTATTAAAATAAAATTATATTTCAAAGAACGTTAATACTTTAAAGCCAATAGTTTTTTATTAATACAAAGCGTGTTATACTTTCATACCACCCGCTTTCCTAATTTATAAGTTTTGCTTATTTTTAATAAATTTAACTGCCGATAGTAAGTAATGCAATTTCACTGTGGTCTTCAAAAAATTGAAGATGTAAGCTAAATTTATCATAAACGTATTTATCCCAAGGCGGGGTAATACCATATATAAAGCTAAAGTCGCCACCACCAGACTTATTAGGCGGTCCTAAAATTAGCCTGGTATCATTCCTCGATAAAGAAAAATTCAAGTCAAAAGGTAATTCATAAGGAAATCGATGTATGTCATCCTTATTGCCCGAGTAAAGGTGAATTGACTTAATATTATAACTTTCATTCAAAATCAAATCAATTCCTAATAATCGGTTAAATAAAAAATATACGTCAGTTCCCTTTTCTAAAGGAATATTCGTAAAATACCGCTTATAAAGCAAAGTTTCTTTGACCTCGTTAATATTTTTACCAATCCAATTTAAAATATCCATATTTATTGAGCACGCCATTGACTATGGCCCGGCTTTATTTTGGTTAAATGGAACGGAAAGTTTTTGTATTGCCTTGTTAATTTCGTCATTTGAGTAACCTTCCTTATTTAATTCGGCTCTATACGCTTCAACATTATTTCTGATTGCTTGCAAAGGATTTTTAGCGTCTTGGATTTGTCTTGACCTGGTATTTTTGCCACCAAATGTTTCCGAACTCTTGATATGTAATATTGTCTTAATTGACAATGTTAGTGAATTCATTTTTAGATTTGTCTCTTCTTGGGCGCTTAAATCTCGTCCTAACCTTTCTTGTTCTGCATGTTTTAAAGAAGCGAACGATGGTATGTGATCATTACTAAGTCCCGAATTTGAACTTGATTTCTTCAATTGTGCATAAGTATCGACCTGTAGCTTCTTTTGAGCTGCATTGTTGGCTTCAGTGGCTTCATTATTGCCGTTATGAACGCTAATTGCAATATTAGAAAGAGCATTATTTAGCAGTAAGTTCCCACCTTCTGAAATGCGATCAACATCATAAATTGCTGTATTTATGATAACCTGACGTTGAAACCCTGCGTATGCCTCATCTTCGGAAATAAGATTATTTTGATTGGGCGATCTCAAAAACTTCTTCAAGTCTTCCATTGAATATGTTGGGTGAAGACCATTATCCAATTTTTCATAGGATGGTGAGAAGTTATATGTTCGGCCTGAATACTCAATATTATATTCAAGTGGTACGTCTCTACTCGAACTACTGCCCACAACCCATTGAAGGAATGAAAGCCGCTTTGGCCCAGCACTTAAAGTCTGTAAAACTGGCTTTCCATCTCTAATTATAAGTTTTTGAGAAATCTTTTCTAATCCATCCAAATCGACATTATCAATTGGACTATTAGAAGCAAACTGATAAGGCGTTAATGAAGCGTATTTGACCTGTAATGGATCCACACTTAAAAACCTTCCTACCCTGTCATCATAAATGCGTTTCCCATAATCCTGCTGGTTCCCCAACCCCTTCACCTCATTATCATTCTCCTTCCCGTTAAAACCATACCGGTACACGTTATTAAAACTGTACTGCCTACCTGGCATCAGCATACCAAAAGGGTAATAATCCTGCGCCGTAGCCACATCAGCCAAATAGTAGTCAATACTCGTACCGCTAGTAGTATGCTGTAATCTTTTCTCGGAAACTGTTTCCAAAACGTTTCCCAAATGGTTAGTCAGCTCGTATTGTTTTCTTCCTGTCGTATCCCATACCGCTAAAGCGTTATTAGTTACCAGGTTCACATTGGGTGTCCACATACCAATCCGGCTACTACCGTAAAGATGCTGTTCGCGCCAATTTACATTGCTGCTCTTATTATCATAAAGAGCTAATGTGTTCCCTTGCGCATCCCTGATATAAAAAGTTGTCAACCCGGCCACCGTTTTGCTTACCCGCTCGCCGGCAGGGTTGTAAGTGTAACTAATTGTCCCTGTAGTTTTATAGATGTTTAATATTTTTCCGTAAACGCTCCAGGTAATACTATTTATACCATCGTTACCGGTAATACCTGATTGCGCATCATAAATCAAATTACCAATCGCATCATACCGGTAGTTTGTCGGGTTGGTTTGGTTAGTCAGGTCAAGGCTATAGTTGCTATTGGCTATGGCGTCGCTTATGGAGTTCAGCCTGTTATTAATTAACTTGTTGCCACTGTGGCTGTAATTATAGGTCAGGCTGTCAATGGTTTGCGCGGTAGGTGCGGCCCCGTTCCTGCCGTATGTTAAGATGTTTCCGTTGCCATCGTAGGTCACGTTTTCCTGGTAGTTGGGTGTGATGCTGTGCCTGTCCCAGCTGGTGCCGCTTATGCCGGTATGCTGCCGCATTTTTTTCAGGCGGTTTAATTGATCGTAATGGTAGGTGTATCCTACCGGGCTGCCCAGCTGGTTAACTGCTAAAGTAGCGTTTGAAATATTGCCGTTATACAAACTCTGCCCGGTTATATCACCGGTAGTGGCTGTATACTGCAGGGCAAATGCAGTGTATCCTGTTCCGCCTATCGGGGTATAATCACCCGTATAATAACCTAACGAGTACCCATACGCATCCCTCGCCACCTTATGGCTCGCATCCGCGCCGTCCTGCCCCATATCCATTGCCGCTGTCGCCGCCGTGCTGTTTACGCCTTTGAGCCAGCCCTGCAGGGTATAGGCATAGTCAACCCCCTGCACACCCGCGCTGTCTCCGCCTATTACTTCCCGTCGCAACGGGCCATGCAAATAGTAGTAATAGATCGCATCCAGTTTCCTGATACTCGCCGGCAGAAAACTGCCCAGGGCGGTATCCACCATGGCTGTTACGCTGCTGTAGGCTTTGGTGAGGCGGTTATCAGCATCGTATTGATAGCTATAATAAAACGCATCTGGCTGCCCGTCCTGGTAGCGCACGAAATTGACCTTGCCGCTCACCAGGTCGTATTCATAATCGATGCGCTTCAGCCCGGCATTGCTGCTGTTGATATAAAGGCCGTCCACCTGCTGCCACAAGGTTTTTACATTCCCGTCCAGGTCGTAATTGTAATAGGTAGCCCGCAGCACCGGGCTGCCCTGCGTTTCGGTATAGGTGCTGGCCGCTACGCGCTTGCGCAGGTAGCTCTGCCCCGGCAGGGTAGCTATCCCATTGGTATGGCCGCTTACCGTGGGTACGGGTTTGTCATAGTACGTATCGGTGATCTGGCTGTTGGTCCCCGCCGCGGCAAAGCTTGTTAGCGCGGCGCTGGTTAAATAATCAGGGGCGCCGATATTTACCGTAGTTTGGTTCTTTTGTCCCACTTCGGTAATTCTTCCGAGTACATCGTAGGTGGTATAGCTGTAATTGCTGCCGGCTAACTGCTTGTCATTCTGCGATACCACCAGCCTGCTCAGCAGGTCATACCAAAAACTGTTCGTCCCGCCATCCGGCGAATTCTGCTGCGTCACCTGGTTGGTGCTGTTATAGGCGTAGGTGGTGGGAAGTGCATGATTGGGGTAAGTATCGATGATATTCGTTTCGTCGCTCGTATTGGCATTGATCGTGGTTGGCGGCGTTCCCGGCGCGGGCACGTTAAAGCGGTACCAGCCGGTATAGGTCAGGTCTGTGGCATTAAAAAATGCATTATTGGCATCGGCTGTTATGGTAGCCTGGGTCAGCAAATGCGTATACAGCCGCAGGTGCTTCAGGCTATAGATGCTGTCCGGGAAAGTCACCGAGGTGCTTCCTGCCGTAATATTAAACCCGAACGGGCTCGGCGCAGAAGTATTGCTTACCGTCAGCTGCGTACCGTTCAGGTACAGCTGCGGCAAACTGGTGCCCGCACCAAGGTTGCTTCCCTGGAATACGACGTGCGCAAAAGGCGGCAAGGGCAATAACGCACTAATATCCGCCTGGTAATGCCCGCTTGTAGGCATTAGCTGTATGCTGGCCCCCGTCGGCTGTACCATGGGGTAAACATCAATGGCTAATTTGTTACCCGACAACCCCACCTGGAACAAATAGCTTCTGTCCGGCGTAGCTTCTACCCAATGGTAATTACTGGTGCTATTGTTATACAGCCACATTTCTACGGAACCGACAGAAGCGCTCAACGTAGCTGAAAGTGTGGTTAAAGCCGTTGTAAGGCTTGAAGCCGTGGTAGGCCCGTTATAGGTATAGGCATAAGCCGCCGTATCGTTATCCCGCGCTTTATCGATATAGCCGAACCGCGAAGTATCAAACAGGGTAACCCCTTCCGGCGGGATCGTCCTTGAAAGGTTATCCGCCTGGTCGTAGTAGTACAGCGTATAATGATATTGCTGCTGCAAACCGTTCAGGTTCGCGTTGGCCTGCGCCAGCCGGCAGGTGCCGATATAGCTGGCTTTAAACAGCTGCCGCTGGTTTGTGATATAGGCGTTATAATCCGCCAGCCCGTCGATCACCGCTTTAGCAATGGCATTTTTTACGCAGTCGTTCGGGTCAGTGGCGATGGTCGTATACGGCATCGTATTGCAAAGCAGGCCCGGGTGACTCGCATCATAAGCCGCATAGTCAGCATAGGTTAATGAAAACCCCCATTGCTGGTTCATGTAATTAGCGAATATGGTCTGGTAGTTCGGGTCGGTGGTGGGCAATGTACCGCCAAACTGCGCCACCAGCGCTGTTTTAGCGTTTTGGTAGACGGTGTAGCTGATACAGGCCGCGGCGCCCGGATCTAAAAACACCGGCAAAGTAACATCGGTTGCAAGCAAAAACTTGCACGAGCTGCAGGAATTCTGCAGCATCGTAAGGTCCGAAGCGCTTAGCGTCATCGCGCTGCCATAAGTGGTTACAAGGTAACTGTATAAATAGCTGCTGCCGCCTGCGGCGGTGGTCAGCCTGCCGATCAGGCTGCACAGCCCCGTATCGCTCCGGCTGATCGTCCGCGGCACCGACTGCTGTTTTACCGTGTACGGGTACGGCGCATCAATCAGCCAGGGGTTCAGCGTGGTGGTAAACGTACCGCCGCCGAGTAATATTCTTTTGATAGCCGCCCCGAAGGTGGTATCCGTCGCGCCGGGCCGTAATGGCAATGGCAGGGTACTGGCGCCCATCGGGTGCGTTTTATCGCCGCCCGCAGAGCAGATCGAGACAAAAGCCGCCGTCAGCGCGCTGATCTGCGTAGGAGTTGCGCCCATGGCCGTTAAACCTGGCTGCAGCCGGCTAATCCATGCCGCAGACATTGCCGTGCACATGTCCCCCGCCTGCGCCGTAACCGCGGCATTCGCCGGGTTGGTCAGCTGCGTGCTGACCGTCGTAGCTGCCGCCTGCGCGGCAATGTTGCTGGTCGCATCCGGGAAGCGCGGTATTTTTACCGTATAGGCCGCCGGGCACGAGCCCGAGGGCGGCTGCGGATTACTGTAAGTATAACCCGTGCAGGTGCCCAGTCCCGTCACATTGCTGGCATTGCTCAGGCTTTGCACGCAGCCGATGCCGATCGTTTTCGTGCCCCAGTGACAGGGCACGGTGCAGTCAAGCAGGCTCACATAACCATTGGCCGTGCTGCTGCTTTGCCCGATGGGGATGGTCAGCGTAATGGCAAGCACCTGCGGGGTCGGGTTGATGCAGGTGGTATAATTATAGTTGATAGTAGCCGTAACCGGGCTTACCGCGTTCACCGGGTTACCAAAACTGTCTTTTAAGGTGATCACCGTATTGCGCTGAACGAACGTCGGGTTACTGCAGTCGTTCGTCAGTGTCCCGCCGGACTGGTCAACCACATTTACCACGTACGTAGGGTCGTTGCCGTAAGGATAGCTGGGGCAATACACCCCGTTCACATAGATAGAAGTAACCGGTATAGCAGCCGGCACGCATATCGTCGCTTGCGACTGGCCCGCGGCAAAGGTGATGTTGTGCGTCAGGCCGGGGTTATCTAAGGCCGGCGGGTAATACAGCGTTACCGTAGTGGTTTGGCTCAGCGAGCCCGCATCGTGCATCACCACCACCGTCTGGTACGTCCCGGTACAGGCAGAAGCGCCTGTATACAGCTGCACGCTGAAATCCGTAATGGCCGGGCAGGCCCCCGGCAGGCTGCTGCTGAGCGGCTGCCCGATCACGCAGGGGGCCGTCGTACTGCAGCTGGCATTCCTCAAAAGCGTGTAATATTTTTGCTTGGCGGTAAAGTAATACTGCTGGTAAAGGGCCCACTCCCGGTCGGCCACGCGGCAGCCGGGGTTTGGCGTGCAATGGGTCCATGGGGTATCAGGAATTGTCCTCGCGTTATTCATATTGCCCAGGGTATCCAGGCAATACAACGTAAAATCGATATAGGCCATCACGCTTCTGGTAGGGTGCTGCGAGCTATTGGAAATACCCAAAACATTTACCGAATACTGGGCCAGGTCGGTGCTCATCTGCGAGGCATAGCTATATCCCGGCCCGCCGGATTTAAAGAACGGGTCGCCGGCCATCAGCCAGTCGGCAGGATTATCGAAAGCATAGCTAAGCGGCGCCCCGCCGGTCGGGATATTCGGTACCGCAGCGGCGGTATTGATGTCCTGCTGTACGATCATGTCCCAGCTTTCGTAAGTCGCATTGCTGATGCAGTATTGCAGCCTGCAGTATTCGGGGTGGTAAACCAAAAAGCTCGTTGCCCAGGCCGGCTGCCAGTAGGTGATAAGTTGCTGAATGTTAAAAAGTGCGTCATTCGGCGAGGTTGTTGTCCCGTCCGGCAGTACGATCGCATTGGCCTGGTAAACCGGGTTTGTCGGTAATAATACCGGGAACACCACCCGCCAGTTTTGTTGCGTAGCGCCCGGCAGGATTTCCGTGATCACATTGGCGGACGGTTCCAGCGTAATGCCGCTGCTGTCGAACAAGGCGTACTGCCCGCCCGGCGAAACATCGTTCTGCATCACATTTTGTATCGACGTACACGGCGAATATGAACAGCCAGCCTGCAGCGACTGGCACTTCGTGCTGTCCGCCGCATACACCTGGTTGGCCCAGGCAGTGAACGGCGCACCCGAAACGCTCACGGAATCAAGCCCCAGCGCAATACACTTCGTCCTGAGCATTTGTGCGAAGTCCGTTTTAGTGCCAAGCAGCAGCTTGCAGGTATGGCAGTCGCTATAGCAGGCGCTCACGTCAATGCTGTCCAGGTACCGCTTCTTAATATACCCGAACTGCTGTTCCAGGTAACCATTCTGTATACCCTTTGATATCATCGAATCGGTATAGGCCTGTATCACGTTATTATCAAATGCCAGCCGGATGTTCACATTGTATTCCCCGGGCGCTGCGATCGGTGCCACCAGCGAAGTGGTAAATAATCCCGTCGCCAGCGGGTTGGCGGTGGCCGAGCCGATAGGTAAGGGCGTCGTTATGGCGGCAATCGTATTCCCGCAATCATCGCTCACCTTCGCCGTCATCGTATAATAACAGTTGCTGCACACCTGGAACGCCCCACCCGGGTAGTAATCGATCAGCTGCTGCATGTTGAACTTCAGGGTATCCGGTCCAATGGCCGTGGCCAGGTAGGTGGTGTTCGCGTTGAGCGTTAGCCCGGTGCTGTTAAAAATAAATTGTTCGGGCTTTAAGATATGCAGGTTCCGCGGTTTACCGGCCGGCAGCAGCGGTTTATAGGAGGTCAGCGTGTCTAACGACGCCGGCTTAAGGCCCGCTAAGGCCGTAGCAATGGTTTTGCCGCTGGCGTTCAGGTAAGATACGCTGATCTGCCCGTTCGGGTCAACCACCGTATTTTTCAGGTAATGTTCGGCATAGCCGGCATCGTTGCCAAAAAGCTGGTCAAGCTCCCACTGTTCGGGCTTGCCGTAATAATACTTGGTGGTTTTGCTCAGCGGCGGCGAGCCGGATTTTCCCGGTTGAAAAGCCAGCCCCACCCCGCCCTGCGACCGGATGCGGCCCGTATTGTCATTGGTATATTGTGTAACCGAAAGCGGGTACCCGACAGCATCCGGTATATAATTGTTGTTAATATTTAAGCCGGTGAAATCATTTTGATTCGAATAATACCTTGATGCGCCCGCCAGGGTGCTCAGCGGATCAGGATTAAGCTCGCAAAGCGCCGGTGTTGTGCCGCTTACATTGGCAAATGTATATGGCGTGTTCGCCGAAATTACGTTGAAATTTTTAATATAATGGAGATATGGCGTATAGGAAGGCTCCTTATACCCCGCGGGAAGGATACTTGCCGAAGGCCTCCCGAAATCGTCATAAATGTTTTCCTGGGCCAGCGCAACGTTATCCGAATTATTGATCGTTACTGTTTGCCGTCCGCGGAGGGTACCGTCAAAATAGCTGATCACTTCCTTTTTCTTCCCGTCTTCGGCAAACGCTGCCGAGTACTGCCAGTTCTGTGTTTGCTCGTTCCAGTTCAGCACCCACATGGCATAATAGATCCCTTTGGTATAATCCCAGTTCCCCGCCACCCTTACGCCCGAAACCGGGTCGTATTGCGCCTGCCTGATCCGCACCAGCAGCAGGCTGTCCGTCGAGAGCACCGATAGGGTACAGGTGTCTTTTTTGGTAGTTATCCGGCTCCCGTTATTGCGGAAGCATTGTGCCAAAGCCGTGCTGACCGCCGGGATGTTCGGGCTCGAATGGCTCGTTAGGTTTGCATATAGCAGCGCGAAATTACTGTTGCCGGTATTAATGGTGGTCCACTCCACGTCATATTCTTCCGCCCCGCTGACAGGTGCCCACGTTGCCTGAAGCTGTTTCCCGTTGGTTGCCCAGGTATAAGCCGCGCCGATGACCTGCCCGCCACTGAAGGCATACGTCCGGTCGATCACAATATCGCTGGTTAACTGCAGCGAGTTGGCAGGCGGCGTGCTGCCGGTATAGGCGCTGCTTAATACGGTCACCTGTATTTTATAGGCTCCCTGGAAGCTGTAAATATCCAATCCCTTATAGGTAACACCCTGGCCTGCCGCGTAATTTACAGTGAGCGACGGGTAGACCGTTGTTAAAGTGTTGGTCGCGTAGGTATAATAATCAATCCTAAGCGACAAAGTGCAGGTAAATGCGCTGCTGATCAGCACATTATCAAGAACGCGTAAGGCCACGGTATTCTGAACCGGGTTATGGATAGTATACGTCTGCGAATAGTTCGGGTCCTGATAGATATAGTTGGTGCCATTCGCAAAGGGTCCTTTTATCGAATCCCGGTAAGATTCAATCCTTGCCAGGCACGTCGCCGACGAAAGCGTCAGCAAACTGCTTAATACGATGAAATAGAATAATGGTAATATTTTACGCATGTAAAAAACGATTACATTTTTATTAACCGGTATTGTTTAAACTCACTGGTCGTTGCCCATTCTCCCCTCACTATCCGGATGACCTGGTCCTTCGTTAAATATTTTGATAGAACGGCAGTCTTTGTCCATTCCGTAATGCTTACACTGATAATTTTTTCATTATCCGTCCTCAAAGGGTCGCTCAAATTGGAAAGCCGCAGGTACAGCCTTTTTATTTTCATATTGCGCTTGTCAAACGTGATCGCGTATTGTTTGCAGCTGATATGGTGCGGATTGGTCAATGATATCGTTTCCTCATTGCCGCTGACCTTACTTTCGGGCCGGTAATGCTCAAATTTTATATTCGCGCCAAGCTCGCCTAAACCCTTAACGTCGTTATCATACGCCACCTGCTTTTGTCCGGAGACAAGTATCCGTTTGTTCTGGTTATCGATATAAAGGTAAGTTCCCTTTTCATTCAGGGTAGTGGTACTGCCCAGCCGGTAATAATATTCATCACCCTGCTTGCAAAATAAAAACCGAACGTGATCCATGTTTGCTGCGGGTTGGGTTGGGTCTGTGATGCTGATCAAGCCGGCTAATGTATAATTGCCCTTTACATCCCGGATTTTGTTGCAAAGCAGTGCGAATTTGCTGAGCAGTTCTTTGTCCGCCGTCATATCAGCAGGTGGATTTGGGATACATGCATTACCGCGCACATAACTGCCAACTGTGAGGATGAGTATCATGAGCATTACGCTATGTTTAAGTTTCCTATCTGCGTTCATTTTTTTTATTTAAAATTTTCTCCTGTATGTCGACCGGCTTTCTTTCAGCGTCATAATACCCTTTTCGGTTTCCTTTTTTACACGGATCAAAAGGCCCTCATCGTCATATTCATAAAATGTCGCAAAGCCGTTTTCATCGATTTCAGCCATCAGCCGCAATGTTTTATCATCGTAGGCGTACGTTTTCAGCTGCGCGTCAAAAGGATGTATACGGATGTCATCGATGTATATTGTATTGCCGGCATTCGGGGTAATGCTGATATTCAGCAGCCCGAGCGAAATGGTCGAAAGATCAATGGTACCCTCCACCAGCTTCCAGTTTTCTACCACCGCCTTACATTTTAGCGGTATGTTATTACCATTTACAGAAAGGGTAAGGTTAGCGGATTTATCGTTCGGGTGAGCGTCATTTACCCAGGCATCAAAAATGTATTTTTTATTGGGATAAGGTTCAAACCCGTTCGGGTATAGCCCCGTAGTATTCAGGGTCATGTATTGTTTGAGACCATCCAGCGTCAGGTAGGCATTGTTTTTTTGCTGCAATGTGTCGGTAATTGTTGATAAGGTAACGCCGTCAAAAGGAAGCAGTGCACTGTAATTGCCGCTGTGCGAAATGGTATTAACCGCCAGCTGCTTTAACTCGTATCCGGTTGACAGCTGTGTAAATTCGGGAAGGCTGCACGTGGCGGTATTGCTGCCTGTTCCGGGTGTAAATTTACTATCCTCCAGGCTATTGGCATATATTTCCCGGTTCATCGCATTGGATGCCACAGCCGATGGCAGCTCGCCGTTAAAGTCAAATTTAGCCGCGCTGTACCTTGCCAGCGCGTCCCTGTTTTCAAGCTGCTGGCCATATTTATCGTAGAGCGTTACCGTATTGGCCGTCACCCACCTGGTGCCATTCGGGTTGACCGTCAACAAAGATGTGCCCGTGTTTAAATACCAATACGAATAAAAACTATTCACAAAACCTGCGTTTTTAACATCAACCCCCTGCCTTGGCAGGCTGGCCGAATAACTATAATTGCGGCTTTGCTGGAACACTTTCGTCTGGTATGGCCGCCAGTTCCCGAGGAATCCCTGGATATAGGGGTTGGCCACCTGCTGGACATTTGGTGAGGAGACTTGCATCTCGGCGCCGTTTATGGTATAGTGCCAGACTTTTGCACCGCTGACCGTTCTAAAGCTTTGAACGAACGTGCTATTGAGCAGGCTTGCGGTGGAAAAAATAATTTTCAGATCACTGGCTGAAACGCTGGGGTTGGTCAGCTCTTCCGCATTATTATCATAAATTTCAAGGCCCGCAGAGGCCCCGGCAGTCACGTTCACAAATTCTACATGGATGGTATGCTTGCCTGTAGATAAATAATGCGGATTGACATGCCAGTAATTAAAAGAACTCGTGCTGCCGCGGTATAATGAGTCCGCTAATGCCCCGTCGATATATATCTGGATGCCGTTATCGGCCGCGAACCCAAAGAAATAGTCCTTCGCCTTCGTTATGGTTATACACCGGTCAAACCCCATCGATTCATTTAAAGTCGTGGAGCTGGGTTGGTTAATCCATATACCCGACCTTAAGTTTAATGAATTTTGCCAAACCGCCGCAGTGCTTGTTACCGGCGCAGATAGCGAATCGGGTTTAATTATAGCCCCGGAACCACAATATTCGCCATCATCACCGGCCCTGAAGGAGAAAACATAGGAAGTGTTTACTACCGGGTTAGGGCATAACTTATCCTGCGTCCAGTTTTCGTCATACGTGGTGACCGATGCGTTGATCACTTTCATCGCGGTCAGATCGCCGCTCGAAATGAGTTGCAGGTGGTTATCCGCGGTAAACGGGCGGTTCAGGCTGGCCAGCGTCGTTGTGCTCGCCGTTAGCATATTGTGAAAGCCTGATTTGACAATTTTAACCAACGCGGCAGGGTTATAATTGGCATTGATGAAGCCGTTCCTGTCGACCAGTTTTTTTGTAGTACCTCCGCCGGATACGGCCTGGTTATCGATCACCCAGTAATGGTTCCCGTTATTTGTATCCAGTATTTCATCACCGCCCTGTACATATCCTGTATAGCTGGTGGTGATCTCCCCGTTTGTGTTGGTGGTAAACCCGCTGAGCAAAACGCCGAGATTCTGATAGGCGGCCCCCATTCCCTTATATACCCAGTATGCCGGAATATTAACTGAATAGATATATTTTTTGAATTCATTTTGGGTGCGTGTTACCAATGCTTCCCCAGTTAGTGCATCGTACGCGAGATTTTCCGTCGTAATGGAAGAGCCGTTCTCCGTTTTAACCACTTTGTTGAGGATGCCATAATTTTGAATCACCTTAACGGCGCAGACGGACCGGAATAATTTATAATCGTCGTTTTGATTGACCGGGAAATGCGGCAAGCCGAAAAACGGTATCCAGGGCGGGATCGGAAAAATATCCCCGCCGAGATTGATGGCCTGTCCGCGGTTGCTCGTTTCCTGCTCCCTGACATCCGTGAAAAAGTCCACATCGCGCCCCAAAACCCTGCTGGCCTGCAGGAGTGTCGCGGGGTCGATCACATTGACCTGGTTATTCAAAGACAAAGCCGTGCCGTTTGCCTGCGAATTATAATAATACGCAGTACCGGATATGATCGCGCCAGCCATGTCATAAACCGTGACGGCCTTTTGTTTGCCGTTCATGTCGTTTACCTCAAAGCTATACCCTTGTGAGAGACAGGTCTCATCATCACTGCTCGAACGGGTCAGCGAATAATAGCCGGGCGGTTTGAAGGTGTTTGGGATAATTGGCAGCGCCCTCACCTTTACCGGGTAATCTCTCGAAGTATAAAATTCATTTACGATGGAGCCCGTTTTATTCGATGGGCTGCCGGTTTTATCGAGGTCATTTACAGTTATCTTACTGTAGGTGATAGTGGCCGCAGGGTAAAAAGATTCGCCCAGTGGAAGTTCCAGGTCAAAATAATTATTTATCGCCCCCTTGATTTTTTCGACATACGGAACAGGTTGTTTTAAAGCGTTTTCATCATTGCCGATAGACGGCTCGTAGGTGGCCACACCACTGCTGATCATCGTTCCGTTATCGGTAGTTGTATAACTATACGCCTGCCCGTAGGCTACAGCTGTTGCGGAAGGATTTGATAAATTCCAGGTATCCGATATCTGTATTTTAGTAACCCGCGGAGGGCCGCCAAGCTTAAAGCCGTTGGTATTGACTAGTTTAACGAAACTTTTACCGATTGTGACGGCGCTTGCGTACTGTCTCGCGTTCGCCTTTTGATAAAAGCTCTTTTTAAGCTCGGAAAGGTTTTTGGCCGCATTCACCACCGCTGAAACAGCCGCCAGGACGCTGTTGCTTGCCGTTTGCACACGGTTGTCGAAACCCGGATAGGCATACCGCGGGTATTCGTTTTTCAGCCGCTGCCAGGCTGAAATGACCATCGGATTGGCCGTTATGCTCCCCGCATTAACCGCGGTAAATTGAATGTAAGCGATCCCGGAAGATATCGTCACTGCTTTGATTAGGCAATAGGTCGGGACCAAATCATAGGTGATTGGGTTAGGATCCGGGTAGTTACTTGTCGCCATGTTTACATACAGCTTGGTATAGATATAATTCGACCCATTAAGGAAGGTTTTTTTAAACCAGGCAGTGGCATCCCCGGAGGGAGGCGTTATAGAGGTACCAATATTCACGCTGATACCGGTCGCCAGGTTTAAGTTGGCAGCTGACACTGTTCCGTTGGACGCATTGATGAGGTTTTGAACCGGGGTTCATGCTCATAGCTTTTTTGTCCTGTACATAAGCGTAATCACCCGATTCGTAGGACATATTGATGATGCCCCCGGTAGGCAGGGTCACCTGGTTTAACTGCCATAAGGCGCTATTACCATCCAGCACCGTTTTAGTCTGGTTGGTATAAGGGTACTGTTCGTTATCCAGGCCTGTGACATTTTCTCCGGGTAGTTTGTAAATGCCCCAGCGGTCGGTCACGGAGTACCCATAATTAACTGTGGAGTAAGTAGATGTCGTTTTATTGTATTGAAAAGTATAGGGGTGGTATTTGCCTTTATCCGAATTCCCGTATTCGAACCACACTTTTGACAAGGTAAGTTTCCCGGCCAGCATGGGATTTGTGCTCCCCACGTCTGCTGAATTCGGTATGCCGCGGCACAACTCATAGGTGTATTGGAATTTGACGACTTTTATTGGCCGGCTCATATCCGCTTTTGAGTAAAGCCGTATCTCCCTCAAGCATTTTTGCTTATTGGCCGGGTCTTGGTCGCCATATTGCCACCCGGTTACGCCCAGTGCATCCCTGCGGTCCTGCGTAATGAAATAGGCTATTTTGCTCTTCGATTCGATGGACTGCACATGCCAAACCTCCTTTTGGCCGTAAACGATGCTGGCTTTGTCATCGTCCGGGTCTGCCAACAATCCCCGGTTTGGGCTGGCCCTTTTATAAGGCGTCCGCCATTTATAATAATAAGGCAGCTTTGAATAATTGAACTTAATGGCTGTGCCCAGGTCATCGTTGGTGATGCCGTCACCGGTCTTATCGACATAATCCGGCGACAGGATCGCGGTCAGCAAAAAACCTGTCGAATAGGACGGTTTATGTTCAGCGTGGTAATAATGATCGATGCCATTCGGGTCGCCGGTCGGGCTGGTAATGCCGGGTGGTACGTCAACGAGGTTATTGGCATCTCTCGAAGCCGGATCGATGGCGAAAGAGTATTCGTCCTGGGAAATATTGTAGACTGGTATACCGTAAACCATCCTCTTGCCGCCATCGTCCGTTACCGTCATCTCCGATATATGATGGGCCTTATGGACATCATCGACGCGGTTGCAGCTTGCCGCTATCGCCGGAGACGGCGTCAGCGAGGGAACCGCTGACGAATCAACGAAAGAGTAGGTCAGTATTTTTTTGTCGAGGGCAGCCTGTTCGCCTTCAGCTGCCGTCAGGTATGAAATGACCGTCCGGTTGGGCCTCCTGGACGTTTTTGCGATCGGCGAGCCAACGGGGATAGTGCCTCCATGCAAGTTCCCCGCATTCCTGAACTGGTGATACGCTGTTGATCCTACAACGTCGACTTCCACCGCCTGCGTACCTGCAAGCCGGCTATCCATATCCTGGTCTTCGGTATTTTTTTCGCCCACCTGCCTGAAATAAACATGCTCCGCAGAGGGATTGGTAAAGTCAGGGTTTTGGAAATCTCCGTTTGGCAGGTACCCGTTGTTGTTCGTCCATTTGCGCGTGGTGGTTTTCGCATTTTGGGTATAATGCGTAATACCGCCATGAACCCATGCGCCAATCCCGATGTCGCCGCCCGTGGTTGATACGGTTGAACCGTCAGTCGCTTGGTTATCAAAAAACGCGCCGGAGCCACCGCGGTAGAGCCGGAACTGCCCGCTTCCGACCTGGCTGGTATAGCTCCATGAATCGGGCGTATGAACGGGGATCGCCAGGTCAGGCAGCGACGGGATAACCGGGTTATCATTCTCCCTGATAAAATCCATTACAGCGTCCTGGTTGTTTTTTCCCCGTTCCGCATATAAAAAGCCAAAGGCTGGTTTTGGGTTAGTGATGGTTTTTACCTGCCGGACATTCTGGTACCCGGTACCGCCCACTGACCCGAACAGGCCAAAGGCCTCTCCGCCGATATCGAAACTGAATGATCCGTAGTTCGAGCTATAGGGAACGCGGATGGTTGGGGAGATGGGCTCTGTATTATAGGAAATAACTGACCCGCCGATACTGTATTCCGCACAGCCGGACTTTTCCCCTTCGGAATTGCTGAGGCCAAAGCTTGTCCCCAGGGTAAGCGCTTTCAATCCGGAACGGCTATTATAACCAAATGAACCGGACAGCCCTGCTCTCATGGTCAGGTTGTTGTCTGAATTTTCTTTGATGCTTAGCGAAACATAGGGCGAAAATGAAACGTCAACACCTGATTGGGTATTGGATAAAACCCCCGCCCCGAGGCCAGCAGTCAGGAAGCCATCATTGACAAAGTTATAGGATATACCGGCGTTCGCGCCCAGCTCGGCGCCAAGCCCGGTATAATTGTCATTAAAAACACCGAATGTAAACGACCCGCTGGGCCTGGCGATGCCATCATATTCCACTTTAGCCGTAAGGCGCCCCCCAACTGTTACCTTGGGCTTAATATAATGGTCTGTTTCGACAATATCGCCGGAATAGTCATCCGGCAACCCTCTAACCTGGCGGGTGATCGCGCCCGGATTAAGGTTCCATCCAAGGCCCACCCAGCTGGCCTCGTCATCGATCCCGGTGCCGGACTGGTAGTTCAGGTTGATCGGGTAACCGTCAATATCCAGCAGTGGTATATTATATTTCAGGGCGCCCGACTGCAGGTCGACCATGTCCGAAACGCCGGCGGGTTGGAAGCCTTTGCTTTCCGGCTGCACAGGCCCCGAAGTAAGCGCGAAGACAAGCGACGGGGACATCAGGTTGATGATCCAGATAATGAGCATTCCTATGGCAGCTTTTTTTCGTAATTTGCAGATTATGATCATAATGGTCAGTTCTGGATTGGTTTTATTGATCGCCGAGGTTCAGCGAATATTTTTTTTGGTTCAGGTATTTATCCTGGTAAATCAAATGCCATTTGCTTTCCTCGGCCTGACTGATATCAAATGACAAAAAATATTCGTAGCTGCCGGCTACGCCGTTTGCGATAGGCTGGATAATGCTTGCGAACACTTTTTTGCCACCTTGCTGCAAATAAAAACAGCTGTCCATACGGTACCACAAAGCGCTGGTCAGTTCCTTGTCTTTCGTATCTGCCAGCTTTTTATCAGGGATCAGGCGAGCGGAATAATTGAGTCCTGAAGCAGCGCCTGGTTCACCGGCTATTCGCGCGATCTCGATGGCCAGGCCGTCCCGCTTGAACGCTTTGACCGATGAATTATTCCGGCAGCTAAAAAGGCTGCAGGTTACCGTAAAAACGATTAGGCTTAATATAAACCTGGACCTAAGCATAGAGCGTTATTGATTATGAGTGATTTTGTTCAGCAGCGTATTCACTTTTTGATTTAATGCGTTTATTTCAGCCTGCTGGGCTTTTAATTTATCTGCCAATTGCGAATTGATTATTTCCTGGTTATTTTCTTTTGCATCTTGTTCGATCAAGTATAACGTCAGTTCCTCTACTTTTTTGGCCAGCAGCTTATTCATTTCGCCTAGGTTCAATCCATCTTTAATTATTTGCTGCTCCGATGGCATATCAGGCAGGCGGTGGTTTTGATCGATGTAGGTTTTTACTTTGGCGAGCGATGGCAGCACATAACTTCGTTTAAACACGTAATCCGACCAGCCGATCAGGTCAACGTTAACTTGCTGGGCATGTACATTACCATTGACAGCCAGTTTAAAGCTGCCGGGAGTCGTCGTTCCAATGCCGACATTGCCTGCGGGATTGATCAGCATGGCGATCGTTCCATTAGCAGCGCTTGGAAATGTGTTGCTGTTATTAACAATGAACCGAAAAAATCCGCCTGTGTTTGTATTGCCTGCTACGATGTCATTTTGCCCGTTGTTGCCCAGTTGAAGCATACCAACGGCTGTTTGAAGAGATCCGAGATATGTAGAATAGTTCGTACCACCATATGAACTCGGGGAAAGTTTAACCGCTGGAGCAAGCGCGTATAGATCCACCAAAGAACCGGGTGTCATTGTGCCGATGCCGACGTTGCCTGAACTTCCGTCAATTGTCATAGCCAGGGTACCAGCGCCATAAAAAAAACGTGTTCCGGTTCCTGTTGCCGCCCCGCCTACACCCAAATACGAATTGGTATTGTCGTAAAAAACCTGTCCTTTTTTTGTGCCGTTATTGGCAAAGTACATGGACGTGTATTGGCTGCCGGCATTATCGAGAAATACCTGGTTATCATTGCCCGCCAGCACATCAAGTTTAAAAGTGGGGCTTGTAGTGCCGATTCCGACATTGCCGTTGTTCATTGTCAGCGTAGAAGACAGATAGTCAGTTCCGCCTGCATTAGGTTGAATGAATTTTACAATATTTCTGAACAGCACCTCGGAGCCATCCCCTGCAAAATTACCGCCTGTGTTTGTTAATGGGTTATATCCTATGGAAGTTACACCCGTGCCACTAAGAATACCGACAGCTACAGCAGGATAGGAAGTGGGGCTATACCCCATACCGGTACCCGTCAGCCCCGCTATTTCGACCGCTGTAGCCCCTTTGACATTGAAAGAGGTAGCCTTTATTATACCGATAACATCCAGTTTCTCCGTCGGCGTGGTCGTGCCAATCCCCACATTGCCGGAATTGGTGTTGTAAATATCGCTGCCGCTGGTTGTCCATTGGGCTTGTGTTAACTGGGTTATTGATAATAAAGCAACAAGCGTTAGGGAAATTATTTTCATAATCTTATTTATTTGCTATCTGTTTTTCTAATAACGCCAGGCGCTGTTCCAATTTGTCAATTTTTATATCCTGACTCTTCTCCTTTTCATCCCAGGCGATCAAATAAAGGGTCAGTTCTTCCACCTTCTTCACCAGCAGCTTATTTATTTCGCCCAGGTTCAACCCATCCTTAATGATTTGCTGCTCCGAAGGGATGTCCGGTAAGTGGTGGTTTTGATCGATATAGGTTTTTATCTGCGTTAACGAAGGAAGTGTATAATCCCGGTCAAACACGTAATCACCCCAGCCGGTCAGATCAACGCTAACCTGCTGGGCGTGTACATTACCGTTGACAGCAAGTTTGTAGGTGCCCGGAGTTGTGGTGCCAATACCGACATTGCCAGTGCCAGACAATACAGAAATTCTTGCCAGGCCGGCAGTTTCATCAAATACAGAAAGTGTGCCTTGGTTTGTAACAGACCATGTTTGACTTGAATTACGTAGCTGTAACGTTGCAATACTCCCGAAGGATAGAATACGTTCGAGTACCGTGCCAGTTCCCTGAATATCAAGGTTTGCACCGGGGCTTGTTGTCCCAATGCCTACGTTGCCGAGGTTATCAATACGCATATGTTCAGCGGGGGCCGCCTGGTTGCCTGTGGCAAATATCAATGATCCTTTCGATTCGTTTACAGTACCCATATCTACTGTAGAAATTGCTGCTATACCGATATTCGCGTTAAAGTTGTTGTTTGATTTAAATAGTATTTGTCCGGCTTGCGAAGTGGAGTATGCGTTCCATAATGAAATAATACCTGTGGGGTCGGTGCCCGTCCCGACTTGTAGCTTTTGAGACGGAGTAGTGCTGCCGATACCGATGTTGCCGGAAGGTAACATCCGCATAACTTCGTTGTTGTTTACCGAAAAAACAAGAGGCCCATTTTGGACTCCATTAATGTTGAGCGAGCTGTTGTTTGAATTCGTGTAAATATTTCCATAATTAGTCGTACTGTGATTAAAGCTTAATATGGAAAGGGATGTGGGCTGAGACTGGATGGTCGCTTGCGCACTACTAGTAGTGGAAACCAATTCGAGTGAGGCATTTGCCAGGCGGTTTACGTAAAGCGTTTGGGTGGCCGCCGAATCCTTTTGAACGGTAAGCTGAGCCGCGGGCGAAGATGTGCCGATACCAACTTTGCCGGTATTAGTATTGTAAATATTGGTTCCGCTGGCAGCCCATTGAGCATGTGAGAATTGAACGGCAGCCAAAATAGTGATGAGCAACAAATAAACCTTCTTCATTTTTTTAATTTTATTTTCCTGAAATTTTAATTAACTGATTCAGCTGTTCCTGCAATTTGTTAATTTGTTCCTGCTGATATTTTAGCTGGACTGATTGCTCGTTATCTTTATTGTCCTCTTGAATCAGATATAGCGTTAACTCCTCAATCTTCTTCACCAACAGCTTATTCATCTCGCCCAAGTTCAGCCCGTCTTTAATGATTTGCTGTTCGGATGGCATGTCGGGCAGATGGTGGTTTTGATCAATGTAAGCTTTGATCGAAGTAAGCGAAGGAAGAAGATAGTTACGATTAAACACATAATCCGACCAGCCGGTCATATCAACGTTAACCTGCCGGGCATGAACGCTGCCGTTAACGGCTAGCATATAGGTGCCCGGGTCGGTTGTCCCAATGCCTACATTGCCACCGTTTATGTACGAGTTGCCATTTGTGTTTAGTCGTATTGCTGAAGTTGACCCGTTGTATAAATTAAGCGAGTTTGAGGACCCAGTGGTATTATAGCCAAGTTGTGCAAGAAAACTACCTCCATTTTCGGTTACAATATCAAGTTCTCCCTGAGTGATCCCGGTGGTGTTACTCGCGGCATAGAGCAATGTCCTTGCAGTTCCGCTGCCCAGTTGTTGCGTAGCGAATGCAGAGCTGTGCGTAACCCCTACAGTTAAATCCGTTTGATTCACCCGCAGGCCATTCGCATTAGCTCCGGAAGCGCTCGAAGTAATGTCCAGTTTATATCCGGGGCTTGTTGTGCCGATACCGACATTGCCATTCGATTTTATTCTCATTGCTTCGGGTTGTTGCCCCAAGGCGCCGTTGCCAGAAAGAAATACGATGTCGCTTCTTGAACCGATGCCGACATTATCATTACTGGAAGCAGAAGTATATGAATAGATGCCAGCTGTATAAACACCATCGCTCCTGGACAACCCTAATCCGATAACTCCGGTATTAAAATCTGTGGGATAGGTATAGCTTGTAGGTGTGAAAATCTTAAATTTTGCCGTAGAGCTTTTTGATACTTCAAAAATATCAACGGGTGTGGTAGTGCCAATGCCGACATTACCGCCGCCGTCAATATGAAAAAGTGTAACAGCATTTAGGTAATTGTTGAATTGAATAGCACCGCCGCTGGAGTTAAACACCTGGACATGCGAAGTACCGTTGTGGCCAATTTGAAAATTTGAACCTGACCCAGTTACGACCAGGCTGGTACCAGTTGCACCCAGGTCTGCCCGTAATTGCCCGATAACATTGGCATTGCCGATCACAACCAGTTTTTGACTCGGTGTTGTTGTGCCAATACCAACATTGCCGGTATTAGTGTTGTAAATATTGCTGCCGCTGGTTGTCCATTGGGCGTGACCAAACTGCATTAGTACAATTACTGCGATGAGTGTAATAGAGATTTTTTTCATGGGTTCAAATTAACTGCAAAGGGGTTGCATGTCGTAAAGCATGCTTTTCACCAATATGAAAGCATCCGGGTTGAAAAAATGACCGTTTTACCGAGAATATTAATTGTTGGGAGGCGATGGAAACGCCACAGGAAAATTTTTCATAATGTTGTGATTAAGGTGAGTTAAGGTTAAAAAATGTTTTGACAAGCAATATAAATTGCGTTGTCAAGACAATAGTAAAAACATTTTTTTGATATAGATACCGTGAAAACACGGTATTTTCAGTAATTTACTAACGTATGTTTACTTTGCGTGTTGGTTAATCACGCGATTGTTATAATTATCTAACTAAGAAGGATATATCTAAACCAAATATTTTAATGGGATCGTCCAAATCCGGCTATTTATTTTTGATGTTAGAAGTTCAAAAAATGAGCCTTGTTGATTGTCCAGAACTAGGAAATAGAACAGGTATCAAAAAGATATTAATTCTATTCTTTCAACTGTGATAGCCTTGCAGGAGGTAGGGACTCGAATGTGGGAGACAATTTAAGTCTATGATTACACCATATCTACGCCTTTAGTTGTGCTACCGATATATCAATCTCAGATGGGAATCTAAACTACTAATACAATAAAAATATTTCCAAAGGGGATTTACAGGAATTGACAAAACATTATTCAATCAATAAAAGGACTTTTTAGGCCAAGGCCGCAGGCTATCAAATGTTTGTTCGGAATAGGATTTTAATTTCCAAATATATTGCTATATTACTTAATAAGCAGTAGCGATTTTTAGTTTATTTTGATGGTGACCTATTCTATGACCTAATGAGATTCGAAAATATAAAGTGGTGGTTTAGAGCACACAACTTATTCGCAGTTGTTCCCTTTCTCTCCGCCTTCGCTCGCCGAAGCGAACTACGGCGGACGAAGTCCGCTAATGGTGCAAAGGAGACCTTTCGCTTACAGGGCGCAGAATACCAAAAAGATCTTAAGGAATATCCTTAGGGTTTTTTTATTTAAAGTCGTTTATATCTCAAAAACCGTACTCATATAAAGAATTACTAACAGGCCTAAACCTTTTTAAGGGCGATTATAAAACATTTAATATATTAGGCCCAGCAACTAACTTTAAAATGGAATTAGACCGGGCGTGCGCGTATATTTTAAATAAGTTAAAAACAGAGCTGCCCGATTATCTCCATTATCACAACGTTGGGCATACACAGGATGTATACGCGGTTGCAATAGAACTTGCCGGGCTGGAAAAGATCGCAGATCATGAAAAAAAATTACTGTTTACCGCAGCCTGCTTTCATGACACCGGTTTTTTGGAGTGCACAATAGGTCACGAAGACGTATCGTGCAGGCTGGCGCACGAAATATTGCCCGATTTTGGTTATAAGCCGGATGAAATTAACCAGGTGTGCGCTATCATTATGGCGACTAAAATACCCCAGCAACCCAAAAATCATACCGGGGAAATTTTAAGTGATGCAGATTTAGACTATCTTGGACGGGATGATTTTGAGTTCATCAGCGATAAACTATTTTCAGAGCTATCGTTGCTTGGCGTAGTATCTTCTTACCGGGAGTGGAATCAGATCCAGGTGGCATTTATGGAAAATCACCGCTATTTTACAAACACATCCCGGGCGCTCCGCGAAGCTAAAAAAGATAAAAATTTAAAATTGATCAAAGCGAAACTATAAATTAAGGCAGCAATGAAAAAAACCGTAATGCCAGTATGGTTAAGTGATACTATTTATACCGTATTAGGTGTGCTTTTCAGCGGATTTGCGCTCAAAAGTTTCCTTGTCCCTAACCAATTTTTCGATGGCGGGGTTACAGGTATCTCGTTACTTATACACGAGCTTTATAAATTTAACATTGCGTACGTTATCGTTCTTGTTAACGTCCCTTTTATCATAGCAGGTGCTTTCCAGGTTAACCGGGCCTTTGCTTTCAAAACACTTGCAGCCGTTATTTGCCTCGGTCTTTGCCTGCATTTTATACCTTACCCCCAAATAACTTCGGATAAGTTATTGGTATCGATATTCGGCGGGGTTTTTATGGGCATTGGTGTTGGCCTGGCTATACGTGGCGGCTGCGCGCTAGATGGTATTGAGGTATTGGCCTTATATACCGGGAAACGGATAAGTTTTACTATCAGTGAGATAATACTTGGTATTAATATCGTTATTTTTCTGGTCGCGGCGATTAAATTAGGGCTGCCGACAGCTTTATACTCTATACTCACCTATTACTCGGCTTCCCGCACAATAAACTTTGTCATCGAAGGGTTGGAGGAGTATACTGGGGTAACTATTATCTCCGGTCAAAATGAGATCATCAAGGAGCGGCTGGTGATGGATTTAGGGAGAGGGATTACCGTATACAAAGGTGAGCGCGGGTTTTTAAAGGACAGCTTTGAAGTTAGCCAGCCGGTTGATATTATATTTACAGTTGTTACGCGGTTAGAAGTTAGGCGACTGCGCAATATGGTACACGAAATTGATGAAAAGGCTTTTATATTCACCAGTTCAATTAAGGAAGCTGCAGGCGGGGTACTTAAGCGCCGGGCCAGGCATTCCTGATAATTGATGCGCAATTAAGCGCTTATTCCATTACCTCGTAAATCACAATCGGTTTGGCTTTATTTTTTAAGTTAACCTCCCCTATTTTCTCGCATTTAAAAGATTCTTTAGCCATGTGATATACTTCTTCCGTTATAATGATCTGGCCTGCTTTAGCAGTCGACTGCAAACGCTGGGCTAAGTTTACGGCATCGCCAATAACAGTATAATCAAGCCGCTTTAATGAAGCGGAGCCAATATTCCCGGAAACCATTTCGCCCGTATTGATCCCAATAGATACTTCCGGCTTGAAAACCTTTTTTCCGGAAACGATCTCTTCAACTGACTTGAGCTGTTCCCTTATAGCAAGCGCGGCGTCGATAGCCCTGTCTAAGTGAAATTTACCCCTGAAAACAGCCATCACTGCATCGCCCATAAATTTGTCGACATGGCCTTTTTGTGAAATAACCTCCTGCACTATTTTATCGAACAAACGGTTAATGATATTTACAACCACATTAGCCGGCACGTTTTCGGTAATAGCTGTAAATCCGCAGATGTCAATAAACATAACCGTCGCCTCTACCGTCTCATTTTCAAGCAGGCTTTTTTCAAATTCCTTGCTGGTCATAAAATTCAGCACGTTTTCATCAACATACATTTTCAGTATGTTGTTCTCCTTGATCGCCTCTAACGTCGACCGTACCTGCAGCACGTGCTGTAAAGTTTTTTCAATAGTTACATCAAGGTCCTCAAAATCAACCGGCTTGCAAACAAAATCAAAAGCGCCGCGGTTCATGGCCGTTCGGATATTTTGCATATCGCCATAGGCGGAAACCATAACCGCCTTTAGTATCGGGTTCGATTCGGCCAGCCGGGTTAGCAAAGTTAAACCATCCATAACCGGCATGTTAATATCGCTCAGCAATACATCCACATCCGGATTTTCAATCAATTTTTCCAGTGCATCCTCGCCATTTTGAGCAAAAATAAACTCGTACACATTCTCCCTTATTTTGCGCCTGAACTTTTGCTTGACCAGCAGCTCCAAATCTGCCTCGTCGTCAACTACTAAAATTTTAGCCATCAGTTTAGTGTAAAAAGGTTTTAAGTTTTTCTTTTAATAAATTGAAATCCAATGGTTTGGTTAAAAATTCATCTGCACCGTTTTGCATTGCCTGGTTACGGTTTTCCTCATCACCATACGCAGTTATCATCATCACCACCGGAGGCGGCTCCGCGTAAGCATGCCTGATACGCGACAACAGCTCAATACCAGTCATACCAGGCATATTAATGTCAGATAATATAAGCACCACTTCCGAATGATTTTCTTCAAGATAAACGAGAGCCTCCTCTCCCGAGAGGGCAAAGGAAAAGTCAAAATCGCCGTGTTTTATCTCCTGGCGAAAACGCTGTATAAATAATGGTTGGATGTCAGCCTCATCATCAACTACTAAAATTTTCATGGTGGTCAATTTATATATTTTTAGTTAAACTATATGGGTATCAGGATAATAAACTCGGTGTATTCGTTTTCATTTGATTCAATCTGTATGCTGCCGCCATGCCCCTTTACCACAATATCATAGCTCATCGACAAGCCTAACCCGGTGCCTTCCCCGGTTGGTTTGGTCGTAAAAAACGGTTGCATGATCTTATCTCTTATGTCTTCAGGGATGCCATTCCCGTTATCCCTAACTTTTATTTCGAGGTTATCCCCGATTTTGGCGGTACTTACTTTAACAACCGGGCTATAATTTCCCGCTGCAAGTTTTTTCCTTTGTTCGGTAGCATAAAAAGCGTTAGTGAACAAGTTCAGCAACACCCTGCCAATATCCTGCGGGACTAAGTTCACCGGTTGCAATTTAGGGTCAAAATTAGTTTCCAGTTCGGCATTAAAGTTTTTATCCTTTGCCCTTAAGCCATGGTAAGCCAGGCGTAAATACTCATCGGCCAATTTATTTACGTCGGTTGGCTCTTTTGTATTGCTACTGGCGCGGCTATGCTGCAGCATGCCTTTTACAATGCCGTCGGCTCGCTGACCATGGTGACGAATTTTTTCCAAATTCTGTTTAACGTCGGATGCAATAGCTAAAGCTTCTTCTTTGTCGCCCGATTTTAACTCCGTTTCCATTTCATCAAGTAACTCAATATTTACCTCGGCAAAGTTGTTTACAAAGTTCAGTGGGTTCTGTATCTCGTGGGCTATGCCGGCCGTAAGCTCCCCTAATGAAGCCATTTTTTCGGACTGGATGAGTTGCTGCTGGGTTAGTTTAAGCTCGTCGAGCGTGTGTTGTATCTGCGCCTTTGCCAGTTTGTTTTGTTTGTTATTGCGCCAGAAAATGAAAGCAATTACCAACAGGAACATTATCACACATAAAAGCATATAAAAGCGCAGGTTATTTTTATATGCAGCCTTCTCCTGCTCTAATGTTTGTTGCCGCTGCTGGTTTGCAAAGGCCAGTGATTGTGATTGCTCAATTTTTTTAAAATTTAACGTGCTGTCTTTTATAACATTATACTGTAGCGTATATTTTAGGGCGCTATCCGAATTGAGTTTACGATATATTTTGGACAACAAGTCGACTGCGTCAATTCGGTGTATATAAAATTGATCCCTTGAATTCTCGTATGCCCGCTTCGCGTAATATAAAGCAGAATCCCTTTTTTCTTCTTTGAAATAAAAATAAGAAAGATAACACAACAGCCCCCCCATAATTTCCGCATTATTCCGGGTTGCAGGCATATTGAGCGCCTGTTGATAAATTTGAAGCCGGCGCCCTTTATCTTTCACAAAATCTGCAATACCGACCAACAAACTTGGCATCAACTGATCTATTTTTTTTCTGACAGCAAGATCATAAGCCTTTAACATGAAGAATTTCGCGGAATCAGGCTGATGCAGACGTGAATATGTATAACTTAACCCTCCTAAGTCGTAACATGCAAAAACATAATCCTGCCCCGCATCTGAAAACCACAGCCCTTTTTGAAAATAAATCTTATTCAAACTAATATTTGTGCCACAAACCCCTAAATTATTATAAACAATGCCGATTGCTTCGCTGTTGCCTGTTTCTTCAGCCATTTTTAAAGCTTTAAAAATGGTTTTGTTACCCTCCACATAATCGCCGCCCTGGACGATTAAAAAACCTAATTCAGCTGTAATTACTGCCTCACATACATGATCGTGAGTATTTTGAGCAAAGCTTAAAATCTTTTTGTGGTATATTAAAGACTGGTTTGGATTTAATGAACCATAATTATAAAGTATGTCGTAAATTATTTTTATCCGTCCTGCCGGAGATTTGGTTGAAGGCAAAAGCCTGAATAAGCTATCCCGGTTAATTGTGCTGCTTGATCGGGCGCTACCGGCTCTCGATAGCGCTACCTGGGTTAAGCTGTCAACATTTATTTTTTGCGCCCAAACCGGGTTTATGAATAGTACCAGGAAAAAAACAAACAACGAACTCCTCATAAACACAATTAAAGCGGTAATTTAATTATAAATTCTGAACCTTGACCTTCTGTACTGCCAGCAGATATGCTTCCACCATGCCCTTTTACCACAATATCGTAGCTCAATGATAACCCCAAGCCCGTTCCCTCCCCGGTAGGTTTGGTGGTAAAGAACGGCTGCATAATTTTATCCTTTATACTTTCGGGGATGCCATTTCCATTGTCGGTTACCGCAATCTCAATAAAGCTATCTTTCTTTGATGTGGTTAATGTCACTAGGGGAAAATATCCTTCAGGGTGCTGTTTCTTTTTTTGATGAACCGTGTAAAATGCGTTGTTGAACAAATTCAGCAATACCCTTCCGATGTCCTGTGGTACTACATTTACTTGGGGCAAGTCGCTGTTCAGATGGGTTTCCATTGCCGAATTAAAGGATTTATCTTTCGCACGCAGGCCATGGTAACTCAGCCGCATGTATTCGTCTGCAAGGGCATTTACGTCTGTAAGCTTTTTCTCGCCGGAGTTGTTGCGCGAATGCTGCAGCATATTCTTCACAATACCGTCCGCGCGTTTACCATGGTGAATGATCTTTTCGAGGTTATGTTCAATGTCATCCGCTAAAACGGCAGCTTCTTTGGTGTTCCCGTTCTTTAATTCTTCTTTAAGTTCAGATGTAAGCTCAACACTCACTTCTGAGAAATTATTTACAAAGTTGAGTGGGTTTTGTATCTCGTGGGCTATGCCCGCTGTTAACTCGCCCAGCGAAGCCAGCTTTTCGGATTGAACCAGTTGCTGCTGGGTGGTTTTTAATTCGTCGATTGATTTTTTCAGCTGTGCGGTACGTGCCTCCACCTGCCGCTCCAGTTCGGCATTTTGCTGTTCGATGAGCTGGCTGCGCTCGATCTCTTTTTCTTTGGCTAAGCGTTCTTTATCCAGGGAGGACTGCAAAACCATTTGCTGCAGGTCCCGGAAACGCCTGAACAAAATGCGCGAAAACACGGCAACCAGCCAAAAAAAGCAAATCAGCATGATGACATTACTCCATGAATGAAACCATAGGAAAGCTTTTGTAAAAGGGACCTTATACAGATCGTTCAATTCGCTACTTATAAACAAAAAGAAGTAACCAACGCCCCAAACGAACAAACACGGCAATGCAGCAAAAATGCCTGTCCGTATGTATCCCTTGCTCCCGGGGATATAAAACAGCAGAGTGCCAAGAACAAAGGACATATAAGTATATATTATTACACTGGTAACCAGGTTTATCACTACATACGTATGGTAGCTCCAGTATGAAGGCAATAAAATAGCAAGCCAAGCCAATATCTGCAGATAACTCAAGCCGACCATCACTTTATCCCATCTCGGCGTATGAATATTCGTTGATAAAAAATGCCGGATGAAATGCATCATCGAAAAAAATGCAACGATCAGAATTACAATAGGTACATAGAAGTTCAGATATCGATGTTCTCGAAGAATTATATTTTCGGTGCTGTTTGTAAAATAATATAAACCGAAAAACAATTCAAAAAAGGCTAAATACAAGTAAACCTTTTCGCGTACAATTCTAAAAAACAACAAATTGGTTAAGGCAGCAAGCAGCAGTACGCCCATTACTACCGAATAAATAATTGTGGCGTAATAGTCGCTGTCGTTATCTACGTATGATTTATTAATTACCGGATTGGCGAAACCAATGCTAAATTGGAAAAACTGGGGTTTATAGTTTCTGAAATCAAAAATATCGCGTTCATATATCGTAATTTCCTGTCCCGCACTTAGTTCAACCACAAGTTGCTTTATACGTTTCAATCCATCGCGCTTGCTCCATGGCACAAATTCGCCGGTTGTTTGCACCTTCCATTTATTGTTTGGCTGCGAAATATATATCCATGCGTATGCGACATTTTCACGGACAGTGAGCTTTACAGGGCGGTTAAGTATGTTTTTGAAACGATACCGCAGCCAATAGGTGTCGATATGATAGTCGTACCCTTTCGTACGTGTTGCATTGATATGAAATTTTGCGTTGTAAGCCGGGCTGCTCACCTGGTTAATGGTTAATTTTCCGGATGGGTCTTCCAGCAGCTGCCAGTATTTATCATCGATATTTTGGCTGATCGCGGTGTCGGCCTTGATCTCAATAACAGAGGGCCAGTTTTGCTGCGCAAACACCCATGAACCACTAAAGATCAATGTGATGAGCAGTAGATAGTGTTTTTTCACCTGATGTGCAGTTTGGTTTAAGTTGGGGGTAATTTAATAAAAAAATAGAAGATTGACGTTCTATAGATTCAATCTCCATTTTCCCTATCCTCCCGATCAAACTAAATCCTGCGGTAAAACATCGTATTGTTATATTGTTAGATTGCTAATTTGGGATTGCCTTAATTTTGTTGTATAAAGATAATGTGCGTGAACCATGTTAGTCCAATATGATCACTCAATATTATTTTATATAGGTGGCGTGTTTGCGGGTGTTCGGGTGCGTTCGCGACATGTTCATGGCGTGTTCGCGGGTGTTCGGGGTCGTTCGCGACAGTTCGCGATGTTCGTACTTACCAAAAGCGAACACTATAAAAAAGGCTGTATCATAAAACACATTTTGCAAAACAGGATCACCGGATTTTTGTATAGAGTCTATATCCTATTCTATGAAAAGTATAAAAACAGCAGATAGTAAGAAATCAAGTTCGACTTCGGGAAAGCCTGTCGCGGCACCCCGGGATGGCGACTTACAAAGCCCCTGGCTAAATGAATCGCCGGTGTCGTTAAATTCAGCCAATGTAACCACTGAAACGTATGATGCATTGATTATCGGGGCTGGAATTACCGGTGTGACTACTGCCCTGCTGCTTCAAAAAGCAGGCAGAAAATGCCTGGTAGTTGAGGCGCACACCGTTGGTTTTGGCACAACCGGCGGCACCAGCGCGCATATCAATACCTTTGCCGACACAACCTATGCTGAAGCCGAAAGCGCTTTCGGCGAAGAAGGCGCCCAACTGTTTAAAGATGCCATTAACGAGGGTAAAAGCATTATTGAGGAAAATATAAAAACCTACAAGATCGACTGTGACTTTGAGCCGAAAAAAGGTTACGTTTTTGCCGAAAATGATGATGAAGTAAAGGAATTGGATGAACTGTACGAAGGAACAAAAAAGGCAGGTGTGGATATTAGCTACACCGAAGGTGTCCCTACCCCGCTGACTTACAAAAAGGCAGTCGTACTGGAAGGACAGGCACAGTTTCACCCGATAAAGTATGTTACTGCCCTGGCTAAGGAATTCATAAAAGCCAAAGGTGTGATCCTTGAAAATACCAAGATCGAGGGTCTTGAACATGTTGAAGAAATACACATGGCAAAAGCCGGGCCCCTGGTTATCCGGGCGCGCAAGGTCATTTATGCCACGCATATTCCGCCGGGGTTAACCTCATTGAATTTCCGCTGCGCGCCTTACCGTAGCTATGTATTGGGCGTAAAGCTAAAAGGAAATAACTACCCCGACGCGCTGATCTACGACATGCAGGAGCCTTATCACTATTACCGTACGCACAATATTGATGGGCAGCAATTATTGATAGCAGGCGGAAACGACCATAAAACAGGGCACGACGATCCGGAAAAAGCGTTTGATGACCTGGAGAAATATATCAGGAAGCATTACCAGGTGTCATCTGTAAAATACAGGTGGTCGTCGCAGTATTATATTCCTGTTGACGGTTTTCCCTATATCGGCCAGATGCCTGATGCCAGCGAGGGCGTGTATTGCGCCACGGGGTTTAACGGCAATGGCATGATGCTTGGTACCATTTCAGGAAAAACTTTAAGCGACCTGGTTTTAAACAATGGCAGTAAATACGAAAAGATATTCAGCCCGTCGCGATTGAAACCTGTGGCAGGTTTCAGCGAGTTCGTAAAAGAGAACGCGGATGTAGCTTATCATTTTGTTGCGGACAGACTATCAATAAAAGATACCGACTCGCTGAAAAGAATAGCGCCCGGGAGCGGTAAGGTGGTTGAAGTAGATGGCAAAAAAGTAGCTGCATACCGGGATGATGAAGGAAATTTTCACACTCTTAACCCGGTTTGTACCCATGCCAAATGCATCGTTAACTGGAACCCGGAAGAAAAAAGCTGGGACTGCCCCTGCCACGGTGCAAGGTATGATATAAACGGAAGAGTATTAACGGGGCCGGCAATTGTTGATCTGCAGCATATCGAACTGGCCCCGGCAACTGAATAATTATGAAAGCAAAAGAAATATTATTTGCGGGCATTAGCGGCACCACCTTTATGACGGCTTTTAGCTACGCCGTTTCGGCGGTTGAAAAGGAAAACTTTAGCGAACCCGAACGATTGGGACAACTTGCTAACCGGCTTTTGCCGACTATAAATAAGAGGGAGAATCAACTGATCGGCTGGTCGGCCCATTACGGGGTAGGCTTGTTATTCTCAACTGCCTATGATTGGCTTTGGCGCAGGAAAAGATTAAAACCTTCCTTTAAAAATAACCTGATACTGGGCGGTATCAGCGGCCTTGCAGCAGTAGCCATCTGGAAAACCACTTTTAAAATGCACCCGCTGCCCCCGCGGCTCAGCTTCGATAAATATTATTTACAACTGGTTCCTGCCCATATCGTGTTCGCGGTATTTGCCGGGCTGGCATACGGCCTGTTAAACAAACCTTCAAGCACGGCGACAAAAGAAGAACCACCGGCAACTAACGCCGAGATGGAAGAAAGCTAAAACTAACATTAAGTATTGCTTGTTACTGCATGTAAACCAATAAATTATGCCATCTCAATTAATAGCGCAATGCAGTAAATTATTGTCCGATAAAAAGTTAACCGTTGCATTTGCTGAAAGCGCAACGGCGGGCCGGTTGTCGGCTGAATTTGCGCTGATACCCGATTGCGGCCAGATACTAAAGGGCGGAATAGTTTGCTATGATGCCTGTATCAAACAGGATATTTTGGGCGTTCCGGAAGACCTGGTAAAAAAATATACGCCGGAATCGGCTGAAGTGACAGCTGAAATGGCTAACCGGCTGAAAAATTTTATTAAAGCTGATATTTATATTGCAATAACCGGGTTGACGATGCCGGGAGGCAGTGAGAACGCGCAAAAGCCGGTGGGTACCATGTTTATTCACACCCTGATCAACGGGAAACAGGTACCCGTTCGTGAAGTTTTTTCCGGATCGCCCGAAGAAATTGTAATGCAGACAGTAGACCGATCAGCCAGGCTGCTAATCGACGAGTTAAGCCCAGTGTTTAATCCCGTCGGACGATAATTAATATATATTGAAAACAATATCAGCCATCGTTGAATGCCCAAAAGGAAGCGGGTACAAGTACGACTACGAGCCTAAGCTCAAGCAGTTTAAGGTAAGTAAAATACTACCCGCGGGTTTGGTGTTTCCGTTTGATTTTGGATTTATTCCGGGAACAAAGGGTGAGGACGGCGACCCATTGGATATTATTGTTATTTCGGAAATGGCCAGTTTTCCAGGCTGTGTTATTGACTGCCGAATAATAGGGGCTATAAAAGCCGAGCAAACTGAACGTGATGGCAAAACTATGCGGAACGACCGTTTCCTGGCTATTCCCGATGTGTCGCAGCAATTTATTACGATCAATGAAGCTGACGATTTGCCTGAAGGGATTATGAAGCAGCTGGAAAATTTTTTCAAAAACTATAACCGCCAGGCCGGTAAAAAATTCAAGGTACTTGAAAGGCTAAATTCGACGCAGGCAGCGCGGATCATTAAATAGAACATTAATACTATTCCTTATGGAAAAGAAAATAAAAAGCACCAAAACCAAATCGGCCGATAAAGAGGCGGGCAGGATAGGCAGAAAAAAAAAACTTATTAGCTGGCTATAACCGTTATAAAACATTTGGCGACCGGCAGTATACGGGTATGCAAATTGGCCGGAGCCATCACTGGCATTACGATGCAGGGGATTGGAAAGAAACCAAAATCACACCTGATCTTTGGGAGATCTCGTAATCCAAATACCAAACTATCAAATGGAAAGTAACCAGTTAAGGAAAAACGTCGAATATCGTTAAACTCATTCCTCTTTTGATTTAATAAAGTAATAATCGAGCGACAAAGGTTTAGTAAAAACGGTGACAATGTTTTGTCAGTGTGTTCAACTGTATTCAGGTGTGTCCACCTGTACCGGGTGGTACGCTGTATCAGCTGTATCTCTCTCAATAAATGAGACACCCGGCACACCTAATAATTGGTAACTAAATGACCCGGCATGTACTGTTTAAAAAGACGCTGTTCAAGAGCGCGGTACACCTGGCTATTTTACAATTTGTCGCCATTATTGTTGCTCAAATATTACAGCCATGTGATGTTAAAGTACGCCCCGTTTGGGAATTTCACGCTTTCAAAAAACAACTGTTTAACTGAAGCATTGTTATCAAATATTAAATTAAAAAAAATGGAAAGAACGAACGCTCCTGTGTGGTTTATCACCGGCTGCTCCACAGGATTTGGAAGAGAACTGGCTAAAATAATATTAAGTAAAGGCTGGAACGCGGTAATTACTGCACGAAAAATTGAAACCGTTGCCGACCTGGCCGACGGTTACGAAAGCGCTGCGCTGGTGCTGCCACTGGATGTAACCGATAAAGCGCAGGTTGCAAGCGCCATCAGCAAGGCGGAAACAACCTTTGGCAAAGTTGATGTATTGGTAAACAATGCCGGGTATGGTTACTTCACCAGCATAGAGGAAGCCGAGGAAGAAAAAATACGGGCGCAATTTGAAACCAATTTTTTTGGATTGGTTAACGTGATACAGGCTGCTTTGCCGGGTATGCGTAAAAGACGGCACGGACATATCTTAAATTTTTCATCCATTGGCGGTCTTGTTGGTTTTACCGCAACCGGCTTTTACCACGCTACCAAATTTGCGGTAGAGGGTTTATCCGAATCGTTAGCTAAAGAAGTAGGTCCGCTGGGGATAAAAGTACTGGTAGTAGAACCAGGGCCTTTCCGTACGGACTGGGCAGGCCGCTCGACCAGCCGTACGCCGGTTAAAATTGAAGATTATATGGATACCGTAGATGCCCGGATGAAAATTAGCCTGGAAGGAAGCGGTAAACAAAAAGGAGACCCGATAAGGGCATGTGAAGCTATTATAAAGGCGATTGAGTCTGACGCTTCCTATCTCCGTTTGGTATTGGGCAAAATGGCCTATGATCTTGCTGTAGAGAAGGCAGAAACCCTTAAAGAAAACTTTACCTACTGGAAAGACCTTTCCCTGGGTGCTGATTACCCTGATGCGGAGCAATAAGCGCCGGAGTTAATACAAGCGCTCGGTTAAACCTGCATCCGGAAAACCCTTGTGTCGCTGGTTCGATTTCAACTGATACCACGAAAAGCCCTCAGATTAATTTTTGAGGGCTTTCTTTATTTGAGCGTGGACGCTCAAATTGTTTATGGTCAAGCGAAAGACGCCTGACCGGGGTTGGGAGGTGGCAGTTTTGACACCTAGTTTAAATACGGTTAAAAATACCGTGAAAACACCCTGTTATTTATCTATTATTCATCATACTTTTAGGTAATCATTTTATTTTAATCGTGTGTTATTTATTTCCGCTTAATTAACCTTATCATGTTTGTACAAAGCACTAATCCGGTTGGCTTTTCAGTCAAAGCCTGGCAGGGCGATGCTAAAACCCTATTGGCCTTTAATTTTACTGATAGTAAAAAGGCAACTAACCTGGCGGGTTTTTCCATACAGGTTCAGCCTCACGGGAAACCGGCCTACTACCTTTTTAATAACCTGGTATTGCCTGGCGGTAAAAATGCAACCGTTGCATCCGAAACCAGTCCCAACTCTTCGGCCAATGCGCCGATACAAAAGTTCAGGTGGCTGCACGTGCCGGGTTCGTTTCACCAGGGAGAAACCGTTTTCTATGGAGCTTACACATACACAATTACGCCGCGCTATTTTAATAACGGGCTGTTAACAGCTATCGATCCGTCATTAAGCGTTTCGGTAGAAGTGCAGGTGGTACCGTTTGCAACGAGCCAGGTACAGCTGGGTTTTACCCGGGGCTTCACGCAATCGCAGGCGTTTACGCATCGCTTTGGCCTGAAGGCGCAGTTTCGTCCGGCAGGAAAAGATTTGCAATTTGACACCGGGGGAACCGCCGGGACAAATGCGGCCGGCCAAACGTACACGTTCCTGCAGGAGTATCAATGGTCGGGCTTCACCGCGCGCGAAAGGATTTTTGAAATCCTCGATGCTGTTGTTCAGGACAGTTCATTGACTATGGATGTCTTTGCATATGACCTGAATGAGCCCGACCTGGTGACAATCCTGCTGGACCTGGCTGCTTCAGGCAGGGTGCGGGTTATATTAGACAATGCGCCCCTTCATCATGGCCCGGGGGTTCCCGAAGATGCATTCGAACAAAAGTTTAATACCGTTACCAAAGCTCCGGCGGCAATTTTACGCGGGAAGTTCGGCCGTTTTGCCCACGATAAGATATTTATTGTTTATAAAAATAAGCAACCGCTAAAGGTGCTCACGGGTTCAACCAACTTTTCGGTAACAGGCATGTATGTGAACTCCAATCACGTGGTGGTTTTTAATAATGCCAACGTTGCCGACCTTTATTCCAAGGTATTTAATGACGCATGGAACGATGGTGTATCCGAAAAATTTAATACCTCCGCATTGGCCGCAGCTCCTTTTTCATTTAACCAGCTTGGTTTGCCGAAGATGAGCGTTACCTTTTCACCGCATCCTGCCGGCGTTGCAGAGTCGACGCTGGATGCTGTAGCTGCCCGGGTCAAAGCTGCGACGAGCAGCGTGCTTTTTGCGGTAATGGATATCTCGGCAGGCAGCGGGCCGGTGTTCCCCGCACTTCAAAATATTCATCAGAATCAGAATATATTCAGCTATGGCATTTCAGATGCGCCGGGGGGCATTTCATTATATAAGCCCGGCAATAAAACCGGGGTATTGGTTGGTGGTAAGCCCGGAACAACTATTTTGCCGCCCCCATTTGATAAAGAACATTCTATTAACATGGGGCACCAGATACATCATAAGTTTATCATTTGCGACTTTAATACAGATAACGCCGTGGTTTGGTGCGGCTCTTCAAATTTGGCGCTGGGCGGCGAGGAACAGAATGGCGATAACCTGATCCAGATTAACGACACAGATATTGCAACTGTTTTTGCGCTCGAAGCCGTGGCTCTGGTTGATCATTTTGATTTCCGCAATGCGAATATGGCCCCAAAAGCCGCCAGTGCCCCAGGCGCCGTTAAGGGAAGTGATAATACGCCGGCTATGGCGGCAACGATTGATACGGCGCCGCTAACGCTGTATAATAACGATAGCTGGGCGGTAAGGTACTTCGATCCTAACGACCTGCATTGTATGGATCGTGTGTTGTTTGGATAAAGAACCAGATTGATTGCATGAATATAGTGCGTTGACGACATTTTTGTTATTCCTAAATCTTGGTTAAATGGAAAATATTGCATTGGCTTTTTCAGGTGGCGGGTTCCGTGCCGCGGCATTTTCCTTGGGTGCCCTCTCATATCTCAACGAGGTTGAAATCGACGGTAAACGGCTGATTCAAAATGTCAAATTTATAGGTTCTACGTCCGGCGGCAGCCTAACCAATATTTTTTATAGTCTCTCAGTAGCACGAGGCGGGGGATTTCTACCAACTTATCAGAAGGCCCTGCAAGCCATGAATGGCGAGGACCTCATCAGTAATGTATTTAAAATTTTAAAGTCGAAAGAAAAATGGAATGGCCGGGATGACAAAAGCAGAAACCTGATCAATGGTTTCTCCATTGCCTATGATGAGCTTTTTGGTCATGCAACCTTTAAACACCTATATGAGCCTGCACCAGGAGTCATCCCTCATCTGGAAGACGTTTGTGTAAATGCCACGGAATTTACCAATGGGCTAAGCTTCCGTTTTCAATCACAGAACAAGCATTTGCCTTCCGGCAGGATCGGCAATTATTACATTTATTTTAACGACCCGGACGTTGGGGGCCAATTGCTGTTAGGCGACATCATGGCCTGTTCTTCCTGTTTTTCCGGTGGATTTGAGCCTGTCATTTTTCCTGACGATTTTGCGTATGGCGCCCTAACCCGCGAGCATTTAGGGCGCAGTATTTCGCTGAAGGCAAACCCCTTTACCATTAAGGACCCCTCGAGGGATCTTTTGTCCAGCGAAGAGTTTAAAAAGGTACCTGGTCGTTTTGGCCTGATGGACGGCGGCGTCGCGGATAACCAGGCTATCGACAGTGTTTTTAAATCAAATGCACGACGAAAAAGCGTCGGTAAAGGATTCGACCTGGTTATCGTAACGGACGTTGGGAGCTACTTCGTTGATGGTTATACCCTGCCGATGGAAAAGAGAAACTGGTATAATAACTTTACTTTACAACAGGTTGTTAATGGTATCAAAATTCTTGGTCTCGCTTTCGTGGGGATATTGGCCTGGGTATTATTGAAGAATTGGGCGGAGTGGATGAAATATGTTATTGTATTGCCCGGACTTAGTTTGGCAGCTTACCTGGCTGGCGCGTTTTATTTAAACCGCGAAAAAAGGAAGGCATTTAAAGAGAAAAGCACCTGGCTTGTGGTGCTCTTTTCGTATGTAAACTACTTTCTCACCATACGCTATAGCCGTATTAAACAAATGGTGACCTCGCGGCTGAAATCTGTTTTTTTACTAGCCGACGATCTTTACCTGAAGCAGATCCGGCGATTATATTACGAAAAGATTTATTCAGATGCGGAATTGCGAACCATTACTGTAAGCAATGCAATTTATGATCTGAGCCTGGCCAAACAGCACGCCGACCAGGATCAGGGATTGCCTGATGAGCTAAGCTATGGCTCTACGAAGGGAAACGAGCCTGCTGAAATCCAGCCACCTCCTGGTCATTATTTAATTATGATTGCGGAACAGGCGCGGCTTATGCCGACTACACTATGGTTTGACCAATTTCAAAAGGAGGCTGGATGCCTGAAAGCCATTGTGGGTGCAGGCCAATTTACTACTTGTTACAATCTGCTGAAATATTACACAAAAAAAACTGACCTGACTGCGTCAGAACAAAGACTTAAGGAAATATTAACAGCGGACTGGAAAAAGTTTAACGCCCAGCCTTTTTACCTATACGACCAGTTGGAGCAACAAGGACAATCAAAACCATAATTGATTATCATTTCAAAAATGCAGTTTATCGCTCATCCAAAACATCCAATAATCCGCTTACATCTACAGGACTATCTTCCTGTGCGTGATAGCGTTTCATGCTGATCATACTGTATTCAAGAAAATTCCGGCAAGTTTGCGCAATGTTAGCTGCAGAGGAGCCGTTGTTTTGCCAGGGTTTCAACTGCTGAAGGACATCGCGGTCAAAATAGGAATGCACCTTTTTTTTCAGGATGATGCCGGCATATACAACCGTGGAGTATTGAGTGATCAGTTCGATGCAATTGGCGATCATTTCCAATGTATTTCCGCGCTGGTAAATTAAAGTACCTGCAGGAGCAAAGTTCTTTATTTCGCTTACCGCACGCTCCATTTTTTCGTTCGGATGCAGCTTGAAAAGCAACCGGCGGCCGGCGGCGATCCTTACTGCCTCTTTAATGAACGCTTTCCTGTTTTCCCAGCGGAAAGTTTCACGGATGTCGCTTGTCGCAACCATCACATAATCCTGGTGCGGAAAATCGTTTACAAGGCTGCTTCGTACATTGTCGTAATTTGGTATACCCGTAACCAATATTTTTTGCGGATGTATGCCGTTCCCTGTAAAGTGCACCTTATAGCCGGGCGAAGCAACACAATAAATGTCGCAAACATTGGAAGACCCGTTTAAGGATGTATCGCCGGTAAACCACGCCGGTAAGCCCAGCGTTTTTACCAGGCGGCTTTTCCAGGTAACACGGTCGGTCATTCCCTCCTGTACAAAAACCAGCCTGGTTTTTTGCATCCTTTTTGGTATCAGCATGTCGGTGCAATAAATCACCAGATCGTAGTCGTTGCGTATGCCTCGGTAATCTATTTTCAGATCATGACTACGCAGATAGGATTCGGCAATATTCCTGTGCTTTTTGCCGAGGATGGTTCCGTCAAGCAATGGCACACGTTCAAGCAAAAAATTAACGAGGGGGTTATCCGTAAATATCTGGCTAAACCAGCAATCGTATTCGGGTAACTGTTCGGCGATCTGCTGCATTTGCAGCGTTTGGTTCATAGAACCGGTGACTAGTAAAACTTTTTTCTTCATTTTAACCCCTTTCGATCATCACCGTTTAGCAGAAACAATCGCGACACGATGTTTGAGCCCGGCTTAGAATAATCGGCAGCTAAAATAAGTGGCGCAAAAATTTTCTTGGTAATCCGCTTGTAAATATTGCGAGACCACTATGCCTGCTGAGATAAGGCCTAACCTGAACCGCCTGATTATCGTAATAAAACGTAAAAAAAATGATATAAAAATGACCGGGGGAAAATGGCCATTTGTAAGCCAACTATTAATGGTGTTGCTGAAAAGGGCCGTTTAATTTATGATACTCGTATACGCATGCACCTTACTTATAAAATGGTTTAGTTCAAAAGGTTTCCGGATAAGGTCGTCGGCTCCGCACTTTTCTTTAATTTCTTCAATATCCTCGCTGCCCGATACCAGGATCACGGGTATGCTTTTTAGGTCATGATGAGTCTTAATATACTTACATATCGATTCCCCGCCTTCGCCTTTGAGCTTTAGATCAAGCATAACAAGGCTTACTTCTTTCGCCTGTAATTTGTACCTTGCCCAGCCGGTGTCGCTTAAACTGATCACCTCAAACCCTTCGTCCTCGAGTATCATGCTGATCATTTCTGCTATTACCGGTTCATCTTCAATTATAAGTACTTTAATCTTCATATAATACTGCATTGGCAATTTGATGCCGAGGTGCTATAAGCAATAATAGCACCAAACGTAAAGCCTGATTTCCGGCGTTATTACAACGATCAAACAGGGTGCAGCCTGGATACCGGCTTTAAACCAGTTAATGGCCAATTGTAATTTATCCCTGGCAAGGAAAGATTGAAACGATTTTGACTTTTAGCTTAATTCTATAATAACGAGGCAATACAATCAGATGAAAATAAGTACTTTTGGGGCAAATATCTCACTCTTTCCCGGAACCACTTTAAGCTAAGAAATGAATTCTATACAAATAACAGATTTTATTTTATTACCTGTTTATCTTGTTATTATCTACATGGTAGCTTACACTAAACGCAACAGGAAATACGCTGCTAAAAATCCAATATATCAATATTATATTCCGGCTCTTTCAGTAAAGCTTTTGGGTGCAATTAGTTTGGGCCTGATTTATCAATATTATTATAACGGCGGTGATACTTTCCAGTACTTTAGAAACTCGAAGATCGTTTCTAATTATTTTTCAACAGATTTAAATACGTTTATCGATCTGGTGTTTAAGCCAATAATCTCCACTTTACAACTAAGAAGTCAAGTAAATTGGACTGATACTCTTTTTGCTTACAATGAGTCTAATTTCTTCCCTATCCGGGTGACATCCATACTTCAATTATTAACCTTTAACACGTATTTGCCATGTGCTGCCTTGTTGGCAGCCATTTCATTTACGGGAGTATGGCGAGCATATACGGTTTTTGTACATATATACCCAAAGTTACATAAGCAGTTTGCAATAGCATTTTTGTTTATGCCGTCGATATTTTTTTGGGGGTCGGGTATTTTAAAAGACACCATTACCTTTACCGCGTTATGCTGGTTGTTTTATGGATCCTACATGCTATTTATATTGCGGAAAAGGCTAATGGTTTCGATAATAATAGTTACCATCAGTATATTTGTAATAGTGGTTGTTAAGGCATATATAGGTCTGGCATTTCTGCCCAGCCTTACATTTTGGATATTTTTTCAATATCGGAGTAAAATTCAGATACCCTTTTTAAGGATGATGGCGCTTCCCGTTTTATTAATACTGATAGCTGCCATTTGTTATGATATAGTTAACGTCATCGGCTCTCAACACAAGGATTTTAAGACAAATGAAATAATAAGCAGTGCAGCTGCATCTAACGCCAATAAGCAGGTTGGAAGTAACTCTACTGTAAACATTGGCATTACAGACAATATGTCGACTTTAAAAGTTGTTGAGATAATTCCTTTGGCTATCACTACGGTTATTTTCCGCCCGTTTTTATGGGAAATAAAAACATTTTTTATGGCGCTGTCATCGCTCGAGAGTTTATATATTTTGTATATTCTAACCCTTATAATTTTAAGAAATGGTGTTCAAGGAATGTTCAGGGTAATCGGTCAGGTTCCCCTTGTCATGTTTTGCCTCATATTCGGCCTGGTTTTTTCGTTTGCTATCGGATTTTCAACAAGTAATTTTGGTACGTTGGTACGATACAAAATTCCGGCAATACCTTTCTTAATGGCTGGACTATTTATTATTCTTGAAAAAGGCAAAAAAAGGAAGAATACGTTTTACTTAAAACGAATTAAGAACTTTGATAACACTGAACATTTTGTTGTTGGTGAAAATGCTATCGAAAACCCAAGAGGCATCAACGGATAGTGTGCAAGGTATCGTGTAAAACGATGAAGAAGATGTCCAGACTATTGGGGCTCCAGTTACCACTCTTTAGATCAGGAAACGCCATACCGCATTGGGATAACGCTGTTAAAGCAGATGTCCATCGCAAACCGTCCAAGTTCGATATTCTCATCCGCTAATATCATGCGTAAATAATTTTCGCGGTCGGGGTCAATACTATTTGCCGATATCAACACCACCTCGGCTCCGGTGGCTTTACATATTTCCACCAATCGATCACTGCCTCCGTGTACCTTAAAACCATAGAGATACATATTATGCTTTGATTGATCGTCGTCTATCCAGCCTATAGGTTTTAATTCATAATTTTGATTTTGCAGTAGTTCCTTAACTAAAAGATATCCCCTATCTCCTGCTCCATAAATGATCACTTTCTTTTGACACTGCCTGCTTTTGTCAATTATTTCCTTTAACCAACGGTAAGCAAACCTCGAAAGTAGCATACCGGTTAATGTCAGTAGAAAATCAACCATCAAAAAATACAGGGAATATTCGTCTATCTTACCTTTAAAAAATAAAATACCACCCAAAATTATAGTTGCCAATGATGTTGCAGCAAAATAACCCGACAACTCAATTACAGCAATATATCTGACCAATCGGTTATATAAATTCGAAAAATAAAATACAGAAACCTTTACGCAAATAAATAAGCCCAAAACAATGTAGTTATCATCCAGTTCAATTCGCATACAATTTGCCGCCACTAAGAAAGAACCATAAATAAGGAGGATATCAGTACAAATACCCACTATCAATTTTTTATGTAACATGAAAAACCGTAATGAAAATTTACTACTGGTCTTTCGCCCTTTTAGTCGCAGATAAGTTAATCTTTCTTCGGAGTCATTATAAACTCTGACATTGGAAAGCAGTACAGAAAAAACAGTTGAAAAGATAGCCAGCAAAGAAATACAAAGAAAAAGGTTATTGACCTTCACTTTATATATTAACACACACAGCAAACCCCAAATGGCGCTTATGAGATATAATGTTAATACTGCCTTTTTTTCGGATAATCCCAGGGCAACAAGCCTGTGCGATGTATGGTCTCTACCGCCTTGATCTATGCGTCGCCCTGCAATAAGTCGCTTAACGGTTACAAGTGTAATGTCCATTATCGGTATAGCCATCAAACTTATTGGAATCAATAAAACAAATACCGCGGTTGACGATCCATTATTCTTTTGAACCGCAATGCTTAAAAATGACAATGAAAAGCCCAGAAACAAACTTCCGGAATCGCCCATGAATATTCGTGCCGGTTTAAAATTATAAACCAGAAAACCAAGTGCTGAACCGGCTATGGCAAATGCCATAATTGAAATATTTACTTCGTTATTTAAAATCCCTAATATGCCGGTAATTATTGCCACAATAGTACTTATACCTGCGGCTAACCCATCCATATTGTCGAGCAGGTTAATCGCATTAGTGATACCTATTACCCAAATAAATGTCAATGGGATACCAGCCCACCCCAATAACCCTCCGCCAAAATAATAGCCGTTATAAATTAGCGCAAAAGAGCAAAGCAACTGGCATAACAACTTAACTACAGGTTTTACTTCTTTCAGATCATCAAAGAATCCTATAAGGTACATGCCCAAACAGCCAGCATAGATCATCAAGCTTAAATTTTCGAAACTAAATATGAATAGTGCAATACTGTAGGAGATAAATATGCCTATCCCTCCCATCAATGCGGTAGGTTTTTTATGCCAGCGATCTGCTCGGGGCGCAACTATCCAGTTCTTATAAATTGCAAGTTTAATCACCCAGGGGATAATTATCACGCAAGCACAAAAAGAAACAATAAACGCCAGAAATGGCTTAAAGGGGAGTAGTACGGCTGGTAACATGCTAATTATTAACCAATGAGCTAAACTGCATATTTATCATATTTTTTATCCCTTCTTCAATCGTTATAAGATCGCGCCGCAATACTTTCTTCATTTTTGAGTTATCCGGTTGACGACGTGTCATATCCCCCTCTTTTAAGGCTTCCAGATGAATAATTTTTGACGAAGATTCCGTTACCCGAATCACCAATTGCGCCAACTCAAATATGGAAATCTCAAGTGAACTTCCCAGATTTATTACCTCATTCACAAACATGCCGCGTTCAAAAATTTCAATAGTTGCATCAATATTATCGTCAATATAACAAAAGGTACGCGTTTGAGACCCGTCTCCAAAAATCGTTATATCATGATTATTCACAGCTGCATATATAAACTTGGATACCACAAAATCTTTACTTTGTTTAGGCCCGTAGGTGTTAAAGAATCTGAAAATAGTATAATCAAGACCATATTCTTTTTTGTACGATTTAAAGAATGCTTCTCCAACATTTTTTACAATAGCATAAGGCAGCTTGGAATTTAGGGGAGTTGTTTGCTCATTTTGGGGAAATTCTACCGGTTCCCCATATACTTCTGATGATGATGAATAAAACACCCGTTTAACAGAAGTATTTTTAGAAAGCGATAAAACGTTCTTAATTCCTTCAATATCCCGAAGCACACCCATCGGGTTATTAAGGGTACGTTTAACACCTACCATGGCAGCGTAATGAAATACGTAATCGAATCCATGGGCCAGCATTATAGCAGCCAGGTCTTGATAGTTGTTTACATCACATTTAATGAATTTAAGGTTATTTGCTGCTGGATAGGGCAATTTATCCAACGATCCGGTTAACAGATTATCAGCGATTACAACATAATAGTTATTGTTTTGAATTAGCTTTTCGGCAAGAGAACTACCGATATTACCGGCCCCACCCGTAATTAAAATTTTTACCATTTCAGCCTTTTGTGTAAGAGTTTAGTGTATACTACTATTGAGGCATGTATTTATTATGCCAGTATATTCTTATATAACTGCTCAATATCCTTAATGAGCCTTCTATAAGAATAGTTATTTAGTACAAAAACCTCTCCATTTGCTGCAAGATGGTCCCTCAATAATTTATCAGCAACTAATTTATACAAATTTTCGGCAAAAGCAAATATATCTACATCCGATATTATACCACTATTGCCATCGGATATTATATCCCTTATACCACCAACATCGGTGCTTATTACAGCCTTGCCAGATGCCATTGCTTCAATGATACTGACCGGGGTGCCCTCGTTTAATGAAGTTAGTGCTATTATGTCCGAACCCGCGTTTACAACATCAATATCCTTTCTCCAGGAGGTAAATACAATGTCGGCCTCATAATTATCGTCTTCCGGCAAACAGTAACTCAGACCATAATTTTGTATCATGGAAATAATACTGCCACGCGATTCCCCATCTCCAATGATGAAAAATTTTATATTCATTGAAGGATCCTTCTTTTTAAGATATTTTACAACATCAATGAATAAAGTGTGATTCTTAACAGGGGCTAATCTTCCTATTATACTTACTACCACAGTATTAGAATTGAGCCGATAAAAATCACGAAATTGTTTCCGCTTTACGGTGCGGTCATCCTGGAATTTCTGAAGATCAAAACCCAATCTGATAACGTGGATTTTTTCCGCCGGTGCCAGCTTATACTTTTCTACCATATCCCGTTTTTGCACTTCGCTGATGGCAATAATTACTGTGCTTAGCTTGCAAAGGTAGCGCTCAACCCATAAAAAAATCCGGGTTTTAAGTGGTGAAAAATAGCCCTCGAACACATTGCCATGATAGGTATGAATAATTGCTTTGGGCCTGTTTTTACTGTAATATGCGGCCATCCTGCCCAGGGCACCTGCCTTTGCTGCATGGGTATGCACAATATCGGGCTTGTATTGATTGACCACATCCTGTATAAACCGGTAGGCGCGCAAGTCATTCGCCGGGTTCAACTGCCTGAACATACCCGGAACATAGTCAAAGGCAACGCCCAGATCGTTTAACACATAAGCCGAACTGCCTTCATGCAAGTCTTTATGACCAGCCAGCACCCTTGTTTCATATGAGTCATCCAAATATTTCGAGAGATATGCTACGTTATAAGTAGGGCCACCGACATTGAGCCGGTTAAGAATTCGCAGTATTTTCGGCATAAATTAGATTTTTATTGTACCACTTTTGAAAGCAATACAAGGTCCACAATTGCCATGAATGATCTGCTTTCAATGACACGTGTTCCGATATTAACCCCCTAACATAATTTATATTCAGCAAGTTGTGCCGTTCCATATTTTCGGCCGACAACGTTTTATCCAAATCAGCTTTCATTTTTCCTCTGAACCACTCGCCAACGGGTATTTCAAAACCAGATTTTGGCGAATTGAAAAACCCACCTGGCAAAAGGTCGTCAAACGTATCCTTCAATATCCGCTTCTTATTGCTCCCTTTAATCAGAAACTCATCCGGTATCTGATAGGTAAATTCCATTAAACGATGGTCAAGGAAAGGCGCCCGGCATTCAAGCGAACACAACATGCTCGCCCGGTCCACTTTTACAAGCATGTCACCTTCCAGTGAAATATCCTTGTCGATATATCTGGCAAGTTTTAACCGGCTGTTTGTGGAGGAAGGGAACGAAAAGACGTCGCCCAGGCTCATACCTTCAAATGTTGATTTATTATTAAAAAGCATTAGCAGTTGCTCTTTTTGAAAACCTAACGAAATAATATTTAGATGATTTGACACCACATCGCGACCTAATGCATTCACCATTTTTTTCATCTTCGCAAAAGGGCTTTTTGAATTGGCAGCCCTGGCTGCGCTGTTAAAAAACGGCTTTATAACTCTTTTATGAATTATTTCGGGCACTAAGCTCTCATAAGTTTTGCCGTACGAATGTATCTGATACTTATTATACCCGCCAAACACCTCGTCGCCCCCATCTCCTGTTAAAGCAACTTTTACATGGTTAGCGGTTTGTTTGGAAACATAATAGGTTGGAAGACACGATGAATCGGCGAACGGTTCATCATAGTTTAATATAATATCATCAACCTTATCCAGGATGTCGTTATAATCTAAGATATATTCATGATGGAGAGAATTAATGTGATCTGATACTATCCGCGCCCGTTTTGATTCGTCATACCGTTTATTTTCATAACCTATTGAAAAGGTATTTATTTTTTTACCCGATACCTTGCTCATTATGGCAGCTATAATGGTAGAATCGACCCCGCCGCTTAAAAACACCCCTATAGGTACGTCGGCGATCATCCGCTTCTCTACCGAATCAAAAAGCAAGGTTCTTAACTGTTTTTTTGCAGAAACATAATCCTCAAATTTAATATCACTTTGTAAGTTTATATCCCAATATGTTTGTTCTTCTACCTCAAGCGACTGCGTATTAATGGTTATATAGTTACCAGCCTTTAATTTAAAAACGTTTGTATATACTGTATATGGAGCGGGAATATAAGTTAGTGTAAAGTAGAGAAATAATGATTTTTCGGAAATCACTTTTACTTCAGGAGCTATTTTAACTATACTTTTAAGTTCCGAAGCATACATGAAACGGTCTTTGTCAACAGTATAATATAACGGTTTTTCTCCAAAACGATCCCTTACAATAATCATTTCATTCTTTATCTTGTCATGAATGGAAAAAGCAAACATACCATTAAGCATGACAAAGCTCTTTTTACCATATATTTCATAAAGCCTGAGTATAACTTCGGTATCCGAACCGGTGTAAAACCTTACTCCGGCACCCTCCAAATCTTTCTTTAACTCTAAAAAGTTATAAATTTCGCCGTTAAAAACAACAACCAGGTTTTTGTCATCGCTATACATTGGTTGTTTGCCATGTTCAAGATCAATAATCGACAACCTTCGCATACCCATAGCAATGCGATTTTCAAAAGTGTAAGTACCTTCATCATCCGGTCCGCGATGAATGATCATGTCATCCATCAGGTTTATTTTCGAAAAGATGTGTTGTATAGGCTCTTTATAAATTACTCCGTTAATTCCGCACATTAAAAAGCAGCTGTATTTAAAAAAATAAGTGGTGAAGATATTGTTTTTTAGTGACCTATACGTTCATCTTTTTTCATTAACGTGAACGGAACAAGCGTTGTGCGACCCGGGATGTCGATATTGATTTATTTGAAAAGGCTTAGAAATTTATCTGTATTAGCCGTAATACTATATTCATTAATTATTTTTAGCCGCCCCTGTCCTCCGAACATTTTCCTTAATTCCACGTCTTCAATAAGCTTCTTTAAGCAGCTATACCATTCATCGGGGGTTGAACAGATAAATCCGTTAATACCGTGCTCAATAATTTCCTTATTTACACCAACTGGTTGGGCGACAGCAGGTATTCCAGATGCCAGGTATTGAATAAGTTTGAAGCCGCATTTGCCTTCTGCCCACAAATCTTCAGTAAGCGGCATTACACCGATGTCGATCTTTACGAGGTCTTTTATTTCTGTGGCGGGGTTCCACGGAAGGTATAATACGTTTGTTAGGGGCAGGTCAGGGTTCTTGTCGGCAATAACCAAAAATGTGAAGTCAAATTCGTCCTGTAACCTTTGCAATATCGGAATGATTAAATCGAGATATTTTAAAGTGGAATGGCTGCCCGTCCAGCCCACCGTTACTTTTCCCGATCGCTGTTGTTTTATTAAGCTATATTGATTGACTGTGTCAACAACAGTAGGCATAACGGTAATCTTTGCGGCACTGTTATTTTTTGCAAACTCCGCTAGATACTTATTACCGGCAGAAATCGACACAGACCACCTGCATATAAACGCAACTTTCCAAAATGCCTTGAAAAACCCGGCCAGACGATTTTGGGCAGATGTATTAGGCATCCAGATCGCGTCATCAAAATCATAAATAATAGGTTTTCGCAATATTTTAGCCAGGTACCATTCAAATACCGGCGGGCCTAAAGGTGCCGCCTCGCGATGAATAAATACTTTGTCGTAATTTGAGGCCTCAAATAATACTGTATAAGCCCTTTGAGCATACCCTTTTACAATACCTGCCACTTTTTGAACCCGGGAGCCACCCCTGTACAGTATATTCCACGTGGCTTCAGTCATAAACGGCCTGAGCGTGTAGTCAATGCCGGCATCACCCAGCAGCGGAAGTAACTTCTCCACACGAAATCGCTGCGATGGCGCCCGGTCAAGCGGGTATGGTAATATAAAAAGAACTTTCATGTGAACTGTAACTTCAATTAAACAAAGTGGAAACGCGAAAGATAAAATTTTTCCGTCAAATGACTGCTGAACCGGCATTAATTGAGTGTTGTTGTCGCCTTTTGTCTTTAACTTTTGTATTATTGAGATTCGAAAGTTACGCTTATACGCCAGTGAGTGAATAGTCATTAGCTTTTTTACGTCAACAAACTTAACCTAAACCTCTGAGTGAATCACAATAACACATCTATAATCTAATGCTTTTCAATTCGTTTCAATTCCTGATTTTTTTTATTGCTGTTACCTCTTTATATTTTGCTCTACCTTATAAATTTCGATGGCTGCTTTTGCTGACAAGCAGTTGTTATTTCTATATGGCTTTTGTGCCTCTTTATATTTTGATACTAGGGTTCACCATTATCATCGATTATTTTGCAGGGATATTTATCGAAACCTCAACAGGAAGCCGCAGAAAATTATTTTTGGTGTGTAGTTTGATTGCCAACATAGGGATTCTCGCTGTTTTTAAATATTATAATTTTATCAATGAAAACATGTCGTTTCTGCTTCATGGATTTGGATTGACAAACCGTTTACCATATTTGTCGATCCTTTTACCAATCGGACTGTCATTTCACACATTTCAGGCCATGAGTTATACGATTGAGGTTTATCGTGGTAATCAAAAAGCAGAAAGGCATTTTGGAATTTACGCCTTGTATGTAATGTTCTACCCACAACTGGTAGCTGGTCCTATTGAAAGACCTCAAAATCTATTACATCAATTCCGAGAAAATTTTGACTTTGATTATGATCGAATTACAAGTGGATTAAGGTTAATGCTTTGGGGATTGTTTAAAAAAGCGGTAATTGCCGATAAACTCGCTATTGCTGTCGATACTGTTTATAATAATCCGAAACAACATAATAGCCTGAGCCTGCTTGTTGCGACAGTATTTTTCGCTTTTCAAATTTTTTGTGATTTTTCAGGATACTCCGATATGGCTATTGGCGTTGCCAGGGTAATGGGATTTAGGTTAATGACAAATTTTAACAGGCCGTACCAATCGAAAAATATTCACGAGTTCTGGAAACGGTGGCACATCTCACTGTCTACCTGGTTTCGCGACTATTTATATTTTCCTTTAGGTGGTAATCGCGTAACGATTCCCCGCTGGTATTTGAATCTTTTCATCGTATTTTTAATGAGCGGTTTGTGGCATGGCGCGAATTGGACATTTATTATTTGGGGGGCGTTACATGCTTTTTATTTAATTTTTGAACTCGCAACCAAACGATTCCGGGCAACGTTCAATAAATTTTTTATGCTGGACAAAGCACCGTTTCTTTCTGTGCTGATAACATTCATCCTGATTGACTTTGCCTGGATACTTTTTAGAGCTAACGACTTACCATCGGCTGTTTATATCGCAAAACATATATTCACTGGAATACCTGATTTAATTAATAGTTTAGCACTTCACAAATCTATTTTTCAAGATCTCGGGCTTACCCGGGTTGGTTCGGTTTGGGCAGTAGCCCTTATACTTTTCCTCGAATCTGTACATTTTGTGCAGGGTAAAATAAATATCAGCGAAGTATTCAAGGCAAAACCCGCATATGTTCGCTGGGTTGTATATTACATTTTAGTCCTTTCAATAATATTTTTAGGCGTTTTTGAAAAACGACAGTTTATTTATTTCCAATTCTAGCTTCATGAAAAAACTATTTTTTAAATTGTTGTTCCTTTTTCTTATTGTATTATCAACTTTAATTTTAATTTTAGTTCTACCTCCTGTTAACAGTATAAAGAACACTGATATTTTTGCGCTACCTGAAAAAGACAAGCTTTTAAAAAGTACCATGAGTCCAAGAATTATAATTATTGGCGGATCAAATACCAGTTGCGGACTAAACAGTCAAATGATTAAAGACTCTTTGAAATTTAATCCAATCAACACAGGGATTCATGCTGGTATTGGGTTAAAATTCATGCTTTCGCATAACCTGAATTTTATTAGGCCTAATGATATCATTATCGTTTGTCCTGAATATCAACAGTTCTATAACGAATCAGCTGACGGCGATCTAATCTTAGTCTCTATACTTGTTGATGTATTGAAACAAACTAAAGATTGTAAGACTGATCAATTATTAAAATTACTGAAATACATTCCTGAGTACTGTGCAGCGAAATTGCAATTATGGGAATATTTTGAAAAAAAAGATACTACTGATAATTATAAAAGATCATTTAATCAATATGGAGACGCTTGGCCGGTTTCGCACCAAAAAAATATCCCGTTATACGGAGTTTCCGGAAATTTTAATTTGGAAGCTTTACAAGCGTTAAAAAGCTTCAACGAGACCGTTCTAAAAAGAAATGCAAGATTGTTTATCACTTTTCCCGGTTATCAAAATACGTCATATAACAGCAGTATTCCCCAAATCAAAGAGGTACAACAGCGCTTACAGAAAAACGGCTTTATATTGCTGGGCACGCCCGAAAGATACAAAATGGATGATAGCTTAATTTCAAATACGCCGTATCATTTAATAAAACGAGGTGTTGACTACAGAACTTCGTTGTTAATTGAAGATTTGAAAAAACAACTTTCATTAGAAAAACAGATTAATTAACTTATCAATCAACAATGAAGTGTTTATTTAACGAGTTTGGGAATAATCGCGTTACGGCTTAATGTAAAACTCGTCAATAGAACAGTATAATCCTGCAATTATTAACCATAAATATTTTCCAATATCCTTTTGGCTTGCCCCGGGTTAAATTTTTCCCTGGCAAATATTTTAGCGCCCGCCGCCCGTCTGCGGGCAGTTTCCGGGTCTTTTATGATACTGATCAATGCTTCAGCTGCCGCTTCAGCATCTTTGTTGGCTACCAGCAGTGCCTGGCGTCCGTTGTCGGTTATTTCTGCCGGGCCGCCGCAATCTGATGCCACTAAAGGCACTCCGTAACTTATTGCCTCCAGGCAAACCATCGAAAACGATTCCGACTCAGAAAGATTAAGTATTACATCTGAATTTTTCATCTCTTTTTCTACTTTATCGGTAGGATCGTTGAATGAAATACTACTATCTATATCCAGTTCAGCAGCCAGCGATTTCAGCCAGTTTTTAAATCCCTCATGGGCTGAATTGTTACTCCCGCCGGCGAAAGTCAAATGTGCGTGCGGATAAACCCTTAACACTTTGGCCAGGGCATATACCGCCCACTGCTGCCCTTTGCCCTGCATATAATTTCCAAGATACAGAATATCGATCTTGCCCGGGTCACGCAAACCATCCCACACCCGAAGCCGTTCGTTTACAAAAGTAGTATATACTACTTGCGATTGCTTAGGATTCCCAATATCCCTTTGCACGGCGGCCGATACGCAAATAATATGATCAGCAAACCAACCTATCAACTCCGCAAAAACAGGATACATTTCCCGGATGTAAGACGTTTTTAATAAACGAACATAATAAACGACCTTCAGGCCCGGGCCAAACAGCTTTACCGACACACCCAGCATGTTGTAAATATCATTAACGTGAATCACATCAATTTGCTTCTTCCTGATGATACGGAGAAGCCTGAATGTGTTTAAAAGGAGCATGGGCAAGTAAAGCAATACCTTATAACTCTTGCTTATTTCCAGCATCGGCAGCCCGAGCACCTCGAAACCGTGACCTTCAACCAATTGAAAAATTTTACTTTTTGCAGGTAATATATAAATGAATTCGTACCGGTCCTTTAGCTGAACTGTTGTTTGCAGGGTTGAATGTATTGACCCCGTTGTATACAAGGAATTATCTATTAATAAAATTCTCTTTTTATTGATCATATAAATTGTCGCCCTCTATATCTTATTGACAATGGCAAGCCAGTCATTAATGCTTTTCGTTTTTGTATAAACATTTGCACCTCTCGTTCCTTCTTCAGCATAATGCTGTAAACAAGCCTCGTCCTGTAATAGGTGGTATAGGTATTCTGTCCATAAATTTACACTTCCAACGGTATCCGTCAGTTGCGGCATTAGTATGCCTAAGCGGGCTTTTAGCGGTTCTGTTACAAAATTTTGGTTAATTTCCATACCAGGTTCCAGCACTTCGCGCGGACCCCACGGGCAGTCTGAACTTATTACCGGGACACCTAATATCATAGCTTCAACCAACGCATTTGGAAAACCCTCTGATTCAGAAGCCATTACAAAACATAACGCCCCTTTTACATATTTATATGGGTTATCATCTGCTCCCACACAAACAACATCAATTGCGGAATGATCGATATCGCCATCCTGGTATTTCCTTAAGTACAATGCACGGCAGTGTGCATCAATATTCAAGGCTTCGGGGCCATCGCCAACAATCACCATTTTTCCATCGAATCCACGTTTCCTGAGTCCGGCAAAAACACTGATCAGCGTTAGTATATTTTTCTCCCTGGCTAAACGCGATGATATGACGATATACCGCTGGTTCAACAGCCAATCAAACTCGTCAGGCAGAGGCATCTTGCCCAATTGGCGTATCTTTTCTGCATCGTAAAAATTATTTATAACGATTTTGCTTATCCTTTTTAAGCCAAATGATTCATTGAGTTCCCTGGCAATTCCCTTGTTAACAACCACTATTTCATCTGCTCTGCGATAAAGAAGCGGTATGAGTATTTTTTTACGCAAAAAGCCAACTAATCCGCTAATGTTTCCGTCATGTAGTTTTGAGCCCCTGATTGAGAGTACCACTTTGTCTTTCCTCTTTGACAAAACATTTACATAATCGGCCCCTTCCAGGAAACTGATAGCGGTTGTAACGCCATACTGCTTTTTAATTTCGCGCAGGCGAGCCACGCGCAGAAAAAAGTTTTTAACTTTTTTATAAACCGATCCGCCTCCTCCCACATCCAGGTTGATTAAGCTGCCATCAAGAGGATAAACCAAGGGCCTGTCGAGATTAAACACCACGTTAATTACCCGAAATTGCTTATTAAGCTCGTTACTTAGGTTACTAAATGAGCGCTGTGCCCCGCCAGTACCGAAATTAGGGATAATAAGTATAATGCTTTTTGTAGACAACGGGCGATATTTTAAAATTGGGGAATTAAACTACATACTATTACTTGCTATGCTTTTATCTATGGCAATAATGTCTGACCCATATTCTGCTATTTGGTAATTTCGCGAGGTTAGAAACTGAATTGCTCCTTTTTTCTCAAATTTCGTGCTATTTAACTCTGTCCATTCAAAATTAATTATTGACGGGCGTATAGCTGTTTGCTGAAAAAACATTTTTATAATCTCGAAATCGAACCCCTCAGTATCAATTTGCAGAATATCCACCGACGTGATGCCGTATTTACTTACTAACGTTTTAAAACTTACTGCCGGAACTTGAATTTCTTCGAGCAGATGAATTAGGCCCTCACGTTTCAGCCTATTGGATAATACATCTTTATTAAATGTGGCAATGCCATGAAAAAAACTTTTCTGCACCCCGCTCGCCGGGTTTACGCGGCACAGAGCTACGCTGCCGTCATTTTCAACAATCGCACCTTGCTCGACATGCATACCGGAGAAACCGGCATATTTCTTTTTTACGAAGGCAAAATACTCCGGCATCGGCTCTAACAACACACCTTCAAATCTTCCGGCATCAGACCGGACAAGATTATAAATGGTATCAGGAAGTTCCTCTCCCTCTAAGCCCAAATTGGCTCCTACCTGTAAAATAAATACCTTTTTATTTATATCCTGTTCCAACATTCGCCTTACAAATAGTTCAAGGAGGTTGATTGTTTCATCTTGCGACACCCACCTGGAGGCGGATAAGGAATTATTGAGTGCAATAGTTTTACCACGCCTTTCGAGGTATTGATTAATTACTTTTTTGATCATAAATCTCATTTTTTAGCGCGGCCGTTAATATTTCAATATCAATTTTCAAACTGGCACTCACATCCATTGTGCCTTCAATTTTTCGTTTACCAGTAAGTATATCCGTTAAAATTTTGTGCATGTCTTTTTTATCTGTAACAACAAATCCATTCACCCCTGTATTAATCCAATCCTTTATACCACAGCCCGAAGATACAATTGCGGGAATATTTCTTTCAATGGCCTCTATTACCGTTACAGGCCCGCCGTCAATAATGCTGGGGCAAACAAACCAATCTATCTTATCATAAAAAACATCTCTGTTACCAACATGCCCGAGTGAACGCACATTTTTGTATTGATTTTCTGAGAGTTTTTGATCAATGATATCTTTGATACTATCATCTACCGGCCCGCCTATAAGCAGTTCAGCATTTATATCACCAAGGTTATTCCATACATCCAGCAAAGTGTGCAGTCCCTTTAATAAAACGGAATATGCAAGATATCCGAATACAATTTTTTGGCTTTGTTTTTCAACCCGCGAGCGGAAGATTTTTTCGTTCCGCTTATATAACAAGCCGTAACATTCTACAATGTTTTTTTCGGGGAAACAGGCCTTGTAGGTTGAATAGATGACTGAAGAATGGGCCAGTACGGTATCAATATATGGAACTGACCGCTCATAAAGTTCAAAGCGGGGCGCATAAGTGTATGCGTCATTTATCGTTAAACCCAACTCTTCCGCCTCGTTTAACACTTTATCGCGCATGTAACCCTCTTCGGAATTACCGGGGATCAGTATAGTTTTTATGTTCTTTTCCTTCGCCCTTTTTAACGTGCGCGGTAAAAACGGCGTGGTAGAAACCAGTAATTTAACACGTTTATCCAATTGAAAGGAGCAAAAATAATCAAACAGCATCTCCTGGATATAGCGCGAAACATAAAGGGGTAATTTCAATTTCCTTTCCGAAATATTAAGAAACCGTAAGTAGCCCCGGGATAGCACGCTCACATTTTTACTGGGAAATGTAGTTGTAAATTTGCCTTTTGAAGAAACAATGAAATTATGAAGCCGGTTATCGGCATGCAACTGTTTTGCTAAGTAAAATCCTATTTTACCCGTTCCCCCTGCATCTGTCGGCGTTAGCGACTGAAACGACACCACCAGTATATCTTTCATCGTTTTAGCATTGCCGATAAGGTTACAAAACGCACATTATCCTGGCTTTTTGCATATTCAATAAATTCATGCAGCACCATCTTCATCGTTTTATTGGCATCATATTCCATGGGGTAATCAAATTCTATATAGTGCGTTGAAAGTACAAAATCGCCATTAAATTTCTTCACTTTTTTAAACGCCGTAACGAGACTGTCTAAGCTGGTTGAAGGTTGCAAAGGATAATGGTATATAATCTCGGTGTGCGCAGCAAATTTCAAAACATGCGGATAATCATAACCGGGATAGCGCAGTTTAAAAGCCAGCTGTTTAAACAAATTTATCATCCCCCTGTAGCTTCTTTCTTTTTTATAAAAAGGTATACCGCCTCCGCAAATGTTCAGACCGGCTTTGATCACAGCATGATACCCTGTTTTCGAAAGCAGATTTTGTGGTGGGGTAAAAACAGAAATATTACCATCAAAAACCCGGTTCAAATGACCGACCTCCTCCCTGATGGTTTGCGTTTGATCGCGGTCGGTAAAAAACTCCGCTCCCCTGATATAATTGTTGTTGCGCTGGCCGGGTAGCTTTTGATCGGCGTTGCGGTGATGTTTTGCATGAAAACCAACATCCAATTTCCCCCCGGCTATTTTTTCCTTTAAAAACTGCAACAGTTCGTTATTGTTTTCAATAGGATAAACGGTATCGTCGGCAGCCCAGGCATTCCAGTCGGTGGTATGTTTTGTTTTGTATATCTGGTGCACCCACTTCTTCCAGTCGCCCTTAACTTTTGAGATGATGCATAGCGTTACCGGAATTTCATTCCATATATCACCATAGCAGCTTTGCAGTTCAGCAGGGCTGGTAAAATAGTTGGTATCATCGTCCCTTATTGCAAACCGCATTTTAGTTAGTAGTATTGGTTAGCTGTTTATAGATTTCAAGATATGATGCGACGCATTTATCCATGTTAAACTGCGAGAAACAAGCCGCAGTGTTTGCCTGGTGCAGCCTGTATAAATTGCCGTCCTCGAGGTACCGCCGCATTGCATTTGAAAAATGGCCGGCCGGCACCTCGCCCTCCTTAATTGGTATAATTACGCCTGCCTGCTGGTTGTTATAGTTTAGCATATTGCGCAGTTCGCCGGCATCCGAGCTGATAACCGGTTTGCCACTATACAAATATTCGATTACTGCAGTGGGCAAGCTCTCGGATGAGTAAGTGCTGGGCAATAACCCTACGTCAAATATATTGATCAACTGCAGCGGCTTATCGCTATGGCCTGTAAAATGAATGCGCTTGTGCTCAACGTAAGCAGGAGCCAATTTTTGTAAATAATTGCTGTCGCCAACCAATACCAGGTGACACCGGGGATCGTCAAGCACTAAAAAAGCGTCAATGGCAACCTGCCATCCTTTTGCGGGTATTCCGCGCGATACCATACCAAACACAAAATCACCGGGCGGTATGCCTAAAAGCTTCCTCATGTCACTACCGGGCGCCAACGGTTTCGCCTGGTAACCGTTATATATTTTGGCAAGTTTTCCCCGGGTTTCAATTTCAAATTCGTCCCTAAAAAAATTCAGTTGCTCGTCTGATATGCATATCACCCGGTTTAACCGGTTAAGGTTTGTCCTGATTTTGGAAAAGTAATTCATCACGGTTATGTGAATGCCCTGGCTGGCTTTCCTAAAAAACTGCAGGTAATCTCCGTGTACGGTGGTTATAACCGGAATGCCTAAGGATGAAGCCACCGATAAGCATAAACGGTCGGTTTTAAACAAATGGCTGTGCACTACTTGTATATTATTCGCCCTTAACACTTTTTTAAGTGAACGTTGTATAAGCAGGCCGGTAAAACTGAAGTCCAGTTTTACTTTTGCCAGGGCGCTATCCAGTTTTTGAAAAGCCACAGCCCATGGTATTTCGGCGTGTACCGCAGTTGCCTGCGGGCCGTTGGTTAAATGAAAATCTTTATTATAAAAACCTTTATAAAAGCTAAACAATACCACCTGGTGCCCGGCGCTTTGCAGGGCATCGGCAAGCCTTAGCACAAAGGCCTCGGCGCCGCCCGGATTTAATGTTTCTATCGCTAAAAGAATCCTCATTTGTATTTCTGCCTGTTTAAAACGGCGCTGCTTATTATTTATTTGTCCGCAACCGCAAATAGTAAAAGTATGTTCGGAGGCAATTTACATTAAGGGGCCACCTTTTCAATGCTTTCGCCAGTAATGCTTTCGCCCGGGCGAAATCAAGATTGTCAATCGCTTTGGCGGCCCACACCCGGTATTGTTCCGACATAAACCGGCGGTCGTTCAGCAACCGTGCTTCGTAAGCTGCCAGCTCCGCAAACCTTCCCTGCTCCAGCCAGTCGGTTTGTTTTAAATTATACTGGTTCATTAACTTGTATAGCACCCTGGGCATAACCAGTTTCCGCTCATTAAATACATTGGTAGCCGAGCCATAATTAATCCTGTACCCATATAACGCTTCATTAACATAATAAATCGGAAACTCGGCATTTGCCTTCATGGTCCAGTAAAAATCCTCACCTATCAATCCATTAAAGTAATTATTAAAATAGCCCCACCTTTCAAATACCTTACGCGAAAAAAGAAGTGTGGCAAACATAAAAGGAAAATTCGCAACGGGCCATTTTACCAGGTACGAACCCGCAGCGCCTCTGTTACCGCTTACCTGTTGCCACGTGTTTCCGTTATGGCTTAGCCGGTTTAAATTGGTAGCTGTAATTGCAACTTTAAAGCCGACAATGGCATCCATTTGCTTTTTTATCCGTTCGGGATACGAAATATCATCGCTGTCCTGCCAGGCTATATAATCTCCTGATGCCTGCTGCAAAAGGAAATTCTTATTGCCAACGAAGCCCAGGTTTTGTGCCTGCTTGAATACCTTAATCCGCGCGTCCGTCTTTGCAAAAGTTTGTGCAATTTCAAAAGTAGCATCCGTTGACGCATCGTCCGAAATAAGCAGCTCAAAATCAGTGAAAGTTTGCGCCAATATACTCTCAATTGCTTCCGCGATGAACGGCGCGGTATTATAAGCCGGCATAAGTATCGACACCGTTACACGCTTCTCCACCATAGTAATGATTTAAGTGCAAGCACGGCTTTGTCGCGCAGCGTTAAGCTTTTTCGTATGCCGGCCCCTGCACCAGCAAAGTCAAGTAATACCCCGGGATTATGCCGTTTACGGTTAAGATAGTAATTTCTGACAACCTTTACTATTGCGGTATCGATATATTCCGAAAAACCGGCATGCTTAAAAAAACCTGACCGTTGATTTATTTCCCGCGTAGCAACCAGCCAGTTCAACGCATCCTGCAAATCAGCGTTATTTTTTATTTCAGCCACGCCAAATATTTTTTGCGCCCGTTCAAGGTCGGCAGTATTTAAAGGGCCTGCCATTTGATTAAATAAGTTGACCCGGATACGGCCTGCATTCATAAGCTGTTTTAAAACCTTTTTACTTGAAACCTGGCCGGTATGTTCACGGTATTTCAACAACACTTCGGGGATATTCGCCAAATCTCCAAAAGGCAGTATTCTTACCCAAAGGTCATAATCCTCGGCAGGTTCAAGTTCACGGTTGTATTGCAGCTTATGTTCCGTCAGTACCGATTTGTGCATCATTGCCGTAGGGTGCCCGATAGCCGAATTTTTTAACAGCCGCAATTTGATATCTTCATGGCCGGCGGGATGAGATACAAGTTGCCCGGCAGGCATGGTTTCGTACCAGGTGCCGCAAACAGCCACAGCGGGGTGCTGTTCCATAAAATTAAATTGTTTCGCAAACCGGTCGGGCATGCAGATATCATCTGCATCCATGCGCGCTATGTACTTGCCCCGGGCACGCTCAATAGCCATATTTAAGCTATCGGTATATCCTGTGTTTACAGGTTTTTCGATAAAAATTATTCTTTCGTCAATATACGACCGTATAATATCCCTGCTTTTATCGGTAGAGTGATCATCTATTATAAAAAATTCAAAATCCGCGAACGACTGCCTTAAAACGCTGTCGATTGCTTCGTTTAAATACTTTTCGGCATTGTAAACGGGCATGATAACTGAAACAACAATACTCATATTCGTATCCATTGGGCTGGTACTATTGTTTCGGCTTGCTTGTTCTTTTCAGCATCGGCAAACCAGCGTTGCGGGGCCACAACTATCTTATCAACCGAAGGGTTTAACCAGGCACCCCACCAGCTAAATGAACTATTCGCGATAATATGATGCTTGCAGATCGACATGAGATAAAGGTCTGCCACCTCGGAATGTTCGGTCTGATGCTCTACAAAATAATGCGGATATGAAATTTCAATGTGTTGCTTGCACCATGCCAGATCGTCTGAAAAAATATAAAATACAGGATTTTTAACCCGGTCGCCTATTATTTGGATGGCCTTGTAATAATATTCCATCGAACAAGCGCCATGAGTTTTATTTATCTCTTTGTTGTGGATGTAATCGCCGCGACGAATATGTAAACTAACGGCATGAACAGGCTTAATCTTCGCAATCAACTCCCGGCTACCATTAATAAATTCATCCTTCGCCCGAAAAATTGACCGAATATCCTGCTCATGTTCCTTAAAATAATATTCGCTTTGCCAGTATCCTGATAAATACACAGGTGGAGTAATTGCTTTGTATTCCGGATGATAAAGCATGTCTTTTTCAATTACAATATTGCCGGGCAGTTTTTTTAGTTTGTTTCTTACCTTTTGTAAAAATGTTGCAGGGCGACCTCTATACTTGTCGATTTCTGTCTGAGAGGCTTTATTTTCCCCGATATTAAAAGCGTCCAGTTTAAATGAACGAGCGGGCGAGTCATCAAAAAAGGTAAGTGCAAGTTTTAACGGAACATTATTTTTTATAGACAAGCTTTTGCCCATCGCATATTGAAACATTTGATTACCCAATCCTCCCTGCAGCTCCGCTATAATCATTTTTAAATCCTTCTGTTTGTGGTGCGCCTTTATCACGATAAAAATAAATAGGTATCAGAATGTATTCACTGCGGGCAATGGTGTGGACGGTTCCAGCTGTTTTCCCAGCTTAATAAATGGTTTTTCAATTAAGTAGTACGTTAACGAACTGATGCCAATAGTTATGGCAAGTGCCAAACACGGGTTGAGATAACCAGTGTATCTGCTTCCTAACCATGTTAAAACCAACATATGTACCAGGTATATGGAGTAGCTGATTTTACCCAAATACTGAACGACAACATTTTCGAAAATAGCCCTTGTGATAAATGCCCGGCGCTGGCAAGCAATGATTAATAAACCAATCCAAATCGTAGAGAATAAATCCTTATATAAATATCCCATGAATATATAATCAAAAAAGACCAAAATCAACAACAACATCGTCCAATTGGCATATTTAGGATTATCTATAAAAAATATTTTTTTTCTATAAGCCAAGTATACTACAACGCCAAAAACAAAACTAAATGGGTATTTAAAAAGCGACCAGTTATATTGTAAATCGGCGTAGTTACTATGGGTATAAAATTTATAACTACTTACCGACACTATTGCAGCGAGCATAAGCAATATTGGGATAATATTGGGTCGTTTAAGCATTTGAAAAAACAGCAATGGAATAATCAGGTAGAAGAAAAATTCAATAGGGACCGTCCATTCAACGCCAATAATGTTATTTTGATATTTGACAAAGAATAAATTAAGAAACGAAACATGAAGCAACAAACTTTTGAGGTCATTATCAACATGGAAATAATTCAAATAGTACGCGTTGGCACCCAATAAAAAACCTACCAGTAAGGCTACATAGTACATTGGTGCAATTCGTAAAAACCGTTGCAGAAGGTAAGTTCGAAAATTAAATCCGGGCTTATTATCAATACTCATACTGATCGTAAAAGCAGAAAGAACAAAAAACACGATAACACCGTACTTACCAAAATCTACAATGCTATTGGTGAATGGCGAAAATTGGCGCAAACCACCCCCTTCGCAGTGGAGTAAAAATACTCCAAGAGCAGCGTAAGCTCTTAACCCAGTTATGAATTTACTACCGCTATATCTTTCTTTTAGGGATTGCATTATTTTTTTCTTTTCCAGTTTTCCCAAACGAATTCGAATTGGTACGTAGGTTCATGCGTTTTTGCTAATGATGCCTGTATCCTTTCCATGCGCTGCTTTGCATCCGGTATAATAAAGTCATGAAATTGCACCTGAATATTTTGAATATTTTTAATAAAACCCGTTTCAATCAAGTGTTCCAATACATCGTATTCACCTCCTTCGATATTCAATTTCAATAAATCGATACTTTTTATATTGTGTTCAATAAAAAAATCCTGGGCTCTGACCAATTTAATTAGTGTGGTATCTCCGCTTGAGATGAAACTTGAAGAAGAATCGTCGGAAATCGAAAATGGGATATCGGCGGTACTGCCTGCAACGCCAAATTCAAACGTTTTAATTTTAGGGTTTTTTGCAAATCGCTCCCTTATTTTTTGTGCATAGGGAGGATAGGGTTCAAAAATAAAGATAGTGGACCGATAGCGGGAAAAAATATCGCTTGCCCATTGCCCCTCATATCCGCCTAAATCAAACACCACCGAATTCTCATCAAGCTCATTATAATCCAATCTAAAGGTTTTATCCCCCTCTACTTCGAACCACGGCTTGCATCTTAAAAATTGTATTTTTTGATTTTTAAGGTGCTCCCTATTTTTGTAATTGTAATAAGGCTTCGCTATTGTATGTATGAATGCTTTCATTAAAATTTAAATAAAAATTTTCTCCGGGAAAATGAACTCCGGGGTTTGACTTTTTGATTTTTGACGGAAATTCCTGGTGTTAGATTACGACATTTGATAAAGTTGATGATATAAGGGAAGATATTATAATTATTTAAATATAAATTCCTTGCCCTTATAATGTTTTCCAGATTTCTGTTATAAAATCCCTTATCCTCCAGAATCTTGTCTATTGTATTAACCGATGCCTCAAAATTATTAATATCTATTTTAAGCATACTATTATTGTCAAAGTATTGGCTAATGTTACCGCATCCGTAATAAAAAGGAAACGTATAAGCGAGGTAACAGTCGTACAATTTTTCAGTAAAATAATGATCCTCTACCTGGTTCTCGATAGCTATCGAATATTTATACGGCGCCAAAACATCCCACTTATCCTCAAATTCCCGTATTCCCCTTCCAAATAGGTCAATTTCATCTCCGAAAAACTCTTTCAGCCTCATGCAAAATTCATATCTCTTTTTATGTCCGTCGGTAAATTGTTTGTCCGAGCAGATCAGGCTTATATTTTTACTTTTGGGAACTTCCGAAATAGCCATCAATTCATCGAAACTTTTATTTACAAACCACTGAGTTGCGGTAAATGCATGATGTATCCCAGTGCCGCTAATACGCTGCTGTGTAGTTATTACATGACCAAACTGTGATAAAAACCTGGGGTTATATGATTCAACCGAGGTACCTTCAGACGCAATAAAAATCATATTTTTTTTACTGCATTGCACCTGTTCTTCTTGTAAAACATCTTGAAATACTACCCAGTAATCACATTTTTCCAAATGTTTATCATTAATAATAAACTGACAGTCTTCCCACTTGCCTGAATAAGAGGGCGTTTGCCGTATTAGAGGCCAATCATAAGGCCATGTCAGTTTTATATTAGTTTGCATAGTCATAAGCAGCATCACGTTCCAGACATACATGCCTTAAGCGGGTTGCTCGTTTTCAAAATTAAATATTATGTGGCGATAGGGCTCGCGTATTAACTGACCACTTCGGTGTAAAAAAGAACATACCACCCATTTTAAAGAGTCCCCGGGAAGTTAGCTTTCCGCCTCCTATAATTTCAAATGATATACACTCTTCAATATAATCGTATGTCTCGTAACTTGACATATCGCCGCAATAAAAGCTTAGATAATAGGTATCCGGATATAACCGCACATCCTGAATAACAACCTCGTAGGATTGTTCAATGCTATCAAATCGCACCTGGAAACCGGAATCAATATCAATCATGCTTGCTAATTTTAACCCATCGGATGTTTTCAGTTCGATGGATGTTTTTACAAGCTTTTCATTGGGATTATTAAACTTCATTGTGAAATTGATAGATATAGAGTCACCAATTTCAAAAACCCGTGTTTTTACAGGTGAGGAGATATTTTTTAAATAAGCTTCTTTAAACACCACCTTTTTATTGCCCGACCGATTTGTAGTTAACTCGTTAAAATTGACATACGCATCTTTTGACCCTGCAGAGTTGAGATAGGACGATACGATCAAACCTGTTTCACCAATTTCTTTGAGCCTTCCATGCTCAAGCGAGGCTACCCTATTGCATAATTGATTAACCGCCGCCATATTATGGCTAACAAACAACACTGTGCGGCCATCATTTACGCTTACGTCCTTCATTTTGCCGAGGCATTTTTTTTGAAATTCGGCGTCACCGACGGCCAGCACTTCGTCAACCACCAGTATTTCGGGTTCCAGGTGTGCAGCTACTGCAAAAGCCAATCGCACGTACATGCCCGATGAATACCGTTTTACCGGGGTATCGATATATCGCTCAACACCGGCAAAATCAACAATTTCGTCAAACTTACTTTTGATCTCGGCTTTGGTCATGCCCATAATGGCGCCGTTTAAAAAAGTATTTTCGCGGCCGGTCATCTCCGGGTGAAAACCTGTGCCCACCTCAAGCAGGGAGGCAATACGGCCCCGGGTTTTAATTAAGCCAACGGTGGGCTTTGTAACTTTCGACAATATTTTAAGCAGGGTAGACTTGCCGGCCCCGTTGCGCCCGATAATGCCGAGCACCTCGCCTGCCTGTACCTCGAAGTTGATATCCCTGAGCGCCCAAACATAGTCGCTGCCGCCTTTACGGGTACGGTCGTTTGCTTCGCCAACTTTTGAAAACGGATCTTCTTTGCCGCGTATTTTTGCCATCCACCGGTTCAGGTCGTGGCTGAGTGTTCCAGTTCCCACTTCACCTAACCTGTATTGTTTGCCCAGTTGCTCTACTTTTATAACCGTACCCATTAACTGTTGTAAAATATTATAATAGTTATTAAATCCTCTATGGTAGTAATAGTTTGTATTACACGGTATCCATAAAGGACTTTTCGACTTTATTAAAAATGATGGTACCCAGGGCCATGATGATGAGCATGAAACCACCGCTATAAGCCAGCGCACCCCAGCTAAAACTGCCGGTACCTAAAAAAGCGTGCCGGAAGGTTTCAATTACCGCGGACATCGGGTTAGCCATAATTAACCATTTATATTTACCGCTTATTGATGACAGCGGATAAATTACAGGTGTTGCATACATCAGCAACTGCACACCAAAGGTAAGCAGGAATGAAAGATCACGGTATTTGGTGGTGAGGGCCGATATGATCATGCCGAAGCCTAAACCCAACCCGCCCATAATAACGATGAGCACCGGCGTAAGCAATACCATGATATTTGGACGCACGGCCGTTGTGGTAATGAGATAAAATGCCCAAAACGCTAAAAATAGTGTAAACTGGATGGATAGCTTTACCAGGTTTGATATAATAATGGAAATAGGCATTACCAGGCGCGGGAAATATACTTTTCCAAACACTGTCTCGTTATCTTTAAACACCGTTGATGTGCGGGTGATGCATTCGGAGAAATAATTCCATAGGGTAATGCCTGCCATGTAAAACAACAGCATAGGCAATCCATCCGTTGATAATTTAGCAATGCGCCCGAATATAAGAGTAAAAGTAAGGGTAGTTAATACCGGCTGCAGAAAGAACCATATAGGCCCAAGGATGGTTTGCTTATAATTCGCCACAAAATCGCGCCGAACAAGCAGCAGAAGCAAATCGCGGTAACGCCAAACCTCCTTTAAGGGCAGGTCTAACAGGTTGGTATGCGGCTGAATGATCTCATCCCACCCTTCTGGTTCATTGGTTACTTCATTCAAGGCGGGGTTCACTTGCATTTTTATAGAAAACTTTTTAACTGGTAAATTATAGAGCGCAATTGTTTTTAAACCATTCGAAAGTAATGGCTAAACCATCCTTAACGCTGAAAGCGGGATCGTAACCTAAGCTTTCGCGTATGCGGCTAATATCTGCCAGTGAATCGGCAATATCACCCGCACGCGGAGGACCGTAAATTACGCCCGGATTGGTACCTGCAAGTTCGGTTAACAGCGACCAAAGCTCGTTAAGCGATATCCGGTTGCCAAAAGCAACGTTGAACACTTTATACTTTGGTTTTTCGGGGTACAGCATAGCAATGATGTTGGCTTGCACGGCATTTTCAATAAAGGTAAAATCCCTTGTTTGCGAACCGTCGCCATTAATAGTTGGCTGCTGGCCGGCCAATAAAGCCTTCATAAACAACGGCAATACCGCTGCATACCCCCCGCCCGGATCTTGCTTTGGGCCAAACACATTAAAATATCTTAAACCGATGGTATCGGTGCCGTATGTTTTTCCGAAAACGTCGGCATACAACTCGTTAACATATTTGGTTACTGCATAGGGAGATAGCGGGGCACCTATTATATCTTCCTGTTTTGGCAGCGTTTTGCTGTCGCCATAGGTTGAGGACGATGCCGCATATACCATACGTTTTACGGCACTGTTTTTAACAGCTGCCAGCATATTTAAAAACCCGGTGATATTTACGCTGTTGGTGGTCACCGGGTCGGCAATTGATCGTGGTACCGATCCCAATGCGGCCAGGTGCGATACGTAGTCAATACCTTCGCAGGCGCTTTTGCAAATTGCCTCGTCGCGGATATCGCCATTAATAAATTCAAAGGCCGGGTTGCTTTCAAAACTTTCCAGATTTCTGTAAAACCCTGTCGACAGGTTATCTAATACGCGTACCTTGCCCGCATTATATTTAAGTAAATACTCAACAAGGTTCGACCCGATAAAGCCAGCCCCGCCGGTTACCAGGAATGTATGTTTATTGAGATCGGCCTTATGATATGATATATCAAACATTTGTGTGAATAAACTAACTGTATTTAATTGTGCAACAAGTTAGTTACAATTTTTTTGAAATAAAATTTTAAAGCCTTCCATCTACTATTTCGAGCGGCAGCATTCCTTTAATGTCGTAAACAACGGCTTTATCCTTGCAGTAATCCATCACATTAAGATCCCTGAACGCGTCGTGGGCAACTGCAGCAATTACTGCATCAAATGTGCGATTCTCCGGAATAGCATTCTCACAGACAATGCCGTATTCATCCATTACTTCCTGGGCATTTGCCCAGGGATCGTAAACACATACATTAACATGATAGGATTTTAATCGCTGTATAATATCGATCACTCTCGTATTGCGCACGTCGGGACAGTTTTCCTTGAATGTAAATCCCAGAATCAGCACCTCACTGCCGTTGATGCTGATTGCTTTATCCAGCATTAACTTAGCTGTTTCGCCTGCAACATAGGCGCCCATACCATCATTCAATCTTCGGCCGGCTAAAATAATTTCGGGATGGTAGCCCACTTCCTGTGCCTTTTGTGCCAGGTAATACGGATCAACGCCAATACAGTGCCCGCCAACCAGCCCCGGTTTAAATTTCAGAAAGTTCCATTTGGTGCCTGCTGCTTCCAAAACATCGGCGGTATCAATATTGAGGCTGTTAAAAATTTTTGCCAGCTCATTTACAAAAGCAATATTGATATCGCGCTGCGCATTTTCAATAACTTTTGCCGCCTCGGCAGTCCTGATGGTTGGGGCAAGATGAGTTCCGGCTGTTATGATGGTTTTATATAACTCATTGACAGTTTGGGCAGCTTCGGGTGTTGAGCCTGATGTGATCTTTAGTATCTTGGCAACCGTATGCTCTTTATCGCCGGGATTAATCCGCTCCGGAGAATATCCGCAGAAAAAATCCTTATTAAATGTCAACCCCGAAATGCGCTCAAGCACAGGGGCACATTCATCTTCAGTAACCCCGGGATAAACTGTCGACTCATATATTACAATATCCTCTTTTTTAAGAACCTTCCCAACGGTTTCGCTTGCTCTATAAAGCGGCGTAAGGTCCGGGCGGTTATATTTATCAACCGGGGTTGGTACAGTTACAATATACACCTGGCAATCGGCCAGGCTTTGGGCATCGTCGGTAAAATATATACCGGGTTTTTCATCTGCGGCGCCCCTGAGTACACTTTTTAAGCCTTCTTTCGAAATTTCACGCGTCGCATCGTAGCAGGCATTCAGCTGTTCAATCCGGCTTGGCTTTATATCATATCCAACCACCTGGTAATAACGCGCAAACTCCACAGCCAGCGGCAAACCAACGTAGCCCAATCCAATAATACCTATTCTTTTTTTTGGTAAGTTACTTGTCATATAGTTTTTAAAATCTCCTCAGAAAATTACGGATGAATAGCGGCAGTTTAAACGTATTTTTTTTCGAGGCAGACTCGGTATAATATGTATTGGAATAGCCATAACCGTAACCATAGCCGTACTGCGATTCGTACCCATAGCCAAAGCGCCCCTGGCTTTTAACGCCATTTAAAATAATATTCATCGCAGGAAACTTCCTCTCCTGGTAAAGCGCTTCGATAGCGTTTATCTGGCTTTTTAAGCTTACGCCATGTCTAACTACATAAATTGTGAGATCAGCGACGCGGGCCAATACCAATGCATCAGTAACCAATCCAATTGGTGGGGTGTCCACAATAATTTCGTCAAATTCCGTTCTTAACCACTGAAAGAGTTCGTCAATAAGTTTGTGGCCTAAAAATTCAGAAGGATTGGGTGGCAAAGGGCCTGTAGCTATCAAATATAAGTTGGGATGAATTTCGGATTGCTGCACAATCTCCTCCTTTGTAACTTCGCCAATCAGGTAATTGCTTAAGCCGATTTTTGAACGCTGGTTCATGTATTGGCTCACCCTGGGTTTCCTCAGGTCCATTTCAAGTATCACCGTTTTCCGGTTGGCTATAGCTAATGCCGACGCGATATTTATAGATATAAAGCTTTTCCCCTCGTTTGGCATCGACGAAGTAAAAAGCGTTATTTTCGAGGCTTTTTGGTCGTTATATGAGTATTGTAAATTGGTACGTATGGCACGAAACTGTTCGGCTACTACGGTACGGCTGTTGCTGTTAATTGCTATTGAAGGGACATCTTCTTCGTACATAATATCGCCGATAATAGGCACCGCTGTCCGGTCGGTTATATCTTTCCGGCTTATAACTTTAAAATTGAGGGCATCTTTACTAAATACATATGCAAGAGGAACAAAAATACCAAATACGAAGGCCAGCAAATATACGGTGCCCGGCTGAGGCTTAATCGGCACATTGGTGCTATAAGGCGACTCGATCACCCTGCTGTCAGATACGGTTGTAGCCGATGAAAGTGCGGCTTCTTCCTGCTTTTGCAGTAACAGCTTATATAAACCCTCCTTAATGCTTTTGTCCCGTTCGATAGCCAGTAATTCCCGCTCCTGGGTGGGAATGGTGCGGATCGATCCCTCAAATTTTGAATTGCTAGCTTCAAGTGTCGCCTTTTTACGATTCAAAGAAGCGCGCAGATCATTTACAGAATTGATTAGCGCGCGGTTAACTTGCTGGATATGTTTATCCATCGCCTTCACGATTGGATTTAACCGGCCTGTTGTTTGAAGCAGGCGTTCGTGTTGTTCCAAAAGCTGCATTAGCTGATTAACCTGGTTTAAAATTATCGGATCGGTAACCCCTATCAGCGAGGGAATGTAATCCGCTCCCTTAGGTGCGCTCACATAATCGCTTATTTGCTTTAAACTGCTAAGTTCAAGATTAACCTCGCTAAGCTTACTATCGTTCTCTTTAACGTTTTCTACAAATGCCTTGCCCTGACCGGATAAATCATCTATGCGATGGCTAATTTTATAGTTTTCTTCATTTTTTTCAACCGCGTTTAAATCTTTGCTTATAAAGTTAAGCCTATCATTAATAAAATGGATCGAGCTTTTTGTCGCTTTAGTTTTTTCGTCAATAGATGCTCTATTATAAACACTTATAAGGTCGTTAAGTAAATCCTTTCCCCGTTCGGGTACCTTACAGTTTAAAGTCATTTCAATCACATCAGCGTTGGTAGCCAATGTATTTAATGTCAGGTTTCCAAGGTACCTGCTTACTTCAGCATCTTCATCTGTAAGGGAGACATAAATTGGCTTTCCAATATAAGAGTGAAAATTGACGGTCTTTTTTATCACACAAATACCAAAGGGTGTATTTATCGGCGTATCGAAACTACCATTCAGTTTAATTTTCGTATCTTCAATCTGTATACTATAATTGTCATTATCAATAATGTCTACTTTCCAGGTTTGGTTGCTTAGCCTGGCTTGATTATTAAAAATAACGCTAAAGGGTTTGTTGGCATATATGTCGGTAGCACCGGCTAAACCTTTAATTTTATAAACTATATTTAAATCCAAATCTTCAACCACCTGCTTCATCAGGTTTTTTGAACGAAAGACTTGCATCTCATTTTGAATTACCCGGCTGTCTGTTGGACCGGTGAACTGCTTCAACGGGTTCATGTTATCCTTCCCTTCGTCTTTAATTAGCAGGGTAGCTTTAACATCATATATTTTTGGTGTATACCGCAAGTACATAAAAGCTAGCGAAAATGCTAACAAAAGGGCTAATAAAAATATGGGCCAGTGGTAAATATATTTATTCAGTATCTCCCTAAGATCAACAGGTTGCTTTAATTTAAAGTCGTCGTCCTGAAAAGGAGTGTTAGATAAGTCTGACATATCAGGAGAACTATTTTCTTGTAAAGATGAGTATAACCGAGATAATAGAAATAAGAGAGGTAACAATACCTATGTTTGAAAAAAAGTTTTCTCTTTTTTCGATGGTTGTTCCCGGTTCTATATAGATCAAATCGTTATTTCTGAGATAAAAGTAAGGCGAATTAAAAGTATTTTTGGAGTTGAGGTCAAACCGTACAAATTTTCGCTTGCCGTCAATTTCCCGCACCAACAAAATGTTGTTGCGCGGCGCAGTTAGTTTTAAATCGCCCGCCATAATCAAAGCTTCGGCAAGCGTAATGCGTTCATTATTTACCTGGAAAATTCCAGGGGAATTTACGCCCCCGAAAACGCCGATTTTAAAGTTATTTATATATACCCTAACAACTGGTTCTTTTAAAAAGTCGTCCAGTTTGCTGCGGATCAAGTCTTTAGCCTCAGATGTCGTTAAACCGGCTACTTTAACATCGCCTATATACGGCAATTGTACATTTCCCTTTTGATCTACCAGGTATCCGCTGCTTAATGGATTGTAGGCTGTATTTGTTTGCTGATTAGTTACAGGCGGGCTAAACGGAGCAGATGCTTCGGGATTAAGACTGGTAACGGTTATACTTAGGATATCATTATTTTGGATGATAATTGTTTTGTAATTGGTTATATCATCCAATATATCCGAACGCTGCGACATATCTTGAAAATAGGGAACATGTTTATAAGATATACATGAACTTTCAACAAACAGGAGCAGTAAAAAAAAATAACGTAATTGTAGTTTCATTTATTAATAAAACCGCGAAGTTATCGAATTAATTCGGATATCGAACTTAAATTACGCGGAAACTTTGCCTTACGATTGATTGAGTTGAGGTTTATCAACGCGTAAAAGCAACCCGTTGGTTATCAGTGAACAGCTAACGTCAAATTAAAACTTTATTAAGAAAAAATAAAACAAACTTGTTTTTATTATTAAAGTGGCGGATAATACATTGGAAAAGAACCGCGGGATAATTCAAATTGATATCTAAGTCGGCCATTAATTAAAAATAAATCCAAACTGCACATTTAAGCCTATTGAAGCAGGCAGGCTATTTCCAAACCGGGTCGGTGTTGATAACGCTCCAAAATAGTTGACATCCTTTGTATGAAGATATACCTTATTAAATACTGGTGTAAATCCATAACGCCCGGAAGTTTCGAAAGCTAAACGCGTTATGATAGTAAAACTGTGCTCAAAGCGGAACATAGTGCCCGGGTCAAATAACAAGTTGCTCATTTTGCTTGTGCCGCCTGTTGATTTTATGGTGGGCGTAAATTCATAGCTGAAACCGAACTTATCGCTGTACAGCACATTTACGCCTATCGGGAAACCAATGCTAAACGTGCCTTTAGAGAAATTAGCGGTTGTTGAATTTTCGTCGATGGTGACAATAGGTACGATAAAGCTCAAATAGCCAACTACTTTTGGATAGGTCGTGGACTTTATGTTCATGTTTTGTTTTGCCCGGGTTGAATCGCTGCCGGTTGATTGTGCATTTTGACTTAACCCATTGCGCGGAATTAAGGTACCCACGACCATGATAAAAATAACGAAACTAAACTGTAAAGCTTGGTTTCCTTTTGCATACAAATGTGTTTTCATAAGCCTATCGTTATATTTTCAAAGATATAACGATTTTTAAAAAATATATAGAGTTTTTATTTTTTTAGCCGGGCTGTTTCGGCTTCCAGGAAGGATGCGAATCGTTCGCGCATTTGGCGGTGATATTGTATCAGCTTGACCGCTTCGGGCGTGATGGTCGACCCACCGCCCTTTTCGCCTCCGGCCTGCGGTATAACTACGGGATTGGCCATTTGCGCATTTAAGTTATTGACCAGTTCCCATGCCTTTTTGTACGACATTTTCATTTCTTTTGCGGCCATGCTGATGGAGCCGGTGGCTTCAATACGTTCCAGCAATTCAACCGGGCCAGGGCCAAAAAAAGGCTGCCCGTTTGATTCTATCCACAGGCTTCCGCTCACTTTTATACTTTCAGGGTTTTTCAAAATATCTGTTATTGAGCCGGCCATATATTGGTTCAAACTTAATAAAATTATAAAACGATGTAGCCTTTGTTCAATCGTTTTACAAAAAAAGCCCCTCAATAATTTGAGAGGCTTGTATATATTTTCGATATCATTTACGGGCGCGGTGGCGCTGGTGGCGGTGGCGGTAAATGGACGTGAAGATTTAACGGGCGATGGTGACGGTGACCGTAACGGTGGTGCCTGAAAGAAATACGCGGGCGTGGCGGCGGCGGTGGCGGCCTTCTGACCTGCAAAAATAGTGACCGGGAGCCGGCGCTTAAGTCATCAGCTTTTGAATTACCGAATGCGAAAATCAGCAAAACCGCTGCTATAAAAAATTTAATGTACTTCATGCTCATAAAGTTAAGTGATAATAGTTTACAACATACATATAGCCGGAATGTTTGGGTAACTAATAGTTATATAACGTCCGGTCATTTAAGCACAGTACTATATAAAAAATCTGCTGCAAACCCTGCTGCCTCCTGCCAGCGCTCCTGCGTTGCCTTGCCGGCGGGGAATACAGGGTTAAAATGACGTTCCAGTTGGTGTGCGTAACCGTCAAATATTTTCAATTCATTCGGAATATGCAATTTATCCCCTTCGTTGTGTATATCAATGCCACCGAATAAAGGCCCGTCTTTATGGGTCGGGGGCATAACACGGTCTTTATTTCCAAGCACATTAACAATTGGAACATGGGCATTTTTCAACCATTTGAGGTCAAATATGCCGCCCCAAAAATTAACCACGGCTGCAACTTTTAATAATCCGGGCCGTCCCTGCTCATTTAACCCGGCCATTTTTGCCAGTTCGCTGTCACTCACATACGCAGCCTGCAGCGCGATCATTCCACCTGCTGAATTTCCCGCCAGGATAATTTTACCCGGATCAATACCATATTGTTTATAATGCTGTTTAAAATATTCAACCGCCATTTTCGCGTCCTGAACAGCATAATAACAGCTTTTTTGCAGCCGGTCAAAATTAAAGCTTGTAGTTTTTTTATCGAGGTGATAATTGATGCCCGCGCAAACATAGCCGCGCTGCGCAAAGTTTTTACACCATAATTTTATTTCCGTTACATCCTTCGACCCAAATTTAAAGCCTCCGCCATGCATCCAAATGATAAGCGGCCTGGCTGTTGAGGGGCCGCCTTTCGGCTGATACAGGTCGAACAGGTGGAATTTCGTATCATCTTCCTGATCTTTTGGTGCATAGCTCTGATCTTTATCGATAGTGACTTCCTGGAATACAAGGTCTTTATACAGTTTTGGTGTTTGGGCGTTGGCCGCAAAACAAAGGCAAAGCATACTTAAGAACACGAATATCTGATTGTTCATCATCCTAATATACGGCACAAATACCAGGAGGGATGTTTTGATGGTCATTTTTATTAAATCAATCAGCAGGGCTTTAATAGGGTGCAATTCAAATTGTCGAAACGCAAGAATCATGGCGCAGAGTTGACTCACCCGATCTGCGCTCCGCTGGATCACCCTCTCTTTGGCAAGCCAAAAAGAGGGTTGGGGAAGAAAAAAAATATTATTTTTTTGGAGTTTTACCCTCTTTCCCGCTCGCCGGGAGAGAGGGTCGGCGAGCGAAGCGTCGTCGGGGTGAGTAAATATACGCGCGACAATTTGAATTACGCCCCTATAATGTCACTGCCCTGTTTTTTACTAAATTTGGCATATCTAATACAAGTCTTCAGGCTATATACAATTATAATGCAGGAACAAAAATTACAGGAATTATTGGCTTATCTTTCATTGCATTCCCCCTTCTATAAAGAGCTGTTTCAAAAGAATAAAATAGATTTCCGCGAAATTAAAACCGTTGCGGACCTTTCATCGATCCCGACTACCAGCAAGGAGGACCTGCAACAGCGAAACCTTGATTTTTTATGCGTACCGCCCCAAGAGGTTGCTGAATATATGTCTACATCCGGCACCCTCGGCAGCCCGGTAACCATCGCGCTCACAAATAACGACCTTGACCGCTTAGCCTATAATGAGCACAACTCATTTTTATGCGCCGGCGGAACGCCGGAGGATATTTACCAGCTAATGCTTACACTCGACAGGCAATTTATGGCTGGTATTGCCTATTACTCAGGCGTCCGTAAGCTGGGTGGGGGCGTTATAAGGTTAGGACCGGGTGTTCCGGCACTGCAATGGGAAACCATATTGCGGTTAAAGCCAACGGCCATTGTGGCCGTGCCTTCCTTTATCCTGAAACTGATCCAGTTCGCGACAGAAACGGCAATAGATATTAATGCCACTACCGTAAAAAAAGCCATTTGCATTGGCGAAAACATCAGGAATACCGATTTCTCGCTCAATATTTTGGGTAAGAAGATAACTGAAGCCTGGAATATCCAGCTTTACTCTACCTATGCCTCCACGGAAATGCAAACCGCCTTTACCGAATGTTCAGAAGGGCGCGGGGGCCATTATCAGCCGGACTTGCTGATCGTTGAGTTGCTTGACGAGAATGACCGGCAGGTATCTCCCAATACACCGGGTGAAGTAACCATCACCACCCTGGGTATTGAAGGCATGCCTTTGCTGCGCTACAAAACGGGCGATATTTGCATGTATTTTGATGAGCCATGTGCCTGCGGTCGTGCAAGCTTACGCTTATCATCCATCATCGGCCGGAAAAAACAAATGATAAAATTTAAGGGCACCACGCTATATCCGCCAGCCTTATTCGATCTGCTGACTGAAAGGGAAGAAATACTGGACTTTGTTGTAGAGGTTTATTCGGATGAGATCGGCCTCGACCAGGTTTTATTATACGTGGTTCCGGCTGATGACAGCGAAGAATGCGACCACCGTATCAGGGCTTATCTACAGGCCCGGTTAAGAGTAAGCCCCTATATTAAATACGTAACCGCCGAAGAGCTACAAAAAAAGCAATTTAATGAAGCCGGAAGAAAGGCCATTAAGTTTATCGACAGGAGAGCTTAAATAGAGTCAAGAGCCAAGAACCAAGATTTTTAGAAGCAAGAGGCTGGACAGTAAGAAGCAAGATTTTTAGAAGCAAGAGTCAAGACCGCAGGAAGTAAAAAGAGGCTGGTTATTACCACTCGCATTTGGCGTGTTCGGGGGCGTTCGCGGGTGTTCGGGCCATGTTCGGGGGTGTGTCTTGCCCTGAAATAGGTTTACACATTATCGGTAAACAAATGGACAAAAAGACGAGGATTAGGATCAAGTACGATCATGATGTAAACAGGTTAAGTTATCGTAATTTAGGGCA
>JAQBOM010000010.1 GCA_028288025.1 Mucilaginibacter sp. | reverse complement strand
TTATGATGTATGGCTGATGGATGCTTTTACAAAAGATTCATTGGATATGCGCCATAACCCAACTTATGCCTTTAATGTGAATTTAAATGATGCCAGCAGCTATGGCAAGGGCCGCTTTACGGTGATCATTCGTCAAAATCCGGCCTTAGCCGTGCATTTATTAACCTTTACCGGGACAAAGGCAACAACCGGTTCAAAAATAAGCTGGACAACAGAAAATGAACAGGATTATACCAATTTTACAGTTGAGAGAAGTATCGACAATGGGGTAACCTTTACAGCGCTGGGTGGCTTTGCTTCGAGCAGCCAGGGAACATACGGCTTCCTGGATACCGAACCTATATTGGGTATTAATATTTACCGGTTGAAGATTATAGACCTGAACGGAACGATCACTTACTCTAATGTTATTTCTCTGGACTATACACATTCACATACTGCCGCCGATGATCACATAAGTGTTTACCCTAACCCGGTAAAAAATATGCTCAACTTGTTCATACCTGATGATTTGCCATCCGCGCACTTAAATCAATCCGGAGCGTCAAATTATTCTCTTGCTAGCCAAAAAAGCAATCAGGTGGATGAATACAGTATTATAATAGTAAGCAACTCGGGAGCGGTTCTTAAAAGAGCAATTTCAAATCAAACTTTCTGGCAAACTGATGTAAGCAATTTTAGGCCAGGCTCATATGTTATACATGTAACCAGTACAAAAAGCAAAGGCCTTGTCGGACGGTGTGTGTTTATAAAATTATAATTTAATCTCTTCTGACATCATTAAAAGGCAAAAATTGTTGCCTTTACCTTCTAACATATCGTAAGACAATTAATTAAATGTATTTCACCCCTGGAATTATGAAGGTTTACCTATTCTCCATAATTGCTTTATATCAAAAAAGTCACAAAACTTTTTGTAATAATTATATATCATTACAGAATGTAGATTTTATCGGGGTGGATATCAATGATTGCGGAGGGGATAGTAAACTACATACCAGCAATACCGGGGTCATTTATGAAGTTTTATTTTACTTTTTTATTATTCGTTTGTCTATTTTCAACTGTATTAAAAGGTCAAAACCAGCTTTCGGGCAAGGTATATGATGCGCTAAGCCGTACGCCGTTACGCGGCGTCAAAGTCAGCATCCATGATATCGATCTTTCGGCAATATCCGATTCACTTGGGATATACACCATAAAAAACATCCCGCGGGGTACTTATGTGGTAGAAGTTAGCGCTGCCGGCTATGCTGCCAAAATTGAAACTATCGTTTTTAAAGGTGTTGTTCAAAAAGATTATGTGCTTGAGCCTGCGGTTAACCAGTTAAAAGAGGTAGTGGTTACGGGCGTTATCAATGCTACAGAAAAGAAACACACACCGTACGCCATTGCCACCATGGAGGCTACGGATTTATTACCAAACTCATCAACCAATGTTATTGATGCCATTGCAAAAGTACCGGGCGTTTCCGCAATGACGGGCGGGCAAAGTATTTCGAAGCCTGTAATACGGGGTTTGGGATACAATCGTGTACTAACGATAAATGACGGTGTGCAGCAGGTTGACCAGGCCTGGTTTGACGAATTTGGCATAGAAGCCGACGCTAATGCGGTAAACAGGTACGAAATTTTAAAGGGCCCGGCATCCCTGGCATTTGGTTCCGACGCTATCGCCGGTGTGGTGAATCTTATTCCCGAACAGCCGCTTCCGGAGGGCCAGGTAAAAGGGACGATACTTTTCAATTATCAAACCAATAATGGACTGATCAACAATATGCTGCACATGGCAGGCACCAAAAATGGAATCTCGTGGAGCGCAAGGATAGATAATACCATGGCGCACGCCTATCAGAACCCAAATGACGGATATGTGCTGAACTCGCAATTCAGCAATTTTAACATCGACGGTACGATAGGCCTGCATCGCAAATGGGGATATACACAATTGCATGTCGGTTATTTCGATATGCGCACCGGCATTGTGGACGGTACGAGGGATTCCGTAAACGGGCAAATGGAGCGGTTGGTTGCCTACACGGGCCTGAATGGCGGTGCGCCCACCTATGTTTTGCCAACGCGCCAGGAGCAAACGGGTTATACGCCATTTGTTATTAACCAGCAGATACAACACACCAAAATTGTTTGGGATAATAGTATAGCCATGGGCGATGGCCGCGTAAAAGGAATATTTTCATGGCAAAAAAATCAACGGCGTGAAAACAACGATGCGACAATCCCCAACACAGCTGATATTTATTACTTATCAAACGCCGCAACCTATGATGTGCGCTATGTTTCGCCGCAGGTTAATGGGTTCAATTTTTCGACAGGCGCCAATGGAGTTTACCAAAATTCAAAAAGCCTGGGAACGTTGCTGCTTATACCCGATTATAATTTTTTTGAAATAGGCGGTTTTGCCATCGCCAACAAAAAATTAGGCAAGCTTAACCTAAGCGGCGGCATCAGGTATGATACCCGTACATTTAATGGCATCGACCATTGGGTCGATTCAACAAACCAGGCGCCGGCTGCCCCCTTTGCTCTGAATGCCATTCATGAGTTTAAGGGCTTTATTACCCGCTTTAGCGGGATGTCGTTCAGTTTTGGAGGAACCTACGATCTTACCAAAAACATGTATGTGAAAGCCAATATAGCACGCGGATGGCGCGCGCCAAACGTAGCCGAAGCCGCTGCCAATGGCGTACATGATGGCACGGTGGTTTACGAGATCGGCGACCCAACCCTCAAACCCGAAACAAGCCTGGAAGAAGACCTTTCCTTCGGTATAAATTCAAAAGATATTGACCTGGAAGTGAATATGTTTAACAACCGGGTAAACGATTTTATATATGCCCGCGGTTTAAAAACCACAGCAGGCGCCGATTCGATAAACAATTCGCTCAACGCGGTCGGTTTAGGCGCGGCGCCCGTTTATAAGTATACACAAGGGCAGGCTCAATTATATGGTGGCGAAATCGCCTTTACCATCCACCCGGTTAATTTGCCGCATTGGGAACTAAACTCAACCCTGGGCATGGTGTACGGCGGCCTGCTGCATTCGGCCGATTCTGCTAAATATTTGCCCTTTGTACCGCCGGCACGGGTTACGGCCGACCTCAAATTTCACGTTCCTGAATTAGGAAAAATCTTAAAAAACGTTTATATTAAGGCAGGCTTGCTTAGTGCATTCCAACAGAAAAATGTTTACCAGCAGTATGCTATCTACAATGGCTTGAACACAGCATTAACCCCCTACGAATATGCGGCAAGCAAAGCGGCCACCAGGGGCTATACCTTATTTAATGTTGGCGCCGGCAGTGATATTTATTCAAAAGGGAAAAAGGTTTGCGAAATATATCTCATCTGCAATAACCTGTTCAACACCGCTTATATCGATTACATGAGCCGCTTTAAATATTACCCGGTAAATTATACAACTGGCAGGGTTGGGGTATTTAATATGGGCAGGAATATAAGTTTTAAAGTGTTGATCCCCTTAGATTTTAATTCAGGAAATAAGTCATAATTTACAACTTCTTATTAATTTAACATTTTTAAAGTATTAATGCACTTCTATTACTAGTATATCATTAAATCGGACATTTAATTATGAACAAGTCATTAACTATAAACGGTTTTTTATACGCTGTATTGGTTTTGTTTTCAATTCCGGCCGGCGCACAAACTGTCGATCCTGGCGCATATAACATGCTCCAATGGCGCATGATTGGTCCGCATCGCGGAGGGAGAACGGTAGGGGCCGCGGGTGTTCCGCAGCAACCCAATGTTTTTTACATGGGTGTAAACAACGGCGGGGTTTGGAAAACAAATGATTTCGGCCGCACCTGGAAGCCCGTCTTTGATGACCAGTCAACCGGTTCAATAGGTGATGTTGCTGTTGCGCCATCCAACCCGGATGTGATTTATGCCGGCAGCGGGGAAGGGTTGCAAAGGCCCGATCTTTCGGTCGGGAATGGTATGTATAAATCGATCGACGCCGGTAAAACATGGGTCAATACCGGTTTAAAGGACGCGCAGCAAATTGGCGGCATAGCAATCGACCCAAAGGATGAAAACAAAGTTTTTGTTGCCGCTTTAGGACATCCTTACGGGCCGAATACCGAGAGGGGCGTTTACCGCACAACCAATGGCGGTAAAACCTGGGAAAAAGTATTGTATAAAGATGAAAATACGGGTGCGATACAAGTGATGATCGACCCTAAAAATTCAGACATTATTTATGCCGATTTATGGGCAGGCAGGCAGGGCCCCTGGGAAAATGGCGCATGGCAGGGCCCGGAAAGCGGACTGTTCAAATCAACCGATGGGGGAACGACCTGGAAAAAATTAACCAAAGGCCTGCCGACCTTTGCCGACGGCCTGGGCCGTATCGGTTTTAGTCTCGCGCCAAGCAACCCAAAGCGAATGTACGCCTGCGTGGATGCGACAAAAGGCGGCGGCGTTTATAAATCAGATGATGGCGGCGAATCATGGAACCAGGAGAATATCGACCAGCGCTTATGGGACAGAGGCAGTGATTTTGCCGAATGCAAAGTCGATCCTAAAAATGCCGATATCGTTTATATTGCCAATGTAGTTACCTGGAAGTCGACCGATGCCGGTAAAAGCTGGAAAGCTTTCCGGGGCGCACCGGGCGGCGACGATTATCACCGATTGTGGTTCAATCCCGATCACCCGGAAATTATTTTGCTTTGCAGCGATCAGGGCGCGGAGATCTCTGTTAACGGCGGCGAAACATGGAGCTCGTGGTATAACCAGCCGACTGCGCAATTTTACCACGTGAGCGCGGATAATGCTTTTCCTTACAATGTGTATGGCGGGCAGCAGGAGAGTGGTTCGGTAGGTATTGCCAGTCGCGGAAACGACGGACAGATTACCTTCAGGGAATGGCACCCGGTAGGCGCGGAGGAATATGGCTATGTGGCCGCCGATCCGCTTGATCCCAACATCATTTACGGCGGAAAGATATCAAAGTTTAATAAACTCACCGGGCAAGTCCAAAATATTTCGCCGGAAACCACCCGAAGAGGTGGAACTTATCGCTTTATCCGGACGGCGCCGGTCCTTTTTTCGCCGGTCGACCCAAAATGCCTTTACTACGCCGGGAACGTGCTGTTTAAAACAACAACAGGAGGAAATTCGTGGGACATCATCAGTCCCGACCTTACCCGAACTACCTGGGATATTCCCGCAAGCGTCGGTGTTTACAACACGAGCGACTTAGCTAAGATGCCACAGCGCGGGGTGATTTATACCGTAGCGCCATCGGCCAAAAATATAAATACGATCTGGATCGGAACGGACGATGGTTTAATACAACGAACTGCGGACGGCGGGAAGACCTGGAAAAACATCACCCCGGCAGAGATTACATCGTGGAATAAGATATCCATCATTGATGCGGGCCATTTTGATGATATGACTGCGTATGCGGCGGTGAACAAAATACGTCTCGACGATATGAACCCCTACATTTATCGAACACACGATGGCGGTAAAACCTGGAAAAAAATTGTGGCTGGTTTACCAACCGATCCGGTCAATTCTGTAAAAGAAGACCCTTATTGTAAAGGTTTGCTGTTTGCCGGAACCGAAACTGCCGTATATGTTTCTTTTAATGACGGCGATAACTGGCAGCCACTGCGGTTAAACATGCCGGCAACATCCATCCGCGACCTGGTTATTAAAGATAACGACCTGGTTGTCGGTACGCATGGCCGTTCATTCTGGATACTGGATGATATTACGGCGCTCCGGAACATCGCAAAGGCGAAAGAACATGCTGCTACTGTCTTATATAGCACAGGTCTTGCCTACCGGGTACGCTGGAACATGAATACCGATACGCCATTGCCGCAGGAAGAGCCAGCAGGCCAAAACCCGCCCGATGGGGCCATTATTGATTATTATTTGAATAACGATGCCGCGTCAGTTGTGAAACTGGAAATAATGGATGCCTCAGGAAAAACCATCCGAGTATTCACCAGTGTTGATAAGCCTTATTCTATCCCGCCGGTAAATATTCCGCTGTACTGGATCAGGCCCCAGCAAATTTTATCCGCTGCTAAGGGTGCGCACCGTTTTGTATGGGATATGCATACCCAACCCCTTAACCTGCCTGCAACTTATCCAATAGCGGCTATATACGGCCAGACTGCGCCCGAGCCAACATCCCCATGGGTATTGCCCGGAACTTATACGGTTAAATTAACCGTGGACGGGAAAACCTATACACAGCCGTTGACTATTAAAATGGACCCACGGGTAAAAACGCCGGCGATCGAGCTGCAAAAGCAATATGTGCTGTCTGATAAATGCTACTCCGAATTAAAATCGATATTAAATGCCGCTGAAAAGCTCGAAAAATTCCAGGCACAGGTTAAGAAATTAATACCCACCGCAAGAGGCCCGTTAGCTGACACCCTAAAAATTATTGACGGTGATATTACCAGGCTGCTGGCAGGAAACCGACAAGGCAAAACCGAAGGCTTAAGCAGCTTAAGAGGGAGTTTAACCGGCCTGATGGGTTCGTTGCAGGGAAGCGATATGCCGATGACCACCCAAACTGTGAAAGCCGTCGCAGCCACTGAAATATCCTATAACCAATTATATTCAAAATATAGTGCCCTTACCGGTAATCGTTTAAAAATGCTGAATGAACAATTGGTTAGTTCCAACCTCGAAAAAATAAATTTATAGTTGATCACACACCTAATTTTAACACTTTGAAAAAGTTTACCCTCCTTCCGATCCTGATTTTATTCATCATCTCTTCCGCGGTCGCGCAAAAGAAAAGTAAAATTGTTAAAGAATCGGCAACTGCTGATTCTGTCTTTTACTCTACGACCAAATACCGCCTGGTTGGCCCTTTCCGCGGGGGCCGGACCGGAGCTGTAGCCGGCAGTTATAAGGATAAAAACACTTTCTATTTCGGCGCTACAGGCGGCGGCGTTTGGAAAACGACCGACGGCGGCGCGAACTGGAAAAACATCACCGATAAGTATTTTGGTGGCACCATCGGCGCGGTTGCGGTTGCGCCGGGCGATGAATCGGTATTGTATGTCGGCGAGGGCGAAAACACCCTGCGCGGAAACGTTTCGGAAGGTTTGGGTGGGATATGGCGCAGCAACGACGGCGGCCGCAGCTGGAAGAACTTGGGGCTGAAAGAAACACGGCATATTGTCCGTATTATTATTGATCCGCAAAATCCAAATAACGTTTGGGTTGCTGCCATGGGCCATTTATTTGGTCCAAACAACGACCGGGGAGTATATAAAACTACTGACGGCGGCAAAACGTGGAGAAAGATATTATTTGTGAATAACGATACCGGCTGCTCCGATCTGGTGATGGAGCCTGGTAACCCATCTGTTTTATATGCAGGTATGTGGCGTATGCGCCGTACACCTTACGGTATGGATAGCGGCGGCGAAGGCAGCGGCTTATACAAAAGCACAGATGGCGGCGAAACCTGGAAAAATCTAACTGCAAAGAAAGGCTTACCCGGCGGAACCTGGGGCATAGTCGGCGTAGCAGTGGCGGCAAGCAATACTGACAAAATTTATGCACTGGTTGAAAATGCCAAAGGTGGTTTATTTATGAGCGAGGATGGCGGCGAAACCTGGGTTTTAACCAGCAGCGACAGCAATATTCGCCAGCGTGCCTGGTATTACAATAAAGTATTTGTTGATCCCAAAAATGAGGATTTGGTTTACTGCCTTAACGTGGAATGTATGCGCAGCCTTGACGGCGGAAAAACATTTAAAAGCGTTGCCACACCCCACAGCGACCACCACGATCTTTGGATAGATCCGGCTGACGGCAAGCGGATGATCATTGCGGACGACGGCGGCGCGCAGATCAGTTTCGACGCGGCCAATTCATGGAGCCAACTCAATAACCAGCCTACTGCCCAGTTTTACAGGGTAACAACCGATAATTCGCACCCATATCGCATACTGGGTGCACAGCAGGATAATACTTCGGTACGGATAAAAAGCAGGTCGGGCAGCGCGGGTATAACCGAAGCCGACTGGGAACCGACAGCCGGGGCCGAAAGCGGTTACATAGTACCCGACCCGTTAAACCCGGACGTTGTGTATGGAGGTAATTACGATGGTTACTTATCCCGGCTTGACCATAAAACCGGCGAAAACAGGGCGATAAACGTGTGGCCCGATAACCCGACGGGTGCAGGTGCGGATGTGCTGAAGTATCGTTTCCAATGGAACTTCCCTATATTTTTCTCACCAAACAATCCCAAACGTTTATATACTGCCGGCAATCATTTGTTTGTTACCGAGAACGAAGGCCAGAGCTGGGAAGTGATCAGCCCGGATCTGACAACCAATGATAAAACAAAACAAGTTTCAAGCGGCGGGCCCATTACCAAGGACAATACCTCGGTCGAATACTATTGTACCATTTTTACCGCCGCCGAATCAGCAATAGAAAAAGACCTTTTATGGACAGGCAGTGATGACGGGTTGATTTATGTAAGCAGGGATGCTGGCAAAAACTGGAAGAATGTAACGCCGCCGGCTGCCGGGAAATGGATGATGTGGAATTGTGTTGAAACGGATCCGTTTAAAAAAGGCAGCGCCTATTTCGTAGGCACAAAATATAAGCTGGATGATTTTACGCCCTATATTTTCAAAACGGAAGATTATGGCAGCACGTGGAAACTGATCACAGCAGGGATTGATAAAATGCATTTTGCAAGAGCCTTGCGTGCCGACAAAAAACGCCCCGGCTTGCTATATGCAGGTACGGAGTATGGCATGTATATTAGTTATAACGATGGTGCAAGCTGGAAAAAATTCCAGTTAAACCTGCCGGTAGTGCCCATTACCGACCTCACCATCAAAAATAACGACCTAGTGGTAGCTACCCAGGGCCGTGCCTTTTATGTTATTGATGATCTAAGCATGATCCAGCAAAAGGCTGATGAACTGCCTGAACAAAATCTCAAAGTGTTCGCGGTAAACGATGCCTATAGGGCTGAGGGCGGCGGCCGCAGGGGGCGTAACAGGCGGGCTGCGGTACAAAATGCCGGCGCTAACCCGCCGAACGGAGTGGTCATAAATTACTACTTAAAAAATGCTACCGACTCGTCGAAAGTATCCATAACCATCTTTGACAAACAGAACAAACCGATCAGAACATTCAGCAGGAAAGCGAAAGAAACAACAGATAAAATTGATTTTAACCCGGGCATGAACCAGTTTGTATGGGATATGCTGTACCCGCCGGGCGAAACAATAGAAGGCCTCATTTTATGGACCGGCGGTGTTGGCAGCGTTAAAGCGGCCCCGGGAAAATATACGGCGCGTTTCAGGTTTGAGAAAGACTCGACCGATGTTCCGTTCGTGATCAAACCGAACCCGAATTATAAGATGACTGAGGCTGATTATGATGCACAGGTTGGATTTTTGCTGCAGATACGTGACAAGTTTAACGAACTGCAAAAAGCAATTAAGGATATCCGCGCGCTGAGAATGCAGATCAACGATTTTACTTCGCGGATGGGTAAATCAGGCACAAAGGATATCAAAACGATGGCGGATTCCATTAATAAAAAACTTACCGCGGTTGAAGAGGCGCTTTATCAAACCAAATCAAAAAGCGGGCAGGATCCGCTCAACTTCCCTATACGTTTAAATGATAAATTGTCGGGTGTATATGGCGTGGTATCAAGCGGCGAAACCTTACCGAGCAAACAGGCAAAGGAAACCTTTGCTGAGTTAGCCGTCGCGAGCGATATACAGTTGGATAAGTTAAAAAAAATAAAATCGGAGGATATACCGGCGTTAAATAAACTGATCCTGGCTAAGCAGGTTCCAACCATCGGCATTAAGGAATAAATACCCCGCTTGCAGTAAATAATGGAACTTAAATTATTAGATGTTTCGGCGGTTATTGGCCTTTGCGCCATGGTAACGCTAACCATAAATGTATTATTAGGCATGTTGTTAAGTACAGCCTACAAAACCAGCGCCCGGTGGAAGAAACTGCCGGGTGCTGTTAAAAAGATCGATATTTTATGGCTGCATAACTGGACGGCATACCTTGCATTAACATTAGTGCTGCTGCACCCTTTATTGTTGGTGCTTGATGCCAGTACAAAGTTTACTTTTCTGGATGTTTTCTTGCCGTTTCACGCGCCGAAACAAGCCTTTTTTGTGACGCTGGGAACTCTGGCCATGTATGCGCTGATCACCGTGATCATTACAACGCAAAAGGTAATAAAGAAAAAAATGTCGTTCAGGCTTTGGAAAAATATCCATTTGATATCGTACGGTACGGCCATGCTTTTTATTATTCATGGGTTGATGATGGACCCCGGGCTAAAAGACAGGCTAACCGACTGGCTTGACGGAGAAAAATTACTCTGTGAAGCCTGCCTGTTGGTGTTAATTGCAGCGACCTTTTTACGGGTAAAGTATAATTATAGCAAGCGGAAAAACCGAAAAAAAACATTGACCGATAGGTAACAATATTGATGCAGTAATTCATTCATAATATTGTTACTGGTAGTATTGCAATGTTTTTTACACTTTTACAAAACACTTCAGGGCATCAGCAGGTAGTGATATTATTGACTGTTATCCTGTTGCGGAATATTTTATGGGATATTGTTTAAAAATGCCAGTTAGCGGTTTTAATATGGCAAGTATTTTTTTTAACCGGCTCATCCGTATTTGTTTATTTACAATTGGTTTGCTTTTTGAGTTAACAGCATTTGCGCAAAAACAAAAAACAACCGGTGTGTCTCCGCCGCTCGTCGCTCCCGATACCAGCAAACACAATTTATTAATACCGGTTACCATAAAGGATTCCAGTAATACCGCCCAGTATTTGACCTTGCAGCAATGTATTGACTATGCCATACTACATCAGCCTGCCCTAAATCGTTCGCTGATAGGCATCAACATTGCCAGAATAACCAATGCCATCAATTTATCCACTGCGCTGCCGCAGGTAAGCTCGGCCGGCAGGCTGGTACATTACTATCAGCCCGGTAATAGCTCTGTAAACACAACATCAAACTCTTTAAAGGGTGTAGGCATTGCCAATACATTTATACCGGGTATTGCGGTTACACAGTCGATATTTACCCCGAGCTTGCTATATGCTTTCAAAAGCGCGCCATACTATGTTAAACAAGCGCAGCAGGCTTCGGACAGTACCAAAATATTCCTGGTTTCGTCGGTCAGCAAATCATTCTACAATCTGCTGCTTACATTGGAGCAGATCAATGTTTTTAAAGAAGATACGGCACGGCTCGGTAAAAGTGTCCGCGATGCGTACTATCAATACAAAGGCGGCATTGTGGACGAAACCGATTATGAGCAGGCCACGATAACGCTGAATAACTCCATCGGCCAATTAAAGATGGCTACTGAAAATGTTGTGCCGCAATATGCTACGCTAAAACAACTGATGGGTTTCCCGCCCGAACAGCAGTTTAACGTGGTTTTTGATACTTTGGAGATGATGAAAAGCATTCATATTGATACCAACCAGCAATTGCAATATGAACGCCGTATCGAGTACCAGCAGATCATAAATAGCAAGGGCTTGCAAACGCAGCTGGTTAATTATTATAAGTACTCTTTTTTACCTACCGTATCTGCTTTTTATAACTATAACCGGGAGTTTGATAACAATAATCTGAGCAATCTTTTTGGAAGCTCCTTTGCAAGCTCATATGTAGGCCTGCAGTTCAGTATTCCGATTTTTACGGGTTTTTCACGAACCAACAGCCTCCGCAGGGCTAAGTTGCAGCAAAAGATCCTGGATTGGGACGAAACTGATCTAAAATCGCAGATATATACCCAGTATACCAGTGCACTGGCCAATTATAAAAGCAATTATTTTAACCTGCAGCTGCTGCAAAAAAATGTGTCCATGGCCCAGCGGGTTTATTTCGTTGTAACCTTGCAATACCGGCAGGGAATAGTGCCATACCTGAATGTCATCACGGCAGAATCGAACCTTATGACATCCGAAATAAGCTATTTAAATGCCTTGTTCCAGGTGTTATCATACAAAATAGACCTCGAAAAGGCTATGGGAAATATTTCATATTAATGATTAGTAAAATATCCTCTATGAATAGAGCAATATCAAGCGCCCTTCTTATCAGTTGCCTCATTATTGCGGGCTGTAAAAAAAAGCAGCCACCGCCAAACATGGAAGTGCCTGTCAACTTGTTGAAAATAACTCCGCGGTCGGTTTTATATTATGATAAATACCCGTCAACGACGGCTGCATTGAGCCAGGTTAACCTGCTGCCGCAAATAACCGGGGCAATTACTGCTATATATTTTAAAGAGGGAACGCACGTTGAAAAAGGGCAAAAATTATACGAAATAGACATGCGCCTTTACCAGGCTAGTTATGACCAGGCGGTTGCTAATTTAAAGGTATCGCAAGGTAACCTGGCGCAGGCGCAGCAGGACGCCGACAGGTATGCCTACCTGAATAAGTATAATGCCGTAGCTAAACAGCTTTATGATCACGCCGTAGTGACACTCGACAATGCTAAAAACACAGTTCAAGCCTCGGCACAGATGGTGAAAACGGCCCGGACCAATTTGAATTATTCAATTGTTTATGCGCCGTTTGGCGGAACTATCGGTTTCAGCATGGTAAAGCTTGGCGACGTGGTAAACCCGGGTTCGACAATACTAACTACCATATCAACCGATAACCCGATGGCTGTCGACTTTATCGTTAACGAAAAACAACTGCCCAAATTTGAGCAATTGCAAAATAGCAAACAGCATGTGGTCGACTCGCTGTTCACTATTTTAATGCCGGATAATACGTTATACCCATATACAGGGCGGATAGCCGTGATTGACCGGGCTGTTGATGCTCAAACCGGTTCAATAAGAGTAAGGCTCGTGTTTGATAATCCAAAAGGAGTTTTAAGAGTTGGGATGAGTTGTGTGGTACGTGTGCACAACCAGGATGTAGGCCCGCAATTGGTGGTTCCGGGCAAAGCGGTTGTGGAACAAATGGGCGAGTACTTTGTGTTTGTGGCGAAAGATACGGTAATCAACAACCCCAAGGCCCAAACAGATACCGGGCGGCACAAAAAAGAGCTTATTGTAGTAGAAAAAAAGGTGCAGGTAGGACAAACGATTGGGCCTAACCAGATTATAAAAAGCGGGATAAATGCCGGCGACAGGATAGTGATTGATGGTATTCAATCACTGCATGATGGCTCGCAAATTACTACCGCCAATAAAGTAGGTCCGGGCGGCGGTGGCAAGCGCGGCAGGTAAGTCTTAAGTCGAAAGTCTTAAGTCATCAGTAAAACTACGAATCAGACTTTCGGCTTTAAACAACTGCATTTAGACGATGAGTAATATATGATTGCGAATACCTTTATTAAAAGGCCGGTAACGGCTATCGTGATATCTATTGTACTGGTTATTACCGGCACGGTGGCCATACTGCTTTTACCTGTCGATCAATACCCGGACATTACACCCCCGGTGGTACAGGTAAACGGGCAGTTTACCGGGGCCGATGCGCAAACCGTTGAGCAAACCGTAGCCACGCCCGTTGAAAGCCAGGTAAACGGCACACCGGGCATGGAGTACATGCAAAGCAACAGCACCAACAACGGGTTGATGACTTTGAATGTTACCTTCAAGATAGGAACTAACATTGACGTCGCCGCGCTGGACGTACAAAACCGGGTAAGCATAGCAAGCCCTTTGCTGCCTGCAGTGGTAAGCCGGTTGGGGCTTACCGTTCGTGCGGTAAACCCGAGCATGCTGATGATGGTAGCCATCTTTGCGCCAAAGGATAGCCATAACATCACCTTCCTCGACAATTACACCAACATTTTTATCCAGGATGCGCTGCTTCGTGTACCGGGTGTGGGCAGCATAAACAGGTTTACCGACGATTTCAGTATGCGGATATGGATGAACCCGGAAAAGATGGCGTCCTACAGTTTAACGCCTTCGGATGTCATAACCGCGCTTAATTCACAAAACGTACAGGTAGCTGCCGGTACCGCCGGGGTGCCCCCGCAGGCATCAAACCAGACGTATGAGTTAGGTATCCTTGTAAACGGCAGGTTAAATAAGACATCGGAATTTGAAAATATTATTGTTAAAAACAACCCAACCACAGGCGAACTGGTTTACCTCAGGGATGTGGCACGTGTTGAGCTGGGGAAATTTACCTTTTCAAGCAATTCGTTTGTTGACGGTCACCGGGCATCATACCTGCAAATTTACCAGGCGCCCGGTAGCAATGCGCTGCAAACAGCAAGCGGCGTGTATGCCGCCCTCGCCAAATTAAAGCAAACGTTTCCATCGGACGTAGAATACAGTGTTCCCTTTGAATCGGTTACCGTGGTAAAGGTTTCGATGCAGGACGTTGTCGGAACGTTATTAAAAACATTAGCGCTGGTGGCGGTAGTGGTATTCGTGTTTTTGCAAACCTGGCGATCAACGCTTATCCCGGTTCTTGCCATCCCCGTATCTATATTCGGTACATTTTGCTTTTTCATCCCCTTAGGCTTCACCATAAATACGTTGACCATGTTCGGCTTTGTGTTGGCCATTGGTATTGTGGTAGATGATGCCATTATCGTGGTTGAGGCAACGCAACATTATATCGATCATGAAAAGATGTCGCCCAAAGAGGCTACATACCATGCCATGAAAGATATTTCTGCACCGGTTGTGGCTATCGCACTTATTCTTGCGGCGGTGTTTGTGCCGGTGGGTTTTATACCCGGCATAGTCGGCCGTTTGTACCAGCAATTTGCTATTACCATTGCTATATCTGTTATCATTTCGGCATTTATCGCCCTATCATTAACACCGGCTTTATGTTCGCTAATGTTAAAGCCGACTGACGAATCGAAAAAGCATAAAGGCATAACCAAATGGTTCACCAAATTTAACGATTGGTTCGACAGAGTAACCGCAAATTATACCGAAGGTGTTAAAAAGAGCATCAAGGCTTCGCGGCTGGTCATCATTATATTGATCTGTATCTGCATTGGCACCTGGTTTTTATTTGCGCACAAACCGACGGGGTTTATCCCATCGGAAGACGACGGGAACCTGTATGTTACCTACCAGTTGCCGCCAGCATCATCAACCGCTGCTTCCGTGCAGGTAATGGATAAGCTGATGAAAGTTATCGGCTCTACGCCGGGAGTGGCACATTATGCCGCTTTGTCGGGATTGAATGTGGTAACCAACGCCAGCAACTCTAACAATGGCACAATATATTGCCAGCTTGCCCCATGGGATGAGCGCAGCACTACAGAGCAGCAGGTACCAGGCATTATAAAAGTGCTGCAGCAACGCATTGCTGATGCCGGTGTTAAGGATGCCAACGTGCAGGTGATACAGCCGTCACCGTTGCCGGGGGTAGGTACTACCGTTGGTTTTAGTTTGCAGATTGAACAGCGCAGCACCAACGACGATATTCATGCGTTTGAAAAAGTTGTAAATAACTTTATTACCGAAGCCAATAAAAACCCGGTTATTACCAAAGCCTACACCTTTTTTACTGCACATACACCGAATTATAATTTAACTGTTGACCGTGAAAAGTGTGAAAAACTGGGCGTAAATGTGGCGGATGTGTTTACAACCATACAGGCTTATATGGGCAGTTTATATATCAACGACTTTACCACTTATAACCGGACATTCCATGTTGTTGTGCAGGCAGATACTGCCTACAGGAAACTGGTCTCCGATATCGATAAATACTATGTGCGCAACCAGGCAGGTAACATGGTGCCATTGGGTACGCTCATCAGCTATAAGCCTACTGAGGCCGCGCCCGTTATCTCGCATTTCAATATATTCCGGACTGCCGAGATAGATGGGTCGCCCGCGCCTGGCGTTAGCAGCAGCGAGGCGTTAACTGCATTGCAGGACCTGGCCACCAAAACTTTGCCGCAGGGTTATACTTTCGAGTTTTCGGGACTAAGCTACGAGGAAATCAAAGCCGGCTCAACTACGTTTTATATATTCCTGTTTTCGATCACGTTCGTCTTCCTGTTCCTGGCAGCGTTGTATGAAAGCTGGTCGGTGCCGTTCTCGGTACTGCTTGCCGTACCTGTCGGGGCGTTCGGTGCGATACTGGCGCTGTTCCTGGTGCCAAGCCTTACCGACAACGTTTATGCGCAGATCGGGTTGATCACATTAATAGGCCTTGCCGCTAAAAATGCCATCCTGATAGTTGAATTCGCCAAAGTGCGGGTCGACAGGGGAGAAGAGCTTATCAAATCGACCCTCGATGCGGTGAGCCTGCGTTTGCGACCGATCATCATGACGTCAATGGCATTTATATTGGGTGTTCTCCCGCTAGTTTTCGCGACAGGTGCGGGCGCCGTAGCACGGAGGACAATAGGTTTAACCGTGCTCGGCGGTATGCTTGCAGCTTCGTCGATAGCGATATTTATCGTGCCGGTGCTGTATGTAGTCATCACGCGTCTTTCGTATGGTAAAAAACGTCTTGATTACCTCAAAGCGCATCACGAGGCCCTGATGGAAAAGGCCAAAAAAGTTGAAGCCCAAAATATCGACCCTGAACTGGAATACGAGATACAAAAATCGCGTGAGTTAAGTAAATCCGATCAGTAATGATTGCAAATACATTTATAAAAAGGCCCGTCACCGCAATTGTTATATCATTGATTTTAGTGATATCGGGCTTGATTTGCCTTTTTAATCTTGCTGTCGATCAATACCCCAATATTACGCCGCCAAGTGTTTCCGTTAACGGCGGTTATACCGGCGCCGATGCTCAAACAGTAGAGCAAACCGTTGCTATCCCCGTTGAAGAACAAATAAATGGCACACCGGGCATGGAGTATATGCAAAGCACCAGTACAAGCAGTGGTGGTGTAGGCGTAAGGGTAACATTTAACATCGGCACTAATGTGCAGATAGCGGCGCTTAACGTTCAAAACCGTGTAGGCATAGCCAAACCAATATTGCCGGCGGTAGTAAGCAGGCTGGGCCTTACCGTACGGGCGAGTAATCCCGATCAGCTGATGCTGATATCAATATATTCACCAAAGCGTACGCACGGTATAACGTTCCTGGATAACTATACGAACACATTTATTGAAGACGCCATATTGCGTGTGCCCGGCGTTGGCGACGTGAGTGCCCGTACGGATAATTTCAGTATGCGCATCTGGATGGATCCGGATAAGATGGCATCGTATAGTTTAACCCCGGCGGATGTTGTTGCAGCGTTGAACGCGCAAAATGTGTACGTAGCCGCCGGCTCTGTAGGCGCGCCGCCGCAGGCGCCAACCCAAACTCACGAGACCGGGATACTGGTAAACAGTATGCTGAATAAACCCGCGCAATATGAAAATATCATCGTCAAAACAATTCCTTCAACTGGGCATTTCATTTATCTGAAAGATGTGGCCCGGGTTGAATTGGGCAAGTTTACATTCTCAAGCAATTCATTTACCGACGGCAACCGCTGTTCAACCCTGCAGGTTTTCCAATCTCCCGGCAGCAATGCACTTCAAACAGCAGATAATGTATATGCCGCACTGGCAAGGCTAAAAAAGTCGTTCCCCGCCGACGTCGATTATATCGTACCCTTTGAGTCCGTAACCATTATTACAGTTTCGATGCAGGAGGTGCTGGGCACCCTGTTAAAAGCGCTAGGACTGGTGGCTTTGGTGGTTTTCCTGTTCCTGCAAAACTGGCGGTCTACTATTATCCCAATTTTAGCCATACCGGTTTCTATCCTGGCAACTTTTTGTTTCTTTATACCGTTAGGTTTTACTATCAATACGCTTACCATGTTTGGTTTCGTGCTGGCAATTGGTATAGTGGTGGATGACGCGATTATAGTGGTCGAGGCGGTGCAGCATTATATTGATGAACAGCACATGTCGCCCAAGGAGGCTACCTATCATGCCATGAAGGAGATATCGGCGCCTGTGGTTGCCATAGCACTCATCCTGGCATCGGTATTCGTGCCGGTCGGCTTTATACCGGGCATTGTGGGCAGGTTATACCAGCAGTTTGCTATCACCATCGCCATTTCGGTTATCTTTTCGGCATTCGTAGCTTTATCGCTGACACCTGCATTGTGTACTTTATTGTTAAGGCCCAGCCATCATGAGAATGCAAAGTCAAATTGGTTCGATAAATTCTTTAGCTGGTTTAACCGCGGGTTTGACAGGATAACCCACGGGTATTCAAACGGTGTAAAGAAAAGTATAAAAAATTCAAAGTATGTTGTAATTATACTGGTGTGCATTTGTGCGGGCGCTTACATGCTGTTTCAAAGTAAGCCATCCGGCTTTGTACCACCCGAAGACGGAGGCCGCCTCATCATCACCTACCAATTGCCCGACGCTTCGGCAACAGCCCAGTCGGTATCGGTAATGGAAAAATTGATGAAGATAGTGGGTTCAACTCCCGGCATACTTCATTACAGCGCGGCTTCAGGCTTTAACGTTTTAAACGGAGGCGCAAGTTCAAACAGCGGCTCTATATTTTGCATGCTCACGCCGTGGGATCAGCGTACCACTCCGGCTACCCGCGTACAGGGCATTATGGATGCCATAAAAAAGCGGGCCGCCAAAGCTGGTATCAAAAATGCCAATGTGGTAACTATCCAGCCGCCGCCGATCCGGGGTATAGGCCTGGCAGCGGGCTTTGCCATGCAAATTGAACAGGGCAGTTCGACCGATAATCTCCAAACCTTTGAAAAAGTAGTTAAAAAATTTGTGGCTGCAGCACAAAAGAACCCGGCCACGTCAACAGCGTTCAGCTATTTTACAACACATACCCCAAGCTTCGAGCTGAATGTTGACAGGGAGAAATGCGAAAAGCTTGGTATCAATATTTCGGATGTGTTTTCGACGATGCAGGCTTACATGGGTAGCTTGTTCGTAAATAACTTTACTTTATATAACCGCACATATCATGTTGTTGTACAGGCTGATACAGGATACCGTGCACTGGTTTCGAATATGAATAAATATTACGTGCGTAATTCAAAAGGGCAAATGCTGCCGTTAAGCGCCGTTATCAGCTATAAGCCTACTGTTGCCGCGCCGCTCATCAGTCACTTTAATATTTTCCGTTCGGCAGAGGTTGACGGCTCGATACCACCGGGATACAGTAGTGGCCAGTCCCTTGCGGGATTAAAAGCGCTGGCAGCAACCGAATTGCCGCGGGGATACACCTACGAATTTTCGGGTCTTAGCTACGAAGAGATAAAGGCCGGCTCCATTACTATTTATATCTTCCTGTTTTCCATCATTTTTGTTTTCCTGTTTTTAGCTGCATTGTACGAGAGCTGGTCGGTGCCGTTTTCGGTTATGCTGACTGTTCCTGTCAGTGCATTTGGCGCCATTGTCGCGCTCACTATTGCCCCGACCATCACCAACAACGTGTATGCACAGATCGGTTTGATAACACTCATTGGTTTATCAGCCAAAAACGCCATCCTCATCGTCGAGTTTGCCAAACTGCGGGTCGACAGGGGTGAGGAGCTCGTCCAATCAACGCTCGATGCGGTACGTTTGCGCCTGCGACCCATCATCATGACATCGTTGTCGTTTATTTTCGGTGTATTGCCGCTCGTGCTGGCAACAGGCGCCGGCGCTGAATCAAGAAATACCATTGGTGTTACGGTTTTAGGCGGAATGATCGCATCTTCAACCATTTCTATCTTTATTGTACCGGTTCTTTTTGTACTGTTCACACGGCTATCCTATGGCAAAAAGGAGCTGGACTGGCTTCAGGCTAATCATGAGAACCTGATGGAAAAAGAAAGAAGGATAGAAGAGCAAAACATTGACCCGGAACTGGAATACGACATCGCCGAGGCCCACGTCGCAAATAAAGCCGACAGGGCGAGGCACGGGCATTAGGGGTGTATCCCGTTTAGGCGAATGGATTTTAGAAGGACCTGTCAAAATTTTGACGGAGGCCCTACGACCTCCATCCCATGCACTGGAGGTTATATGATAAACTTATCAGCGCAGCCAAAAAAAATCAGTTATCCGGATTTCCGTATCTGAAATTTGCACATTTAAAATTTGCACATCTGCATATTGTCCCAATTCCCCCCTCACATTGTCACGCATTGCGCCTTTTTATTTTGTTATTTTATGATAGGTTTGCTTTATATAAATATTAAATTTAAACCGCGAATAACTTAAACCCTAGCAAAATGAACATTGTAAAAATCATCCTGGTGGTAATTGCCGCTATCATTGTGATCTTTTTGGTCGCGGCGTTACTGATAAAAAAAGAATACACCGTTGAACAGGAAGTGATCATTAACCAGCCAAAACAAAAAGTTTTCGGCTATATCAAGCTCCTGAAAAACCAGGACAGCTATAACAAATGGGTAATGATGGATCCGCATGTCAGGAAACACTTCACAGGTACAGACGGCATTGCCGGTTTTGTTTACGCCTGGGATAGCGACGACAAAAATGTGGGTCAGGGCGAACAGGAAATAGCTAAAATAACCGATGGAAGCCGGGTGGATTATAACCTGCGTTTTATACAGCCCTTTAAGAATACAGCTACCGCCTACATAACAACTGAAGATGCGCCCGGCAATAGCACCAAAGTGACGTGGGGCATGCATGGCCAAACTCCGTTTCCCTTTAACGTGATGAATTTATTTATCCCCGGTATGCTGTCAAAGGACGTAAAAATCAGTCTCGGTAACTTAAAACGTGTTTTAGAATAATTGACTCCAAATTATTAATTCATAAAAAATCTAATCCAACTTGACCTTAAAAAATCACAACAATGAAAACAATCAACATCATTTACTGGATCTCTACCATTTTGCTGGCTTTATTAATGCTGTCATCAGCGATCCCAAGTATCATCAACAGCCCGGATACCATAAAATTTATGGCGCATTTGGGCTACCCGGCTTATGTTAACCGGTACCTCGGCGTATTAAAAATATTAGGTGTTATCGCCATACTTGTTCCGGGCTTTCCAAGGATCAGAGAATGGGCTTACGCAGGATTTACTTTTGACCTAATGGGCGCGCTGTATTCATTTATAGCCACTCACGAGCCGTGGAAGAATCTGGCGTTGTTCCCTGTTTTCTTTGCCATTTTGATCGTTTCATATATCTACTGGCATAAAAAACTAAAAGCCACGAAACATACGGATGCCGTAGTATAAAACCAGGACACGCGCTTGAAATTAAAAGGATTTTTTTCTTTATTCCGGCAGGCGGTTGCCGGCAGTGAACAGGATTATACCGTTGGCAGCATACGCAAAGCCGTGTTCCTGCTCGCCATTCCCATGATCATGGAGATGATGATGGAATCGGTGTTCGCTGTTGTCGACATTTTTTTCGTAGGCAAGCTGGGTAACGAGGCGGTTGCTACCGTCGGGTTGACAGAGTCGGTACTTAGCCTGGTATACTCCGTCGCTATCGGTTTAAGTATGGCCGCCACGGCGCTGGTAGCCAGGCGCGTAGGTGAAAAGAACTTCAGCGAAGCGGCGCACGCGGGCATGCAAACCATTTTGTTTTCGCTTGTGCTCTCGGCCATTATAGCCGTTGCCGGGATAACGTCGGCCAGTTCGGTTTTACACCTGATGGGCGCCAGCGATAAAATGATTGCCGATAACATTGCTTATACCCGCATCATGTTCGGCGGTAATGTGGTGATCATGCTGCTGTTTTTAATAAACGGCATATTCAGAGGTGCGGGGGATGCCAGTATTGCCATGCGAAGCTTGTGGATAGGCAATATCGCCAATATTATTTTGTGCCCATTGCTTATTTACGGTTACGGCCCAATTCCGGGCCTCGGTTTAAAAGGCGCGGCTATTGCTACCACCCTTGGACGGGGAATGGGCGTTTTATACCAGCTGTATCGTTTGTTTATTCGCAAAGGCCTATTAAGCTTCTATTTACATCAACTAAAACCGCATAAGGAATTATTAACGCAAATAGTAAAAATAGGCAGTACAGGCACGATACAGTTCCTGGTGAGCTCGGCCAGCTGGATATTTTTGGCCAGGCTGATGGCCGGTTTCCACGAAGCGGCCATGGCCGGGTACCAGATTGCTATACGACTGCTTATATTTTTTCTGCTCCCGGCCTGGGGGCTTAGCAATGCGGCTGCCACACTCACCGGGCAAAACCTGGGCGCAGGCAAACCCGACCGCGCCGAAAAAAGCGTATGGACCACCACTTTATACAATGTTATATTTATGCTTTCGGTCAGCGGATTTTTCTTTCTTTTCGGCGAACCGGTGGTCAATTTTATGAATAGCGACGTACAAGCCCGCGCTTACGCTTTACAGGCGCTCCGCATCATCAGCACGGGGTATGTGTTTTTTGGTGTGGGCATGGTTATGCTCAACGCGTTTAACGGCGCCGGGGATACGCGTACGCCAACCATTGTTAACCTCGTAGGCTTCTGGCTGTTTCAAATTCCCCTCGCATGGGTTTTAAGTAAGTATTATATCAAAGAACCCAAAGCCATCTTTATCGCCATCGTTATATCGCAATTTGTTACCGCTTTATTAAGCCTGTATCTTTTTAAAAAGGGGAGATGGAAGACGGTGAAGGTGTAAACGTTAAAAGATTATATTTGCCACATCCAAAACCAACTGGATAGCTGATTTAAGATAATATGGCAGATCAATTTTCATTAGCCGGGAAAGTAATTGTTGTTACCGGCGGTACAGGTATTTTAGGAAATGCGTTTGTAAACGGCATTGTTGCAGCAGGCGGCACAGTCGGCATTTTGGGCCGCAATAAGTCTACAGCAGATGAACGTGTCAACCTCATCAATGCAAGCGGGGGTAAAGCTATTGCCTTAGTGGCCGATGTAATGAATGCCGGCGATTTGACCGTCGCTAAAAATAAAATATTAGATGCCTTCGGCAGGATAGACGGACTGGTGAATGGTGCGGGCGGTAACATGCCGGAAGGTGTTTTACAGCCGGATGAGGATATTTTTCACATGAACCTGGAAGGGATGAAGAAAGTGATGGAGGTTAACCTGTGGGGGACGCTTTATCCTACACAAATATTCGGCGAAGCCATAGCAAAAACCGGCAAAGGCAGTATCGTAAATATCTCATCTATGAATTCAAAGCGGGCCATCACAAAAGTGCTGGGTTATAACATGGGTAAGGCGGCTGTTGATTGCTATACCCAATGGTTCGCGGTTGAGCTGGCTAACCGTTATGGTGATACTATAAGGATGAATGCGCTGGCGCCCGGCTTTTTCCTGACTGAACAAAACCGGAATTTATTAACGCTGCCACAGGGCGGTTATACCGAACGCGGAGGAAAAGTGATAGCGAATACGCCTTTCAAACGTTTTGGCCACCCCGACGAGCTTATAGGCGCCCTGGTTTGGCTGCTAAGCGACGCTTCTGCGTTTGTTACCGGTTCAATGATATGTGTGGATGGCGGTTTCTCCATATTCGGCGGGGTTTGATCTTTTTATAACCCGGATAACAAATTTTATCATATGCAGTTATATTAGCATTACTTATGAATATCAGGTATTCGATTTTATTTTTAACGCTTATAACAGGCGGGCTGCTATCCTGTAAAAATAACGACAGCGTTATACGCCCGGCTCTTCAAACCGGCCTGAACGTAATAAACGCGACTGCCGATACACTAAACTTCTACGTCAACGGTACCAGGCAAAACGGAGTATCTCCGTTATATCCCTCAGGTAACACTGGCTTGTTCCTTATTCCATCGGGGCTTCAAAATTACCAGTTTAAAAAAGCCGGCAACCCGAATGTTTTACTGAGTACGCCTACGAACTTTACCTACAATACGCTTAACTCGATATATATTACAGGCGAGTCGGCTGACAAGGTGTTCACTACGCGGGATGTACCGCCGGTTATTGATACGTTTAAATTTACAACAGCGGTAAGGTTTGTTAATGCCGCGCCTGACGCCGGTAACCTGGATTTATTTATCGACTCGTTAAAAATACCGGGTGTGGCTTATAAATTATTTTCCCCATTTTCACTTATGGGAAGCGGACAAAAAAGGATCAGAGTGTATCTTTCAGGCGCCACAATAGCAAAACTGGATACAACAATGGCTTTTCAATCAAACACTGATTATACTTTATTTACAAAAGGATTGTTAAATGGGAAAGGCAATGCAGCTTTTAATGTAAGACGACTAACCAATTGATAATTACGCGAATGAATAACCATAAGGCCAATATATCAAATCTGTCGCTCTTTATAGCGGGGGTATTGCTCACAATGATGATCACATCCTGCGGCAAGCAGAGCAGCAACAGCCCGTTAGGCTTAAATATTCAATACCAGGTGTTAAACCTGAGCCCCGATTTGTTCCCGGTAAACCTGTTTGTTAACGCCCAGTCAGTAAACGCCATCACCAATCCGTTTGTTTACAATATAAACCACGGCTATTTCTATGTGCCCGCTATTGATACCCCTTACCAGTTCAGGACAGCCCTTAGTTCGGGTGCCACTTTATTTTCGCGGGATGATATTTTAAAGTCGGGTTTGAAATATACATTATTTATTACCGGAGCTAACAACGACCATTCGCTGACGCAAATTTTTACCATTGACACATCAGCCGCGCCGGCTATAGGGCGGGGCAAATTAAGATTTGTAAATGCTTCGCCTACCGCGGCAGCCGGTCTGGATGTTACTGCAAATGGTACACCGGCCTTTAGCAAGGTCCCGTACAAAACCATTTCGAAATATATTGAACTACCCATCGGCAACTACGACCTCCAGATAAAAGCCACCGGTTCAACCAATATTTTGAAAGACCTGCCAACTGTAACCATACAGGATGGCCGCCTTTATACCCTCTATAGTTACGGATATACCACCCGTATAGATAGTGCGGCCTTTAGCGCTGCCGTATTGACCAATAAATAAGGTTCAAAATGTTGCAGAAGTTGTAAATGTTATAAAAGGCAATAAATTGCAACCCTTACAACCAATATAACTACCCACTTAATCAACCAATTTAATTTCTATTTTTGCCCAAAACTCAAAACATTGGAAATAGTTAAAAACATCATCGATTTTATACTGCATATCGATAAGCACCTGGCCGATATTATAAGCCAGTACCATGCTTTAACGTATCTTATCCTGGCAGCGATAATTTTTGCTGAAACAGGTTTTGTGGTTACCCCGCTTTTACCGGGCGATTCGTTGTTATTTGCCGCGGGGGCCCTAATAGCCGGTGGAAATACCGGCCTGAGTATTTACGTTCTGGCAATTATCTTAATCACTGCAGCGTTTTTGGGAAATACGGTAAATTATTTGCTTGGCGGCTACCTGGGCCCGAAGGTTTTCAAGGAAAAAAACAAAGTTTTAAAATTAGAATATTATCTCCGCACCCAGGCATTCTTCGATAAACACGGGGCTATTGCGGTTATATTAAGCCGTTTTATGCCGATTATCCGCACCATAGCGCCCTTCGTAGCAGGAGTGGGTGGTATGCCCTTTTTAAAATATAGCCTCTATAATATCATCGGCGGCGCATCGTGGATATTGATCTTCCTTTTTGCAGGATATTTTTTGGGTAATATTCCTTTCCTCAAGGCCCATTTCACGCTGGTAGGAGTGGCGATTGTATTGATCTCGGTTATCCCGCCAATTTACGCTGCGTTTTTTAAGTCAAAAGGGAAAAGTCAAAAGTCAAAAGTCAAAAGGTAGTTTTTATCTGCTCCGGTACCGCGACAGTTTTAAATTTTTTTCCCGCCAACCTGCCACGGTAACCTAGCCAAAAGAAATAAGCAAATCCTATAGTGCAATAAAAGAAGCCCGAAAGGCCGGAATATTCAACGGGTAACAGCCAGGCCAAAAGCATCGCTATGCAGCCTATAACGGCGCATATAAAATTTAAATAAACAATTGACTGTGTCTCAAAAATTTCTTTTGCATCGAGATTCAGGCCCTTCGCATGCTTCTTCGCATTAGCATACATTAAAAAGAACAATAAATAAATTATTGTAAAGCCTGCTCCGTAAATTAACATCAAAGTTGGTGTTTGCGCACCCTGGATCATTTCATGCACGTGGCCATTCACCAAATAAGTATTATCAGAAAAGAGCGTTCCAAATAAAAATTTAAGCGGATAAGCATAAATTAATACGACAAATAACAACATCCCGTTTAAGGCGACCGTCCATGGATCGTTAAGGCCGTAACGCCTGAAAAATAAATTCTGATTATTCCATATTTGAAACAATAGTGCGAAGCAAACGGCAAAACTAAATGTGCCTTTCATGGTCTCAAACAATTCATCAAATGATTTGGGTACTTCGAGAGAAACAATAATGAGCGTTACAGCAAAGGCGAAAACGGCGTCGCTAAAAGTTTCCAGGCGCGAAGGCTCATGACTGCGCCATTCAATTTTGTTTTTCTTTTTGGTGATTTGGGCGGTTTTTAGTCTCATGTCAGTTCGATAAAGCTAATACTTTTCCGGTCCGATACAAAGATTCTTCTTTTTGCAGGTTTGCTTTGCCTGCAAGACTAAGCGGCTGTTTGATCAGCTTATCCAGGTCGGGCTGGCCGGCATCAACCCATGCGGAGTACCAGTAGCTGCCGACCGACAATATAGCCGAGCGCATCCGGCGTTCAACCATGCCTTTAAGCATTTGCTGATAGGCTTTAGCGTACGCGGCAGAATAATCCTTTATGTATTTTTTTCCGTGCAGCACAAGCGCATATTTTTTATTTGCGGGGAATGACCGGTTTAATATCCGCTCAAAACGTAAAACGGTATCCACTTCGTTAAATGACGCCCTGCATATTTTAAAGGCCTCTTCCAACGGATCATTAATATACCTCGCTTTGCCAACGTAATAGTTATAACGGTTACTTAAAAGCTCCGGGAGGCGGCTTTCCCATAGGGCATGTATGCCGGTTTGATAAGTTAGCTGTCCGTTATAGTTTTTGGTGAGGTGCAACGGTACATGGGCATCGGCAACGTAATGGCCCAGGTTTGCCGAGGTTTTGAGAATGCCGGTGGTATCATGATCCCGGAAGGCCCTGATCAGTTTTAAATAATTGTACTGGATAGTCCATGGCACAGTGCCGTATTTGATTACCGTATCGGCTGAGTATTTCAAAGCGGCATCAAACCAGTTGCGGGGCACGGCATTAAATGGGTGTTTGCCGTAATGATCGGCATTAAAAAAATGCCGGGGCGCCTCGGTCGAATCCACATACCTGCGCTTGTCGGCGCTTACGGCGTGCGCGGTTATAAATTCAATATTGCTTTTATAAAAACCCGACATGGCTTTAGGCAGCGTAAAAACAGCCAGCCGGTTAATCCGGTAATGTGCGAAAAACCCCCAGGAGGAGCATATTATGATGAGTAACATGCCTGTTAACAGGAGGGCGGTTCGTTTCATAACCAAATATAGTTTAAGAATTGGAAGGTTGAAACGTTGTAAAGTTGAAACGTCGCCTTTATTTTCTAATAAGATGTAATCTGCTATAAGACGTTCTACAAACCACCTTTCAACCTTACAACTTTTCAACTTTACAACATCTTCAAAAAAAGGTATTTGATTTTAAAAAAAATCAACCTATATTTGCATCCTTAAAATAAAAAGAATAACAAGCTATACAATGGCAAATCATAAATCATCATTAAAAAGGATTCGCTCAAATGCTGCGAAACGTTTACGTAACAGGTACCAGGCTAAAACCACCAGGAATGCAATTAAGAAATTAAGGGGCACAACTACGCTGGCCGAAGCAAGCCCACTATTGGTTAAGGTTATTTCAATGCTTGACCGTTTAGCAAAAAAGAATGTTATTCATAAAAACAAAGCGTCAAATAATAAGTCGAAACTCACGAAATTTGTAAATGCTTTAAAATAAGCACTTTAATAATACTAAATGGCCCGTTTTCATGCTGAAACCGGGCTTTTTTAATTTTAAAAAATAAAACAAATTATAGTGCTATTTTCGTATAAGTAAATGTGATAATAAATAAATCAGAAATATTGAAACGACTTTTAGCTCTTCCTTTTCTGTTTATTACATTGGCGGGGTTCGCGGCAGTTAGCAAGGGCGAGGTAGATAGCTTAAAAAGCCTTGTGACCACCTCGTTGCAAGCCCAGGACGCACCCGATACCCTAAATATTAATCGGTTAAATAAACTTGCTGCCAATTATTTTGATTTTAACCCGGATAGCACCCTCTATTACGGACAAAAAAGTATTTCACTTTCACGCAAGATCCACTATAAAGCCGGAATGGCGGACGGCCTGGTGCAAACCGGTCATGCCTATTATTTTAAAGGAAAATTTGACGTTGCCAAACGGAATTTCGACGCCGCAATTGTAATTTATAAGCAGATTGATGATAAAAAGGGGCTTGCTTATTGTTATATGCAATATGGGCGTATGTACAATTTACTGGCTAAATATAAGTATGCACTAACCTATTTAAACCAGGCGCTTGACCTGAATAAAAAAATAAAAAGTGAGAGAGATGTAGCCGATTGTTATAAAAACATCGGCATCGTTTATTTCAGCCAGGGGCAATTATCTACTGCGCTCGATTATTATTATAAGGCATTATTTATCGATCTGAAGATAGATGCAAAACTTGATGCTGCTGCCAACTACAACGATATCGGGTTTGTGTTATACGGTATGGAAGTTTACCCCAAAGCCCTTGAATATTATAAAAAAGCGCTCGCCATACTGGAGAATACCAATCACTTACTTGGGGTAGGTACTGTTAACGAAAATATAGGTGAAGTATATCTTGCTCAAAAAAATTACGATCTGGCCCTTGTTTACCTGTTTAAAGCGATAAAGATCGCCGAAAAGCAGGATGATAAAGACGGGATGAGTTCGGTATATACAGATGTGGGACTTTGCTATGCCAATAAAAGTCAATTTCAAAAGGCGGAAAACTATTTGAAGACTTCTTTGCATATTGCCACCAAATACAAAATCGTATATAACCAGGCCTATACCTTAATCGGTTTTGCCACCATGTATAACATGCAAAAGGATTATAAAAATGCCTATAAGTATGCTACACAGGGACAACAACTGGCCGTAAAGCTTGGGAATTTGGCGGTACGTTCAAATGCGGCCTTGCAATTAAATAAAACCATGGCCGGTTTGGGCAGGTATGATGAAGCATACCGGATGTTAAAGCAATATATTGATCTGAGAGATAGTTTAAAAAACAACGAAAGCATTCAAAAATTAACTTCTTATACCCTGGAACTTAATTTTGCTTCAAAAGAGAATCAGCTTGCACAACAGCAGCATGAACGGGATTTGTTATACGGCCAAAAGATAAAACAGCAGCGATTGATAAATGCTATTTTTCTTATCATTATTATCGGCATGATCACTGTTTCTGTTGTTTATTATAAGCAGAAATTAGCGCAGCAGAAAATAAATTTGGTGCTTGAGGATAAAAACAAGGAAATATCCTTGCAAAAAGCCAACCTGGATAACCAGGCCCGGAAATTAAATGACCTCAATATTTTAAAGGATAGGTTGATGTCGATACTGGCCCACGACTTACGGGCACCATTAGGTACCTTGCGCGGGTTATTTACTCTTTTTCAGGATGACTCCATTTCACATGCCGAAATGGTGGAAATGATACCTCACGTATTAAAAAACCTGGAATACACTTCCGATTTCCTGGATACGCTGCTATTTTGGATAAACAGCCAGATGGAGAACTTTAATAACTCGGTAAAGGAATTTAGAATTAAAGACGTAGTAGCGCTGGAAACAGAAAACTATCACGAACAAGCTATGTTAAAGGGTATTAACCTGGTCGACAATGTTCCGCATAATGTTATCGCATCTGCCGACCCGAATTCTATCCGCATCGTTATACGTAATTTGATCACAAACGCCATCAAATTTTCAAGAAAAGACGACACGATCGAGATCACTGCCCGCCAGGAAGATAATAACAATATAATCACCGTTAAAGATACGGGCACTGGTATGAGCGACGAGCAGCTTGATAACCTATTTAAAAGCAAGGTGAACAGTATAACCGGTACCAATAATGAATCGGGTACCGGCATGGGCCTGCTGTTTTGTAAAGACCTGGTTGAAAAATGCCAGGGTAAAATATGGGCCAGCAGCAAACCCGGGCAGGGTACCGAATTCTCATTCACCGTGCCGACCGGTATATTAAAGCAAACCAAGCTCGAGTTGGTCTAAAATTACCTTATTGATATTGTACGTTCAACGTAATAGGTACGCTTAACGCTTTTGAGACGATGCAATTAGCCTTTGCACCCTCCGCAATTTCCTTGAATTTTTGTTCCGATACGCCGCTTATTGTGGAACCTTTTAATTCAAGATGTATGCCGGTAATGCTCAATGCGATCATATCAAGGTCAAGGATAGCTTCGGTATTCAGGTCACCGGGAGTGAAGCCTGCCTGGGTTAACGCGGCGCCAACGGCCATGGTAAAGCATCCTGCATGCGCGGCGGCTATTAATTCTTCCGGGTTTGTACCCACACCGTTTTCAAAACGGGTTTTAAACGAAAATTGTGTATTGTTTAAAGTGGTACTTTGTGTACTAATCTCTCCTTTTCCCTCTTTCAGGGTGCCATTCCAATGGGCGTTTGCCGTACGTTTCATAGGTTTTGTTTTTTTGGTAAAGTTATATTTTGAAGATGAATTTTTAATAAACTATTATGGCTCAAGACTACCGACTCAGGACTTAAACTCCGGTATGGTAAAATTCTTATTTACGTCGCTTATAAAATTTAAAAGCTCATCATGGCCAACCCTTGTTTCGGCTGAAGTGATAAAATACGGAGGAAATTCGTCAAACGAAGCCAGCAATATTTTTTTAAACAGCGCCACATGCTGATCGGTTTTAACCCCCGATTGCTTATCGGCTTTGGTAAAAACGATAACAAATGACAGGCCTTTTTCACCCAGCCAGTTGCAAAACTCCAGGTCGATCTTTTGTGGCTCCAGGCGGCTGTCAATCAACACCATCACACATTGCAGGCTTTCGCGTTTATCCAGGTAGGTATGTATAAACTTGCTCCAGTCGGCTTTTTTGCTTTTGGACGCACGAGCATACCCGTATCCCGGCAAATCGACAATATACCAGCTATCGTTAATTAAAAAATGATTTATAAGCTGTGTTTTGCCGGGCGTTTGCGAAGTTTTGGCCAGTCCCTTTTTGCCCGTTAGCATATTGATGAGCGAAGATTTGCCCACATTCGACCGCCCGATAAAAGCGTATTCGGGCATTACCGGCGGCGGCAGTTTTGAAATTTGGGTGTTGCTGCAAAGAAATTCGGCAGATTTGATGATCATGGCTCAAAGTTACACCTTATTTGATTAATGACTTATTAAACTTAAACTGCAGCGTCAAAAGAAAATACCTCCTTAATACCTGTGACTGTGTATCAGTAATTGTATTTTCATTGATATACCTGAATGAGCTGATATTCTGGTTTAAAATATCGTAGCACGATAGCTTGATTTCTGCCCGGTCCTTTTTTAACAGCGCCCGGGCTATGCTCAAATTTACAAGATTGGCGCTTTTTTGAAAACCGGGGCTTACCAACGGGTTATAGGTATAAGTATAGGTGCCTTCAATGTTTATATGTTTTGGCCAAAATACGTTAAAATGGGTATCAAGAACATGCGTGGTATTATTTACGTGATTATAATTTATACCCTTATAATTTACCACTGAAGTATTAAGCCGGTAGGATTGTGCCAGTTCAATAATGTCCTTCCAGTTTATTGAAAATTGCTGGTCAATGTTAAAATTGTATGTATACTGATAACCGTCCTGGCGGTTTATTTCAAAAAAGCCGCGGCTGGTGCCAACTGATAACCCCGTTGCTTCGCTAAGGGTTATATCATTACGCTTCTTAAATCTTTTACTTATGCGCCCGTTCGACGAGAAATTGTACCGGCCATTCATGTTTATTGGCGTACTTGTTTCAGCGCCGACTGCATCGATAGTGCGCCGCCGGAAAATGCCGTTTTCCTCAAATGATGCATTTGCGCCGGTATATATACTTACCTGGCTCTCCATTTTATAAGCATTGTAGCCAAAGCTAAAATTATTGCGGGTTGTTGGCTTAAGATCGGGATTACCTGTAACCCTGAATAACGGGCTGAAAATGACTGTATATGGTATCAAGTCGCCAATGTTGGGCAAGTTAAAGCTGTATTGATAGCCCAACGAAATATTGTTAAGCGTTATATTAACGCTGGGTAAAAAATATATGAAATGCCGGTTAATATCGGCAACGTTTCGGTCAAACCGGTTTATAACCTGCAACAGCTCCGTATTAACGGAGGTAACCAATTGATAACCTTCTTTAAAATTATAAGTGATGCCCGGGCTTATACTTTTTATCGCCTGGTTACGTGTAAGATTGGTGCTTAACGTTTGTAAAAAGGAATCATATAACCCGGTTGACGGATCAAAATCATAGGTAATGGTATTGTTCACCTGGTGATTATATTCGTCGCTTACATCTACCGTGCCCGTAAGCTTTTTGCTGAAAGGATAGCGATAACTTACAGACATACTCGCATCTGTATTGCGGTTAATCGTCTTGCTAAAACGATTTAAATCGTAAGAGGCCAATGCCGGAGTAAAGGAGGTAAGATCACTGATGTTATAATCCGTTCCATTATCGGGGTTTACCCGTAAACTATGCGATATGTTTATAGATTCACCCTGCCTTTTGAATTGGTGATTATAGCTGAATGACTGCCCGAATTGCATATTGTTGCTTATATTATTGTCGGTGTTATTCGTAAGGGCAATTTGAGGAATAAAGTTGCTGAGGCTATTTACCATTCCGGAACTTACCGAATGGTTGTCGGTATAACTGAATGTCGGGTTATAAATTATCTGTGTCGCATCATTGGGCTGGATCCTCACGGTCGCGCTCAGGTTATGTTTATTGTCATTGTGAATACGCGAATTTGCTGATTTAGTCGTAAAATCAGTATCACTTAAAAACTGCTGCTTGTTGGTAATGCTGTTATAATCGTTATGATCGCGCGTATAATAATAAGATAGATTTATTTTCAGCCTCTTACCGTAATCAGTATTAACATTTATGCCGCTTGATAATACCCTCTGAATACCGGAGCTGCTAAAACCACCAAAAGAGGATAAGCCGCCCCTGTAAAACGTCTCCGCGCCTCCGCGGTTAAATCCCCCTTGCGAATAAAGGTCGTCGAAAGAAAAGCCGGTATTGTTTAAGTTGTTCCCCTGGCCCAGCATGCTTATTTGTAGAGTGTCCCTGAACATGTTAATTAAGCCCCCGGCAGTATATCGCCCTTCTGTGCCACTCCCTCCGAATACTTTGCCAAATACGCTTTTCTTTAATGCCTTCTTGAATTTGAGATTGATGATTTTGTTAACCTGCGATTGCGGTACGATATGGTTGGGGTCATTCTCCCGGTCGTCATATACCTGTACCTTGTCTATCATATCTGCATCCAGGTTCCTTGAAGCGATGCGTGGGTCGTTAGAAAAAAATTCATGGCCGTCAACCATGATTTTTTTAACGCTTTTGCCGTTAAAAATTATGTTGCCCTGGTTGTCAACTTCAATACCGGGCAACTTTTTAAGCAGGTCCTCAACCACTGCGTTGGGGCGTGTTTTAAACGCTTCTGCGTTAAATTCAATGGTGTCTTTTCGAACAACAACCGGCGGCCGCTCTCCCTTTATAATTACCTCGTTTAATAGTTTGTGGCTAAGAGGAATGATGCCCAAATCAACGGTTTCGCCCCTTTTTATTGTAAATATTTTACGATAAGGTTGATAAGATACAAACGAGATAAGTATTTTTAAAGGAACTCCTACGGGCATATTATGCAATGTGAACATGCCCGTTTTATCGCTTAGCGTATAGGATATTAGCGACGAAGAAGTGTCCTTCACATCTAAAATAGCTACCGTTGCGAGTTCAAGTGTTTTGTTGCTGATGGAGTCAATTACTTTGCCTCTAATTATTGCAATTGGACGGTTTTGGGCTAAGCTGCTAAAAGTTGATATTAATAGAAAAAAAAAGAGAAATATCTTATTCATTCGGGATAAGGCGTTCGGTTAATCAAATATGTATAATTAATTTTGCCGGGCCTACTGCATTAACATTCGTTAACAAACCTTAACAATTTTCGAGAGGATATTGACACGCCAATAACACTATTTAACTTATATATCGTTAAATTTGCATGTTTAAACATTTATTATATGAGCGACTATAAAATACCCGCACAAACCCGCATAGGCCATGTACATTTAAAAGTGAGTGACCTTGAGCGGTCAATTGATTTTTATTGCGGACTACTGGGCTTCGAAAAAATGGTGATGTACGGCGATCAGGCCGCTTTTATATCAGCAGGAGGGTACCATCACCATATTGGCCTGAATACCTGGCAAAGCAAAGGTGCGCCACCAGCCCCGGAGTATGCGGCGGGATTATTTCATACCGCGATTTTATACCCGGAACGTAAGGACCTTGCTGCGATATTGCAGCGTTTAATAGATGCCAAATACCCTATTACCGGTGCATCCGACCATGGCGTATCCGAAGCGATTTACCTGGACGACCCGGATAAAAACGGAGTTGAGCTGTATTGGGACAGGCCCCGTGAACTTTGGCCGCTTGATGAAAATGGCGAACTCACAATGTATACCAGGAGGCTGGATGTAGAAGGGCTGCTGGCTACTTTGTCTGAACCATGATTTGCAGGATTTAAGAATTGCATGATTAATCATGGTTATCTTTTAATCCTGCAAATCATGTTCAGACAAACTACAATTCCCTTATCCTGATATTCTTAAAATACGCCTTATGCCCGTGGTCCTGCAAAGCGACATGGCCGGTTTTAGCCATGCCGTAATCCGGGTAATCTTTCCATTTGCCTTCGGCTTTTTTCTTGTTCCAGTCGGGCGTCCAGGCCTCAAACTCAAGGATCTTTTTGCCGTTCAGCCAGTTTTCCACATGGCCGTGGTTAAAAACGATCTTGCTGGTATTCCATTCGCCTACAGGCATCAGCTTCTTTTGGTTGTTTGGCAGATGCATGGCATAATCGCAGCCGGTTTTTTGCCATTCTTCAAGTTTGTCCGGCCAGCCGTTATCATCAATGATCTGGTATTCCGGCCCGGTTTCGTAGGTGGTATGATATTTCGGCAATTCAACCACATGATACATCACGCCGCTGTTGCTGCCCGGCTCAATTTTCCAGCTCCATGAGAGCTCAAAATTTGAATACTGCTTATCAGTCACAATATCGCCTCCCGATGCATCGGCTGCAGCGCCCAAACATACAAGCGAACCGTCTACGATCGTCCAGTTTTTTACCTCGCCTTTTTTATTAAAACTATGCCAGCCTTTAAGGCTTTTACCGTCAAAAAGACTAACCCAACCGCCGATCGCAACTTTTAACGGTTTGTGGCGAGGAGGTATTTTACCAAAACATTGCAGTCCAATTAAGCCTGCCGCAAATAGTATTGTGATTTTTTTTATAGAACTTTTCATAATATATAGTTTAACAACAATTAATTCTAACCTCTAATCTCCAACCTCTGATCTCTAACCTCGTTTCAAAACCATTTTCTCAGGATCCCAGTGCATGGGGACATTTTGGTAATAGCTATCATTGCACAACAGTGCGGGTGCTGCAGCGCGGTACCCAAAGGTGGCGTCCTCTGTAACTTTACCGTTGTTCCTGATGGCGGTAATAAAATTATTCATGTGGTCGTAGGGCCCACCCAGGTAGCCTTTATCCGCTTCAAACGAAATTTCTTCGGGTGGCATCATTTTTTTCCTTTCGGGATTGGTATCACCAGCCTGGCGCAGCTTTTCAAGGTAGAAAGGATCTTCCGATTGAAATACCTTATTTCTTTTTAACACCACTTTATCCCAGGTAATATCCATAGCGCCTTCGCTGCCAACCAGCCTTAAATAAGTGGTGCCGCTGGTGCCGTCAACAAAATTGCAGCGCAGCGAAAGATTGAATGCCGGATGGGCGGCGTTTTTACCATAATCAAACGTACCTAACAATACATCGGGAACCTCGCGGCCGTCGTTCCAGAAACGCAGGCCGCCGGAGGCGTACACCTTTTCGGGGCCGTACGAACCGGTTACAAAATGCAGGCTCGAAAACAGGTGTACAAAAAGGTCGCCTGCCATACCTGTACCATAATCGGTATAATTGCGCCACCTGAAGAAGCGCTTTTCGTCAAATGGCCGCTTATGCGTATTGCTCACGTATGTTTCCCAATCGACCGTTTGCGGGGAAGCATCAGCCGGAATGGGATATTGCCAGACCTCAACCGGCCCGCGCCGCGCCCAAAAGCCCTCGGCGTAATTCAACTGGCCGATAGCCCCGCTTTTTAGCAGCTCACGCGCTTTTTCATTACCAAGCGATGATACCCCCTGGCTGCCTACCTGGAATATCTTACCGGTTTCCTGCTGCGCCTTGATGATGGCCGGGCCCTCGGTGATGGAATGCACCATCGGTTTTTCGCAATACACATGCTTACCTGCGCGCATGGCATCAATTGATATTTGCTGGTGCCAGAAGTCCGGTGTGCCAACAATTACGGCATCCACATCTTTGCGGTTCAGTATTTCTTTATAAATTTTGGTGGTATAAATATCCGCGCCCCAGCGTTTTTTAGCATCATTTAACCGGCCATCGTACAAATCACATACTGCTACCAGTTTTACTCCCGGCACTTTCAGCGCAACGCTGGTATCTTCCGAGCCTTGCCCCCCGGCGCCAATTAAGGCAATATTGATTTGGCTGTTCGCGCTTATAGCGGAACTCCTTTTGAGGTATTCAAACGGCTTGCTTTGCCTTTCAGCAGCAAATACACTGGTACCTATTGCTGCTGCTGCTGTGGCTGTACCTAGTTTTTTCAGGAAGCCCCTGCGTGATGGTTCTTGGTTTTCTTTCATACGGTTTGTATTTCGGATTTAGATGGTCTAATAATTAGGTTGTTAAATATAGACATCCTATTATATATTAAAAAATATCGCGTTGCAATACAAACGCTAGCAACCCCGAAATTGAACATCCGAACGGCGCAGCCTTCTTAAGCGTCTTAAAAAAACAACCAACGGCGAAAAAATCCGAATTTAAAATAAATCCGAACCCGATAGCTATCGGGTCGAACTTCCGAAATCAAATAATCCTATCTTTGCAGGAATGGCTAAAACGATAACCCCGTACCACGATCAGCAGGGCACCAAAAAGCAACAGGTTGCTGATATGTTCAACAATATCTCAAAAACATACGATTTCCTGAACCATTTTTTATCGCTGGGGATAGATATTATCTGGCGCAAAAAAGCGATCAACGAACTGAAAAACGATAAGCCAAAATTAATACTGGACGTAGCAACGGGCACGGGGGACTTTGCTTTTGAGGCACTGTCCATACTTAATCCCGAAAAAATCATAGGTGTTGATATTTCGCAGGGCATGCTTGATATTGCACAGCAAAAGATCAATAAACGCAACCTTGCGGGCCGTTTCGAAGTAAAACTGGGCGACTCGGAAAAACTTCCGTTTGAAGCAAACGAGTTTGATGCGGTAACTGTGGCCTACGGTGTGCGGAATTTTGAGAACCTGGAATCGGGCCTGGCAGATATCCAGCGGGTTTTAAAGCCCGGCGGTAAAGCGGTTGTGCTTGAATTTTCAAAGCCCCGGGCGTTCCCGGTTAAACAATTGTATACGTTTTATTTTAATTATATCACACCCGCGGTGGGGAAGCTTTTTTCAAAAGATGCGCGGGCATACACTTATCTGCCCGAGTCGGTAGCGGCGTTTCCGGATGGGAAGACTTTTACAGCGCTGATGGAGAAAGCGGGGTTTAAAAATACCAAATGCCGCGCCCTTGCGTTTGGTATCTGTTCAATTTATACAGGCATTAAATGAGTAAAACCTGCTACCTGGCCCTTATTCTTTTTTTTGGCTGCAGCAATTTTTTGCTGGCGCAGGTGCCTGCATGGGGCGGCGGCGCCGACCAGAATGACCTGAGCTTTGGCTTTACTTTTTCCTACATTTCCAGCAATTTTAAGATCGTTAAAAAGCCGGACTGGCGTAACCCGTATTTTGATCCGGCCACAAACCAGAAGGTAACCGATTCGTTAAACAGCATCAGCTCAACTCCGGCGACAGGGTTTGTGATCGGGTTTATTACACGTTACCGCTTAACCGATCACCTGGAGGCGCGTATTACACCGTCACTGGTTTTTGCCGACCGCTCTCTTAGCTATACCTATGTAACGCCATCGCAAGATGTAATTAAACAGGTGCAAACGACTACGGTGGACTTTCCCTTATTATTAAAATTAAAATCCGACAGGATAGGGAATCTCCGGGCTTATATAATAGGGGGTGTAAAATATTCGGAAGCAATAGGCTCAAAACTAAATAGCGATGCTACGCTATCCCTGCAAAATAAACTGGTTAAAAATGTCAGCGGGTTTGGGTCGTACGAAGTAGGTTTGGGTTTTGATTTTTATTTTGAATTTTTTAAGCTTTCGCCGGAAATAAAACTGTCAAATTCTATGGGCAACGTGCTGCTCCCCGAAAACCATCCCTTCTCCAGCCCGATCAGTAAATTATCGCTGCATACTATCATGTTCAGCTTATATTTTGAATAGTTTGCTAAAGCTGTTCGGAAAAAACATAATTTCGCTGCGATAGTTATCTATATCTATGGCTAAAATTGCATTAATTACTGGCGCCTCATCCGGGATCGGTGAGGCCTGCGCTCACTTATTTGCCCGCGAACATTATAACCTGATACTTACAGGCCGGCGGCTTGACCGGCTTGAAAAACTGGCGAAAAAATTAAATACAAAATATAACGTTGAAGTAGCTGTTTCTTCATTTGATGTGAGAAACCGCGAAGAGGTGATCAGCAACCTGGAAGGGTTACCTGCCAAATGGAAAAAGGTAAATGTGCTGATCAATAATGCCGGGTTAAGTCAGGGGCTGGACCCGATACAAAAAGGCGACCTTGACGATTGGGATACGATGATCGACACAAACATTAAAGGTTTGTTATACGTAAGCAAGGTGGTTTCAAATTGGATGATTGATAACGGGCATGGCCATATTGTAAATTTGGGCTCGATTGCCGGGAAGGAAGTATACCCCAATGGCAACGTATATTGCGCGACAAAACATGCCGTTGACGCTTTAAATAAAGGGATGCGGCTAGATATGTTGGAACACGGGATTAAAGTTACCGCAATACACCCTGGCGCTGTTGAAACAGAGTTTTCGGAAGTGCGGTTTAAAGGCGATAAAACGAGGGCAAAAAAAGTTTATGAAGGCTTTGCCCCGTTAGTTGCCGATGATATAGCCGAGACAATATGGTTCGCCGTATCGCGCCCGGCGCATGTTAATATTAATGAGATGATTGTTATGCCAACAGCGCAGGCATCGGCAGTAAACATTGTAAAGAAATAGACCGCTGATTTTTTTGATTAAGGGATTTCACTGATTGATTACAACTTGAATAAAAAAATAAATTCGAACCCGATAGCTATCGGGTTGAACATCCGAAATCCGAAATAAATTCACCAATTCACTAATTACCACCCCATGTCATTAATTAACCAGGTTGACCAGGATATAAAACAAGCCATGCTGGCTAAGCAGGCCGACCGCTTACGCGGATTGCGGGCCATAAAAGCAGCATTGCTGGTAGCGCGAACCGAAAAGGGCGCCGCCGAGGAACTGACCGGCGAAGCCGAAATTAAGGTGCTGCAAAAATTAGTAAAACAGCGTAAGGAATCGGCCGAGATTTATAAAACGCAAAATAGGGACGACCTGTACCAGATTGAGATGGCCGAAATGCAGGTAATAGAGCCTTACCTGCCGCAGCAAATGACCCGTTTTGAAATTGAAGGGTACTTGCAGGAGCTTATTAGCCGTATTGGCGCCACATCGGTAAGTGATATGGGTAAAGTAATGGGTATTGCCAATAAGGAACTAGCCGGACAGGCTGATGGCAGGACCATTTCGGAAGTAGTAAGGCAATTGCTGGGATAGCGTAGTGAGTATATAACAGGTACTCACTACCGACCAAATTAAATTCCTTTAATTGTTGTAACTCAACCGCAATAAACTATTTTTATGGCGGGATATTCAGTAAGTATGAGCCGAAGCAAAATAAACACCTGTTTTCACAATTTAAACTTTACAGATTTATATGAATTTCGCACTTAAACAGGAAAAAGGTTTTAACTATATTGACGAAGGCGAAGGCGAAGTTCTGTTATTATTACATGGCTTAATGGGCGCATTAAGTAACTGGGACGAGGTAATTGAGGAGTTCAGATCACAATACAGGGTAATAATCCCTGTGTTGCCTATTTATGATCTGCCCCTGCTAACTACCGGTGTAAAAACCATGGCAAAATATGTTCACAAGTTCATCGTTCATAAACAGTTGAGCAATGTTACGCTATTGGGCAACTCATTGGGCGGGCACGTAGGGCTGATATATGTATTATCGCACCCGGCTATGGTTAAAGCGATGGTGCTTACAGGCAGCTCGGGATTGTACGAAAACGCTTTTGGCGGCTCGTTTCCCCGTCGCGGAAACTATGACTTTATAAAGGAAAAGGTAGAATACACGTTTTATGATCCCCAAATAGCAACCAAAGAACTGGTAGATGACGTATATAGGATAATAAACGACCGGCATAGCGTGATCCGGATATTAGCGATGGCTAAATCGGCCATACGTCATAATATGAAAAAGGACCTGCATAAAATAAATATCCCGGTGTCGCTTATATGGGGTAAAAATGATAAGATCACACCGCCTGAGGTGGCTGTTGAATTTAATTCGCTGCTGCCGGATTCGGAATTGCACTGGATCGATCAATGCGGGCATGCCCCAATGATGGAGCAGCCCAAAGAGTTTAACAGGTTGTTAAAAGGGTTTTTAGAAAAAATAAAAAATTAATATGCTCGCAATTGAACTGATATCTGACGTGATGCTTCCGGTGCATACTTCTGACAGTATACAGAAGGTGCTTGACCGTATGATTGAATTTCGCGTCAGGCATTTGCCAATTGTAAATGAAGAGCAGTTTTTGGGCCTCGTTGCCGAGAACGACCTCATAGCTGAAACAGATTATCAAACACCTTTAGGCGCCCTGGCACTTTCGCTGGTTAACCCTTATGTGCTGGAAGACCAGCATATATATGATGTTATTCGTATGTTTTACGAACTGCAGTTAACCGTGGTGCCGGTATTGGATGCAAAAAAAAATTACCTGGGCCTGGTTTCTATCAATGCCCTTACCCAGCATTTTGCCTTGTTAACCGCAGTTGAGCAGCCGGGAGGAATAATTGTGCTGGAGATCAACAACAAAAACAATTCGCTGGCCCACATGTCGCAAATTGTTGAATCAGATAATGCACAGATATTAAGTTCGTATGTCCGCACCTTTCCCGATTCTACCCGGATGGAGGTTACCCTTAAAGTAAATAAACAGGACATTTCGGCTATCATCGCTACCTTTTTGCGGTATGAATATGATATAAAGGCAACCTTTAATCATAATGATGAAAATGATAATTCGAGGGACAGGTATAATTCGCTGATGAATTACCTTAATTTGTAACTTTAGTTATTGGGCATTAGTCATTTTGTTTGTTTTGCCATAATCCCAAATCACATTTAATTACCAGGCTAATAGTTACAGTTGTATTTACCAATGATCAGTGACTAATGACCAATGACCAATAACCAAATGAAGATAGCAGTTTACGGCAGGCAATTCAACGACCCGGCAGTATTTCCCAGCATACAGCATGTTTTCGATAACCTTGCACAGCACGGGGTTGATATTTATGTACACCGGGAACTGAATGATCATTTAGCGGGCCATATCAGTATGGTAAAATATAAAGTGCTGGAGCCTGACGACGAGATAAAAGGGGTTATTGACCTTTTTTTGACGCTGGGCGGCGATGGAACGCTGCTTGACACAGTTACTATGATAGGGGATACCGGCATACCAGTTATCGGTATTAATTTTGGCCGGCTGGGATTTTTGGCGAGTATTAATAAAAACGATATAGCCGCCGCTATACACGCCGTCGTAAACAAACAATTTAGCCTGGATAGCCGTGAACTGATCTGCATCCATTCGGAATTGGAGATATTTGGTAAGGACAACTTTGCGCTTAATGATATTACCATCCACAAGCGGGATGATGCAGCCATGATCACCACGCACGTTTTCCTGGAAGAAGAGTTTTTAAACTCCTATTGGGGCGATGGTATCATCATATCTACATCAACCGGTTCAACCGCATACTCGTTAAGCTGCGGCGGGCCAATAATCTTTCCGCAGTCGAACAGCATCGTATTGACCCCCGTTTCACCGCATAACTTAAACGTACGACCTGTAGTGTTGCCCGATACCAGTACGCTTTCTATAGAAGTGGAATGCCGCAGCTCAAACTACCTGGTTTCGTGTGACTCCAGAACGGCTGTAATTGATAAAACCATGCGGTTCACTTTAAAAAAGGCCGGATTCCGGTTGAATCTTATCCGTTTAAATAATGAAAGCTATTTGTCAACGTTAAGAAACAAACTTTTATGGGGCTTAGATACCCGTAATTATTAATTTAAGTCGTGAGTCTTAAGTCTGTAGTCTTGAGTCTTAGGGGGAATTAAATGACTTACGACTCAATACTACAGACTCAGTACTCAAGAAAATATATGTCGAAATTTGTACTATTTATATTTTTAGTTTTTATATCCTATGATTTACAGGCACAAGCCTGGGAAATAGGCGGAGCTGTTGGCGGCTCGGGCTATATGGGCGATTTAAACCCCAATAACCCCGTTAAGGTAAGCGGCATTGCCGTGGGTGGTTTTTTAAAACGCAATTTTAACGGCTATTTGTCAGCCAAGATCAATTATACCTATGGCCGCATCAGCGCTGCCGACAGTAACTCAAACAGCCAGCAGTTCCGTAACCGTAACCTGAGCTTTACTACACCACTAAGTGAACTCAGCTTAATCTTCGAATTTAATTTTATGCACTATATACCCGAGGCGGGTAAAAATAAATTCACGCCATACATTTATGCGGGTTTGGCCGGCCTCAACTTCTGGCCTGGTACCATATATAATGGACAATGGTACGCGCTGGACAATTTTCAAACAGAAGGTCAAAAAAAGCCATATTCGCCCTACGCATTTTCTATACCCTACGGCGCCGGCATTAAGTACAATATTATGGGTAAATGGACACTGGCAGCTGATATCGGCTACCGCCAACCAAATACCGACTATCTCGACGACGTAAGCGGCCTCTATCCCGATAAAAATAAGATCAGTTATACGGCAACGGTTTTATCCGACAGGTCGGGAGAGCGCACGGGTGTTTTTACCGGCACTGCCGGCTCACAACGGGGCGACCTACGCCCGCGTGATACCTATTTCTTTACGCAGATATCGATCTCATACACCTTCGTTACGCAGAAGTGTTATTTTCATTAGAAGAGATTAGTGACCGAAGATTAGAGATTAGTCAAAAATAAGGGACTTATGTTTGACTAATAATAACTTAGTCAAAGGAGAATGCATGGCTGATCTTTAATCACTCACGGAAGAAAGCATAAAACGCCGAAAACAAGGTAAGAATTAACGGTTATAACAACGGTTCATTACTAATTTTACAGGGAGATTTTATAAAAGCAGTGACAGTATTTTGTCAGTGTATCTGCTGTATCATCTGTATCAAACTGTATCACCTGTATCAAACTGTATCAAGTGTATCACCTGTATCAAGTGTATCTCTTTCACAAAATGATACAGCCTTGATTTTATCTTAAATACGGTCGAAGCAACTAGAATTATTAAGCATATGGAAGAAATTAGAGGTCTTCCGGATTATGGGCTGAAATAACCCAATCTCTAATCTCCAACCTCTAATCTCTTCAACTAAATGTATTTCGATCCGAATTTCGATTTCACATCGGCCACTACTTTTTTAACGTTTTGTTCCTGGTCGCGGGGGCAGATGAGCAGGGTGTTGTTCGATTCAACTACTATGAAATCATGCAGCCCCTGTAATATTACCAGTTTATCGCCCGGCACGTTGACCATACAGTTGGATGAATCGTACATAATCACTTTCTCTGAAGGGATAACGGCATTGCCGACATAATCCTTTTCGGCAAGGTCGTAAATGGAAGCCCAGGTACCCAGGTCCGACCAGCCAAACTCAGACGGCAAGACATATACATTATTGGCCTTCTCCATGATGCCATAATCGATAGATATATTGGTGCATTGCATATATGATTTGTTAATGCTGCTTTTTTCAGCATCGGTATTGTATATACCGCGTGCCTCAGCAAATATCTCATGCATATCCGGCAAATACTGGTTAAATGCTTTCACAATTGCGTTCGCCGACCAAACGAATATCCCGGCATTCCATAAAAAGTCGCCGCTTTGAATAAACGTCCTGGCTATTTCAAGCGTAGGCTTTTCAGTAAAAGTTTTAACCTTGTGAAAATCGCCATTCAAATTTTGCTCGGTGTATTGTATATAACCGTAACCCGTATCAGGTCTCGATGGCTTTATACCTAAAGTGATCAGGCAGTCGTTTTTGGATGCAGTTTCGAGTGATTTTTCAATGGTGCTGATAAAGGCAGGCTCATCGAGTATCAGGTGGTCAGAAGGGGCAACCACAATGATGGCATCGGGGTTAAGGCTCTCAATTTTAAAACAGCCGTAAGCTATGCATGGAGCAGTGTTGCGCATTACCGGCTCGGTAAGTATCTGCTGGTCCTGCATGTCCGGTAGTTGCTTTTTTACCAGGTCGGTGTATATCTCGTTGGTAACTACATAAATATTTTCTTTTGGGCATACTTTTAAAAAACGGTCGTAAGTATTTTGGATCAATGTTTTCCCGGTGCCCAGTATATCAATAAATTGTTTTGGATGAGATGTCCGGCTGATGGGCCAAAAACGGCTTCCGATACCGCCAGCCATTATAATGGCGTAGTAATTTTTATTCATTTGGTGGTTAAAAATTTAATTTGGTATAAGCGTTGTAAAATTGTACATAAATCTGTGAATTCAGTATTAAATAAAACTAAATAATTCAAACCCGGTTATACCGTTGATTAAATAAATAAACAAAGAAATTGTTTTTAATAGAATAATCATTTCTATATAAAATTTTAAAGTAAATCCATCGTTTATTGATAAAAATTTGTTACTTTAAACTTTTAAATACAATAAGAATACGTAAATAATGATAGAAACTAAGAAGTCGCTTTTTGATAATCTCCAGAATTTTTTTGGGTTTGATAATTTTAAGGGAGAGCAGGAAGCGATCATAACAAATATACTGGCGGGCAACGATACATTTGTGATAATGCCTACCGGTGGTGGCAAATCCATGTGTTACCAGCTGCCGGCATTAATGAGCGAGGGCACGGCAATCGTGATCTCTCCATTGATCGCATTAATGAAAAATCAGGTTGACCAATTACGGGCATTCGGCGGATCGGACAGCATTGCACATTTTTTAAACTCATCACTAACCAAATCCGAAATAGCTAAAGTAAAGGAAGATGTTTTAGCCGGCAAAACCAAACTGTTGTATGTAGCGCCGGAGTCATTGACCAAGCAGGAAAATGTGGACTTTTTACGGCTGAACGAAGTGTCGTTTGTTGCCGTTGATGAGGCCCATTGTATTTCGGAATGGGGGCATGATTTCCGCCCGGAATACCGCAAGATCAGGCAGGTGATCAGCAATATCGGCGACGATATTCCTATTATCGCTTTAACAGCTACGGCAACGCCGAAAGTTCAGCAGGATATTCAAAAAAACCTGCAAATGAACAACGCGACAATTTTTAAGTCGTCGTTCAATCGTTCAAACTTGTTTTACGAAGTACGCGCCAAACGTAATGTGATCAAGGAGATCGTTAAATTTGTTAAGCAGAACCAGGGTAAATCAGGGATCATCTATTGCCTTAGCCGTAAAAAGGTTGAGGAGGTTGCTGAAGCGCTTAACCTGAATGGTATTAAGGCATTGCCTTACCATGCCGGTTTAGACCCCAAAGTACGAACCGATACGCAGGATAAATTTTTGATGGAGGATGTAGATGTGATCGTTGCTACCATCGCCTTCGGTATGGGTATTGATAAACCCGATGTGCGGTATGTGATCCACCACGACGTGCCAAAAAGCATGGAAGGCTACTACCAGGAAACCGGGCGCGCGGGACGCGACGGCGGCGAAGGTGTGTGTGTGGCCTTCTACTCTGAGAAAGATATTGACAAGCTGCAAAAGTTCATGAAGGATAAGCCCGTTGCCGAAAGGGAAATTGGCACCCAGATATTGAAAGAGGTGATCGACTACGCGGAGTCATCTGTGTGCAGGCGGAAACAGCTCCTTCATTATTTTGGTGAAAACTTCAATGAAGCGGGTTGTAATAGCATGTGCGACAACTGCAGCACCCATAAAGAGCATTTTGACGGTGAATTGCAGCTTCACAAAGCATTGAGCCTGATCAAACAGATAGGCGAGAAATTTGATGACCATCATATCATCAGCATACTAATGGGAGAGGAGAATGCCCAAATAAAGAACTATGAGCATGACCTGCTTGATTATTATGGTTCGGGTAAGGAAGATGGCCGCAACCTGTGGAATTCGTTGCTCAGGCAAGCCCTGCTGAATAATTTTTTATCGAAGGACATTGATCAGTACGGTTTATTGCGGTTAACCAAAACAGGTAACGCGTTCATTGATAACCCATATAATATCCGGTTTATTTTAAACAGGCCAATTGAGGCGGCTGACGATGACGATTCGGAAGATGGACCTAAGCAAGGCGGAGGCGCTCTGGATACTGAGTTATTGCAGATGCTTAAGGACCTGCGTAAAAAGCTCGCAAAACAAAAAGGATTGCCGCCCTTTGTTATATTCCAGGATCCTTCGCTCGAAGAGATGTGTACGCATTACCCGATCAATACAGACGAACTGAAACAGATTTCAGGCGTAGGGGCAGGCAAGGCGCTTAAATTCGGCAAGCCGTTTACCGACCTGATCCAGAAATACGTGGAGGATAACGAAATTGACCGTCCCATTGACATGGTGATCAAAAGCGCTGCGAATAAATCGGCGCTAAAGGTATTCATCATTCAAAATATCGACCGCCATTTAAACCTAGATGATATTGCAGCCTCAAAAGGCTTGTCATATGAAGAGATACTGAAAGAAGTTGAAACCATAGTCAACTCAGGAACCAAACTTAACCTCAACTACTATATCGACGAGGTTATTGATGAAGATAAGCAGGAAGAAGTGTTTGATTATTTCCGCAATGCTGAAATCGATTCGATAGATGACGCGCTGGTTGAATTAGGCAACGACGATTATACCCGCGAAGAAGTACAGCTTATGCGGATAAAGTTTTTATCTGAAATGGGGAATTGATGTGCGGTATGCAGATGTGCAAATGATTTTGAAGATTTGACCACTTTTCAAAAGTGGTCAAATATAAAAGCTATTACAAGGATAGGTACATTTCGTACCTGTCCTTTTTTATTTAAACTCTAAATAATCAAAATTCATATTTCCATTGGCTACCACATGCAGAGTGAGGATATGGACGCCCTTTTTTAGTGTGACTGACCCCAGGACTAATTTATTCCAATGATGCCACTGTCGCCATTGAACCGTATCGCGGTTGTCATGTGTAGAGGTTACGTTAAGCGGACTTGATATGTTTTTACCATCCATATCAAGCGAGATCACACCATCGCCATTGGCGGTATACATTAAGCCAACCGTATAAACACGCGTTTCATGAACCCTTACTGTATAATTGATCCATTCGCCGGGATGTGTCCAACCTACATATAATTTATCCATGTCTCTCGGCACTTTGTTAAAGGGATTATTATCTATATCGTGCAACTTGGTGTACGAAATATCAACTCCTTCGCGCATGCGAAACTCATTCAGATAATTGCCGTTTGCAGGATTAAGTTTTCCGCTTCCGTTATTAATACTATCCGAGTCGTGATAAGCAATCCCCTCGCCGCCTGCATTATAGTATTCGCACTCAATCCGTCCCGGTATCTGCTGTGTTTTATTTTGCCAGGGTTTACCGGCGTTCATGGTTTTATAAACAGCCGTGCATGAACATAAAATAAGGATGAAGAAAGCAATAAACCCGGTTTTCATTTTTAATTCGGTTAAAGGCGAAAGGCGAAAATAAAGGTTAAAGGCGAAAGGCCAAAGGTAAAAGGTTGCTTCGGATGCGGCTATAGCGATAGTTTCAACCTTTCGCCTTATTTAGCTATAATCATAAACTCAGTGCGGCGGTTCTTTTTACGACCTTCTTCAGATGTGTTGGGTGCGATAGGCTGTGTTTTTCCGTAACCTTTAAAAACAAGACGCGCCGGGGTAACCTGGCTAGCAATCAAGTACTCATATACTGCTTTTGCGCGGTTCTCCGAAAGTGTTTGATTTAATTGGTCGTTCCCCACGTTATCCGTATGGCCTGATATTTCAATGTGCACAGTTGGATTTACCGTTAAAAACTCCACCAGTTTTTGAAGCTCGGCAATTGATTCGGGTTTAAGATCAAATTTATTGGTATCGAAAAATATATTGTTCAGTACAACTTTATTCCCGATTTCGATGGGTTGCAACAGGACTGAAATATTAAACGGATTTTTAGCCTCGTGCCCGATAAGCGAGAAGTTCTCCGAATAAAACAGATATCCGCTTTTCGAAATATTTAAACCATAGTTTTTACCCGAAGTAAGCGTGGCCAAAAAATTTCCCTGCACAGGGTCGCTGTAATCCTGGTAAACAGGCTGATTTTTTTGCAGGTCGATAATTTCGACAGCAGCTTCTAATGGTACTTTCGATTTAACATCAAGCACTTTGCCTTTCACATAAGTTACCATGTGCGGCCGCATACTGCGGGGCAGTTCAAATGTATAAATGTCGTACCCGCCGTAGCCATTTAAATTGTTTGACGAAAAGAAAGCAAAAGCGCCGTTTGCTGTAACAGACAGGCCGTTTTCATCTCCGCTTGAATTTATCGGATAACCCATATTCTCGGGCTTTTGCCATTTGCCATCTTTTCCGAGGCGACTTACAAATAAGTCTTTTCCGCCCATGCCGGGCCAGCCGTTTGAGCTAAAGTATAGCGTACTGTCATCCGGGTGAATAAATGGCGATTGCTCATCATATGAAGTATTAATATTAGGCCCAAGGTTTTCCGGCTCCCCCCAGCCATTTGAGGTTATAGTAGACCTCCAGATATCATAGCCGCCGTAACCACCCTTGCGGTTGCTTACAAAATAAAGTGTCCGTCCGTCGGCGCTTATTGAAGGTTGTGATTCCCAACCCGCAGTATTTATTGGCGGACTTAAATCAAACGGCTTGCCCCAGTCATCTCCTTTTTTTTGTGCTATATAAATATCGCACCTGCCCAATCCATCCGGGCGGTTGCAACCCGTAAAAAATAAATATTTGCCGTCCTGCGAGATGGATTGCGCACCCTCGTTGTATTGCGGAGTATTGATCTGGTCGCTCAAATAGGTAGCTCTTAGCCATTTGCCATTGAGTTTAAGGCTTTTATAAAAGTCTTCGTTATTACCTATTTTGCGGGTAAATATCAGTTCTCCTTCATCAGCCGTGGCAACCGGCAGGTATTCATCGTCAGCGGTATTAATTTCGGGGCCCATGTTTACCGGTTTAAAAGGAACCGGGTGCAGTAGTGCCTGGATGCTGAATTTACAGTCGGCAATCAGTTTCCTGGCGTGCATATTACCCTGTGGGGTGATATTCGGGTAGCTGATGTACTTTTCAAGGTGCTGTTGCGCCTCGGGATATTGGGCATCGCTGATCTCTTCATCGCCCAGTTTGACGTAAACACTGCTACTAAAGTCGGGGCTTAGCTGAATAACTTTGCGAAACTGCTCAACAGCCGGCTTATGTTTCCGCATCTGCCGGAATATATCGCCCAGCTGCATGTGGGCTTCCACAAACTTATCATCAGCGTGAATGGCCTTCTGTAATTGCTCAACAGCGATTTCATATAAGTGCTCATCCAGGCTTTGGGCCGCCATAGCATAATATTTTATGGCTTCTCTATCTGTAGTACTATACTGCCTTTGGGCGAATGCAAAAACGGACAAACAAACCAATAGAAGCGAGAAGAACGCTGTTCTCATTCGTGTTTATATATAGGTTTTGTAACCGAAGTTACGAATATATTAAGGAATATTTAAGTATTTGTGTGTTTGCAGCGATATTTCCCATTGCGGATTATTCATTACATAATCCACAATAAGTGGCGTCATTTCTTTGGATTTTGACCACTCGGGCTGTAAATACAATTTGCAGTCGGCAGATACCTTTTTTGCATTTTCCTCGGCAAATGCAAAGTCCGATTTATTGAATATGATCACTTTCAATTCGTTAGCATGTGCGGCAACCTGCAGGGTAGGGGCTTTGAACTTTTTTGGCGACAAGCATATCCAGTCCCAATGGCCGGATAGCGGGTAAGCGCCGGAAGTTTCGATGAACGTTTTAATACCGGCTCTTTGAAGGCCCAACGTCAAATAATCCAGGTTATAGATCAGTGGTTCGCCGCCGGTTACAACTACCGCTTTTGAAGGGTGTTTAGACGCATTTTGAACTATTGCATCAGCAGCAGTAAGCGCATGTAGTTCGGCATTCCAGCTTTCTTTTACATCGCACCAGTGGCAGCCTACGTCGCAGCCGCCAAGCCGTATAAAATAAGCAGCCTTGCCTGTATGGTATCCTTCGCCTTGTATCGTGTAAAATTCTTCCATTAAAGGAAGCAGGGAGCCATCATCCGGAATCTGGTGTGCCATAATTAAGCGGCAAATTTACGCATAAAAGGTGAAAGGATAAAGGCGAAAGGTAAAAGGGCAAACATCAAAATCAAACCAATAGTTAATAAATTAAAAAAAACCTTTCTTTTTTAGCTTTTGCCTTTCACCTTTTTTTACTATCATTACTTAAAATTTGCTTTATGAAAAAACTTTACTACCTCAGTCTGTTTTTCGTATTGCTTTGCTGCTCTTCATGTGTAGATATAGAAGAACATTACGATTTTAAACCCGATGGCTCGTGTAACGTGGTTTACGCTTTCGATATGAGCCACGCCGTTTCGGTATTAATGAACCTGATGGCTGACTCGGTTAAGGAAACTCCGCAATTCAGCATGGTTAAGGATACTACGCTTAACTTTTATACTGCACTTCCGGATAGTACCCAGCAACGTATGACTTTTGACGAGGCTAATATGGCTAAAAGTAGTAACCTCTCTATAAAAATGGATCTCAAAAAGAGCCTTATGAAGGTGAGTATTAACCACTTGGCAAAAAATTCGAAAGACCTGGCCTATTACTTGAAACACCTTTCTAAAATTTCAATGGATAGTCAGTTAAAGGCCATTACAAAAAACAACAAAAACTCCCGGGATTTTGATGCGCAACAGCTTGTAGCGGGTGAGGATTATTACTCCTACGAAATAACACCACATAAATTTTATAGGGTAATTGACAAGGGGAAATTTAATAGTTTTTTAAAGAAAACCCAGTCTACCTTCGCTGTTGCAAAGGCTATGCTGATAGATATGCCATACAAAGTTGTCCTGAATTTTGCCAAGCCGGTAAAGAAGGTAAATAATCCCAAAGCCATTGTATCCGCCGATAGAAAACGAGTTACGCTTGTAACCAATATGGACGATGTGATAAAAAACCCATCCGTAATGAATTTGAAGATAGATTTCTGATCGTTGGTTGTTGGAAGGGGTTGTAGACGTTAAAAGGGTTGTAAATGTTAAAAGCAAACCCTAACTACTCTGACTCCTTACAACATTTAACTCTTACAACCTTTACAACTAACCGTAAATCTCTTTATTTGCTGATAACAAGGTGTTTTTCAATAACCCGATAATGGTCATCAAACCAACCCCACCGGGTACCGGTGTTATCCATGATGATTTTGGGGCAACGTTGTCAAAATCCACATCGCCGTAAAGCTTGAAACCGGATTTTGTAACTGTTGAGGTTTCCCGGTTCATACCCACGTCCACTACAACCACACCATCTTTTACCATATCCGCGGTAATAAAATTCTTTTTGCCGATGGCTACGATCAGGATATCGGCCTGCAGTGTAATTTCCTTAATATTGGGCGTACGGCTATGGCAGATAGTAACCGTGCAGTTACCAGGGTAAGTATTGCGCGCCATTAAGATACTGATCGGCGAACCCACGATATTACTGCGGCCAACCACCACGCAATGTTTGCCGACCGTATCAATACCGTATTCCTTTAACATTAGCGTAATGCCATACGGTGTAGCCGGGATAAACGACGGCAGGTTCCGTTGCATCCGGCCCAGGTTAATCGGGTGGAAGCCGTCAACATCTTTTCGGTGGTCTATCCGTTCAGTTACTTTTTCAGGATCGATGTGTTTAGGCAGCGGCAATTGTACAATTATGCCGTCAATATCCGCATCAGCGTTAAGTTCGGCAACCTTTTTCAGTAATTCGTCCTCGGTTACGGTATCTTCATAGCGCACTAATGATGATTTAAAACCAACCTGTTCGCAGTTTTTTATCTTACTCGCTACATAGGTTTCGCTGCCACCGTCGTGACCAACGAGCACTGCTACCAGGTGTGGTTTGCGCCCGGTTTGCGCCAATAGTTTTGCTGCGCCTTCGGCTATTTCGCCTTTAAGTTTTTCAGATACGTATTTTCCGTTGAGTAATTTCATATAAGAGTCAAGAATAAAGAGCCAGGAACCAAGACTGCAAATCAAAGAAAATAATCTTGTCTCTTGATTCTTGCATCTTGTTCTAACACTAGTCCAATTTTAAAACCGCCATAAATGCGGACTGCGGTATTTCAACATTGCCTACCTGGCGCATGCGTTTTTTACCTTTTTTCTGTTTTTCGAGCAACTTGCGTTTACGCGATATATCACCACCATAACATTTAGCAGTTACATCCTTACGCAGGGCTTTTACCGTCTCGCGGGCAATTATCTTGGCGCCGATGGATGCCTGTATAATAATTTCAAATTGCTGCCGCGGTATGAGCTCACGCAGCTTTTCGCAGATCTTTTTTCCAAAATCATACGAGTTGCCCCGGAAAATCAATGACGATAATGCATCTACTGGTTCAGCATTCAGGCGGATATCTAATCGAACAAGATCCGACTGCCGGTATCCGATCTGGTGATAATCAAATGAAGCATATCCTTTTGAGATGGTCTTCAGCTTATCATAAAAATCAAAAACGATCTCGCCCATTGGCATTTCAAATATCAGCTCAACGCGGTCGGAAGTTAAATACGACTGGTTTTTAATAAACCCCCGTTTTTGGATACACAGCGACATCACCGGCCCAACAAACTCCGATTTGGTAATAATGGTTGCTTTAATATAAGGCTCCTCCACGTAATCAATCCGGCTTGGGTCGGGCAGATCGGATGGGTTATTCACGGTAACCGCCTCGCCTTTGGTGGTGTAAGCCATGTAGGATACGTTCGGCACGGTCGTGATAACCGTCATATCAAATTCGCGCTCAAGCCGTTCCTGGATGATCTCCATATGGAGCATCCCTAAAAACCCGCAGCGAAAACCGAAGCCTAAGGCAGCAGATGATTCCGGTTCGTAAACCAAAGCGGCATCGTTGAGCTGCAGTTTACCCATCGAGTCGCGCAGCTCTTCGTAATCTTCAGTATCTACCGGGTAAATACCGGCAAATACCATTGGTTTTACCTCTTCAAAACCTTGTATGCCCGCTTCACAAGGGCGGTCAACATGCGTAATGGTATCGCCAACTTTCACTTCCCGGGCCTCTTTAATGCCGGAAATGATATAACCTACATCCCCGGTTTTTATAATATCCCGTGGCGACTGCTTTAATTTTAATGTGCCTACCTCATCGGCGTTATATTGCTTTTCGGTAGCAAAGAATTTTACTTTGTCGCCTTTGCGTATTTCGCCGTTTACCACTTTAAAATAAGCTACAATGCCGCGGAACGAGTTAAATACGGAATCAAATATCAAAGCCTGCAAAGGCGCTTTCGGGTCGCCAACGGGGTGGGGCACACGCTCAACAATGGCGCGCAATATATCGTGCACACCCATTCCTGTTTTACCTGAAGCTGCTAATATTTCTTCCCGTTTGCAGCCTATCAACTCCACTATCTGGTCTTTAACCTCCTCGGGCATAGCGCCGGGAAGGTCCATTTTATTGAGGATAGGGATAATTTCCAAATCGTTTTCCAATGCCAGGTAAAGGTTGGAAATGGTTTGCGCCTGTATACCCTGGGCCGCATCAACGATAAGCAATGCGCCTTCACAGGCGGCAATCGACCGCGAAACTTCATAAGAGAAGTCCACGTGCCCGGGCGTATCTATCAGGTTAAGTATATATTTTTGTCCGTCAAGCTCATAATCCATTTGTATGGCATGGCTCTTTATGGTAATACCCCGCTCGCGTTCCAGGTCCATATCATCAAGCAGTTGCGCCTGCGACTCGCGTTGAGTTATGGTATTGGTATATTCGAGCAACCGGTCGGCTAGCGTGCTTTTACCGTGGTCGATATGGGCTATAATACAAAAATTACGAATGTGTTCCATTGAAGCGCAAAAGTAGCGTTTTAGGGGGATAAATCGTCATTTAAAATCACCCTCGGTGAGAGCCGACTGACGTAAAATGGAATGAAACGTTCCGGCAGGGATCTCTTTTCTATTAGCGGGAACTATAACTGTTAAAGTCACCTCGCCGCTTTTTCGAAGTTTAATATGGCTTCCTTTTTGAGAAATAAAAACAAAACCATGCTTATCCAGCACTTTGAGGATATGTGAAGAGGAATAAAGTTTAGGCATATGTTAGTACGGAGCCAACTATTTCGGGTTTCTCGATAACAGTGATCTGGGGGTCTTCATTATCTTCAAAATACAATTCCAAAGCCTCCTGCAAATTAGACAATGCTTCTCCTTTTGTATCTCCGAAACTAGATATATCAATATTTAAACACTGGGCAACAAAGTAATCCCCTTCTTTCCAAACAGCATTATTGATTTGAATAGTTTTCATGTTATTCCTTTTCTCAAATTTAGCAAAAATTATGCAATAATTACATACTCACATCAAACTGTAAACCACTCAAATAGCGATAAAGTCCCTGTTCATTGGTCATCAGCTCCTGGTGGTTGCCCGACTCTATGATCTTGCCTTTTTCCAGCACGATGATCTTGTCGACCTCGCGTATGGTCGACAAACGATGAGCAATAATGATCGACGTCCTGTTTTTCATCAGCTCTTCGAGAGCTTCCTGAACGAGGCGTTCAGACTCTGAGTCGAGGGAGGATGTGGCTTCATCCAATATCAGTATCGAAGGATTCTTCAACAGCGCTCTTGCTATAGCAATTCGTTGCCGCTGGCCACCTGATAATTTCACGCCGCGTTCGCCTACTATGGTTTCATACGCTTCAGGAAAAGAAGTGATAAACTGGTGCGCGTTGGCGCGCTGAGCGGCCTGGATGATTTCATCATTGGATGCGCTTAGTTTGCCGTAAGCGATGTTTTCGCGTATGGTTCCGCCAAACAGCATTACATCCTGCGGCACTATCGCTACCTGGTTACGTATATCGGTCAGTGCGTACTCAGCGGCAGGTTTTCCGTCGAACAATATGGTGCCACTTTGCGGGTGATAAAACTGAAGGATCAAAGCAGCCATAGTCGATTTGCCCGATCCGCTTGGCCCCACTATCGCCACCTTTTGCCCGGCGGCGGCATCGAAAGAAATATCATTTAAAACGGTAAGCTCCGGCCGGGAAAGGTAGGCGAAAACGATATTCGAAAAAGAAAGGTCGCCAGATATTTTTTGTTTAATGACATTGTCGCTTTCGCGGATAGAAACATCTTCGCCTTCTTCGTCTAAAATTTCGAGCACCCGTTCGCTGGCGCCAACTGCCTTTTGCATATTGGCGTATAGCTCGGGGAAGCTGCCCATGGAAGCGGCCACAAATATGCCGTAAATTACAAATTCGGTGAGTTGGCCAATTGTTAACTCGTGTCGGCTAACCATGATCGACCCATACCAGATAACTGCGACGATAGCCCCGAACAGGCAAAAAACAACGAAAGAGGCAAATAGCCCCCTGAACTTAGCTCCCTTTACTGCGAGTTTAACCACATCGCGCAGGTTTTTATCATACCGCCCGGCTTCAAATGCTTCGTTTACAAAAGCCTTAACGCTGGCAATGCCCTGCAGGGTTTCCTCAACTACGGTATTTGATTCAGCCAGTTTATCCTGCGCCTGGCGCGAAAGTTTACGTATAAAACGCCCGAACACAACGGCAATAACGATGAGCACCGGCATTAGCATTAACAGGGTAAACGTGAGTTTAGCCGATACGATGAGCAGAAAGGTGATGCCGCCTGTCAATAATATAAGCTGGCGTATCATTTCGGCCAGCGTAGTGGTTATTGCGTCTTGTATTTGCGAAAGGTCGGCGGATATGCGGCTGTTCAGTTCGCCCACCCTGCGGTTCGAAAAAAAGTTCATCGGGAGGGTGATCAGCTTGAAATAAGTATCGCGCCTGATATCGGCAAGCGATCTTTCAGCCACCTGCACGAACCACAGCACCCTGAAAAATGACACAAATGCTTGAGCGAATAAAACGGTGAGGGCGATAAGGCCGATGCCATTTAAAGTGGCAGGCAAAAAAGAATACTTATGCTTTCCCTGTGCCGCATCGATCAGCGCGCCCAGAAATTGCGGGAACGACAACCCAACCAGGCTCGATAAAAACAAAAAAAACATGGCCGCGATAAACCGACCCCGGTACGGTTTAATATACGAAAGTAACCGGGCAACCTGCTTTAAGCTCTGACCGTTTATTTTTGCTTTTGGTAAATCTTTTTCTGCTGCATTGCCGCTATTCAGTCGCCCTCTTGCCATCTAATACTTTATATGTTTGGATTGTTAATATAAGACGATTGGGCCGCTCATACATTTTATGAATGTGTAATTTTTATCGTGACGCCCGTCGTCTTGTGTTAAGGAAGATAAGGAACAAAATTACGGCAAAAAGTAATACCGCGATAACGACAAAAGTATGGAGCGTACTTTGCTGGCGCTGCTGCTGCTTTTCGGCCGAGGCTTTAAGCTGGTCATTTTGCTCACGCAGTTTATTGATGGTCATCATAAAGCCGATATTGCTTTGCTCGGCTTCCTTTGAGTGTGTTTGAACTTGGGTTTGCTGAAACATTCGGTAATCCAGCAGGATTTTCAATTCCCTGTAAATGGCATTGTCTGTTTTTACAATATCCATTAAAATATCATTCGACCGGCGGATATCTTTTTTTGTTTGCAGGCCAAAAATACCGGTATGCATCCGCAGGCTTTCGTCGTATATGCCAAACTTTTGCGCGCGCCGCGCCAGCATGCCGTTGATCTTTTTCCGTTGAAGCTGGTAGGCCAGCGAATCGGTGTTTGATTGTGCTATGGCGGAGCCAAGCAGAAAATAAAAAATATTTAGAAGGATGATTTTTTTCATTGTTCCTGGAAATCGATAATAACGCTGTCGCCTAAGCTCAATCCTAATAACCCGCTTGCGTTCCCTTTGTTTATCGCTATTTCCAGGTGGTCGCTTATACCAAACAGGCAAAGCTTTTCACCCTCGGGCACTTCGTTGTAGTGCCAGCTCAGGTGATTTATCGTTTCGTTCCGTTTAAATGAAAGCATAAAACGCCTTCCCTGCTGCACTTTATTAAAAAGTTCCTTGGTGATATTGGTAATTACATTCTGAAATGAATCAATATAGATCACTGCGCCTTTTATCAGGTTTTTTTCGATAACCGGCTGCAGGTTCATTTTGTTTTCGATATTGCTGACCGGCAGACCTATTTGTTCAAGCGCGCGGCCCTGCGCCAGGTGGCAGGCTGCCTTTACAAATATATCGGCCAGCGGGAAGTGCAGAAACTTCAGGTCCTGCATGATATTGATCTCGAAAATCTCTTCGGGCTCGGTATCGAACATCAGTGAGAAGATGCCATTATCGGCGCCTACAAAATAATGGTTCTTGTATTTTACGGCGAGGTACCGGGTGTTGGCATTATAAACCGTGTCGATGCCAATTAAATGGACAGTTGAGTCGGGGAAATAGCAATAACTATTCTTTAATATAAACGCCGCCTGCTGTATATTATAGGCAGCAACGCTGTTTGTAATGTCAACTATATTTACTGAAGGCAGCAATTTTAAGATACTACCCTTAAGGGCGGCCTGATAAATATCTTTATCGCCCAGATCAGTAGTTAAAGTTATAATTGCCATTAATATTTTAAATATTTATCACTAATCTTGTGCTAGCTTTATGGCTACAAATATTCAATTTTTAATTCATAAAAATCTGCAACTAAAAATCAATTTATATTGAACGAACTAAAATTGTCAATTGAACAAATCAACCCGGCAGTGTTGTGGGGGCCAAATAATGATCACTTCGAGATCATTAAAAAACAGTATCCAAAACTTAAAATTGTGGCCCGCGGAAATGAGGTGAAGATATTGGGTGACGACCACGAAATAAATATTTTCCGGGAGAAATTCAGCCATTTACTGCAGCACGTCGAGAAGTTTGAAAACTTGAATATTACCGACCTCGAGCGAATTTTAGGTTCAAAAGCATCTGACACACCAGTCGCCGACCCGTCGGCCGATAAATTCGCCAGCGGTGAAGTTATTGTGTTCGGGCCAAACGGCGTGATGGTAAAGGCACGTACAGCCAACCAGCGGCGCATGGTCGATTGCATCAATAAAAGTGATATACTTTTTGCCATAGGCCCCGCAGGTACCGGTAAAACATATACCGCAGTTGCCCTGGCCGTTCGGGCGCTAAAAAACAAAGAGATCAAACGTATTATATTAACACGGCCGGCTGTTGAGGCAGGGGAGAACCTGGGGTTTTTGCCGGGCGACCTTAAGGAAAAGATCGACCCATATCTCAGGCCGTTATATGACGCGCTCGACGATATGATTCCGGCTGAAAAACTGAAGTTTTACTTAGAGAACCGCACCATCGAAATTGCACCGCTTGCCTTTATGCGCGGCCGTACACTGGATAATTGTTTTGTTATCCTGGACGAGGCGCAAAACGCCACGGATATGCAATTGAAAATGTTCCTGACCCGAATGGGGCCGTCGGCTAAGTTTATTGTTACCGGCGATGTTACGCAAATTGACCTGCCTAAAAAACAGCAGTCGGGCCTGCATACCGCTTTGCGGATACTTACAGATATTAACGGAATTGAGATCGTTTACCTGAGCGGAGAAGACGTTGTAAGGCATAAACTGGTACGCAAAATTTTAGCAGCTTACGGAGATATACAATAATTTTTGAGTAGCAAGTATTTAGTATCAAGTATTTATTAAGTGAAATATTTGAACACATTTGGTACCAAACAGGGTGCATACTTGCTACCAGCGACTTGATACTAAAAGAATGAATGCAATAAAAGAAACACATTTCACATTCCCCGGCCAAACCAGCTTTTATAAGGGTAAGGTTAGGGATGTTTATACGATAAATAATAAATACCTGGTAATGGTTGTTACCGACCGTATATCTGCTTTTGATGTGGTACTTCCGGAGGCAATACCTTTTAAGGGGCAGGTATTAAACCAAATAGCAGCTAAATTTTTGGCGGCGACAGCTGATATCGTACCAAACTGGGTAATAAACGTGCCGGATCCCAGCGTAACTATAGGGCGTATTTGCGAGCCGTTTAAAGTGGAGATGGTTATACGGGGTTACCTCGCAGGGCATGCCTGGCGCGAGTACAGTGCCGGTAAAAGACAGGTTTGCGGTGTAAGCCTGCCAGATGGCCTCAAGGAAAATGATAAATTACCCGAGCCCATTATTACACCTACTACAAAAGCGGCAGTAGGGCATGATGAAGATATATCGGGAGAGCAGATTTTAGCGAAGAATATCGTTTCGGAAACGAATTATAGACAGCTTGAAAATTATACTAAAGCTTTATTTAAACGTGGTACAGAGATAGCCGCGCAACATGGCCTGATTTTGGTGGATACCAAATATGAGTTTGGGAACGCTGACGGAACAATTTTTTTGATCGATGAGATCCATACACCCGACTCATCCAGGTATTTTTATAGTGATGGATATAAAGAACGCCAGGAAAGGGGAGAATCACAGAAGCAGTTGTCGAAGGAATTTGTAAGAAAATGGCTTATTGAAAATAATTTCCAGGGGAAAGACGGGCAAGTTGTACCCGAAATGACGGAGGCAATTGTTCAATCCATTTCGGAAAGGTATATTGAGCTTTATGAACAAATAACAGGGGAAAAATTTATAAAACCTGCAAACCAGCATATATTGGAACGGGTGGAGAAAGCAATTAATTCTGCACTTACTACGCTCTAATTGTTTTATTTATAGATAAAATAAATTATCTTAGCTTTTTAATTAGGACAACAATGAAATTTACTATTGATAAACACGAAAAATATATTTTGTTGAAGCTGAATGAATCAAAGTTAAATTCATTAATTACGCCGCAACTAAAATCTGAGCTCATATTAATTAATACTGAGGGCCAGCGAAATATAGTTTTAGATCTTTCACAAGTAAAGTTCGCCGACTCCTCCGGTTTGAGCAGTTTATTGGTAGGGCACCGTTTATGTAAGAACGCTACAGGGACATTCATACTCAGTGGGTTAAATGATGCTGTTGCCCGTTTAATTACTATATCTCAGCTCGATAGCGTGCTCACAGTTGTCCCGAGTCCTGAAGAAGCCATTGACCTGATCTTTATGGAGGAGATTGAAAAAGAACTAAAAAAGGAAGCAAAATAGCTAACTTAGTGTTTACCAAGTATGAAATTCGAAGTTACAATACTTGGCAGCAGCTCTGCAACTCCCATATTCAACAGAAACCCTACCGCACAAGTCCTCAATATTAACGACCGCCTTTATTTAATTGATTGCGGCGAAGGTACGCAGCAGCAAATGCTCCGCTTTGATGTTAAAGCCAGCCGCATCGATCATATTTTTATCAGCCACATTCATGGCGACCACTACCTGGGCCTCGTAGGTCTGCTGTCATCACTGCATCTAAACGGCCGGAAAAAAGCATTGAAAATTTACGGCCCGCCGCGGTTAAAAGAAATTATCGACCTGCAGCTAAGTTATTCCGAAACAACACTGCAATACCCGGTCGAGTTTAATTTTACCAACCCGGAAAGAGCGGAAGTAATTTTAGATAACCCCGATGTAACCGTTGAAACCATCCCGCTCGACCACCGGATCGCCTGCACAGGGTTTTTATTCAGAGAAAAGAAGCGGCTGAGAAAGCTCATAAAGGATAAACTTGACAAGGCAAATATCCCTGTTGAATATTATACGGCGTTAAAAAAAGGAGCAGATTATGTTGCCCCGGATGGCCAGGTGATTAAAAATGATACCGTTACCATTGATTCGGACGAACCCAAAACTTATTCCTATTGCTCAGATACATTATATAATGAGATGTATTTTAAGCAGATCAATAACTCGACGATGCTTTACCATGAAGCTACATTTTTAAACAATATGCTGGAGAGGGCAGGAGAGACGCACCATACTACAGCCCTGCAGGCGGGTCAAATCGCGTTAAAAACCAATACGAAGAAATTACTGATCGGTCATTTTTCGGCCAGGTACAAAACCTTAAGCGAATTATTGGATGAAGCCAGGAGCGTTTTTCCGCAGACGGAGTTAGCCATCGAAGGTAAAACATTTGCAATCGGAGAATAATATCAGTTGGCAGTTTTCAGTTAGCAGTTTGCAAACTGTCAACTATTGTTTCTTTTTCCCCCCGAATACCGAGAAACTTACATAATTTTTTGGATGCGCTTTGATATCAATAAACAGGTTATTCAGATTTGCTGATGCATCGTTTAAATTTTTGTACATCTTATCATCATTTATCAGCAAGCCAAGCGTCCCTTTTGTGCTATTTATTTTATTGATAGTTGCCTGTAGGTCGGCCATTGCTTTGTTGGCGTTATCAAGCGTTTGTTTGATGTTCGAGGCGGCAATATCGTCACTTACTTTTTCGAAATTTGAGGTGATGCCTGTTAAATGGCCCGAGCTTTTTTTCAAATTAGCAGATACCAGTTCCGTATTCGATAATATCCCGTTAATATGTGTTGTTTGCGTAGCTACGAGCGCGTCAATTTTTTTAGTAGTGCCTTCGAGGGTCTCCAGTGAGTTGGCTATACTTAAAAAGCTCCTGTCAATATTCTTTTGAAAGTTAGGGTTCAATATCCTATTTATTGCGGCCAGCGACGAATCTAACTTAGTGATCAGGTTTTCGGCCTTTGTTTGTATAGGTTGCAGGCTTTCCGCCAGGCTGCCCTGTATGTTGGCATGCAACGTATCATTATCTTCTGCATACGTATTACTATTGCCATAATCAAATACGATGGCCTTTCCACCCAAAAGATCGGTGCTTACCAATTTAGCCATGGTGTTTGAAGGTATCTTGTATTTATCCTCTACCTTCAGCTCAACAACCGTCCTGCCATCCGGGCGCAGGCTCATTTTAGAGACCCTGCCAATCGGGAAGCCATTTACCAACACAGGCTTTGATACCGAAAGTCCATCTACACTACGGTAAATGGCGTAATACTTATTTGAGCCCGAAAAAAGGTCATTGCCTCTCAAAAAGCTATATCCAAGTATGAGTATTGTTATTGCAACTGCAGTTAATGCACCTATTTTTGTTTCGTTTGATATTTTCATAGTTAGATATTGGAGGTTAAGAATTGGAGGTTCGAGATATATGAGGTTAGAGATTGGAGATTAGGTAAAAACCAATCGCGCTTTCAAACTAATCTCCAATCTCTAATCTCATATTCATGGCGATGTGGATTCAACTTCGTTTTTGTAGTTCTGGAGCGCTCTTACTATCGAGGCAACAATTTCGTTTTGACCAGTTTCTGAATTCAGGTAAGCTTCATCATCCGGGTTATCAATATAACCAGTTTCAACCAGTACAGCCGGCATCGCGCTGTGGCACAATACGTGTACACCCTGTTCCCTGATACCTTCATTATGCCTGCCGTCAGTTTCAACAAGTTCACCATCAATTAATTCGGCCAGGTGTATGCTTTGCTTGCGGTATTTGCGTTTATACTCGTTCATCAATATCATTGTTGCAGGATCGTTTGGGTTTGGGTCTGAATTCATCTCCAAGTCACCGCCTTCAATTTTATTTTGTTTGATAGCGTTCTCTTCTTCTCCGCTTCTGTGAAAACCATAAACCAGCATTAAAACCCCTCTGCCCGAGTGGTCAGGGACTGAAGCGGTGTGGTAAACCGGTTTGTGGTGCTTATGGCCAACAACCTCGCGGATATACCTGTTGGGCAACGAGTTACAATGCAGCGAGATAAACAGGTCCCCCCTGTTTTCATTGGCAATTTCGGCCCTCCTTTGAAGAGAAACATCATCTTCTGTAGTGCGTGTAAGTACTACTTTTAAGCTTGGTATTTCTTTTTCTAATTCTTTTTGCAATTTAAATGCCAGGGCAAGCGTTACATTTCTCTCTAAAGAATATGAGCCCGATGCACCATGAGAAAAAGTACCCCGTGCGCCGGCGGGATGACTCCCGCCATGCCCTGGATCGATAATAATGGTTCTGAGCCTGTAGCCGGGAGTTGTTACGGTATCATGTTTTAAAGGGGTTATTAATGCAAAGCAAAAAAACGGCAGGGAAGTCACTAATACCAATAAACCACAAATCAATCTTTTCAATGCCTTATTTTTCATTATTTTTGAACGCTGTTAAAATATATCTGCAAAAATACTATTCATAATCTATTTTGAAATTCATCAGCCTGTTTTTTCTTTTAGCAATAATTTCAATATCGGTGATAGCTGCCCCGAACAACAGCAAATATCATAGTTTCGGGCGTACCGGGGACACCATCAATAAGCGGGATACCGTAAAAAACCGGAAACTCCCTAAAGATAAAAAATCTGCCGCAAATTTGACAACAAAAAATGCGGCGGTAAAAAAGGATACCACAAAAAAGGCCGCCGGCGGCTTAAATTCCATTGTAACATCGCATGCCGAAGATTCACTGATCAATGACCAGGTTAACCAGATCACCTATTTATATGGCAATGCGCGGGTAACTTATCAGGATTTCGAGTTGGATGCTGATTATATAAGGGTTGACCAAAAAAAGCACCTGATATTTGCAAAAGGCAGCACCGATCCGATAACAAAACGGTATTTAGGCCGGCCAATTTCAAAACAAAGTAAAGATAAGCCGGTAGCATCCGACTCATTGTTATTTGATTATAAGTCAAAAAAAGGACATATATTCAACCCTGCCTCAGAGCAGGATGGTGATTATATTTCGGGCGGCGAGGTCAAAAAGCTAAACGAAACCGAGGTTGCCTACCGGGATGTGATTTTCAGTACGTGCGACCTGCCTTACCCCGATACGCATTTCGGAATAGTAATAACAAGGGGAATTGGTGAAAAAAACCGTATTATTTCGGGGCCTGCTTACCTTGAAATCGAAGGTATCCCACTCCCCATCGGTATCCCTTTTGGTTTTTTTCCAAAACCTGACCAACGTTCGTCAGGAGTTATCATTCCCACTTTTGGAGAAGATCAAAAGCTCGGCTTTTACCTGCGAAACTTTGGTTATTATATTGGTATCAACGATTATATGGATCTGACCAATATGGGAACGGTTTATTCCAAGGGGTCGTATGAATTGAATACCACCATGCATTATTTAAAACGTTATAAATATGGTGGTACGGTATCTTTAAGCTACGGCTCGCATAACTATGGACTGCAGGGCGACCCGCCTACGAAAGATTTTAATATTACCTGGTCACACAGCCAGGATGCGAATGCAAACCCGGGGAGTACCTTCAGCGCTTCTGTTAATGCGGGTACATCCAGCTTTTACCGCAATAGCCCCGGGCAAAATAATTATAACCTGCAGGCGCT
>JAQBOM010000012.1 GCA_028288025.1 Mucilaginibacter sp. | reverse complement strand
TGGAGTGATCTTGAAGCTTCAAGGTTCAATGCAAATTCACAGCCATTGTATGTGATGCTGGATAGCGACGGAAAATTGCTTACCGCCAAAGACGGTAAAGAAATAGCGCCGTCACCAGCAGATTATGATATTTCCAGTTATTTAAAATTTTTAGATAGTGGAATTGATGCCTACCATAGTAAGCTTTAGTAAAAAAATGTATTTTTGCGGCGATTTGTAAGGGTTGCCGACAATTAACCTTTGCATTTGTTTTTTTGCTTATAACTTATTTTTAAACGACGTTAATACGTCTACCAAAAATGGCCCAAATTAAAAATATAGGACTTTTTACATCAGGCGGCGATTCGCCGGGAATGAATGCTGCTATAAGAGCAGTAGTACGTACAGCAATTTATTATAATATAGAAGTTACAGGTATACGGCGTGGTTATGAAGGAATGATAAAGGGAGATATGTTCCCTATGGACCGTAAATCTGTTTCGAATATAATTCAACGTGGAGGTACTATATTAAAAACCGCCCGAAGCGAACAATTTAAAACTCCGGAAGGCCGTAAATTGGCATATGAGCAATTAAAAAAGAATAATGTTGATGCTTTAGTTGCCATAGGTGGCGACGGCACTTTTACAGGTGCGAAAATTTTTGGTCATGAATATGATATCCCGGTTGTAGGCTTGCCCGGCACTATTGATAATGACCTTTGCGGCACTGACTTTACTATAGGTTATGATACTGCAATTAATACAGTGATAGATGCAGTTGATAAAATAAGGGATACAGCTGAATCACACGACAGGTTATTTATTGTTGAGGTGATGGGGCGCGATTGTGGGCTTATCGCTTTGCGTACTGGTATTGCCGCCGGCGCCGAAGCAATACTTATACCCGAAAGTAAAACCGGTCTGCAAGCAGTATTTGAGCGGTTAGAGAGCGGTAGAAAAGATAAATCATCTAAAATTATAATGCTTGCCGAGAGCGGCGAAGCCGGGGATGCATTTGAAATTGGAAGGCAAATAAAAGAGAGGTTCCCTAATTATGATACCCGGATATCAGTACTTGGACACATTCAACGCGGCGGAAGGCCAAGCTGTATGGACCGTGTATTAGCATGCCGGGTAGGTGTTGCCGCTGTCGAGGCCTTACGTAACGGGCACCATAACGAAATGATAGGACTTATACATAACGAAATAGCTTATACCCCGTTTGAACACGCCACTAAGCATAATACCGATATTAATCCGAATTTTTTGAAAATAGTAGAAATACTTTCAATATAATCGGGCAGACTTACGAAGTTTCAAAAACTTCGTAAGTCTTTCACAATCCACTCAAAAGCCAGCTATAAAACCCGGGGAAATCGCCGTTCCATTGTTTCTCGTTGTGGCCGGCCCCGTTTATGATCACTACAGGTGCGCTTTTTTCGTCAACGCCTTTTGAGCGGATTATAGCCGCCATCTTTTGAATATCAGCCACCATGCTTTCGCTTTCGGCATCGCCGCAAACAAAATAAAATCTTGAGGCAGCAGGTAGGCTTTTGCTTTGCGCGAATGGGTATATTTCGGGTGCGATCCAAAAGGCAGGCGAAAATACGCCCGCGTTACCAAATACCTTAGGATACTTGAGCGCCGTATACATCGAAATTAAACCGCCCATCGAGCTTCCGGCTATTGTAGTATGCCTGGCATCCTTTCGGGTGCGGTAGTGTTCATCAATATAAGGTTTCAGCGTTTTTGCAAGGAAATTAACGTAGTCGTCACCCCTACCCTTGCCGTACTTTGAATCATAAGGGTCATACTCCGTTATCCGGTATTCGCCGCCATGGTCGATACCCACAATAATGCATTCTTCCCGTGGTGACAGTTTATCCAGTATTTCATCTACGCCCCATTCGCCAAACCCGGAAGTGTAGGCATCGAACAAATTTTGCCCGTCGTGCATGTAAATAACCGGGTATTTCCTTTTGGACGACTGGTAATCAGCCGGCAAGTATATCCACACGCGCCGCTGTCTGTTAAGCTGCGGCATATCAAATTTTTCGCTGATGATATGTACCTGCGGGCTGGCGGTATGCTTTCGTTCTGCGGCAGCATAGTTATCCTGCCAGTTGGCAATATTTAAAATGACAGTAGTATCATGCGATACAGAAAGATAGCGGTTATCAATTGGCTTGCCGGCAACTCCGCATTCAACTGTTTGCCAGCTTCCACGGGTAAGTTTAAAATTGTAAATTCCTTTTGGCATGCCCTTCGTCAGCATGTACGTTCCCGACGGGTCGGGCTGCAATTCCCAGGCCTTATCCGCCGGGTTCCAATTGTTAAAATTACCCGCCATAAACAGGTGCGCCAAGGATGTTTTTGAGGCAGCTATTTTACCTGTTTTAAAGACAATTATCTGCTGACCGAACGACAAAAAAATCGGGCCGAAAAGCAAAAACGCGCAGAAAATAATTTTTTTCTTCATTATAAAATGTACAAACAACAGTTATTATTCCGGGAACGTTCCCGGAAATTGGTTACATATAAGTAAATTTGCCAATTGTGTAATTTTTACACCCATTTCCGCGCAAAACCCTTCTGAATTGAAAATTTGAGACTTTATTTAAAATAATTGGCAATTTAAAACAGTCGATTTCTCGTTTCTTTAAGGTTAAATACGGGTTAATAAAACTACCCAAAATTATCTGTTATATAATATTTGCATTTATTAAACCTTAGTGTAAATTAGTCACTTGCTGGTTCAGCAAAAATAACAAACCAATTGTAACAGGCCCCAACAGCCTGTATTTTAATTTTCAAACCAAAAAGTATATGAGAAGAAATTACTCAAGAAAGTATGTACTCCTATTCGCATTTTTGATGACCTCGGTCATTGCATTTGCACAAACAGGCAGTATTAAAGGTAAGGTAGTAGACGAAACCAATACGTCCTTACCAGGAGCATCCGTTAGCATTGATGGCACCACCATCGGATCAACAACCGACGTTAACGGCAATTATACCATTACCGGTTTAAAACCGGGAAGCTACTCCATCACCGCAAGATTTGTAGGCTATGTTGTATTAAAGAAAACCGTAACGGTAGATAATTCCGTAGTTACAGTAGATTTTGGATTAAAACCGCAGAGCACTAATCTTAATGAAGTGGTAGTTATAGGATACGGTACGCAAAGTAAGCGGGATGTTACCGGTGCGATTACTACAGTTACAGCTAAAGACTTTCAAACGGGCACGGTTACTTCACCTGATCAATTGATCCAGGGTAAAGTAGCTGGTGTGTCGATTACCAGCAATGGTGGTCAGCCTGGTTCAGGAAGTGTTATCCGTATTCGCGGTGGTGCGTCATTGAACGCCAGTAATGATCCTTTAATTGTAATTGATGGTGTACCGTTAAGTAATAACGGAATTGCAGGCGCTGCCAATGCGTTAAGTTTAATAAACGCTGACGATATTGAATCGGAGACGGTTCTGAAAGATGCGGCATCAACCGCTATATACGGATCCAGAGCTTCAAACGGTGTTATATTAATTACCACTAAGAAAGGCACTAAGGGCGCGCCGAAAATTAATTTTTCATCGGAAAACTCATTGTCAAGCCCAGAAAAAACCATAAGTGTTTTATCGGCCGACCAGGTACGTACATATGTTAATGCCTACGATGCGGCTAATCCGGGAGGTACCAACTTCGCTGCGAGGCTTGGTACGGCCAATACAGATTGGCAGAAACAAATTTATCAAACTGCCTTTGCTACTAATAATAATTTAAATGTGTCAGGAACGTACAAAACAATGCCTTACCGGGTTTCGGTAGGCTACCTTGACCAGAATGGCATTTTAAAAACCGATAACGTTAAGCGTACAACAGGTTCTCTTCGGTTGAGCCCAACTTTCCTTAAAAATTCGCTTAAAATCGATTTGAATTTAAACGGAACCTACCAGCAATCCCGCTTTGCAAACCAGTCTGCAATCGGCAATGCTTTGTCATTTGACCCTACCCAGCCTATATATGACTCAAAATCGCCCTACGACGGCTATTACGAGTCATACAATACCCCAGGCGTGCCAAGCAGCGGTTTAAATCCGAACACACCACGTAACCCGGTAGGTAGTTTATTTGATAACCACAACACATCGCAAACTTATCGTTCATTTGGCAATGCCGTAATCAATTATAAATTTCCTTTTTTGCCTGCCTTATCGGCGAATGCTAATTTTGGCTACGATATTTCAAAAGGACAGGGTGTAACGTTTGTTCCGGCTACCGCTGCACAATCATTTACCACATTAGGAAATGATACCCGGTATTTGTCAAAAAATACCAACACCACTGTAGAGTATTACTTAAATTATACCAATAATTTTAAGTCGATCAAGAGTACGATTAATGCCCAGGCAGGTTACGGATATTATGATTTCTTAAATACAACATATAATTTCCAGCCACGTAGCGCCAATGGGCAGCCAATGCCAAATACATCGGCTCCACTGTATCCATATGGACAGGGTGAATACACGTTAATATCTTATTACGGTCGTTTAATTTACACATATGATGAGAAGTTAACACTCCAGGGATCAATAAGGACTGACGGCTCATCTAAATTTGCACCGTCAAACCGTTGGGGGGTTTTCCCTGCCGCCGCTCTTTCATACCGCTTGAGCGACGAAGATTTTCTTAAAAACAGTAAAACGATATCTGACCTTAAATTACGTGTAAGTTATGGTGTAACGGGCAACCAGGATGGCATAGGTTACTATAACTATCTGCCTATTTACTCATTAACTACTAATGATACCCAATACCCGTTTGGTAATACGTTTTACAATGGCTACAGGCCGTCTGCTTACGATACCAGTTTAAAATGGGAAACAACCAATGCGCTGAACGCCGGTATCGATTATGGATTCTTTAACCAGCGTTTATATGGATCGATCGATGTATATTACCGTAAAACAAAGGATTTGCTTGCAACCGTACCTATTCCTGCAGGTACTAATTTTACCAACCAGTTAACTACCAACGTAGGTAACGCCAATAGTCATGGTATTGAGCTGAACATAAATGCAATACCGGTAAAAACCAAAGATTTTACCTGGACTGTGAATTACAATGTGGCCTTTAACAAGGTTACTATTACTAATCTATATCTAGTACCTAACCCAAGCAGTGTTGGCGTACAGGTAGGTGGCATATCAGGTGGTACCGGCAATTACGTGCAAATAAATTCCATTAACAATACCCCAAATACGTTCTATCTTTACAAACAAGTATATGGCCCCAATGGCAAACCGCTTGAAGGTGTATATGCTGATTTAAATGGGGATGGCGCTATAACAGCGGCGGACGAATACCGTTACCATTCTGCTGCACCACCAGTAACTATGGGCTTCAGCACAAATTTTGCATACAAAAAATGGAGCCTTAGCACGGTAATACGCGCCAATCTTGGAAACTATGTTTATAATAATGTAGATGCCAATTTAGCTACAGGAGGCAGTATTATTAACAATGTAGGCGTAGTAGATAATGCCACTACCGGAATATATGCTTCAGGTTTTAAAGCTTATAATTATTTAAGCGATTACTGGGTGCAAAATGCCTCTTTTGTAAGAATGGACAATCTGGGTTTGGGATATAACTTTGGAAACCTTTTTAACGACAAACATATTACGTTGCGTGCAACTTTAAACTGCCAGAACGTGTTTATAATAACTAAATATACCGGCCTTGATCCGGAGGTATATTCTGGCATTGATAACAATACTTATCCGAGACCGAGGACATTTACTTTAGGAGTAAATCTTGGTTTATAATATGATTAAAAGATTAATAGACATGAAAAGAAAAAATTTACAAAAATCATTATTAATGATTTTCATTACAGGGTGCCTGGTGTCCTGTCAAAAAAACCTTAACAGATCACCCATTAACACGACCACAGATAATGTGGCCTTTAGCACGCCATTGGGTTATAAACAGGCTCTTGCTAAAGTTTACGGATCCTTTGCCACAACCGGAAGTAGCGGTGCCGGCTCCGGCGATATAGCCGGTATTGATGCAGGTACCTCGGACTTTGTACGTTTGTACTGGAATGCGCAGGAACTACCAACCGACGAAGCGGTGTGTATTTGGAATGACCCTGGCGTCCCTGATTTCCACAATAATAGCTGGACCTCAAATAACGTTATTTTACTGGGGTTATATAACCGCAGTTTATACCAGATAACCCTCGCAAATTCATATATTAATGAATCAACAGATGCTAAATTGGCAAGCCGTGGAATAACAGGGGCCGATGCTGCAGATGTGCGCAATTATCGTGCTGAAGCGCGCTTTTTAAGGGCCTACCAGTATTGGGTATTGATGGATATGTTCGGCAACCCGCCGTTCGTTACCGAAGCAACGCCTATTGGCAAAACCCTGCCTCCGCAAATCAGCCGCACTGCATTATTTAACTATATTGAATCTGAGTTGAAAGCGATTGATCCGCTGCTGATAACGCCTATGAAACAATACGGACGTGTTGATCAGGGTGCTGATTGGGCCCTCCTTTCACGCTTATATTTGAATGCACAGGTTTATACCGGAACAGCAAGATATACCGATGCTATTACCTATGCAAATAAAGTGATAAGCGCAGGCTATTCACTTATGCCACAATACAAAAACCTGTTTACTTCAGATAATAATGTAAACAACCCGGAAGTTATTCTGCCTGTTGAGTATGATTTGGTAAATACACAAAATTATGGTGGTACAACCTTTATCATTAACAGCTCTATAAGCGGCGCAATGGGCCCTGCAAATTATGGTGTGCCCGGCGGTGGCTGGGGCGGTAATCATACAACGCAGGTGTTACCGCAAATATTTGGTGATTACAGTGGTGGCACTGACAAACGTGCTATGTTTTATACTACCGGCGCTAAAGAAAATACAACTGATGAAACCACCTTTACTTCGGGTTTTGCTGTAGTTAAATTTACAAATCTTACGTCTGCCGGTGCTACACTTCCGGGGGCCAGCACATATTCATCCACAGATTTTCCATTGTTCCGTTTAGGCGAGGTTTACCTTAACTATATTGAGGCCGTTTTACGCAGCGGATCGGGCGGTACTCCAGCTCAGGCATTACTGTATTTTAATGCGTTACGTGCACGGGCTTATGGAAATGCTTCAGGCGCTGTTGCTACAATTGCTTTAAGTGATGTTATAAATGAACGGGCGCGCGAGCTATATTGGGAGGCCACCCGCCGTACCGATTTGATCCGGTTTGGCATGTTTACCGGCGGATCTTATTTATGGCCTTTTAAAGGTGGCGTGCTGGCAGGTACAGCAATTCCTGATTACCGCGCATTGTATCCATTGCCGGCAACAGATGTAACAGCCAATCCAAACCTGAAACAAAATGCAGGGTATTAACCAATTGAAACACGTAAAAAAATTAATATGAAAAATTTATTAACAAAATCAATAGCATTAGGCAGCATTGTGCTGCTTATGCTGGCGGCATGCAAAAAGGATGGCACACTGGTTGTGGCTAACTCGGGTAAAGCTGGTGCGCTCACAGCGTCATCTACTACGCTTCTGTTAAACAGCAACCAGTTTACAGACACTTCAACAATAGTGCGTTTCAACTTTACGCAGGCTAATTATGGTTACCAGGGATCCGTTACCAACACCCTGCAAATCGATGCGGCCGGCGATAACTGGGCCAACCCCTATTCGGTTGCTTTAACCAACAAGCAATTTACAAAAGGCTTTAATACTGCTGATTTTAATAACCTTTTATTAAAACTTAACCTAAGGGGTGGTGTAACATCACAAGTATCCGTACGGGTACAGCAATCGATAGGTACCAGCGTTACACCGATATATACCAATGTAGTACCGCTCACAGTTACGCCTTTTAACTTAAAAGCATGGCTGTATGTTGCAGGCGCATACGAAGGATGGGCAAACCCAGGGCCGAATGAAGATAGTTTATATTCAGCCACTAATAATGGCATTTTTGTAGGTATTATCAATTTCACCGCGGGCAATAATCAATTTTTGGTATTACCGGCCAAGAACTGGACCCATAAATATGCGACCAATGATCCACAGGGTTCAACCAGCAGTACTGTCAAATATGACGGGCCAAACAACTTTTATGCTCCATCAACTGCGGGGCAATACCAGGTGACTATTAATGTAAACGCAAACACTATTTCGTTTGCACTTGTCAATTCTTATAGTATTATTGGTGATGCTGCGTTGGGTTGGGGAACAGATTCTCCGATGAAATACATTAATGATGGCAGCAATAGCTGGGTGGCCACCCTTCCGTTGGTATCTACCGGAGCATTTAAAGTGAGACAAAATAACGATTGGACATATAGTTGGGGAATTCCAAAAGCAGGCTCAGCTGGTGACGGCATTCCGGGCACGTTGAATGATTCACAAAACAATAATATAACTGTTTCAGCCAGCGGAACCCATACGGTTACATTTACTGTTCCTGTAACCTTATCTGGTGTTACGCCACCTGTTACTGCTGCTTATACCGTTAAATAATATAGAATACTGAGTTGATTGATTTGAAAGCCCGTTTGGTGAAAACCAGCGGGCTTTTTTTGTTGGTCTGAACCGTTGATCTAAATGATTTAAGGATTGCGTTGATGACGATGCATACTGAAACTCATGAAGTCTTAAAGACTTCGTAAGTTTTTTTTCAGTGGGATCACTTAACAAAAAATCCCCTCCGAATTGGAGAGGATTTTTTTGTTTTAGACCTTTGATCTGAAATTACCGCTTTTTAATATCAACATAGTCTTTATTAACTGCACCCACATATATCTGGCGGGGGCGGCCGATGGGCTCTTTGTTCTCTTTCATTTCCTTCCATTGTGCTATCCAGCCCGGCAGACGGCCTAACGCAAACAGCACGGTAAACATATCCGTTGGGAAACCAAGCGCCCTGTAGATGATCCCTGAGTAGAAATCAACATTCGGGTATAATTTACGTTCAACAAAATAGGGGTCTTTTAAGGCAACTTCTTCCAGCTTTTTGGCTATTTCAAGCACCTCGTCGTCCATACCCAATTTCTCCAAAATATCATCACACGCTTTTTTGATGATCTTGGCGCGGGGATCGAAGTTTTTATATACCCGGTGCCCAAAGCCCATCAGACGGAAAGGATCGTTTTTATCTTTTGCCTTGTTGATCCATTTATCGGTGTCTCCCCCATCCTCTTTTATCTTTTCAAGCATTTCTATCACCGCCTGGTTAGCGCCGCCGTGTAACGGGCCCCATAGTGCCGATATACCGGCTGAAACTGACGCGTATATATTGGATTCGGATGACCCGACAATACGCACGGTTGATGTGGAACAATTTTGTTCATGATCGGCATGCAATATCAGCAGCGTATTCATCGCGCTAACGATTACCGGGTCAATCTCAACCTGCTCGGTACGCTGGCCAAAGGTCATGTGCAGGAAATTGGTGACGAAATCATACCTGTTTTGCGGGTAGATATACGGATGGCCCAATGATTTCTTATATATCCACGATACGATCGTGGGCATTTTAGCCAGCATTTTAATAATGCTCAAATGCAGTTCATCTGCGGTTTGAGCAGGTTTCAATGATTCCGGGTAAAATGCAGACAGCGCGCACACGAGCGACGATAGCTGGCCCATCGGATGGGATTTTGACGGGAAGCCGTCAAAAAACTTTTTCATATCCTCATGCACCAGCGTATGGCGGCTTATATCGTACTGAAAAGTATCTAACTGTTGCTGTGTTGGCAATTCCCCGTTGATCAGCAAGTAGGCAACCTCAATAAAGCTCGACTTTTCGGCCAGCTGCTCTATCGGGTAACCGCGGTATTTGAGTATGCCCAGTTCCCCGTCAAGGAAAGTAATAGCACTACGGGTGGCGCCGGTATTCTTATAACCTATATCAAGCGTTACATAACCCGACTGGTCGCGGAGTTTTGAAATATCAATGGCTTTCTCACCTTCGGTGCCTTCTATTACCGGCAGATCGTAGGTTTTATCACCAATTTTTAACTGTGCTGTTTCGGCCATAGGGATATATTATATCCGCAAATGTAAATAAATCCGTGTATAAACGATATTAAGATGATCGACGTATTGTAAAAATTTGATACGATCTTTTAATGGCATTCACTAAGCCCGGAAATAGTGGATGCTCAACGGGAGAGGAAGATTCTTTACTGCGTTCCAGGATGATAAAAAGGAGAATACTCCATTTATTCAACCCTCACAACTTTTGTCCGTTCGGATACGCCGTTCTCATTTATCGCCTCGATACAGAAATAATAAGGCACATTTTTATCCATCGCTTTAAAGTAATACTCATTATTGGTATGTACCATAATGCAGTTATAAAGCTTATCCGGAGCGGTGCCGGTATAGATGTTATAAGCAAATGCGTTATCAACGGTTTGCCATTTTATCCAGGCGCTTCTTTTGTCTTTTTCTGTGCGTAACACAATGAAGCCTTTTACGGTATCGGGTTTTGCCCCGCCCCCATTACCAAACACACGCAGGCCGCTTATAGCGAATTTTCCTGTAGGCATGTGCACGTTTACCAGCTTAATATAACGCGCTTTAACAGGAGCTGGTAATTCAATATAATCATGAGGTACATCCGTTTTATTGTTGCTTTTATCGGCTAGTACATTCCATTTTTTACCGTCGGCCGAATAGAGCAATTTGTACTGTGTATAAGTATCTGTCGCCTTACCTAATATAGTGGCATCCTGGTCGGCGTAGTTTATCTGGACGGCATTTACGGTACTTTCATTTCCCAGGTCGGTTTGTATCCATTCGCCGGGGTTGGCTGTAGCGGCGCTCCAGTAGGTTTTTATATTTTCGTCTATAGCATTGTTTGGCAGGTAACCGCCGAGTGTGGATGAAACCTGTACCGGTTTGTTATAATTGAGCAGCATCCAGCCGGTAAAACGGCTTTTCAAATGGTCGGCTTTGCCATCCGGCAGATAGGTTGGATAATCGCCAAATGCAGTATTGCTGTATAATACATCATCCTTATCAAAACCCGCGGGCCAAATTCCCAGGCGGCGTTCGAAACTGTTTTTTACGGCGATAACCATGGTTGCAATATGCCAGTAATTGCCCCATGTATCGGTATAAGTGCTGCCATGCCCGGCGCCCCTTGCAAACCCGCCCGGCTTATAACTAAACGGCATCGACTGCGGCACAAACGGCCCCAGCGGGTTATCACCCACCACTACCCCATCAGCATAACCGCTGAACTCGGTTCCGGGCGCACCATATTGCAGGTAATATTTCCCGTTGTGTTTGGTCATCCACGAACCTTCGATAAACGGATCCAGGAAGGTATCGTCCATATACTCGCCGAAACGCTGCCATCCATACCGGTATGCCTGCAGGAAATACATCTCCTTTCGCGTGCCTTTTAAGTGAAACGTTTTCGGATCGATCTCGGCGCCATAAAGCGGATAGGCATTGCTGCTGCCATTATACATGTACAATTTACCATTATCATCCCTGAAAAAATCAGGATCCCAGCCTCCGGGCTCAAATTCGTGTATGGCTTCCTTCCATTCGTTCGCTTTGGGATTGGTGCTCATCCATATCGGGAAATTGGACGAATAGGTTGACCCGAATACCATCAGCGTATCGCCCTGCACCCAAACGGCAGGTGCGCAAAGGTCGTCATACACATGATGCTCGGGCCGTAAAAACGACCGCGAGACAAAATTCCAATGATACATATTACTGCTCCACCAATAACCCCACTGGTTGGTCGAAAAGAGGTAATAATCTCCTTTATACATGGTAATTACCGGGTCGGCTGTCGCGCGGTGCTTACCTTCTGTAGCAAAATTTGGTATCGGCGTATACCCGTAATCAATATTAATGGGGTTACAATAGGTCAATTGCTTTTTTTGAGCAAAAGTCCGGTCTGCAGCCAGCAATAAGCAGTTGGCAATGCATATTGCAAAAAGAGCTTTTATATTCATGATTCGTAGCGGAGTCCGCTAATATCTCTATTCTTCGCGTTTGTTTTTCACACTTACCCGTGCCTCTTCTATTTCAATGCCGGGCTTTGAAAATCGAGCTTTTTTAAACCTCGCTGTATTTCGGGGCAGCTCATAAACAGGTTCCATAATAAACCGCTACGGTAATTCTCAATCATCACAACGATAGGCCCCTGGTCAATTGCAAGATACGATTTTGCATACCAATTATGCGATTCGCTAAAGCCGTCGACAAAGCCGTATTCGCCCCATATCTTGTCACCCAGGTCGTAATAAAAATGGTGCAGGGCCTTCATAGAGTATTGAGGGGCGTAAGGGAACGCCGAAAGCGCTCCGGTAGGACTTATCACCCCCAGGTCGTTTCGTGGCTCATGGGCGCTGTAACCCACGTAGCTGTCGCTTGCAGTAAGGCCCCAGCAGTTTTCGCCATAGCCTTTGTATTTTTTAGGGTTCTCAACACAATATGCATAGTTGATCAGCGTATGATGGGTGGTTTGTTCCCAATAATCGGCATACCTGTCTTTTAACCCTTTTGGGTCAAGCCCAAGAAAAGAATATTGCGAAAAGAAAAGCGGGCCGCCATAGTCAAAGCCAAGCGGCAATGTATACCCGTAAAAGGTTTTGCCATTCTTAAAAAAGTCGCTTTGGGTCCATCCGCGATGGTAGACATCTGAGCTAACCGGGTACCTGTCGCCTGACGCGGCGAGGATATAAGTGATCAAACATTCATTGAAGCCGCGAATTGGAAAATTCATCGCCCAGCCGTTATTCGGCGACCAGTGCCAGTATAAATTATCGCGGCCCTCGCGCGTGTACCAGCTCCACTCAACTTCATCCCACATCGTATTTATCCTCGACCGGATACGACGCTCCTTTTGATCGTCGCCGTTAAAATATTGCCTCGCGCAAAGCAATCCCTGGAAAAGATAAGATGTTTCAACCAGGTCTCCGCCGTCATCTTTACGGCCAAAGGGGATGATTTTCCCTGTTGCACCGTTCAGCCAATGCGGAAATACGCCGTGATAGGAATCCGCTTTGATCAAAAACTCAACAATTTTGAGCATCCGGTCAACGGCCTGATCGTGAGATATCCATTTGCGATGATCAGCAACAAGCAACGCCATAATACCAAAGCCCGATCCGCCCGTGGTAACTGTTTCGTTGCCGTAATCATAGGCTACATTGCTGCGCTCGCGGGCAAGGCCGCTAACGGGATGACCGAAGTCCCAAAAATATCGGAATGTTTGACGCTGCACCACATCAAGCAGGGCGCTATCGGTTAAACCTTTAATAATGCCAACGGGTTTTATGCCATCGGATACAATAGTTTTTTCAGGTCCTTGTGCTATACAGTACGTAGATAGTAAAATTAATAGGGGTAGGATAAGCTTCTTCATTTTATAATTTGTTCATTTTATTTTTCTCTTTGTCATTGCGAGGTACGAAGCAACCGCGAACTATGCATATTTGCCGTGCATAGTTCGCGATTGCTTCGTCGTTCCTCCTCGCAATGACATTGAGGAGAGACGGTTTTATAAATTCGGACTTTGAAAGCCCAGGTTTTTCATTCCGGTTTTTACTTCAGGGCAACTCATAAATAAATTCCAGAGTAATCCGCTACGATAGTTTTCGGTCATTACAATGATGGGCCCCTGGTCTATCGCCAGGTACGAGGTGGCAAACCAGGTGCTGCTTAAATTAAAGGCATCGTAAAAGCCATACTGCCCCCACATTTTGTCACCCAGCTTATAATAAAAAAATCTTAACGCTTGCATAGATTGCGTTGGCGTGTAGGGTAACGATGCGATGGCAGCTGTAGGTGCAATCACACCAACATCATTTGTAGGCGAACTTGCGGTATAGCCATTTTCAATATCGCTTGCTGTAAGCCCCCAGCAATTGGCACTGTATCCATAATAACTGTTAGGATTTGCAACGCAATAATTGTAGTTGATCAGGGCATGCGCCTTGTTCTGCACATCATAACTTGCATAGGCATCTGATAAATTGTTCGGGTTAATGCCCATGAACGAATAATGCGCAAAAAACAGCGGCCCGCCCCTCGCGGGGCCTAAGGGCAATTGAACGCCGTAATAGGTACTGCCATTCTTCATGCTTCCGTTACCCGCCCAACCGTTATCGTATGCAGCCTTTGTTATAGGATGTGTTGTCGACGATGCACCTAAAACATAAGTGATCAACGCTTCGTCCCAGCCATTCACCTGCATATTGGTTGACCATGCGTAATTCGGGCTCCAATGCCAGAAAAGTGTATTCTGGCCATTCTGGAACCAGCTCCAGTCTACATTGTTCCAAAGGGTGTTTATGTCTGTTCGCAATTGCGTTTCAGCGGCTGCTGAACCATTGAAATACTGACGTGCCGTCAATAATCCTTCCATTAAAAACGAGGTTTCAACAAGGTCCGCGCCGTCATCTTGTGCGCTGAAGGGGACAACTGCCCCGGTGGTGCCATTCATCCAGTGCGGGAAAGCACCATGAAATGTTTGGGCGTTATTTTTTAAAAATGCAACGATCTGTTGTAGTCGTGCCAAGCCTTGCGCCCTGGTGATAAATTGCCGGTTAGTCCCTGCAACAATGGCCATAATGCCGAATCCAGAACCGCCGGTTGTCACTACTTCGCCGGAAGTATTTCGCTCACGAGCCAAACCACTAACCGGGTGGCCAAAATCGTAAAAATATTTAAGCGTTTGCTGTTCAACCAGGTCGAGCAGCTGGTTATCGGTTATTACCGGGAATTTGTTGGTGGTATCGATAGCGGTTGTTAGTTGCACCGTTAAAGCGGATTGTAAACTTCCACCAGCTGCTGATTTTAAATCGGTTGAAACATTTACCGTGTATTGGGTGATTGGCTGTAATGTGGAGGGTGTGATCACAACGGTACTATCGTGATTGAGCCAGGTTGTATTATAAGCCACAACGACCCCTGCCTTGCTTTTAAACGTTATGCTATTGCTGATAGATTTATGATCGATCACCGCGGAAAAAGAGAGTTTTATTACCGGGCTAAAGTTTACCCCTGTATAATTAAATCCATTGTAAGCGTCGTTTACCTTTAAGGAATTAAAAGCAAACGAAGTGGGTCCCGGCACAACAGGGGCAGGTGGATTATTACTCTTACTGCAGCCATAAGCCACAAAAAGCATTATTAAAACCGTCCAGACATGTAAACTTCTCATTCCCCGCAATATCACTTTATATATTATAACTAGTTCAGAAAAAGAGGCTGACTGGCCCGTCCGCCTAATGACGGGACGGGCAGACAACCTCACAACCAAATCAAATCAAATGTTTATCTTCCTAATTTTTCCAGGTTATATAAAGCTGAAACTTCTGCTGAGGTTAGTGCCTTATTATAAATTCTGAAATTATCTAATAGTCCTGCATAACTTTCAGCCCATGATTGAGCCGTTGCCGACGTTGTTAAGCTTGGATTAGTTTGAAATTGCCATGTGCCTAAAACAGCTTTTGTAGTTGTAAATTTTAATGGCCCATACGGCGTTACGGGTAGGTTTGCGGGGTTTGAACCGGGGATTGTTGGCCCTACAACAAAGCCATTTGTACCCGCAACTCCTGCAATGCCAATAGCAGTAGCATTTTGGTATATATTTAGCACCGATGTTGCAGCATTATAAGTTACTACCATATGTGTCCAGGTGTTAATTGCATTTGGCACCTTAGATTGAAGGAAATAACCCGCAAAAGGAACGCCGCTGGCATTGTTCATATGAACTTTAAATATTAAAGTATCACCCTTAGGGTCTGAAGAAGGCGGGTTATCCAGATAAACATCCAGACTGCCCCAAAAATCAGTTGGGTTGTTAAAGGAGAATATACCTCTTGCTAAACCAGTTGTTTTTGGGCTATTCATCCAAAACGACAACGTGTAACTTTGCAGGTCTTTTCCGGGTCCCGAGTTACTAAACACTACGTAAGAACCTGCGGCCCCCTGGTAAGCTTTTCCGCTTACACCCGAACCAAAGGTTATATTTCCGGCTGTAGTACCTGATAAATTACTAAGGCTGTCGGCATTTGAACCGTTAAATGGGAAAAAATCCACCAAGCTACTAGTTTCAATTTGCTTTGAACTGTTATAACCGCCAAACGTTGGCAATGGCTTTGAGGGTGCGTATGTTTTTGAGTCAAAGCTTTTTTGACACGAGGAAACCGTGAAAACCATAGCTGCCCCTGCGAGGCAAGCTAAAAGTAAATTTTTGATTGTTTTCATCTTTTTTCTTTAATAATTTATTAATAGCCAGGGTTTTGCGTTAAGACCCCTGCACTTAAGTCAATCTCATTTTGAGGGATAGGCCAAACCTCGTTCTTGCCGGCCTTCCATCCGCGCGAACCAAATACGGCTGCTCCCCTGCCCTGGCGTATCACGTCAAAATAACGGTCAAACTCCATCGCAAATTCTACTCTTCTTTCACTATAAATTGCGGCACGTAAAGCAGTTTTATCAGTGGTAACTACCGGTGGCAAAATAGCGGCATTACCTGCCCGGGCACGCGCCCTTACCATCTCCAACGGAACCAGCGCAGCGGCAGCATTACCCAATTCGTTATTGGCTTCGGCATTCATCAATAGCACGTCGGCATAACGCAGAACGATCTTATCCTGCTGCGCACCTTCGTTAAAGCCTGATACATACAGGCTAAACGGTACGTATGATTTTTGATTATACATCGGGTTATCACCTGAGGCAGCTATTGCATCGCCTTCTGGAGTTGTTTCGCCCCTGAATATAATCGTAGCATCCCTGCGCGGGTCGCCAGGCTCGTAAGCAGCAGCCAGATCAGCGCTAGGCACATTAAAGCCCCAGCCGCCGCCGGTTACGCCGCGTACACCCTGCACCTGCGAATATTGTGAGTTTGAAGCAGCAGGATTGTTGGGGATCAGCATATTCTGAATTTCGAATATTGATTCGGAATTGTTTTTATTGTTAGTACGGAACATCTGTTCGTAATTAGCAAACAACGAGTACCCCAACTGCATTACCTGGTTGGTGTAAGTCAACACGGCGCTCCACTTTTGCTGATACATTGATACTTTTGCATGCAGCGTCAATGCAGCTCCCTTTGTTACATGGCCAACATCAGCCGAACCGTAAGTTTGCGGTAGCACAGCCGCGGCGTCGGTCAAATCGGTTTCTATCGCAGCCCAAACCTGTGCAGCTGATGAACGCGGAATATTATACTCGCTCGCGCTCTTTGGTACATGCAACCGCAGTGGAACTCCACCGAAAGCACGAACCAATCTGAAATACGCATATGCACGTATAAACTTGGCTTCAGCCAGGTATCTTGCTTTTAAAGCGGCGTCCATATTGATTGCCGGCACGTTATCTAAAATTTGGTTTGCAAAATTGATGGTTTTATACTCACCACCCCAAAAGTCAGATATCTGCCCTTCACCCGAATTAGCCGAAAAATTATGAAAGTCGTTCATAAAGCTGGCATCTGTAGGGGTACTACCTTTATCTACATCATCCGACCCCATACTTTCAACAGCAATGGGTGCGAAAGCGATATTTGTCCATTCGTGCAGGTTTGCGTACATCGCGCTAACTGCTGATGTAGCATCCGCAGATGTTTGCCAAAATTGCGTGGCGGCTTTGTTGCCGGCCGGATTTACATTTAAGTAACTTTTATTGCAACCCTGGAATACTATAATACACGCAAGAAAGCTTAGTCCGACTGCCTTCTGCAATATTTTTTTTCTGTTCTTCATCTTTATTCAATTAAAAAGTAACGTTAACACCAAAATTATAGGTAGCATACAGCGGATACACGTTTGCATCTATCCCCATATTACCAACTCCTCCGCCAACTTCAGGAGTAAATCCTTTATAGCCGAATATGTTGATGGCATTCTGAGCATTGGCATACAATCTTATTTTATGTACGCCCAAACTATTTAACGTGTTGCCAGGTAAGGTATAACCTAACTGGGCGTTCCTCATCCGGAAATAAGCGCCGCTTTCAACATAAAACGAATTTGGCGCTGCATTGGCGTTTGAACCTACGTTTACTGACGGATAGGTATTTGAGGTACCTGCCCCGTGCCAGCGGTGGGTATAAAAATCCTGTGTGAAGTTCTCATTACCAAAGCGGTATGCTATATTGGCATTGTAAACACTCACGTCAGCCACGCCCTGGAAATCCAAAGCAAGATCGAAGTTTTTATAGGTGGCGGCGATATTGAAACCGTAACCAATTTTTGGATTAGGGTTTCCTAAAACAACACGGTCCTTAGTGCTGATTGTACCATCACCATTCGTATCCTGGTAAATAAAATCACCCGGCAGGGCAGTCTTTTGATTGGAAGCAGCAACTTCGGCGGCTGTCTGGAAAATACCAATCACTTTATACCCATAAAACTCGCCGATCGGCTCGCCTACCACTGTACGTGTAGCCAGCTGACCATTGGCAATTCCGTTTCCTCCCGAATAAATTGGATTTTGACCGGTAATTACCGAAAGCACCTTATTATTGTTGACACCAAGGTTAGCGCTGATTGAATAAGAAAAATCTTTTGAAGCGCGGTCTTTCCAGGTCAGTAAAAATTCGAATCCTTTGTTGCCGATTGTAGCCTGGTTTCCTATGATCGAGCCGCTGTTTGTACCTACAGATGCCAAAATTGGAATAGCAAATATAGCGTCCTGTGTTGTCCTGTTGTAGTAATCTGCTTCAATTGATAACCTGCTTCCTAAAAAGGCAGCTTCAATACCAAAATCAGATGAAACAGCCTTTTCCCAAACGATAAAAGGAGGAACTACTGAATTGATACTCGCTCCCTGGTAAGGTTGTTGCGGGTTTCCGAAAATCGCTGTCAGGTACGGGTCGGCAGCTACGGTTTGCACTGAAGGATTTAGCGGTACAACCGAGTTACCTACCTTACCCCAGCTTCCGCGCAATTTCAAATTATCGAACAGGTGCTGTCCTTTCATAAATTGCTCGTTGGTGATTACCCAACCTGCACCTACCGAAGGGAAATAACCGTAAGTAGTATTATTCCCATAAAACTGTGAGGCACCATCATGACGAATAGAAGCGTTTAACAAGTATTTATCCTGGAAAGAGTAATTAACACGCGCAAATTGTGACAGCGCGCGGGTATGTAACTGTAATCCCGGATCAGGAAAATAAGTTGGCGTTACCGAACCAGGGAACGATGTATGCAGGTTGCCGCTGGTGGCATCAGGCACGCCCTGCGCGTGGGCATCCATTTCGGTGGTGCGATTATTTTGTGCGCTGTATCCTGCCAATGCGGTTAATTTATGGTCTTTTATCTGGTAATCATAAGTTAAGGTGTTTTCCCATATCCAGTTACGGGTTTCGGTGTGATTTACATCCAAATTGGTAACGGCGCTTTTTTGAGCAAGTGTAGCTGTATAAATAGGTGTAAAATTCCTAAACTCGGCTTGTCCCAGATCGCCGCCAAAACTTGTTCTGAATTTCAGATTTTTTAAAATGGCCAGTTCAGCATGTACATCGCCTGTTAACCTGTGGTTTAATGATTTTTGATTGAAAAAATCCATGGTTGCCTGCGGGTTGTAATTATTGCCATCGCCGGTATGATAATCCGCTGGGTCGCCATAGGCACCAGTGTTATAATGCACCGGCAAGGTTGGAGCAGCACCAAACATCTGGTGAAATATGCCCCCGTTTATATCCCTCGAATTGCTAAACAACCCGTTCGCGTTAAATCCGATTTTTAAGATTTTTACTGGTGTAAAATCATTGGATAAGTGAACAGTATACCGCTTGTAATTATTGGTTTTAACTATACCATCCTGGTCTAAGTAACCGCCGGAATAATTATAGGTGTATTTATCCGTACCGCCGCTTATTGATAACTGGTGGTTGGTTACAAAACCGTTTTGTAATATTTGTCCGTACCAATCGGTACCTGTACCATAACTGGCGGGGTTGCTGAATAGCGGCGGAGTAATATTATTCTCGGCATACAACTCGTTAATAGCTGTGGCATATTGGGTAGCGTTGGCCATTTTTACCTGGTTGGTAACTGATTGCCAGCCGGCGTATCCGTTATAATTAATAACCGGTTTGCCTTTTGCCCCGTGCTTAGTTGTGATTAAAACAACACCATTAGCAGCACGTATGCCGTAAATAGCTGTACTTGATGCATCTTTTAAGATGGTGATGTTTTCAATATCATTATTATTTAAGAAACTGACATCGCTGTACCAAACCCCGTCAACAACAAATAAAGGGCTAACGTTACCGTAAACAGTACCTAAACCGCGTATGCTTACCTGAGGCGAAGAGCCAGGCGAACCGCTGTTGATAATATTTACGCCGGCAACCTTACCCTGCAATGCGCTTAATGGGTTGGTTGAAGCTTGTTTAGCAATTTCAGCACCTTTAACCGAACCAACAGAGCCTGTATTGTCAATTTTTCGTTGCGTGCCGTAACCAATAACAACAACCTGTTGTAATTCGCTGGCCTTGGCCTGCAGTTTAACATCAATGTTATTCCTGCCGCCTACTGCAACATCCTGGGCGGCATACCCAATATACGTGAATGTTAATGTAGCTGTAGATGGCGCAGCAATTGAGTAGCCGCCATTTACATCGGTTTGTGTACCTTGTGTTGTTCCTTTTACTGATACGCTGACACCTATAAGGGTCTCACCGGTAGTAGCATCAGTAACGCGGCCTTTTACAGTAGTGTTTTGTGCAAAAGCTGCGTTGATAAAAAAGAAACAGAATAGTACTAACCCGGAGATCGTAAAAATTCTCTTCATAGTGGTTAAATAAAAATTTAGAAAGTAGGATTAAAAAAAATTGGTTTTTCTTAGGTCGAAATTGCGGAGATAATGCAATTTTAACAAATTAAGTCACTCTACATTATTACATCACCAAACAAACACTTTCTCAAGTTGTTTTCTTTTTTTTTGTAAATTTTTGATTTTCAACTTATTACATCAAGATAGTGTACGCTATACATACTACATTGATAAACTGTTAACTACTACTTCAAAAATTGGATGTGAGAGGTAATGATGTAGTATTATAACTCGATGAGAAACTCCACCAGATTTTTATCGTGCTCCAGGTTGAGCTTTTTACGGAGCCGGTAGCGCCTTATTTCAACTCCACGTAAGGAAATATTCAGAAGAGATGCCATTTCCTTGCTGCTCATATTCATACGCAGATAGGCACAAAGCTTCAGGTCGTTGGGCACCAGGTCCGGGTGGCCCGATTTGAGTTTTTTAAAGAAATTCTCGTGCGCCTCATTAAAGCTGCTTTCGAAAATATTCCAGTCGCGCTCGTCACTCATCCCCTCATCGATGACTTTTTGTATACGGCGCAGCTGCTCGTCTGATAATGGTTTGCCTGAACTATCTTTAAGGTGCGAAATTTCATCACTTATTTTTTGTAACAGCTCGTTTTTGTACACGATGTTCATTGCCGAATTTGCCAGTTCGCGGCTTTTGCTTGCCAGGTCGGCCTGCAGCTGTTCGTTTTTGATCTTGATAATTTGCTGTTCGTTGGCGATAGCTTCCTGCTTTAAAAATTCCTCTTTTTCGCGGTCGAGTTTGTCGTGAATAAAGTGCTGATGCCGCTGCAGTTTTAAATGATAATAGTACCGGATGATGTAAAAGACCAAAACAACAAGCAACACGTAAAAAAACATCACCAGTTTAGACAAGTACCATGGCGGAAGAATGGTAAACGTAAAAACGGTTACGGGGGATATATTTTCGTCGTTTATCTGGGCCCTGACATTAAATTTATAGGTCCCCTGCCCGAGATTCGTAAATTCTTTCTGGCTTTGCGGCGTCCAGTCAGACCACTGCCGCGAATAGCCGTCGAGGTAATATTGAAACCTAACCCTTGCCTGCCTGTAGTAAGGCAATGAATAGGCTATCCGGATGTTGTTCTGCGTATACGGAATCTCGATATTATCCAGGTTATTACTATTATCACTGATAAGGGTGACTTTATCGGTTATATTCTCGACTCTCCTGATCAATACTTCCGGTAGTTTTGTTCTGCCCGGCATCAGTGCGTCATCATCATTGAGGATAACAAAACCGTCATCAACACTGATCAGGTAAATCGAATTATTAATCAGGTTTATATTTTCGTAATGCTGCACCATCTGGCCATTGAGCATATTAAAACGGTTTGAATCAATGGTCAATTTGCCGGGTACAGCCAAATCAGCAATTGCCACACGGCCATGATTAATAAACCAATATTTTTTGCCAATGGCCGCTATGATCTTATTGGAGGAAGCGAAGGTGCCCAGTTTTTTGTTTAACTGCTGGTATTTGTAAAACCTGTCGGTGATATCATCATACACACAAAACCCTGAGTCTGAAGAAAAAACGATGCGGTTATCAAGGCTAAACACATTTACATTATAACTATCGGGCAAGCCAAAACGTTTATCATAATATTTTACAGCCACTGCTTTTTTGAGATCCGCGCTGAGCGTGATCTTATAAATCCCCTTATAAGCATGCCCCACCCATATCTGCCCCTTGCTGTCCTGTTCCACATATCGCGAAGGTTCACGAAAATCCGCTATCTTGTGATCAAATACCCAATTGCCGGCTTTATCCTTTCTATATATCACCAAACCGGTATAGGTGCCCTGAATCAGTTGATTGGCATTCAGCTTTTTTATGGTCCACCCGCCGTTAACGGTAGATATTTTAGTAATAGTGCTGCCATTTACCTGGTAGGTTCCGTCGTTATGGCCGCAAAGCAAACGGCCATCCAGCAGCGACAGGTCCCAAACCTGGCCCTGTGAGCCGGGTATCAGCTTAAAATCAAATGATTGCAGCAGCCTATTGTTTCCGCCGGGCAGCCAATCGCTGTAAAACAAACCCTGGTTTGTGCCCAGGTATATTTTGTTGTTGAAAATAATGCTCGAATAAACCGTTCCGAACCTTCCTGTCTTATCAAAATAAAAATACAAGGGTGAATTTACTTCAATACGGTCGATGCCGTTATCCAGGCCCGCCCACAGGTTCTGCTCCGGGTCGGTATATAAACTTAATACCGTATTATTTTGTAAGCCGCTTGATTTATTGATATGCTGCACCACATGGCCGGTTGTGTCAATGATTACGATGCCGTTGAGTATGGTACCGTAAGCGAAATATTTGCCGGGAATTACCGCGCCGTTATTAAGCTGGTAAGTTTTTAAAAAATCATTTGCCTCATTGCTCCATGGGTGTATTTGCTTTCCATCATATAAAAACAAACCATTTTTAGCTGTACCGATCAGGTATTGATCATGATGAAATGGCAATATGGACAATACACCACTGTTGCCAAGTACATTGCTTCCTGCTATATAATCTAAATGGTTGTTGTTAAGCTCAAACAGTCCGGCGTTTACCTGCTCCACAAAGTAACGGCTGCCGGTTTTGAATAAGAACAGGAACGGGTTATGCGCACTTACGATACTTATTTTGCCCTTTGAATAAATAAATATGGAGCCAAAGGACTGAAATATAACCCTGTCGCCATCTACATAAATTTTCCAGATCTCCTCGTTCGGAAGGCTGCCCTTGGGTACCAGATGTATAAGGGAGTTGTATTTAAAAAAACCTTTAGCGTTATTTTCCCAATAGCCAAATTCACCAAAACCGCCTGCGTACACCTTGCCTTTTCCATCAGCAGCCACCGAGCGTACGATCAATCCATTAGGCATACGGTGAAGCTGCCAGTATTTACCATCGAACGCCAATAAGCCCTCCGCGTTGCCGAAATACATAATGCCATGCTCATCCCGCGTAACCGACCAGTTTTGGTTGCCCGATTGATATAGTGCCTTATTGTAATTTTGCACATACGGAACGCCTATGCTTTTTATATCGGCAGCATGGGCGCTCCATACAGCTATGAAAAAAATACAGATAAATAATAGGGCTGCTTTACGCATGGGTTTATATAACACTAATTATCGCGAATTAAATCGAATTTCACGAATTTGATTTGCGCAATTCGATTTAATTCGTGTCAATTAGTGCCCGATACTGTTTATTTGTATTTACCGGCTGTGGCACCTTCACATAGTATCCCGTTCCATCGTACACGCGTTTCCGTGGATGCGCTTTACATGCTTCGCTGCAGCAGCCGTCCATCGCAACGCCGCATTCATCGCATTGGGTAAAATGTTCATTGCATTCGGGGTTGGCGCAATTGATCATTTTATGGGTTGTTGTGCCGCAATTAAAGCAAGTTGATATTACAACCGGGTTTACACTGTTTACATCGACTGACAGGCGGTTATCAAAAACATAGCATTTACCTTCAAAGTCTTCGCCGCCTGCCTCCTTGCCATATTTTATGATGCCGCCGTGCAGCTGGTACACATCTGAGAAGCCTTCGTGCAACAATAAAGCTGACGCCTTTTCACACTTTATTCCTCCTGTACAATAAGTAATAACCTTTTTATCCTTGTACTGCGCGAGCTCATTTATTTTGGCGGGAAAGTCCCTGAAATTTTCAATATCAAGGGTAATCGCATTTTTAAATTTACCCAGCGAATGTTCATAGTTAGACCGTACGTCCAGTATCACCACATCTTCCGCATCTTTTAATGCCAGGAATTCTTTTGGTTCGAGGTGTTTGCCGGTTTTTTCCTGGGGGTTGATGATACCCGGATCACGCAATCCCGAATGCACAATTTCGGATTTATAGCGCACGTGCATTTTTACAAATGAAGGCGTATCAACTTCATCAACTTTAAAATCGATGGCTGCAAAACGCGGATCAGCATGTACTGTATCCATATAGGTTTTACAAGCTTCAACAGTGCCTGAAACGGTGCCGTTTAGTCCTTCGGTAGCCACAATAATGCGGCCGGCCAAACCCAGGTCCTTACAAAATTTTAAATGATCAGCAGCAAATTGCTCTGCATCGGCTATTGTTGAATAACAATAGTATAGTAGTGTATTATATTTTGCCATAACGTCATTGATACTGCTGCAAACAGTGTTAAATGAAGTGCAAAGGTAGAATTTTTGAGCGAAAGGTAAAAATCGAAAGGTTTGAACCCAATAACGACCGTTATCTTATACCGTAATATACCTTGAGCCCGTTCAGATACTTTTTATTTCCCAGGAAGGATACGACATAGTCAACCCCGAACACCAGTCGTTTAATGCCGACATAAAACTCGTAATAGTTGGGATTATTTTTTTCGCCAAGATAATTAGCGCCAACTATTTCTTCGAGCTTCAACCTGTTCAGCAATGGGACGTTGTCAAATACTACACCTGCAAAATTATGCTGGTAATGCGCCTCCACGAATGCCGCATTAGTGCTGAAAGTGTAGAAAGGTAAAAACAGAAAGCTGCCGTCATTTGATGGGTCTATCGTAGTTCCCTCGTTACCCAGGAAGTGATTATAGTCCATAAAGTATAGCGTCTTCTTATTTAAAAAATCTCCAACAGTTACTTTAAACGACGTATAGCCAAACAAACCCAATGGAAAACGATTTTGCAAGATATCTAACGACACAAAATCATAATTTACATCTGAGCCAAATATACCGTGGACGCCTTTACGATAATTAACCGTTACCACGGGATAGGGAGAGGGGACGTATACTTTTCCGGTCGGACGCGTAATATACTGCTGATCGAACGTAAACTTTAACGATGTGGTGAAGGTAAGCGCGTTATGCTCCGGAAATAATGCCGATCGGTCGTTTGCCGGGGCGCTAAGCGGTGCCAGCGGGTTGTTGGACGTGTAATGCCTGTCGATATAGCTAAATATGTGATTATACGATATATTATATAGCTGTGTCCGTTTGGCGTAATTTAAATTGGCTTTCCATAAAATGCCATTTGTGAATTCGCGCTGATACCCAAATTCGCCATATTGGGAGCGGTAATACTTTACAAAGTTTTGCTCGCTTAACAGTGTACTTAAGGTGTTAAAATAAAGCGAACGGGTTTGCAGGCTGTTCAGGTCTAGCAGGTCGGTACCAAAGTTTACAAAAAACCTGCCGGCATGTTCCTGGTCGTAGGTATAAGCAGTATGCAAATTTGCACTGAACAAGTTATTGGCAAAACCATACCGCAAAGTGGGTGAAACGCTAAACGATCTATTATCCGGATAAGTCCGTGAGTACAATGCATTTAAATATACGCCCCAACCCTCAACGGTGTTATAATATATGGTTTGATAAAGCGGCAAAAAGTAAAGCGAGTCAGTGCCCGTCCTGTTGGTAACGAGGTAACCGTCTTTTACATAATGCAGCGGCCGGAACCTGTTATTTTTGCGCTGTAATGAATCGAGATATGCCGTATAACCTTTTAAGTTCTCAATACTGTCCTTCGTCTTGAATTTTCTTTCTTCGGGATATGTTAGCGGAACCGGCCTTGTTGATTCCCAATACGCGTGGCTTCGTGAGTTGGCTTCGGTATCTACATGCAAAATCTCGCCTGTAAAGTAGCCCTCCTTAAAGGGGGTATCAATTTTATAATTATTGATTAATCCTAAATAATACCCGCTGTATTTAAATCCCTGCGTACTGCCAATGTAATTATATTGAAAGGATAAAGGCATCCATGTGGTTTTCCCGACAGGAATATATTGCTGGCTAACCCTTAATGAATCGACGAAATTAAGGTTGTTCTCTTTTTTGGTTAACAACAAATCGACGCTATATATGCGCCATTCGCCCTCAATAATATAAATACTTCCTGTAAAAGCCACAGCCTTCACATATTTGGGAATTACCTGTATCTTATCAATTGTTTCGCCATCCTGAACGATAGTTCCGAGTAACTTAAAGTTATAATAGGTAAATGCGCGGGACGATACAGGTGAAACGAAACCGTGACTGCTAAGGCCCTCAATATAAAATAAATCCTTATAAAAATTAACCTGCAGATCCGACGCTTTATTATATCCGAATGGGGGATTTGACCCGGCGGTTTTTGATGCGATAAATACTTCTTTTACCTTATCGGGCTGTTCAAAACTATACGTCGACAATGATTCCGACTGATAGGATATACCCCTTCCGCTGGTATCCAGGCTAAGTACCTTTGCAATGCCTTTGGCCAATAATGTTTTTGGTGCGCTTACTATAGTCTTTACTCCTTTAACATATTCAATACACGAATAGGATTTTATCTCGTTCAAATAATATTCGCGCTTATTGATCACCTGGTGCATAATATCCATTGCGGGATCAGATGGGTTTTTTTCTTTCGACTTAACTTTTTTCAGTTTAAACTCATCATCCTCAAGCCGCACATTTTTTATAACATCCTGGTTACCTATGGTAATTTTTTCAACCCTTTCCTTATAGCCAACAAAGCGATAGACAACATTGTAGGTGCCCGGATTTAGCTTAAAAAGATAATCGCCATTCTCATTGGCGGTAGAGCCGTAGGTTGTATTACGGATATAAACAGACGCAAACGGAACCGGGCCGTTTTTATGGTCGGTTATAGTGCCAGATAAAACATGCTGCTGTGCCGAAGCATAAAAGGTGGTTAAAACGGCGAAAATAAATAGTACTAATTTTTTCATGAGGGTGTCCTTATTAAATGCAATTAGGGGGCAAATTGTTTCGATTATCGGCTGTTTGAACTTTTAGCGTGGATAAAAGAGCTTAAATCAGTGTTAATTCTTAATTTTACAACCTCAAAAAACATACGAATGTATAATACACTAAAACCTGTTTTACAGCAGGAGCTGGCTGATATTGAAAGCGCTGGTCTATATAAAAGGGAAAGAATTATCACATCGCCTCAGGGCGCTGATATTGAAGTTCAGGGCGGTAAACAGGTAATAAACTTTTGTGCCAATAACTATTTAGGGCTGTCAGCACATCCGAAGGTAATTGCAGCCGCAAAGGAAGCTATGGATACACATGGTTACGGACTGTCGTCTGTCCGCTTTATTTGCGGTACGCAGGATATCCACAAAGAACTGGAAAAAAAAATAGCTGAATTTTTAGGCACAGAAGATACCATATTGTATGCGGCAGCTTTTGATGCCAATGGCGGTGTGTTTGAACCGCTTTTTAACGAGCAGGACGCGATCATCTCGGATGAGTTGAACCACGCGTCGATCATCGACGGAGTGCGCCTATGCAAGGCCCAGCGCCAGCGCTATAAGCACGATGACATGGCCGACCTGGAAGAAAAGCTAAAAGAAACAGCCGGTTGCCGTCACCGTATCATCGTAACAGACGGCGCCTTCAGCATGGATGGCACTATCGCCCAGCTCGATAAAATATGCACGCTTGCAGAAAGATACAATGCCCTGGTTATGATCGATGAAAGCCATTGCTCGGGCTTTATGGGGAAAACCGGCCGTGGTACACATGAGCATCATGGTGTGATGGGTAAGATCGATATTATTACCGGAACATTGGGCAAAGCCCTGGGCGGTGCGTCAGGTGGATTTACCTCGGGGCGTAAGGAAATTATTGACATGTTAAGGCAGCGGTCACGCCCGTACTTGTTCTCTAACACGCTTGCCCCTTCAATAACAGGTGCATCAATAGCGGTATTAAATATGCTGAGCGAAACCACCAATCTTCGCGATAAGCTGGAAACCAATACGCAGTACTTTCGCAAAAACATGACCGAAGCAGGTTTTGATATTAAACCGGGCGTACACCCTATTGTGCCGGTAATGTTATACGATGCCAAACTGGCCCAGGAATTTGCCGCCAAAATGCTGGATGAGGGCATTTATGTGATCGGTTTTTACTACCCGGTTGTGCCGCAGGGAAAAGCACGCATCAGGGTACAGATATCCGCCGCGCATGAAATGGCACATTTGGATAAGGCCATTGCGGCGTTTACAAAAGTGGGAAAAGCGTTAAACGTGATTAAATAACCGGCCCAACCCATCTGAATATTTTACCTTAATTTGTAATTCAAATATTTATAATGCAAACCGAAATAGACCAATATACAGCCGAGATCAATTCTTTTTCACCAGCTAATGCAGGCGAACTTGAAACGTTCCGTATCAAATTTTTAGGCACCAAAGGCATTATAAAAGACCTGTTTGAGCGATTTAAAACCGTAGGCCCGGAAGAGAAACGCATCTTCGGGAAAGTACTTAACCAGTTCAAACAGCTGGCGGAAACCAGGTATAATGAGCTAAAGGAAACTTTTGACTCAGGACTTAAGACTCAAGACTTAGGACTCGACCTCACACTACCTGGTGAAGGATTCAACGCCGGATCCCGTCACCCGCTTTCGCTTGTGCGGACGGAGATCATTGACATTTTTAAACGTTTGGGCTTTGTTGTGGCCGAAGGGCCTGAAATAGAGGACGACTGGCATAACTTTTCGGCATTGAACTTTCCGGAGGAGCACCCGGCCAGGGATATGCAGGATACATTCTTCATTAAAAAGAACCACGGTAAGGATGACATAGCCCTGCGCACACATACCTCATCGGTGCAGGTGCGTATGATGGAAAGCGGCAAGGCGCCTTTCCGCGCGATTATGCCGGGCAGGGTTTACCGTAACGAGGCAATATCAGCACGCGCCCATTGCTTTTTTCACCAGGTGGAAGGCTTGTATATTGATGAAAATGTATCCTTTGCCGACCTGAAACAAACGCTTTACCACTTTGTACAGGAATTGTACGGCGAGGGCACGCAGGTGCGTTTCAGGCCGTCGTATTTTCCGTTTACCGAACCTTCGGCCGAAATGGATATATCCTGTACCATTTGCAAGGGCGCCGGATGCAATATGTGCAAATACACCGGCTGGGTCGAAATACTGGGCTGCGGTATGGTTGATCCCAATGTTTTGGAAAATTGCGGTATCGACAGTAAAAAATTCACCGGGTTCGCGTTCGGCATGGGTATAGAAAGAATTGCCAACTTAAAATATGTTATACGCGATCTGCGTTTATTCTCTGAAAACGATGTTCGTTTTTTAAAGCAATTTCAATCTGAGATCGTATGAGGCACCCCCTGCTCTTCATCACCGTGATGTTCTGCCTGCTGTCGTGCGGCAAAAGTGGTGATGTTGTGCCCTATGTGCCCGTAAACTTCCAGGCCGCGCTAACCGACCCGCGCATGAGCGCACTGAATGTGCCCGGCGGGGCCGTATTGGTTAATGGCTACGGCGTGGCTGGCTTAATCCTTTACCGGGAGGCTGACGGCACCTATGCCGCTTATGATCGTTGCAGCAGCTATTTGCCGCAAAATCATTGCGCTGTAACCCTCGATGCCGGAAACTTTACGGCAACCGATCCATGCAGCGGAGCCAAGTTTTCGTTGATTGACGGCACGCCTGTAAAAGCGCCAGCTACAAGATCGCTCAAGTCATATAGTATTAATGTGAGTAATTTTGAGATATTTGTATCTAATTGATACATGGAAGCTGACAAAATTAAAGAAAGCATTAAGCGTGCCGCGCAGGATCTGTTCCGAAAATTCGGTTACCATAAAACCAGCGTTAACGAAATTGCCAAACGCGCCAAGATAGCCAAAGCCACCATTTATAAGTATTTTGACAGCAAGGAAGACGTTTTACACTCACTGCTGATGGATTATATTAAGGTAAGCGTTGACGACCTGATCAATTCCAATACAGCTGAGGAAGATGAAGAAGCCCACCTGAATAGCCTCATTATGAAAACATGCCGTTTGAGCTACACGGTTTGCAACGAATTTATCGGTTGGGATTTTATCCGCGAATCTGCCAACTCACAGGCTTTTTTAAAGAACCTTTCAAATGAACTCGAAGAAATGCTGGTTAGCGCATTTTCGCAGCTAAGCGGCCTACGCAAGCACGAAACCTATTTGCAGCGGCTCCGTTTTTTGATCAAATGTAGCAAAAGCATCGTATTCAGCTTTGCCTTTACCTCGGTAAGCGATTCGGATGTGCGCAAAAACTTTGTTTCGTTTCAGAAGGAGATACTTCCTTATCTGGTTAAGGCGGCGATAACAGTTTAGCCTCACCTAAATCCTCTCCAAAGGAGAGGACTTTAAAAGAATTTCAATTTCGGAATTATTAACATCCCGTCATTGCGAGGAACGAAGCAATCTCTAAACTATACATATCGGAGAGTTGATGCATGTGGAGAGCACAGTCGTCGGAATTTTTAAACACACATAACATTAAGGTTCATTGATTTGCAAGTGCAGGGATTGCTTCGTTCCTCGCAATGACGCGGTTATATATGTCCGTTCCCTTTTTGATTTAACACAAATTTCTTTCAAACATTTTGAAATCAAAATTATTATTACTTACTTTGAAAAACAAAGCACTTTTACGTGGAAGAAAAAGAAATCCGTGATGAGCTGGCCTCCATTCGCAACCTGATGGAACGCTCTTCAAAATTTATATCCCTCAGCGGGCTATCGGGAATATTGGCAGGCGTATATGCGCTCATTGGGGCGGCGGCAGCCTACCTATTTATGCAAAACAATCCAATCCCGCATCGTATGCCGCTGTTTGAGTTTTGGTCGAATGCAGCCAACGTATTATTGATCTTATTTGCTATCTCATTTATCGTATTGATGGCTTCGATATTAACCGCGCTGGTATTGTCCAGCAGGATAGCAAAGAAAAAAGGCCAGCCTATATGGGGTAAAACGAGTAAGATCCTTTTGTTTAATACATCAATTCCGTTGATTACCGGCGGTATATTCATCATCATTTTGCTATACCAGGGTTATGATACTTTCATTATCCCGGCTATGCTTTTGTTTTACGGCTTGTCATTGGTCAGCGCAAGTAATTTTACTTTTTCAGATGTTAAATATTTAGGCTTGCTTGAAATAGTTTTGGGCCTGGCGGCGGCTTGTATACCCGGATTGGGATTGTTATTTTGGGCGCTTGGTTTTGGTGTACTGCATATTATTTACGGCAGTATCATGTACTTTAAATACGATAAGTGAAAGTTCCGTTTGAAAAACTAGATAAGGCTTTTGAGAACCGCCTGCGGCTGCAAGTTATGAGTGTGCTGATGGTTAACGACCGGTACGATTTTAATTCGTTAAAGGAATTGCTGGATACTACCGACGGCAACCTGGCCTCGCACTTAAAAGCGCTCGAAAAAGAAGAATATATTATGGTGCATAAATCATTTATCGGGCGAAAGCCAAATACCAATTACCAGGCTACCGAAAAAGGGAAAATCGCCTTTAAACATCATTTGGATGCATTGGAGCAATTAATAAAACAACAGAAAACAAAATAAATTTTTTTATCTATATACTTTGAAATACAAAGTACTTTTAAACAAACAAAATGACAGAAGAACAACATGGCTTTATGTATTGGCTCAAGGAGTCGGTAACCGCAAAATTAATTTTCATCGGGGTACTTATTCTGGTACTCCTGATCCCATCCTCATTGGTGCAGAACCTGATCAATGAACGCGCCATTCGGCAGGAGAATATGATGAAAGATGTATCTGACAAGTGGTCGGGCAGTCAATTGGTTGCAGGGCCGGTATTAACCATCCCCTATCAAAAGCATGTGAAATACATTGGCGACGACCAAAAGGAAAAGGTTAAGGACGTTATCGAAAATTTATATGTATTGCCCGATGACCTGCATGTAAAGGCTGAACTAACAACCGAAATTCTCCATCGCGGAATATTTGACGTGGTAGTATACAACACGATGGTGAAAGTTTCCGGAAGTTTCGCAAGCGCCGATCTAAACGCGCTCAACCTGACACCTGATCAACTTATCCTGAACAAAGCAAGGGTCACCTTTAGTCTCTCCGACCTGAAAGGCTTAAAAAACAACCCGGTAGTAAATGCAGCTGGACAAATATCAACGGCTGAGCCAACGGCAAACGGGGACACGCTATTTGGTAATGGTCTGCAAGCGGCTGTTGATCTTTCTTCCCTAAAAAACGGCAAAACTGTTTTTAATTACACTCTTGATCTGAAGGGCAGCGAGGAACTTAACTTTTTGCATTTAGGGAAAACAACCGAAGTTGAACTAAAAGGCAATTGGCCCAGTCCGAGCTTTAACGGTCGGTATTTACCGGAGACCCGAAGCGTCAGCGATAAAGGGTTTTCGGCCAAATGGCATATGCTCTATTATAACAGGCCATTCCCCCAGCAATGGACCGGTGACAATTCGATGATAAGCAACGCTAAAAAGCAACAAGACGCGACATTCGGTGTGAAATTACGGCTGCCTGTTGACCAGTACCAAAAAACCATGCGTACAAGCAAGTATTCGTTGCTGATCATTATGCTTACATTCATCTCGCTTTTTCTTACAGAAGTTATCCGGAAACAAAAAATACATGTGTTTAACTACCTGCTCATCGGGGCCGCAATGATCATCTATTACTCGTTGCTGCTATCCTTTTCGGAGCAAATTGGTTTTAACCTGGCCTATCTTGTTGCTTCGGCGGCAACGGTTGGACTGATAACCACATTTATTAGTTCATTACTTAAAAACAACGCCGCAGCTTTGCTTTTCGGGGTCATTTTATTAGTGTTTTATATCTTTATTTATGTGATTATACAGTTAGAGGACTTCGCGCTTATTATTGGCAGTATCGCTCTGTTTGTTATAGTGGCAGTGCTAATGTATTTCTCGAAAAAAATCAATTGGGACAAACACTAAAAAAAGTAAACGAAGGCAAATGCCTTCGTTTACTTTTTAATATTTATTTCATAATACCGATTTGGTTTTTGGTATATTAATTTGTTTATTTGTAATAATAAACGCATTTATACATGAGTCGGGAGCTAATTGAGTTTTCTGAGTTGATAGATGAGCAGTTTGATCTGGAGGAACTGGAGGCAAGTGATTTTTGGCAATCTGTGTTAAACATGTTCATCTGAACAGCTATTTTTAACTGTATCATCGGTGTTTGTTTTCACAAGCAACTGGCAGCATTTGCCTGCTAAATGGGCCTGTGAGGACACAGACTATAGGTTGGGTATGCCGACAGAATACTTCAACGTTTCAAATCTTACAACATTCCAACTTTACAACATCTTCAACATTTAATAAATACCGTTAACTTTGCAGGCTGATGAATCAAGTTGCGAAGAAAAGATTTTTTGAGAACGTTACCATTATAGATATTGCCGAAGAGGGAAAAGGCGTAGGCAAAGCCGATGATTTTGTATTGTTTGTAGATAAGGCCGTTCCCGGCGATGTTGCCGACGTGCATGTTTACCGGAGTAAAAAGAATTTCGGTGAAGGTAAAATTGTCGAACTCAAACAGCCATCAGAATATCGTACCGAGCCTTTTTGCCAGCATTTCGGCACTTGCGGCGGCTGCAAATGGCAGCACATGACCTACGCCGCGCAATTGAAATTCAAACAAAAATCGGTGGCCGACGCTTTAACCCGACTCGCCAAAATTGACGTAACCGGCATGCTGTCGATAGTGCCCTCCCCTGCCGATAAATATTACCGCAATAAACTCGAATATACCTTTTCAAATAAGCGCTGGCTGTACGACGGTGAGAACCGCGAGAACGAAGAATTGAATATGAACGCGCTGGGCTTCCATATTCCCGGCCGTTTTGATAAGATACTGGATGTGCAGCATTGCTGGCTGCAATCAGAGCCGTCAAACTCGTTAAGGAATACAATACGCGGGTTTGTACTTGAACATGGCTACAGCTTTTACGATCTTAAAGCACATACCGGCGCATTGCGTAACCTGGTTGTACGCACCTCATCGACCGGCGAAGTGATGGTTATCGTGGTGTTTGCTTACGCCGATGAAGAACAAGTAAATAAGCTGATGAGTTTTATAAACATCCGGTTTCCGGAAATAACCTCGCTGCTTTATATCATCAATCAAAAAAAGAACGATACGATATTTGACCAGGATGTGCTGGTTTATAAAGGCGCAGAATACATCCACGAGGAGATGAACGGCATACGTTTCCGCATCGGGCCGAAATCGTTCTATCAGACCAATTCGATACAGGCGTTGCACCTATACGAAATAGCCCGCGACTTTGCTGATCTTAAGGGTGATGAACTGGTTTACGATTTGTATACCGGCGCGGGGACGATTGCAAATTTTATCGCCGGCCATGTGCGCGAGGTGGTTGGCATTGAATATGTGCCGACGGCCATTGAGGATGCAAAAGTCAATTCCGCCATTAATAATATCGCTAACACAAAATTTTACGCGGGCGATATGAAAGATGTGTTAGGCCCCGAGTTTGTGGCAGAACATGGCAAACCCGACGTGATCATTACCGATCCGCCACGGGCAGGGATGCACCCGGATGTGGTTGCGCGGTTGATGGAAATTGAAGCCGCGAAAATTGTGTACGTAAGCTGCAATGCAGCCACACAGGCCCGCGACCTGCTGGTGCTGAAAGAAAAATATGATACGGTTAAAATTCAGCCGGTTGACATGTTTCCGCATACACAGCATGTGGAGAATGTAGTGTTGCTGATTTTGAGGAGTTAAAAAAACCATGTCATGCTGAACTTGTTTCAGCACCTCACAGGACAAGCCGCTTGCTTGGCGGAGAACTTGCATGTGGGGTGCTGAAACAAGTTCAGCATGACTTTTATTATTAGAATTATTATGGAACCGGAAGAATTGTTAAACGAGGATAAAAATAGCGAAACGCCTAAACAGGAAAGCCCGTTGGTTAGCCTCGAATCGGACCTGAAACTTTTTAATGAATCGATCCGCGAGGTTGCGGTTGAGATTATGGTCGAAGGGCTTTCCAGCTATCCTATTTTTATAGCGCACCAACACGATTTAAAATTAGGTGAGTTGATTCTCGACCGGCACGACCTGCATACCGAATGGAGCATTCACGCCTCAACCCTGGAGGAGTTTATTGAAAAGGGCGTCATTAAGGAAATACTAAAGGAGCGATTTATCCAATCTTACAAAAACCCCCACGACTTTATGTGCGTGTTTGTGGTAGTACCCGAAGGGGCCAACTTTGTTTATTATCCGTATGTGAAGTGATAATTGTTTTAATGTTGTATTGTTGTCGGAACGTTGTAAAGTTGGAATGTCGTAAAGTTGCTATCTTTACGATGACTTTAAGGCGATGATCAATTAACATTCAAACGTTTTAGCTTTACAACATTTCAACAAAATAATGCAAGATAAATACGTCCATATCTTAAACCAACAACAAATCCGGCAAAAGATCAACCGCATTGCTTATCAAATATTAGAGGATAATTTTGATGAGGAAGAGATTTTCATAGCCGGCATTTTACCCAGCGGCGACAAGATCGCCAAAAGGATAAAAGCCGTGCTGGATGAGATAGCGCCATTTAAAAGCAGGCTGATAGGCATCGAAATTGAAAAGCAAAGCAGCAGTTTAAAGGCACGTATCGATTTTGATCTGCAGGACTGCAGCAATAAGGTGGTTATTTTAGTTGACGATGTATTAAACAGCGGCAAAACACTGGCTTATGGTTTCGGAGTTTTCAGGGACGTTCCGTTAAAAAAACTGCGCACCGCGGTACTGGTTGACCGCAACCACAAAAGGTTCCCGATGACAACGGACTATGCCGGGATAGCACTCTCTACCGTTCTAAAAGAGCATGTGGAAGTGATTTTAGGTGAAGCCGGTGAAGAGGATGCGGTTTATTTAAGATAGAGATATCTTACCAAATTGTCATTGCGAATGATAGCGCGGCAATCGCATACTATATAGGGTGGTAATGCAAAATTCGCGATTGCTTCGTTCCCGAAGTAAATTCGGGACAGGCTGTTCCTCCTCACAGCAATAACAAACTTATTAATGCCATAATATCCGTTCCAACTTCTCGGCTGTCAAACTTAAGCCTTCGGTTATAACAGCCGCACGATTATAAAATTTATCCCGTTCTTCCAATTTCCCGGCAATAAAGGCAACCAGGTCGTCGCCCCTGTGTTCTCGCAATACCGGCCGTTTATCTTTTTCATTTTGCAGCCTGGTGGCTAACGTTTTTGGAGATAGTTTGATATAAACTGTTTTTCCATACGCGTTCATCCATTCCATATTATCAAAAAAGCAAGGCAGCCCGCCGCCGGTTGAAATTACAGCATTCGCGGGATAGGGCGTTTGTTTCAACACTTGCGACTCCAGTTTGCGGAAAGCATCTTCACCAAATTGAGTAAAGTATTCTGCTATGGTCATGCCCGCCTGCGCTTCCAGGATATGGTCGAGGTCAATAAATTCGTAATCCAGCCGGTGTGCCAGCTTACGGCCCAGTGTAGTTTTGCCCGAGCCCATAAACCCGATTAAAAAAATAAGGCCTAAGCCATCAGCGCCGACTTTTGAATGCTCTCCAGCTATTTTACTTTCACTCATTATTAAACTTCTACGAATCCTCCCATGGACTATTGACCATCGACTATGGACTTTAATACAGCTTCACCCTCGGGTCCACCCAAACATAAATAATATCCACCAATATGTTGATCACCACAAAAATAAAGGCGATAAACAGGATAGAGCCCATTACTACCGGGAAATCCGACATTTCGAGCGCATCCACCGTGGTTTTGCCCAAGCCATTGTAACCAAATACATACTCAACAAAGAATGAGCCCGCCAGCAGTGAAGCAAACCAGTTGGCAATGGCTGTAATCACCGGGTTCATGGCATTTTTTAACGCGTGCCGGTAAAGTATCGTCCGGTTACCCAACCCTTTTGCCCTGGCGGTTCGGATATAGTCTTGGCCCAAAACATCAAGCATGGCGTTCCGCGTAAGCTGAACAATAATAGCCAGCGGGCGCAATGCCAGTGTAACCATCGGCAATATTAAATTACGCCAGGTAATCACTTCACCTTTAAATGGGTCGTAGCTATATAAACTTCCCGACATATTTAAGCCGGTATACCTGCTCAGCTCAAAGCCAAATATCCAGGCGATGATGATACCAGCAAAAAATGAAGGTGCCGATACACCTAGGGTTGAAAAGCCAATAAACAGCTTATCGCGCCATGTATTTTGGTGCACCGCGCATTGAATGCCTAAAAACACACCGATGAGAATAGCGAATATCATAGCGGTTGTTGCCAGCACAAGCGTATTTGGTATCACTTCTAACAGCAATTTGGCTACTTCTTTATGGGTTTGATACGAGCGGCGCAGGTAGGGCCATTTTAGCGCCACAACATTAGTCCCGGTAATGGGAAATAACTTAAGATAATGATACCGCTGCTGCTCGGCGGTGGAATTGGCGTGGATACCTACAGGTGACAGGTCGTTTATATAATATGCAAACTGCACAGGTACGGGTTTATCCAAACCAAATTCCTTTCGTATAGCCTGCAGCGATTGCACGTCGGCCCGCTGGCCTTGTGTCATCCGCGCCGGGTCGACCGGCAAAATGTTGAACAGGAAAAACACTACTACCACGATGCCCAGCATCACTGCCAGCCCGTATACCAGTTTTCGAATGAGGTAACCGGCCATTATTGGTGCTGAAAATATTGTTTTACCAGTTCATCATATTTCGGGATGGAATGATAATGCCATTTATTGATCACCGTTCCGTTTTTGATCAGCAATATACCGGGGCTGGCCCTAACCATTGTTTTTAACGGCACGCCGTCGGCATAAAATATGTCGCTTATCAGGTGATGTTGTTTGCTGAAAGCCTCGGCATCTCTTGCCGGGCTTGAGGTGAGCAGTATGGTACGTATATTAAAATTCTGCTGCAGGTTGATTGCCGTCGCATTGAGGCGGTTAATGGCATCTTCATCCGTTTTGTTCAGGTCGTAAGCTACGATAACCATGATGTAATACGGATTGGAAAGCAATTCCTTCGTGTAGTCGTTTTTCTGTGCATCCTGTATGCTCAGGTCGCGTATTTTGGGTGTAAAGCCCTGCTTAACCAGGCGGCTTTCCGGGTTTCCAACTACTTCCCAGTTGTTATCTTTCCAGATATTACTTTTGAGGTATTCGGTATTGGTCATCACCTTTGTCGCGCCGGTTTTTTTGTTTTTGAGATGATAGGTCAGCTCAAATTCATCCGGCTGTGCCCCCGGCGGCGTTTTCATTTCATCTGGAATATTAGCACCGACTTTATATGGTAGAAAATCAATCACAGGCGAAAAGTTATAGGTATAAACCCCGAACCCTAATGAGGCGATCACGGCAACCAGCAGAAGCCTGTCGCCAGTTTTAGCGGTGTAAAGCGGTTTGATATTTTTGCGATTAAAAAACAGCACCAGTATCAGCAGCAGCAAAACCAAATCCTTGCTGAATGACTGCCACGGCGTAAGCGGTATGGCATCGCCAAAACAGCCGCAGGTTTGCACCACTTTAAAATAGGCCGAATAAAAAGTCAGGAAGGCGAAGAAAACAATAAGCAGCAATAAACCCCACGCTACCGATATTGCCCTGACGCCGATCAGCAAGGCAAAGCCCAGTATCATTTCGAGCGCGCATAACAGGATGGCGATACTGAGCGCAAAATCATTCAGAAAAGTGATATGGAAAACTTCGAAATATTCCTCAAGCTTATACGAAAACCCTAGTGGATCGTTGGCTTTAATGAGGCCTGAAAATATAAAAAGCAGCCCAACCAAAATCCTGGCAACCCAAATCCCCCATGCAGTTGGTTTATTGTTCGATTTCTTTTTCATTAACAAAGTTGTAATAGTTGTAATAGTTGCAGTTGTTGAAAAGGTTAACCATTTTTAACCTTTCTAACGCTTACAACGTCTTCAACTTAAGATGGCTAAAGATACATTTTTTCAGAAAAAAGAAACCCTTAATGCAGGCGGCAGGCTGATTGGTTTGAGCACCCCCAAAGTAATGGGGATCATCAACCTTACGCCCGATTCCTTTTATGCCGGCAGCAGGATGCAGGGAATTAATGCAGCGGTGCAGCAGGCTGAAAAAATGCTTAAAGAAGGGGCAACATTCCTCGACCTGGGGGCTTATTCGTCAAGGCCTGGTGCTGACGATATATCCGAGCAGGAAGAAACAGACCGGCTGCTGCCGGTTGTAGAAGCTATGGTTAAGCGATTCCCGGAGGCGGTATTGTCGATAGATACCTTCCGGTCAACAGTTGCCGAAGCGGCTATTAATGCCGGCGCGCATATGATTAATGATATTTCGGGCGGTCAGTTAGACGCGGATATGTTTGCAACCGTGGCCCGGCTGAAGGTACCCTATATTTTGATGCACATGAAAGGCACGCCGCAAACCATGGTGCATCAGGCTGACTATACTGATGTCTTCGCCGAAGTATACGATTATTTTACTGAGAAATGTTACCGGCTGAAACAGCTTGGTGCGCGCGATGTGATCATTGACCCCGGTTTTGGATTTGCTAAAAAAGCAGAGCATGGTTATGCCCTTATGAGCCGGTTGCAGGAATTTAATAAGCTGCAACTGCCCCTACTCGTCGGCATATCCCGTAAAAAAATGATCTACGGCCAGCTGGGTATTTCTGCTGACGATGCCCTCAATGGCACAACTGTTTTAAATACGATCGCTTTGACAAAGGGGGCAAATATATTGCGGGTGCACGATGTGGAGGAAGCAGTGGAAGCAGTGAAAATTTGGGAGATGTGTCAATAATATGGAAATCCTGGTTGCTGACATAAATGATATTAAAGAGCTAGCCAGCGTTGAGGTGGAAAGCAAACTGCAATCGTTCAAAGAAAATGAGCCATATGCCACTGATTATGATGGCCGGCTCTACAGGTGGCAAACCTATTTTGAGGGCAAATCGCCTGTAAGTGCAAAGCCAGAGCGGATTACGCTAAAAGCGGTTGAAGTAGGTAAGATAATCGGCTATATATCGGGTCATTTAACCAACCGTTATAGCAAAAATGCCGAAATTGAATCGTTTTATATACTCAAGGAGTGGCAGCGCAAAGGCATTGGCAGTGCGCTTTTAAGGCATTTTTCGGAGTGGCTTATCAATAATGATGCAAAAAGTCTGTGCGTGGGCATCTTTCCCGAAAATCCTTACCAGGCATTTTATGCAAAACATGGTGCGAAGTATCTAAATCCGCATTGGATGTACTGGGATAATATAATAGAAAAGATTTGACAACTTTTAGAAAGTTGTCAAATCCAAAATCGCTTCACCCTACCAATTCCATCATCTTCAAAATACTATCCACATACTCCCGATCATTGGCTAAACGGGGTACCTTATGCTGGCCGCCGAGTTTGCCTTTTTCCTTCATCCAGTTAAAGAATGTGCCTTTTGGCGCACGGCGCACCAGCGGCCGGCGTAGCGCCATATCCTTAAACCGTTTGGCATCATAGTCGGAGTTAATTTGACGCAGGGTTTCGTCCAGCAGGTCGACAAAGCGTTCAAATTCGGCGGGCTTTTTTTCAAACTCGATGATCCATTCGTGGGCGCCGCTTTCCTTTTCATTAAAGTAAATGGGCGCTGCGGTATAATCGCGGATGATAGCGCCGGTTTGACGGCAAGCTTCGTCGAGCGCGCGCTCGGCGTTATCTATTATCAACTCTTCACCAAAAGCATTAATAAAATGTTTAGTACGCCCTGTTACCTGTATGCGAAACGGCGAAAGCGACGTAAACCGGACGGTATCGCCGATCATATATCGCCAAAGGCCGGCGTTGGTGCTGATAATAAGCGCATAATTTTTATCCAGTTCAACCTCGTCGAGCGTTAATGTCTCTGGGTTTTCGTCGTGCAAATTCTCTAAAGGCAGAAACTCATAAAAAATACCATAATCCAGCATTAGCAGCATTTCGCCGGGCTCGCGTGTATCCTGTATGCCGAAAAATCCCTCGGAGGCGTTGTAGTTTTCGAGGTAGTACATATCATCCTTGGGGATGAGTTTTTTAAATTGTTCCCGGTAAGGGGTAAAATTTACCGCGCCGTGAAAATAGAGCTCAAGGTTTGGCCATACTTCGAGCAGGTTGCTCTTACCAGTTATCTCGAGGATGCGTTTGAATAATAAGATATTCCAGGTAGGTACGCCGCTCAGGCTGGTAACGTTCACATCCTTGGTGGCATAAGCCATTTTTTCTATCTTCTCCTCAAAGTTTTCCAATAATGCGATGTCGAGGTGGGGCGTACGATGAAATTCGGCCCAGAGCGGTAGGTTTTTCATCAGTACGGCAGACAAATCGCCAAACGAAGTGTCGCCGCTTAGCTGGCTCACCTGGTGGCTGCCGCCGAGGGTTAATATTTTCCCGGTAAACATCCGGGCATTGGGGTTATTATTAAAGTATATGGTCAGCAGGTCTTTACCGCCTTTAAAATGGCACTCCTCTAATGATTCTTCGCTAACCGGGATATATTTACTCCTATCACTTGTGGTGCCGGATGATTTGGCGAACCAACGGATCTCCGAGGGCCAGAGCACATTCCGCTCGCCCTTAAGCATGCGCTCGATATAAGGCTTTAGCGTATCATAATTCTGGATAGGTACGCGCGCTTTAAACTGGTTTAGATTTTCAACACTTTTATACCCGTAAATTTTGCCCCACTCGGTATTTTCGGCGCCGGTTATCAACTGCTCAAACCACTCTTCCTGCACCTCGTTCGGGTATTTCATAAAAAGCTCTATCTGGTGGATACGCTTTTTCATGAACCAGGTAAAAACAGAGTTGAAAATGGTCATAGGCGGTATTACTGATTGGTTACGTTTTTATTATTTCAAGTAACGTGTTCGGGTCTTGCCTGTTATCCCAAAACGCTGTAACTATTAAATGACTATCTGTAAGTTTATATAAGATGCTAAAGTGCCCCATAGCAGAAACTCTCGTTTCAGGATATACTGTAGTTCTATAAGCTTCCGGGTGCTTTAAAATTATGTTAATCCTGGTAGCAGTCAGCATTATTAACTTTTCTGCATACGCGGGCGAACCGTTTCTATTTGTCCAGTATCGTAAGATTTCCTGTCTTTGTTTAGCTGCGATTGCTGTCCAAATTACTTTCCTCTTAGCCACTCCAGATCATTTTTGTCTAGTTGTTCTTGAGAAATCGTTCTGCCTGCTTGTATGTCGTCGTCGCTGAGTTGTAACATCAAAATCTGTTCATCTGTCAGTTTAACCGGATCATTATTTATAGTGCTGGTTTCTACTAAACGATTTAAAGCAAGCAGATACTCCTTGTTTGAAATAGTGAGTAACTTATCAATTAGCTTATTTCTTAATGTGTCAACGGTTGCCATACATCAAATTTTATATAAATATCGTCTTTACAGCGCACATATAAAATGGGATTATAAAGTTTTAAACCCCTGCCTTTGCAGCCGGGAAGGTTTTTCTTTTTAACACGAAATTGGCGCCCAGGTAAACCTTTCGCACCATTTCGTTTGCCGCCAGCACTTCGGGCACGCCCGATTCCAATATCTTACCCTCAAAAAGCAGGTATGCCCTGTCGGTAATAGACAAAGTTTCCTGCACGTTATGGTCGGTTATCAATATACCGATATTGCGATGTTTCAGCTTGGCTACCATTGCCTGTATCTCTTCAACGGCAATCGGGTCAACCCCAGCGAAAGGTTCATCCAGCAATATAAAATTTGGCTCGGCCGCCAGAGCCCGTGCTATTTCGGTGCGCCTGCGCTCGCCGCCCGATAGCAGGTCGCCGCGGTTACGGCGCACTTTGTGTAGGCTGAATTCATCGATCAGCTGCTCCAATTTTTCATGCTGCCTTTCTTTGGTCATCTTACCCATTTCGAGCACCGCTTTTATATTATCTTCGACAGACAACTTGCGAAATACGGATGCCTCCTGTGCAAGGTAGCCGATGCCCTTTTGCGCCCGGCGGTACATTGGGTCGCCGGTTATGTTTTCGTCATCCAAAAATATCTCGCCTTCATTCGGCTTTATAAGGCCCACTATCATGTAAAACGAAGTGGTTTTGCCGGCGCCGTTAGGCCCAAGCAAACCTACGATCTCGCCTTGCGACACATTAAACGACACATCGTTTACAACTGTGCGCTGCTTATATTTTTTTAATAGATTATCTGCTCTTAGAATCATTTTTTATTTACGAATTAAGATTTACGAATTACGATTTGTTTACAATTGGATAATCTTAACTCGTAAATCGAATCCCTTTTATATTCAATTGTATCGTTCGTCGTTCCTGCCAGATGTTTTCTTCAATGGCATAACAAATATCAAAGGGAACATCTTTTTTTATTTTTGACAAGTATTCTCCGTGATTAAATGCGATGCAGCTAAACCCCGGGGAACCTTGTTGGATGACTACCATCCTGAGATGGTTCTCGCCCACCAAACCGGCATTGCCGCTAACATACACATTTTTGGTCAGGAAAACCGGCGCCATATTTTCGGGGCCAAACGGCGCAAACTGGTTCAATATCCTGAAAAACTTAGGTTCTATCTGGCTTAAACGTAATTCGGCGTCAATCAGTATTTGCTGCACCAATTGCTCGGGTTTTATCGTCGAGCTCACCACCTCTTCAAACCTGTTCGAAAAAGCTTCTACATTTTCCGGATGCATGGTGAGGCCGGCGGCGTACTTGTGACCCCCGAACTGGATGAGCAGGTCACTGCATCCGCATAAAGCCTCATACAAATCATACCCTAAAACTGACCTTGCCGAACCGGCAACATGGCCATTGGACCGTGTCAACACGATAGTAGGGCGATAATACTTTTCGGTTAACCGCGATGCCACAATGCCAATAACGCCCTTGTGCCAGTTCTCATTAAATACCACGGTTGACTTTCGAGAGATCAGCACTTTGTCGTTATCAATCATGCCCAAAGCCTCGTCAGTTATTTGCATGTCGTGGCCTTTGCGCTCGGTGTTTTTTACATTGATAAGCAAGCCTTTTTGCCTGGCGGTCGCTTCGTCGCATGTGCTTAACAATTCAACCGCGTGTTTGGCATCATCTATCCGGCCGGCGGCATTGATGCGGGGGCCTAATAAAAATACGACATCAGATATCGTATAATTGGATGTTTTGCCTGCTACTTCCATCAGCATTTTTACACCGATACACGGATTAGTGTTTATTTTTTGCAGCCCCAGGTGTGCAAGTACACGGTTCTCGCCGTTAATGTGTACAATATCGCAGGCTATGCTTATTGCCACCAGGTCCAAATAACGGCTTACTTTTTCAAAAGGAATATCGTTTTTTTCGGCATAAGCCTGTATCAGCTTAAAGCCTATACCACAGCCTGATAACTCTTTAAACGGGTATCCGCAATCTACACGCTTCGGGTCCAATACGGCAATGGCAGCGGGTAATTCAGCGCCGGGCAGGTGATGGTCGCAAATAATAAAATCCACTCCTTTTGCGTTGGCGTATGCGATTTTATCGACCGATTTGATGCCGCAATCCAGCGCGATGATCAGGGTAAATCCATTCGATTCCGCATAGTCGATGCTTTGCGTTGAGATGCCGTAACCTTCATTGTAGCGGTCGGGAATGTAATATTCAATCTTATCGTTCGGGTGATAATCTTTAAAAAATCCATATACTACTGATACGGCCGTTGTGCCATCTACATCATAGTCTCCGTACACCAAAATCTTTTCACCAGACGCGATCGCCTTCTCAATCCTTAAAATAGCTTTCTCCATGTCGGCCATCAGGAACGGGTCGTGCAGGTGACGCTCATCGGGCCTGAAAAAGTAGCGCGCCTCTTCGTATGTGCGAATACCCCTTTGTACCAGCATCTTACTTAAAACGACATCCATATTAAGCGCGGCAGCTAAGCTGTTTACTTCATCTTCATCAGCATTATCCCTGACGGCCCAGCGTTTATTCATCGTTTACTGCTTAAAGCAGTAAATATAAATGAAAATACAGTTTGTTTTGGTGCAATATTGGAGGATAATATAACGAGCTTCCATGTCAACCAAGCCAGTTGGTTAGTTGCTAGAGGGCTAAACGTAAATTTTCAATTCTGCCGGGCGGGTCAGTAAGGGTGGGAGTCTGTATCCTATCCCAGGCGGAAGCATTAAACCAATCTTTAGCCTTGTTTTGCCCGTCAGGCTTAACGTCTTTGAAATAATATTCGTTTGACGCCCGATCGTAGGTATAATCGTTTATCCACTCCCGGAAATTAGCTGCTGTCAATTCTATCGCATCCATAATAAAATTAATTTCTTCATCAGTCATCGTTGGATGGATGGATAACCGAACCCAACCGGGCTTGCCAGATAGGTCTCCCGATCGAATCGACTTCAATATTTCATATGACAAGCTTTTATTAACATGCAGGAGCATATGCCCATAAGTTCCTGCGCAGGAGCAGCCGCCCCTTGTTTGGATACCAAACCGGTCATTCAGCAATTTAACGATCAGATTATAATGCGCGCCTTTAACTATAAAAGAGATAACGCCCAGCCGCTTTTTTGTATTCCCCTGTAGTATCTCAATATTTTTCACTCCCGAAAACCGCTCAAACACCACGTCAAGCAACTCCTCTTCGCGCTTTAGTATGTTTTCAACGCCCATTTGCTCTTTTAACCGAATACACATGGCCGCCTTTATTCCCTGCAAAATTGGCGGCGTGCCGCCATCCTCGCGCTGTTCAATGTCTGCAGTATATTCGTGCATTTTCCATGGATTGCTATAGACCACGGTGCCGCCTCCCGGGTGGTCGGGGACTGCATTTTTATAAAGGTTTTTATTGAAGATTAAAACCCCCGGTGTGCCGGCACCACCCAGGAATTTATGGGACGAAAAATAAACTGCATCTAAATGCGCGCCGTTTTCATCGGGGTGTATATCAATGTCGATATAAGGCGCCGAGCCCGCGAAGTCAACAAAACATAAGCCGCCATATTGATGGATAAGCTTTGCCATTTCATGATAAGGGGTTTCTATTCCGGTAACATTAGAACAGGCGGTAACGGCGGCAATTTTATTTTTCCGATGTTTATATCGCTCCAGTAAGCTTTTTAAATGTTCCAAATCAACCTGTCCATTTTCATCGGATTCAATTATTTCAACGGTAGCGATGGTTTCCAGCCAGCTAATATGGTTGCTGTTGTGTTCCATGTGGGTTACAAAAACAACGGGGCGTAAACCCTCATTCAATTGAAGCGCGTCGAAGCCCTTTTGCGTATAGTCAAAAACGCGCTCCGGTATTCTTAATCCCAGCATCCGTTGCAATTTGTTTACGGCTGCCGTCATCCCGCTGCCGCAAAAAATCAACGCATCATCATTACTCGCGTGAACATGTTGCTTAATAATATACTTGGCTTCCTGGTAGGCATCTGACATCAGCGACCCGGTAATTGTAGTATCAGTATGGGTATTTGCCCAAAACGGCATTATGTTTCTCTGTATATATTCTTCAATGGGCCTGTACGCCCTACCGGTTGCAGTCCAATCGGCATAGACGATTTTTTTTCTTCCGAAAGGAGAGTTAAATGCCTCGTTACGACCGATTGTATTCGTCCGGAACGCGGAGAAAAAATTTTCCAATTTATTTGATGAGGCCATTGTTGGGCGTGGTTACACTAAAAGAAACAACAAATTACTTAGTTTTTGCATGGACGAATATTCCGAACAGGTCATAAGGCTTTTTCATAAACTGGCCATTAAATAAAGAAGATAGAAGCACAATATAACCGATAAATACCACCACAATAAGCAGTTGCGTTTTGGAGGTTTTCTGGATATCCTGCTTTGATTTTATATCGCACACCTCCCCGGGGCAGTATTGTGCTTTCTCTTTAAACAGGAACGCATAAAATTTACAGGCTAAACATATACCAAAAGCTGATTCAAAAAACAGGAAAACGAGGCAAAACAAACAGATAATACCTGTTATGGGACTGTAGGAATTAACAGCCACCATGAAAATGAACATTGTTCCGGATAAGATCACACCAATGATCCATGCGAATTTTTTTTGCCGTGCGCCGACATATTCGGGAACCTGGTTCCTGACAATTAACCGGCCGATGATTAATGACGGGGAGAACTTTGGACTAACAAATACACGTATCACAAAATCCGTTAGGAATAAGGTTATTGCATACTTTGCCAGTAGAAAATCATTTTTAAACATGATGAGCATTAGGGAAAAAAATATAACTAAGAATAGTATCCCCGCCGCTGCTCTTATTTCCCGCTCATTTAGTACAGGAATGTCATACCCTTCAACATGTTCTCCGAATTGTTTATTCTTTTTCATCGCTTTGTTGTTTAGTGATAATGTGATGGTTTACCCTAGGTTTTGTTACAATCAGCTTGTTTTCCATAAAAGTAATAGTATCCGATATACCGAAAAAATTTGTATGACAATTGCCTGTATATTCTACGTAACAGGACGTTTCCGCATGAAATTAGCGACCGGACTGATGGAGCGCATTTTGTGCATGGCGTGTTAACTTTATGATAAAAAATTTATTTGACAACACGCGCAATTGACAGGATAACTGTACAATTTTTCGTGAAATCCGGTGCAAGTAAAAAAGAGATATTTCCAGTTGTCAAATCATTGAAATATATTTAATAAAAACTGGCTAAAAACAACGCCATGTATTTAAAACGATATACATATTACCTGCTTTTTTTTGCTGCCTATATTGGGGCGCTCGTCATTGAGAAGCCCGCTTATTCGGTGAATACTGTTCAAGCCTGTTTTTCTTATTTGCTTACGGTCATCGTGCATTTTTCCCTGTTTTCGTTAATGATACTGGCAAACAGTTCTATTTTAATACCGTTCCTGCTGGAAAAGAAACGCTTCGGTCTGTATTTTGCCGGCCTCATCTGTTTAATTTTGTCGTACACATTCCTGATAGGCCGGTATAATCCATTTATTCACGATATTCTTTTGCATGATAAGGAAATCGAAACAAGCTCAGGCTTCTGGGACAATTTTGTATATGCCCTTTGTTGCAGCGTTATTACATCAATGCTATATATCACGCAGCGGTGGTCTGAGCAACAGGAGCAGGTTAAAAACATACAGATCAACCAACTGCAAACAGAATTGAAATACCTGCGGTCGCAGCTCAACCCGCATTTCCTGTTTAATGGCCTGAATACTATTTACGGCTCCATCGACATGGCCAATCACGGTGCACGCGACATGATGGTACAGTTTTCAGACCTGCTGCGGTATAACCTGTACGATGCTGATGTAGACATAATAGAGCTTGACAAGGAGATTAAGTATCTTAAAAACTACGTCGCGCTTCAAAAAGCCCGGAGCAATGACAATATGCAGGTAACTTTAAAGGTGAATTGCCGGGATGGAGATGTTAAAATTGCCCCGCTGATCTTTATGGCATTTGTTGAAAACGCATTTAAATATGCTTCGAGGGAAGACAATACCGTCAACAGAATAGACATTCAGTTAAACCAGGAGGCAGGGCAAATTGATTTTACATGTGAAAATTCGTTTGACGAATCTGAATTGGCGCCTGGCGGCATCGGCCTCACCAACGCAGCAAGAAGGCTGGAACTATTGTATAAAGATCGCTACCGGCTTGATGTAAAAAAAGAGCAAAACATTTATCGTGTTCACTTAATGCTCAACGTATGAAGAAGCTTAGTTGTGTTATAGTTGATGATGAGCCGGTGGCGCGTAAAATATTGCATGAATTTATTGAGAAGGTGCCATTTCTGGACCTGCAGGGCACTTTTGAAAACGCAATGAAGGTCGAAACATTTCTTCGAAGCAACGTAGTAGATATTATATTCCTCGACATTGAGATGCCAAGGGTTTCGGGCCTGAAACTATTGCAAAAGCTCGATGTCGAATCGTTGATTATCCTCACGACCGCCTTCTCCCAATACGCGCTGGAAGGATATGAGCTGGATATTATAGATTATCTGCTAAAACCTTTTGCTTTTAGCCGGTTTCTCAAAGCTGTTCAAAAAGCGAAAGATTATTATGAAATGAAGGCCCGAACTCTTGGCGTTTTGTCATCATCCTATATCTACATCAAAAGCGAAAAACGAATAGAAAAAATAGAGCTGCACGATATGCTCTATGCTGAAAGCCTCGGCAACTATGTGACTATCCACACTGAAAGTAAAAAATTCATTGCCTATCTCACCATGAAAAGCCTGGAGGCCCAGCTGCCGTCGGCCGACTTTATCAAAATACACCAATCCTACCTGGTAAACGGTTCAAAGATCGATGCAATAGATGGCAACGAAATTAAAATTGGCGCCAGGTCATTACCGATGAGCCGTAACTATAGGGATACAGTAATGAAAATTGTACAGCAGCGATTATTAAGGCGATAAAAGGCTTACAGCTTACTCAAATTTAAAACAATTTATTGTAGCAATACCCTAAACGGCCTCATCCGGTGCGAGCATGGGTACACAACCGCAATACGTTTATTCATATCTTTGCGCCTTATAACAGCTGATATAAATGAAAATTTTTGCTTTAAGCGAGGGGTCCTATTCGGTTGATGCTTCCAAAAAATTTATTCCTTTTAACCCGGAAACGGATAACGCGAAAGAACGGCCGGCATCATTATTTATCCATGTCAATCCCTTCCTGGTGCAAACAGATACTAACCTGGTACTGCTTGATACCGGGCTCGGTTATAAAGATACCCGTGATGAACTATGGCTGCATCAGCATATCCGCAATGCAGGCTTTAGTCCCGAAGAAGTGAGTTTGGTTTTGATGTCACACCTGCATTACGATCATTCAGGTGGGCTGGTGGTTGAACAGAATGGCAAGCTTATTCCCAGTTTCCCGGCGGCCCGGCATGTAATACAGGCAAAAGAATGGGAAACCGCCCTGGCAGGAAAATCCTCATCGTATCATAAAGAAATTTTTGAAGCATTAGCCGCATCGGCAAATATTGATTTTGTGGACGGCAGCGGTGAGTTACAGCCCGGCATCAGGTACGAATTGTCAAGTGCTCACTCACCATATCACCAGGTATTCTGGATAGAAAGCGAAGGGCAGAAATGTTTTTTTGGCGGCGATGAGTTGCCCGAACCGGAACAATTGATGCGAAAATTTATCGCCAAATATGACTTCGATGGCCGGAAGGCGATGCAATTACGGGAAGAATATGGTAAAAAAGCTGCGGAGGAAGACTGGACGTGTTTATTCTATCATTCCAAATCCATTACTGTCGGTAAAGTTACCTACCAGGATAATCATTTTACAGTTGCAGCCACATGAACAGGCTCGGCAGCTTTAAATAATTCAATAATTTTATCGACGTTAAGCGGTTTCGAAATAAAATTCTGTACAAGCTGGTATGAGCGAGCTTTATTGATGTCGTTACTAAAAACTGAAGATGAGATTATGAATATCCTGCTCTGGCCCAAAGGATCGATGTTTAATCTTTTGTATTCATCCAAAAATTCCCAGCCGTTCATGATAGGCATATTGATGTCCAGCAGGATATAGTCAGGGAGTTTATCGGGGTCGTTTTTTTGGATATCGGCTAGTAGCTCGATCGCAAGTTTACCGTTAAGGCAAGCGGTGATCTCCGTGTTTAATAAAGCTTTCTTTATTAATTTGACCGAAATGAAATTATTTATTTCATCATCATCAATAAGTAATACACTAACGGGCCTGCTATTGTAATCCATTTTTTAATTAATCAGTTTCTCTTTCTACGAAAAGAGATTTTAAAAGGTTAGACTTTTTAACGTTTTTTTAACGATATTATTCTTAACGATACAATTATCCTATTGTAAAAAATCTTATTCCTAAAAGCAATGGCAATTTAGTAACAAATTACCCTTCATAACACCATAAATTGGGTTAATATAAATAAAAGTAATATTTTAGACTGATCATTCCTACATTTATGAAAATATTTTTCACTGCAGTATTCCTTCTTACCAGCTTTGCTTCCATTATTAAAGCCCAGAAATCGACAGAAATTGAAACAAAGACGCATGGCCTTACGAAATACCCGGGTTATTTTAATTTTTATTGGGATGAAAAGACCGGGCATATTTTATTGGAGGTTGACAAGTTTGATACCGAGTTGTTGTACGTTAACTCGTTACCAGCCGGTGTTGGCTCAAACGACCTTGCTTTAGACAGGGGGCAGATCGGTAACAGCCGCATCATAAAATTCATCAAAAGCGGCCCGAAAATTTTATTAGTACAACCCAATTATGCCTATCGTGCAATAAGCAATAACGCCGATGAGAGAAAATCGGTTGAAGAAGCCTTCGCGCAATCTGTTATATGGGGATTTAAGCAGGAGGCCGATCAGGATGGACGGGTTTTGATTGACCTTACCCCGTTCCTGCTCCGCGATAGCCACGCCATAGCGGATAAGCTTGCTGCAAGCCAGCAGGGAAGTTTTAATCTTGATGAATCACGTTCGGCGGTTTATTTACCAAACACAAAGGGGTTTCCCGAAAATTCAGAATTCGAGGCGACTATAACATTAACCGGGAAGGGAAAGGGAAGCGAAATTGCGTCGGTAACGCCCGACCCAAATTCGGTTACCGTGCGAATGCATCAATCATTCATTAAACTGCCCGACAATAACTATAAAGTCCGCAAGTTCGACCCGCGGTCGGGGTTTTATGAAAACAGTTACATGGACTATGCTACCCCGATTGACCAGCCCATCGTAAAACGCCAGCTTGTAAGGCACCGGCTAGAAAAAAAAGACCCGGCTGCAACCATGAGCGACCCGGTGAAACCTATCATATACTATGTTGACCGCGGCGCGCCGGAGCCTGTGAGAACCGCCCTGATCGAAGGCGCCTCGTGGTGGAACCAGGCGTTTGAAGCTGCCGGTTATAAAAATGCGTTCCAGGTAAAATTACTGCCCGAAGATGCCGACCCAATGGATATACGATATAACATCATTCAATGGGTCCACCGGTCGACACGGGGCTGGTCGTATGGCGAATCTATAGTCGACCCGCGAACCGGCGAAATCATTAAAGGACAAGTGTCATTAGGCTCGCTGCGCGACAGGCAGGATTTTTTGATTGCCGAAGGTCTACTGCAACCTTACGAAGATGGCAAACCTACAAGTGATGCCATGCTAAAACTGGCCATTGCGCGGCTGCACCAGCTTGCCGCCCACGAGGTTGGCCATACGCTGGGCTTACAGCATAATTTCACTTCCAGCATTAATAACCGTGCATCGGTTATGGATTATCCGCCACCGCTATACAGCTTAAATAGTGATGGTACGATTGACGTTTCAAAAGCCTATACCACCGAAATTGGCGGCTGGGACAAGCGGGCCGTGTTATATGGCTATCAGGATTTCCCGGCAGGAACCGATAACGATGGTGCCTTAAAAGGCATCATGAACGAAACACTAAAGGAAGGCTATTTATTTATTACCGACGGGGACTCCCGGCCAGCCGGGAGCGCTCATCCCCTTGCCCATTTATGGGATAACGGGACCAACGCTGCTGACGAATTGAACAGGCTGATGGTTATTCGCAAGCACCTGCTGGATAATTTTTCGGAGAAAGCAATACGTCAGGATGCGCCAATGGCGACTATTGAGGAAGTCTTGGTACCTATTTATCTTTTACACCGTTACCAGGTTGAGGCTGCCTCAAAAATGCTAGGCGGTATTTACTATACTTACGCGGTTAAAAATGACGGGCAAGTCACCACGAAATTTATTTCGCCGGCCGAACAATGGAAAGCGTTTAACGCACTGATGGCGACTATCGGGCCTGATGCACTTTCGCTTCCGGAGAAATTAATCGAAAAAATACCGCCCCGGCCCGATGGATACCCGCGCACCCGCGAATTGTTTAAAGCCCGTACCGGCCTTACATTCGACCCTATGGCCGCTGCCGAATCATCAGCAGCAACAACGCTTGCCTTTATGCTGCAGCCTGAAAGAGCGGCCAGGCTGGTTGAATACCAGGCGAGGGATAGTGACCAGCCCGGGCTTATAGCTGTATTGGACAAACTGATAGCCCAAACCTGGAAGGCGACACAGCAAACTGGTTATAGCGGCGAGTTGCAGCGTTTGGTAAATAATTTAACGCTGAAACAGTTACTAACGCTTGCGGCCACCAGCACTGCGCCCGAAAGCGTGCGCGGCATTGCACTGCTGGAAATTGACGGTTTAAGAAAATGGATGAATGTCGCTATGAAGACGGCATCGGGAAATCAAAAGGCGAATTTGCTGTTTGGGTTATCGCAAATAGACCAGTTTGAGAAAAATCCGTCACAATTTAAGCCGGCGCCGGTTGTAAACATGCCGGACGGCAGCCCGATTGGGCAGGATTAGGCCGGAGCACCAGGGCTGTTTTATTTCGGATTTCGGATGTTCTCCCGCACGTGCGGGATCGAATTTATATTATTAAACTATGTCAAAACCAATTATAACAGGCTTAATGGCCTACGGGATGTCAGGAAGGATATTTCACGCGCCGTTTTTAACTACAAACCCGCGATTTAAATTTAAGGCCGTGGTTGAACGCCATGAAAAAAAGGTCGGGAAACGTTATCCCGGCGTGATCAGCTATGACTCGATCGATGCGCTTTTGAATGACGACGAAATTGAGCTCGTAATTGTCAATACGCCCAACGATACACACTTCGATTTTACTATTGCTGCACTTAGTGCCGGGAAACACGTTCTGCTTGAAAAACCTGCCGCTGCCACCAGTGCCGAGGTTAAAATAATGTTCGACCTGGCCAAACAGGTAAACCGGCATTTAATGCTTTACCAAAACCGGAGGTGGGACAGCGGCTTTTTACTGGTAAAGGACGTTATTGAAAGCGGCAGGCTGGGCGAGTTGATAGAGATTCATTTCAGGTTCGACAGGTATAAACGAGCGTTGAGCCCCAAGTTATTCAAAGAAAAAGCTGCGGCACAAGCCAATGGTTTGGGATATGACCTGGGGCCGCATTTGATCGATAATGTGATCTGTTTATTCGGGAAACCGCTCAGCTTTAAAAAAACAACGGGGATATACCGTGAAGGTTCGGAAGTGGCGGATTACTTTCATTACCATTTATCATATCCCAATCAACTGAATGTATACCTCACCTCGGGCCTGCTGCTTGCCGAGGTATTGCCGGGGTTCGCCGTGCATGGTACGCTTGGCAGTTTTGTTAAAGAAAGGTGCGATGTGCAGGAAGCACAACTGGACGGAGGCATGCTGCCGACAGACGAAGGCTATGGCATTGAACCGGCCGGCAGTGATGGAAAACTGGTGCTTATGGATATTGATAACGGGCGGCTGGTGGAACAGTTGGTTCCCCCAAAAGGAAATTATAACGGTTTATTTGACGCTGTTTATCATACAGTACGTGAAAACGCGTTATACCCGGTAACCGAAGAGCATGTTGCCTGGCAACTGGAATTGCTTGAAGCATAAAAATATCGTAACTATGCGGGGGAAGCTTAAAGCGAAAAGGCGAAGGCTAAAAGCGTAGAAGCGCTAACTATGAATTATTTGAATACAATGAAGAAATTGTTTTTATTTTTTGGACTGATCATAGCTGCGGCGTGCAGCAATGCGCAAACTTATGCCCCGCCGCCGGCGATACCTCCCTACCGAATATTGACCACAGACAGTGTGTATGTTACCCCGGCCAATTTAAAAAAGCATAAGCCGGTAATGATCATTTATTTCGCGCCGGATTGCAGCCATTGCCGGCATTTAATGGAAGAAATGAAGCCGAAAATGAAGGAGTTCCGCAACATACAGGTGGTGATGGTAACGTTTGTGAACCCTGAGGCGCAATTCCGGGCTATAAAGGATTTCTACAAGGATTTTCAGTTAAAGAAGTATCCTAATTTCACGGTGGGCACTGAAGGTTATACCTATTTAGTTCAAAGATATTACATGGTTAAGACCACTCCTTATATCGCTATCTACGACAAAAACTTCAAAATGACCCAGGGCTATGAGAAGCCGCCCGCGATTGAACAGCTGATAGCTGCCGTCAAAAAAGTCGAATAACCTGTTGCAGCTAAAATTCTCACTGCCAACTGCAAACTATTGTTGTTGTTGCTGCTGTTGCTGAATGATCTCCATGTGGCGCTGGTAACTATTTTTTGTAAATTCAGTCACCGTATTGGTTACATGGGCGTCGTTGATCTGCCTGTCATTACCGTTTAACACATTATCCTCATCAACCGATACCGCAACCTCCAGCTTGTGGCCCGAGGATCCTTTGTAAACACCTTTTACCGGCGAACAATCCAAAAAGTTCCGGCCGACGGCTAAACGCACATGGCTTTCATTGGCGATACAATTATTTGTCGGGTCGATACCCAGCCATCCGTAATCAGGAATGTAAGCTTCGGCCCAGGCGTGGGTGGCGCCCTCGCCGCGCATGCCATTGCGGCTGGTACATATATACCCGCTCACATAGCGCGCCGGGATCTGCACCATGCGCAGCATTTCCATCAGTATATGGGCAAAGTCCTGGCAAACGCCGGCTTTTAGTTTCCATATCTCATCCAGCTTTGTTTCAACGCTAGTTACACCTTTAATGTAGGTGAAATTCTCGTACACATACTGGCTAAAACGCAGGGCCACCTGGTAAGGAGTATCATCCTTCAACCTTTCCTGGTCAACAATAACCCGCAATTCGTTTAATCCGTCAAAATATTCCTGTTTTAAAAAATCGATATAGGGCACCATAAATTGCAGGCGCCTGAGGTCCTCCCACTGGTGGGCAGGGAATATATCGTTTACCGGCAGCTCCCTGTGTTTAGTCGTCACCCATATTTTGGAATTGATATTAAGATACCAGTGCGGTTCGCTATAAGTAAAACTGCCCACTTCGTTGCCGTAATAATCGATATAGGTATCTACAACAGGGTTGCCCGTTATGGTGAGCTCCTGCTTCAGCACATCCTGGTAGGCATCCTTTATCGGGAACAGGATAATCTGGTTGGCGCTGTCGCGGACTGGCCCCTCGTAGATGTACCGGGTGATATGTTCTATTTCAAATTCGGGCATCGCTTTTAATTAGTGAATTATTGATTTAGTGATTTGAAAATAGTACTTTTTTTTTCGAACTTTCCTGACTTTCCTGACTCTTTAAGAATTTGCAAAATAATGTTCGTTCAGTGAGTTACCTATTCCGTACAATCCGCTCCTGATCTGCGTCAGGAAGGCGTGCAGGCCGTCCTGCTCAATACTTTTAACCGAACTGTATTTGATCCGGCTCTCCAGTCGGCCGATCTGGAATGACATTTCGCGAAAATCCTCCACGTTACTGTCATTCTTTAACCTGTCAAAATACCGCAGGATGTTGTTCACCGAATAAATAACCGACCGCGGAAAATCATTGTTCAACACCACCTGCTCCAGTATATTGCTGGCTTCGAAGCCTTCGCGGTAGGTTTTTAGGTACAGTTCGTACCCACCCAACGAAAGTAAAAGGTGTTTCCAATAGCTGGTATCAGTCAACAGGTCGGGGTTATCGCTTACCGAGCCGAATTTGGTATCGAGGATATCCACCGACTGTATGGCCCGCTCCAGGTATTTGCCTATGTTCATAAAACTGCGCCCCTCTCCCCTTTCCATAGTTATTTCCACCGTGCCGTAATAAAGCATCACCTGCTTGATCAGTACATCCAGCACGCTGATCGGGTCGTCGCGCTGTAATGCTTTTTCGAGCTTCGGATCAATTACAGTATGATAATATTCATTTAAACATAGCCAAAGATCCTTTGGTATATGCTCCTGTACCCCACGGGCGTTTTCGCGCGCCAGCGTAATAATATTTAAAATCGAATTGCCGTTTTCCTTGCCGGTAACCATGTATTTGAGCACAGCCCTACTGTCGTTCTGCAGCTTTTCCGCATCATCCTCGTCCGACCCGGCAAATATCCGGATGACCGGTTCCCATGTAAATTCCTGCACCGTGTCCTGCGAAGAGGCGTAATTAATTTTGAGCATGCGCAGCATACCATCGCTGCGTTCGATGTAACGGCTTAACCAATAAAAACTTGCTGCTACCCTACTTAACATCTTTTGATTTCGGATTTTTCGAGGTTAGTTGTTTTTTTAAGGCACTCAAGAAGGCTTCGCCGTTTCGGATTTTCGATTTCGAATTTATTATTTTCATTTCGGATGTTGGATTTTCTCCCGCATGTGTGCGATCGGATTTCTTTTTCATTTACCCTTACCTTTCACCTTTGACCTTTCGCCTTTCACCTTTTTTTCGGGCTGCGGTTTCAACTCTGCCTTTATCTTTTGCCTTTGTGCCTTGATTACCGGGGCGCCAAGCACCCATGTATCCTTGCTGCCGCCGCCCTGTGAGCTGTTTACCACCAGCGAACCTTCCTTAAGGGCCACGCGTGTTAAGCCACCGGGCACGATCTCGATTCCATCCGGCCCGAACAAAGCATATGGCCGCAGATCGATTCGCCTTGGCTGTAGCTCGCCTTGCATATAGCACGGCGCGGCCGACAGGCTGATGGTTGGCTGGGCGATAAAATTTCGCGGCTCCTTTAATATTTCAAGTTTGTAATCTTCAATTTCCCGTTCCGTAGCCGCATGACCCATCAGCATACCGTAACCGCCGCTCCCGTTGGTTTTTTTGATCACCATTTTATTGATGTTCTTAAACACATACTCCCGTTCGTCAGTATGCCCAAGTTGGTGCGTAGGTACATTTTTCAGGATCGGCTCCTCGTTTAAATAATATTTGATCATTTCGGGCACATAAACATAAACGGCCTTGTCATCCGCAACGCCGGTACCGATGGCATTTACAATAGCCACGTTTCCTTTGCGGTAGGCGCCCATAATGCCGGCCACACCCAGCATACTTTGCGGGTTAAACACCAGCGGGTCGAGGTATTCATCGTCAACACGGCGGTATATTACATCTACCTGCTGCAGGCCGGTGGTGGTTTTCATATATACTTTATGGTTTTTGACGACCATATCGCGCCCTTCAACCAGCTCTACACCCATTAAACGGGCAAGCGTAGTGTGTTCAAAATAAGCCGAGTTATATATGCCTGGGCTCAATAACACGATCGTCGGGTTATGTATTTGCCGCGGCGATAATGCCAGCAGGTTTTTATACAATATAGTCGGATATTCCGTTACGCTGCGCACGCCGCATTGCGGGAGCAGGTCGGGGAAAAGGCGCTTGGTGATCTCGCGGTTCTCGAGCATATAGCTTACGCCCGATGGGGTGCGAAGATTATCTTCGAGCACATAAAAAGTACCGTCGTGATCGCGGATGATATCGATTCCGGATATGTGCACATAAATGTCATACGGCACCTGCAGGTGGTACATCTCGCGCAAAAAATGCGGACAGCTATAAATGATATCAATCGGGACAATGCCGTCCTTAATGATAAATTGGTTGTGATAAACATCCTTGATAAACAGGTTGAGCGCGGTTAGCCGCTGCTTGATACCCTTTTCAACAAACTCCCATTCCTTCGCGGTGATGATGCGGGGGATAATATCAAACGGGAATATTTTTTCGATACCCTCGCCGCTGTTATAAACGGTGAAAGTGATGCCCTGGCTCATGAACAAGCGTTTGGCAAGCTCCTCCTTTTTGTTAAGATCATCAGCTGATTCGCCCGAAATGTAATCGATCACCTTGCGGTAATGGTCGCGCACATTGGCATCCGAACCGTACATTTCATCCCAAACGCCGTTGATGGGGCTATATTTATCAAAATAAGCTGATTCATGCATAAAAAAACACCCAAAATTAGCGGTACAGTAACCAGTTACTCTAAACACCGTAATTTATGAACTGTTTTTGAATAAAAACGAATGATTGGGGAATTATTTTGTTGATTTTTTAATGTTTTCGGTTTTTGGTGGTGAATATTATAATTAACAGGAGGTGAAAGATGCTTTCACTATCGGTAGCATGACAAAAAAGAATAAATCGTTATCTTACCTGCATGTATGATATCTGCTGCATCGGCCACATCACATCCGACAAAGTGGTGACCACTACCGCCACACTGCACATGCCGGGCGGAACAGCTTATTACTTTTCGAACGCGATTGGTAAATTAGATACCAGGTATATATTAGTTACCAAATTAGCTAATGCCGAAATGGGTTATGTCGATGCTTTGCACGCACAAGGCATTAAGGTAGAGGCTGCTGAAAGCACGCACACTGTTTATTTCGAGAACATCTATGCCGAAAACCAGGATGATCGCACGCAAAATGTTTTGCAAACGGCGGATCCTTTTACCGTTAAGGAGTTGCAGAATATCAATACACGGGTATTTCACCTGGGGCCGCTGCTGGCGGACGATATTCCCGTTGATGTGATAAAATTCCTGGCCGCAAAGGGCCGGGTGAGCCTGGATGTGCAGGGATACTTACGAAAAGTAGTAAACCATAAGGTGTATCCTACCGACTGGCCGGAAAAAAAGGAAGCACTGCAATACGTAAACATTGTTAAAGCCGACGAGGCCGAACTACAGGCGCTAACAGGCCGCGCAAACCCACGCGAAGGCGCAAAGCAGCTGGCAGATTGGGGCGTACAGGAAATAGTGATAACAAACGGCAGCCAGGGATCATTTATTTACAGCGACGGCGTGTTTTACATCATTCCCGCTTACCGGCCGAAAATCATCGTGGATGCAACCGGATGTGGGGACACCTATATGGCCGGGTATCTTTACCGCCGTACAAAAGGTGCCAGCATACAGCAAGCCGGCGAATTTGCCGCCGCCATGGCCAGCCTGAAAATGGAATCGCCGGGGCCGTTTACGGGGACAGAGCATGATGTAATGGCGGTTTTGCGTTAGGGATGGCAGCGGATACCGGCCCGGCGCGTAATGCCTGAAGGCGTATGAGCGTACAGCCCGGCCCGCATGGAAACGCCCAAATCTCTGACTAAAGCATAATGCTGTATCAGTGTATCACTGATACGGAGATACAGGTGATACAGGTGTAGCGCTGCTACAGTGCTACACCTACTACAAAAACTACAGTAGCTTCACCTCAATTAATAATACAAATAGTATTTAAGCGGGTAATACAGATACCTCGTTTTTTAAACAACTATTCTCTATCTCTGCGTGCTTAAATACCGCTCCAGGTTATCCAGACCCATTGTAAAGCCTTCGCGGAAGCCCATTTTGATGAGCGTTTCCATATCCGATTCGCTGTCGAAAGTGATCTCAACGTTAACGGTCGTTTCGTCGCCCGTTTGGCTGAATTGCTTATTCCAGTACATCACCGGGAAAGCTGGGTCATACACGCCATTTTCGTCACAAAATATCGCATCATTAACGATAAGTTTTTGCGGCTCGATGGTTTTATACCCTTCTTTACACCACGAGACATCCCCGGCCGGCCCTTTCATATTGTACAGCCGGAAACCGCCTTCCCTAAAATCCATGGTTTTTGTTTCGGCCCGCCAGGGTTGGGGCGCCCACCACTGGTCGAGTATCGCGGGGTTGGTCCAGGCGTTCCAAACCAGTGGCAGCGGCGCGTCAAACGCGCGCACGATAGTTAGTTTTTTGTTTTGTAGGTCTTTATTAAAGACGGTTTCTTTTGTTATCATGACTGTTTATTTTGTTGGTTTTTTAATATTTCGTCCAGTTTATTGAAGCGTTTTTCCCACAATACGCGAAACTGCTCCATCCATACGTCTACTTCTTTCATTTTCTGCGGGTTAAAATGGTAATGTATCTCCCGGCCGGTTTGCTTTTGGTTAAGCAGCTGGCACTCGGTGAGTATTTTAATGTGTTTTGATATGGCCTGCCTGCTGCTGTCGAAGTGTTCGGCAAGGGCATTGGGTGTCATGGCGTGCAGGGCCAGCAACGCCAGGATGGCCCGGCGCGTGGGGTCGGCAATAGCCTGGAATACATCTCGTCTGATCATAATTTGCAATCATTCAGTTGCAAATATATATGCAACTATTCAGTTGCGCAAATTTATTTTATTTTTTTTCGTCATTGCGAGGAACGAAGCAATCTCTACACATGCTAATCGATGAACCTTAAGCCTTTGTGGAACGAAATGCAGCTTACCGCCTGGCTCAACGAACCCCCCTGTGAAAAGTGGCTTTCTCTCCCCACCAACATCTTTCTCCCCGACCTGCGCAGTTCAGAGATTGCTTCGTTCCTCGCAATGACGCGCGGAGAATAGGGAGATTTTATTTTACTAATATTTTTAGTATTTTTATCGCAAATTATTTCACCTTTGTTGTATGATAATGCATAAAACCGCTTTGACACACGAGGCCAAAGCCTGGGTAAAACGCAAACACGGGCCCGACGAGGTCGTACGCGTGGTGCCCGATGTTAAAAATAGCGGCGCGGTGCTTTGTTACCAGCTCTACACTGCCTTCGACCAAAACCCGGACGACCTGGGCCGGGTGCTTTTCGACGCGGATGGTTACTGGATATATGACGGCGAGGTGCTTTCCATTGCCGAGCAGGAACAGGTAGCCAGGTTTATTATCAATTACACGGATGTATTATAGGGAAAAAGGAAAGTGATATGGAACAATTGAGTTTTTTCGCTGGGCAAAGCAGGGCATTGCCGGAAGAACTATTGGTTTACAAGTTATTTGATAGTTGCCTATATTAGTTGTCAGAACTTCCATTGCGATGAAAAAAACGAATTACCAGGTCCAGGTGCAGGAAGTGCGGGCGCATATCGGCGCTGTGTGGGGGAATGTGCCCACGCACCGGCTGGAGTCCAAACGTGCCTATTCTTTTTCGGGCCTGCCTTTTGCCGTACAGTTAGCTATATGGGATGAGCTATGGCGCACAGAAGATAGCTTCTGGCTCCGGCTGCATGCTTACTTTTTCCTGGAACGGCACATCAAAAAGGAAGCGGAGCTGCGGGAAATGTGGCCGGTTATTGTCCATTGGCAGGACCAAGTGGACGACTGGGGGCTTTGCGACGCGCTGGCAAAAATATACACCAAAATACTGGCCATAGCACCAAAAGAAGTGTATGAGCAACTTAAAAAATGGAATACTGACAACGATCTGTGGAAGCGGAGACAATCCGTGGTTTCGCTGTTATACTACAGCCGTACAAAAAAGCAATACCCCACCTTTAGTGAAATAGAGCAGCTGATTACGCCTTTATTGACCGACAAGGAATATTATGTACAAAAAGGTGTTGGCTGGGCCTTGCGCGAGCTGCATACCGTGTACCCAAATGAAACGCTGCCCTGGCTTAAACAACATATCCGGTCGGTAAGCAGCATAGCCTTCACCATCGCGATAGAAAAAATGGACGCGGTAACAATTAGCGAGCTCAAGGCATTCAGGAAGATAAAATAATTTTCTCTACCAATAATGGCCCTCAAAATGACCTGATTTCTCTTTTTGTCCTGGTTCTTGATTCTTTTTATCTTGGTTCTTGGTTCTTAATTCTTGATTCTAATATCTTGCTCTTAATTCACACTTTATAATTAACATGCTTCAAAACCGCGTCGATCCCAAAGGCAATATCATCGCCACCAGCGCGCGGGGAGCGTGGCTGGGGAACCGCGGGCAGTTGCACGGGCGCGGCAAAACCATCCTGCGGCCGTTTAAACACCAGGCCTGGATCATCTGCTTGCTGCAGTTCAAGGGCCGGCACCGCGAAGTGATGTCGCCAAACCTGTGGACGGAATTGTTCTTTTTGGACGAGGCTACCGCCTTTGCCGCCGGGCACCGCCCCTGCTTTGAATGCCGCCGCGAAGATGCCAGCCGTTTTAAAACAGCATGGCTAAAAGGTAACCCGCAATATGGTTTTGACCACAAGGTTGCCATCGCCAAGATCGACGCAGTCATACATGCGGAACGTATAACAAAAGATGGTAGCAAAATAACCTATGAAGCCATTGGGAGCGATCTGCCGGACGGTGTATTTATTGAGATCGGCGGGGAACCTCATTTGGTGGCTAACAGTAAAATTTTCCGGTGGACACCTTTTGGATATGAGAAAAGCCTCCCGCTGCCGGGGCATGTTGTTACAGTACTTACGCCGAAATCGGTAGTGGAGACTTTTCGGGCAGGGTATAAGGTGCAGATGCGATTAATCTTATAAAACTTTGTCATTGCGAGCGATAGCGCGGCAACCTCGTCGCTCGTTTACGTTTGGCATTAAGAAGCTGACATACCTGAACCACATAAAGAGTGTCATTCCGTTTAATCTTATAGCGGTGGCACCACCGGCGGTTTAATGGCCGGCGGGGGCAGTTCCTGCGGGTCGCGGGGCGGGGCTTCGGGCGGGATGTTGGGCTCTGATGGGTCGTGCGGCTGGCTGATCTCGGGTTTTGGGTGCGTTACCGGGGCTTCTTCGGGCTCGTTGGGGCATGGTGGTGTGGTTTTTCATTTGGTGCGGATTTTGAGTTGCAAGTTGCAGGATGGGAATATATATTTAACCCCGGAGATTGAAAACTGTTTTATATGGTGAGTGGGGTGGTGAATGGTGAGTAGGGAGTGGTGAATGAATTGCATGATCACCTTCTACTGGCCGCTCACAACTGCCTGCTGCTATTGACCACTCGTTGCCTGGCGCGAGGTACCGTGATCACAAACTACGGGCATACCAATTCATAGACATAATCTATAAACAGCAAGGTGTTTCAGAGAAACAGGTGAAACACCATGAAACAACCTGAAACACTTCAAATAAACGATGTAAAAAACAGGCTATGAATAATTTACATTTTACAAGGCAAAAATGTGCTTCATCCGGTTATCTTTGATTAGGGCCGGGTGCAGCCCTCACACTCTCTATTCCAATACATTGGGATTAAACACATTTTTTTATACTTTTGAGAAACATCCTAAAACTATCGAATGCAATTTTTCATATCCGCTATACAGGTACTTAATCTAATAGCATCTTGTATTCCAATATTTAACGGTAATAAATATGCCAAGAATCACTTGCAAGTTGCTGCAATTTCACGGTCACTTTACAAACCGACCTGCCAATATTAAGTAAGCCATGGAATATCCAGACGACAACACAGCATACCCTAAATTTATTAGCAATGATCCGTTTGGAGTAGATCTTTTCGAAGGAAAAGCGCAGGAAAAGGTCGCTGATAAAATAGCAGATATCCTTCAGAATAATTTAGCTATTAAAGTTATCGGTATTGACGGTGGCTGGGGTTCAGGCAAATCAAATTTAATTGAAATTATAAAGAAAAAACTTAACGCGGCAGTCAAGTATAAGTTTTATTTTTTTATTTACGATGCTTGGGGGCATCAGGAAGACTTGCAACGAAGATCTTTATTAGAAGAAATGACGTTTTTCTTAACTAAAAAAGATGAAGATGGTATTTCTATAATCTACGATGACAATAAGTGGCAAAAAAAACTTAAAGAATTATTAGCTAAATCAAAAGAAACCGAAAAAAAAACTATACCAAGTTTAAGCTTAGGAATTGTATGTTCTGTGTTAGCCTTAATAATAACTCCTTTATTTAACTCCATCTCGGATTTATTTGAGCGCGATTGGTTAAAAATTTTGATAACTAGTATTCCATTAACCTCATTAATCATTTTATTTCTTTATTATTATTTCTATAATACTTCTAAAAGCAATAAATTGAAACAAAGAGTTCGCGAAGCGGGTGCCAAGCTCTTTTATATTTACCAACAAAATCAAAAACAGGAGATAACTTTCGAAAAAATTTCTGAAGACGAGCCATCAGTTAAGAAATTTAGAGATTGGATGAAAGAGATTTCAGATGATTTGAAAGATAAAAACCTGCTTCTTGTTTTCGACAATATGGATAGGTTGCCAAATGGTAAAATATTAGAATTATGGTCGTCTATTCATACTTTTTTTGCCGAAAACAGTTATCACAATATTAAAGTTATTATCCCTTTTGATAGACAAAATATAAAAAGTGCGTTTGAAAACTCCAACGATAACAACAATGACTATACAGATGATTATATCAATAAAACTTTCAATATTGTTTATAGGGTATCACCTCCCATTTTATCTGACTGGAAGAAATTTTTCGAAATTAAATGGAAAGAAGCATTTTCTGAGATCGATGAAGAATTCGTAAAAGTTATACAGGTTTTTGACCACTTATCTACATCAAAGACTCCAAGGGAAATTGTCGCTTTTATTAATGAGTTTGTAGCAAGTGCTCAAGTGTGCACGGAAGTTCCATACCGTTATATATCGCTTTTCATTATTTCGAAACAAATAATATTGATAAATCCCGAAAATGAAATCATTAATCCAACTTATTTGAAAAGCTTATGGTTTTTATATGAATCCGATGAGGAATTGCCCAAATATATTGCTTCACTGGTTTATCAAATTGATCCTGACAGAGCTTTAGAAGTAATTTTTACAAAAAACTTAACCTTTGCCCTTAATAATAATGAAAAAAATCAAATTAAGAATATCAGCGAAAGTAAATTCTTTATCGACATATTAACTAAAGCAATTATCGAGGTAGAGAACTATGAAAACGCAACTTTGGGCCTAAACGAGATTTATGATAAAGTACCTAAAAAAACGTGGGACGATCTATATCAGAAAATGGACCCTAAAGTTAATTTAATTCCCGATGCAAAAATTCAACCTTATCATATTATTTTACTTACAAGTATCAGCAATAAACGGACGTTTTTGAAAAACACGCTGGCTAGGTTTAGAAAATCAAATCAATTTATTTCATTGGATTACTACACAAGTATTAAAAAAATTGATGCTATTTTAAAGGAAAATAACATTCAACTAAAAATTAACGAATACTTAGCAGAAAAGCTAACTACAGCAGAAGATTTCGTTTCTCTGATAAAAGCTACCAAGGATATTAACACATATGAAGTAAGATGCAATAACGTAGAATTAAACGATTTTTTGGACAATATTAATGATGCGGATGAATTAAATAATTCGTCTTATCTTTCTTTCATTCCAGAAAAATACAACTTAACGAGATATATTACATCTCTTGAAAACAAAATTAAAACAAATCAATCTAATAGGACTTTGGTTGCAGCATTTTACACTGCCTATAAAAATGTTTCAAAAACCACGTTAAAGGTTTTAATCGACGATAACGTTCTTTACAGCCACGTAACTAGCACGCCCGAAGCTAAAGATAAATTCTATTATGACTTGATTAATATGAGAATTGCTAGATGGAACACCTTTGCAACTCCTTATGTAAGCTACTTCGATGATATTTTAAAAAATACAGACGCAACACTTGTTTCAAATTTGGCTGAAGGAATCGAGTATTTTGTTAATTATGGGGATTTGCTAATTAAATATCTGGAATTTCAGAAACCAGCCCTTAACGAAGTGATTAAGTCATTGACTACTAAATCCACATTTACCCAAAAGTTAAGTATAGTTGCGGTTTTAAAACAAATAGATCCCATTTTGGAAAAAACTGAGATCAACCCTAAAAGTTTATTAAACCGGTTAAGTGCATGGGACCCCAAGCCGATAACCGAAAAAGATATCCCAGATATTTTAAAGAATATTGAATTTTTTAAGCTTTGTGAAACCATATCAAATGCATTAACCATCCATTGCGTAAACGTCGCGAATGAATATTTTGATAGTCTTTCGGACAATGAGTGGCTCCAGGAATTTCAAAACCCTCAATCTGGTTTAGTTGTTATAAGTCTAACAACTTTAAAAAATTTATATTCAACTAAAGCTGTATCTGCGATAAAAGAAGTGCTTCTAAAAATTGCAAAATGTGATATCGCAATTCCCGATAAGGCCGTTTGGGATAAAATAATCGAAAAGACAAATAAAAGCTCGCTCAAGTCTGCAATTAAAGATGTGCGTGATTTATTTATTAATACCAAAGAAATTGATTCTAACACTTTCCTGTTTTTTGGCGATTGGCTGTTTAATTATGGTGAAATGGAAAGTACCACAAGTGCGCTAAGACGAATATTTAGGAAAACTGTGCTTGAAGATGAGAGTTGTGTTAAAATAATACTTAAACACGAAGTCGCGATGTCAGCTATTTATGAAAACAGCGAAGAAAAAGAGGATTTTGACAATGAAATGCGCGTATTGTTAGACGAAAACAAACCTTTTGTGATTGGATTGGCCAATTTACTTAATATTCACGTTGCACTTAAAGAGTAAGTGATTTCCCAATCCGGCCAGAGTACGCCGCGTAGGGATAAGCTCCGTGTACTCGTGACTTCCTTTTAAATAAGGGAACGAGTAGCATTCACACCCAACCCCCGCCTCTCATACTCACCCCAGAAAAGGAGTATCGGTTCCTCCTCATTCCTCGTCGAAATCACATTGCGGGGTAGCGTGCAAATCTTTGCGTTAAGGATGGAAGCGGATACCGGCCTTCGCGCCTAAGGCCTGCAGCCGTATAAGCGTACAGCCTGACCCGAAGGGGAACGCCCAAATTCTCCGGCTTTCCAACAAATCATTTTTCTCCCTGATCTGCGAAGTTCAGAGATCGCTTTCCCGAAATAAATTCCGGAGCAAATTGTTACTCAATGACGCGGAGAGAAAAATTTATACCCCTCACACCATTCCTTTGTCATTTTTGAAACAAAAAGATGTTTGAACATGTAAGTATTTTACATTTGCTCCTCATCGGCTGTGGTGATACGTTCCGCTTTCGCTGAAGCTACGGCGGATGAGAGCGAATGAGAAGAGGCGAGAGCGGATGAAAAAAAAGATTTACACATATATTAACAATAAAAACTATGGAAAGCAATAAATTATTCAGCCCGGTGAAAGTTGGGGCTATTGAACTGAAAAATAGGATGGCGATGTCGCCGATGACACGGAGCCGGGCGATTGGCCACGTGCCGAATGATCTGATGGCCGAATATTACGCGCAGCGTGCAGACGCTGGGCTAATCATTACCGAGGGTACTTCGCCTTCGCCAAATGGGCAGGGCTATGCCCGCACCCCGGGCATTTATACCCAGGAGCAGGTGGAAGGCTGGAAAAAAGTAACTTCTGCAGTGCATGCCAAAGGCGGTAAGATATTTATGCAGATCATGCATACCGGCCGTATCAGCCACCTGGCTAATATGCCTGCCGGGGCGGAAGTACTTGCCCCCTCAGCCGTAGGCGCTGCCGGCCAGATGTGGACCGACACGCTGCAAATGCAGGATTTCCCGATCCCGAAAGAAATGACCGCCGAAGATATAAAGCATGCGCAAGCCGAGTTTGTTACCGGCGCAAAAAACGCCATAGCCGCAGGCATGGACGGGATTGAGCTGCATGGTGCAAACGGGTACCTGCTTGAGCAGTTCTTGTCGCCGCATGCCAATGTGCGCGAAGATAATTACGGCGGCAGCGTTGAGAACCGCGCACGCTTTGTAATTGAAGTTGTTGCCGCCGTGGCGGAGGCTATTGGTAAAGAGAAAACGGCTATCCGGCTATCGCCATACGGTGTGGCCAGCGATATGGCGCACTACCCCGAGATCGAAGAGACATACACTTACGTGGCAGAGCAGCTGAACCAGATCGGCATTGCCTACATCCACATTGCCGACCACTCGGCCATGGGCGCGCCGCATGTGCCGGTTGAGATTAAACAGGTCATCCGCAAAAAATTCAAGAATACGATCATCCTGGGCGGCGGCTTCAATAAAGAGACAGCCGAAGCGGCTATCGAAAGCGGCTTGGCTGATGTAATTGCATTCGGCCGTCAGTTTATCAGCAACCCCGACCTGGCTGAACGGTTTGCGGGTAACCTCCCGTTGAACCCGGAGTTGAGAATGGACCTGTTTTATAGCGCAGGTGCCGAGGGGTATGTGGATTATCCGGCGTATAGCGCGTAATTAGCATAAAACAACAAGGGGTGTCATGCTGGGCTCCGTCGAAGCATAGCGGCAAGCCTTACGCGCCCTCTTCGACGGAACCCAGGGTGACACCCTTTATTTTGGCATTACATTTTGTTCAATTTTATATCCCGCCAGCATTTAAACATACCCCACGAGGCGGCGCCGGCATAGGTTAGCGTGCCGTCAGTTTCGATCTTTACGAAGTAGGCACCCGTCCAGTTAAAGGGAGAAACACGCGGGAAACTGGAGTATCCCGTGATATTTGCCAGCTCGTTAATAGGATGATGCGCCACGATGAGCGTCATTTGGTTATCAATGGGCTGTTTGGCTAAACACCCGGTCATACCTGCAAACAGCCCCGGCGCGTAATGATTATGTGTAGGATGGTTAATGGTGCTGTCGATCACCTGGGCCGGCCCGGCGTTGATAAGGTCGGCGGTTTGGCGGGCGCGGTAATACTCGCTGGTTACTACCCTTTTGATAGGATAATTCAGGTCTTTAAATATTTGGCCAAGCTGGGTGGCGCGGTCTACACCCTGGGCGTTCAGCTGCCTTACATAAAGCGTATCGGTACGTTTCCACCAATTATCCGGGCAGTGGGCGTAGTCGCCGCAGTCGGCTCCGCAGCTTGCATCGGCATGGCGCAATACAATGGCATAGGTGGCATTGGCAACTGGCAACTGGTGCAGTGTTTTCCAGCCTTGCACATACGAGCCATACGGGTCGGTAGCCAGGGCGCCCTGGTAGTGCAAAAATGGCATCACCTGGTTGTCGTCGGTAGCGCCCATTACGTAAATGGTGGTTGTACGAAAGTTAACATCCTTCCACGTAATGGTTACGGGCACCACTTCGGCCGATATCAGCCTGGTGATCAATCCTTTGGAAGTGATGGTGATATGTGGGTCGGCGGACGCGAATGTTGCGGCGCTATCGGTCGTCTGTATCTGGTAATTATTTTTGGTGACAAACAACAAGCTATCCACATACTCCGCAGAGGTAATTTTCGGCCTGGTTACGTTTGGTATAGCGGGTGGCGGCGTAACAGGTGTTGTTGATACAACGGCCGGCGGCGGTATAGCAATTTTCTCCTTGTTACAACTGAATAAACAGATCAATAGGAAAGCGTAAAAGTATTTCATTTCATATAGATATTTTAACGCTCACAACAAGTTGAATTATGTATTGTTTTTACAGTATATTTAATTAACCTGCATTTATATTTTTGAGAAAATTACTTTCATCAAAGGTAAAACACACCGGGCAGGCGGCATGTCTTGGGAGTTACTGAAACAAATTCAGCTTGGCATTTTTTGAACAAAAAAAAGACCTGAAGAATTACTCCCCAGGCCCCATAGTTAAACATTGTTTTATCGTTACTCGCCTGAGGCGTGCTCGTGGGCATGCTCTTCCCGAAACAGCTTCGCGCTGAAGAAATCGTTGTTCATGCGCGCTATGTTGGTGAGCGTTATTTCTTTGGGGCACTCGGCCTCGCAGGCGCGGGTATTGGTGCAATTGCCGAAACCTTCTTCGTCCATTTGGGCAACCATAGCCTGCACGCGGCTGTAACGCTCGGGCTGGCCCTGCGGCAGCATACCCAGCTGCGATACCTTCGCCGATACAAACAGCATAGCCGACGCATTTTTACACGCTGCCACACAAGCGCCGCAGCCGATACAGGTAGCAGAGTTGAAGGCTTCGTCGGCAATAACTTTAGGAATGGGAATCACATTTGCATCGGGCACACCGCCGGTATTTACCGAGATGAAACCGCCTGCCTGCTGTATCCTGTCGAACGCCGAGCGATCGGTGGCCAGATCTTTTATCACCGGGAATGCCCCTGCGCGCCATGGCTCGATGGTAATGGTCTCGCCATCGCCGAAACTGCGCATGTGCAATTGACAAGTGGTAATGGCGCGCTTTGGCCCGTGTGGCCTGCCATTGATATACAGCGAGCACATCCCGCAAATACCTTCGCGGCAATCATGGTCGAAATGGATAGGGTCATCACCTTTAAGGATGAGGCTTTCGTTCACCACATCCAGCATTTCAAGAAACGACATATCCGGCGAAATGCCTTCGGCCTTGTACGTTACAAATGCACCTTTGGCATCGGCGTTTTTCTGCCGCCATACTTTCAGGGTGAGGTTCATATTGTTGTTACTCATGTTTTTTTATTTGGAGTATCAGTTGTTAGTATCAAGTCGCTAGTATCTAGAATCAAGATTTAAATTCTTCTGTCTTGCTACTTGCTACTTATAACTGCGTTGAGTCAGGTGAACAAATTCAAAATCAAGCATTTCCTTATTCAAAACTTCGGGCTGGTTATCGCCTTTGTATTCCCATGCGGCTACGAACGCAAAGTTGTCGTCATCGCGTAAAGCCTCACCCTCGGGCGTTTGCGACTCAAGGCGGAAATGGCCGCCGCATGATTCCCGGCGCATTAATGCGTCGTCAACCATCAGCTCACCCAGCTCGAGGAAGTCGGCTACGCGACCGGCTTTTTCAAGGGCCGGATTCACTTCTTCGTTCTCACCTACTACAAGCGCGTTTTTCCAGAAATCGGCACGCAGTTCGTGTATCAAACCTTTGGCTTTGGCAAGGCCCTCTTCCGTACGCGCCATGCCGCAGTACTCCCACATAATGTGGCCAAGGTCGCGGTGGTATTCGTTTACTGTTTTGGTACCTTTAAGCGCCAGCAGGCTGTTGATACGGGCCATTACATCCTGTTTCGTTTGCGCGAAAGCGGGATGATTGGCATCAACAGGTTTTGGACCTATAGTTGCCAGGTAATCGCCAAGTGTATATGGAATTACAAAATAACCGTCGGCAAGGCCCTGCATTAATGCGGATGCGCCAAGGCGGTTAGCACCGTGGTCGCTGAAATTACATTCGCCAAGGGCATATAAGCCCGGTACGTTTGTGCTTAAATTATAGTCAACCCAAAGACCGCCCATGGTATAGTGTACGGCCGGGTAAATGCGCATAGGTTGTTTATATGGGTCCTCGTCGGTGATCTGGTAATACATATCAAACAGATTACCATACTTGGCAGCTACTGCGTCTTTTCCTAAGCGATGAATGGCATCGGCAAAGTCGAGGAACACGGCAAAGCCTGAACCGCCCACACCCCGGCCATCATCCACCATTTCCTTAGCGTTGCGTGATGCTACGTCGCGCGGAACAAGGTTACCGAATGAAGGATATTTTCTTTCGAGGAAGTAATCGCGGTCATCCTCAGCCACCTGGTCGGCAGTGATCTCTTTTTTGCGCAAGCGTTCGGCAATTTCCACCGATTTAGGCGCCCAAACCCGGCCATCATTCCGCAATGATTCCGACATCAGTGTTAATTTCGACTGGTGGTCGCCCGTAACCGGGATACAGGTTGGATGGATCTGCGTATAGCATGGGTTAGCGAAAAACGCGCCCCGCTTGTGCGCCCGCCATGCCGCAGTCACGTTCGAACCGGCCGCATTGGTCGACAGGTAAAATACGTTTCCATATCCGCCGGTGCAAAGCAACACCGCATGCCCGCTATGGGTATCGATACTTCCGGTAATTAAATTACGGGTAACAATACCTTTGGCCTGGCCGTCAATAGTCACTACATCCAGCATTTCGGTGCGGGTGTACATTTTAACCTTTCCCAGGTGTATCTGGCGGTTTAACGCCGAGTAGGCGCCCAATAAAAGCTGCTGCCCGGTTTGTCCGCGCGCATAAAACGTACGCGATACTTGCGAGCCGCCAAATGAACGGTTATCGAGCAAGCCGCCATATTCGCGGGCAAAAGGAACGCCCTGTGCCACGCACTGATCGATGATATTAACTGATACCTCGGCAAGACGATAAACGTTTCCTTCGCGGGCACGGTAATCGCCCCCTTTTATCGTATCATAAAACAAGCGATAAACGCTGTCGCCATCATTCTGGTAATTCTTAGCTGCATTTATCCCACCCTGGGCGGCAATCGAGTGCGCCCGCCGCGGACTGTCCTGGAAACAAAATGCCTTTACATTATAACCCAGCTCGGCCAGCGAAGCCGCCGCCGATGCACCGGCAAGGCCCGTGCCTACAACAATAATATCATATTTACGCTTATTGGCCGGGTTAACCAGTTTCAGGTTAAATTTATGCTTGCTCCATTTTTCGGCTAAAGGGCCTTCGGGGATTTTAGCTTCTAAAGTCATTTTTTTGTATTTACGATTTTAGATTTACGGGTTACGATTTGAGATTTGCTGATTCGTAAATCTCAAATCGTAATTCGTAAATCATCTTAAACTTTGTATATAATAAACCACCGGCATTGCGGCGAAACCCAGCGGGATAATAACTGCGAACAGCCAGGTACCGATAAAGCATACGACCGGCGTGTATTTTCGATGCACCCAGCCAAGCGTTCTAAACGAGCTTTGGAAACCATGCAGCATGTGGAACGAAACCGCTCCCATCGCAATCACGTAGAAAATCACATACAATAAATTGCTGAAACTGCCGGCTACACGGGCATGCAGGTCCTTCACCCTTACAATCTCAACATTGTTTTCGGTTGATACCGACTTTTCGAAGGTGGGTGATGCTGGCACATAATCAACCGATGTGGTTTTATCGGTTGCCAGGTCGGTGCGGTATTCCTTATACCCTATTTTGTGGCTGTATTTGTAGGCATACCAAAAGTCGCTCATGTGTATTACGATAAACAGGAGCAAAATAGAGCCCAGCAAGCCCATGTTTTTCGACGACCATGATGCCGGCGATCTGTTCGGAGCGGCATAACCTACAGGGCGCGCCCTGCGGTTTTGAACTGTTAACACCAAAGCGTAAATGGAATGCACCAATATGGCCAGGTACAGGAGGTAGGCAACCACCTCGATGGGCGGGAAATGTGTAAGGAAATTAGCGTAAACGTTAAATCCATAACCTTCGTCGTCGCTAAAAAGCAACAGGTTACCGCCCAAATGCACAATCAAGAAAGTACACAGAAACAAGCCTGTTAAAGCCATGATCAGCTTTTTACCCAATGACGAGTTGAAGGTTTGTTTAAATTCGCTCATTATAGTTCAGATTTATTTGGCAAAAGTATTTATTAAATGCCAAAAGATAGAAATGGATTTGGCTAATCGCGTAGCAAATAGCTATTTAGAAACAATCTAAGAAGAGAGCCGGGAATCAGAGGCAAGACAACAAGAGGCAAGACAACAAGAGGCGAGAGTTAGGCCGGGAAGATCATAAAAGAACTTGCCTCTTACAATCTTGATTCCCGGCTCCTGACTCTCAAAGTCCTGCTTCTGCAATCTTGGTTCCTGAAATCTTGCTTCTTACTGTCTTGGTTCTTGCCTCTTTAAATCGTTAGTCAATAGCAATTACCCTGTCCTGCGCGACCGCGAATATCCTGTCGGTTTTTTGGCTGTGGATGGCAACCCTGCCGGTAAATTTGCCAAAGGATGGTAAAATGGCCTGCTTTTCACCAAAGGCAAAACAGGGCAGCGTAATTTGCTGTCGTCCCCTGCCAACCAGCCTTACGCCGGGATGAATGTGCCCGCAAAAAGCATAACCCGCGGCGGTTTGCTGTTCTTCAGTACTCAACGGGTGGTGAAGCATTAAAAACGGGCCAATAAGCAATTGGTCGTGCAGCGTGATGTTTAATTGGTGATAGTAACTATCGTCAATGATATCATGATTGCCCCGTACCAGGATCACTTCCAGTTTAGGGAACTGGCTGCGCCACAGAATGAACCAATCCCAGTCGGAATTCATATCGCTATGAAAAAAGTCGCCCAGGAATATTATTTTTTCGGGTTTATGTTCGTCGATAAGATCGGATAATGCCGCCAGCTCGCTTTGCTCCATATCGCGGGGCACCGCTATCCCGGCTTTGCGAAAATGGCCAACCTTGCCCAAATGGACATCAGCAGCAATCAAGGCTTTTCCCTGCTTCCAGTATATGGCTTTTTGAGGAAGTAACAGCAGGTCCTGGTTGAGTAATTTGAAAGAAACGGCAGTATTGGCGGGCATGGTGCAAAAATAATGAAAGCGGAGGGAGACTTACGAAGTTTAACTCGTAGTAATTTATTTTTAAAGGCCTCGTTGAGGGCTCCGCCGTTTAAAAACTTTGTAAGTCTCATCAAAACAAAAAAACCCGTCAGCTTGCAGGCTAACGGGCTTCTTATATATTAATTAATTTTATTGTACCTGGAACATATTGTTAAAACTTGTTCCGTCGGGATAGTAGCCTGATATAACCAGGTTTCCATTCCTCAGGTTAGTGATCGCCCTGTCAATATCGGTAACACTGTTTATATGCTGCCTGTTAATACTGGTTATCACCGATCCTACCGGCACATCCATACTATCAAACATACCGCCCTGGCGAACTTGTGTAATTACCACACCGCCATTTACATGAAATCTGGCTTTTTGTGCTGAATTTAGCGGAGCGAAGCTCGCACCCAGTTTGTTGAATAATTCTTCAGCTGATTTATTTACTGCTGCACGCGGGGCGGGCACATCAGCCTTTAGGGTAACAATAAAGTTTTTCTCTTCGTTGCCGCGTATCGCAGTTAAATGAATTTTGTCACCTGGCTGCAAACGGCCTACACGTTCCTGCAGGTCTGATGATTCATATGCTGGGGCGCCTTCTACTTTGCTGATGATATCGCCTGTTTGTAAACCTGCCTGGGCGGCTCCGCTGCCGGGCAATACCTGGTCAACATATAAACCAGCAGTTTTATCGGTGTGTAATCTTTCCGCATTGTCCTGGTCAAGCGCAGTAAAGGTGATACCTACGAATCCGCGTTTAACTGAACCATATTTTTCAATATCGTCCAATACCTTTTTAGCTAGGTTAATAGGGATCGCGAAGCCATATCCTTCATACGAACCCGTATGCGAAGCAATGGCCGAATTGATACCAATCAGTTCGCCGTTTGTGTTTACCAGCGCCCCGCCACTGTTACCCGGATTAATGGCTGCATCAGTTTGAATAAATGACTCGATCGCTTTATTGGCAGTTGGCTTTTGATCCATATTCTGGGTACGCCCAAACGGATTTTGCTCATCCTGGTTTTCCTGATTGCCAATTATATTAATGCCCCGGCCTTTAGCGCTCACAATACCGGCAGTAACAGTTGACGTTAACCTGAAAGGGTTACCTACTGCCAATACCCACTCACCTACCCTAACAGCATCTGAATTGCCTAATTTTACGATAGGCAAATTGCTGCCTTCGATTTTAATCAGGGCCAAATCGGTATTAGGATCGGTACCAATCACCTTAGCTTTAAAATTGCGGTGATCGTTAGTAACTACTTCTATTTTCTCCGCTTTATCAACCACGTGGTTGTTGGTAACGATATAGCCGTCGGGCGAAATAATTACGCCTGAACCTGAAGCCATTTGCGGGCCCTGCGGGCGCATTTGCTGACCGAACATATCGCCGAACATCCGCTGAAGCTGGCTTTGCTGGTCATTTTGTGCCTGGCTGGAATAAGTAGTTCGAATATAAACTACTGCCGGCGTAACTGCAGCTGCAGCCTGCACAAAATCCGGCTGTCCTGTCGACGATACCGTAGCACCCGAAGGCAAGTGATTGCTTGTGTAATATACTTTTTGGCGGTCTTCAAAACTCATGTTACTGTTGTACCTTGTTTCAATTACCTTGTACGTGCCTAACGCCATTGCTCCGCCAACAAACGCTGTTAATAATGTTAAACCAAACTTTTTCATATTATATTTTCTTTCTTTGCTTAAGTTTATTTTTTGATTGTCAAATTTAATACCATATAGACGGCTTTGTCAACAATAAGTTATATTGTTTTTTGTTAAAAAATGTTAAATTCAACAAAAGGTGTTATAGTCAATTATTTCATCCTGTTGAGTTTAACGCTAATATTCGGGTAACTATTGTGAAAATACATTTTTATAAATACCAGGGCGCGGGGAACGATTTTATTTTGATTGATAACCGTAAATCTGTCATAGATCATCATAACCCACAGTTAATTTCGCACTTATGCGACCGCAGGTTTGGCATTGGCGGAGACGGGATCATGTTTCTGCAAAACAAGGGAGGTTTTGATTTTGAGATGGTTTATTATAATGCCGACGGGCAGCCCAGCAGCATGTGCGGTAACGGTGGCAGGTGCATTGTGGCTTTTGCAAAACATCTTGGCATAATTGACAGCGAGGCAGAATTCCTGGCAGTTGACGGCCCGCACCATGCCAAAATTTCAGATTCCGGCGACTGGGTGAGCCTGCAAATGATAGATGTTGAACAGGTCGATAGGGAGAATGAAGCTTATATATTAAATACCGGCTCGCCCCATTATGTAAAGCTTGTTGACGGCCTAAAAGAAAAAAACGTGTACCAGGAAGGCTATGCTATTCGCAATAATGCCACTTACCGCGCACAGGGTATCAACGTAAATTTTGTTGAGCCGATGGCCGACGGCTACTTCGTCCGTACCTTTGAGCGCGGTGTTGAGGATGAAACTTATGCCTGTGGCACCGGCGTAACGGCAGTTGCGCTGGCTATGGCCAAACACAATCACCAAACCGGGCATATCAACACGCCTATAAAAGTGCTGGGTGGCGATCTCAATATCCGCTTTAATTACGACGGCCAAAAGTTTACGGGTATATTTTTAGAGGGTCCGGCGGTGCGGGTTTTTGAGGGAGAAGTGGAGATTTAGTAAATGGTTGATTAGGTTGGATTGAGTGAGTAGTTAAATTATGAAAACCAAAACAGATAGTTTTAAAAAACGGGTGCCGATAGTGGTGATTGACAACTCCCTTAAGAAATATAAGGATCTCCCTTTATTTCAGGATAAGGTAGATAAAGCCAATGAAATGCTGCGTACTGTCGGGCTTCCCGGAGATGTAAAGAAAACCCCTAATGGCTAACTTCGTAATGCAATCATTTACTCCGTTCTCAAACTCTTTGCGGGGCTGCTCAAAGCCGCTTTGATAGTTTGTATGGTTATTAATAAACCCGTAAGGATTGTAAGTGACAATATGGTTATAACAAATGGATATAAGTTTATCGTTATGCGGTAAGCGTAGCCTTTTAGCCAGTTGTGCATGATAAGATATACTACCGGACAAGAGATTATTCCGGCAATGATTACCACCCCTAAAAACTCCTTTACAAATAAGTTAACTATGCCGGGTACTGAAGCTCCCAGCACCTTACGAATGCCTATTTCACGTGTCCTTTTTTGAACGCTAAGCGATATTAAACCTAAAACACCAAGCAATACAATTATCACAGCTAAGACTGTAGCCATCAAAGCGGCTTTTTTTAATTGGATTTCATTGGTGTAGAGCTTGGCTAAAGCATCATCCATAAAATGATATTCAAACGGTGCTCCCGGCAGTAATAAATTCCATTGCTTTTGAAGGTTGGCAATGCTTTTTTGCATATCGCCCGGATTTAGTTTAAATGAAAAAAAGCGGTAATAGTGAGTGAAATTCACATTGGTTATGCTAACGGGATCGATTTTCCATTGCATTGAGCCAAAATGAAAATCGGCAGTTACGCCGCAAATTGTTGCCGGTGCGCTACTGCCGGGCGAATTTATCAACTGGCCTATGGCATCCTTTGGATCTTTCCATCCCAAAGCTTTTGCAGCTGTTTCATTGATCACAACCTTTCCTGAATCCGCAGGCGTATATTGAGCTGTAAAAAATGAGCCGGCCCTGAGGGGGATATTGTAAGTAGCCGCATATTGATTGTCTGTGGCCAATGGGCGCACGGTTATCGCCTGATTTGGATTGGCACCTTGCCGGTAGATCTGGAAGCCGCCGCCGTCCGAGCCGTCAGGTATTTCCCAGGAAAGGCTCACACTTTTTACGTCGGGCATCTGAGATAATTGGTAGCGGATTGTTTCCATCTTTTTAACTCCTTTTTCGGACCAATCCCTGGGTAACTGAGCGTAAATAACATAGTCCTTTTTAAAGCCGAGATCACCATTAAGAAATAGGCTAATCTGTTGCGAAATGATGATAGCACCGATCAATACTACTGTTGCAGTGCCAAACTGGAAAGCAACTAAAGTTTTGCGAAACAAAACGCTTTCTTTTACTGAATTGAGCTTGCCTTTTAGTGAGTCGACAGATTTTAATGATGATAACACCAACGCCGGATAAATACCTGCAATGAATCCTACAAAGACGGCAAACAAAAAAAGAATAATGTACAAATACCAGGGAAACGAGAATATCCCCGTGATCTCTTTTCCTAAAATACCACTAAAGTATGGCCGGGCAAGCAGATAGATTGCTATTGCAATTATTGTCGCCAGCATTACCAAAACAATAGATTCAACCAGGAACTGCCACACGAGCTGTTTTCGCATGCTGCCAAGCACTTTTCGGATACCCATTTCTTTCATCCTGACTGATGACCTGCCAATACAAATATTCACAAAATTGATGACGGCCATAATCAAAATAAAAAACGCAATAAATGATATGGTATAAACCATTTTTTTTACTATTCCGTTATTGCTATCAACGTAATACGACTTTAACGGAACGAGGTAAGGTGTCAGATTATCGCTAATTCGTCGTGGGGCGTTTTCTTTTATCAAATGCCGCATAGGCTGTTCAAGGTCTTTGGGGGTAACACCTTTTTTTAGCTCGATATAACCAACCAGCACAATATTGTCCCAGCCATTCATATTACGTCCCAGGAAAACCGCCGCCTTAGCCGGCAAAAATATGTCGTTTTTATTGTTGTCGTTAATGTTGGTAACGGAGTTTTGAGGCAATTTGTCTAATACCCCGGAGATAGTGAAAGCATGCTTTTCGCCTCTAAAGCTTTCAATGGTTATAGTTTGGCCTACAACATCGGTTTTTCCAAAATACTTAATAGCTAGCTTTCCGGTCACTACAGCAGAGAATGGGTCGTTTAAAGCTCGTTTTACATCGCCATATAATAAGTTAAACCCATACATGTTAAACAGGGTGCTATCTCCAACCTGTATGCTTTCGCGGGAATGTTTATCTCCACTCGAAACGATAGAGCCAACCCCATCCCAGTGATAATAGTTAGCCACCAGGTTAGGGTATAATTCCATCAATGTTCTGGGGAGCTGTGCAATGGTAGTCATTTCGCACCCCTTATTAGGAGTCTTCCATTTGCTTTGTATAATATACTGATTATCAATGTTTTTAAGGTCATGATTTACAGTCAATTCGCCCCAAACATAAGCCGCAGTTAGCATTGTAAACGCCATACCGGCAGATAGTCCAAGTATATTAATAAACGAATAAACCTTGTTCTTCCAAAGACTTCTCCAGGCTATTGTAAAGTAATTTTTCAGCATATAAATAAAGTATGGAGTGAAACCAGGAACTAAAATATACAATTAACTTGCTCAGAATAAACATTTAACAATAATTAACTCAAATGTTAAAGTATCATCTCTTCAATCCCGGCGACTCATTGAAGTGAACAACTATCCCAACTAAGGCAGCTTAAGGTTTGGGGACAAAATCTCTTGTCATAAGATTTGCGGTTACTGCCAGGTTACCTTATTTTGACCAATAATCAATGACCCCAATGACTAGTGACCAATCAATGACCAAAGTATGTTAACAATTATTTAACAGAAAACATTTTTACATACAGCAAATTCTGATTACGTTTGAATTTTTTGTTGATGTAGCTTCTCTTAAATTTTTTATCAGAAGTTATGTTACGTGTCGACAGCAGCAAACCTTGCCGTATAATTTATGCCATAGCCCGGCATGAATACCTGTCGTATGTTATTGAGCCGCACATTGTACAGCTAAACCCCAACGGCGAGTATTCTCTCACGCATCAGCGTTTGTTCTCAAATACGGTACAGGAGTTCACGCATTGCGTTGATGAAACCGACCTGAAACTGGTTAAGATACTCGAAGAAATTGAGCAGGGTAACCTCATCAAAAAATTCTACAAAAAGCCGATACGGCCTTTCGAGTTTTTTACCAAAATATTTAACGAGCAGCTTTTTGATACGATAAGGCCAAAAATCGAAAAGCGTATGGCGGAGGCATTGAACCTGATGGGCGACAAACCCCTTTACTTAATGAGTAAAGAGGGATACCCGGCTGAGCGTAAGCTGCAGATCGCATCAGAACCTGCGACTGTTCTGTTCCACTTTCGCCGCAATGAGGAGGAGATCAGGTATTTCCCAACTATAAAATACCAGGGGATGCGTATTGAGTTTATGTTCAAAAATGCCGAGATCATCTGCAATCACCCCGCATGGATGCTGCTTGATGATACCCTTTACCATTTCGAGAAAGACATCGATGGTAAAAAGCTTTTCCCGTTCCTCAACAAGCGCTATATAGCTATCCCGCGTTCGTCAGAGCAATCGTATTTCGAAAAATTTGTAGTGCCGCTTATCGAAAAACAGCATGTTTACGCCGAGGGCTTTACGATCAACACCGAAAAGTATGATGCCACCCCGGTTTTAAAACCGATATATATTGAGGGAGGCACATCGCAACTCCAGCTATATTTTAAATATGCGGGCTATATTTTCCCTTACGGAGATGATCGGCATGTTTCGGTAAAGATGGAACAGAACGGCGATGATTTTATATTTCACCGCATCAAACGGTCGGTGGTTTGGGAGAAAAACAAATTGAACCAGCTGGAAGAAATGGGGTTAAAAACTGCATCGTCGCTATTTAAAAACCTGGAGGTAGAAATAAGTGACGAGGATGCCGACCGCTCGTTTTCTGTTTTTGAATGGATAAACCAGCATTTCGACGAGTTAACTGCCCTGGGATTCGAAATAGAACAGCCCGCTTCCGACGGGCAAAAGCGGTACGTATTCGGCAACAGCAAAATTGACCTGGAGATAAAAGAAAATAACGACTGGTTTGATATTTACGCGGTGGTGTATTTTGGCAATTACCGCATCCCCTTTATCCAGTTAAAAAATCATATCCTAAGTCATAAAAAAGAATTCATTTTGCCTTCCGGCGAAATTGCGATAATACCCGAAAAATGGTTTTCGCAGTACGGCAACCTGCTGCATTTTACCGAAGGCGGCAATAACTTAAAGCTTCGGCGTCATCATATCGGCCTGGTCAACGACCTGGCTGAAGGCGAAATGGCTCATGTAACCATGAACAGAAAGCTCCAGAAACTAACCGATTTCGAAGAACTGGAGGAAATAGAACTGCCGAAGCATTTCAAGGGTCATTTGCGGCCCTACCAAAAAGCAGGTTATAACTGGTTCCATTTTTTAAAGAGCTATCACTTTGGCGGCTGCCTGGCTGATGACATGGGATTAGGCAAAACCATACAAACCCTGGCGCTGCTGCAAAAGCATAAGGAAGACACCGAAGAGGCAGGCAGCAAAAGCACGTCGCTGGTTATTATGCCAACGTCGCTGATATACAACTGGCTCAACGAGGCTAAGAAATTCACCCCGCAGCTGAGGCTGATGGTGCATACCGGCACTTTGCGGTATAAGTCGCCGGATGTTTTTACCAATTATGATGTGGTTATCACAACATACGGTATCAGCCGGATAGATATAGAATTGATGAAGTCGTACTTTTTTGATTATGTGATATTGGACGAGAGCCAGAACATCAAAAATCCTTCGTCAAAGTCGTTCCAGGCGGTTAAGCAGTTAAAATCCAGGTTCAAACTCATACTGAGCGGTACACCTGTTGAAAATTCGGTTAACGACCTGTGGACGCAGATGTCGTTCATTAATCCCGGTTTGCTGGGCATACAGCAATATTTCCAAAACGAATTTGTAACGCCTATCGAGAAGAAAAAGGACGAAGAAAAATCACGCAAATTACAGGCGCTGATCAAACCATTCGTTTTACGGCGGACCAAGGAGCAGGTAGCTCCCGAGCTGCCGCCTAAAACCGAGAACCTGTTTTATTGCCAGATGAGCGAGGAGCAGGCATCGGTTTACGAAAAGGTAAAATCGGAATACCGCAACGAGCTGTTAAAAAGCCTTGAGGACGGCACGTTCGCCCAAACGCAGATCCAGGTTTTGCAGGGCCTCATAAAACTGCGGCAGATCGCCAACCATCCGGTAATGATAGATAAGGAGTATGAAGGCGACTCGGGTAAGTTTGAAAACGTAGTGCACACCCTGGCCAATGTGCTCGAAGGCGGCCATAAAGTACTCATATTCTCGCAATTTGTTAAACAGCTGAATATTTACCGGGAGTATTTTGATGTAGAGGATATCCCTTACGTTTATCTCGACGGCAGTACCCAAAACCGCGGCGACGTAGTAAAACAATTCCAGGAAGACCCGAAAACAAGGGTGTTTTTGATCTCGATAAAAGCCGGCGGCGTGGGTTTAAACCTGACTGAAGCGGATTATGTTTTCATCCTCGACCCGTGGTGGAATCCTGCCGTTGAGCAGCAGGCAATTGACCGCACGCATCGCATCGGGCAAACCAAAAATGTATTTATCTATAAATTTATCACCAAAGATTCGGTTGAGGAAAAGATACTGGCCCTGCAGCAACGCAAGCTTAAGGTAGCCCGTTCACTAATTACAACCGAGGAGAGTTTTATTAAATCGCTTTCGGTTGAAGATATTAAGGAGATTCTTGGATGATTTCGGATTTTTCGAGGTTAGTTGTTTTATCAAGGCACTCAAGAGGGCTTCGCCGTTTCGAAATTTCTCCCGCACGTGCGGGATCGAATTTTTGCAGCTGACACATGTCAGCAGTCACGCAAAAAACATTTACAATTTCATCAACTCGCGGTACAATTTTTCGGTTGGCAAGCCTACCACATTGGTATATGAGCCGTTTATTTTTTCAATACCGATCAGCCCGATACGTTCCTGTATGCCATACGAGCCGGCTTTATCAAGTGGGTTATACTTATTTACATAATCCCCGATCTCTGAATCACTAAGCTCTCCGAAAAACACTTCCGATACATCGTAAAAGGTATGGTATCCATGTTTGTACAGCAGGCATACGCCTGTAATTACCTGGTGCATCCGCCCGGAAAGCATTTGAAGCATTTCAATCGCATGCTCCGCCGACTCCGGCTTGCCAAGTATTTTATTCCCAACAACCACAATTGTATCAGCAGTAATTACGATCTCATTTTCTATCGTTTCATCAAACGCCTGTGCCTTCTTTTCGGCAATGTAAACGGCTACTTCTTCGGGCTTTAAGTTATCGGGGTAGGATTCATCAACTTCTTTTAAAACCACGCGGAAGTTAATGTCCATTAACCTCAGCAGTTCCTGCCTGCGCGGCGATTTTGAAGCAAGGATGATTGGGGGAAGGTTCATTTTTTAGTCCATGTACCATAGTCGATAGACCATGGCTAAGCTTTACTAATGTAAGTATTTATTTATTTTCCGTCTTATATCTATGGACTATCGACCATGGACTATGGTCCACACTCCACACCCTACCAGCTATAGGCATCTTCCTTCATCCACTTGCCTTGTATTTTCAGCACTTTTTCAATCACGTCCCTGGCGCAGCCTTTACCGCCGGCACAGGGCGAAACGTACAGGCTGGCGGCTTTAATTTCTTCAACCGCATCTGCGGGACAAACGGGCAAGCCTACCAGTCGCATGGCCTCAAGCTCGGGGATGTCGTCGCCCATGTATAATACCTCTTCCGGGCTGATGCTTTTTTCTTCAAGATAAATTTTGATTTTTTCGATCTTGGTATGGATACCCATATATACATCTTTCACACCAAGGCTGTTTAACCTGAAAATAGCGCTTTTTGACCGGCTGCCCGAAACGGCACAAACATTATAGCCGCATTTAACCGCAAGCTGCAGCGCATAACCATCCTTGATGTTGAAAGCCCGGCTTTGCTCGCCGTCTTCCTTTACGTAAACGGTACCATCTGTCAACACGCCATCCACATCAAAAATGAAGGTGGTAATATTTTTTAGCTTATGTAAGAATGATTCCATGTATTTATGATTTCACCGATTGCCGGGTAATTCCACCGATTATTGATTGTTTGCTCACGGTCGGCAACTGAACAAATAAATTTAACACTGCCTGCTGCCAACTAAAAACTGCAAACTGAACTACTGGTTATCCCGCCATTCATAAACCCAGGCCGATTGGATCTGCTCAAGATGCCCTTCGTTTGATTCCTCGCGGGTACCGGCAAAATTTGGAAGAGTAAGCACCCATTCCAAAAGATCGGTAAACCGGATGCGGTATATCTTTGATTCGTCAAAATCGTCGCCAAACTTTTCATAAAGTTCAATGGCGATATCTTCGTGATCGTTCCAATGTATAGGTAAGGTAAATTTGTTGTCTTTCATTTTATCCTGTATGAACCAAATCGGTGAAATCTTTCCGGATCGGTGTAATCATTACTAATGACCCAAAAACTGCGACTGGTTAGGCAATGTGATCTCAATATCGCCGTCGATTATAACGCACTGGCAACCCAACCGCGAATTGATACGCGGGTTTACCGCTCTGTCGATAAAATCCTCTTCCTTGTCTGATATTTCCTGGATATTATCCATGCCATTATTTACATATACCTGGCAGGTGCTGCATCCGCAAACGCCGCCGCAATTGTGCTGTAGCTCAATACCGTTTTCAAGGCACACGTCCAATACAGATTCCCCTTCGGCAATAGGTAATTCAACGGGTTCGAGGCCTTTTTCTTCAAAGTTTATTTTAACTTTAAAAATGTCCATTTGTGCAAAAGTAACAAAATTACTTACGCCCTTGCCGCCCATTATCCTTTTTGATAATAGCCTGACTTAATAAGTTATATAACTCCTGTAATTGTGGCTCATTATGAAGCATTTGCAGGTGCGCGGCCATTGTACTTTGATCGTTACGTTCGGCCGGCCCGGTCTGGACTTCCTGCGGAAGATGGTTTTGAACTTTTTGGGCGGTTTCCAGGATCAACGGGCGCAGCATCTCAAATTCCATGTTTTGTTTTGCCAAAAGATCCCTGGCAACGCCATAAAGGTAATTAGGGAAGTTACATGCAAAAACAGCTGCCAGGTGAAGTACCCTGCGCTGATCAGAATTTACACGATAAACATTTTTGCTGATAGTTTGAGCCAGTTGCTCAAGTAAATGCGTTATGTCATTATCGACACCTTCGATACAAATTGGCACCGTATTAAAATCTACTTCCCTGATCTTGCTTAGGGTTTGCAAAGGATATAAAACGCCGGCTTTCGGATTAACTGCCGATAACGCTCCCAGGTCAGTCGCTCCGGAAGTATGCACAATTAATTTTTGATATTTAGCCAGTGTTTGCGCCGTGGGAATAATAGCGTCGTCTTTTACAGAAATGATAAACAGATCGGTTTCGGGGTTGATCCGGTCCAAATGGTCAACCGCTTCCGCCCCGATATGATAGGCCAGCAAAGCAGCATTCTGCATATCCCTGCTATAAACCTGTATTATTTGGTGGCCGGCATTTTTAAAAGCCGCACCCATATGGGTTGCTACATTACCCGAACCTATAATCGTGATCCGCATGGCGTTATATATAATTTCTGCCCTAAATTTGCAGTATTTTAATAAGCGGCCGATTAAAAATTCCGCTGTGGACAGGTTACCTTGTACCTGTTATTGAGCAGTAAGCTGATAACAATTTCGTGACTGCCGTTACTAACCGTATTTAAAGCCGAGGTCGTAATATCGTACGAATAGCCAACATTGATAAATGAGTTGATGTTGATGCCGGCCAATACGCCAAATGAGTCGTCCCGGCGATACGATCCGCCTATCCAGAACCTGTCCTTAAACGAAAACTTTGCATTAAGATCGTACGTAAGTGGCAGCGGTTTTATAATCTTTACCAGGAATGAAGGCAGAAGCGTTACGTCATCAGATATAAAAACCTTAAACCCGCCGGTAAAAAAATATTGGGGGACGGTTTTACTTTGATTGTAGGCATTATTATTACTAAAATACAACGTTTGAGGCAATAGCTGCTGCACCGATGCTCCAAAATAATATTCTGCTGAATATAGCCATGCCCCAACACCTAAGTCGGGCTTCCACTGGCTGTTGTTACCGTTGGCTATAGCCGGATCGAACGGATTTTCGAGCGTAAGCAGGGAAGTGTTTAAACTCACGTGATTTACCCCTGCCGAAACCCCCACCGCCAGGTTCAAACGGGGCGCCAGGCCAAGATGATATGCATAAGTGGCGTCGATATTGGTTTGCGTTATGGGGCCTGCCTGGTCAGTCACCAGCATAAACCCGATGCCATGGTGGGGCTCGGCAGCCATATAACCCTGTGTATATAATCTGCTTGAGGGATTATCGCTGCCATTTGATGCGGAGGCAGCGTCTCCCTCCAAAAAGTTTTTTCCGAGTGGGGCATTAACAGTTAAGTAACTGGTCACCGGAGCTCCCTGCAAACCGGTCCACTGGCTGCGGTAGCCCGCCTTAACATCGGTATAGTTTTCAATCCCTCCCACAGCGGGGTTTAACAGGTAATTATTAAAAACATATTGGGTATATTGAGGCCGCTGCTGCGCGAATGAGCAATGGATAACCGCAAAAAAAACAATTAATACGTGTAAAATTCTCTTCATCGTTATCTGATAATAGTTATCCCGCCTGATAAAATTTTGCTGCCATTTTTAAGGTTTATAATATAATAATAAGTGCTGACCGGCAGTTTCGCACCTCGATGTTTTCCATCCCACGGTGTTCCGTAGCCAATGGACGAATATACCTTTTCTCCGTATCGGTTGTATATATCAACCGTACAATTCGGGAAGATATTAAGTTTTTCAATCACCCAGGTATCATTTATGCCATCGCCATTTGGTGTGAACGTATTTGGGACAACAATGTTATAAATAAAATTGTTGGTACTTACTGTAATTGTAAATGTAACCGGCGCACCGGCACAACTGGTGCCACTTGTATTTGCCGTAATTGTAGCTATCAATGGCGAGCTGCCGGGATTAACCGCAGTAAACGATAGTATATCGCCGACGCCGCTTGCGGGCAATCCAATGGCCGGCGTATCGTTAGTCCAGTTAACAGCTGTAGCGGTACCTGTAAAATTAACGGCATTGGTAAGCGCTCCCCTATCCACCGTTTGACTGGCTATCGCATTTATTATCGGAACCATATTTACTGTGCCGGTTACTGAAACCGCCTGGGTAACCACGCCAGCAGATGTAAGCGTAACATCTCCGGATAGTGTTCCCGTAGGTGCACCTGCCGCTGAACGTACATACATAATTACCTTATTCACAGTCCCTGCGGTTTGAATAAGGATAACGTTATTGCTGTAACCACTGTTTGCCGAAAGAGATATTTCAAAGTTTGACGGCGCATTTACGGTAATGTCTCTGGTTAAGTTGGCCCCTAAAACGGTAAATTGCTGAATATTAGGGCTTGCAGACGCTGTGCCCGCACAGGCAGAAATAACGCCTGTTACCGTACCGGCTATGATGGTCGGCGCGGGATTTACCGTAATAGTAAAAGTAATGGGCATGCCGCCGCAGGCTCTTCCCCCGGTAACAAAGGCGCCGAATGAACTGGGAAATAATCCACTTGTGATCGTGGTTGTTACCCCATTTGTAGCGGTATTGATCACAGAAACAGTACCATCATTGGTGCTTGTTACATACAACCTGCTGCCATCAGCGCTTACTGATACGCCAAAAGGTTGTAAGCCCACGACGATTGTAGCTACTACCGCGTTGGTTGCGGTATTGATCACAGTTACCGTATTTGAACTTGTATTTACAACATACATGCGGCTGCCATCAGAGGTTAAAGCTATGCCGGCAGGGTTTGGTTTCACCGCGATTGTAGCTATCACCGCGTTAGTTACAGTATTGATCACTGAAACATTGGAAGAAAAATAATTGGTTACATACACCCGGCTGCCGTCAGGGCTCACCGCTACTGCATCGGGGCTCGTGCCTACCACAATGGTGGATACCGCGTTGGTTATTGCATTGATCACTGACACAGTGCCATCATAGTAGTTCGTCACATACAACACAGTGCCATCAGGGCTTACCGATACATCACGGGGGTTTTGGCCCACGCTTGTTGTCGCTATTACCATGTTAGAGGCAGTATTGATCACCGATATATTATTTGAACCGCCGTTGGTCACGTATATCCGGGTACCATCGGGGCTTCCCGCCAGGCCATAAGGGTTTTGACCCACCGGAATCGTAGTTATTAACGTATTGGTTATAATATTGATCACCGAAACAGTATTTGAACCGTTATTTGTCACATACATCCGGCTGCCATCGGGACTTACCAAAAGACCATATGGGTGAAACCCGACCGTTATAGTAGATTGCACCTGATTGGTTTGGATATTAATAACCGAGAGGGTATTTAAATTGATATTTGCCACATAAGCAAACTCAGAGGAAACCGGGATAGCCGTAACAGTGGCGGTCACCGGGCTGTTGCTGATGTTTATCGCGGTGAAAGGCGGTATGTTACCGCTGCCGCTTGCTGCAAGGCCAATGCCGGGTGTATCATTAACCCAGTTAATACCGCTGGCCGTACCCGGAAAAATAATTGCCGTTGTAGTCGTACCACTATTGAAAGCCTGGCTGGCTACACTATTTATCGCAGGCAAGAGATTTATCCTGCCGGTTACCTTTACATTTTGGGTGGCTGCGCCCGCGGAAGTAAGCACCACATTACCAGATATATTGCCTGCCGGCGCAGCACTGCCCGAACGCGCATACACAACAACATTACTTACCGACCCGCCGGATTGGTTAAGTACAACGCTATTAGCAAAGCCGCTGCCCGGGGCTAATGACACCTCAAAACCGGCAGGCGCGGTTGTGGTAATATCACCGGTTAGGTTACTGCCCGACACCGTGAATTGACGGATGTCAGGGCTTGCCGAGGCTGTACCAGCACAGGCGGAAATATTGCCCGTGGCGGGGGTGGTGGTGATAATGGCTGGCAAGATTGGGATAGGGTTTACTGTAATGGTAAATTTAGTTGGTATGCCGCTGCAACTTACACCTCCCGTAACAAAGTTGCCAAAGGAATCAGCTACCTTACCGATATGGCAGGTGGAGACCACCGCGTTGCTTGCAGTGCTGATCGCTGAAACATCGCCCGACCCTTCATTCGTTACGTACAACAGGCTGCCATCAGCGCTTACCGACACACCTATTGGTGTTGCGCCGGCTATTGAAGCTGTTACGGTATTGGTTACGGCATTAATTACTGAAATATTGCTTGACTGTAAATTTGCCACATACACCCGCGTCCCATCGGGGCTCACTGAAATACCGGTGGGGTATGTACCAACCGGTATTGTGGCGATTACCAAATTGGTTGCGGTATTAATTACCGAGACCGCATTTCCCCGGGAATTTGAAACATACGCCCTGCTGCCGTCAGGGCTGAATGCAACGCCGTAGGTTTCGGAACCCACTATAATTGTAGCTGTAACTGCCTGGGTCGCGGTGTTGATCACAGAAATGGAATTAGCAACGGCATTGGTCACATACACGCTGGAGCCATCCGGGCTAACCGATATGCCAATAGGGAATTGACCCACGGGGATGGTAGCTGTTACTGTATTGGTTGCGGCATTAATTACCGAGACCGTGTTTGAAATAGAATTGGCTACATACACCCTGCCGCCATCAGGGCTTACAGATATGCCAAATGGGTTTATACCTGCCGGCACTGTGGCTATAACGGCATTCGTTGCAGTATTAATAACAGAAACAGTATTCGATAGCGAATTCGTGATATATACGCGGCTGCCATCGGCGCTTACGGATACACCAACAGGGTTGGTGCCCACGGGTATCGTGGCTATGATGGAATTAGTGATGGTGTTCACGACCGAAACAGTATTATTGTCGCTTACTATATAGGCAAACCCGGAGGATCGAGGTGTGGCCGTAATTGTTGCTGTTATGGCGCTACTGGTGGTGTTCACAGCTGTAAATGCGGGAATATTACCCGTGCCGCTGGCAGCTAAACCTATTCCCGGCGTATCATTTAACCAGGTAAAGGTATTTGCCGTACCGGCAAAAGTGATTCCAGTAGTAACAGTGCCGCTTGCCAGGGTTTGACTTGATACAGGCGCTATCGTTGGCAACGTGTTTACTATACCGGTTACTGGTATGGTTTGGGTAGTCGCCCCAGCGGATGTCAATACAACATTACCGAATATATTGCCGGCCGGTGCAGAGGCGGCCGAACGGACATATACAACCACATTGCCTACTGAGCCGGCTGACTGGTTAAGCAAAACACTATTGGCGAAGCCGCCTGTTGCAGTTAATGACACTTCAAAACCGGCGGGTGCGGTTGCCGTGATATTCCCGGATAGGCCGCTGCCCGATACAGCGAATTGCAGAATGCCCGGGTTTGCGGAAGCTGTACCCATGCAGGCGGAGATATTGCCTGTGGTACTGGTAGCTGCGATAGTGGGAGGTTTGGCATTCGGCGATGGGTTTACAGTTATTGTAAATGTGACAGGGGTACCAGTGCAAACAGGGCCGGGTAATAAAAAATTGCCGAATGATTGCGGAATATTCCCTACTCTGACAGATGCGGACACAGGGGAGGAAGACGTAGCATTAGCAACATCGACAACAGATACGAAGCCTTCATTGTTAACTACATATACCTTACTATTATCGGGACTAACCTCCAGTCCATAAGGGCTGCTGTACGGCAATCTGACAAATGAAAATATTGCCTGTGCGTTAACGGCAATAATCGCCACGGAATAGCCATGTGAGTCGGCAACATATACAAACTTTCCGTCGGGGCTGGCAGCCACCCCTGTCGGATCGATCTGATAAGAGATATCCAACTGAATTTTCGCTGTTACCGCGTAAGTTAAGGCATTAACGATCGATAAATAATTAGAACCATTGGAAACATACAACTGATTTCCATCCGGACTGATCGCAATGCCAACCGGGTGTATCCCTATTGAAATCGTGCCTATTACAATATCAGATGCGGTGCTGATCACCGAAACAGTACCGTCACCATAATTTGTCACATATACCGTGCTTCCGTCCGGGCTAACAACCAGGCCGGCAGGTTGCATCCCTACCGGGATAACTGATTGTACTGTATTGCCGGGTGTTTTAATCACCGATACTGTACCATCATTTGAATTTGCAACATATAACTTATCACCCCTGGGCGTGCCCATTAGGCCCCCGGGGCCAGAGCCTACAGGAATTGTTGAAATAACCGTATTGGTAGCCGGATCAATAACTGATACCGATGATGACCCCTTGTTTGAAACATACACCCGGCTTCCATTGGAACTTACGGAAACATTTGTAGGTGCCACCCCTAAGGGAATGGTCGCTATGACAGCATTAACGGCAATATCTATTACCGAAACATTGTTGGATCCGGCATTGGCAATATACGCAAACCCCGAGGCTACCGGCGTAGCTGTAATGGTAGCCGTAATGGGGGTATTCGTATTATTCACAGCGGTAAAAGAAGATATATTACCCGTACCGCTTGTCGGCAGGCCTATGCCGGGGTTGCTATTCACCCAGTTATAAACACAGCCCGTTCCTGGAAAAGTAACTGCTGATACGGCTGAACCATTGGTGACCGTTTGGTTGGCTTGCGCCCATAAATTGTAATGTGCCGAAAAAAGACACATTATTATACCCATCAAACGCAGACATCTTATCATAGGCCAGGGGTCGCTCTTTGGAGGCGGAATATAGGCAAATATTTCATTTTTATCTCACAATGGTTACGCTTCCGGCTATAACTTTGCGGCCGTTTTTAGGATTGATCACGTAATAAAAAGTTCCCGACGGTAAAACAGCACCGTTGTATGTTCCATCCCACGGAGTTGCATAACCAATGGAAGAAAACACTTTCTTTCCGTACCGGTCAAATATTTCCATGGTATTCCCGGGGTAACTGTTCAGGTAAAGAATGTTCCAGGTATCATTTATACCATCGCCGTTTGGCGTAAAAGTGTTAGGGATAACGGGGTATTTCAAAACGCTCACATTTACATCACCAGCTGCGGAACAGCCTTCGGAATTGGTAACTACCAGCCTATACGTCGTGTTGATCGTTGGTGTTACAATAGGGTTTAATATATCATCGTGGTCGAGCCCCGTCGATGGAAACCATTTATAGGTAAGATTATCACCGCTGGCCGTGGCTTTAATTTTTTCAGAGCTCCCTTCAAGCATAAAAAAATCCGGCCCGGCCGAAACTGTTGGCGCCGGCCTCACGATAACTTGCTGGCTGGTTGAATAATCACACCCGTTTTGCGCGGTAAAAGTATAGTTTATGGTGAATGTGCCGGCCCCGGCTATTGCCGGGTTAAACAGGCCGGCTGATGATATACCGGGGCCTGTGAATATGCGGGATCCTGTAAAGCCATTTGTATTTTCAATAACCTGCACCGGCTGATCATTTTGACACATCGGCCCCAGAGCGGATAATGTGACAAATGGATTGGCTTTTATGGTAATATTTTGCTGTGTTGAACTAACGCAGGTTATGCCTGAATAGACATCCATTTTTACCAAATAGGATTTAGTGGCAGGGGCATTAAATATGCCGTAGTTGTGATGATATAAACGACTGACGGGTAAACTGTCTTTAATAAAAACAATTGTGTTTTGCGGATTATTATTATAATCGAAATACCAAACCACTTTGGTGATATTACCAAAGTTTACCGTCGACTGGTCCTGGAAGACAACGTCATTTATACTGCATAAATTATTGTTGTTAACCACCGAAAAAGCGGCAATCGGAATATCGCCGTTTACTGTAAATGGCTGGGTTTTCGAAAAAACACACCCGCTTGCCGACTGCACGGTTAACGTTACATTATAATTTCCGACCTGGGTATATTTATGGGCCGGGTTTTGAAGGGTCGATGTATTAGGATTTGCGGCCTTTGCGTTTTGATCACCAAAATCCCACAAATAAGTAAAACCCGGCTCTGTATGATCGGCAATGGTACTTTTATCGGTAAATTGTGCAAAGGCATCATTCAGGCATACATCGGGTAAACTAAAATCGACCACCGGGGCAGGATTAACAGTAATTACCTGCACAGGTGTGACGTTTGAACAGCCCCTATCGGTAAGCACCATTAGTTTAACAGAATCTGTTCCTGCATTACCATAAATATGATTAACCGGTTTATTATTGGCCAGCGTATCGCTTTTCCCGTCGCCGTAGGTCCATATCCATTCTATTATCTTACCGTCGGCTGAGGTTGACTGATCGGTAAAAGTGATGGCTTTGCCCACGCAAGCAGGGGTTGACATAGTGAAATTAGCAATAGGCTTGTGATTTACAAAAATCAGCCGCGACGTGTCTGTTCCGCAGCCGTTTACGTTTGCAACAGACAGGGTTACTTTATAACTGCCCGGCTTAGCATAAAGGTGTTTTGGGTTTTGCAGTATCGAAGTCGTATTGTCGCCAAAATCCCATAACCACGTTTTAATCAAACTGCCGGCTGCATTTGTTTTATCAGCAAACTGTGTCGAATCAGTTAAACACGCGCTGCTCATGCTAAAATTGGCGACGGGTGGCGCCGAAATATTAAAGTCAAATTCTATGGCCTCAGTATTTCCGCAGGTACCGGCAACGGGGTCAAAAACCGTCGCCACAACAGAAGTATCGCCCGGCTTTATATAATTTACTGTTTTATAATACTGGTATTTATATAAAGTTTGGGTTCCATTTGTTACCGTTGATATTACCTTTGGGTTACTATCTGTATATGTCGTTCCGTCTTTAAGGTCCCACACAATATTGGTTGTTTGGTATGGCAAGGTTAACTGCAGTTTATAGTTTACCCCAATACAGCCATTAACCTGGATGGCTGTATCATTGACCGCGCTCGTTAAAGCTATATTTTCATTCAGATTTTGAAGATTAGTTCCGGCGGCATAGCCGTACGATTCGGCCTGGCCAAAACCGTAGGCAATCGCATTAAAACCATCGCCAGCACTTAGGGTATGCGTGCCCTGGCTTCCCGATGACACCTGTACATCCTGCGGGCCATGCTGAACGGCTATCGCGGCATAAGAATATGTGGGGTTGGCCGGAACCGGGGTAAAATTGAGATATGGAACACCATCAAGTTTAAATGTAGGAACCGCGCTGGTTTTTAGCACCACATTAATAAAACTGTTAACTATTTTATAGTTACCCGTTGAATACAGGGTCACATGGTCAAGTGTTTGTTCCAAAGGGTTTAAAAAAATCATTTCCGGGTCGCCTATGTCATCTTTAAACACTCCACAACCTATTGTATTGTCTTCGGTAACGGCATATTGAACAACCTGTATCGGCTGATCGGCAGTAATGACATTCGGCTGCTGCGACGAAAACTCATAATAGCCGTTCGCAAAAAGTGCTGACGGTACAACCGCCCCGTTCAATTTCACATTCGGATCGACAGTGGCGGCCGGGTCGCTCAATACAATTCTGAACACATCATAATTCCTCGATGAAAGAGGCACGGTAATATAATTTTTCCCCCATGACGCCGTAGGGTAAACTTGCTGAAAAAGATTGTCGGAAGTATTGTACCCGGTAGTACAACCTATGTTGATCCTTGAACTGCCCGAAAATACGGCTATACGCGTGCAGCCGCCCGTAGCTGAATTGACCGAAGTAATGGCGGATCCTGTAAGGTCGCTATCAGCTAAAGCCTGGTATAACTCTCCCTTTTTTAAGTTCAATGTAAAGGTCGACCCAGCCGAATGACCATCAAGCAGAACGGCTGTTGGTTTTACCTGGACGGTTGTATTGTCCTCAGTGGCTATAACTATAAAAGCTGAGTATCCGGGATTATTTTTGGCGGCATTTGACCGCTGCTTGTAATTGATCGAAAAATAATCCTTCCCCAGGGTACTTACAGGCAATAATAAAGTAGCTCCCGAAACAGAATTGGCATAAATATGCGCATAGATAGCCACCGCTTTTAACGAAACAATGTGTATACCTTTATCAGCAACCCCGGCTGAATTTAAAAAAGCCGGCGGCGGTATGGTTACAATAGTTACCTGGTTAGCGGTAACGTTAAAGGGAATTGACGCGAAACTTCCGTCTGCTATGGTAACAGTGCCTGACGTGTTAACAGCAGCAGTGATATACAAGCTCATCAGGCTTCTGTTATCAGTACCATCCCCAACAGTGCTTACTCCGTTGTTATGAAGCATATAGGCCGTCCAGAATTCTGTTCCGCTGTTAGTAGTGTTTTGGGCGCGCGCTGTAAGCGTGCAACAAACTAAAATGGCTATTACTGTTACTAAACGTACAAATATTTTCACCCTACTCGACCGTATTATATCCCCATTAGTTATAAACTACAGGAACAACCTTTAAAAATACATAAAGCTTTGAATGAAATATGATAGTACGAAAAAAATATATGATTGGCGAAGCCTCGATTACTAGTCAAAACATAATATTAAATACGCTACGATACTATTTTAAAAAAATTTATCCGGGTTTGGTACCAGGTTTAAAAACTTTCCAAAATTCTCGGCATAGTGCGATTGGTCCAGCTTGTAATAGAAGGCGCCTTTTTTTGACGAAACTTTATCTTTTTCGGCCAGTTTAACCAGCAACCCGGTCGACAATAATTTGCGGCTAAAGTTGCGGTCATCGAACGTAGTATCATATACCCCTTCGTAAAGCGCCTGCAGCTGCGGGATAGTAAATTTTTCGGGCAGCAGCTGAAATAAAATAGGGTGCAAAGCAGCTTTATAGCGCAGCTGCCGCTGGGCAAACTTGACCATTTCGACGTGGTCAAATATCAGTTCGGGCATATCTTTTAACAAGAACCACTCGGCATGATATTCGTCACTGATCTGCTTTTCATACTGATGAATGTCGATCAGCGCAAAATAAGCTATGGATAATGTACGCTCTACAGGGTCGCGGTCGGGCTTGCCAAATACCTGGAATTGCTCCATGTATACATTTTTTAAACCGGTACGTAGTTCCAGCACACGATTGGCAGCGTCTTCCGGTGTTTCGGACGGCTGAATAAAGCCCCCCATCAGGCTCCATTTATCCTTCTCGGGTTCGATATTACGCTGCACCAGCAACAGTTTTAAATTCCATCCGTCAAATCCGAAAATAATACAGTCGGTTGCGACCAATATTCGTTTTTGACCTGTATATCTCTGCATAATCAGGTTAATAGTTTATTTACAAGTGTAAAAAAAAAAATGGAGATTGGAGGTTAAAGATTGGATGTTAGTTTTAGTCGGGAAAGTCAGTAAAGTCCGGAAGATTTGTTTGCCTCGCCTAAACGGCGCAGCGTCGTGAATGCCTTTATAAACAATATTATTTGTGAATAGTCCTCGCATTTGCAGAAGACTTAAAATCAAACAACTGCAAACTGCTCACTGCTAACTGACCCTTTTCCCCTTCAGTAGCATGTCCATGGCGTGGTCAAACGAGCCGGCACGGATAACTTCACCGGAGTTAACGAAAAATATCTCGTCGGCATTTTCGATGGTATTTAAACGGTGAGCTATAATTACACGTGTAGTTGTGCCAGGCAGTTTATTTAAAATGTCGCTGAGCAGCTTCTCTGTTATGGTATCGATATTGGCTGTTGCCTCGTCCAGTATCAGCAATTCAGGATTGCGCAATACGGCCCGCATAAACGCAATGAGCTGTTTTTGGCCCAGGCTTATGCTATCGCCGCCCGAGCTTACGTTTGTATCCAGCCCGCTTTCAAATATCGCCAGTAAACTGCCCAGGTTGGCTTCCAGTATTACTTGCTCCAGTTGTTCGTTAGTGTAGCTAACGTATTGCTCATTGCCGTACAATATATTTTCTCTAACCGTCCCGGTAAACAAAAATGGCTCCTGTAAAATAAACCCGATTTTTTTGGTGCGCTCAACGGGCTGGTAAGTGCGTATATCCTTCCCATTAAGCAATACCATGCCCATATTGGGATCATACAAACGTGCAATCAATGATGCGGTGGTTGTTTTGCCGCCACCGGTTGGGCCAACCAGGGCGTAGGTTTTACCCCGCTGCAGTTTAAAGTTGATATTGTGCAATATTTCCCTGTCGTCATCATAGCCGAAATGTACATTTCTGAACTCCAAAAGAGAAGGTGACAGCTCTTTTACCTTTTTATCAATGGTGACAATATCGGTTTCGAGCGCCAGTATTTGCGCAATGCGGTCCCACCCGGCCATGGCGGTTTGAAAGCTTGTCCAAAGTGCCGCCAGTTGCCGGAGGGGATTGTAAAATTGATTGGTATACGAAAAATAACTAACTGCAAAAACGCCGGGACCAAGCTGACCATTGGATACCAGGTAAATGCCGTAAACAAGTACGATTAGTTGGGCGAAGCTCGAAAACAATGCATAAACCGGCACGTAACTGTTATTGGCTATACCTGCGCCAACAGCACTTTCATAATTTTGCGTGTTAACCTCTTCAAAACGTTTCCGGAAATAATCGCGGCGGTTAAAAGCAATGATCACTTTAAAATTATTCAGGCTTTCCTGTATCTCGCCGCTCATGCCGCCAACACTTTTGAGGTTGCGCGCATTTTTCCGTTTTACCCACGGCGATGTTAAACTGGTAAAGATCAAAATGAGTACGGCCGGTATAAGGGTTGCAGCGCCAAGCTTAATATTAACCGACAGCAGAAATATCCCCGCCCCCAGCATTACAGCAATGCTGCCAATAAACTGCATTAACGATTGTGAGAAAAATTGATTTACCTTATCGGTATCGTTATTGATACGCGAGATCAGGTCGCCCGCTTTATTCTGGTTAAAAAAACCGACCGGCAAAAGTTGCAATTTATTAAAAATAGAGTTGCGAAGGGTAAACAGCATACGCTGCCCCACTCCACCCATCAGGATGGTTTGCAAATAGCTTGTGAGCAGCGCCACCAGGTACATACCAAGCAAAAGCGCGCAATTCATCAGCACACCATGATAATTTTTATGCGGCACCAAAATATATTTATCAATGGTGCGCCCGATGATAAGCGGGCCAAGCAAGCTTAAGGTTGAATTGACCACGATCGCTAGCGTCGCCAACAGCAGGTTCTTTTTTTCGTGCGATATCAGCTGCAGCAGTTTGTTCAGCGACGACCACGTCGTCGATTTTGGGGCATTCGCCTGCAAGTCATTTAAATTATACTTCATAATTGCTGGTGCTTTGCTGCGAATTAAATATTTGTACGTATTCGGGGCTGGTTTTCATCAGCTCATCGTGTTTGCCGCCGGCTATAATTTCGCCCTGCATCATCAGGATGATCTGGTCGTAATGCTCAACCGACGCTATTTTTTGTGTTACCGAGAGAAGTGTTAAACCGGGATAATTTTTTTGCACATTAGCTAATATTTTACTTTCGGTACCTGAATCGACCCGCGCGGTGAAATCGTCGAGCAATAAAATTTTCGGCTCGATGGCCAGCGCCCTTGCCAGCATAATGCGTTGCTTTTGCCCTCCCGAAAGGCTTGAGCCCCGCTCCGACACAATGGTGCTTAGCTTATTGGGTAAACCCTCAATAAAATCACGCAATTCGGCCGTATCAATTGCTTTTTGTAACGACTCATCCGTAACCGTATCGCTAAACGCAATGTTCTCCCGAATACTCATATTAAAAATAATACTGTCCTGGAAAACAAAACCCACCTGGCTATGGAATGATTCGCTGTTGTAATCGTCGATGCTCCTGCCATCAAACAGCACCTCGCCCGAATCCTGCTTTATTAAACCGGTCAGCAAATAAAGCAATTGCGATTTCCCGGCAGCCGTCGGCCCAATGACAGCGATCTTTGACCCGGCGCTAACTTTAAAAGATATTTGTTTTAAAGCGGGTTTTTGCCCGTAGGTTATTGAAACATCTTTTAATTCTATATCCCCTTTCAGGGTTTCTGTAATCGCTCCGCCGGCCGGGCTATCCGGCGCATCCAAAACAGTATTGATACGCTGAAAAGAAGCGGTAGCCTGCGCTATAACATTGCTCATAAACCCAATGATCAGTATCGGAAAAATAAGCTGGGCCAGGTAAAGGTTAAAAGAGGCAAACTCGCCAAGGCTCATGGTATTATTTATAATGAAATGGCCCCCGAGCGCTAAAATACTAAGGGTGGCCATACTGGCGCTAAAGGTGATAACGGGTATAAGCCCTGCAAAAAGCCGTAAAATAGACAGGCCGATATCCCGTGCCTCTGCATTCGCCTTTAAAAATTTGTCGAATTCCAATTGCTGGGAATTAATGACACGTATAAGGGCCGACCCCAGGATACTTTCGTTGATAACCTTGTTAAGCCAGTCGATAACGCCGCGGCTCTTGATGAACAGCGCCCTCACTTTTTTAAGCACGTAAAAAAACGTCCCGCCGATTATTGGAATTATGGACATCACGCAAAGTGCCAGCTTCCAGTTAATGGTAAGCAAAAGTATACTCGCGCCGACGATTATGAAGACCGATGAAACGATAGAAACCAGTGCCTGTGATACAAACAGCTTAATGGAATCAACATCAGCAGTAAGGTTTGTTAGCAGTTTTGCAGGTGTAACCCGCTCGATGAATAAATTATTTTGCCGTGATATTTTATCGGAAAGCCGGGCACGAAGGTCGCGGGCCACTTTTTCGGAAGTATAAGTTTGGATGATCGTTTGCAGGAAACCGAATACAAAAATGAATAATACCGCCAGTGAGAACTGAATAACTGTAGGATTGATGTCAAAATGCCTGCGGGTAAGCAGGCTATGGATATAACCGTCTATGCCGTGCGAAATAATCTTGGGCAGCCATAAATTAACGCTATTGCTGAAAAGCGCGAACAGGATGAGCAGAGTAACCAATCCAGAATACGGTTTTAACAGGCTAAAAATACCCGGCGGTTTAGGTTTGCTGCCCTCGTTTTGGCTCATTAGTTACTAAATTTATGTATGGGTAAAAATAACAATGTATTACTATTTATCTGTACGGGAGGCAATTAAAATATTGGCTTGTGCCACTGATGTTTTTGATAGCGTCTTTTTATAACGTCTTCAGGCTCCCTCTCCTTGCGCCACCGCTAAGCTAAGGCGCACGCGGTTGGAGAGAGCGGGGGGTGAGGCAGGCTAACGATTGTCGTGCGCAAGCTTAAAAATAGTAAACAAATGATGGGCCTCATGGAGCACAAAAAACTCAGTCCACTCGATAACTGTCAGCTTGCCAAACAGGGGATGATTGCCGGTGCGGTTAAGTTCGGTTTCGGATAAGGCAGTTATCCTTTCAAAGATAGCCTCCCGGCCTGCGGCCAGCTTTTCAATAAGCTTACCGGTAGAAAATTCCCGCCAGATGTTAAACGAATTGTCTTCCTCAGCCTTATAACGGCCAAACGAAGGTTCATCAGTGGTTAATATGGTATTGATCCTCTCGAGAAATATGGGCTGATATTTCGCCAGATGAGTAATATTATCGTGAATACTCCATTTACCGGCTTCTAAACGATAATGTAATTGCCTTTCATTCAGCTTTGCTATAATTGGCGTAATGGCTGTGTGCTGATTTTTTAAACGCTCCAATAAAGAGGGATAGATCATTCAAAATTCTTTTTGGGGCGTGACCTAATAATCGCCTCGGCGATCTCCACAACCTGCTTATTTAATTTATTTAAAAGTTCGTCATAGGGCTTATTATCCAATTTGGCGGTAAGTTTTGCAACTTCGCGCAGCAACACCTCCATTTTTGCCGAATTTACAGCGCTTTCAACTAAAAGTTTATTAATGGCCTCCTCTGCCGTATATTCTGATTCACCGTTCATGTCATCGGAATTAATTGTTAAAACGAAGTACCAACGAATGTAACCCTTATCTGTTTTATTAATGAAAATAAATTCATTTTTGTACTCACGGGATTACCGTATAAACTATTACGACATAATGACCCTAAACTTTAACCCACAAGCTGACTACCTTCTTGAAGATGACCGCGTGCTACTACGTCCATTGAAGGAAACAGACCTTCAATTTCTTCTGCCTTATGCCCTAAACGAGCCTGATACCTGGAAATTTTCCTACATCAGCGCCAAAGGCGAAGACGGCATGCGAAAGTATATACAGGATGCGCTTGAAGGAAGACAAAGCAGCCTTGAATACCCATTCATCGTTTTCGACAAGCAAACCGGCGAATACGCGGGCAGCACCCGTTTTTATGATATCCGGCCTGTATTACAAACGCTCCAGTTAGGCTATACCTGGTACGGCGAAAAATTCAGGGGCAGCGGTTTAAACAAACACTGCAAGTTTTTATTGCTGCAATTTGCTTTTGAAACCCTTGATGCTGAACGCGTTGAGTTCCGGGCTGATGCGCGGAATGAGCGCAGCATAGCGGCCATGAAAAGCATTGGCTGCACGCCGGAAGGTATTTTGAGAAGCCATATGCCCCTGGAAGAAGGCGGCCGCAGAGATTCTATTGTTTTAAGCATTTTGAAGGATGAATGGGAAAGTTCGGTTAAGGATAGGTTGATTGGGTTGATTAAGTGAATTGTCCACGTGTACCACCCGGTACACGTGGATACAGGTGAACACATGTGAACACATACAACTGTTACCACTGATACGGTGATACACGCAGCTGATACAACAAAGGCCGGGCCTAAGTTGGCATGCTTAAAAACCATCCTTTTGTCATACTTTTTAATTTCCGGAATTTTTTAGGCTATATGGCGCGATAAATGGATATTTACGAAGCCTGTTTAAGTAACAAAAACAGGCCGTGATCATCTATTACTATAAAACGCTGCCGTGGAAAATATCCTGAATATTAAAGATCTGACCAAAACCTACCAAAGCGCCGGGCGAACGCTCACGGTGCTGGATGATATAAACTTTTCCGTTGCCGCCGGCTCAACCAATGCTATTGTCGGCCCGTCCGGAAGTGGGAAAACCACTTTGCTGGGCCTGTGCGCCGGGCTCGACAGACCAACTTCGGGTTTGGTGGAGCTGAATAATATCAACCTCGGCAGCCTTAGTGAGGACCAAAGAGCACAGGTCCGCAACCAATATGTTGGTTTTATTTTTCAAAACTTCCAACTGCTGCCCACGTTAACTGCCCTGGAAAACGTAATGGTACCACTGGAACTTCGCGGTGAAAAAAATATCAGGAACAGATCGCTTGAATTGCTGGACAAGGTTGGTCTATCCGACCGTGGGCACCACTACCCCGCGCAACTATCCGGCGGCGAGCAGCAGCGGGTTTCGCTGGCAAGGGCTTTTTCAAACGCGCCGCAAATATTATTTGCCGATGAGCCCACCGGCAACCTCGATGCCGAAACCAGCGAGAAAGTGGTCAAACTCATCTTCGACCTGAACCGGGAGGCTGGTACCACGCTGATTTTAGTTACCCACGACCTCGAACTGGCTGCAAAAACGCAGCGCATCCTGCGCATCAAAGGCGGTAGGCTGGTGGCTGATCAATTGGTTGAAAATGCATAACCCGGCCATGGATAATAACCCCATCAATACAAGAAGGAGAATAAACCTCCCCTGGCTTTTTGAAATGGCCTGGCGCGATAGCCGCCGCAACCGGTCGAGGCTGATGCTTTTTATTTCAGCCATTATATTCGGCATTGCGGCGCTGGTAGCCATATATTCTTTCAGGTATAACCTGGAGAATGATATCAACGCCCAGGCAGCCACGCTTATCGGAGCCGACCTCGAAATATCCGCCGGCAAGCTTGCCGACGCGTCCATAAAACCATTACTCGATTCATTAGGCGACCGCCGGTCGCAGCAGCGCAGCTTTGTGTCGATGATCTATTTCCCGAAAAGCAAAGGCACCAGGCTGGTGCAGGTACGCGCGTTACAAGGCGGCTTCCCGTACTATGGGAGTTTGGAAACGACGCCTGTGCAGGCGGGGCAAAACTTTAAAACCGGGAAAATGGCGCTGGTGGATAAAACATTGATGCTGCAGTTCAACGCCCGGGTAAACGATTCAATAAAAGTCGGTAATGTTACCTTTTTAATAGCGGGCGTTTTAAATAAAGCGCCCGGGCAAACCGGCATCACATCCGGCATTGCGCCGCTGGTTTACATCCCATTGCAATACCTTGAACAAACTGGCCTTTCCAAAAAAGGCAGCCGCATTAATTTTAGCTATTTTTATAAATACGACCGCCCTATAAATGCCGACAAGTTGGTTAAAGGTATTGGTACCCGGCTCGACAGGGCAGGGATGAATTACGAGACCATCGAAACACGCAAAGAAGGCACGGGGCGTTCCTTTGCCGATCTTACCCGCTTTTTATCGCTTGTGGGTTTTATTGCATTACTATTGGGTTGCGTTGGTGTGGCCAGCGCCATTCACATCTATATCCGCGAAAAAATTGCCTCCATCGCCATTATGCGTTGCCTGGGGGTTAAAGCCTCCGAAGCATTTTTGATCTATCTTATCCAGATCGTCGGTATCGGCATCATTGGTTCATTGACGGGCGCTTTCCTGGGCACTTTTATCCAGCATATTTTGCCCATGGTGATGAAGGACTTTTTACCGCTCACCATTTCTACTGATATATCATGGCTGGCCATCGGGCAGGGCGTTTTGCTGGGAATCATTATCTCCATCCTGTTCGCCTTGTTGCCGCTCATCTCCATCCGCAATATCTCGCCGCTCAATACGCTCCGGATATCTTACGAAGAAATTAACCTGATACGCGACCCGTTGCGCTGGCTGGTTTATAGTTTGATCGTATTATTCGTTATCACGTTCACCTACTTCCAGCTGGGGAGCTGGATGGGAAGCTTGTTTTTTACCATCGGTATATCCATTGCGTTTTTGATACTGGCGTTTACCGCCTGGCTGCTCATGAAGGTAATGCGGCTGATCATCCAAAGCTCATGGAGCTACCTATGGCGGCAGGGTTTTGCCAATTTATACCGGCCGAATAATCAAACCATCATTCTGATCGTATCTATCGGGTTAAGCACAGCATTCATTTGTACGCTTTTCTTTATCCAGGGCATCCTCATCAACCAGGTTAACCTGTCATCCGGCGGCAGCCAGTCGAACATGATACTATTTGATATTCAAACGAGCCAGAAAAAAGCCGTCGCCGAACTCACCCGACAGCAGGGATTGCCCGTGCAGCAACAGGTATCTATAGTTACTGTCCGTATCGAAAAGATAAATGGAAAAACAGCCGAGCAGGTTAAAAAGGACACCGCGTCAAAAATATCACCGCATGCCTTCAGCAACGAGTACAGGGTAACCTTCCGGGATACACTTACGCCGTCCGAAAAAATATTAACAGGTACGTGGATCGGTAAAGCCGAACCTGGCAAAGAGATACCTGTTTCCGTGGAAGAGCATTTTGCGTCACGTAACCATGTTAAGGTTGGCGATCATTTGGTTTTTAATGTGCAGGGCGTCAGCGTTCCGGCTATTATAGCCAGTACCCGGCAGGTAAACTGGAACAGGATACAAACCAACTTCCAGGTCGTGTTTCCAACCGGGGTGCTGGAAGCAGCGCCGCAGTTTCATGTGCTGCTTACGCATGTTCCGTCGGCCCAGGTTTCCGCAAGGTTTCAGCGAGCCATTGTGCGCGCCTTTCCTAATGTTTCAATCGTTGACCTGGGATTGGTGTTAAGTGTGGTGAACGACCTACTGGATAAAATAAGCTACATCATCCGGTTTATGAGTGCGTTCAGCATCATTACCGGTATTGTCGTATTGATCGCCTCGGTACGGATCAGTAAATACCAGCGCATCCAGGAAAGCGTTTTACTGCGTACGCTGGGTGCCAGCCGAAAGCAGATCTTCGCTATTACCGCTTTGGAATATTTATTTTTAGGAACTTTGTCGGCATTAACTGGTATTGTAATTGCGGCAACAGGCAGCTGGCTGCTGGCAAAATACAGCTTCGAAATACCGTTTAGCATAAATGTATTGCCGGCAGTAATTTTGTTTTTTATTATAGCGTTATTAACCGTTGTGATCGGGCTGTTAAACAGTCGCGGGGTGTTGAATAAACCGCCGTTAGAGATATTGAGAACAAATGTTTAAGTCCGAAGTCTTGAGTCTAAAGTCAATTCGGCACTTAAACAGATTTTGGACTTGAGACTTTCGACTTAGAAATATGTACAAACAAAAAATAATCAATTTTCTATTTATAGTAATCCTGTTTGCGGCATGCGGGCAGAAAAAACCCGCGGCTGTTCAACCAGAAGCATTGGGCCTCCCATCGGCAGATTCTTCCTCGTCAAAAACAATTTTGTTTTTCGGCGATAGTCTAACGGCGGGATATGGTTTGGACGACCCGTCAGAGGCATTCCCCGGCGTTGTGCAAGAAAAAATTGATTCGGCCAAATTGCCTTACAAGGTTGTCAACGCGGGTGTAAGCGGCGAAACTTCGGCAGGCGGAAAAGGCCGTATCAGTTGGATACTGAAGCGTAAAGTGGATGTTTTTGTATTGGAGCTTGGCGCGAATGACGGGCTACGCGGCATACCGATCGGCGAAACCACGCGAAATTTGCAAGCCATTGTTGACAGCGTAAAAACGAAGTACCCAAAAGCCAAATTGGTTTTGCTTGGCATGCAGGTGCCGCCCAACATGGGGCCGGCGTATGCCAACGGTTTTAAAACGATATTTTATCAACTCGCTTCAAAAAACAACTTGACGCTGGTGCCTTTCCTTTTAAAGGGCGTGGGCGGTGTGCCATCATTGAACCAGGGCGACGGTATCCATCCGACCGCTGAAGGCGCTAAAATTGTGGGTGCAAATGTTTGGGAAGTGTTAAAGGGGATATTATAACGGATTAGATTTGACAACTTTTTGAAAGCTGTCAAATCTTTTGGGGACTTTTAAATCTTTCTGATCAAAATACATCTCATTTACTATCTTCGCTGCAAAAGCAAACACATGGAAAAAACAAAATTGACGATAAACAATAACGGATCAGTGAAAGTAGAAGGCGACTTTGAAATAGTAGATATGCAGGGCAACGCCTATGGCTTGCAGGGTCGCACCATTGTATCGCTTTGCCGCTGCGGCAGGTCGGCCAATAAACCTTTTTGCGATGGTTCGCACAAAGGCCACTTTGAGCACGATGCGCAGGCATTTGAACTTCCGCCAAGGAAAGTTTAGCAACGAAATTCTTCCACGAAGAGACTTACGAAGTTTATTCCAGAGACTTACGAAGTTTTAAAAACGGCGGAGCCCTCAACGAGGTCATTAAAAAACAGATAACCGCGAGTTAAACTTCGTAAGTCTGATATTCTTCATATTATATTTGTATATCTTCAATGAACAGGGCGAATATAAATCATATCGAAATGGCTTATGAAACTGCGGGACAGGGTGTACCTGTCGTGCTTATTCATGGCCATCCCTTTGATCACACCATGTGGCAGCCGCAGGTAAAAGCATTTTCGGATTTTTACCAGGTTATTATGCCCGACTTACGGGGCTATGGAAAAAGCACGTTGCCCGATCCCGCCAATACTCGTTTTGAAGATTACGCCACTGATGTGATCCTTTTAATGGATCATTTGAATATAGGCAGCTTTCATTTGGGCGGACTTTCAATGGGCGGCCAGATAATTATGGAAATATTCCGCCAGGCGCCTGACAGAATAAAAAGCCTAATATTTGCGGATACCTTTGCCGGTCCGGATACCCCGGAAGCCAAAAAGACCCGTAATGAACAAGCCACCCGTTTAGAGAAAGAAGGAATGGACGGCTACGCCAATGAAGTTATCGGTAAAATGATCCGACGCGAACACGTTGAGTCGATGCCTGAAGTAGCCACCCATGTGATGAAAATGATGAAAGGGACATCCCCGGTCGCCGCTGCCGCTGCCATGCGTGCAAGGAGTGAAAGGATCAATTATTTAAAAGAAGTATTACCGCAAATAAACATCCCTACGCTCGTTATCGTCGGCCGGCAGGACGAATTTACCCCCATAGCCAAGGCCGAAGAACTAAATGGAAATCTTCAAAATTGTAAACTGGTTATCATTGAGGATGCCGGCCACATGCCCAACCTGGAGCAGCCAGAAGAATTCAATACAGCCGTCCTGGATTTTTTGGAAAATATAAGCACTTACCAGGGGCGGTCATTCTGATAATATTTCCTAAGGCGGGATAACAAATGGGGTGTCAGCTTTCCTTTTCTTACAGAATTAAAGCTCCCCTACCCGGCATTTTTATCAAGAAATAGTCTATCCCATTTTCATTATATTTTAGCAAGAATTGCGCTTCCAACTGCAAGACTGCCCTGTTATATGAATTAAATAATTTAACTATAAATTTTTTTTCTGATTATTTTTGCGAAATCCATTAGTTGGGAAAAACATTATTACTTATATTTACTTTACCATTAATTCAGAATACGAATGCCAAAAACGAAGCGTTAATTCTAATTAATTATGTTTCTGCCGAAACTATTTTTATTGACCCAAATTGAAAAACAAAGTCCCTATGGAACAGGATCTGATTGATATCCCATTAAAAGACGCGCCCCATCTGAACGGCGCCGACGAACATCCGATCGACCAGCAAGAACTTTTGCGTGTTCTTTCGTTAGTAAAAAACGGCAAACTTGATACCCGCATGCCGGTTACACAAGCTGGTATCAGCGGACGGATTTGCGAGGTGCTGAACGACATTATTGATATGAACGAGCGTTTGGTGGCCGAGATTTCCACAGCCGAAGTAACGATCGGTAAAAAAGGTAACTTGTCAAAGCGTATTGAGCTGCCCGATGCAAAAGGCCAGTGGGCGCTCGGTGTTGCATCACTGAACAGCCTGATATCCGACCTTACTTCTCCAACGCTGGAGATCGCCGGTATGATCAACTCGGTTGCCAACGGCGACCTTTCCAAGCATATACCTTTAGAGATCAGCGGGCACCCGTTAAAAGGTGAGTTCTTGCGGATCGCTAAAGAATCAAACCAGATGCTTTCCAAACTGAGGCTATTCTCGATGGAGGTAACACGTGTTGCCCGCCAGGTAGGTTCGGAGGGAAAGCTGGGTGAGCAGGCTAAAATTAAGGGTGTTGCCGGTGTATGGGCCGAATTAACCGACTCTGTAAACCAGATGGCCGGTAACCTTACCGCCCAAGTACGTAACGTAGCGGCGGTGACCACAGCGGTGGCAAAAGGTGACCTTTCACGAAAAATTACGGTTGAGGCAAAGGGAGAGATCCTCGAGCTCAAGAACACGATCAATACGATGGTGGATCAGCTCAACTCCTTCTCGTCCGAGGTAACGCGTGTGGCGCTCGAGGTAGGTACCGAGGGTAAACTGGGCGGCCAGGCGAAAGTGCCGGGGGTTGCAGGTACCTGGAAAGACTTAACGGACTCAGTAAACCGGATGGCCGGTAACTTAACGTCACAAGTGCGTAACATTGCGGGTGTAACAACAGCGGTGGCAAACGGTGACCTTTCTAAGAAGATCACGGTGGACGTAAAAGGTGAAATGCTTGAGCTGAAAAAGACGATCAATACGATGGTGGATCAGCTCAACTCATTCGCGTCCGAGGTAACCCGTGTGGCGCTCGAGGTAGGTACTGAAGGTAAGCTGGGAGGCCAGGCGCGTGTGAAAGGTGTAGGCGGGGTTTGGAAGGATCTGACCGACTCGGTGAACCAGATGGGTAGTAACCTTACCGACCAGGTGCGTAACATTGCGGGTGTAACAACCGCGGTAGCCAAGGGTGACTTATCACGGAAGATCACAGTGGACGCGAAAGGCGAACTTTTGGAGCTGAAGAACACGATCAATACGATGGTGGATCAGCTCAACTCCTTCTCGTCCGAAGTAACCCGTGTGGCACGTGAGGTAGGTTCCGAAGGGCAATTAGGAGGCCAGGCGAACGTACCGGGCGTAGGCGGTACCTGGAAAGACTTAACAGACTCGGTAAACCAAATGGCCGGTAACTTAACCGGCCAGGTGCGAAATATAGCCGAAGTAACCACAGCCGTGGCGAAAGGCGACTTATCAAAGAAAATTACGGTTGACGTACAGGGCGAAATGTTGGAGCTGAAGATCACGATCAATACGATGGTGGATCAGCTCAACTCATTCGGTTCCGAGGTAACGCGTGTGGCGAGGGAGGTAGGTTCCGAAGGGCAGCTTGGAGGCCAGGCGAATGTGCCGGGTGTAGGCGGTACCTGGAAGGACTTAACCGATTCGGTAAATAAAATGGCCGATAACTTAACATCGCAGGTGCGTAACATTGCCGAGGTAACAACGGCGGTGGCGAAGGGTGACTTATCACGAAAGATCACGGTAAATGCTAAAGGCGAGTTATTGGAGCTAAAAGATACGATCAATACGATGGTGGATCAGCTGCGTGGTTTCGCATCCGAGGTAACGCGTGTGGCGCGCGAGGTAGGTTCCGAAGGGCAGCTTGGAGGCCAGGCGAATGTACCGGGTGTGGATGGTACCTGGAAGGACTTAACCGACTCGGTAAATAAAATGGCCGGTAACCTTACCGCCCAACTGCGTAACATCGCCGATGTATCTATCGCGATCGCAAATGGTGACTTATCTAAAAAAATTACAGTTGACGTACGGGGTGAAATTCTCCAGCTGAAAGAAACCATTAACACGATGGTGGATCAGCTTCGGGGTTTTGCATCCGAGGTAACGCGTGTGGCGCGGGAGGTTGGTACCGACGGGAACCTTGGGGGCCAGGCATTTGTGCCGGGCGTTGCGGGAACCTGGAAAGACTTAACCGACTCGGTGAACCAGATGTCGAGTAACTTAACATCTCAGGTACGTAACATTGCCGAGGTAACAAAAGCGGTAGCGAGCGGTGACTTGTCAAAAACAGTAATCATCGACGTAAAAGGCGAGATCATGGACCTGAAGAACACCATCAACACGATGGTGGATCAGCTCAACTCATTCGCTTCCGAGGTAACGCGGGTAGCACGTGAGGTGGGTACGGAAGGAAAGCTGGGCGGTCAGGCACACGTAAAAGGTGTAGGTGGTACCTGGAAAGACTTAACGGACTCGGTAAACCAGATGGCGTCAAACTTAACCGGGCAGATCCGCGGTATTGCGAAGGTGGCGACAGGTATCGCGAAAGGAAACCTGAAACAGCGGCTCTCGATTAACGCGTTAGGCGAGGTGGCCCAGCTCACCGATACTATCAACGAAATGATCGACACCCTTGCGGTGTTTGCGGACGAGGTAACCACAGTGGCACGTGAGGTAGGTGTGCAGGGCCGTTTAGGTGGCCAGGCCAGTGTACCGGGTGCATCGGGAACATGGAAAGACTTAACGGAAAACGTAAACCAGCTGGCACAGAATCTTACCGTACAGGTGCGTTCGATCTCCGAGGTAGCATCGGCGGTAACAAAGGGTGACCTTACCCGAACCATCCGCGTTGATGCCAAAGGCGAGCTGGAAGCGTTAAAGGATACAATTAACCAGATGATTGCGAACCTGAAAGGCACAACCTTGAGGAACCACGAACAAGACTGGCTAAAATCCAACCTTGCCAAATTCGCGCAAATGCTTCAGGGCCAGCGCGACCGTAACGCGGTAGCGAATAAAGTACTGTCCGAGTTAGCCGAACTGGTAAATGCCCGCTATGGTGCATTCTACATATTAGAGCAACCCGAAGGTGCTGAGGAGGTTAAACTCAAACTGTTTGCGGGTTATGCGCAAAAGAGCCGCAAACTTATCAACCAGGAGTTTTCGCTTAGCGAAGGTTTGGTTGGACAGTGCGCGATGGATAAAGAGCAGATCAGGCTGTCGAATGTGCCAAGCGAATACCTGCAAATCAGTTCGGGTATTGGAAGCGCGGCGCCAATTGATTTGGTAATATTACCGGTGCTGTTCGAAAACAACGTAAAAGCAGTTATCGAGCTGGCTTCGTTCGAGAACTTCAGCGATACACACATCGACTTTTTGGATCAGCTGACTGAAAGTATCGGTATCGTGTTAAATAATATCGAAACCAATACCCGTACTGAAGAGCTGTTATCACAATCGCAGTCACTGGCAAGTGAGCTATCTGCACAGCAGGAAGAATTAAGAAGGGCTAACGACGAATTGCACGACAAAGGCCGTTCGCTTGAAGAAAAGGCAGAGCAGCTTACGCTGACCTCTAAATACAAATCCGAGTTCCTCGCGAATATGTCGCACGAATTAAGGACCCCTTTAAATAGCTTACTGATACTGGCGCAACAGCTATTTGAGAACCCTGAGGGTAACCTTACCGAAAAACAGCGAATGTTTGCAAAAACCATTCACTCATGCGGCGATGACCTTATTCAGTTGATCAACGATATCCTGGATCTATCTAAGATAGAATCTGGCGTTATCGCTGCCGACGTTATGCCGGTTAGCTTTAGGGAGATCACTTCGTTTGCCGAGTCTACCTTCAAACCGATCTCGGAGGCTAAAAACCTCAGGTTCGAAATTGACGTGGAGGAAGGGCTGCCCGAGGTTATGGAAACGGATATGCAGCGTTTGAACCAGATATTAAAGAACCTGCTTTCAAATGCCTTCAAATTCACCGAAAAAGGAAAAGTAAGGCTGCACATTTACAGGCCGGCAGCCGACCAGGAAAATCCTCTGAGCGGTGCTGAATCTGTAATAGCCTTCGCAATTGAAGATTCAGGTATAGGTATATCAAAAAGTACCCAGGGAATTATCTTTGAAGCATTCCAGCAGGCCGAAGGCTCCACCAGCCGTAAATATGGCGGTACCGGTTTAGGCCTGTCGATCAGTAAAGGTTTTGCCGAACTATTAGGCGGCACTATTGTTGTGGGCAGCGAGCTAGGTAAAGGAAGCACATTTACCCTTTACCTGCCATTAAAATACCAGGAAGACAAATCAGTGGTATTGGCTCCCGCTAAAGAGCCACGCCAGCTTCAGCATGCAAAAACTACCCAGGTCGAAACAGCTGAATTGGTTATCGATGACGACAGGCATGCAATTTCGTCGGAAGACAAGGTTTTATTGGTGATCGAAGACGATGCGCGTTTTACGAAAATAGTTATCGACAAGGCGCATGATCACGGGCTTAAAGTGATTGTTGCCCTGAATTACCTCGAGATTTTCGATACGATCCTGAAATTTGCCCCTATTGCTATAACCCTGGATGTAAACATGCCGGAGTCCAATGGCTGGAAGGTGCTGAAGATGCTGAAGAGCGATATTAACTATCGTCACATTCCTGTTCACATCATCTCGGGCGAAGACAACAGGGTAATGGCACTAAAATTCGGAGCTAAAAGCTTCAGTTTAAAGCCGCTGTCCAACAACTTGCTCGATGAGCTGATCGACGGAATCGTTACCTTTAATGAGCGCGTTAAAAAACGTGTGCTGATCATTGAAGACGATGAAAGCGAATTGCAAAGAATATCCGACCTGCTATCAAACGATGGCATAGAACTGGTAACCGCTACCACAGCGAAAAAGGGCCTTACAGTTTTGAAAAAGGAGCAATTTGATTGTATAGTTTTGGATTATACATTACCCGATGCAAACGGCATGGATCTGCTGAACAAGATCAATTCAGTAAAACAACCGCAGACGACGATCATTTTACATTCGGCAAGGGACTTCACACAGGACGAACTTGTACAGTTAAAACGGCTTAACCACCGCATCATCACCAAAACGCCTTCATCGCACGTTCAGCTGCTCGAAGAGATATTGGTATTATTGCACGTAAATAAAAAGCTGGTTAGCGATAGCAAACTCAAACTGATTGACGGTATTCGTGTTAATAATGATATACTGGAGTCAAAACGTGTGCTGGTAGTGGACGACGACGTTCGGAACCTGTTTGCCCTGACTGCTGTTTTTGAAAGGTCGAATATAGAGGCCATAACTGCCGAAAGTGGTCGGGAAGCGCTGGAGATATTGAACAACGACAAAAAGATCGACATGGTGCTGATGGACATCATGATGCCCGAAATGGACGGCTACGAGACAATACAAATGATCCGTAAGGATCCGAAAAATAAAATGTTGCCTATCATCGCGGTTACGGCCAAGGCTATGATCGGCGACAGGCAAAAATGTATTGCAGCGGGCGCATCAGATTATATCACCAAGCCGGTTAAAACCGACCAGTTGTTAGCATTAATGAAAGTCTGGCTTATAAAATAAACGGCCTGAAGTGCGTTGCACCGTATGATATTTCAATGTATAATTTATTTTAGCCGGAACCGCGCAGCGCGCTTTGTTTAAACAGGATGAGAAAAGCAACGAAAAAAGCGGCCGACAGGGCCATTAAGATCCTGTTGGTGGATGACAATTCTAATAATCTCATGTCGATGGAGGTGGCCCTGGAGAGAGATGACTACGTCTTCACCAAGGCTACTTCCGGCAGAGAAGCACTCAGGATACTTTTAAAGGAGGAAGATTTTTCGCTTATCCTGCTTGACGTTAAAATGCCAACGATGGACGGATATGATACCGCGGAACTTATTTATCAGCGCGACAAACTAAAGCACATTCCCATCATTTTTATCACCGCGCATGATTATGAAGAAGCCGCCATGTTTAAGGGTTACCAGGCCGGCGCGGTTGATTTTATACGAAAGCCGTTTAACCCTGAAATATTAAGGTCGAAAGTTGCTGTATTTGCCGAATTGCACAAAAAGAACCGGCTTTTACGGCAGCAGGAAGAGCATGTAAAAGCGATCAATAACGATTTGATGTTACTTAACCAGGACCTGGAAAAGCGTGTTTTTGAACGCACCGCCGAACTGGAACGGCTAAATGAAGAACTAAAGGCGCTCAATTTATCAAAAGATAAGTTTCTTTCAGTTATTTCGCATGATCTGCGCAACCCGCTCACGGCCCTGCTGGCATCATCGGCTAAGTTAAGCGATGACCCGGAAAATTTAGATCCCGGCAAGGTCAAACAGCTGTCGCAGATCATTCACCGCACATCCAATAAGTTGCTTGATCAGCTTAATGAAGTAATTGACTGGGCTAAAAAACAAAGCGAAAAAACAAATTTCAACCCCGAAAAGATGCGCCTGGCCGAAGGTATTGATGAGTCCCTTGATCTGTTAAAACCCAACGCCACACATAAGAAGATCAGGCTGGAAAACAAAACCCCTAAAGGCATTTTTGTTAAAGCCGATCCCTTAATGCTGCGTTCAATTGTACAAAATTTAGTCACCAATGCCATTAAATATACGCCGCAGGGCGGTTCTGTCATTATCAACGCAAAAACGGAAGGCAATATGGTGCGCGTGTTTGTTGAAGATTCGGGCGTAGGCATGACGGAGGAAGTTCAGAAAAAATTGTTCAACAAGGATAGCAATATCTCCATATCCGGTACAAACAACGAAATGGGCAGCGGCCTGGGCCTTATGCTGGTAAACGATTTTGTCGCCCAGCATGGCGGCACCATCGATGTGGAAAGCGCCGTCGGCGTTGGAACTACCTTTAAGTTTACCATCCCGGCAACGAATACGGCGTAAGGTTCCCTTCCTGTAAATAAAATGGGGGCATTTCACCTTCAGCGCTTTCAATTTTACCACTCAGGGTGACAAAACAAATTGCTTACTCTATATCAATATAATTCGCCATGACCTGTCCGTTTGTTTCGGGCATAGTAAACCAAAAAGTGGAACCCTTACCCTCTTCGCTTTCAATATTTATACTGCCGCCATGGCGCCTGATGATTTCGGAAGAAATGTACAATCCAAGGCCGAGGCCGGCAAATTTTTGTGAATTATCTGCAACCCGGTAGAAACGGTCAAATAATAATGATTGTTTGTCCTTTGGGATACCAATGCCAAAATCCGTAATCTCTATTTTTATTTCCTTTCCTGATTTGCTTACTTTTAAAATTACTTTTTCGCCCCCGGGAGAATACTTGATCGCATTTGAAAGCAGGTTCAGCATCACCTGTTCAAGCCGGTTCTTGTCGGCATAAATTTCAATATTCTTCTCCCCTTCTATAATCAACTGATGCTTTTCCGAAGCATTTTGTATTTCTTCGCTGCATTCCGCTATTAACTCATCCAGCGAAAACTTGCTTTTCTTCAGTTCCAGTTTGCCGGATTGGATCTTTGTAACATCTAAAAGATCTTTCACCAGTTCAATCAATTTGTCAACCTGCCTGATCGATTTGAGCACAAAGCTATGCGCCTGTTTCATCTCTTCACTTTGAGTGGAACGTTCCAGCATTTGCAGGGCGGCTTTTAAACTGGTTATAGGTGTTTTTAATTCGTGACTGGCAATGCTGATAAATTCATCCTTTTTCATCAGCAGTTCGTTGGTGGCCTGGTCAAGCAATTTTTGCGTGGTAATATCCAGTAAGGTGCCGATGATACGGGTTGGGTCACCTTTCTCGCTGAAGTAAGCCTTTCCTTTGGCTTTCAGCCATTTTATTCTCTCATTAATAAGAATAGTGCGGTACTCAATGTCAAATTCACCGGAATATTTATTAAGCATCATCTCATTGATCTTGTTCTCTACATCGAACCGATCATCTGGGTGAATCATTTCCAGGAATGAAGACATGTCTAAAAGGCTTGCAAGCGGCAGGCCGAATATTTCGCGGCAGCGCTTGTCATAGATCAGCTCTTTTGTCTCAGGATCATAGTCCCAGGTACCCAGGCCGGCTGAATCAACCGCAGACTTTAAACGTTCCTTGCTTTCAGTTAATAAGCGTTCCGCTTCAGCCAGGCCAAGTTCCACTTTTCTCTTATCGGTAATATCTTCAATGGCAAGCAAAATCAGCTGTTCGCCATATATATAATCTATTTGCCTGGCATTAAGGCACATGGTTTTTTTGCCGATAAACTGGAAAGACTGGGTAACCTCAAAATCTGTTAGTTCCTTTTTTGCAGGGAGAATATTTTCCAGCAATTCTCTCAATTTGGGGATATCCCACTGCCCGTTGCTAAGGTCAAATATATGCTGGCCTTCCGTTTCCTTTTCTGTTGTTCTGAATTTATTATAGAAACCGCTGGTCGCCCGTTTTACTCTCAAATCCTTATCAAGGATAATTAACGGATCGCGAATGGTATTCACAATACTCTCTGTATATAAACGGGCACTATTTAACTGATCGTTCCTGTCTAGCAGTTCCTTGTTAACGATCATTATTTCCTCGTTGGTGCTTTGTAGTTCCTCCTTCGAAGTTTCCAACTCCTCGTTCAGGCTTTGCAATTCTTCGCTTCCGGAAAGCAGCTCCTCGTTGGCGCTTTGTAATTCTTCATTAGCGGTTTCCTGCTCTTCGGTTACTGCGCGCATATCGGCTCTGGCCTGTGTCAATTCTTTTTCCAGCTGTTCAATGCGTAATTCACTTACATTATAAGTAGCATTTTCGGATGTAGGAATAATGGCGTCGGAAATTTGCTGAATGCCCGTTGATGAAGCGCTTTGGAAAACGAGCAGAAAATACGGTTCCGACGTATCCTTCAAGGGAATCGCCTGTATGTTTACAAAATGCTGCAGTCCGTTCAGTTTAAAAAAGATAGCAAATTTACGGGCAGGCAAATTCGTTTTCTTCGCCTGGTGCAGGATGTTGCGCAATTCAAAGGCAAGCCCCTCACGCGCCATTTTCAACACATTATAGCTAGGTTTACCGGCCGGGGGCACAAGCCATGTTTCGCTTGCTCCCCGGAATTGAACCACGTCGAACTTTTCATTGACCAATACCGCGGGCGGCATAAAATTAGCCAGTATCTCTTCGTCTGCTATTTTAAAAATATCCTTGCCGGTGCTTTCCCTTTGAACATTTTTATCAGCATCCCGGAAGCTTTGTTCCCGTCCGGGAGAGCTTACCGTCATAAATCTTCCTATCGCACCTTTTTTCTTATATATCTTTTCGGCGCCGTTAAAGGTTGTGAAAATATCTGTATTGGTGCCAACTGTTTCCGACTTGCCCAGCATCAGATAGCCGCCTTCGTTAAGTGAATAATGGAATGTGGTTAAGGCCCGCTTTTGCAAAACAGGTTCAAGGTAGATCAAAACATTGCGGCAGCTTACCAGGTCGATCTTAGAAAAAGGAGGATCCTTAAGCAAATTGTGATGCGCGAATACGCACATATCCCGGATCACCTTACTTACCTGGTAACTGCCATCCTGCTTGGTAAAAAACTGCGAGAGCCTCGATGGCGATATCCCTTCCAGCTCATTTTGTTTGTAAACGCCCGTACGTGCCTTTGCGATGGCGGTTTCCGAAACATCCGTGGCAAATATCTGTATCTTTATCGCGGCAGCTTTATCTCCCAGCTGCTCCTGCAGGCATATCGCCATTGAATAGGCTTCTTCACCTGTAGCGCAGCCGGCTACCCATATCCTGAGCGCCTCATTGATCGTTTTTTTGTCGACCAGGGCCGGAAATAACTTACCGCATAAAACTTCAAACGTTTGCGTGTCGCGGAAGAAATTAGTGACCGAAATCAGCATGTCGTTATACAAGGCATCTTGCTCATTCTTGTTTTCGCGAAGAAAGCCCAGATAGTCTGAAGGCTTGTCTATTTTAGACAATGCCATTCGCCGGATGATCCGGCGCTTTAAGGTACTCTGCTTATAATAGGTAAAATCTAGCCCCCGGCGCACACGAAGTACTGTAAGTATCTGTTTAAATATTTCGCTATCCTTCTGTGGTGCGGTTTCGTTTATTTCTTTTGGCGAATAATCAGCATGAAACGGATGATTTATAGCAATTAGGCGTTCGGCAATCTTTTCGGGTGGTAAAATAAAATCAACCACCCCAGCCCGGATCGCGCTTTTTGGCATGCTGTCAAAAGCGGCCGATCCCTCATCCTGGGCAAAAGTTAAGCCACCGTACGATTTAATGACTTGTAAACCCAATGTTCCGTCGCTTAAGGCGCCTGATAAAACCACACCCACCGCGAAGCTTTGATGCACTACGCCTAACGACGAAAAGAAAAGATCGATGGTATTGCCTTTTTTATGACTCTTGTCTAAGGGAGCAAGTTTCAAAGCGCCGTCAACCGCGGTAACCACCTTATTTTGCGGGATAATATATAGATGATCCTGCTCAACATGAAGGTTATCAGTGATTTGCTGAACGGGAAAGGGAGTCACCTTTTGAAGCAGCTCGGGTAAAAGGCTTTCATGCTCGGGGCTTAAATGCTGGATAAATACAAACGCCATGCCCGATTTAGCCGGCAGCGCCTGCAAAAATGCCCGTACAGCATCCAACCCGCCGGCCGATGCGCCTATACCAACGACTGGAAATTGCAAACTGCTGGCACTCTCTTGATTCACTTTACCCATTCAACATAGTATTTGTGTTTTTTAGCGGCGGGGAATAACAAAAATGGTAAGAAAATTCATATAAAGCAAAGCTAAAAATATATACAGCCCATATATACATGTCTTTTTTTTCCGGTAATAAAAGCCTGTATTTAACCGACTTATTATGATAACTTTGCTTAATAGGCAATTCATTTCTCATCCAGCTGCCAGGTAAATCAAACTACAATATTTTTAATACTTATGGTATGATTTATTAATTAAGCACGTATAACAACAAATTGCATGAAAAACAACGACCAGTTACTAGCCCCTGCCCGATTAAAATTAAAATATTTAAAAACCTTCGCACGCCGGGTTTCGGCAAAAACCAGCCATCTTGAAAAAGCTGATAAGGATAAAAAACTAATTGCCAGGCTTAAGGCCGAACTCGCATGCATTTCCTTTAAATTCCGCGCCGTATTTGATAGGTCTCATAGTTATTATATCATTTTAGATCGGGATATGAACATTCTTGACTTTAACAGAGCATCCCTGCAGTTTATTAAAAGGCTTTTTGGCAAAAAGATGGTCACCGGAAATAACATCCTGGATTTTATACACCCGTCATCAGCTAAAATGGTTACCGAAAATTGCTACAGGGCATTGGCCGGAGAAAAATTCACTATTGAACGAAAGGTCGCTTACCAGGACAGTGAGTTCACGTGGTGGTCCTATGAATTTTCGCCGGCCCTCAGTTTAAAAGGCAATATAACAGGCCTGGTTTTTAACGCGAATGATATAACAAAGAGGAAGGTTTACGAGGAAAAGATCAGGTCTCAGCAAAAAAAGCTGGAAGACATAGCCGCCATTCAGTCGCACGAGGTACGCGGCCCGGTATGTACAATCATGGGGCTGATGAGCTTAATAAAGAGCGAAAACTATGCAGATGAAAAGGAATATTTAATGTTATTGGAAATAACCACGAATATGCTTGACAAAAACATCCGTGATATTGTAGCCCTTGCCAATGAGGAATGATGGCCATTTGTATTATTTTTTAATTAATATAACAAATTATAATTTATAAATAAATTTTGCGTTTGTGTATCTAACTAACAGAGTAATAACTGTCAGTTGATAGTTAATTTTAAAAGCAGGAATAGCGCAAGGCCGATCCTGCTTTTGCCTTTTTAAGAAAACCTGAAGCCGAAGCGTGTAAAGCTCATTTACAACCGGTTTAGTTCAGTTATAAATGCCACGGCCATTCCGACTCCCCGCCCCGTTATCAATCTTTTATCCATATCCATTAGTGCGCTATTTTCTCTCCACTGTCCTGAATAATTAACTATTCAGAAAATTAATATTGTTAAACACAAGGAATAGTATGCCTGTTTTTGGAGCTAAACAATCACGTAGTGTTTCCAAAATCGTCTTCTCAGTTTAATGAAACGAATTATTATTTAAAGATTGCCTATTAAAGGTATAAAAACAAACTATACTTATGGATAAAACATTTAATTGGTACGATATTTATTGTTTGTATTCGTTAAATGTTTTGTTTGGTAAGATACCATGAAAAGAATACTCTACCTGTTATTTCTTTTATTATGCTCAGCGAAGATGCTGTATGCACAATCCGCAGAGGACCTGGTAAGTCAGGCTATAAATAAAGCAAGCAAAAAAGACTTTGAAGGAGCCATTATTGACTGCACTTCAGCTATCGAAATAGACCCTGGAAGTGTAAAAGCGTTTTACAGTCGTGGATACGCAAAAAGTAACCTTGGCAGGTACGTTGAGGCCATACAAGACTATAATGAAGCAATAGAACTCGACCCCACTTTTACGACACTTTATATCAATCGCGGTAACGCAAAAGATGAACTGGGGCAGTTCGCGGACGCGATAGCCGACTTTGACCATGCGATTAGCCTGGAGCCGAGATCCGCTATAGCGTATAACAACCGGGGTATTGCCAAAAACAGTTTGGGCCGGTACGCCGATGCCATCGCCGACTTCGACGAGGCCATTACTTTGTTGCCAAAATTTGAACCAGCTTACAATAATCGCGGCCATGCGAAGATCAATCTGAAACACTATAGAGAAGCTATACCTGATTTTGACAGGGCGATTGCCTTATACCCGCAATTTGCCCAGGCTTATAATAACCGCGGCCTGGCGAAGGACTTATTGGAGGATTATGCCGGAGCAATGAGCGATTTAAACGAGGCTATTACCATAGATGCCAAATGTGCCGAGGCATATAATAACCGCGCCCATCTAAAAAACAACATTAAACATTATGCTGAAGCTATAGAAGATTGCAACCAGGCTATAGCGCTTTTACCAAAATATACCGATGCGTTTTATAACCGTGGCATTGCACAAAGCCATTTAGGAAAATATGAGAATGCCATGGCCGACTTTGACCAAACCATCGTCCTCGACCCAAAATACATTGATGCTTATCTGAATCGCGGCAACGCCAAAAAAAACCTGGAAAAATATACTGACGCAATAGCTGATTATGATCAGGCCATTACACTCGACCCAAGAAACATACTTGCCTTTGCCAACCGGGCAGACGCGAAAAATAAATCGGGGCAAAATGAAGAAGCTTTGAAAGACCTGGACCAGGCTATTAATCTTAACGTTAAGTCTGCATTTGCCTATGCGATACGTGGCAGCATCAAAAACAGTTCCGGCCAATATAATGAAGCTATAGCCGATTTGAACCAGGCTATAATAATTGATCCTGCCTATCAGGATGCGTATTATACCCGCGGACTGGCGAAAAACAGTTTAGGCCAGTACGCTGATGCAATTGCAGATTACGATAGGGCTATTAAGCTTGACCCGAAATCGGCGACGGCCTACCTTAACCGAGGTTTAGCAAAAAATAGTTTAAACCGTTACGCAGAAGCCATTACAGATTTTGACCAGGCTATTAAATTGGATCCAAAATCAGCATTAGCTTTTCAAAACAGGGGTTATGCTTATTATAAATTAGGCGCCAGCAAAACCAATTATCGCAGGGCCATTGCTGATTACAATATGGCAATAGAGATCGGTGGCAGCAATTACAAACCTGCGGTGCAATACCAGGTGAACGCCATGTCGGCACTTGACAAAACCAGTAAGAATTAATAGCTAACTAATTATAAATCCTGCTATTAAAAGGCCCGGTTTCGAAATTCGAACCGGGCCTTATTTGTGTTACGCTTTAACTAGAATAATCTTTCCTGGGGCGGCTTTACACCCTTTAAACGAAGATAAATGGTTGTTTGCCCACGGTGATGGGTTTGGTGCTCAAAACCCTTCCCAAATGCAGCTGATTTCGAAAGTTCGTGACCTTCGAGCTTGACAGATTCCTGCAGCTGGGCGGTCGTCATGCCCTGCAGGCTTTTTATAACATAATCATAGCTGTCCATAACCGCTTTTGTTGTGGCTTCTTTGGTTGGCGCTACTGTTCTTTCAACCGAAGTTTGTCCCATCGGGCTGGGCTGGCCCACGGCCGAGGAGACAATGAAATAATTCCCGTCGGCCAGGTGAAGCATTTGCTGCGCAAAAGAACGGATCTCGGGTGTAGCTTTATAGCTATAGCCGTCGGCCGGCATCGCATCGAGGTAGTCTTTCGTATAAAGTTTTGCGCGTTGCCATTCGTCAACCATTTGGCCCTGGGTAAATTGGGCATACACCGAACTGCTGGCAAAAGCGATTACCAGCAGGGTAAATAGTAATGATAATTTTTTCATAGCATTTATAATTTGGTTAAAGGTTATATAAGCCAAAACTTCCGGTTGGGGTTGCCGAAACTATTGTAAATATAAAACTAAATTAATCAAATCATTACGCATATATCGCTCAAGCAACTGCAACCCGTTTTGCGGATCTCCGCTCTGCTACAAGCAGCACAACCAGCAACAACAGGCCTAACGCGAAAAATATATCGAGGGCGAGGGCTGAATCGCGCATTTCGTGTGTGAACGATTCCACCTGGGCGAAGCAAAATAAGCCAACCACTATCGATGTTTTTTCGGTTACATCGTAAAAACTAAAGAATGAAGCTGTGTCCGGGATGTTTTCAGGCAGATATTTTGAATAAGTAGAGCGCGACAGGGACTGCACCCCACCCATAACCAGCCCAACAAAAAATGCGGCTACATAAAATTGGGTTTCGTTCGCAATAAAATAAACCAGCAGGCATAGGATTGTCCATATGGTTACCAGGCCAATAAGTGTACGAACATTGCCGTATTTGGCAGATGATTTGGAGGTGATGTAAGCGCCTATGATAGCCACCACCTGTATGATCAGGATGATGCTTATCAGGTGGTCGTCGGACATGTGCAGCTCCTTTGCAGCAAAGTTGGCTGCAACCAGCATAATGGTTTGCACACCTACTGAATAGAAAAAGAATGCCGCCAGAAAACGTTTCAGCAATGGCATTTTTTTGATCTTACCAAATACTTTGGCCAATTCTTTAAACCCCCCGGTTAATACATTGTATTTATGCGAACCGGCGTTGGGCTCGCCTTTTGGCAGCATGATAAAAGGAATTACGGAAAACCCAATCCACCAGGCAGCCACTATCAGGAATGAAATACGCGCCGGCAAGTCGTCGCTGGTGATCCCAAAGGTTTTTGGAGACAGCACCACGATAAAACATAATATCTGTACAACTATACTTCCAACAAACCCGTAAATAAACCCTTTGGCACTTACCGCGTCCTGCTGCTCCAGGGTGGCGATCTGCGGAAGATAGGAGTTGTAAAATACAAAGCCGCCGCAATAACCGATAGAGGCTAAACCGTAAAAAATTAGAGGAAGCTCAAGACTGCTGCCCGGTTTGAAAAAAAACAAACCCGCGCAAGCCAAACCGCCTATCCAGGTGAAAAATTGAAGATAGCGCTTCTTATTACCCCGGTAATCAGCTATGGAAGTTAATATAGGGAGCATCACCACGATCATCAGGTATGAGAGGCCCAGTATATTGGTTTGCAATACCGTATTTACATACTTGTGGCCAAAAAATGTAACCACATCATTATGGGTTTTTTGGTTAGTAGTGTAGTAAACATAGTAGGCGGGGAATATGGTTGACGTGATAACCATATTGTAGGATTGATTGGCCCAGTCGAACATGCACCATGCCCAGATAGTTTTTTTGTTATTTTTTGCTTCCATGCGGCCCCTAAATTATATAAATTTTAGAGTTTACGAAATAGACTATGCCGTAAGCAAAAGGACCCGGCTAAAAAACCGAGTCCCTTAAAGCAAAAAAAAATCACAATTATATTAAGAACGACGTAGAGCGCTTCTCAACTATTCGTATTGATTTTTGATAACAAAGCCGGAGTCAACCAAAAGCCTTTCTCTGCGGAAAAGTTCCAGGTCGGCAGCCACCATTTCGTTAACCAATCCCTGCAGATCATATTTTGGTTTCCAGTTCAATTGGGTTTGTGCTTTTGTCGGATCGCCGATTAATAATTCCACTTCAGTGGGCCTGAAATATTCGCGGTCAACCGCTACCACCTCTATGCCTTCTTCCAGTTGATAATCGGGGTTACTGCAGCTTACAATATATCCTTTTTCGTCGATGCCCTCGCCCTTAAACTCTATAGTGATACCGGTTTGTGCAAAAGCCATGCGTACAAAATCGCGCACGGTTGTAGTAATACCTGTAGCAATTACAAAATCCTCGGGTTTGTCTTGCTGCAAAATAAGATACATGGCTTCAACATAATCTTTGGCATGCCCCCAATCCCGCTTGGCATCCAGGTTTCCTAAGAATAACTTGCCCTGCAGCCCCATAGCTATCTTTGCTGCAGCACGGGTAATTTTACGGGTTACAAATGTTTCGCCGCGCAACGGGCTTTCGTGATTAAACAAAATCCCGTTACAGGCATACATATTGTAAGCCTCGCGATAGTTTACAGTGATCCAATAGCCATATAATTTAGCGACGGCGTAAGGCGAACGTGGATAAAACGGCGTTGTTTCGCGTTGCGGAACTTCCTGTACCAAACCATACAACTCAGAAGTTGATGCCTGATATATCCTGGTTTTTTCGGTTAAACCTAACAGCCGTACGGCTTCCAAAATCCTCAGCGTACCAATGCCGTCAGCATTAGCAGTATATTCAGGTGTGTCGAAACTCACCTTTACATGCGACATCGCACCTAAATTGTAAATCTCGTCAGGCTGTACCTGCTGAATGATGCGGATAATATTGGCAGAGTCGGTCAAATCGCCGTAATGTAAAACGAAACTAATGTTTGCCTCATGTGGATCCTGGTATAGGTGATCTATACGGTCGGTATTGAATAACGAACTGCGACGTTTTATACCGTGGACTTCATAATTTTTTGAGAGAAGCAGATCAGCAAGGTATGCACCATCCTGGCCCGTTATGCCCGTGATTAAAGCTCTTTTTTTCATGTTTTTTATAGGGAGGGTTTTAGTAATGTACACTCAAATTTTAACAATTTATTTTTGATTTAATGATAATACTTTTATTTAAATTCAGCTTAATAACATTCAAAAAAAAAAATAGTTTTCCAAAATGATTCAGGAATCACAAAGAAAAACTATTTATACTTGAAGGAAGAATCTTTAAGCCGCTAACTTATTGTTATTATAATTAAGCTGGGTTTGAGAGATATATTGAGGGGCCAGTTTCTCCGGAACATGGGGAGCGAATTTACCAGAAAGTTGGTTTATTTTCATCCTTAACAGCTCCACACCAAATGCAGGGCCGTAAATCAGATATCTTTTATACATACGTTTTGGCTCGTTAACCAAACGTACAAACCACTCAAGGCCCAGGTTTTGCCAAAATTTAGACGGGCGGTTAACTGTTCCTGCAAAGAAATCGAAAACAGCGCCTATTGCGCAAACAGCGCCTGCGTCTAAATTATCTTTATGCTTGTATATCCATTTTTCCTGCTTGGGAGCGGTCATGCCAACAAAAAGCACATCCGGTTTGAATTCGTTAACTTTGCTGATCATTTCGGCATTTTCTTCGTCAGAAAAAGATGGTTTAAACGGAGGAGAGTATACACCAACTTTAATGCTGGGATATTCCCGGCTGATTTTCTCTTTTATTTTCCCTAAGGTTGCGTCAGAAGCGCCCAGGTAAAAACAGCTTCCGCCTTCTGCATTTAATTTATTCAGGAAATGTTCGTGCACATCTGCACCTGCAATTTTTTTGATCGACTGGTTATTTATTAACTTAACCGCAGCTGTTACACCAACGCCATCAGGCAATAAAACATCAGAATTTAATAAGGCATTTTTAAATTCTTTATCATTTTCAGCAATAATGTACGAATATTGATTAACAGTATTTATAATACATTTGCTGTCGTATTTTAGCTGACTTACATCAGAGCTTAAGATTGAATATCCTGACAGTTGAACGGTAGAGAGACTTTCCATTTGGTTAATTACATTAACTAATTTTATATTTTAATTCCTTTAAGTTGTTTTATCAATCAATATATTTATCATTGATTAATATTAATACCTTAAATGCAAGTATTAAGCCATTTAAAGAAATTGCTTTAACAAAATAGAAAATAAAACCGGCGCAAACATGTCGATTATCTATAATACACTGAAAATCAGCGACAAATAGACCCATTTAAACCCGATATGAGCGCGGCACTATTTTGAAATTAGCTGAGGAAATTGACCGACTAAGGGCCGAAGTAGCATCGCATGGGCTTTTTTCGAAAAAAAAACCAAAACGCTGTATAAGATATCGTCCAATAAAATATACACTTTTAATTTTAGGAAAATAATTGACACCTTTATACTTATTAAAAATAGCCTAAGATTAAATTATAGTATTTTTATTTCCCACAATGACATTTCCCTTCGAAAATAGCCATTGAAACAACGGTATAAATAAACAAGAAAAGCCAAAGCATTGACGCCTTGGCTTTGATAGTATTTAATTTAAATTAAAATGAAACGACGGCCCGGGGTAAAATTGCGGGACCTATCTGTGCGCCCCATTCATTGGTATCCCACCCCGCCGGCTTTGTTTCGCCTGTACCTATCCAGCTATCGTTTTCCATATTTTTAGCATTCATAAACCTAACCCTATTCCCGCTAACGGTAATATTTGAACAGTGATATCCACCCTGGCCCCACACATATATACCAACATTGGTGAAATATTGAGCCCGGCCATATACCACATTGCCTATCAGTGCTATATGGTCGCCCCCGGCAACAGCGATACCGTATTGACCGGGATCAACCAGGATATTGCGGGAAGCTACCTGGTAGCCGCCACCGTTATCGCCGAGCATTATACCACCGCCAGACTTGCTCGGCCCGCCGCCCCTTATCCGGTTGCCAACTATCTTAATGGGGCTATCGGGAGTGCCGGTACTTTTAAATAAGTTAATTGCGTCTTCGGGGTTGCTTTCTCCAGGTATATTTTCGCCCCGGTTATAGCTTATTGTGTTATAGGGGCCGTTAACGTTATTGAATTGCACAAACTGTCCGCGCGGCATAGGGCCATGCATGTTACGGAATTGGTTATGGGTGACCGATATGCCACCCCCTGATATATTTACAACATACACACCGGTGCTTACGTTGGCTATCTTATTATAATCAATGGTAATATTATAGCAATTGTGAAGATAAATGCCGGCATCAGCTGAATTTCCCAAACTATTTTTAGTGATATGTATATTATGGCAATTGGTTAGCGTTATGGCCGGAACTGAACCGCCATTTATAACTTTACCAGTGATGGTTAGGTCGTGATACCCGTTGAGATTTATCGCATACGAGAAACCCGGTTTCGCACCTTTAGTACTTAAGGCTAATGCGCCCGCTACGATAAAAAAAAAACTGGTTTTCATTTTAATACAATTAAACTTTATTGAACTGTTTTAGCCACGAGATCCAACCGACAATATCAGCTGCTGAGTAATGGTCAGTTAACCCGCCCGAATCATTCATCAGCGGATGAAGCATAATTTCCGTTGTTAACGGCGAATTAATATCGTAAGTATGGTTTAAAAAATAACCTACTGTTTTAAAAGAATCAGAATAGTTGCAACCGGCTTTTTTAATTTCTCTGTTCACGAATTTCCTGTAGAGGAACTTGAGATAATTTCCTTCATTAAAACTTTGTGCGAGCCTTAGTTTCAAGTTATATTGTTTGGCAATTCTGATAAATATCTTGAAATAACACGGCAAAATGTGAATATGGCGATGGGTATCCATGTGGGTAAGCTTTACGCCTGTTTTAAGTACCTTTTGAATCTGCGCATCGATCTCGTCAAAAAAAAAACGCTTTGTTTGGGAATCAAAAAAGTTAAACACATCATCTGTTTTTTTCTGGTCCCAGATACCTGAACTCGTAAGGAACTTTTTATCCGGAAAGTCGCTGGCCGGTTTAAAATTTATAAAATCAACATGCAAACCCACATCGGTTATGATCTTATTCGCATGTATCATATCGATGGCCTCCTCAAAATTCAACCGGTTGGTCATTATTGAAGTACTGTTGATGTAACCATTTTGGTAGCAATGTAATATACCTTTGTTAACAGCGGTATTTAAACCAAAATCGTCGGCATTCGCAATTATATTTCCAGGTATCAGCATGGTTAACAGTTAGAGTTTTTGACAGCTACGCCATTGACGGCAAACCAACGCAAGCTATTATTGCTTCACGTTATCCCACCCTTTTGTATTATATCTTCCGGGCCATAAATTAATGGCGGTATAGGGCAGCAATCCAATTTTTTTAGGCGGTTCAGCAGCCAATATTTTAAGCATTGATACCAGTTGGGTGCCCATATTTTCGTAGTCCATTGTACCTATGATCCGCAATGAGTTGTTAGACATTTCTTTCTTTTCGTTTTCAGGCAAGTCAATAAAGTCCATTACCTTTTTCTGCATTTCATGGATATTCTGAGCATCAAACCCATACCCATTGATGCCCTCTTTGAGCAGGGTGCCCGCTGCATTTATCCTGTCGCTTAATAATACAGGTAAGCCGGCCGCCATAGCCTCGTTAACCATCAACCCCCAACTTTCGGCTAAACTGGATGATATAAACGCATCGGCCTCATGCATATATTTTGGTAACTGATCATTCGGTACGGCGCCCAGGAACTCCACCCGGTGAAGGCCCAATGTGTTTGCAAGTATTTTTAAGTCATTTAATAACGGCCCATCCCCAATTATGGTAAGTTTGTAGTAATCATTATTCTCTTCAACAAACTGCCATATCTTTAACAGGTTTTCCATATTTTTCTTGGGCACCAACCGGCAAACGCTGATGATCTTTCCATTGTTAAAGCTTTTTTCGCCGTGGAATTTAAAAAGATCGTTGTCAATACAATTAAAACCAAAAAAATAATGCACTGATTTTTTACTATAAAGCGCCGCGTATTCGTCGGTATAATTTGTTGACGGAAGCCAAAATGCGTCGATTTGATTGATGATTAAATTTTTTACTGTTTGTACAACGGGGTTTCTTTTTACATCGGTGGCTTTGGCATCATCAAACATGATAAATTTCTTTTTATTTCTTTTGGCCCACCTTAAGCCCAGCGCGCCAGATGAAAATGCCACAGATCCTGCTATTATAACATCCGGGTTAATCTCATCCAACTTTTTAAACACCGCTTTTTTAATTTGTGCTGCCGACAGGTCTGCAAAACTATGTTCGGGAAAGAGGCAGTCCCACCAGGTTTCAGTTTGTATAAACGGATCAAATTCGTACGGAGAGCCTTTTCCGAATAATTCAACGGCATACAGGTAAATATTTTTTGATTTTAAAAAATCGCGCAAAAAAAATACTCTTCGTTTCCAGTAGGCCCGCAAATCATTATGCATTATTAAAACTTTCGTCATATCTCTATTGACTTTTATTTGATTATTAACCGCTTATTAAATCCAATTAGCAAAAAAAGTGAGGACCGGCTCTAATGTTATGGCTTATGTCGTTTTTTTAAAGGTATCGTACACAAAGGGGAATAGTGTTTTTAACCAGGCTTTTACATATTTATCAGGTAACGCGTACGGAAAATGCCTTTTAATATAAAGCATGTATTCTTTAAGGGCTATTCCCTTAGGGCTGTATAAATATTCGATGCGCTTTTTTAAAGGAGTGGTTTGCGGAAGCCAACTCAGGCCGTGATCATTTTCGCAGGAGCCATAAAAACCCGGGCCAAGCCAAACTTTCACACCATTTTTATTGGCGGTTAATGTATAGTCGAAGTCGGCAAAGGCATGGGTATATGCGTCTGATAAAATTCCTATTTTATTGACCGTTGAACGGTCGACCAACATAATATTTGCGTTCCCTATATCGCAGGCTTTTAAATTGTCCGGATCAGGTGTTTCTAACGAAGTTAACCCCATTAGCTTACTTGTCAGTTTGAAACCACCATAAGTAACTTTAGGTTTGCCCGGGTGTTGTACGCTGCCGAGTATAATATTATCAGGAAATTTGGATAGGTTGTAAGCAGCCAGCAATCGCTCTATCGCTCCGTCGTACAACACCACGTCGTCATTAAGCAGTAAATAAAAGTCGTAATCGTCTTGCTTTAGTACATGCGACCAAAGTGTTCGCATCCCTCCGGCCCAAAACAAAGAACCGCTGCCCTCAACAAGTTTTACCGAAGGGAAATGATTGCGGACATAATCTGCAGTCCCGTCAGGAGAATTATCATCCAAAAGATATACCTCCAGTGCGTAATTTTCCGGAAGCGATTGAGATAATACACTTTTTAAAAATGAAGCCGTCTTCTCTAACCTATTGTAGGAACATGCAAGCGCAGCAATTTTCAACTTATTTTGCATATAGTCCTTAATTTCTGTTTAAAATGGTTTTATAAATTTCTAATAAATCATTTGTTATTTTTTCCGGGTCATGCCTTTTTAATGCCTTTTTCCGGGAGTTCTCTCCATATACAATTGCTTTATCAAAATTGTTTTTCATTTCAATTATTGCACCCGCCATCACGTAAGGGTCGCCGTCCTGAATTAAGATACCCTCGACGCCATCTTCCAGTAAACTGTTTGTGCCACCCGCATGTGTAGCAATACACGGCAAACCTAAAATTTGCGCCTCGCATAAGCTATTGGGACTATTTTCGATGTGTGAGACCGAGATGTATATATGAGCCTTTAATAGCGTCTGCGACAGCAACTCTTCGTCAAGTTTACCCATAAACTTAATATTATTTGACACCGGCTTCCCAATGCTTTTGGATGCGATTTTCACCACCTCATCATTTCTGCTGAGCCCGGCAACCTGCCATTCGTAATTAACATTTATACCGTCAAGCAAATGCGTACAATCCAGCAAGGTTTCAATCCCCTTATAAATATTGGGGCCGTTGGTTGTAAACAGGATCAGTTTGGCATCTAATTTATTTTTCCATTCATACTTGTAAAATGAGTCCTGTAAAATCTCATCATTGTGATAATATCCGGCTGCGGGCGCCATAACCAGCGTAACCCGCCTGTCCCATGCTGTTCGGCCTATAAAGTGTTTTGAATGGTCGTAAATCTCCTGCTCCCTCGCCGCCTTTTTTGCAAACTCTTTATAAACGTTAACAAATGAGCGCAAAAGTAAAAGATCCTTTAAGCGCGAAAATCTGAGTGTATCGAGGTACGAAATCGTTGAAAAATACTTGTATCTGTACACAGTGATAGTACCCTGAATGGACACAACAGTTGGGATATCCACAAATTTTTGCACCAGGCCAAAAGGCCCTTCTGTGCCGTGTACATGAATCAGGTCGGGCTTAACCTCATTAACTATCTGAACAAATTCCTTAACATCATCTTCGTCTTCAATGCCATTAAACAGCCGCCTTTTCGCTTTTGAAAATTTGCCGTGTTTATACCTGTTGACCGGAAAATATTTCGTTGGCCCTAACGTAAATGGCTCAATAAACCTGTCCTGGTAAAACACTATAGACAGCTCGACTTTATCCTGTATATTTTTCTCGAGGGCTTTTATCCATCCGCAGCCTTTATAGTTGTCGTTTAGGTGAGCGCTGCTTAGTCCGGGGGATAAGGAAAACCAAAGTACTTTCAAAATCTTTTTTATTTAATTTGTTTATATAATGTAATTCAACCAATAAAGTTTTAGCGTTTTACAATTTTAGCAGGCGGGCATTTTTTACCGTTTTGATTGCCAGGCCACGCGTTAGTGGCTCCTCGTCTACAGCGCCATTATATTCGGAATAATAGTGATACAGGAAAAAAAAGCATATCATTAACGACACCACAAATATCGACTCGCTGAAACCCAGGATAAGAATTACCAGTAAACAATACAGACTTATCTCGACAGTTGTAAATTTTCTGAACAAACTATAACACCTGTTTAAAAAAAAGACCAATCCCAGCAAACCAAATTTTGCCATAAATTCAAAAATGCCATTTGAAATATTTATGTTTTTAAGGATCGGCACAGTTTCTTCGAAGATATTTGAAACACCCCATATCATATTGGCGCCAAATAACCGGCATAGGTAAATCATGCTCGAAAATCGGTTTAACGGCATTTGTTCTCCATGCTTATAATACCATTTACTCAGGAATTCGATACGCATCATGTCCTGCGAATCATTGGCATATATAAAACTTATCTTGTTTAACAGAAACGGTAACTGGAAAGCAAGTACTAATGCCACCGGAATTATAAAGAACATTAGTTTGCTAAATTTTACATCATTAGCCCTGAAGTATAAAAAGATAATTATCCATAACGCTAGGTATGAGGTAGTTGAGAGTGTGGTAATGATTGCCAGGCCAAGCCAAATCGCCTTTTTATCAAAAGTAAATGCATTGGTTAACAAGTGCATCATCAGTGCCATATTTAAAAAGAACCCAAATGCTCCGGGCTCCCATGAAAAGCCCGAATTGCGCAGGGCATGTTGTTTTACATAAGTAAATACTATAAAATTGACGTATTCGCGACCGGGGAGATGTGGGGGAAGGTTAATAAGCTTGCCAAAGGCGTAAACCAAATCAGCCGATATCAGTTGCAAAAAATAAAAAGGTATCGAGATTATTGCCAGCTGGGTAATAACCTTTATTAAGTAATGAATTGCCTTGTCCTTTAAAACGGCACAGTAAAGAAAACTCGTAAAAATAAATTTGAATAAAAATAAAATATCGCTGAGCCAAAAACCCATTGACAAATGAACCAGGAAGAGTGACCGGATGGTACAAAATCCAATGTAAATCAATGAAAAGGTCAGGAACAGTCTAAAATCACTTTTAGTAAATCTTCCTTTTTCCAGGCCAGCCCATATAATGATCAGGTCGATCAAAATCCACCATATATTTGAAAAATAAAAAAAAGAGCCCCTCGAGGAAAGAAAAACAAAAAGAAGGGTGATAAAGTAGTACATCTCATCAAGTATTATTTCAGTGAGTGATTATTCCATTTTGGAAACATTCATACCTATCCTTCTCTTAAAGGCGGGGCGCCTGGTTACCGGCTGCTCCGGATCCAGCTCTATCATGTGCTCCTCAGATTCTTCAGGTTCTGAATAATAGTATAAAAAGAAAAAGCACATCATTAAGGGTATCAGAAATATTTGCTCCCCGAATCCAAGAATAAGTATGACCACCACACAGTATAAACTTATTTCCATGCTATACGTATATTTTTTGAATAACACGTAACACCTCTCAAGCAAATAGGCTAACCCGATGAACCCAAACTTGGCCATAAATGCAAAAATGCCATTTGAAATATTTATAGTTTTCAGAATCGGAACTGAATCTTCGTAAATGTTCGAAATTCCCCAGATCAAATTGGTACCGAATAGTTGGATTAGGTACAGCATGCTTGAAAACCGGTTTAACGGCATCTGTTGTCCTCTTTGATAATACCAACGGCTCAAAAAGTCGATATTGTTCATATCCTCCGAGTCACGATTATATATATAAGCTATCTTTTCGAATAGGAAAGGAAGCTGAAATATCATAATAAACAGGGCCGGTACAATAAAAATAATTAGCGTACCTAACTTCACCCCCCTCGCTCTCAGGCATATAAGAACAATAACCAGCAATGCAATAAATGAGGTAGTAGATAAGGTGGTAATAATAGCCACGACAACCCATTTTGCCTTTTTATCAAAAACAAAATTATTTGTAAGCAGGTGCATAATAAGCGCCATATTGAGGAAGTAGCCAAATGCACCAGGCTCCCACGAAAAACCCGAATTTCTGATGGCATGTTGTTTTACATAAGTAAAAACCAGGAAATTTGTATACTGCAAATTGGTAAAATGGGGTGGCAGGTTAATGAGCTTCCCGAAATTATAAACCAAATCACCGGAAATTAATTGCAGTACATAAAGAGGTATTGATATGATCGCTAACTGGATGATTACCCTGGTTAGGTAATGGATAGCTTTATCTTTTAACACAGCACAATAAAGAAAGCTGGTGAGCAGGAATTTGAACAAAAACGCTATATCGCTTAGCCAAAAACTTACAGGCAAATGAACCAGGAAAACGGAACGGAATGTGCAGTACCCAATATAAACAGACGAGAAAATTACCAGGAATCTAAAGTCTTTTTTAGTAAATCTTCCTTTTTCGAGTCCAACCCAAATAATTATAAAATCAATCAGAAACCACCAAACGTTTCCGAAATACAGGAACGATCCTTTTGCTGACAGTAGAACGAAGAGAACGGTTATAAAGTAATACATGCCCGGCTAACTATTTATGATCGCTATTTGTTCATTATAAACAACACTCGGTTCCCCGCGTTTGTGTTCGAGCTTTAAAACCGAGCGTATTTCATTTTTCCAGACGATAACTTGAATCACTGTCCATAAAATACTGGCGTATACAAGCGAATTTAAACCGAGGTGTAAATACCTGATGAAAAACAAAACAACCGGTATGTGTAAAGCGGCGGTAATAATGGACACAATGGACTGCATTTTCACTTTCCCCGTTCCGTTTAGCACAATGGTATACATTGAGGTAAAAAGATTTGCACCAAAATATACGCACATGGTTAAGCTTAACATTAAAGGCACCTGTACGCGTTTGCCAACCCAAATATTAAATACAGGTTTTACCAAAACCAGCTGAACTATTATTACAAGCAGCAACAAACAGGAGATTTTGAGCAGCTTTGATATACTGGTTTTTATCCAGGTAAAATCGCGTAAAGCAAAGGCATTTGTAAATGCGCTCCAATAGGTTGCCAAAATAATATTAAATACCAACCCCGCGGTTGAGAAATATTTGAATAGCAGGTTATAGAGTGTAACATCCGAGCCGCCAAACTCACGGGTTATAATTAATTCGGTTGTGGAATAAAGGAATACCCCGGCAATTTGTACAATAAAAAACGCAAAGCTAAGACCAAAGAGTGATTTGCTTTTTTTTAAATTGATATGTTTTATCGAAGGCTGAATATCGCGGTAGCGCGACCTGAATAAAATTACGGTATAAACCAACAGTACAAAAACCGGCAGTATGGTTTGTGCAAATGCCATTGCCACCATTGAGCCTTTTAAATACTGGCTGAAAAAAATAATGGGTATAAGCGGCACAAAATTACATACCAACTGAATTTGATTGGATTTATATATTTTCTGGTCGCCCTGCAGTATTGACGAGATCGGTTTTAATATAAACTGCAGCGATAACCCGATAAAAACTGTCATAAGCGTATAAAGCAGCTCCTGTTCATTTAACCTGGTATTAAATACCGAGTTCCAGTTTATAAACTTTAAACCGAAACAGGTGAACAGCATGATGGGGATCATGATTATAAACAAGATAGCATAGGTGGACGAGACAGCTATTTTAGCCTGTCCGTTATCCTTTATTGCCAGATATTCGGCTACTTTATTCCGCAGGCCATTTGCGAGGCCAATGTCCAGTATACTTACCCAGCCTACGGTCGAAGAAATGGCAAGCCAAATTCCGTACTTACTGGTATCCAGCAATTTTAATGAAAATGAAATCACTAAAAATGAAACGACAATGCTTATTGCCCTTAATAAAAAGGACATAATAATATTGAAGGTTACGTTTCCCGTTCGGGCTTTATTTGCGCCCGTTAATGATTTTATATACTCCCTTATCCGCTTTACCACGTAATTGTTTTATTAATTTTTATTTTGGTTTTGTAACTATAGTGCATGTGATTTACTTCGCAACCCATGTTTCATAACCTGTTAATCCATGAAATGGTTTTAAAGCAAAGCCCGATAATTTCATTTATTTAACAGAAAGGATTTATTGTCATTCCGCCTGATTAATTCTCTGAAAAGGTTATTATGGAATAAAACCGGTCATTATTTTCCATAATTAATGCACAAAAACCGGGGGCCAGGCTACTGATTGATGTCACAAGGCATCGTAGCGAATGCTGGCCTTCGCTACGACGTCTTCAACTTTAATATTTCAACTGGGGCCGCAGTATGATGGGGTTAGCCCGATGATATCAAACCTGCGCTTTTTTGTTATAATAGTAGGTTTCGTATTTATACCCTTCGCCGTCCCTTCCTTCAGCTAAACCGTTAAACACGATGTTCATATTTGGCAGCATCTCTTCAGTATACAGCTTTTGGATAAAAGGCAGCAAGCTTTTCGATGTATGGTTATAACGAACCACAAAAAGCGTCACATCACAGGAGGCAGCAACTATATAGGCGTCATTTATGCTGTGTACCGGCGGCGTATCAACCAAAATATAGTCATACTCCGGTTTTAATTCCTCTAATAACTCCTTAAATTTATTTTGATCCAGCAGTTCAGAAAAGTTGTCGATAAATTCGCCGCACCCAATAATATCAAGTTCGGGATAACCCGCAGGCTGCTGAACTACCGACTTCGGGGTTGCCCTTCCGGACAAGTAATCGGATAACCCTTTTGACCCGGGTAAATTGAACATTGCGGATATTTTAGGTTTATAAATATCCATTTCCAGTAAAATAACCCGCTTGCCCGCCTTGGCCAGCGAAACTGCCAGATTGGTGCTTACAAAGCTCTTGCCCTCATTTGATAAACTCGAGGTGATCATGGTAACAAACCCCTTTTGCCCCGCAGGGTTCAGGAAATTAAGCTGGGTGCGCAAATGCCTGAATTGTTCAATTAAGGTAAAACTGAACTTATTCTTTTCATTATTGAGCACAATTTCCGAAGGTAACTTTACATAGCTTATTTCGGCAAGTAAGGGTACTTCGGTTGCATCTTCGATATCCCGGCGCTTAGTGATGTTGTTTTTAACGATGTCTTTACCATAAATATAACCGCCCGGCAAAACCAGCCCCATCAAAAGTGCGATCAGAAAAGGGGTATATTTTTTTGTAGCGCTTGGCGGCACGGTATAAGCCATGTCTACCATGCGCGCATCATGCATGGCCGATGCATAGCGTAAGGATATCTCTTCGCGTTTTTGCAGCAAGTAAGTATAAAGATTCTCTTTTACCGATTGCTGGCGGTTCAGGTTTCCTAACTGTTTTTCATGCCCAGGCACGCTTTGGATAGATGACTGAACGTGTGCCTTGTATGATTGCACCTGGTTGCGGGCAGCAACTAAATTTGATTTGATATTCCTGATATTTTCCTTGATAGCCTGTTTAACGGATGCGATCTGTTTGTTTATTGGCTCAAATGCAGGGTTGCCTGCCGGCGTGTTGCCCAGCATCTCCGTTCTTTTCAACTGCAGGTCGGATAATTTTTGAACCAGCGATACCAGCCCCGGATCGGATATTCCCATAGTCGAGGGAACGTTCTGATCACTATTGCCCGGAGTGTTTACATAACTCTCCAGGTTATTAATTACATTTAATTGTACATTAATGTCATTCAACTTCGCGCTATTGCTTTGCGCATCCTGCAGATATATTTGCGATTGCGCATTCACGTCGGTTATGCCATTACCACTGCGGTAACCGGCCACCTTGGTTTCCGCTATGTTCAATTCGCCGCGCAGCGAATCCAATCGTTTGTCTATAAAACTGAGCGTACTCTTGGTTATATTATTCTTTTGGGCAACCTCGCCCTGGTTATAAAAGTAAATAAGGTTGTTAACGAAATCCTCACCCCTCTCCGGTACCTGGTCATTGAGGGAAATTTCAATAACTGATGTCATTTTTTCGATCAGGGCAACGTTGAGCGATTTTTGATAGGCGGTAACCGTCGCTTCAGGATTACCTAAAGTAATTTGTATTGTTTTACCGATAAAGTTCGTCAGGCCAAGGGAGCGGGTTAAAGTCCAAATGCCCAGGCTATCGCTGATCGTTTCACCAAAACGGTGTTTACCGCTCTGTTGATTGATCGAATAGGTTTTTGCGTCTATAATATGCACATCCAACTTTTGGGTAGTCATAGCATCGTATAACCTGAGTGCTTTGAACCGGACGGGCGAATTGTGATATAACTCGTCCTTTTTGAACCCATCTGCCGACTTATAGCTTATCCATAGCTGCAAATGTTCCGCAACTCTTTTTACGAGCTGACGCGATTTTAATATTTCGATCTCATTTTCTACCACCTTTGGCGCGCTAAAGAGGTCGAGCTGCTGCAGGGCTGATTTTTCTTCACTCGGCTTATCTTTGCTATCCTCCATCTCCAACGACGCCTTAATGGTATAAACCGGCTTTTGAAGCTTGTGGAATATAAAAGCAATTATCATTGCTATGACCACCGATATCAAGAAAAGCCACCAATACCGGCTATAGGTAATTAATATTTCTCTGAAATTAATGGCATCGTTATCGCCTTTTTTCTGACGGGCGCCTGTATTTATAAATTGTTTAGCGGCCATGACTCTTAATATTTCCTGATTAGTATTAACGAAACGATTATAGAAGCAAGCGCAGATACGGCTGAAATGGCTAAAGATGACGTGCGATAACTCCTATCAACGGTATCGTATTTGGTCCTGTCCGGTTCGATATATAAAATATCATTGTTTTTTAAATAGTAATACGGAGAATTGAACAGGTCTTTTCTTGTTAAATCAATTGTATAATATTCGCGCTTCCCGTCCAGCTCCCTAACCAATAAAACGTTTTTTCTTTTGGCAGTAATGTTCAGATCGCCTGCCAGGCCCAACGCTTCGTTAATATTAATATGCTGGTTGGCAACGGTATAAACATCCGGCCGCAATACATCACCCAGTACCGAAATCTTGAAGTTAATTATGCGGACATTAACAATCGGCTTAGTTAAATAAGTGACAAGGTTGGCACTCAGCTGTTTTGCAACCTCGTCAGTGGTCATTCCTTTTACCTTCATGGAGCCGATGTATGGCACCTGAATGTCTCCATTCGGGTCAACCATATAACCATATACAGGGTTAGTGGTAATGGTTTCGCTATTATTACCCATAGGACGGTTTAAACTGCTGCTGAAAACCGCCGAACCGTCGGGCGTAGTAGTACTCACATTAATGCCCAGCATATCACCAGGCTGGATCTTTAAAGGTGAATAATTTGTAATTGCCTCTTCGGTAACGCGCGATCGGTCGAGATTTTGATAATAGGGTATATCTTTGTAAGCATGGCATGAGCTCAAAACGGCTATTATCGCAATGGAATACAGTTGTAAAATTTTTCTTTTCATATCAGTAAGGATATCTCTATTTTATTAACTTTTCCACGGATAACATTGCGCGCAAAAAATTGTTTACCGGTTTATGATAAATTACAGTTTTGAGAACATCGGGGAGGATTTAAAGAGTTGATATTCGGGCCAGCCGGCGTTTAATGAAATAGTCTACTGTTATAAAACACGAAACCCGGACTCTTTTAAGAATGTCCGGGAGAATGGCTATACGGGAGGCATAGACATAGCGCTTTAATACCTACCAATATTTAAAGTATACCAAAATAATTAATCAGGCGCGTTTTGAATCCAGCCTGTTAATTAACATTAATGCGATATTGGTCAATACAAGAGTCCAGATGATAGCAGTCATATCTTTAAGTTAATTTACAGGATGTATGGAAAGAGGCTGAGAATTGGTTACAAAATTTAACGTTTTGTTAATATCAAAATTAAAAAATTAATTTCTACAAAACAAAATTTTATTTAAATTAATCCGAAAATTAATCTATTGCACTATTTTATTAGCGCAGTAAGAGCTTGCAAACGCTTCCGGCTTGGCCTTAAATACAAAACCCATCGACAAAATGTAACCCATGGCCTCGTGTAAAGCCTGGTTTGATTTAAACATCGGATTGGTATTAATATCAGCGTGCACTTCGAGGTCAACATCGTACAGATCGAGCAGATCGCAAAGCTTATAGGCGATATCGATGGATTTTTGCACTTCGCTCAGCATACGTTCCTTAATACTCATTTTTTGCGACGTACGCTCCTGCTGGATAAACATAAAGCCGCCGCGCTGCTCACGCAAAAAAACGATCACCGTAGCGAAATCCGTAACGCTCCCCTTAACCTGCGAATCTGTCCCGATACAGACTTTTAGTTTATTGCCCAGGCCGATTTCGCGTTCGATGGCCTTTTCAACTTCTTCCAGGATGGGTGCTTGAATGATTTCTCCGCTAAATTTTCTCCAGATCATAAATTTATTTTTAGGGTTAAATTTCGTCTGACCTTTTTACGGTCTATAAAAATAAGCGATAAGGTTTCATATTAACGTCAATTTGATATGATTTATTTGTTAACACATCCCTAAATATCAACAAGTTAAAAATTTATTTATAGTAAATGACCCGTCAAACATGTAACTTGGGATTTATTAACTCTCATTAAAGACCACCAGATCACTAATTAAAATTTAGATTATACAAAATGAACTTAAAAACCCTTATTTGGTTTGCTGTACCGGCCGTTATGTTAACCAGTTGCAAACAACACACTTCAAAAGATGTAGCTGAGCGCACCGTTTTTTTCGATAAAACAGGCATGGATTCCACCGTTAAACCCGGCGATAACTTTTTTTTGTACGCTAACGGCAAATGGATTAAAAACACTAAAATCCCGCCCTCTGAAATTGGCTGGGGCTCATTTTACACTCTCGAGGATGATAACCTGAAAAATCTGCACAGCATATTGGATGATGTATCAACAAAGGATAACACCGCCGGAAGCAAGGATCAAAAGGTAGGTGACCTTTATAAAAGCGGCATGGATACTGCAACAATTGAAAAATTGGGCTTTGAACCGGTAAAGCTATTGCTTGCGAAAATAAATTCAGTTAAAGACTATAAAGAGCTGATTAGACTGGTCGCCGATGGCTATAAAGATGGGGATGGCGACCTTTTAGGCTTCTATGTTTCACCGGATGATAAGATCAGCACAAAAAATGCAGCTCATTTTGATCAGACCGGGTTAAATCTGCCCAACCGCGATTATTATTTTAAAACAGATGCCGCGTCAAAAAAGATACGTGCCGAATACGTTAAATACATAGCAAAGCTATTTACCCTTGCCGGTACAGACACCGCAACGGCTGCTAAAAAGGCAGCTGAAATTTTAAAACTGGAAACCAGCATTGCGAAATCGCATTTAACGCCGGTAGAGTTACGCGATCCAGTAAAAAATTATAATAAATATGCTGTCGCGGATTTTCAGAAACAGGTTCCTGACATTAACCTGGACGATGTTCTTAAAAGGATGAGCATCAAAACAGATACAATTTTAGTAGGCCAGCCTAATTATTTCAAGACGCTTGATGATCTTTTAAAAACCGAGCCTATAACTACATGGAAAGACAAGGCAACATTTGATGTCCTTAATGACGCTTCGAGGTCGTTAAGCAAAAGTTTCAGAGAAGCCCATTTTAATTTTTTCGGTAAGGTACTCAGTGGCCAAAAACAACAAAAGGAACGCTGGAAGATAGTCACCTACACAATTGACGGCGGGCTGGGCGAGCTTTTAGGACAGATATATGTAGAAAAATATTTTACGCCTGACGCGAAGAAACGCATGCTCGACCTGGTTAATAACCTGCAAAGCGTTTATAAAGCCCGGATAGAACAACTGGACTGGATGAGCCCTGGCACTAAAAAGCGGGCATTAGAAAAACTTGCTGCCTTTACAAAAAAAATTGGGTATCCGGATAAATGGAAAAAATACGATGACGTAGTGGTCAACAAAGATACCTATTATGCAAACCTGGTATCAGTTGCACAGCATAACTACAAAGAATCAATAAAAAAGGTAAATAAGCCGGTGGATAAAACCGAATGGGGTATGACACCGCCCACTGTAAACGCCTATTACAATCCTACATTTAATGAAATAGTTTTCCCTGCCGGTATTTTACAATTTCCGTTTTTCGATAAAAATGCAGATGACGCGATAAATTATGGCGCTATCGGCGCGGTTATCGGGCACGAAATGACACACGGATTTGACGACCAGGGACGTCAATATGATAAAGACGGAAACCTGAAGGACTGGTGGATAACCGACGATGCGGGTAAATTTAAAACACGCGTTGGAGTAATGATCGGCCAATACAACAAATTTACCGTGCTGGACACGCTGCATGTAAACGGCAGCTTAACCCAGGGCGAAAACCTGGCAGATATTGGCGGACTGGCCATCGCATACCAGGCATTTAAAAATACGCCTGAGGGCAAGAGCGATAAAAAAATAGACGGCTTTACACCCGATCAGCGGTTTTTCTTGTCGTTCGCCCAGGTTTGGCGTATCAAAAACAGCGACGAAACCATGCGCATGCGAATAAGCGTCGACCCGCATTCGCCAGAGTTATACAGGGTGAATGGCCCGTTGTCAAATACCCCGGCGTTTTATAAAGCATTTAATATAAAGCCTGGCGACAAAATGTACCTCGCTGAAAATGACCGGGTTAAAGTGTGGTAGCGGAATTTGAAAATATTTTGATTTGGGTTAAAGATTTGTCAACTTTTAAAAAGTTGACAAATCTAATTGCCTCATATCAACACTATAAAGCACACCTGTACAACTACAGACCTTCCTACATCTGTAAAATATACAGGTAAGGGTTATCTCCATCAATTGATTTTATTTTGCCTGTTGTGTCGCTTATGTCAAACCGATCGTAATAAGTAATCCGGGTATTACCAATAGACTTTAGCTTTCCGATGTTATCAAACCCGTCATATACAGTATAGTAGGTTATCGGAGAGTTTCCGATCGATTTTAGTTTGCCAATATCATTCGGGCCGTCGAATACGGTATAGTAAGTGAAGGTAACATTGCCGGTGGACTTTAATTTTCCGATATTTTGCTGGCCGTCAAATTCATCATAAAAAACAATATTTAAATTATCAGCGGAATCTGAGCTGTTTATAATTCTCCCGTGTAAATTCAAACAGTAAATATTATTGCCATAAGCCACATCAATTGAACGGATTTTTACAAAAGTATTTCCCACTTCGATGTTGATGCGTGAAAGGGTTTGTGACTTGCAGATAAAACTGATGCTGATAAGCAAGGCTGCGAGAACAATGCGTTTAGGTTTCATTTAATAAAGATTAAGGTTAATAGCGCTATGAAGTCTCCGTCATAGCGCCATACCTTTATGAATATTAAAAAGCCAAAAAGTTTAATAAACAAGAAATTATTTTGTTTTGATAATGGTTTTCAAAACTAAATCGTGAGTTTTTTATACTTGATCCGCTTCGGCGCTATATCACCCAGGCGTTTCTTGCGGTTCTCTTCATAATCCGAGTAATTGCCTTCAAAAAAGTAAACCTGTGAGTTGCCTTCAAAGGCGAGTATGTGCGTACATATACGATCTAAAAACCAGCGGTCGTGACTGATCACTACGGCGCAGCCGCCGAAATTCTCCAGAGCTTCTTCCAACGCGCGTAAAGTATTCACATCAATATCATTGGTAGGCTCATCCAGCAGCAGTACGTTCGAGCCTTTTTTTAGCGTGATGGATAAATGCACCCGGTTACGTTCGCCGCCCGATAGTACCCCTACCTTTTTTTGCTGGTCGGCGCCGTTGAAGTTAAATTTAGATACGTACGCCCGCGAATTGAGCGGCTTGTTGCCAACCAAAATAGTTTCCTGGCCGTTGGTAATATTTTCCCAAACCGATTTATTCGGATCGAGGTCATCATGCAACTGGTCAACATAGCCCAGTGCGACTGTTTCGCCCACCCTGAATGTTCCTGAATCAGGCTGATCCTGCCCGGTGATCAAGCGGAAAAGCGTGGTTTTACCCGCCCCGTTCGGCCCGATTATACCAACAATACCTGCCGGCGGCAACGAGAAACTCAGGTTATCAAATAGCAGCTTATCGCCGTACGATTTGCTTACGCCATTCGCTTCGATAACGATGTTTCCTAGTCTTGGTCCCGGCGGGATAAACAGTTCCAGTTTATCTTCCCTGTCCTTGGTTTCTTCCGATGCCAGTTTTTCATAATTAGACAAACGCGCCTTTGATTTGGCATGACGGCCCTTCGGCCCCATGCGCACCCATTCCAGTTCGCGCTCAAGCGTTTTCTGGCGTTTGCTTTCGGTTTTATCCTCCTGCGCCAAACGTTTGGCTTTCTGGTCAAGCCAGGATGAATAGTTTCCTTTCCAGGGTATGCCTTCTCCCCTGTCGAGTTCCAATATCCATCCGGCAACGTTATCCAAAAAGTAACGGTCGTGCGTTACGGCTATTACCGTTCCCTTATATTGTTTTAAATGCTGTTCCAGCCAATCGATCGACTCAGCGTCAAGGTGGTTGGTCGGCTCATCGAGTAATAAAACATCCGGTTCCTGTAAAAGTAACCGGCAAAGCGCCACCCTACGGCGCTCGCCACCCGAAAGCACAGCTATTTTTGTATCCGGATCGGGGCAGCGCAGGGCATCCATCGCGCGTTCAAGCTTTACGTCCAGTTCCCAGGCGTTCACTGCATCAATTTTATCCTGCAGCTCGCCCTGGCGCGCCATCAGTTTATCCATTTTATCGGCATCCTCGTAATATTCGGGCAAACCGAACTTTTCGTTGATGTCTTCATACTCCTTCAATAAAGCGGTGGTTTCGGCAACGCCTTCTTCCACAACCTCTTTAACAGTTTTTTGCGGGTCCAACTCGGGCTCCTGACTCAGGTAGCCTACGGTATATCCCGGCGAAAAAACGACCTCGCCTATATTAGTTTTATCGATCCCGGCTATAATTTTCAATAACGACGATTTACCGGAACCGTTTAAACCGATCACACCGATCTTGGCGCCGTAAAAAAACGACAGGTAAATATTTTTTAGAACTTGTTTTTGCGGCGGGTATATCTTACTAACCCCAGCCATTGAAAAAATTATTTTTTCGTCAGACATCTGTATAATTAGTGAATTAGTGATTTAGTGAATTGTTTATTTATTGAGGTACGATACAAGGACAAATATGACGATAATCGATGTATATTCTAAAGAAAATTCCTTTTCTGATAAGGAAATGAAATCTCTTTGAAATCTTTCTGCGTATACAACTGAAAGCTGTAACATCGACTAATGCCGTATTGTCATAGTACTTGACTAATTTGTCCGGTTTTGTCGCATTTTGGTCACGGCTACGTATAGGTGTTAAACTATTGTATCACGATTGTATCAAAAGATCATGTTCCGGCGTTTTTTATTGAAAAATACTTGCATTTGCGGGTTTTATCTATAAAATTGCCAAACAAACTGGAAACTTTGATAGATTGCGTATCATAACAATGTCTGTTTATTTACCGGACAAAGACTTGGCAATACTATTGTTAATATGTGTAAAACAACTCGTCCTGAATATTGAAACAAATTAATACATTAGGACGTTAATAATCGGAAGGATATATATGGAAGCTAAATTTTCGCCGCGGGTTAAAGATGTTATACAGTATAGCAGGGAGGAGGCACTTCGCCTGGGCCATGATTATATCGGTACGGAGCATCTTTTACTGGGCCTTATCAGGGACGGAGACGGCGTAGCTATAAAGTTATTAAAGGAGTTAACGGTAGATACGGTTAAGTTAAGACGTTCGGTTGAAGATGCTGTAAAAGGCACCATCGGCACCAACGTACATATCGGGAGCATCCCGTTAACCAAACAAGCTGAAAAAGTTTTAAAGATAACTTATCTTGAAGCTAAAATATTTAAAAGCGATGTGATCGGGACTGAGCACCTGCTGCTGTCCATTCTGCGTGATGAGGATAACATCGCATCACAGATATTAATGCAGTTTAACGTGAACTACGAAATTTTTAAAGGTGAAGTTGAGTCGCATAAGAATGATGTGACCGACGAAATGCCGGGCTCACCAACAGGCGGCGATGATGACTTTAAAGAAGAGGAATCATTCAGCCAGCCTAAAAAGGTATCCGACATTAAATCAAAAACCCCGGTACTGGACAATTTCGGCCGCGATTTAACTAAAGCTGCCGAAGACGGTCGTTTAGACCCCATTGTTGGCCGCGAAAAAGAAATTGAGCGTGTATCGCAGATCCTGTCGCGCCGTAAAAAGAACAACCCTATTTTAATAGGTGAGCCGGGTGTTGGTAAATCGGCTATAGCCGAGGGACTGGCACTGCGCATTGTACAGCGTAAAGTTTCGCGTGTATTATTCAACAAGCGCGTGGTTACGCTTGACCTGGCATCGTTAGTTGCCGGTACAAAATATCGCGGACAGTTTGAAGAACGCATGAAGGCCGTGATGAACGAGCTGGAAAAATCGCCTGACGTTATTTTATTTATCGACGAGATACATACCATCGTTGGTGCCGGCGGCGCCTCAGGCTCGCTTGATGCCTCAAATATGTTTAAACCGGCCCTTGCCCGCGGAGAAATCCAGTGCATTGGCGCGACAACTTTAGATGAATACCGCCAGTATATTGAAAAAGATGGCGCTTTAGACCGTCGTTTTCAAAAAGTAATGGTTGAACCGGCTACGCCTGACGAAACCATCGAGATACTGAACCGGATAAAAGAGAAATACGAAGAGCACCATGGGGTTACCTATACCCCCGAGGCGATAACCGCCTGTGTTACTTTAACCACCAGGTATATTACCGACCGGTTTTTGCCGGATAAGGCGATAGATGCTTTGGATGAGTCGGGCTCGCGTGTTCACTTAACCAATATCCATGTGCCGCAAAACATATTGGATATTGAGCAGAAGATCGAGCAGATCAAGGTTGAAAAGAATAAAGTGGTCCGCAGCCAGAAATACGAAGAAGCGGCGAAACTGCGCGACACTGAAAAACATTTGCTCGAAGAACTGGAGCAGGCAAAAGCCATTTGGGAAACCGAAACCAAATCAAAACGCTATACCGTTACCGAAGATAATGTTGCCGAAGTGGTATCCATGATGACCGGTATCCCGGTACAGCGTGTTGGCCAGGCCGACAGCCACAAGCTGCTGAACATGGCCGAAACGGTTGGCAGCAAGGTAATTGGCCAGGAAGAAGCGATAAAGAAATTAACCCGTGCCATACAGCGTACACGCGCCGGCTTAAAGGATCCTAAAAAACCAATCGGTTCATTTATATTCCTGGGCCCTACAGGCGTAGGTAAAACCGAGCTTGCAAAAGAGCTTTCACGGTTTATGTTTGATACCGAAGACGCACTGATCCAGATAGACATGAGCGAATACATGGAGAAATTTGCTGTATCGCGATTGGTTGGAGCGCCTCCGGGCTATGTTGGATATGAGGAAGGCGGACAGCTTACTGAAAAGGTGCGCCGCAAACCTTACGCCGTAGTGTTGCTGGATGAGATCGAAAAAGCCCACCCGGATGTATTTAATATCCTGTTACAGGTATTGGACGAAGGTCAGCTGACCGATTCATTGGGCCGCAAGGTTGATTTCAGGAATACGATCATCATCATGACCTCAAACATTGGCGCACGCCAGCTGAAAGACTTTGGCCAGGGTGTTGGTTTCACCACACTTGCCAAAACCACGCAGGCTGATGCACATTCAAGAGGCGTAATAGAAAACGCGCTTAAACGTGCTTTCGCTCCGGAGTTTTTGAACCGTATAGATGATGTGATCGTGTTTAACTCGTTAGGTAAAGACGAAATATTCAAGATCATTGATATCGAACTGGCATACCTGTTTAACCGCGTGCACCTGCTGGGTTATAAAATTGAATTGACCTTAGCCGCTAAGGAGTTTATCGCCGATAAGGGCTACGATTCGCAATTCGGCGCACGTCCGCTAAAACGCGCTATCCAGAAATACCTGGAAGATCCGATCGCTGAAGAAATATTGAAAGGTGAACTGAGCGAAGGTGATACGATGGAAGTTGATTTCGATAAGGAAACCAACGAAATAAAGATCGCTGACAGAAATAAAGGTGAAAGCAAAAAGCCTGAACAGGAAGAAGAACAGAAATAAGTTATATCTAATACTGAAAAAAACCGTCATGCTAAAAGCGTGGCGGTTTTTTTATTATAACAAAAGTTTAATTATTCCAGTATGTAGCGTTCCATCTTTTTTAATCGTAATGGCTTAAAAAAGGACTTATATGGTTAAGAAGCTGCCCGTCCTGCTATTGTTGGTGCTGGTTTTATTTTACTGTTGCAACAAGGGTAAAATAAGGCCGGCCTGTTCGCCTCAGGTTTGTACCGATGTCTTTGTCAGTATCGGTGTTCATTTTGTGGATAAGCAAGGGCAGCCCATATCGGTTCAAAATTTCCAGGCTATAAATTTGCGCACGCATGCAGCCATAGGACCTACGCTGGCGGGCTATGGCACATTAGTGATAGGATATTACATTATTGCAGATGACGGCGATCTTTCGAAACTATCAATCGCGGGTGACGATATACAAGTGTCGGGAACAGATGCTGCAACCAATCAAACAAAAACCGCCATTCTAAAAATATCCGGCGGCTGCACCTGCCACATTTCCAAAATATCCGGAGTTGATCAAATTATCTTTGATTAATTTGAAAACGAATTCAGGCATCTTCAAATCAAACCCGCTTCTCCACTTTATCATAAAATCCACCAAACGTATTGGCTCTCACCCCTTCTTCATTTAAAAAGTCGCCGGGAAAGCCTAATTCAATGGCGCTGGCCTCGTTTAATTTGCGGATGTGATCTTTGCTGAGCTGGACATCAATTGTTTTGAGGTTCTCTTCCAGCTGGCTCAACTTGGTAGCGCCAACGATGGGGATAGATGAAAAGCCTTGTTCGGTTGTCCACTTAAGAGCAACATTCCCTGCCGAAACACCTAATTCATCAGCAATAGCTACGACGGCTTTGGTAATTTTTGTACTCCGGTCATCCAGCCGCTTACTTTCGGGCTTTATGCGGCCATGTTCGCCACGCAGGTACTTGCCGGTTAGTACGCCACCTCCAAGCGGCGCCCAGGGTGTAACAGTCATTCCGAAATGATTGGCCATGGGTATCAGCTCCCGTTCTGGTGTACGTGCGATCAGGCTGTACTCTACCTGTAAAGCCACAAACTGGCTCCATCCCATTAGTTCCGCTAATGTATTTCCTTTTGAAACCACCCAGGCAGGTGTATCGCTGATGGCAGCATAATTTACTTTGCCCTGCCTTATCAGGTCATCCATTCCGCGCAAAACTTCATCAATAGGCGTCAGGTCGTCCCAAATGTGCAGGTACAGGATATCCATAAAATCTGTCTTCAAGCGTCTCAGGCTTTCCTCCACACTCCGCATCATATTTTTGCGGCTATTGCCCGACGCGTTAGGATTAGTGGTGTTATCCTTCAAGGTATACTTGCTTGCAATAACGAAGTAATCACGGTCATGACGACCAAGGTACTCCCCGATTATTTTTTCGCTGGTTCCCAGCTTATAAACATTTGCGGTATCGATAAAGTTGCCGCCGGCATTTGCAAAACTATCCATAATAGCAAAGCTGGTTTCCTTATCGGCGCCCCAGCCGGCTTCGGTACCAAAACCCATTGTACCGAGGCATAGTTCCGAAACTTTTAGGCCCGAGCGGCCCAGTAATTTATATTTCATGTGCTTGATGTTTTGAATGAAACAAATATCCGGTTTTACCGGCGCGAATCTTAAAATCAAGGCAATTATCAGCAATTACTGAAACAATATGAAAGTGCCGGTGTAATATTTTAAATACTTATTCAAATGAAGATCATCGATATCCATAGAAAAACCACCGTCGACAACCTGTATGCTTTATTACAGGAAAAACTTAACCCGCAATTTCAACAACAACGACAAAGCGACATCAGCTTTAATATTGAAAATGCAGGCACTTTCGTGGAAATTAACCAGCCGGCGCTTTATGAAGGATATTTATTCAGGATTGAGATACAAGAGACAAAGTTATTGATAACCAGGTATGCCGATTACATCGACGATGTAAACGCGCTTACCATAGAATCAATTTTAAACGAGTTGTTTGAAGAACTGGCCGGAGATATAGGAATTACCTTTGTTTTAGAAGGATGATTATTGAAATGTCGAATTTTTCGATGTTGATTGTTTTTTCAAGACGCTCAAGAGAGCTTCGCTGTTTCGGATGTTCGATTTCGGATTTAATTTGGAATATGCTCAAGCTTTAGGCTTTTGCTTTCAGCTTAATTACCCGTTGATCCAGCTGAATTTATACTCAAGCATCGGATTTTTCATTCGTTCAGCCACACGTAGTAAACGGTCAGGCAGGTTCATGATATAATCCCGGGCTTTTTCGCCGGTTTCATTCAGGTCGGCAATGCTTTCGATGTGCCAGTCTGCGATGAGCTCTTTTAAGATGTCCACATAGTCAATGGCGGTATAAATACCGAGCCGTTGCGCCGCATCGGTAAAATGCCCGAAGGTTTGGCCGAGCTTCAGGCCAACTTCACGTAAAAAGTGAGCCGGCATAACAATCTTTTTGCGCATCATATCCTCAAAAGCCAGCATAGCTTCGTTCGGATCAACTTCAAATATCTTTTCGATAAAATATTTATACGCTTTAGCGTGCCTGGCTTCGTCGCTCGCTATTACACCACACATTTTTGATAATAATGTATCGCCGTCTTTTTTTGCCTGTGAGGCCACACGGCGGTGAGAAACATTTGTAGCCAGTTCCTGGAATGAGGTATATATGAAGTTACGGTATGGATCGTGCCCGGTACCGATATCAAATCCATCAGAAATTAAGTATTGCGTAGATACCTCCATCATCCGCATATTCACCCGGCCCGAAAGGTATAAGTATTTGTTGAGCAAATCGCCATGGCGGTTTTCTTCGCCGGTCCAATGCCTTGTCCATTTCATCCAGCCGCCTTCTTCGTCTTTGGAGATACCTTCAACCATGGTTAACCACGATTCGTAGGTAGGCAAAGCTTCCTCGGTAATTGTATCACCGATCAAAACGGCTATCAAATCGTACGACAGCCCTTGTGCGCTTTCCTGGAGTTCTTTAATTTCGCTGAAAAAGGTATCCCGTGATGCATCCGGTAAAAAATCAGAGGGCTGCCAGATGGTATCAATGGGCTTTAAATATTCATGCATTTTTTCAAGCATGAACTTTTCAATATGGCTCATTACTTCACGGCGTTTTTCCTCAAAAAATAGCATGGCTTTTAGTATTTATAAAATTAGTTGGAGCTTTTACCAGGATCACTCGCCGGTTAATTAACTCTGTGTAAAGGTAACGATTAAAAGCAAAAATAGTTCTATTATTTGTTTATCAATCAACATGTTGGCAATTAACTTTTAGGGTCACATTGGGCTGATTTCCAACTTAATAAACCAAGAAAAGCCCGTTAGCAACAGCTAACGGGCTTTTCTTTTCCGGCAATCGGGCGGATACGATAAGATTTGGCACCGACCTGCTTCCCATCCGCTGGCCAACCGGACAGTACCCCCGATAGCTATCGGGGCGGCTCTGGCGGGCTTGACTTCTCTGTTCGATCCCGATGGCTATCGGGAGGGAAGAGGTGGAGCATCACCACACTTATAAAAACAAGAAAGCCTTTGTTCTTTCAAACAAAGGCTTTACATGTAAGATTTGGCACCGACCTACTCTGCCATCCGCTGGCCAGCGGACAGTACCCCCGATAGCTATCTGGGCGGCTCTGGCGGGCTTGACTTCTCTGTTCGGTCCCGATGGCTATCGGGAGGGAAGAGGTGGAGCACCACCACGCTTATAAAAAC
>JAQBOM010000011.1 GCA_028288025.1 Mucilaginibacter sp. | reverse complement strand
GTTTTTATAAGCGTGGTGGTGCTCCACCTCTTCCCTCCCGATAGCCATCGGGACCGAACAGAGAAGTCAAGCCCGCCAGAGCCGCCCAGATAGCTATCGGGGGTACTGTCCGCTGGCCAGCGGATGGGAGAGTAGGTCGGTGCCAAATCTTATCGTATCCGCCCGATTGGCGGAAAAGAAAAGCCCGTTAGCTGTTGCTAATGGGCTTTCTAGTTTTAAACCACTCCTGGCGACAAGGGACACCTCCACAAAGCAATCTGCTCATATCAATTTCAGGCACAACGACTTTGTTTTTATTATGAAAATATAGTTGACCATATTCCCATCATGTACTTGGGATTGCCCTAACAGGCTATTGATATTATTATATAGATCAAATTTAAATCGTACTTTTAGAAACATTTTACATGATAAATATGAAACTGATTAAGTTAAGCTTATTGATATTTTTGGTATGTGGTTTATTATACAGCTGCAAAAAAAGCAACAGCAATTCGCCGTCGGTGACTCCTTCTTTTTCATTAAAAGTTAACGGGGTTTCAAAAAGCACCAACACAATTACTACAACCTATTCCAAAAGCACAAACATCTTGCAAGTTGAAGGAGTTTTTAACACAGGTGAGATGCTGTCAATTACAATTAACAATGTGAAAGCCGGTACTTTTGACATAGCAGCCGGTGCTGCCGTCGCAGATTATTTGATTAGCAATACTGCTGTAGATTCTTATGCAGGCACTGTTGGCACTGTAACAATAAGTTCGTTTACCAATAGCAGCGTAACAGGGAGTTTTCAATTTACCGGCGCCAATCTGGCGTCGACCTCAGTAGCAATTACAGAGGGTACATTTCAGGCCAATCACCAGTAAAACAAGTTTCGGCAATAGTTTTATTCATTAAAAGAATACATACCTCAATTTTTTCGAATGGGCCCCTCTTCGATATCGCCAACAGTGATGTAATTTCAGTATCAAACCAAACTGTAAACAGTTTATAAGTTCTTTTTTGGGGCCAGTCGTTTTCAAGTCTAACCTCCGATCACTAATCTCCAATCACAAATTCTTCTTCATATACTCGTCGGTAAATTGAGCAATATACCGGTCAACGTTGTCACGGATTTCTTCAAGGTCGCGGCCATCCAGCTTTGCAAGTATTTGCATCAGCAGAATGTTGTTTATCTTATTATAAGCATATGTCGAGGCGGCATTGCTTAAAAGCTTGGCATTTAGATCCACAGCCTGTGCCAGTAAATCGGTCTTTGTTTTGTCGTTATCTATTGGGCTATCCATAAGGCAATATTAATTGGTCTGCAAATTTATCAGGTTTTCAACGTCTTTTGCTCATTTTGAAGCATTATTAATGCTTTGCCCGCCCGTATGTGCCTTGTATCTTCCTGTTTGGCTGATCCAACCCAATCGCAATAGCCCTGTTTGTAGGATTTTGATAAGCCGTCAAAAAATGCCTTTGCCTTTGAATTGGTAGCGAGAAGCGTTTCCAACTCGACAGGTGTTCCTTCAATATGTTCGCCTTTTTTTAGCATAAATTAGGTGTTAAACGAACAAATATAGTTGATAAAAAAGCGGAAAATTACATATAATTAAAGTGAAAAAGCCTTTAAATAGGATTGCCCCCAATTGCCCCAGTCTTTCATCACATTATCGAGCGTTTTTCGTAATTCCTTATTGTTAACCGTTTTTCCTTTTTTGGGAGGTAACAAGGCTTTATCTTCAACACCTCCTTCACTTACCTTAGTAGCAAACCAGGTAATGTTCTCGTGCGGAAGCGCCAGGCCAAGGATCATTCCCGGCAAACCGGTAAACGATTCAGGACCGCCCGATAAAGGTATTCGCTCAGTGTAAAATGCCACCACATACACAGAATCCAAAACAAGCGCATTTGCGCGCCGGCAAACAAAGCCGGCTATTTCGCGGGTTTCGTCGGTTATTTTCCAGCGGATGTTCCTGGCGCTGTCTTTAACCAGGAAGGTTTCCTCGAAAACAGATTTTTGATCGATAGACGTACGCGTGTCCAGATCGGTGAAAATAATGTTATTCTGGTTCGCCATAGCATTATTGCCAAAAAATGTGTTATTTCCATCGGCCTCGGCCGGAACAAAAATGGTTTTATTATTGGCGAAGCTAAGTGTGCTTTTCAGCTTTTTAAATTGCGGCTGAGTTTTTTTGTACGATTCATATGCCTGCTCCAAAAAGCTATCATCTTTATACAGATCGACCTGCTTTTTTATAAGGGCAAACATGTTAACCGTCTTTTCAAACTCAATAATTCCCGATGTCGTAAAATGTGCATTCTGTGCCAATAGCAGGGTACTGTTTAATAACAATGCACCTATAATAGTTATTGTGAAAATTTTCATGTCTTTATTTTTTTGCGGCTGCTGTATTCATGCTGTTAAAGTTCCAGGTAATAGAAAACATAAAGTACCTTTTAATAGTGGTATAGCTGTTTTGCTGTATAAAGTTACCACTAACTGATCGACTAAAGCCAACGTTTTGGTTAAGCAGGTCGTTAGCCCATAAGGTTAATTTAAGGTCATCATTCTTAAAAAAGGTTTTGGTGATGTTGGCATTGAGCAATGTCCGTTTCAGATCGGTAGCGAAGGTTTGCGTTTTTGCAGTGAATTCGTAATTAACATCCGAACCCACCTGGAATTTGGCTGGGAGGTATAAATTAAATCCCCCATCAGCTCTAAATCCACGACCATTGTTGTTTATGTTTTTTAGTAGCGACGAGTTACTAATCGTATAGTTCGGACCGAAAGACGTATAAAATTCGTATTTTTTTTCCTTATATTTTGAGATGTTTAATTGCGCTGAATAATTATCATAGATAAGCCTGTTTAAAGCTCCGTTAGATATACTGTACGATGTATTGCCATTGGCCCTTAGGGAGAGGCCCACGTTCACACCTACCTTTTCGATTTTTCGGCCGTAGTAGGAGTTTAAGTTGAAATTAAATGGCGTTTTGTTACCTAAATTCACATACTGGCTTACCGTTTTCCCTTTACTGGTATCAGTAAATACATTACTTATGATAGGATTATTGGTAAGTGAATAGTTTCCGTTAAAATTTATGGATTGTCCGCTAATTACTTTATACGAATAATAAAAGAAGCCAAAGCTGTTGGTAAAGGAAGGCGTAAGCGCTTGGTTGCCGACGATAATATTCAGGTTATCAGTATTGTTGGCTACCGGCTGGATTTGATTTATACTTGGCTGTGTAGTGCGGCCATTGTAATTTAAATATAATGATTGCTGCTGCGAGAAGCGATATTGAAAAGATGCCTGTGGCGCCCAATTGACAAAATTCCGTTTAAACGGCGTAGATGTTAGCTCATTCATCTGGTTAAAGTTTACATCGGAAACTTTGCTGCCTGCATTTAGCGTCGTTTTTTTTGTTTTATAATTAAAAATCGCTCCTATCTGGTTCGAAAACTCGTTAAGCCGGTAACTATTGCTTAATGAATCTACCTGCACGTTATATACACCGGGTAAAGATTGATTAAACGATCGTTGTTCGGAAGTGCCATTATTTATACCCACAGCATAGTTAAAAACGATCGACAGCTGTTTCGTAAGCGGCTCTGTATAAGTGGCGTTCGTTGTTAGCGCCGAGCTTTGCAGATTGCTTGTTTTCAACTGGTCGGTTCGTTGTATACTGTCCCTGACGCCGGCTGCGTCATAAAAATCGGCCTCCGATCTCAAGAAGCCATTCGCGCTGCTTTGGTTTAGCCCTTCACTGATGTTGAACGAAAATGTGCGGCCTTTTTTGGCGAATTTTTTAGTAAACAAGGCGCTCACATTCATTATCTTCCCATTGGTATTGTTAATGATATTCCGGAGATTACTATTAAGCCTTATACTGTCGCTTCGTTGCGTTACAGAATTATAGTTGCTTAGCGTTTGCCCGTTCTTAGCAGTTGCATCAAACATTATTTTAAGGGTCGATGTAGTATCCAATTTAATAATATACGTTCCGTCGAGCTTTTGGCGGAAAAGAAAATTGTGATATCCGCGGTCCGAATTACTGTTTATCGATCCTCCGGGCGTATTATTTTGACTAAGGGTGTTCTCAGTGCCATCAACGGCTAATGATCCGATCTTGTAGTTTGTGTTGAGCGACTGTTTGTCGTTATTCCATTTGGAATCGTAATGTACACCCCCAGTGCGGGCAAGCGGGATCCCCCGGCCATTGTACTGGCCGCCGAACGAATCGAGCGCATCGTCGGCGTTGCCGTTAAAATAAAAAGATACGCTGCCATCATCGCCAAACTCTACATTGCCATTACCACCGCTGTACTTTTGGCTATCGTCCCAGCCCAGCCCCACTTTACCATTATTCCCCATTATTCCGTATGCCGAAAACTTTGATTTCGCCTTAAAACGATTAAACAACAGCGAACTTTGGTAATAGCCGTCAGTACCGCCGCCTGCTTCGGCCTTTCCAAAGTATCCATTCTTTTTATCGGCCTTTAACTGGATATTTATCGTTTTTGTCTTTTGTCCATCGTCAATACCTGTGAACGTCGCCTGGTCGCTTTTTTTATCATATAGCTGCACCTTATCAACCATATCAGCACGAAGGTTTTTGGTTACCAATGTAGGGTCGTCGCCAAAAAACTCTTCCCCGTCAACCAGTACCTTGCTCACCGTTTGGCCCTGGGCGGTGATTTTCCCGTCTTTATCGATGGTAATTCCCTGTAGTTGCTTTAACAGGTCTTCCACAGTAGCATTCTTCTCAATGGTATAGGCACGTGGGTCAAATTCGGTTGTATCACCTTTTATTTTAATGGCAGCTCGTGATCCTTTTATAATCACATCAGCCAGAAGTTTGGCCTTTAACAGCATATTCAGCCTGCCAAAATCGTGGGTGGTATGAACAGAATCTAAACTAAAGGTTTCCACATAATCGGCATACCCCGGATAGGTAACCAGCAGTATGAATTTTCCTTTGGTTAGATTGTTAATTGCAAATGCCCCTGTTGCGTCAGCTCGGGTAAACTTGCGCAGGGTTGAATCCTTTGCGTTTAATACGCTTATCGACGTGTTTAGCAGTTTGGCCTTTGCAGCTGTGTCGGTTATTGCACCTTTTACGGAGTAGGTACTCTGTGCCAGTAGCGGAGTAGAAAAAAAGCAACAAGAAATAAATACCAGGATTGTGATCTTCATGGTTAAGGTTTAGGAAAACCAAGGTATAACTAAATTCTTAGTATTCAAATGTTTTAACATAAATTAACAATTGAAGTGAAAATATTCTATCGGTTAATTAGCAAAGGAGGTTAGTTGTTCATTAATGAAGGAGTAGCTTTAGGGCCAGGTATAAATAAATAACCTGAAAATGGATTTTAAAAGATTTATTTGCATGTTTGGGGCATCCCAGCTCATTAGCAGAGGGTAGAATATTTTTTATATTATCAGTAACAAAAAGCGAACTTTAAATATGAGTTTAGAGCAAACATGGCGATGGTACGGACCCAACGATCCAGTGTCTCTTTCGGACGTGAAACAGGCGGGAGCTACGGGCGTAGTAACGGCATTACATCATATACCTAACGGCGAAGTATGGTCGCTGCAGGAAATAAGCAAAAGAAAAAATGAAGTTGAAGCCGTGGGGCTAACCTGGTCGGTGGTTGAAAGCATTCCTGTTCATGAGGATATTAAAAAGCGCACTGGTGATTATTTGAAGTATATCAGGAATTACAAACAGTCGCTTAAAAACCTTGGGGCCTGCGGCATCGATATCGTATGCTATAATTTTATGCCTGTGCTGGATTGGACACGCACCGATCTTGACTTTAAAATGCCCGACGGCTCAACCGCTTTGCGTTTTGAGGCTGCCGCTTTTGCCGCTTTTGAGCTATATATTTTAAAACGCCCTGGTGCGGAGGGTAGCTATTCAACCGCTCAGAAAGAAAAGGCAGCGGAATTTTTAAAAAATCTTACAGAAGAAAATAAGGCCCTTTTAGTAAAAAATATCATTGCCGGGCTTCCCGGCTCGGAAGAAGGCTATACACTTGAACAGTTTTTAAATGCGCTTGAGAGCTATAAAGGCATAGGGCCTAAAGAACTGAAGGAAAATTTATTTTACTTCCTGCAGCAGGTGATCCCGGTTGCCGAAAAGGCAGGTGTATTAATGTGTATCCATCCCGACGATCCGCCGTACCCGATTTTGGGTTTGCCGCGGGTGGTTAGTACCGAAGCGGATATAAACGAGTTGTATGCCGCCGTTCCGTCGCCGTACAACGGACTTACTTTTTGTACCGGTTCATTTGGCGTTAGGGCGGATAACGATTTGCCGGGGATGATTAAACGATTGGGTCACCGTATTCATTTTATACATCTCCGCAGTACAAAAAGGGATGCCGAAGGCAATTTCCACGAGGCTGATCACCTGGGCGGCGACGTTGATATGTACGCGGTAATGAAAGCGCTTATTGAGGAGCAAAGCAATAGAAAAGCAGCCGGAAGGAAAGATACGAGGATGCCGTTCAGGCCCGATCACGGGCACAAAATGCTGGATGATCTGAAAAAGAAAACCAATCCAGGTTATTCGGCTATCGGCCGTCTGCGCGGGCTGGCTGAACTAAGAGGGCTTGAACTGGGTATCATCAGAAGTTTATAATCAAAACTTCTGATGACGGCATGCGATGCCGCTTAGTTAGTGTACCTTACTTTGATAACCAGTTTTTTTGCCGTGTCAAACCCCTCGACCTTAATATTGGGGCGATGAACATCGGTTGGAAAAAATAGAAAAAACTCATCCGGCGTAGCAATATAAAATTTCCCTTCGGCGGTGTAATTGGCATAATCCTTTGTTTCGTCGTAAGGTTTGGAAACAGTGGTTTTAGACAATGACTCCACACCAATTTTTTCTTTACCTGTGATGACGTACTGTATATCAATATATTTTTTGTGCGACTCCCAGGCCGTGTTTTCGAACTCCTTCTCGGGGCCATCGGTAATCATGGCATACACGTTATCGCCGTCAATCGGGTATTTTCCGGCAGGCAGTTCTTTAAGATTTTTATCCTTTATAAACGCAAAGGCTTTATCCCACTCCGCTTTATTGGCGTTATACTGCCTGGCAAATTCAACAGCATCTAACGATGGATGAACTTTGATGGTTAAGCCGTTAGCCCATTGCTTGCTTTTAAGCCATTGTTTTGCGCTTTTTTCTGTCCATTCTTTTTGTTGAGCTAATGCGGAGGAAGTGATAGATGAGATCATAAAAATTAAAACTAAGATGCTTTTATATGGCAAAGTTTTTTTCATAGCCATTGTTTTAAATAACGGTTTAATTTACGGGCTATTTTAATAAATAATAATTGCTTTAAAAATATTATCTGTTAAAATACTGTTGGCAGTAAAAATAAAGATTCAATTGTTTCAATTTAACAAGGCTATGTTGTAGAATTGTTGCTAATAGAATATATTTATAAGCCAGTTAACACGTCAACCTTTGAAAATACTACATAACGTACACCCCGAGGATTTTAAACATTATACCAGTGCGGTTATACGGGAACGCTTCCTGCTTGATAAATTAGCGAAGCCGGGTACCATAAATTGCGCTTATACGCTTTATGACCGGATGATAGCAGGTGTAGCCATCCCGGCCGACCAGCAACTGGAGCTGGAAAATTACCCGAAGTTAAGGGCAAATTTCTTTTTGGAGCGACGGGAGATCGGGATCATTAACATTGCGGGCAATGGTACAGTGATGGCTGATGGTAAAATCTACCCGCTAAAAAAACTTGATTGCCTGTACCTGGGAAAAGAGATTAAAAGTGTTGTTTTTTCAAGTGACGATAGCGCCAACCCGGCCGTGTTTTATTTGTTATCCGCGCCCGCTCATGCTGTTTACCCTGCAACGCTGATGACCAATGCCGAAGCTGTAAAAGTGACTCTGGGCGATCTGTCAACCGCTAACCACCGCACAATAAATAAATATATTCATTTAGAAGGAATTAAAAGCTGCCAGCTGGTTATGGGGCTTACCATTTTGCATAATGGCAGTGTGTGGAACACCATGCCTCCCCATGTGCACGACCGTCGTATGGAAGCCTATTTTTATTTTGATGTGCCCGAAGGCCACCGTGTTTTTCACTACATGGGTGAGGGACAGGAAACCAGGCATATACTAATGAATAATTATGACTGTGTGATATCGCCGCCATGGAGCATTCATGCCGGCGCCGGTACCGCAAGCTATAGTTTTATATGGGGCATGGCGGGCGAAAACCTGGACTATGCCGATGTTGACCCGGTACCGGTTACCGAAATGATATAACGATATATTCGCGCTCTAATCAATTAAAATGGATAAAAACCCGATAGGAAAATACAGATGGGTAATAGCTGCGCTGCTGCTTTTCGCAACCACGATAAACTATATGGACCGCCAGGTGATCAGTTACCTGAAAGAATTTTTTTCAAGCCCGGTATCAACAGGCGGTTTTGGATGGAGCAATACTGACTTTGCAGTCGTTACATCCGTTTTTACCGCGTTTTATGCGATAATGACGGTATTTGCAGGCTGGTTTATTGATAAAATAGGTACTAAACTTGGTTTGGGCTTATCATTAATTGTATGGTCGGTTTTTGGCATGCTGAACGCCTTCGCCGGTAGTACGGTCGCTTTACATGCTATTATCAGGAGCTTGTTTGGTATAGGCGAGGGCGGCAACTTTCCGGCGTCTATTAAAACCGTGGCCGAGTGGTTTCCAAAGAAAGAACGCGCACTGGCAACAGGCATTTTCAACAGCGGATCGAGCCTCGGCGCAATGGCTGCGGCCTTATTTGTACCCTCATGCCTGTTATATTTTGGCCCAGATCCGGGATGGAAATATGCCTTTTTAATCACCGGCGGGATAGGCTTTGTGTGGCTGTTTTTCTGGTTCGCGCTGTATAGCACCCCAGCGGAGAATAAAAAATTAGGTAAAAGCGAATTTGACTATATCCACAGTGACGACCTGGTTGTACATGCTGCCCCGTCGGAAGATGTGGCCATTAGCGATAAAATATCATGGGGTAAATTGTTTACTTATCCACAAACCTGGGCATTTATTATTGGAAAGTTCATGACTGACGGTGTATGGTGGTTCCTGTTGTTCTGGCTGCCGGATTACTTGAAAAAACAGTTTGGGTTTACCGGGCACCAGGTGATGTGGCCAACCTTTATTGTTTACGGCATAGCCATATTTGGCAGTACTTTTGGCGGCAGCATCCCATTGTTCCTCATCAATAATGGCATGACCGTACGAAAGGCCAGAATGACAGCCATGTTTATCATTGCGCTTTTCCCCTTATTGTTATTACTCACGCAATATTTTGGAGATAAAGCCGTATTTGGCACCCATGCGGTTGTTTTAGCCGTTGGCGTGATTTGCATAGGCGGGGCAGCACACCAGGCCTGGTCGGCCAATTTATTCACTACTGTATCTGATATGTTTCCCAAGCGGACAGTAGGCTCTGTTACCGGTATCGGCGGTTTGGCAGGCGGCCTAGGCGGCGTAATTGTTCAGCAGCTGGCCGGCCACTTAACGGACTTTTATAAAGCGACGCCGCAAATTGCCTATAGCATTATGTTCGCTGTTTGCGCCTTAGCATATATGTCGGCGTGGATCGTAATCCGGTTTCTGACAAGAAAGACGCCCAAAATACTTGTATGATAAAAAAAATATTTCATATTGTTTTGGTATTCGCTTTAACCGGGCGGGCTTTTACTTCATCAGCTCAGATGGTTACGCTCGACTATTATTTTAACCACGAAACCCATAAAAGCAAATCGGGCCAGGAAGTTCGTTTTCATTATATGTGGGAAGACACCTGGAACTCCGGCTTTTCTATTTTAGGGGAAGTGTTTAAAAGCCAGGGCGCCAAATTGCAGTCGCTCGAAAGCGCGCCCACTACGGCAAATTTAAAGGGCACCAATATCTATATTATAGTTGACCCGGATACAAGAAAGGAAACGGCACATCCTAACTATATTGAAGAAAAGGATATCAAAGAAATTGAAAGATGGGTTAAAGCCGGTGGGGTGCTGGTGATGCTGGCTAACGACAGCGCAAATGTGGAGCTGCCCCATTTCAATAACCTGGCGGCGAAATTCGGTATGCATTTTAATGATGACCTGCAAAACCATGTTGTTGATGACCGCCATTTCCAGGACGGCGCAATAGTCACTACCAACAACCCGATCTTTAAAACGGCTAAAAAAATATTTATGAAGGATGTATGTTCCATAGATATAAAAGAGCGGGCGTATGCAGGTTTACGAAACAGTAACAATGCGGTTATTATTGCCATCGCAAAATATGGAAAGGGTACCGTTGTCGCTGCGGGAGATCCGTGGCTTTATAATGAATATACCAACGGAAGGCTTCCCGCAGAGTACGAAAACAATAAAGCGGCTGAAGACATCGCCAGATGGCTGATCAAACAAATTCCGGAATAGCAACTATAGCAAAATTGAAGGGAAGGTGTTGAGTCTGGCCTATTACTATCCTGTATTTTTTGCTGTTATTCTGTACTGCTCGGGTGAAGTGCCAATGTATTTTTTAAATATTCTCGAAAAATAGTAAGGATCATCATAGCCAACCTCTGATGCCACTGTTTTTATTTTGCTGCCATTGGCATATAATAACTGACAGGCCTTTTGCATCTTTAAATGAATAAAATAATCAATCGGCGGCATGCCTGTAGATTTTCGAAAGAGATTGGAAAAATGTGAAACGGATAATCTATGCATAACTGCCATGTCCTCTACTGTCAGCTTTTCGCTTAAATTATTGCGCATGTTAAGTATTGTTTGGGTGATGATATCGCCCTGTTCGTTTTTTTCTGTAACAATATGGCGCTCGGGGAACAAAAAAGTGGCAATCATGTGGTGCAGGCAAAAAGAGGCGCTGCAGAGGTTTTCAATACTGTAGCCCATTTCAAGGGTTTGATAAATATTATGCCATATTTCAATCGCTTTTTCATTAAATGGGATATTAACAGGGCCCTTATTAATAGTTAGATTAAGAGATTTATTAAAGCTGTTTATTTCATTTCCTGTAAAATGTACCCAATAAATGGTCCATGGATCCTGCTCATCAGCCCAATAACGCATGTAGCGATCGGTGGCCGGTAGCATTATAAACTGATTGGAATGTACTTCAAAACGTTTATTGTCTAAAATATAATGCCCTACTCCCTGCAAGCAATAAATAAGAATATTGTCTTCACATCCTTTTCTCCGCTCGCGGTAATGAAAGGAAGCTTTGGGGAAATAACCTATCTGGGTTACATATACCGGGAAAAGTATAGTGTCTTTTTCTATGGCTTCTTTCCACACCTTTTGGGGGATATTAATAAGCTTTTCTCCCTCAAAGCCATCACGTCTTTTAAAGCCTTTACTCATTAAATAATTATAGTTGATTTTAATGGAATATTCCATTAAAATATTGGTTTATAATATAACATGCTATTATAAATAAAACAATTTACAAAAACAATTGCTCACTTCTCTCATAAATAGGTATTTGCATTTTTTCGTTAATCGGATAGTAATTTCCCAGTAAAGTCGAATTGTCCATTAAAATAAAGGTTTTGCCTATTATAGCTGTGTTGGCACACAGTTACTTTTGGCTGTAAATAATAACCAAAAAAACCTAATCAATAATGGCCTGGATAGAAAGCCCCGGTTTATTTGCGGTAAGATTTAAATAGTAAGCCAAAACACGTTTAGTTACTTAACAATAAATAACCGGGGGGTAATATCCGGTTTGTAACAATATGCTATTAAAAGATAAAGTGATTTTTTTGACAGGTGGTACCGAAGGCATAGGTTTTGAATGCGCCAAATTATATCATAGTGCCGGCGCAACGCTCAGTATAATTTCCAATTCTGAAAAAAGTATTCAACAAGCTGCTGCCAGGCTAATTGGGGATGATGTAATATTTATTCAGGCAGATGTGTCTTGCGAAAATGATATAAGGAATGCCATTGCAGAAACGATAAATAAATTCGGCAAAATAGATGTGATCCATAATAACGCCGGAATATCAAATCCGTCGAAAACGGTGCACGATACGACGGAAGCCGAATGGGACCGCCTTTTTGAAGTAAATGTAAAAGGCGTTTATAATACAACAAGATTCGGTATCGATGAACTTAAAAGAACAAGGGGAACAATCCTGAACACAGGAAGCCTGGTGGGCGATATAGGGCAGGAGATCCATGCGGCTTATAGCGCAACGAAAGGCGCCATAAATGCCCTGACAAAATCGATGGCGCTTGATTATGCGCCTTTTGGTATACGGGTAAATGCTGTTGCGCCTGCTGGCGTTTGGACGCCCATGCTGCGTGCCTGGAGCAAGCAACAGCCTGACACAGAAATGGTTGAAAACTACCTGGACGAAATTCACGCGCTTGGCTATTGCCCCGACGGAGATGTGGTAGCAGATGCTTGTTTGTTTCTCATATCAGATCATGCCAGGTTTATTACAGGGTGTATACTGCCTGTAACCGGCGGTGCCGAACTAGGCTATCGCCGCGCCATTAATCAGCCCATACAGGAAAATATTATTTAAATATGATAAAACATATTAAGGTAGACGATATACGTTATGCTTTGGATGGCAGCGCAGGAAGTGATGCTGTACATCAAAATCCGTTATATTCATACGCAGTAACCAGTTTAGTTGACGACAGCGGCCTAACGGGTGTAGGCTTTGCCTTTACCTTAGGCGAAGGCAATGACCTGGTATGCAAAGCCGCGCAATATTATGCCGATAAGCTTAAAGGTAAAAATATAGAAGAAACGATGGCCGATTTTGGCAGCTTGTTTAAACAGCTGTCGAATGACCAGCAATTCAGATGGCTCGGGCCGCATAAAGGTGTGGTGCACCTGGCCCTTGCCTCTGTCACAAACGCCTGTTACGACCTTTGGGCGAAAATAAGAGGTGTGCCATTATGGAAACTGTTAATAGATCTGTCGCCCGAACAGATTGTCGCAACGCTTGATCTTTCTTATCTCGAGGACGAATTAACAGCCGGGCAGGCCGTTGAAATGCTCCGGTCACAGCAATCGACACAGGCGTTGCGCGAGGGTATATTACAATCGGGATATCCGGGATACGACACTTCGATTGGCTGGTTCAATTATTCCGACGAAAAGGTGCGTGAAAACTGCAAAAAAGCTATCGCGGAAGGCTTTACAGCAATGAAGTTGAAAGTAGGCTCGGCCGATCCGGAAAGGGATATCCGCCGTGCACATATTGTAAGGGAAGTTGCCGGTAACGATGTTAAAGTGATGCTTGATGCCAACCAGCAATGGAACCTGCCGCAGGCAATTTCTATTTGTAACAAGCTTAAAAGCATGGATCCGTATTGGATCGAAGAACCCACCCATCCTGACGATGTGCTTGCACATAAAACCCTTGCCGATGCGATTGCACCGGTGAAGCTGGCTTTGGGTGAGCATGTGCCGAACAGAATTATTTTTAAGAATTATTTGCAAACAGGTGCTGCCTCGTTTATACAGGTTGATGCGGTTAGGGTAGGAGGCGTAAGTGAGTTTATTACAGTAAGTTTACTATGTAAAAAGTATGGGATACCAGTAGTTCCGCACGTTGGCGATATGGGGCAATTGCATCAGCACCTGGTTATATTTAATCATATTTCAATGGGGCACCAGGCGTTGTTTTTAGAGCATATACCGCATTTGCAAAAGCATTTTACTTATCCGGTGCAAATTATAAACGGGGCATATAAAACGCCGCAGCAACCTGGAAGCAGCTGCGATTTGGTAGCTTTGAATAAATAAATATTTAAATATATTCTGAAGGATAAAAATGATACATACCCCTGATCTGATTATTAGTATCCTTTATATAGTCCTCATTTTTATTATCGGTTTATGGACCGGACTGCGCCACAAGTACAAAACCCGTAACAATAACAATAATGCAGGCGAGTATTTTTTAGCCGGGAAGAAACTCCGCTGGCCAATGATAGGGCTGGCCTTATTTGCAACAAATATTTCGTGTGTACACCTGGTTAGTCTCGCACAAAGCGGCTTTGATACGGGTTTGCTTAATGGCGATTTTGAATGGATGGCAGCATTCACCTTAATATTGCTGGCCCTCTTTTTTGCGCCATTCTATATCCGGTCCGAAGTGGCTACATTACCCGATTTTTTGGAAAAACGTTACGACCGGGCCAGCCGCGACTGGCTTGCCATGATATCAGTAGTATCAGCGGTGATTATCCATATCGGCTTTTCATTGCTGGCGGGCGGCATTGTATTACACACGCTATTCGGCGTTAATTTATATACCAGTGTAATGGCAATAGCTATTATCACTACGATTTATACGGTTGTGGGTGGGTTAACAGCCGTTGTGGTGACAGAATCCATCCAAACTATTGTGCTTTTATGCGGGGCGATAGTCATGAGCGTGACAGCCTATAATAAAATGGGAGGTTGGGAACCGATGATAAATACTTTGCAGCATGCAGGCCAGCTGAATAAATTATCAATGCTCAGGCCTCATGGCGACGCAAGCAATATGCCCTGGTATTCTGTCTTTTTAGGCTACCCCATTTTGGGCATATGGTATTGGTGCGCCGATCAAACCATTGTTCAGCGTGTATTAGGTGCAAAGGATGAAAACCATGCCCGTGTTGGCCCATTATTTTGCGGGTTCATAAAAATCCTGCCCGTTTTTATTTTTGTTATGCCGGGTTTGTTTGCTTATACGCTTTCGCAAACCGGGCATTTGGATATATCCGCATTAAAAACCACACATGCAGGCAAGGAAGTTGTTGACAGCAAAGGTATTTATACATTAATGATAACCCAGCTTATTCCAACCGGTTTAGTTGGCGTATTGGTTGCGGCTTTATTGTCCGGTTTAATGAGCCAAATATCCGGTGCGTTAAATTCTATCGCCACATTGGTGAGCTATGATATATATAAACGCTACAAGCCACAAGCCAGTGATACCAGCCTTATTAATGTTGGAAAAATAACCGCCGGGGTAGCATTGGTAATTTCCTTAGCATTGCTTCCGCTGCTTAATAATTACGAAAGCATTTTTAATGGGCTAAATGACATAATTGCACATATTGCACCGCCAATTACCTGCGTGTTTTTACTTGGGGTGTTTTGGGAAAAGGCATCGGCTATATCAGCTAAGTATACATTATGGATAGGGTCGGCGCTAGGGGTTGTTGTATTTGCCGTAAGTAAATTATATCCCGACACTGTTATAGGCAAAGTACCGTTCATGATGATGGCCTTTTACTTATTCTGCATATGTTTTATCATGCAGGTAATCCTTTCCTATTTGTTTCCCGTACAACACACCAGGGAAAGCACCCGGCTATTCTGGAAATCGCCATGGGAACCATTACGGAGCCCGGCATGGAGCGGTTTAGGTAATTACAAAACGCTGTCGGTGGTGCTTATACTTATCATGTCGGTACTTTTTTGGATATTCAGATAAAATCGGGGCAATTTATTCCAGGCAGAGTACTTATGCCTTGTTTGTTGGTTGTATAATCCATTAGTTTTATCCAACTAATAACTTATTTCTTCCTTATTTGCTATTTCAAGCTATGCAGACATCTTTTGGAAACCCACCTGTATAATAAGTTTGTCACAAATAGTAGTATAATCCATCAAATTTAAAGGTTTATCCATTTCAGAATCATCTTTTGAACAATAGTTTTACTAAACCAATTAACCAATATTAAACATAGTGCATGCAAAAGATTTACTTACGTCAATAACTGAAACTGTCAGGTACACACTTATTTATTAAATAATGTTTGCCTTCGCCGGGGATATTTGGTAAATGTTAATTACCAAAAAAAAGATTCCGGAACAGAGTCACAAACAGCGCAATATTTATCAAAGATGATTATATGCAGCAAAACTGCGTAGGGAAATTCTATTGCCTTTTTAGTTCAAATTGATTAGCCAACCAATATAAGTTATAAGAAACTATATAGTACAATTAGCCGTACTATTTGCTCTATAAACCAACGATAACCTTTATATATATGAAACAATTTTACAAATTTACTAAACGTTTATGGGGCATAAGAACCCTGCTTAGCCCGGTACCCGGTTTGCTCTTTCTGGCCGTGTTGTTCAGTATTATTACGCTTGATGCCCGCGCACAGGGTGGAAGTATAAACGGAACAGTTACCGACTCGCTGGGCACGAAAATCATTGGCGCCAATATTTCCGCGGTTGGCAACAAAGCTATTCATGCTGTAACCGATATTAACGGAAAGTTCACTTTAAGCGCGTCGGACGGCACGGTGTTAAATATATCACACGTGGGTTTTTTCTCCCAAAAAATTACGATAACCCCCGATAGGCGTACCTATAAAATTATTCTTATTGAATCAAGTACGCAGGCAGCGGAGGTTGTTGTGACAGCTTATGGTAAAAAGGAAAGGCGGGAGGCCATAGTAGGATCAGTTACCACTATAAAGCCCGAAGAATTAAAGATACCTGCCAGTAACCTTACCAACGCGCTTGCAGGGCAAATAGCCGGTGTGATAGCTTATCAGCCCAGTGGTCAGCCCGGTCAGGATAATGCGCAATTCTTTATACGGGGGGTAACAACCTTCGGCTATAATAAAAGTCCGTTGATCCTGATAGATAACGTTGAGTACTCAGCTAATGACCTGGCCCGCTTACAGGTAGACGATATTGCCAGCTTTTCTATTTTAAAGGATGCCAGTGCTACAGCATTATATGGAGCCCGCGGGGCCAATGGTGTTATACTCGTTACTACTAAACAAGGTAAAACAGGTAAAGCAATCATTAATTTCAGATATGAAAATTCCATTTCACAGTCAGCTCAAACGCTGCAACTGGCCGATCCTATAACTTACATGCGGTTGTTTAATGAGGCTACAATTACCCGCGACCCGCTAAGTCCGCTTCCGTTCCCTGAAAATAAGATCATTAATACCCAGGCTACTGTGAATCACGCGCCCGGGAGTAACCAATATGTATACCCTGCTGTTGACTGGCTCAATATGCTGTTCAAAAAATCAACACTTACGCAACGGGCAGATATGAGCGTAAGCGGAGGATCGGATATTGCCCGCTATTATGTTTCCGGCTCATACAGTTTAGACAATGGTATACTTAAAACGGATATCCAGAACAATAATAATAACAATGTCAATTTCAGAAATTACCAGTTGCGTTCAAATGTCAACATTAACCTTTCTAAAACGACGGAGCTTGTTGTTCGCATGGAGGGCATGTTTAATGACTACAATGGCCCCTTAACTAATGATGCATCATTCCAAACCGATTTATATAACGTAGCCGTACACACCAGCCCGGTATTATTCCCGGCATTTTTTCCGGCAGATTCAGCCAACAGGAATACAAAGCATATTTTGTTTGGTAATGTTGGCGGAAATAACAGCATACAATATAATAATCCATACGCAGCTTTATTACGCGGACACAAAAATTACTCGGAATCGAGGTTGTCGGCACAACTGGAACTTAATCAAAATTTGAAATTTATCACTGAAGGCCTTTCCTTCCATGGGTTGTTCCATACCAATCGTTACTCCTATTTTGAATCATCAATGGGATATTCCCCATTTTATTACAATGTCGGAAGTTACGACAAAACGACAAACCAGTATACGCTTCAATGGCTTAACCCGCAACCAACCGGATATAACGTTGCTACGGAGTATTTACAATACTATCACGACCCCAGTAAAGACAATATGAACACATATGTTTTTTTTCAGGGCGTATTAGATTACAGTAAGCGGTTAGGCGATCATAATATAAGCAGCTCATTGATTGCCACTCAGCAGCAAACTATTTATTCAAATGCAGAGAATCCTGTAACCAAGCAGCAAGATTTGCAATATTCATTGCCCTATCGCAATGTAACTGTAGCCGGCCGGGCTACTTACTCTTTCAAAAGCCGGTATTTTTTAGAATTTAACTTTGGCTATAACGGAACGGAACGTTTTTCTGCAGATCACCGGTTTGGATTTTTTCCAACTATCGGCGCGTCGTGGATAGTATCCGACGAAAAATTCTGGGAGGGCACCTTATCTGATATCTTTTCGAGGCTAAAATTACGTGCGAGCTACGGATTAGTAGGTAACGATAATATAGGGTCACAACGATTTTACTACATTTCTAATGTAAACCTGAATGGTGGAAACCCGGCTACGTTTGGGACCAATAATGGTTATACACGTCCAGGCGTATACATTAATAACTACGCTAATCCTGCAATTACCTGGGAAACATCTCGCCAGGCCAACCTGGGCCTTGAGTTTACCGTGCTAAAAAGTTTGAATATAGTTGCCGAGGTTTACAAATACCACAGGTACAATATTTTACAGGACCGTACTTCGTTGCCTTCAACAATGGGGCTTGAAGCCATTGATCCCAATACCGGCCTGCCAATGGTTACCGCCAACATTGGAACTGCCGATTCGAAAGGTATTGATTTGCAAGCCGATTATAAGCAGGTATTCAGCAAAAATTTCTGGATGCAGGGCAGGGCCAATTTTACCTACGCCGTAAGTACCTATGGCAAATATGAGCAGCCTCAATATAATGAAGCTTATCGCTTACAATCCGGACAGCCTATTGGCCGCCAATACGGCTATGTGGCAGAACGTTTGTTTGTTGATGATAATGAGGCGAAAAATTCACCCACCCAGATCTTTTCAGCCAATGGCATTCCGCCAATGGGAGGGGATATAAAATACCGCGATTTGAACGGAGATGGTAAGATTGACGGTGCGGATCAAACATTTATAGGCTATCCCACTATTCCTGAAATTGTTTACGGATACGGCCTTTCAACAGGGTATAAGAGTTTTGACCTCTCTGCATTTTTCCAGGGACAGGCACACGTGTCGTTTTTTATCGACCCAAGCAGGGTCAGTCCATTTATTCAAAGCCCGGATCCATATATATCGGGTAACACGCAGTTGCTACAGGCATTTGCCGATAACCATTGGTCAGAGAGCAATCAAAATCTATATGCTCAATACCCCCGATTGGGTGTAAACGGCAACGAGATTGAGAACAACCGCCAGAACAGTACCTGGTGGATGCGTAACGGTAGCTTTATGCGTCTTAAATCACTTGAGGTAGGCTACACCTTGCCTGCATCAGTTACCAAAAAAATAAGTGTCACCAAATGCCGCATATATTTCAACGGCTTAAACCTGTATACCTGGGCACCATTTAAGTTGTGGGATCCGGAACTGGGAGGTAACGGGTTTGCTTACCCGATACAGAAGGTGTTTAACATTGGTATAACTGCAACCTTATAGGTTATTTATAAATATAAGATTATGAAAAAATATTATAAAATTTTATTACTGATCACACTTGTTTTATCAGGTGTATCATGTAAAAAATATCTGAATGTTGTTCCTGATAATACCGGCACACTGGATTATGCTTTCAGGAACCGTAATGAAGCAGAAAATTATCTTTTTACCTGCTATGCTACTTTGCAACAGCTCAGCGACCCCACATCAAATGCAGGGTTTACTACATCATCCGAAATCATTTACCCCAATAACCTAACCAACCACCCGCTTATGGAAACCGGTTTTGCGCTTATCCGCGGAACCCAAAACAGCGCTAATGTGGGTCTTAATTTTTGGGATGGCGAGAACGGCGGGCAGGCGATTTACAGGTCGATACGCAGGTGTAATATTATGCTTGAAAACATTGATAAGCCGGTTGACCTTACTCCTGCAGAAAAACAACGCTGGATAGCCGAAGTGAAATTTCTGAAAGCTTACTATCATTATTACCTGGTGCGCTTGTACGGGCCAATACCTATTATTAAAACGAACCTGGATATTACAGCAACAACCGAGCAGGTAAGGGTAGCAAGGTCGCCAGTTGATTCTGTATTCAATTATGTCGTACAATTACTTAACGAGGCAGCGCCAAATTTGCCTGCGGTTATTAATAACAAGGCTCAGGAATTGGGCAGGATAACTTCAGTAATAGCATTGTCTGTTAAGGCCGAAGTTTTAGCAACCCAGGCGAGCCCGTTATTTAATGGAAACGCTGATTTTGCAGGCGTGAAAAATAAAAATGGCCAGTTGCTTTTTTCAACTGCGTATGATGCATCTAAATGGCAAAAGGCTGCAGATGCCTGTAAAGCGGCTATCGATGCATCCGCTGCTGCCGGGTTAAAACTATACCAATTCAGCGCACCGGCGATAAGTGTACCCGATTCTTTAAATAAAGTTTTAACTGCACAAAATGCAGTAACCGAAAAGTGGGACCAAAACCCGGAGCTGATATGGGCGCTAAATCCAGTTTTTCCAGACCAGGGTTATGCCACTCCCCGGATGACGTCGGCATCAGCTGTGAATATATTTTCAAATCCGTCGACCTTTGCTGTTCCGATAGCTACAACAGAACTTTTTTATTCGGATAAAGGCGTGCCCATAAACGAAGACAATACTTTTGACTTTGCAAACAGGTTCGGGTTGCGCACGGGTGACGATGCCAGCCGTTTTTATATTGCTAAGGGATACACGACTATAAATGAGCATTTTAGCCGCGAACCGAGATTTTATGCAAATATTGCTTTTGATGGCGGTATTTGGTTTGGAAATGGAAAAACTACAACAAATGACATGTATCATGTTGAAGCGCGGGGAAATACTTCATTAGCCGGTCCCAAAGATTTGAACACTTTAAATATTACCGGCTATTGGCCTAAAAAACTGGCCAATTACCTTTCGGTTTATGACGATGGTTTTGCACCGATACATTTTCATTTGCCTTTGATGCGTCTTGCAGGTTTGTATTTGTTATATGCCGAGGCTTTAAATGAAGTCGGCGGCCCGGGTCCGCAAGTATTTACCTATATAGATATGGTAAGAGCCCGTGCCGGGTTACAAGGTGTACAGCAGGCATGGACCACCTATTCTAAAAATCCCTCAAAATTTTCAAGTAAAGATGGTTTGAGGATCATTATTCACCAGGAAAGAAGGATAGAGCTTTGTTTTGAAGCGCAAAGCGGCTGGGATCTCCGCAGATGGAAAGAACTACAGAGTGTATTGAGCAATCCGCTGCAGGGTTGGAATATTTATGAAACTGACGCCAGCAGATATTACCATCCCCGTACTGTTTTGATACCTGTATTCGGTCTTCAAAATTATCTATGGCCTATTAAGGATAACGACTTGACAATCGATAATAACCTTGTGCAAAACCCTTATTGGTAGCAGAGGATGAATCCAATTCATAACTTAAAATATTGAAAGAGATGATAAAAATTAAAAAACATTTAAAGCAGTTAATGCCGGTATTACCGCTGCTGCTTATTATTTTATTGGGGTCGTGTGCAAAGAACGAGGGTTTTAATACGCCCGCGTCCGGCGACCAAACCAAACCCGGGGTGATCACCGGTGTAAAAGTGAAGAATTTGAACGGCGCGGCTTACATTACGTACAACTTGCCTAACTCTTCGAATCTTTTATACGTTTTAGCACAATATGATATTAACGGAAAAAAGATTCGCCAAACCAAAGCAAGTTATTATACCGACACCGTTTTGGTTGATGGCTTTGCCAAAAGCAAGGACTATACGGTAACCTTATGGTCGGTAAGCCGGGCTAATGTACAGTCGGATCCGGTTACGGTTACCGTACACCCTGATACACCCTATTACCAGTTGATAAAGCCAACACTTCAATTAGCTCCTGACTTTGGCGGTGTGAACATAAAGGGCTTAAATCGGTCTAAAAAGGATATCGGGGTAATTTTGATTGCTCTTGATAATTCAACAAAGGCGCTTGAAGTACAGGATCAGCATTACACAAATATAGATACGATAAACTATTCGGTACGTGGTTATGCTGCTGTGCCAAGAAAATTTGGAGTGTATGTTACCGATAAATTCGGGAATGTTTCTGATACCACTATTTTGACATTAACCCCAATATTTGAAACTTTACTTGATAAAACCAAATTTTCGGTTTATAAATTAGCTACTGACAGCCCAACGGCGTACGGCTGGGAAGTTCCGTATTTGTGGGATAACAAAACCGATGATTACTCCTCCGGATGGCATACTGCCCCCGGTGGCCCGCAACCTATGCAGGTAACATTCAGCATGGGCGTGTCAGCACAGTTAAGCCGTTTTATTATGTGGGAAAGGCCTGGCCAATATGCCTACGCGCATGGTAATCCAAGAGACTTTTCAATTTGGGGTTCAAATAAACCCGCCCCAAAGGATGCGCTGTTACCTCAATTGGCTTCTGTTGGGACTGTTGTTGGCGATTGGATTAATTTAGGTAATTATCATTATCCTAATCCGCCTTCAGGGCTTACGCCAGGTTTTACAAATGCTGCCGACGCTGCCTTTGTTTCTGCAGGTGTCAATTTTAATTTCCCTCCGGGCACTCCCGTTGTAAGATATTTCCGCATGCTGGTTCATGCCACATGGTCGGGCGGTGATTTTGCGCACATGATGGAATTTTCAATTTATGGTAAGCCACAATAACATTTAAATGTTTAAATAAAAAAATTATGAAATCAATAATTTTAAAAATATCGATGATACTGATGCTGATTGCCGGCTTTATCAGTTGCGTAAAAAGGGATACCGAGTTTAAGAAATTTTTAAATGGAAAGGAACTGGTATATCCCGGAGTTGTGAATAACCCGCATTCAAACCCCGGTAATTTACGGGTTCAGCTGCAATGGAATCCAAGCCCGGACCCAAGTATTGTGAAGTATATGATCTTCTGGAATAACAAAGCAGATTCGCTAACCTTTACCTCATCAGACCATAACCCTGCTGATACCTTAAAGGTAATTGTACCGAAGCTCAACGAATATTCTTATTCCTTTGTCGTGTATTCGTATGATGCGAAGGGAAACAAGTCCATTCCGCTTAATATTAATAATGTAAAAGTGTACGGGCCGAATTACCAGTCGGGCCTGCTAAACAGGGCATATAAGGCATCAAGCCCTTACACTTTATCTCCTGCAAATGATGTAACGCTTAACTTTTACAAAATTGATACAGCGAGTGAGTCATTCAGTTTCGCGCGTAATATTTCAACTACTATCAGGTACACAAACAAAAGCGGGCTCGTAGTAACAAAACTATTGTACAGAGACAGCACCATTACATTAACCGATTTTAAACCGGGATCAACATTGGATTACAGATCGTCATATGTCCCGGTAAAAGGCGCTATAGATACCTTTACTGTTAATAGTTTTACGATGTTCCCCCCGATAATCATTAGTGCGCCCTGCGATAAATCGTTATTCGCAAAACTTAAGCTGCCAAATGATATGAACCCGTATCAGGGGAACACAGATATAGACAGGCTTTGGGATGGAAGTGTTGGTCCGCAGGGATACCCCAACATATTCCATAGTGATGGTGCGAACTCCCTGCCACAGACATTGACTTTTGATATGGGTAAAGTATACAATAGTTTAAGCCAGGTAGAAGAAACCGGGCGTGACTGCTGCCATAATCCAGATGATTTTGAAGTATGGGGCATTGCCGATATTACCAATGCGGCAACTACTTTACAGCCAAACAATCCGGGATGGGCCGCGGAATCCATTTCAAAAGGATGGAAACTGCTTAAGGAGGTTAAAAGAACGGATGATGGAAAGGCCGCATTAAAATCTGTACTGGATAATACAACAACACCGGTTCGGTATATACGCATAAGGGTTATACATAACTCCGATAACGAAGGCAGCTACACCAATATGAGTGAGATCACCATGTTTTATCCTCAATAAAGTAACGTCTATAAAACCCCAAACCTTATAACTTTACAACAGCAATAAGTCATTCTATTTGAATGACTTACTGCTTTTTATATCATACAGAGCGGGTTTTATTTATATGCATGTTTGTTTCTTTTAAGCGATTAATCCATTTTTTATGACTGATATTACTTATATAACCCAAATACGGTGATTTAGTAAAGTTGAATAGTCCATCTGATTAAAAGGTTTATCCATTTTTGTAATTTCATCTCCTGTATATATTTACCCAACCGGTTTAGCCAACTAAATTAAATGTCCATATATCTTTTAAAGCTTGCAAGGCCATGTTTTAAACTGATCCTGATCATAATCCTGGTTGGTGCTTTCGGTTTTGTAAATGGGCAGAACAAACCTGTAGCCGACAACTGGAAGGGGTTTGAAAAAATTACTTTTACTGTAGATGGGCACCCCGCTTATTACGTAAAACCGGTGCATGCTTTACCCGGAAATCCATGGGTTTGGCGGTCATCTTTTCCCGACTGGCATACGGATATGGATAGCATCCTCCTTACAAAAGGGTTTTATGTTGCGTACGTAAACGTTGATGATCAGTACGGTAGCCCGCAATCTTTACAGGTTTGGGATAAGTTTTATTATTATTTAACTACTAAAGTATCATTGGCTCCCCGGGTTGCACTTGAGGCAGTAAGTCGTGGCGCCCTGTATGCTTATGGATGGGCAAAACGAAATCCTGATAAAGTTACCTGCATATACGCTGAGACGCCGGTATGTGATATAAAAAGCTGGCCGGGCGGCAAAGAAAAAGGTATAGGCGATGCGGCTTTATGGAACCAGCTTAAGGTTGCTTACCATTTTACCGAAGGGCAGGCAATGGCCTATAATGATAATCCTATTGATAACCTGGAAGGGCTGGCATCATTTAGGGTACCTATATTGCATGTTATAGGCTTAAATGATAAATTGGTACCAGCTGTTGAAAACACATACCTGTTTGCTCAACGATATATAGCTGCCGGCGGCCCGATGAGCATATACCCGATAACCATCGGCCCGCAGGAACTACAGGGCCACCATTTTCCGATCGATAGGCCAGATTATTATGCGGCATTTATTTTGAACAACTCATTCCCGCTAAAAAAGACGCTGCCCTACGGTAATTATTATGAAAAAGCAGGCGGGTTAAAGAATTTTTATCGTGTAATAACAACTGAAAAAAAAGCCACCGTAACATTTCTTGGCGGGTCGATTACCTATAACCCGGGCTGGCGGCAAAAGATATGCAGGTATCTTGAAGAGCGGTTCCCGGATGTGAAATTTCACTTTATAGCTGCCGGTATTCCATCGTTAGGAAGCCTTCCACATGCTTTCCGGCTGCAGCACGATGTGCTGGATTCGGGAAAAACAGATCTTCTTTTTGTTGAGGCTGCTGTAAATGATAGAGGTACAGATAGCACCACCCAAGTACGTTCCCTGGAAGGTATTGTCAGGCATGCAAAAATAGCTAACCCTATGATGGATGTTATCGTGATGGCTTTCGCGGATCCTCAAAAGATCGAAAACTATATGAAAGGCAAAATATCGCCGGAACTCATCAATCATCAGCTCATCGCACAACATTATAACCTGCCTTATATTAATCTTGCTCTCGAGGTCAATGATAAGATCAAAAATAAAGAACTGACCTGGGCCGATGACTTTAAAGATATTCATCCCTGGTATCATGGGCAGGAATTATACTTTGAAACAATAAAAGATTTACTCCAGTCCTGCATGGCGGGAAATTACAAACAACTTATTAAAAATACGCTGGCACCGATTATTGACAAGGCAAGTTTTGTCAATGGAAAATACGTAGATATTACCCGGGCGAAATTAGACCCTAATTGGTTTATCGATCAGCAATGGAATCCTACAGACGGACATTCGACACGGGCAGGCTTTGTGAACGTCCCGATGCTCATCTCAGATAAACCAGGCTCATCGCTATCTTTTTCTTTTAAAGGAACGGCTGTAGGAATCGCTGTCGTGGCAGGAGCTGATGCCGGGACCATCCGATACGCAGTTGATAATGGTTCATATCAGGTACTAGACTTGTTTACAGAGTTTAGCAGCTGGTTACATCTTGGCGTCTATCATTTGCTAGGCGCTGATTTGACTCGTGGAAGGCATACATTAAAAATTATTGTTGATGAAAACAAAAACACTTCAAGCAAGGGACATGCCTGCCGGATCGTTCATTTTTTGGTTAACGAATAATTGATAAAATTTATTAATATAGAATACAAAACATGACCAGGAGATTTTTTCCACCAGTAGCCGCATTATTATTCTTAACAAACGTGTGCTTTGGGCAGCAAAAGCCCTTAAAATTATGGTATGATAAGCCGGCCCAGGTTTGGGAAGAAACTTTGCCGTTAGGGAATGGCCGGCTTGGTATGATGCCCGATGGTGGCGTAACGACCGAGCATGTGGTATTAAACGATATCACGCTGTGGTCGGGTGCACCGCAGGACGCCAATAATTACGATGCTTATAAGGCTTTACCGCAGATACGTAAATTACTCGCCGAGGGGAAAAACGACGAGGCGCAGAAATTGATCAACAAGGATTTTGTTTGCAGGGGCAAAGGCGGCGGGGCTGTACCCTTTGGATGTTACCAGGTGCTGGGCAACCTCAGCATAAATTTTAAATATAATGGCAGCGATAGTACCGGTGCAAGGTTTCAGAACTATGAACGCGAATTATCTTTAAATAATGCATTAGCAAAAAGCACTTTCACGCTAAACGGCGTAACCTACACAAGGGAATACTTTACCAGTTTTGGAAACGATATAAGCATTATAAAGCTCATGGCAGATAAGCCCGGACAGATCAATTGCAATATATCCATCAGTAGGCCGCAAAGGGGGACCGCGACTATAACTGGTGACGAACTGCAATTAAGTGGTCAGCTGGATAATGGTTTTGATGGAAAGGGAATGCAGTATCTTGCCCGGGTAAAGGCAAAATTAAACGGCGGAACTATCAATACATCAAACGGAGCGCTGGTAATAAAAGGTGCAACCGAAGCCATTATTTACATTTCGGCTGGAACAGATTTTAAGGAGAAATCGTTTAAGCAAACTACTGCAGATATACTTGCGGCCGCATTAAAAACACCATACAACTCAGAAAAGCAGCGTCATATCAATAACTATCAAAAATTATTTAACAGGGTAAATATTAGCCTTGGCAATGCAAATAATACCAGCGAAACAACTGATAAAAGATTGATCTCTTTTCATAAGGACCCGTCTTCAGACAATGGTTTACCGGCTTTGTTTTTTCAGTTTGGCAGATACTTAAGCATATGCAGTACAAGAGTAGGGCTGCTGCCGCCTAATTTGCAGGGCTTGTGGGCCAATCAAATTCAAACCCCATGGAACGGCGACTATCATTTGGATATAAATGTGCAAATGAATCACTGGCCGTTAGAGGTAGGAAACCTTTCGGAATTAAACCTCCCGTTGGTTGAACTGGTGCGGGGAATGGTAAAGCCGGGCGAAAAAACGGCTAAGGCATATTACAATGCCGATGGCTGGATAGCCCACGTAATTACCAATCCATGGCATTTTACTGAGCCGGGTGAAGACGCTTCGTGGGGGATATCAAAGTCTGGGTCGGGGTGGTTATGCAATAATATCTGGGAGCATTACACATTTACCAATGATACAGAATACCTCCGGAGCATATATCCTATACTCAAAGGTTCGGCCCAGTTTTATAACAGCATTTTAGTAAAAGATCCAAAAACGGGCTGGCAGGTCAATTCGCCGTCGTCTTCACCTGAAAATTCATTCTATCTGCCGAATGGCAAAACCGCGAGCATTTGCATAGGGTCTACTATTGATAACCAGATTACAAGGGAGCTATTTAATAATGTGATTACAGCATCCAAAGTATTAGGTGTTGATCAAGCTTTCAGGAGGGAGTTAGAATCAAAATTAAAAGAACTGCCGCCTGTGGGTATTATAAGTAAAGACGGGCGCATACAGGAATGGCTGGAAGACTATAAAGAGACAGACCCCCAGCATCGCCATGTGTCGCACCTGTATGGTTTATACCCTGCGCCATTAATTACACCGGATAAAACACCTGAGCTGGCCGAGGCAGCAAAAAAAACACTCAATGTTCGCGGCGATGATGGCCCGGGCTGGTCGATAGCTTATAAAATATTATTCTGGGCAAGGCTGCGCGATGGAAACAGGGCGTATAAACTTTATACCGAATTGATGAAACCAACAATTCGTACCGATATTAATTACGGATCAGGAGGCGGTATTTATCCAAACCTGCTGGATGCCGGCCCTCCCTTCCAGATAGACGGCAATTTTGGAGGAACGGCGGGTATTGGCGAGATGCTGATACAAAGCCATGCGGATGTTATAGAACTGTTGCCCGCGATCCCGGATGCCTGGAAATCGTTCGGTGAGGTAAAAGGCCTTAGGGCGAGAGGGAACTTTACCGTGGATTTTAAATGGCAAAACGGCAAGGTAGTAAGCTATAAGATCGTTTCTCCGAATCCACGAAAAGTGAAACTTAAAATAAATGGCGAATTGAGAACAGTAACTGCCAAACAAGTTTGATATAATCATGTTAAAAAAATCTATACGTTACCTTATTCTTATTCCTGTGATAATAGGCTTGAGTCTGCCTTCAAATGCCAACGCATTTGTGCGGAATCAAAGGCCGAAAACATCAGCATTAAAAAACGCGGGAAGCATTGATATTAATTATGGCGCCAATGGTAAAATCAGCTATAACTTAAATAGCGGCACTTTAAATGTGTACGTAAATAATAAAGCTGTTTTTAAAAATATGTATTCCTCGGTGGCATTGAAAGGGGATACTGTGACGTCAAAGTCGTACACAGAAAGAAAATATAGCGTGGTTCAAATATCCAATGGGTTTGGTAAGGGCCGGATGCATATCATCACGTTAACAGGCAAGGGCTTGCCACAAATGCGGCAGATTTTCTATACCTATCAGGCCAAACAGTATTTTTTAACCGAAACGGAGATTAACGGGTTAAAGCTGGAAAGCAACTTTATGGCCCCTTTAGTTGGTAATTTTATCGCATTAAGCGGCGATATGCGAACTATATTTGTTCCCTTTGATAACGATACTTTTATCAGTTACAATGCCATGCCTTTTGCGCCCGGGAAAACCAATGTAAGCGCCGAAGTTGGGGTTGTTTATAACGATCAGAGCAGAATGGGCTTTATTGCCGGTTCGGTGGAACACGGCACCTGGAAAACAGGTGTAAAAGTATCGTCATCAGCTTCAGGGACAAATCAAATAAGTATTTGGGGCGGCTACAGCGATAACACTGTAACCCGGGATAATATAGCTCATGGTGCGGTCAAAGGCAACCATCTTAAATCGCCAAAAATTTTGGTCGGATATTTCGACGATTGGAGGGAGGGGATGGAAGAGTACGGTAAAGCCAATAGGATTGCCGACCCGCCATATGTATTTAATTGGGTAAAACCTACACCCGTAGGCTGGAACAGCTGGGGTGTTTTGCAGGATAAACTGACTTATGAGAAAGCGATCAAAGTCGCCGACTATTTTGCGGATTCCCTAAAATCTTTTAGAACCGGTAACACAGCTTACATTGACCTTGACGCCTATTGGGATTTTATGTCAAAGGGTGATTATGGTAAGTTAAAACAATTTGCAGATTACTGTACGGCAAAAGGTTTACAGCCGGGCGTTTACTGGGCTCCGTTTACCGATTGGGGACATAAAGGAGGCCCTGACCGCAAGGTGGAAGGAAGCAATTATAAATTCGGCGATTTATGGACGAAAGTGGGGAATGGCTATCATGACATTGACGGCGCCCGCGCCCTTGACCCTACGCATCCCGGCACTAAGCAGCGCATAGATTATTTTATATCAAAGCTTAAGGCATGCGGGTTTAAAATGATTAAAATTGATTTTTTAGGCCATGGTGCTGCGGAATCAACTAAGTTTTATGACACAACAGTAACCACTGGTATGCAGGCCTACCGGAAAGGTATGGAATACCTGGTTGATCAGCTCGGCGACCAGATGTTTATCTACGCGGCCATATCGCCCAGCCTGGCTACGGGCAGGTATGTGCATTCCCGGCGCATAGCTTGTGATGCTTTTAAAACAATTGAGCATACCAGGTATACACTAAATAGTGTTACCAACGGCTGGTGGCAAACCTATCTTTATAATTTTGTAGATGCTGACCACGTCGTACTTGCCCATCAGACCGAAGGTGAGAACCGTGCACGGATGTTGTCTTCTGCTATTACAGGTACATTTATTACCGGCGATGATTTTTCATCTGACGGGCCGTGGTCGGCCCACGCGAAAGAATGGTATCAGAATCCGGAATTTCTTAAAATAATTCAAAGCGGAAAGACATTCAGGCCGGTTGAAGGAAACACGGGCCAGGGCGCTTCCTCAATGTTTGTCCGTCACATCGGTGATAGTTTTTACCTCGCCGTTTTTAATTATAATTCAAAGGCGCAAAACTTCGCGATCGATGCGAAGCGGATCGGTTTAAACCCGGATCATTCTTATAGCGGTACGGAACTGTTCCATAATAATAAAGTAACGCTGAAAAACACATTAAATATTGAACTGCCTGCGGCAGATGCCATAATAATTAAATTAAAAATTGATTAAGCGTGATGTGCATATTTGTGAAAATATTAATTATTAAAAATTGAAAAATAGAGGCGTAAATTATAGGAACGGGATAATTGCTTTGTGTTTCATAGCTGCTCTTTCGGTTGCTGATCTGCATGCACAAAATATAACGATACCGATTGAAACAGCCGACAATGCTATGGTATTGCAGGTGGATCGGCAGAAAGATATAAAAAACGTCTACCTGGGGAAAAGGCTTGGAAATGCAGCTGAATATGAGCACATCCCAGCCGTTTATAAACAGGCGGGTGATTATACCGGGCTGGTAAATTCGGCCTATACGCCATCGGGATCAAGAAACCTGTTTGAACCAGCCATCACAGTTACTCACGCTGATGGCAATCAATCGCTCGATCTGCGTTATATCAGCCACAAGCTAACTAAGCTGAATGATGACGTTGCATTGCTAAGCGTTTTATTAAAGGACCCGGTTTATGATCTGGAAGTTACGTTGTATTACAAATCGTATTACAATGAAAATGTAATTGAACAATGGAGTGCCATTACCCATCATAAAAAGGGGGATGTAGTTCTGCAGAAATTTGCTTCAGCTAATTTGTATTTGAAAGCCAACAGCTATTGGCTAAAACAATACCATGGCGACTGGGCAAAAGAGATGCAGCCCGAGGAAACCCAGCTCACCCATGGTATTAAAACGCTCGACACCAAGCTGGGAACAAGGGCCGACCTGTTTATGCCATCGGTATTTATAGTTTCGCTTGACCGGCCCGCGGGCGAGGACGAAGGCAGCGTTTTATATGGCGCACTTGAATGGAGTGGCAATTTTAAGATTGACCTTGAACTCGACAACCAGGATAATCTCCGTATCATAGCCGGCATTAACAATTACGCTTCGCCGTATCTATTAAAATCCGGACTTGAGTTCCAAACGCCACCGTTTGTATATACTTTCTCTGACAAAGGCAAGGGAGATGCAAGCAGGAAGCTGCAAAGCTGGGCCAGGGCATATAAACTTCTGGACGGCAAAGGCTCAAGGCTTACGTTGCTAAATAATTGGGAATCGACATATTTTGATTTTAATGAAAGCCGGTTGAGCGAATTATTAAAGGACACTAAAAAACTCGGGGTTGACATGTTTTTGCTGGATGACGGTTGGTTTGGTAACAAATATCCCCGTAACGGTGATCATGCAGGTTTGGGCGACTGGCAGGAGAATCGTAAAAAACTACCAAACGGGATCGGTTGGCTGGCAAAAGAGGCGCAAGATGATGGCGTAAAATTTGGCATCTGGATAGAGCCGGAAATGGTTAACCCGAAGAGTGACTTATATGAAAAACATCCGGAATGGGTGATCAAGCAACCTAAAAGAGATGAATATTATTTCCGCAACCAGCTTGTATTGGATTTGAGTAATCCCCGGGTGCAGGATTTTGTATATAATGTGGTCGATTCCCTATTTATTAAAGACCCTGCGCTGGCCTATATTAAATGGGATTGTAATGCGGTAATTTATAATGCTTACTCTGTACATCAAAACCATAATCAATCCCAGTTTTATGTGGAATATATACGCGGATTGTATAAAGTACTGCAAAGAGTGAGAGCAAAGTACCCGACCGTGCCCATGATGCTTTGTTCGGGCGGCGGTGGCCGTGTCGACTATGGCGCACTGCAGTATTTTACTGAATTTTGGCCGAGCGATAATACCGACCCTATCGAAAGGATATTTATACAATGGGAATATTCCTATTTCTACCCTGCAATAGCAAGTTCAAACCATGTAACTGATTGGGGAAAGCAGCCTGTAAAATTTCGTACCGATGTAGCGATGATGGGCAAGCTTGGATTTGATATTGTAGTAAGCAAGTTAAGTCCGAATGATCTTACTTTTTGTCGGGATGCCATTGCAACTTATAATGCTTTAAAGCCGGTTATCTGGCAGGGCGACCAATACCGGTTATCAAACCCGCGCGAGCAAAGTGTGGCCTCCGTTATGTATGTTGATCCTGCAAAATCATCCGGGGTTATTTTTAATTACCTGGTTAATTATCGTTACGGCGAGGGCAGTAAATTCCCCATTCGTTTAAAGGGGCTCGACCCAGCGAAAAAATATCAGCTAAAAGAAGTTAACCTTTATCCCGGAACGCATTCCAGTATCGATAATCAAATGGTATACTCAGGAGACTTTCTGATGAAGATCGGGTTTAACCCCGATGTAAACACAGGCCGAACAAGTGTTGTTGTTCAAATTAATGAGATCCGATAACTAAATATGAGTTAGAACAATCATTGAAAATGCAAAAGCAGGGATGACAAGACACATTCGGTTCGTCATTCCCTGGAACTGCGGCAACATCGCATTCAAATGAGTTGCTGATCTTTAGCGATGCTATTTTTCCTTTAGTTCTACTACAATTATCTCGTTACCGTATATATCCCGACAGTGGAAGTATTTGTAACCGGGTGTGTCAACCGGCTTTATTGTGACATTTACCTTGTTGTTGACGATGTGTTGGTATAGTTCATCAAAGGAGGAGGTGTAGATCACCATCGCGGGCTGACCATTGGTTTGTTTGCCGACATTATCCCGTTGACCTTTACCATCCGCTTTAATAAACCAAAGACCACACGAGTTTGGTTCGCCTGATCCAATCTGCAGGAACCGCTGGCCGACATCGGTGGTTAAATCATAGATTCTTCTAAAGCCAAAGTTTGTTTCATAAAAGTTAGATGCTTCTTCATAGTCGTCAACAAGAATGACCATTCTTCCAATGTAATTGTTCATGTGTTTTAGTATTAATATGATAAAATCAAGGTTGATTCAAATAATTGATGGCAGCTTTTTGCCTGAGGAATTCCCAGGCCTGCCTGTCGGCTGGTTTCACCCAGTCATAACTGATGCTTTTCCACTGATTGACGTATTGCGAAAGCGAAAGACATTTGATGTATTCTTCGCCGCAGATCACGAAATCTTTCCAAAAGCAGAGCAGGTAGCCTCCGTGCTGCCGGTGATAGGCAGCCGCCAGGTCATAATTGCTAAACCAAGCATAGATCAGTCCGACGTGAGGTGACCGGTAAAGACTGTCCTGATCAATAATGTGCTTTTTAAGTTCAGCCCAGTTGGGAAAGCCGCTTTCCATTGAAATGGTCAATAGGGCATCTTTAAGTTTGATGCTATCACGATGATCAATAACCCATTGCAATGTTCTCTCAGAATAGCCTGGAAGCTTTAAAATTCGGGCGGCGGCTTCTTCTGACTTAAAGGTATCAGAACACAGGTCTTTTAACAGGAAGGCAGCTTGTGTTTTGAGATGGGTTAGTCTAACCGGCTTTAAAGTATTCATATAACTCCCTTTGTGCCAATATCCCATATCCGGCGGAAATTATAAAACATGTGGTCTTTGGAATAAGGGTGAGTTTATCTTTTATGGGAACAGGCTGCCCTCACAACCTATTTCAAATTTAAAAGATTTTATTGAATAATCAAATTTTTATGAACAATCCGGAAGTAGCTATAGGTGCTTTATATATAAAGAATGAGGTAAAATTGTAACAATATTAAATGATTTGTACTTTTTTGCTAAATCAATTTAGCTTTTCATAGATTTGTGAGATGAAGTTACGTTTATTGGTCTTATATTTACTTTTTTGCCTGGCCGGAATTGTAAAGGCGCAACAAGTTCAGCCGTTTCAACAGGGCGACCGCGTGGTATTTACAGGTAACAGTATTACCGATGGCGGCCATTATCATTCTTACATTTGGCTGTATTACCTAACACACTACCCGGACAGGCGCATTACTATATTCAACGCCGGAATAGGTGGTGATGTAGCACAGCAAATATTTGATAGGCTTGATAGCGACGTATTTTCCCACAAGCCTACAGTGATGACGCTTACCTTTGGTATGAATGATACGGGCTACCAGAACCTGAAGGGAGACAAAGCCGATTCAGTTTATAACGCTAAAGTAGCTGCGTCATTAAAAAGCTTTGCGCTTATTGAAACAAAGCTAAAGGCGCATCCTGAGGTCAAAAAGATCATGATCTCGTCGTCGCCTTATGACGAGACATCCAAAATAAAGATCACCCCTTTAGTTAAAAAGAACGCTGCCATTTTAAGAATAGCGGACGAACAACAAAAAGCTGCGGCCAGAAATAATTGGAGGTATGTGGATTTTAATGGCGGTCTTACACAAGTAAGTCTGCATGAGCAGCAGCGCGATTCATTATTTACATTCAATAACGCCGACCGCATCCATCCCGCAAACGATGGCCAAATGGTTATGGCATACGTGTTTTTAAAGGCCCAGGGTTTGGCAGGTAAAAAAGTGGCGGAAGTGGTGATCAATGCCGCGGCAAAAAAGGTAGAACATGCCGAAAATTGCATCACTAGCCGACCGGATATATCGTCGGCAATTATAAAGTTCAACTATCTGGCTAACTCATTGCCTTATCCAACCGATACCATTGCAAGTGGTTTTGGCAGGCCGCAACGTGCGCAATCGGCAGCTTTAAAACTAATACCATTCACGGATGAATTTAACCAGGAAACCTTGCAAATTAAGGGGCTAAAGCCGAATCAATACGCGCTTAAAATTGATGATAAAGCGATCGGTATTTATAGCGGTGCTGATCTTGGCAGGGGTATTAATCTGGCTTCAATTAAAACTACACCGCAATACCAGCAGGCATTGGCCGTAATGCATATTAATGATGAGCGCTGGGAAATTGAACGCCACCTGCGCGAATATTACTGGATCCATTATTCCATACTCAAGCCGAAGGGTTTGCTGTTTAATGATGGCGACGCCACAGTAGATTCCCTCCAGAAATATGCTAAAAAAGACTTTTTTGTGGCGGCAACTCTCCCGACTTATCGCAAAGCAAGGTTTAAAAGCGTTCGCAAAGCCTGGCAACAGGAAATGGATCTGCTTATAAACCAAATGTACCAAATGAATAAACCCGTTGTTCACCGATTTGAAATCGCTTTAATTAAATAATTCCAATGGTAAAAAAATTACAATACCTGTTTCTTGCCTTATTTATCTGCTTTAATTGTATAAAAGTATCTGCCCAAACAGCATATTATATAGACGGATATCACGGCGGGATATGGGGGCATTACCCGGATTGGAACACCCGGTTTATGGCAGATATGCTCAAAAAAAATCCCGACTGGAAGATCAATATCGAGCTGGAGCCTGAAACATGGGATAGGGCACAGGCCGTTGACCCATCCGCCTATGCAGATTTTAAAGAACTTTTTGCAAATCAATCGTTAAAAGGAAGAATTGAATATGTAAACCCTGCTTACGCGCAAAGTTATATGTACAATATATCCGGCGAAAGCATCATCAGGCAGCTAAGCTACGGGATGAAGATGATAAAAGCTCATTTCCCGGAAGCTGTGTTTACCAGCTACTCGTCAGAAGAACCTTGTTTCACCAGTGCGCTGCCGCAAATATTAACTTCTTTTGGGTTTAAATATGCGTCGTTAAAAAACCCGAATACCTGTTTTGGTGGTTATACCCGCCCGCATAGCGGCGAGCTGGTTAACTGGATCGGCCCGGATGGCACCGCCATTATAACTTCGCCGCGCTATAATGTAGAAAAGCTGGCTGCCAAATCAACCTGGCAAACCATCGCATGGAATAATTCCGCAGAATATGTTAATGCGGCGATGTTGGATGGCATGGCGCACCCGATAGGGATGACGCTGCAGGACGCCGGCTGGAAAGGCGGCCCCTTCATTGGTAACGGCATACATGGCAATATTAAAAGCATTTACACTACGTGGCGTAATTACTTTGCTAACATAGCAATTAAGGACCCAAGGCAAAACTGGAAGGTATCGCAGGAGGATATACTGGTAAGCCTGGTATGGGGGTCGCAGGTAACTCAGCAAATTGCCCAAAAAGTAAGGGTTTCTGAAAATAAACTGGTAGCTACCGAGAAGCTCGCAGCTATCGCGAAAATTTATGCTACAGCAGTATGGCCGCAGGCAGCGTTAGATTCGGCGTGGCGCACGCTGTTATTATCCCAACACCATGATTGCTGGATAGTGCCTTACAACGGCAAACGCGGTAATACCTGGGCCGACAAAGTAACCGGCTGGACGAGTCATACCAACCTTATATGTGATAGTATTAATAACTATGCAGGGGCTACCTTAAACCAACCGGGTGTTAGCGGCAATTTTATTACCGTTTATAATACTACCGGCGTTAGCCGCAATGAGGTAATATCTGTGAAATTGCCGGCCACCCGGAATTTGGCTAACATCGGCTTGCTTGACGGAGACGGTCAGGCGGTTCCATTACAGGTTACAGCCGAGAATAGCATCATTTTTAAAGCCAGGATACCATCGGTAGGTTACAGGATATATCAGCTAACGGATAAAACACCGATGCTGCTAAAAGGCGCAATGGTAAATAAAATGACCGACGGCAAATATCGGCTGGAAACAGATTTGTATAAGCTCATTATCGACCCGGCGCATGGCGGAGTGATCACAAGTATTGTCGCAAAAAAATTAAATAATAAGGAATTTGTTGATCGGTCAAACGCCCGCCGCTTTAACGAATTACGCGGCAATTTTTACAAAGATGGCGGCTTCAGATCGAGTGTGGATAGCGCCGCGGACATAGAGATCATGGAAAATGGGCCGCTGAGGATTAAAGTTTTGGTGAAGGGCCAAATAGCCGGGAATAATTATACGCAGGTTATTTCATTAGATCAGGGACAGCCGCGGATAGATATTAAATTAAAAATCGACTGGAAAGGTAACCCTGGGATAGGACAGGATACTAAACCGGGCACTTACAAGGGAGATATGCAGGCTAAGCCCTTTTATGACGACCGTAATAAGCTGCTCGCCATGTTCCCGCTGAATTTAAAGCAGCAGAAGGTTTACAAAAATGCACCCTTTGATGTAACCGAAAGCAAATTAAAAAACACTTTTTTTACCCGCTGGGATAGTATAAAAAACAACGTGATATTAAATTGGGTAGACGTTACCGACAAGGACAACCTGTATGGCATGGCCCTGTTTACCGACCATACGACCAGTTATGTGCATGGCGAAGATTTCCCTTTAGGACTCAATATCCAATATTCGGGCTTAGGTTTATGGGGCAGAAACTATGTGATTAACGACCCCACACAAATCAATTATGCTTTAATTCCTCATGAGGGCAGATGGGATAAAGCCGGTATATGGGCACAAGGCACTAAGTGGAGCGAGCCGCTAATTGCAGTAGTGGCTGACAGGCATCCGCAGGAAATGAGCAGGTCGCTTGTTAAAGTACCGGCCGGGTATGAAGTATCAGCTATAAACTTTGATGGTAACGATATGCTGGTGCGAATTTTCAATACCGGTACCGGCAATAAAGAAAAGGTGACATTCGGCTGCCAGGCAACTAAGGCAGTACTAATTGAGCTTAATGGTAAAGAGACCGGGGAATTAATATTATCAAAAGAACCGCATCAAATTTCCGCTATGATAACCATCCCCAAATTCGGCATCAGAACCGTTAAATTGGCGAATGCACGTGGTTTTTAGTCTGCAAAATGGATGGACGGAGCGATAGCGAATTATTTTTGCTAAATAATTGCTAAATCGTTTTTTCTTATATATTTGCACACTTTATTATACCAATTAATAAATACGCTCTGTATTTAAAACGCATTATTCAAGAGTTAAATGTTTAAAAACATTACAAGATATTTTACACTGGCAATTGCGGCCGGCTTGTCTGTAGCTGCTTTGGCAGTAAATGGCCAGGATGCCGCATCATACGTAAACCCACTGATTGGTGCCAGTAGTAGTGCTGCTGCAGCGGGGATCTATCATGGCTTGGGTAAAACGTTTCCCGGAGCAACCACGCCCTATGGAATGGTACAGGTTAGCCCCAATACCATTACAGGTGGCGATAATGGTTCCGGTTACAGTTACGAGCATGAAAGCATAGAAGGCTTTGCATTTACTCAAATGAGCGGCATAGGCTGGTTCGGGGATATGGGTAACTTTTTAGTAATGCCGGCAACCGGCAAACTGAAAACGAGCGCCGGCACACTTGCTGATCCAAAGGGGGGGTATCGTTCGGCGTACCTAAAGTCGAGCGAGAAGGCAACGGCTGGTTATTATAGCGCCCTGCTTACCAATTATAATATTAAAGCCGAAATGACTGCCGCCCCGCATAGCGGCATGTTACGTTTTACTTTTCCGCAAAATAAACAATCGAGAATACAAATAGATCTGGCAAGGCGGGTGGGAGGGACTTCAACGCTACAATATGTAAGAGTAGTTGATGCCAACACGATAGAGGGCTGGATGAAATGTACGCCTGAGGGCGGTGGTTGGGGCAATGGCGACGGTCATGCCGATTATACGGTTTATTTTTATGCTAAATTTAGTAAGCCGCTAAAGAATTTTGGCGTTTGGAGCGCGGATATACCTGATGGGCAGCGCCGCAAACGCGAGGATGTGGAAAGCGTAAAATACCAGGACTGGGTTGCGCATGCGGTTATCACAAAAGACATTAAACAAAAGCAAGGTAAGCACCTTGGCTTTTATACGGAATTCGCAACAAACGTAAACGAGCAAGTGATCCTGAAATCGGGTATTTCCTATGTAAGTATAGCGGGTGCGAAAAATAATTTGCTTGCTGAGATCAAAGACTGGAATTTTGATGCGGCCCATCAGCGGGCGGTAGCGCTTTGGAATAAGGCATTGGCTAAAGTGAAAATACAGGGCGGTACGCCGGAAGAGCGAACTGTTTTTTATACCGCCATGTACCACACTATGATAGACCCCCGTATTATTAACGATGCAGACGGGCAATACCCCGGCGGTGATGGCAGCGCGCACCGTAACATATCATTTAACAAGCGGACTGTATTTAGCGGCTGGGATGTGTTTCGCAGCCAGATGCCTTTGCAAACCATCATCAATCCATCGCTGGTAAATGACATGGTTAATTCATTGATTACTTTGGCCGGCGAAAAAAATAAGAATTACCTGGAACGCTGGGAACTGTTGAATGCCTATAGCGGCTGCATGTTTGGAAATCCGGCTGTATCTGTAATAACCGATGCTTATGCCAAGGGCATCCGCGATTTTGATGTACCAAAGGCTTACGCGCTTTCGGTTGGATCGGTTGAGAAATTTGGCAACGGCGATAAAGGGTATACGCCTGGTTCCAACAGTATTGCCTTAACCCTGGAATATGCCTATACCGAGTGGTGCGTTTCACAAATGGCCGGCTGGTTAAACCATCCTGCCGATGCTGCTAAATATGCCGCGCGCAGCCAGGATTATCATAATATCTTCGACAACGGGAAAGGTTGGTTCAGGCCTAAGGATAATAACGGGAACTGGGTAGCATGGCCGGATTCAGGGAGACTAACACAATGGTACGGCACGTTTGAAACCAACCCTTACCAGCAGGGCTGGTTTGTACCACACGATGTTGATGGTATGGTAAAGCTGATGGGCGGGAAAGAAAAAGTAATTGCCGACCTCAACAACCTGTTTGAAAAAACACCGGAAAACATGATGTGGAATGATTATTACAACCAGGCAAATGAGCCGGTACACCATGTGCCTTTTTTATACAACCACCTGGGCATGCCGTGGCTTACCCAAAAATGGACACGCGAGATATGCCGCCGGGCATATAAAAACTCGGTAGAGGGTTTGGTAGGTAACGAGGATGTGGGCCAAATGTCGGCCTGGTATATACTGGCCTCTGCCGGTTTGCACCCGGTTTGCCCGGGCGATACACGGCAGGAGATAACCAGTCCTGTTTTTGATAAAATCACGCTAAAACTCGATCCTAAATATGCCAAAGGTGATAGTTTTACAATTGTTGCTAAAAATAATTCCGCTAAAAACATATATATACAACGTGCCACGTTAAACGGTAAACTTTACGATAAATGCTACATCGATTTTAAAGATATAGCTGCAGGCGGCATACTGGAATTAACCATGGGCAATACACCAAACAAAAACTGGGGACTTAACTAATATGAAGAAAATAATTATTACACTGCTGGCAGGCTGCTTTGTTTTCAACGCTGCTGTTGGCCAAAAGGTAGCGCCTTTTAAAGCTGGTGACCGTGTTGTGTTTGTTGGTAACAGCATTACCGACGGAGGGCACTATCACTCGTACATCTGGTTGTATTACATGACGCATTTTCCCAATATGCGCATTACGTGTTTTAATGCAGGTATCGGCGGCGACGCTATTGGCCAGATAGCCGACCGGTTTGACGACGATGTGCTCTCAAAAAAGCCGACGGTTTTAACGCTAACCTGGGGAATGAACGATAGCGGTTATTTTGAATGGGCCCGCGCGGATGCACAAGATGTATTTGACAAAAGGATAGCAAACAGCTATAAAACATACGACCTTGTTGCAGACAAGTTAAAGCAAAGGCCCGAAATCAGAACGATACTGATTGGCGGGTCGCCGTATGACGAAACCACTAAGTTCACTACCAAAAATATCTGGCCTCATAAAAGCGTTGCCCTGGCTTCTATAATAGCACACCAGGAGCAATCTGCAAAAGACAACCATTGGGCATTTGTCGATTTTTTTCACCCCATGGCGGAGATCAACAAACGCGAACAGGCGAAAGATTCAACCTTCAGCCTTACACCAAATGACAGGGTACATCCGGATAACGACGGGCACCTGGTAATGGCTGCTATTTTTCTTAAAGCACAGGGCCTGGATAACAAAGCGATCGCAGATGTCAGTATTAATGCTGCCAGCAAAAGCGTAGCCAAAGCTGTTAATTGCCGAATAAGCGATGTCGCAGGAACATCAGATAACTTGTCATTTAGCTACCTGGCCAACTCATTACCATACCCGCTGGATACCATTCCGCGTAGCTGGGGTAACCATAAAAAGCAATCGGATGCACTTAAAGTGATACCATTTAATAAAGAATTTAACCAGGAAATATTAACCGTTAAAGGGTTAAAAAACAGCGATTATAGCCTGTTGATAGATGGCGAAAACATGGGTAGCTGGTCGGCAAAGCAATTTGCCGATGGCATTAACATGGCCGAAATTACCAGCACGCCACAGTATCAGCAGGCCATCCAAATTCGGGAACTTAACGAAGAACGGTGGGAAATTGAACGCCGCTTGCGCATGTATATGTGGATGGAGTATGATTTTTTAAAAGGCAAGAACCTTTTGTATAAAGACAGCAATGCCGCTATGGATACTGTAAAAAAATATGCTATAAAAGACATTTTTGTTAACGGTAATAAGGACAATTATAGCCGTGCCCGTTACAAGAGCCTGCGCGATGCCTGGCAAAAAGAAATGAATGTGCTAACAGACCAGATATACGCCATTAACAAGCCGCAAACACATCGCATTGAAATAGTAGCAACCAACAAATAATCAAACGATTTATAAAAGATGAATACCCGGAAATTTATTGCACTTGTACTGTTTTGTGTTTGTGTATACAGCAGAACAAACGCCGCTACTGTAGATACCGCGCTTACCTATAGCGCTGCAATGCACCAGGATATTAAAGCGGTTGTTGTGAAACCTGCTGATTATGCTGCGGGTAAAAGGTTTCCGGTGTTATACCTGCTTCACGGCTTTAGCGGCAGTTATAGCGACTGGATAAAAAAAGTGCCTGCAATTGCGGATATGGCCGATATCTATCACGTAATTATTGTTTGCCCCGACGGTAACTTTGCGAGCTGGTATTTTGACAGCGTTGAAAACAAAGACTTTAAATACGAAACTTATATCGCATCTGAACTTGTAAACTGGGTCGACACACATTATAATACAATAAATAACCGCTCTAAAAGGGCAATAACAGGGTTAAGTATGGGTGGTCACGGCGCATTTTTTATTGCATTTAAACATCAGGATGTTTTTGGCGCAGCGGGAAGTATGAGCGGGCTGGTTGATCTAAGGCCGTTTCCGGATAGTTTTGGCATTGAGCAGGTATTGGGGAAGTATAGCGACCACCCTGAACGATGGGAGCAAAATAGTGTTGTTAACATGATCTATTTGTTAAAAAGCAACGCACTGGCGCTCACGTTCGATTGTGGGTACGACGATTTTTTATATCACGAAAACGAAAACCTGCATCAAAAATTGCTCGAACGGAACATTGCGCACGATTTTACTATTCGTCCCGGCGCGCATTCCTGGGCGTATTGGGGAAACTCAATCGCTTATCAATTGCTGTTTTTTAACCGTTTTTTCAATAATATACTCCCAAAATAGAAAAACCGGGTTTGAAAAATAATTGCTTTTGGGAATAATAATTCCAAGTTATCCCCAATAAAATTGAATATTTAATAAAAATAGATCGTTCGTATTAAAAGATTATATTTTTTAGCACAGTGCGTTAAAAGTACACTCTGAAAAATAATAAAAAATATTTGCTAAATCGATTTTGTAACGTATATTAGCCTAACCAAATAAACAACTGAATTTTAAAACCAATTGATAATTTCGAATTAAACTGAATTATTGTTTACTCGCTAAAACGATTTTTTAGCCAGTGCTTATCGCCGGTTTTTCATTTTGTTAATTTACGTAATACCATATTATGAAGAAAATTTACCTGTCATTCTGTATTGCTTTTTTTAGTCTCTGGCTCGCTGTAAGTCTTCAATCCTGCAAAAAAGGAGAGAGTTTTTTGGCTGCCACTTCGACCACGAATCTAACGCAGGCATCGGTATTCGCAGATAGTTCACAAACAGAGGGTTTCCTTGCGAATATTTATGCGTCTGTAGGCTTCAGTACGAGCCCTACAAGATTTGTAGCCAACAACGTTGTGTGCGGCGGCCTGGATGCGGCCTGCGATGAATCGGAACCCTCCCATACCTATGCTACAGATGCGTCAGCTTTTGCAACAGGGACTATAAATGCCGGCATAGTAAGTGACGGTACTTATAGCACCTGTTATAACCAAATAAGGGCGGTAAACCAACTGCTCGCTAATATACATTTAACGAAAATGAAGACGGCGAACAAAGCGCAAGCCGTTGCAGAAGCGAGGTTTTTGCGGGCCTGGTACTATTTCATACTCGTTGAACATTATGGCGGCGTTCCATTAGTAAAGGATAGCCTTTACACCTATGCAACACCAATCACCGTCAAACGGTCCACATTTGCTGCTTGTGTAAACTATATTACTGCCGAATGTGATGCCGCGGCAGCCACACTTCCGCTTACACAATCAGGGTTAAACTATGGCCGCGCCTCGGCAGGAGCGTGCATGGCTTTAAAGGCCAGAATACTGTTGTATGCCGCTAGTCCGTTATTTAATGGAACAACCCTGGTTGCAGATGCTGGCGGCAGCGGAATCGACCCGAACCTGGTCGGTTATCCTAACCCCGATCCGTTGCGTTGGCAGGCTGCAGAACTTGCGGCGCAGGCTGTCATCACCTCCGGCGCTTTTTCGCTAAACCAGGTAAATACTTACCAGATGTCGACTCCGGGATACGGTTTCCAGGGACTATTCCCCCAGCGTGTAAATTCTGAATATATATTTCAATTAATGCGGCCGGCTAATTCCGACCTCGAAAATCTCTTCCTGCCACCTTCGAGAGCAGGGGCAAATGGCGCTTTTCCTTACCAGGGAATGGTAGAAGCCTTTCCTATGCAGAACGGTAAATCAATTACTGACCCTACATCTGGCTACGATCCTGCAAACCCTTATGCCAACCGTGATCCACGGTTAAATTATACGATTATTCATGACCAAACTATTTTAAATGTACGTACAGGGAATGGTTTGATCAGCGGACAGGCACCTGTAAACATATACATTGGCAACGGAAATAATCAAAACCCTGATGCGGTGCACCAGGGCACAATTACCGGTTATTACAACAATAAGATGCTTGACCCTGCAGCAATTGCCGCAACAATTGGCTTTCCGACAAATCGATGTTTGCCGTTGATAAGGTATGCGGAAATATTGTTGGATTATGCGGAAGCAGCTAACGAATTTGAAGGACCGACTGCAAATGTTTACAATGCAGTGAATGCTATACGACAACGTGCCGGGCTCAATCCATATGCATTGCCCACTGGCCTTAGCCAAAACGCGATGCGCACTTACATTCAAAATGAGAGGCGTATTGAGCTGGCGTATGAAGGTCATCGTTTTTGGGATGTTCGGCGCTGGAAAATAGCAGGCCAAACGGATAATATCCAGGCTTTAGGTATGGAAGTAGCTAAAAACGGTTCAACAACAACCTACAATACTTTTAATGTTACGAAACATAATTTCAGACCGGCAATGTACCTGTGGCCATTCCCGATTACAGAGACCGGCAAGTCGCCAACGCTTGTGCAAAATCCAGGCTATTAACAGGGTAATAAATATGACAAATTGAATTATTATGAATAAATATCCGCGATTGAAAAGACACCTGTATTTGCTTATTGCTTTGATAGGTTTGTCATTTGCATCATGTAAAGTTGAAAAGATAACTGCCGTAAATGAAGGGACAAAAGACCTTACCGGTACGTGGAAGGTAGTACAAGCTACACGGAACGGGACTGACCTGATACCGCTATACGATTTTACACAATTTACCTTAAAGTTTGACGCGAAGTCGCAAAGCTATACACTGGCAAATCCGCTTCCGTTCATTGTTGGAGCTGATGGTAAATATGCGCTGGACGATCCGCAATACCCCTTTAAACTAACATTTACTGCCAGTGGCGGCACGCCCGTAACCACGGCGTTCAATTACCCGATTGTTGCGGGTTCAAGGGCAATTATCCTGACTTTTAGTCCGGGATGCACACTAAATACATATGTATATACATTCACAAAAAAGTAATTAATCTCTAAAAATTATTAATGAAAACAACTCTACATATTAAGGGAAGAAATTTATGGATACTTTGTACCTTGGTGGTATTAGGTATCGCATTAAGTTGTTGCTATACGATCATTGTCAGTGTTGATCAACCGGCTACTGCCGTAGTAGGGTCCACTGTGAATATTGTGGTCAATGTCAAAAACTCATGTAACAGCAGCGGTACGGCCCATTTTGTTTTTGGATTTTTGGCGCCGAAAGGATGGAAAACATCACAGAACGCGAAAATAACCTGGGCAAGTACAAAAGGTAACGGCAATATGGTACTTATTCCGTCCACCACCCTTGCCCCGAATAGCAACGGATTAAGCTGGCCCGATTACATGAAGGCTACTTTTGGCAATGTGGGAAATTTAATTGACGACGTAGAATGGGTTGCCTACCAAACTGACGCACCGATTAATTATGCTAACGGAGATAAGATCACCGGAACCGTTAATATTACCTTTAGCAATATTGGTGCTGACGGCAATCCCACGTCGGTCAAGCTCGGTTATGTAATTGCGAATGACCAAAACGGGTTTACCTTCGATGGGAACGATGGCGATTCCAGTCCGACAAGTGAATATTATAATGAGCTGGTCACCTCCTGCTTTCAGTTGACCGGGGGTACAGGTGATTTGGTTGATTTTTGCAATCCGCAGTTAACAACGATAAATCCCCCAAAATCGTTGGATAACGACCTGGTAACTATAACCTATAATGACAACGTCACGCATACTACGTTAGCGGGCAGCACTGCGGTGTATTTATGCGCCACTGCCACATTAAGCGATGGCTCAAAGGTCAATGTCTGTAGTCAAACGGCAAAAACAATGCTTACACAAACATCAGCCAACAGCGGTATTTACCAGCTAACATTTTGGCCCAAAAGCTTTTTTGGGACGACGCCCGGCCAAACAGTGGTAAGTATGACCTATTATATTACCGACAAGGCTGGAACCGTACAGGTAGGATATGGCAACACAGCTGCGGCTTTCACTTATAAATTTAAATGCTCGTGAGATAAGCCTATTGGCGACGATAAACAATCTTGAAAATACCTTATTCCATGGATTTTTTCCGGGTGCCGGCCAATAATATGTTCAATCAGTTAACAACTTAAATCTTATTCTATGCATTATTGCTACGCAAAGAAATATTTAACAGGAATCATTATCCTGTTGCTGGTGTCGGTAAACGCCGGATACGCCGCTATACAGCAAGATACAACATTAAAGGGTCCCGCCCACGCCGGATGGGTCACAGGTACAGTGTTCGACGAATATAGCCAGCCCTTAAAGAATGTGGCGATAGCAATTAAGGGGAAGGCTGGCGTAGTGATGTCCACTAGTTATGGCCGATTTGAAATAGATGCACATGCAGGCGAAATCTTGACTTTCAATTATCCGGATCGCCTGATACGTGAAGTGAGCGTTAAAGGCATTGAACCGATCAATGTAAAGCTGGAAGAGTCGTTTCTTAAAACACCGAAAACTATAGATATTCTTTATAGCAAGGCCAGCAAAGAAAGTATACTTGGGTCAATATCTACAATCTATACGAATCAGCTAACCACTACCCCAGCTTCTTTATATGTATACGCTTTTCCTGGTCAATTGGCAGGCTTATATACCCAGCAAAGCAGCGGTTTTACCTCGTTTAATACTGCTCCGCTTTCTTCAGGGTCAGTTATTGGGCAGAATCTGGTAAATACAGCTTCTAACAATAATACGACTACCGATAATACGGAGATAGGTATCACGGTTCGCGGACAATCGCCAATAACGGTTATTGATGGCGTACAGCGTGAAATTTCGTCGATCGATCCCGAATCAATTGAATCGGTCTCCGTTTTAAAGGATGGTTTATCGACAATAATGATGGGGATAAACAGTTCCAGGCCAATTTTACTGGTTACTACTAAGCGTGGGCAAGCGGGCAAACCGCGTATAACGTTTACGGCGGAAACAGCAGTACAGCAATCTTTAAATTTACCCGCGCCTTTGCCGACATACCAATATGCATACCTCGTTAACGAAACGCTGACCAGTGACGGGAAACTTCCCCAGTATTCAGCTGCCGATTTTGCAGCATATAAAAACCACACTGATCCTTATGGACATCCGGATGTAAACTGGTTTAAGACAATATTAACCGATTATTCGCCGATGACGTCCTATAAGTTAAACGTTAACGGAGGTACCGAAGTCGCCAAATATTCAATATCACTGGGATACTTTGATCAGGCAGGAATTTTTAAAACGGCAAATCAGGTTCCCTACAACACCAACAATGACCTGAGCCGGTATCTCATCAATTCGGATGTATCTGTACAGGTAAATAAAAATTTAAATGTGGATCTGCAATTGTTTGGTCGTGTTCAAACGACGACTGAACCGGGATCGGGCTATACTAACTTGTTGAATTCGCTTTATACCACACCGAATAATGCGTATCCGATATATAACCCCAATGGCTCTTTTGGCGGGTCGAATATTGGCGGTAATACAGGGCCATACAGTAATAACCTGCTGGCACAATCACAATATTCCGGGTATATCCAGAACAATGCCGATGATATTCTTGCCAACCTTGATCTAAACTATAACCTGAACAGTGTTTTGAACGGGTTGAGTGCTAAATTAAAAGGGAATTTGAGCTATCAATCTGTTACTGCACTTGACCGGAGTTTGCGAAATCCGTCTTTTCAATTGAATAAGGATAGTACCTATTCCCAGTTCGGATCAACTATAGCGCAGAGCAATAATTTCTCAACAGTATATACCTCAAGGCAGTCGTTTGGCCAATTCGCGCTGAATTATAACCGGCAATTTGGCAAAAGCGCAGTGGCCGGTACCTTACTTTATGACAGCAGGTCGCTGGTTACCAATTACGATATTGCTGAAAATGTAACCGATATAGCAGCAAAAGGTACCTATAACTTTGATGGGAAGTATTTCGCGGAAGCTGCTGTAAACAGAAGTGGTGATAGCCGATATCCTCCCGGTCAGCAGTTTGGCACATTTTACGCCGGCGGCCTTGGATGGCAAATGGGCAAGGAGAATTTTATTAAGGATAATTTCCCGGCAATCGATTCGTGGAAATGGCGGGGGACTTATGCCCGTACCGGCAATGGCAACATCGCTCAACAGGCCTCATTATATTATGCCTATGCGCAAACATATAGTGTAAACAATTACAGATATGCCTATCCGATAGGTACAGGATACACAACGGCCTATTACCAATACGACAGTCCATTAGCAAATCCATATATAACCTGGGAAAGTGCCGATAAAATTGACTTTGGCACCGATATAAGTTTATTTAAAAATCATTTGCTCATTACCGCCGACTATTATCATGACAAATATTTTAATGTTCTTGGGTATCGGGGCAATTCAATTGCCCTCCTGGGCACTTCTTACCCCCTGGAAAATATTGGCATTAACCTTTACCAGGGAACTGAGCTAAGTCTTACTTATCAGAATCACCTGAATAATTTCAATTATTTTATTACCGGAAATGTAAACCTGCAGAGTTCAAAGATCCTCTTTAACGACGAATTACATTCGCCGTTTGCTTATACACTGCAAACAGGTAAGCCGGTAAACGGGACCATTTACGGATATACCGCATTGGGACTGTATCAATCGGCCCAGGATGCGGCCACTTCACCGCATATTGCCGGTTATGCCCCCCAGCCGGGTGACATTAAGTACAAAGATATGAATGGCGACGGCGTAATAAATCAATTTGACGAATCAACCATCGGGGGTACTAAGCCACTGGTGTTTTATGGTCTCAATTTTGGATTTAATTATAAGGGATTTAACATGAGTGTAATTCTGCAGGGCGTTACTAACCGGCAGATTTATTTGGGAGGCAACAATATAGAGACGCAGTTTGGACTTGACTATTCAAATATCAATCAGCAATCCTATTTAAACTCCACCGGCCGCTGGACACCGGAGACAAGTACGACCGCCACGCTGCCGAGATTGGCCGTATCTGCCTATAACAATAATGGATTACCCTCATCATTTTGGATTAAAACAGGCGACTACGTGCGGTTGAAAAACGCCGAAATTGGCTATACGCTGCCTTTAAGTGTGACTAGAAAATTAAAAATTGCCGGCTTGAAAGTGTTTGTAAACGGAGAAAACCTTGGAACCCTGGCCGGTTTTAAAGGCATTGATCCTGAAGAGACAAGCATGGGCGCGTATCCTGTTCAACGTGTAGTTAATGCAGGGGTGACTATTAAGCTTTAATGTTAACATTATCAAGATACAATATGAAAAAGTCTATAATTGGTTTATCGGTGCTAATTGCTTTATTGTCGGGGATATACGGATGCAAAAAGTATGAACAGTTCCCGGTTGATAAGGTAACAAAAAATTATATTTTCGACCCGCTTGATTCTGCCGGTACAAATGCCCAATCTTATCTTTACGGTATATATGCTGCCGTACAAAATGGCCATAATCGTGTTGGCGGAGATTATCTGGATGCTGCCTCGGATGATGCTGTTTCTTCAAAAACAGGTTTGGTGCCTGTTACTCTTATGTCTACAAATGGAGTATCGGCAGCTACTTTTCCCAGCAGTGAAGATGTTTGGGAAGGTACCAACCCCGCAGGTGCGCCGAATTCTTATTATGCGGGAATAAGGCTGGCAAACGAATTCATAACAAATATTGCTGTCGTTCCGGTAAAAGGTTCTCTGCCGAATGGTGTAGGAACACGATGGGTATGGAAAAGTGAAGCCAGGTTTTTGCGCGCTTATTTTTATTTTGAACTGGTTAAACGTTACGGTGGCGTGCCATTGCTGGGCGATAAGGTTTATAATATTAAGGACGTAATTGCCTTACCGCGAAATAAGTTTTCGGATTGCATCAATTACATCGTCAACGAATGTAACGCTATTAAGGATAGTTTGATCACTGCACCTTTAAGTAATCCGAATGATAATTTTCGCGTTACCAAAGGTGCAGCCCTGGCGTTGAAAGCACGCGTGTTATTATATGCGGCGAGCCCATTATTTAACGGGGGAAATATTGATCCGTCAAACCCTTTAACAGGATACACAAACAGCGATATTAACCGCTGGACATTGGCCGCTAATGCCGCGAAAGACGTTATCGCTCTGAATTCCTATTCGTTAAACCCCAGCTTTAAGAATATATTTTTAACGCAAAACAACTCCGAAAGAATTTTTATTCGTCCCGGCGGCAATAGCGTAAGTACTGAAACGAATAATGGGCCGGTAGGCTTTCAGGCCGCCTCAGCCGTTGGAAATACTAACCCTACTCAGGAACTGGTCAATGCGTTCCCGATGCAAAATGGTTTGCCTATCACCGATCCGTCTTCGGGCTACAACTCTGGCGATCCATATGCTGTAAACGCTACTCCAAAACGCGACCCCAGGTTTGCCGCTTCTATCATTTATAATGGTGACACATGGCTCAATGCTTCAGTGCAAACTTTTGAGGGCGGCCAAAGCAAACCAAATGTGAACACTCAGCAAACCATTACGGGCTATTACATGCGGAAATTTATGGGTGCATTTGAGACAACAACGGCATATAGTAATCATTCATCTGATTGGGTCATTTTTAGATATGCAGAGATTTTACTATCCCTTGCTGAAGCTGAAAATGAAGCTGCTGCTACGCCCCCTTCGGATTGCTACACACAAATTTATGCTATAAGGGCACGGGCGGGAATTGCTCCCGGCGCCGGCTCGACTTATGGCGTTCCGCAAAATATGACGACCTCACAAATGCGCGCATTTATTCAAAATGAATGGCGTATTGAATTTGCTTTCGAAGAGCATCGCTATTTCGATATGAAAAGGTGGAAAATAGCCGAAACGGTAATGAATCAGCCCAGGACAGGTGTTTCCATTGTTAAAACAGGGGCAACGTTAACCTATAACCCCATTAATGTTTTAACAACTGTATTCACCACGAAACAGTATTTACACCCAATTCCATATAACGAAATTCTCAAAAATCCTAACCTGAAACAGAACCTGGGTTGGTAAACAAAATTATCATTTAACTAAATAATAAAGCAGTTATGAGAAAATTAATACTTTTCTTCCTTTTGATCACCAGCACATTACCAACCTTTCTGTATGCCCAAAATAACGTGGTAACGGGTGTTGTAAGAGACGAGGGCGGCATTTTGCCGGGCGCTTCCGTTGTTGAAAAGGGTGTTCGCGGCAACGGTGTGGTCACTAATACCAACGGAAGATTTACGTTAACGCTGAAAGGAAGTTCTAACATTCTTATAGTAACTTTTGTAGGATATGCGCCTCGTGAATTTAATGTTGCCGGCAAAACCGGCAGTGTCGACATCACATTAACTTCGAATAACCAGGGGCTTAACGAAGTTATTGTAATCGGATACGGTAAAACAACCCGAGTTACCAATACAGGTTCGGTGAGCTCAATCAGCGCGGCTGATATACGTACAGTCCCTACAGCAAATGTTCAAAATGCTTTGGTCGGTAAATTGCCGGGCTTTTTTTCAACCCAGGCATCCGGGCAGCCGGGAAAAGATGCGTCGGATTTTTTCATCAGGGGCATAAGTTCATTAAATCCTGCGGGAAATCAACCACTTATAATTGTTGATGATATTCAATATACTTACGATCAGCTACAGCAGATAAACGTTAATGAGATAGAAACCATTACCATTTTAAAAGATGCCTCCACGACGGCTATTTATGGTATTAAAGGTGCCAACGGGGTTTTAGTGGTAACCACCCGGCGGGGAAAGGCCGGAAAGCCACAGGTTAATTTTCGCAACGAAACAGGTGTGCAATCGCCGACAAAAACGCCGATTTTCTTAAACTCATACCAATCAGCGCTATTGGTCAACCAGGCGCAGACGAACGATGGGAAACCTGTGACTTTTAGTCAGAGTGATCTTACAGCCTTTCAAAATCACTCAGATCCATATGGCCACCCTGACGTTGACTGGTATAATAAAATTTTTAAAAAATATAGTTACCAGGTCAATTCAAACCTCGATATCTCCGGCGGTACCGACCAACTTAAATATTTTATTTCAGGTGGTGCTTTGCAGCAAAATGGCCTCGTGAGGGATTTTCCAGACCCTTTGGCGAATGTTAATACCCAATATGATTTTAAAAGGTATGACTTCAGGTCAAATCTCGATTTAAAGGCCAACAAAACGCTGGACCTGCGATTGGATGTTAGCACCCGCTTTTCAGACACTAATTCGCCAAACGAGTCAGCTGCCAGCACTTTATCTGATATTTATAGCTTTGGAACAGAAACCCCGTTTACTGCTCCCTTTTTAAATCCAAACGGCAGTTACGCCTATGCGTATTCTCCATTCAACTCAGGCCACCTGCCTACTTTAAATGCACGGCTGGCGACCGGCGGGTATCAAGACCAAAAAAGAACGGACTATACCGTATTATTTAACGCAACCCAAAAGCTGGATGCGATAACCGACGGACTATCCTTAACCGGAAGGGTTGCATATTCCAGTTCGGAGGCCTATACCCGGTCAACAGGTAACTATGGCCCAATACCGTCTTATCATTATGATCCGGCAACAAATACAACAACGTTGAATCCTGCGGGCAGTTATGTTTTTCCAAATATCTATTATGCCGGTAACGTAAACCTGTACACAACCAACGTTAACCTCCAGTTATTTGGTAACTATGACCACACTTTTGGCGTCAAAAATCACGTCACCGGTCTTGTGCTTTTAAATCAGTCTGCCCAAACCTTCGATGCCAACACTTCGAGTTTTGGCGCTTTGCCGTCCACACAGGTGGGTGTTCCCGCAAAATTCAGGGGGATCTCTTTCAGGGGCGGTTATGACTTCGAAGGCAAGTATCTATTCGACATCAACGCTGCTTACAACGGAACGGACCGCTTTGCTGCCAATCATCGCTATGGATGGTTTCCTGCAGTGAGCGTTGGCTATAATATCTCAAAGGAGAATTTTTTCAAGAAGAACTTTCCGGTTTTTAGCCTGTTAAAGCTGCGGGCTTCATACGGCATCGTGGGTTCAGATGTAGCACCGGGTAATACCTACATATACACTCAAAATTATATCCAGAATTTAGGCAATTATAATTTTGGAACATCACCCAACAACTATAACCAGTATTATGAAGGTGCGCTCGCCAATACAAATGTAGTTTGGGAAAAACAGAAGGAAACGGATATCGGGCTGGATATGAACCTTTTTCAAGACAAACTATCTTTCACGATTGATTATTTTCATAATGTGCGATATGATCAGCTTATCACACCCAATAATATACCGCTTATTTTAGGTGTTGGTTTGCCTGCAATAAACCTCGGGCGTACCCAAAACCAGGGATTCGACGGACAAATTGGTTATCATGATCATATCAGGGATGTACAATACGGGATTAATTTTGTGTATTCTATAGCTAAAAATAAGGTTTTGTTTGAAAGCGAAGCACAGCCTGCATATCCCTGGCTTGCACGCACAGGAAAAGCGATCAACCAGCCATTCGGATATAAAAGCCTGGGATATTATTCAGCTGCCGATGTAACCGCAATTAATTCGTACAAAGCTGCCCATGGTGGAAGTAATACCGGTAATCCTATAGCCATTCCTGATAATGGAGAAGTTATCCAGGCCGGTGATCTAAAATATAAAGATCTGAACAAAGACGGATATATTAACGTTTTCGATCAGACAGCCATCGGCAATCCGAGTTTACCAAATACAACCCTGGGTCTGAATTTGACTGCTGCTTACAAGGGGTTTAGTTTAAGTGTGCTTTTCCAGGGCTCGTTCAATTATAGCTTTATCATTACAGGCACCGGGATCGAACCTTTCCAGAGCCAGTTTCAACCCATTCATGAACTCGCTTACACGCCTGCAACAGCTTCAATCGCACAATTTCCGAGACTGACCACCAATCCGTCAACCGTTAATAGCCCAACCTATTATCCATCCGACTACTGGCTGGTAGATGCCCATTATATCCGGTTAAAAACCGTTGATATTGGCTATCAATTTCCAAGTAAATCTCTTCCCTGGCATTTAAATAATGCACGTATTTACCTGAGTGCTTATAACCTTTTTACCTGGGATAATTTCAATAAATATCAACAAGACCCGGAGGTTTCCACTAATACAGCGGGGGATGCCTATATTAACCAGCGTGTGATCAATTTAGGTTTACAGTTAGGTTTTTAAGGCCCGGCGACCTGATTTAATTTTAGCATTCAAACTGCATACTTACGAGTTGTGGTTTGGATGCTTTATTTATAAATTAACCGAATGTTTCCAACATTAACTGACCTTATACAATATATTTTTCATGTACACCTGCTCATTCCGATCCAAACCTTTGGCTTTTTTGTCGCACTGTCTTTCTTTATAACCTATTTTGTATTTGTAGCCGAACTAAAAAGAAAAGAGGCCGATGGCCAAATATCTGCCTACACTGCAGATGAACAGGTAGGAGCGCCCGCCTCAATTCCCGAGTTGATCGTTAATGGCTTATTGGGATTTCTTTTTGGATTTAAGATTGTTGAACTGGTACTGCATTATAAGATATTTGCAGCGGACCCGGGGGCTTTTATATTTTCAGTGCACGGCAACCTGCCTGGCGGTTTAATTTGCGGCTTAATCTTTATGATATGGATATATATCGACCGGAAACGTGACCAGTTGCCAAAACCTGTTGTTAAAACAAAAGTTGTACATCCATATCAATTGATGGTTTACCTGGCATTTGTATTAGGAATCTCGGGGGTCATCGGGTCTAAGCTCTTCAGTATTCTTGAAAATTTTCAGGATTTTATCTATCATCCAGTCGACACTTTATTTTCCCGTAACGGATTTAACTACTATGGCGGACTAATATTTGGATCACTTGCATGGCTTTATATCTGCCATAAAAAGGGAATGAAACTGATACATCTTGCTGATATCGGTTCACCGGGCATGATGCTGGCATATGGAATAGGGCGTATAGGGTGCTACCTGTCGGGCGACGGTGATTGGGGTATTGTAAGTTCGGCAAAACCTGTTTGGTTAACCTGGCTTCCTGACGGGATATGGTCTTTCAAATTCCCCCATAATGCTATCGATGCAGGGGAACTGATACCCGGATGTTTTGGAGAACATTGCCGTCAGCTTCCCAGGGGTGTTTATCCTACATCGCTATACGAGGCAGTTTTATGTGTTGCGTTATTTGGTATAATGTGGGGCATAAGAAAATATATTCGTACGCCCGGATTGATGTTTTATTTATTTTTGATATTAAATGGAGCGGAGCGTTTGCTTATCGAGACAATTCGAATAAACCAACGTTATCACTTTTTTGGGATGGTATTTACACAAGCGGAAATAATAGGTATTATTTTAGTGGCCGGGGGCGCCGCCGGCGTTCTTTTTACCGTCTTCAAACAGCGGGCATCAATTAAATACACATTGAAATGAAAAACAGCTATTTGATTACTTTATTCTTCTCTGGCTTGTTGGTTGCAAGTACTGGATACGGTCAGAAGATAAAGGATTTGACTTCTGTAAAATTTTCAGTAGCAGAAGCGCCGGAATGGTCCGATTTATTAAAAAGAGAATCGGGCTGGTTTGGTGGCGACGGTATATATACCATACCATTTAACGGGGTTGAGGGTCGGCAGGCAAATGCCCGGGATAGTGTCCTTTTTATATTCAGCGATACAATGGTAGGCGAAATTAAAGGTAATACGCTGGTGCCGGGTTACAAAATGATCCATAACTCGGTGGCCATTTTAAACGGTAACGCACCGTTAAAAAATCAAATGGAATTTTATTGGGATAAGGATGCAAAGGGCGATGCCGGGCCCGTTTTTATTCCTAAAACGCCTCAAACAGATCCATCCGATTATTATTGGCTGGGCGATGGTTTTGTAAATCAGGCGCTCGGTAATAGCATTTATATTTTCGGTTACAGGGTACGAAATGTCAGCACAGGGGCATTTGGGTTTAAAGAAGTGGGTAACACCCTTATAAAAATTCCGGCCGGCGGTAAACCTCCATTCAAAAATGCCGGGCAAATGGACACTCCTTTTTTCTTAACGGATAAAAAAGGCGATTCGGGTTCATTCGGTGCCGGTATTTATGTAAACACTAAACAGGCCGGAGCGCTGCATCCCGATGGCTATATATATGTATACGGCGTTAAAGGCATAGCTAAAAATTTGCTTGTTGCCCGCGTCCTGCCAAAAGAATTCGAAAATTTTAACAAGTGGAATTATTGGAACGGTAAGGCCTGGGTGGGTGATATGCATGCTGCTGCAGATGTCATCAATGGTGTTTCCAACGAATTGAGTGTTTCGGCCTTGCCGGACGGACGTTATGCTTTGGTATTTCAACTGGGCGGTATGAGTACTACTGTGGGCATGCGGATAGGGGCGAGCCCAAAGGGGCCGTTTGGCCCTATCATTAAGCTATGGGACTGCAGGCCCGACCTTAGTGAAAAAACTTTTGTAGTGTACAATGCGAAGGCGCACCCCAGCCTTTCTAAACCCGGCGAATTGCTTATCAGCTACAATGTCAACTCCATCGAATTTATTAAGGACCTAACTGTACATCCGAATTTGTACCGCCCTAGGTTTATTCGCGTAAAATTCGAGTAAATTTCATAATAATTTGCAAGTAAATAAATTATCAATTACTTTAGCTAAATCAATTTAGCATTAATACCTAAATATACCCTTGTGAAAAAGATCGTCCTGCTGGCAGCTATTGTTGCCTTATGTTCATTTAAACCAAAAAAGCCGGTTAACGTGGTTTTTTTTGGTGATTCTATTACCGAATATGCCGTACAGCCAAATGGCTTTATCGCTTTGATACAGCAGCGGTTAAAGGACGAGCATAAAGATGCCGATTACGTGGTTAGCGGTGCAGGTATTGGCGGCAACAAAATTTATGACCTGTATCTGCGGTATGAAGATGACGTGCTCGCTAAAAACCCCGATGTGGTTGTGATATGGGTAGGTGTAAACGATGTATGGCATAAGCGCCTGGCCGGAACGGGCACGGATTATGATAAGTTTGGTCGTTTTTATACCGCTTTGATCAAAAAAATGCAAGCCAGGAATATTAAACTGGTGTTGTGTACGCCGGCTTGCGTAGGCGAAAAAACAGATTACAGCAATGAGCTTGATGGTGATTTAAATAAATATTCGCAAAGCATCCGCGATCTGGCTAAGCAGTATAATTGCGGCCTGGTAGATTTTCGCAGCCTGTTTCATGAGTATGGCCTTAAGAACAACCCGCAAAATAAAGACAACGGCATCTTAACAAAGGACGGCGTGCATCTTAATGATGAGGGTAATAAATACGCGGCCGGGCTACTGTACAAGGCTGTTATTAATTAGCATTACTTGAGTTAGTTTATATTGGTTTAAAGGAGGCGGGAGCGCCTCCTTTTTTAGCGAATAATTAATTGATATTTGAAAGATAAAATACCCATGACCAAAGGCCTAATTACCTGCGCTGCATTGCTGTTTGGCACTGTTTCGTTTGCTCAGCAACCCAACCTTGTTAAATATGTTAATACCCGGCAGGGCACTAACACCAAGTATGAGTTCTCTTATGGTAACACTTACCCGGCTACCTCGCTGCCTTTTGGTATGAATACCTGGACACCCCAAACCGGGAAGAACGGCGATGGCTGGAAGTACCAGTATTCCGCGAAAACCATCCGGGGTTTTCAGCAATCACACCAATGCAGCTCGTGGGTTAATGATTACGCCGTTTTTAGCCTGATGCCCGTTGCCGGTAAACTGGTAGTTGATGAAAATGAAAGGGCCGCATCATTTAGCCACGATAACGAAATTGCGCAGCCATCTTATTATAAGGTTAAACTGGACAATAACATCACTACAGAAATTAGCCCAACAGAACGGGGCGCCCATCTGCGATTCACATTCCCGAAAGGCAAGGGTGCATACCTGGTGCTGGATGGCTACACAAAAATGAGCATGGTAAAAATTGATCCTGCCAAAAGGATGATAACCGGGTGGGTAAATAACTGCCGCTGGGCGCCACAAAGCTTTAAAAATTATTTTGCAATTGTATTTGATAAACCTTTTACCGGTTACGGTACCTGGGAAAATAAAAAAAATACCACAAGCGCCCAACAAACGGAAGCCGAAGGTAATGGAGCAGGCGCCTATCTAAAATTTAAAGACGGTGAAACGGTATCTGCCAAAGTAGCGTCATCGTATATCAGTCCCGATCAGGCACTGCTGACGTTGCAAACAGAGCTTGGCCAGTACCCCTCATTTGAAGATACCCATAAGGCCGCAGATAAGATTTGGAACACCCTCTTGGGCCGTATGGCGGTAGAAGGCGGAACTGAAGCGCAAAAGGCCACATTTTACTCTTGCCTGTATCACGCCAACCTGTTTTCGCACCAGTTTTTTGAGTATGCCAAAAATGGCAAGCCTTATTACTACAGCCCATACGATGGTAAAATTCATGACGGATACATGTATACCGATAATGGCTTTTGGGATACCTTTAGGGCACAATTTCCATTAAATACGATTATGCACCCTAAAATGGAGGGGCAGTATGTAAATGCATTACTGGATGCGCAGCAGCAATGCGGATGGCTGCCGGCATGGTCGTTCCCGGCAGAAACAGGCGGTATGTTGGGCAATCATGCTATATCCCTGTTAACCGATGCATGGGTAAAAGGTATACGCACCTTCGACCCTAAACGTGCCTTAGATGCTTATTACCACGAAGCAACCAACAAGGGCCCTTGGGGAAGTGCCAATGGCAGGCCCGGATGGAAAGAGTATTTTGCCGATGGCTACGTGCCATTTACACCGCAAACACAAGGTGCTACAGCCTGGACACTGGAGTTTGCTTATGACGATTTCTGCGGCTATCAGTTGGCTAAGCAAACCGGAGATGCCCATTATCAAAATGTGTTTGGCCGGCAGATGTATAATTATAAAAACCTGTTTGATGTAAAAACCGGTTTTATGCGTGCTAAAGATGCCCGCGGGAATTGGATAGAACCTTTTGATCCGCTGGATTGGGGCGGCCCTTATACCGAAGGAAATGCCTGGCACTGGACCTGGTCGGTTTTTCAGGATGTGCAGGGCCTGATCAATTTAATGGGCGGCAATAAGAATTTTACTGATAAAATGGACTCGGTATTTACGATGCCCGGAACCATTAAAGTAGGCGGTTATGGACAGGTAATTCATGAGATGACAGAAATGGCTGCTTTTAAAATGGGTCAGTATGCGCAGGGGAACGAACCTATACAGCACATGCTGTACCTGTACAATTATGCCGGGCAGCCCTGGAAAGCGCAGCAACACCTGCGCGAGGTAATGGACAAAATGTACAATGCTACAGAAAACGGCTACCCGGGTGATGAGGATGAGGGACAAATGTCATCGTGGTACGTATTAAGCGCCGGAGGTTTTTACAGCGTTTGCCCGGGTACCGACCAATATGTGATTGGCAGCCCTGCATTTAACAAAATGACCATTACTTTGGAAAACGGCAATAAATTCACCATTGAAGCTAACAACAACAGCACCCAAAATGTGTATATCCAGTCGGCAACGTTAAATGGTAAACCTTTTACACATAACTGGATAAGCCATGGCGATATCATGAACGGCGGCACGCTCCATTTTGAAATGGGCGATAAACCCAATTTTCAACGCGGGCTTAACGAAGATGACAAACCATTTTCATTGTCGGCTAATCAACATCTTCAATAATAACCGGTGTTTTATAAATGCCAGCAATAAAATTATTACAGTAGTAAAAATGATACACCCTCTTTTTTATTTATGTTAAACAGGCTACTTGTCTTAATTTTACAAAGTAACATGAAGCAAATATTTAACAAATAGCCTAACGCGCCAGGCCGTTAACTTTCCCGCAAAAGAAATGAAAATTAAAAAAGGACAACTGATTTTAATACTGATCGTTGTATTACACTCAACCGCAATTTTTACCGCCAAAGCACAAATTATTAAAATCCCACACGGAATACTGGTCAAAGCAGGAGGCCGGCAAGTAGGGTTGATGACCGCTAAAGATGCAGCATTTTGCTTAAGCTTAAACGACTCCATCGCGCCATCCGCCATCAAAAGCGTTTTTATTGACGATAGCAATAAGGCTATTGCGCCATTTACTGTTATTTCTGCGGCTCCATCATACGGGATTAAAACTTTGTATGGAAAACTGATGATAAATACCGGGACCAACACCTGGTCGCTATACGATGCGGCCGGGCGGGTACTTATTCAGGACGCCACTTATTCATCTGCAGGCACATCAATGCAAATCACCCATACCGTGGAAGGGGTGTTGTATGGCTCCGGAAATAAATCGTCAAAAGACCTGAAAAAAAATCGGTCCAGTTCTTCTGTGAACAATGGCGTTACCGACATTCCATATTTTTGGAATAGCGCGGGTTACAGCGCGTTGGGCATTTCGGCAAATGATAATACACCGGCAACCTGGAACCGTGACAAGAATAAAGCAGCCTTAACCTGGAAATTTTCAGGAAAAGCGGCCAATTTATACCTGTGGCCTGCTAAAACTATGTACGAAGGTTTAAGCGGGTATGCTAAGCTTACCGGGAGGCCAAAGCTTCCCCCAAGATGGGCGTTTGGTTATCTGCAAAGCCAATGGGGCTGGTCAGACAGTGCTTATGTATCCAATGTTTTAACCAAATTCCGTACGCACAAATTGCCGGTGGACGCTTTTATTTTCGACTTCGAATGGTACACTACCTTACCCGATTATTCTGTACACAAGGAGGGCAAAGCCGGATTTACCGATTTTGCGTTTAACCCCAAAGTATTCCCGAACCCGGCCAAACAGTTAGCTGAATTGAAAAGCCAGGGCGTTAAATTTATTGGCATCCGTAAGCCAAGGCTGGGTAATGCCGCGATGCTGGATACAGCCAGGAAAAACGGCTGGCTTATCAGCCCGAAAACGGATAGCCGTGATTTAAACTATAGCAACGCCGCCGTTCGAAAATGGTATGAAGAAAAAAACAAGCCGCTGATTAAGGCAGGTGTTGATGGATGGTGGGATGACGAAGGCGAATCATATTACACCTGTTATTATTGGTGGAATACCGCACAGCGCGACTTGCTGGCATCCGTCCGGCCAAATTATCGACATTTTACCATAAACAGGGCATTCAGCCCCGGCGACCAGCGTTTTGGTTATAGCACCTGGAGTGGCGACATCCCTTCAACCTGGCCATCTTTGAATGAGGTACCTATGGATCTGCTTAATTTTAGCCTTGCAGGGATGTACTACGGCGCTTGCGACATTGGTGGTTTCCAGGGTACTCCAACCAAAGAAATGTTAGTCCGCTGGTTTCAGGCAGGCGTGTTTTTTCCGATTATGCGCTCTCACTCCAACATTGGCACTACCGCGCGTTTCCCTTTTCTTTGGGACGATGACGGCGAAGCTGCCATGCGCAAAGCACTTGACCTTCGCTATCAACTGCTACCCTATATTTATAGCCTGGGTCACGAAGCCTATAACACCGGCGCACCTATTATGCGGCCATTGGTTATGGAGTTTCCAGAAGATACAACTGTTGCCAACATGAGGAACGAATGGCTGCTGGGTAAGGGACTATTGGCTGCGCCGGTATTGAACCCTGGCGGCAAGCGAAATGTTTATTTACCCGATGATACCTGGTATGACTATTACACCGGCGATGTGATCAGGGGTTCCAAAACTTTTTCAGTTGAAAAGGCGCTCGATGAAATACCGCTATATGTACGTGCAGGAACCATCCTTCCGGTTGGCCCTGTTATTCAATATTCAGAACAAACTTCTGATGCTCCGCTTGAAATTCATATCTACCCGGGAAAAAACGGCAGCTTTAAAATGGTTGAAGATGATGGGGTATCCTACAATTACACCAACGGCGATACAAGAACAACGGCCTATTATTGGAACGATGCCGCTAAAACATTATCATGGAAAATGAGCGGCTCTTATTCCGGTAAGAAGGTTTATAAAACCATTAAAGCTGTTTTAGGCAAGGAAGAAAAGGTCGCGCTTATCGACAACAAAGGAAGCCTGGTTTTTAAGTGATGAAATTTATAATTAAGCAAATAACAACAGCAAGCGTAATGTATATATCTAATCTACGCTAAAATGCAAACCTTTTACACATAACCGGTAGGCCATGCCGATATCATGAACGGCGGCACCCTGCATTTTGAAATGAGAGATAAGCCCAACGCAAGCAGGGGGCTTGAATTGGATAAACCATTTTCCCTGTCAAAAAGTGAATGATGATGAAGGCCGGAAAAAACACCGTCGGCTTGCGGATATAAAGTAAATAATAGCGGTTTGATACCTGTAAAGTTTTGACTTAATTTACGGCACCAATATTAACCAAACCATTAAGTTTTCATCGATGAACGCTAAACCTAAGTTTACCGAACGCAAGTACATTGTGATCCTGTTGTTTATTACATCGCTTTTTATGCTGTGGGGTATTGCCTTAACACTGGGTGATGTGCTGAACAGGCATTTTCAAAATGTGCTGCATATATCTAAATCACGCTCGGCACTGGTACAGCTATCCATGTTTGGGGCTTACGCGGTAATGGGTATTCCGGCCGGTATGTTTATGAAAAAGTTTGGGTACAAAAACGGTGTACTGCTGGGCCTATTCCTGTATGCTGCCGGGGCATTCCTGTTTATCCCTGCGGCTAATGCCGAATCTTTTAATTTTTTCAGGATAGCTCTTTTTGTTTTAGCCTGCGGGCTGGCTACATTAGAAACCGTGGCACACCCGTTTGTGGCATCCCTCGGCGACCAGCGTACCAGCGATCAGCGTATTAATTTCTCGCAGGCGTTTAATGGTTTGGGAGGTGTTATAGGCCCGCTTATTGGCAGCTATTTCATTTTAAAAGCAGGGCAGGAGCACTCTAACGACCTGGTATCTGTAAAGCATTTATATATTGTTATAGGTGCCGGTATTGCGCTGATAGGTGTGGCCTTTGCATTCGTAAAAGTGCCAGAACTAAGTGATCCGCATATTACAGCTACTGATGCTTATGCGATAGCCGGAGAGGGGCATTTAGATAAAAATCTTTTTCAGCATAAACATTTTGTATTTGCGGCAATAGCACAATTATTTAATGTGGCGGCACAGGGAGGCACGTGGGCTTATTTTATTAATTACGGGCATGATGTGATGCATTTCAGCGATGAAAAGGCGGGCTACTTTTTTTCTTTAAGCATGATCATGATGGTTGTGGGCCGCTCGGCCGGCACCCTATTAATGCGCTACATCGCGCCTAATAAACTGCTCGCCGCATTCGCCCTGTGCAATATTGTCATGTGTATAATAGTAGCTCAGAGTTTTGGCTGGGTGTCGTTTATTGCGCTGCTGTTTATCAATTTCTTTTTCAGTATAATGTTCCCCACCATATTTAGCCTCGGCCTGAAAAATATGGGTAAAAAAACCCAGCAAGCTTCCTCTTTTATTGTAATGGGAGTGGTAGGAGGTGGTATTTTCCCGCCCCTGATGGGGCTGATAGCTAACCACAGCGTAGCTAAGGCTTATTATCTGCCAATTATGTGCTATGCGGTGATATTTGTATTCGGATACAGTTACAATAAGTTTAATAAAAACCTGGCTAAATAATAAAGAAACCGGCACTTTGTAATGGTCCGGTAAATCGATTTAATAGCATTTTCAATAGCAATCATCTTACAGATATTATTTTATATTTGATCTTATAAAAACCGCACGTGAAAAAACTTTCAATAGTAGATATAGCCAACCATTTAAACGTGTCGAAAACTACTGTTTCTTTTATTTTGAACGGGCGTGCACAGGAAAAAAGAATAGGTAAGGAACTGGTAGAGCGTGTTCAGAAATTTGTTGATGAAGTGGGGTACAAACCTAATTCGCTCGCCAAAAGCTTACGTACGGGTAAGTCGAACATCATCGGGCTAATGGTTGAGGATATTTCTAACCCGTTTTTTTCGGCTATTGCCAGGCTTATTGAGGATAGGGCCTATAAGAACGGCTATAAAATAATTTACTGCAGTACCGATAATGATACACTCAAAACCCGTGAACTGATCAACATGTTTCGCGACCGGCATGTTGACGGATATATAATTGCCCCACCTAAAGGTATTGAGGACGATATTAGTTCGTTGATAAAAGACGGCATGCCGGTAGTGCTTTTTGACAGGCACTTACCTGATGTAAGTACTGATTTTGTGGAAATAGATAACTTGTTTAGCAGTTACAATGCAACAAAGCATCTTATTAAGCAGGGATATAAGAATATCGCTTTTATCACATTCGCTTCGGGGCAAACGCAAATGCAGGCGCGCTTACAGGGCTATCATAACGCTTTGAACGAAAGCGGGTATAAGCCGCTTGTGCAGGAGATCGTATTTAACCAAAACGAAGATTTGATCATAGGCCCGATTGCTACTTTTCTAAAAAAGAATAAAAACCTCGACGCTGTTTTTTTTGGCACCAACCACGTGGGCACCTGTGGCCTGAAGGTGATCAACAGCCTTGGCATAAAAGTGCCTTCTGACCTTGCGCTAGTATCTTTTGATGATTATGATGTATTTAAGCTTTTTTCACCTCCTGTTACCGCTATTGCACAGCCAATTGAGGCTATTGCCGATAGCGTTATCACTGTTCTGCTAAATAAATTAAACACCTCATCTCAGCATATCAGCTCCCAATCCATTATCCTTAAAACCGACTTTAATATAAGGGGATCTTCAATACCACTTGTAAACTGATCTTCAGCGGGCGGCATACAATATTAATTATTGTATGCTTTAACCTGTAGCTTATAACCTTCATGCAGCAGGTGAGGGTCAACCTCCACTTCAAGCGTTTTAATTTCACCCTGCATTAAAGAAAAATATCCGTCGCTATATAAAGCCGGCAGCAACTGCGCCCCTGCATTATTTAACAATTGCGCCCTAATGCCAAAAGCGGCTGTCGTTTTGGAGTTGTTTACGATTATGTATTTAAGCAATTTATTAACGCCATTTTTTGCTATAGATATTGCTGGGCGGCTTACGGATAAATTTGAACCAACAGAAGGCATTTTATTTAAGCCGGTATAGTCTAAATAAGTATTTCCTAACCAGTAAAAGTTTTCAGATAACAGCTTGTTTTTAGCATCAAACAGTTTCAGTTTTAAAAAATGAACCTCAGATAATTTCGGCAGGCCAGCATTTCTTTCAAATGCTTTGAAGGCCTCAGTTGCCGATGTGGCCCTAACATTGATTTGTTTTTTGAGCGAATACCCGGGTACAATTTGGCCGTCCATATCGTAAACAGATGCTTCGGCAGTTAACCCGGTAATATTGTAGGGCTTATTGTTAATTATTTTAACAGAATTGGTAGCCGGGTTCCATTGTATATGGACGGGCTCGCAAGCCGTTTTAGCACCAAAGTATGCACCGGTAAGGTCATAATAGTAATCATAAGTTTGCCATATCATGGATGGATAGGCCGATTGACTCATCCATATCAGCATACCGGAAGCGTCTTTCCACATGTGATCGTTCCAGGATTCATACATGGCTTTCATGGTTTCTACATTAAGCATTTGGGCTTTTTTACAGAAGTCTTCTAACGAAGTGGCCTTACCGTAGCTGTTACTAATGGTGTTGATATATTTAACCGGGTCGGACCCGCCCCCCAGGCCACCGTCTGTACTAAAATAGTGGCGGGCCCACATATTGGTTTTGCTGTTAACCGCCTCCGGTGTTGGTGCTACCCAGTAATCGGCAGGCATAAATTTTTTAAAGCTTTCTACGTTTACAAAAGTAGCCATACCCAGTTCGCTGCGCATACCGTAAGAGTCTTTGGAGAACAGGTAGCCATTATGCGGATCGGTAAAATATGTTTTAGGATCGGTATTGCTCCAAAGCCCGCTGCCCGATAAAACCCTGCTGCCGCCATGGATAGAAAAGTTTGGATTGGTTTCCCTGGCGTTCGATCTTGCGAGGTACAACCTGTCTCCTCCTTCGTTATCCTTAACAGCGTTTTTAATTACATTGTTAAGCGGCCCTTTGGGGTTGCCACCGGGTACGCCTTCGTTTGCACCGCACCATATGATCACGGACGGATGGTCCCTTAATTTTTTAACTTTTTCTATTGCGTTGCGCTTAAATATATCCAGGCTATCGATCTGCCCGAAATTATTCAGCCAGAAATCGTCCCAAACCATAATCCCATATTTATCGCAGTAATTATAAAAAGCTTCATCGGTAACCTCACCGGTCCAGTTCCTGATGATATTAAAGTTCATTTCTTTATGAAACCTGATGCGGGTATCATAATCTTTACCCCGGGCCTTTAGCATATAATCGCTCATGCCCCAGTTGCCACCTTTTAATAATATAGGCACATCATTAATATAAACGCGTAACGGCCCGTTAAGCGAGGTAGTATCGGCGCTAATTTTTCTTATCCCAAATGTTTTGGTAACCACATCAGACGGCGCTATGTCATTAACATCAAAACGAACAGTACAAGTATATAAATTTTGTGTTCCGTCGGCTTTGCCGCCATAGCCATTTGGCCACCACAGCTTGGGGTTTTTAAGATGCAGTTGCGAAAAGCGCTTCGAATCGTAATTTATTGTTTGGCTGCTATTGGCCTTTAACTTAAGCCTTGGGCCGGTGACGGCGATATTACCAGGATTGATGGTGAATTTAACCGTGCCGCTCACTGTTGAGGATGATGTGTTATTGAGGTGTACGTTTAAGGTTAAATCTGCTGCGCTTTTATTAGACATGCGGGCTTGTATCCAGGGATCTGTAATTGATACCGGCCCTTTTGCTGTTATACTAACTGTATCAGTAATACCGCTGTTTAAACCCGGCACGGCGGGCATCCAGTCCCAACTGCCGCTGCTAATGTAAGTAGGGCTTTCCCAGTTGGCCAACGGGTGATTGTGCTCAGGATCATTACGTGGAGGTACAACCAGCACTAAAATGACATTGGCGCTTGTTTTATTTAACAGGGAGGTGATATCATACAACCCCCTTTCTACGATGCCTTTAATTGTGCCAATGTGGTTCCCGTTTAAATAAATCTCGCCACGTTTATGGATGCCGTTAAAGTTGAGCCATATCCTTTTCCCGGCTGCAAAGCTTTTAGCAGAAAATTCTGTACGATACCAAAATGGGCGGTTATACTTCGCTTTGTCAACGTTATAAATATTCTCGCCATAATCGGGGTCGCTTTCTTTGCCGGACTTTACGTAAGCGTAAAATACAGTTCCCGGCACTATCGCATTAACCCAGCTGGTTGTGTTTAACCCGGGCGTTGATAGTTGTTTTATGCTATAGGCGGTTTCGTTCTGAGGATACAGTTTCCATTTCAATGCGACCCTTTGTGCGTTCGACACGTTTTGAAAAAACAATAGATGGATTATTAATAGGCTGAAAATTCGTTTCATACAGGTTCGTAATATCGTCGGGCGCAAATTAAAAAAAATTTGCTAAAACGATTTACTTAATTTAAGTTTACTTAACCAATTCATACCTAAAACAACAATTATGAAAACAAAATTACTTGCCTGTACCCTGGTACTGGGCTTGATTGTGGCTATAAGCTGCAACAAAAACGAACTCAACCCCGGCCAATCCACTGTCGTCGGCCTAAAAACTAAAGTGCGGTCCGGTAGTCCGCCGGCCAGTTACGCCGCTTTTCAACTCACCAATATATTTAGCGGTAAGCTTTTAGAGGTGCGTGGCGATTCAACGTTGATGCGTGCGCAAAACGCCCCCGGCAACGTGCAGCAATATGCCAGCGCTGGCTCGGGTTTGGGTATAGCAGGAAACCAAAAATGGTACCTTATACAGCAAGGCACAGGAGCAATTACCAGCACCACGCCTTTTAAAATTATGAACGTGGCAAGTGGGTTATTCCTCGAAGCGCCGAACGGCACATCAGGCACCACGTTATGGGTAGACCATGCCAACAGCTTCCCCTCACAAATATGGAATATACAGCAGGTAAGCGGCCAAACCTACTATGTAATTAAAAATTCAAACGGGCTGGTGCTCACTGATCATGCCGGTTCAACAGCTAACGGTGCGCCAATTACTGAGGAAACTGCCGGCAGCAGTACAACGCAATACTGGGATCTAAGCAGTATAACGGCCGAGGCTTACCGCGACGACGTTGTGGTTACGTTCTTCCACCGTGGCGCTGTGGCCAATACAACCGTTGCTTTTGACCAGGGAAACAGTATTCCGCTTACCAATGGTGCCAATAACGGCAAAATATTATGGATAACTCAAGATGCCTATGCTTCAAGCCAACTGCAAAGTAACGGCCAGTTGTTTTGCCAGTTTTTTTCATACCACAATTCGGGACTTTTGCAGCCATCAATTACAAACTGGGCATCTGCTTCAACACCAAATATTACAACAACGAGTAATTCCGGTACCGGAATAAGTTTATTGGAAATAGTTAAAAGCCCGGGCGCCCACAACTCAACTTACACTTGGCCGGGTGCGGGCGTTGAGGTAGGCAGCAATGTTTTGTTGAACGCGTACGAATCGGCAAACGGGTCGAAACCGGCAAACCAGGTATTATATCGTATAGCCGAAAGCACCAGCAGCACAGCGTGGGGTTCAGCTACCCGATTAACGCCTAACGGCATGTCGGGCCAAACTAAAATGTTATTTACTGTGGGTATGATAAAAAAACCGGCAGGCGATACGGTATATATTTATGGCGCACAAAGTACTTTCTTTAACGCGAATACGATAACACTTGCCAGGTTTGCTGCAAACAATCCATCGGTATGGTCATACTGGAGAGGGCATAGCTGGGCATCAACTCCCGACACTACATCGTTATCAGGTGCTATAACTGTCGGATCCGGAACTTCAACACAGGCAAATGTTATGGTTTCATATGTTAACGGCAAATATGTAATGATGCAGCTGGACCTGGGTTATTTCTGCGATCCAACTCCTCATGGCATTTATATATCAACTGCAACAAGTCCGTTCGGGCCATTTTCCACACCAAAATTGGTGTACACCATAAATGATTGGTACAACGGACACCTGGCTAAATATTATACCCCTATAGTACACGGTGAATTTGTAAACGGGCTTAATGAACTGCTGGTTACTTATTGTTTAAATTATAACGGACAAGGCGGTAGCTGTTCAACAACAACTTGTTTCAGCAACAACCAGGATCCCAATTATTACCAGGTCAAGGGCGTTCGGATACCATACTCTATTATTGGTTTGTGATATTTAAGCCAATTTTTACAATAAACATAAAGCACATAACCATATTATATTGGTTATGTGCTTTTATAAATTGTACTTTAAACTACTATATAAATCCCTAAAGCCTGACCAATTATTTGGCTTAAATTAAAAATGAATTTGCACCTGCTTTGAGGGCATAAACTTTAGCTTTCCAAACCAGTATTCCCGATGTTTTTGCTGGCAGGCTGATGTTTATTTGCCACCTGCGGTTTGCCAATTTATAGTTCACTGAAACCTTTCCGTCGGGGTGGGGGATATCGCCGCTTACATTTGTTAAAGTGCCCAAATGCGGCGTTATCTTTATTTTAGCAAACCCTGGCGCATAACTGTCAACCCCCAATACCGTTCTGAAAAACTCGATGTTTGGACTTGCGCCCCAGGCGTGGCAATCCGAACGTACCGTTTGCAGGCTGGAATCCTCGGCCCAGGTAGTAAGGCCAATTGCTATATTTTCGCGCCAAATACCCAGCCAGCTCATATAATCATTCCCCAGGCCTGCTTTTATCAGTGCCTGATTCAAGTAATATTTAAAGTAAACGGTGCATTGGGTTAAACTTTTATCGTTAAGCAGCCTGTTAACTACAGCTGGCATATCCACAGCGCTCACCATGCCTGTAAGTATGGCCAGCGAATTAACATGCTGCGAGTACCCGGTTTTTTCTTTGGTATCGGCATACAACTTTTTAACCGGATCCCAGTACTTACGCTGTATAGTGGTTTTTAACTGTGCGGCTTTTTGATGGTAAATTCGGGCGTAATCCTGCAGGCCAATTTTGGCTTCCATTTCCGCTGCCCACTGGTACGCCCACAGTAGCTGAAGGTCATAAATAGCCGCACTGCCATCCGCACCTTTTACGCCCCCGGCCAAATTGCCGGCCCAGTCAACAAACGCCCAGTATGGTGTATCTTTTAGTGAGCCATCCGGCTGCTGGTATTTGCTGAAAAAATCCAGTACCGCTCTTTCGCCAATTAATTTATTTTTAATAAAATCACTATCGTTACGATACATCCAGTAGTCATGCAGCATGCAGATGTACCACAGCGAAAACGTCGATATGATCTGTGTGCCTTTTGTGGGGTAACAGCTCCTGGTAACGCCTTCGGCTATTCGAGAATGGTCCATCAAGGTGAGCGCATTGCGCGCCAGCCGGTCATCGTTGGTATTGTAATAAGATATCATTGCCTGTATCCGGGTATCACCGATATACTGTAACTGCTCATAATAAGGACAGTCTGTATAAGTTTCCCAGGCGTTAAGCCTTGCTGTACGCCAGCCAATATCTAATATCTGCTTTATTTCGGTATTATCTGTGTTAAATACCGCTGTGCGTTTAAAAGGATAACCTGTAAAAGTACCGTAAAGATCATCGATAATAAGCGGCTCGTTTTTGGTTTGTACAATCAGCCTGATGTAACGATAGGTGCGAAAGTTTAATGTTGTGAATGACTGCCCCTGACTGCCGTCTGCAATCAGGCTGTCTTTTCGCCCTACAAAATCCTTGCCCTCTACGTCATTTCGGTTACTTTTACGCGTGCCGTTGCTGCCTTTGTCGTAAAGTGTTTCGGCATAGCCTAGTGATATTCCTGCATCCTTGCCGCCGCTAAAATTTAACGTTACATAGGCGTTTGTTTCAAAAGTTTGATCGAGCAATAACGCAACTGTAGTATTGGAGGGGATAGTTAATGAAGTTTTCTTTTCTGGAAACGTTGGCGGAACGCTCATGCCAATTGCACTGCGCAGTTTAATGATGCGCTGGTAGGTCATCTCCCTTGCCGGCAATGCCGAAGGAACCAATGCCCAGTCTATACCCCACGACATGCCTTTGAGTTTTCCGTCGAGCACTTTAGCTGCGCCGGGCCAGGTACTGTCATCATAACTTACAGCTGTCCAATCGCCTTTAACAGTTTGATTCATATCTACCATTTCGCCTTTACTGGCAGCAAAAAAATAACCGGGAATAGGCTGATGGCCGGCATCGCGAATGCATTTCCAGGTATTATTGGTATTCAATATTTCTTCATTGGCGGAATTTCCTTGTATAATGAAAGCCGTGCGTACAGAGATCTGCGCTTCGGGACGGAATTGGGCTTCATTAAAAACAAGGGCCGATACGGTATTTTTACCTGCGGTAAGGTAAGGCGACAAGTCAACCGTTTCGTAGTTCCAGTAATAGGTATCACCGCGTGCGGGACCGAGCGATACCAGCGTGCCGTTAACATATAACTTATAGCGATTATCGGCAGAAACATGGATAATAAAAGACGCAGGTTTGGCAGCAAGGTCGATGCTTTTTCGAAAATAGTAGACGCCATACCCGGTACCGCCATCATTGGGCGCCGCTATCCAATTCGTATTCCATGGCCGGTTATCGGTTTGAGTAGATTTGGATTGTGAACGGCCGGATTGTATGTAAAGCAAATTTGCTATAGCTAACAAGAATAGAAAAAAGTGTTTCATAAATGGTGGTTATTGATTTGCTAAATCGATTTGCAATATAGATAACTAAAACCAATTAACACTGCTGGTTAAAGTTGTGATCAGTTTTATATACCCAGAAGAATGAGCTTCGGGGGGACGCGAAGCTCCGGGTTAAAGAAAAATTTACGGTAGTGAAAGTTAAATGATCGCCAACCCGGAGGCGCGCGCAATAAGCTATGATCAATAAATAATGAATAACCCGGATCATGATACTTTTAAACTAACTGATGACTATGGAAAATTACGGCTTTATTTGGGATGCAGTACTGTACCACCCGGTACACGTGGATACACCTGAACACACCTGGTACACTTCAAATAAATGACTTAATAGGCAGATAATAATGGTGTTATAGCTTGTATCTGAATATTGGTGTTGTTTCCGGGCGACCTTAATTAACAACAATTTTGATACACTTACCCCCGTTGTCTGTTGTGGGAAGCAGAGAGTAACGCTGGCTGAGCTAGCCAACAGATATGAATCCTACGGGCTTAATTACCTGAATTATCAAATTTTTGACGGATGATACTCCATGCAAATGCCCTGCCATTAGCCGTTTTTAGTTGTGCTTCTCTTTTCATCGCCCTTGATTTAGTTTCA
>JAQBOM010000040.1 GCA_028288025.1 Mucilaginibacter sp. | reverse complement strand
GATTGACGAAACTGGTTTCAGTATTGTACAAACGTTTGCAGCATCACACAAAAATAAATAATCAACACGCTGTTGCTTAGTTTTTGCCCCGGTCGGAGAGATTGACCGGGGATAGTATAATCAATTTATACACTTTACATTAAAAACAAAAAATTATGCCAAGAGTAAAAGTTGCCAGGAAAAGCACAGCAATAGATATGACGGCCATGTGTGATGTGGCCTTCCTGTTGCTAACCTTTTTCATATTAACGGCAAAACCGAAGGTTGAAGACCCTTCAAAGGCCGAAGTGCCTGCTTCATCAAAAGAAGTAACTATACCGGATGATAACGTAATGACGATATCAATTGGTCAGCAAAATAAGATCTTCCTTTCTTTCAGCGGCGACGATGTCCGTACGGAGACTTTAAAAACAATGGGCGAGAAATACAAAGTTGATTTTACACCTGCAGAATTAAATAGATTTTCAAATACAGAAGTATTTGGCGTTCCGATGAGCCAGTTAAAACAGTTTTTGAGCACGCCAAGCGCGCAATTGAAAAGCTTCGAACAAAGGGGAATTCCTGCAGATACAACTATTACTAATGAGTTGTCTGACTGGATCATCACTGCACGAAAGGCTGATAGAGCTTTGCATAGCAAGGACTATCACATTGCTATAAAAGGTGACAGGAAAGAGCAGTACCCGGCCATTAATACGGTTATCAGTATACTGGGACATCAGAAACTTTTTAAGTTTGATTTAATTACGTCGCTAAGAGCGGCACCTAAAAAATAAAAAGATGGCAGAATTAGATACCTCCGGCGGGGGTAAACATAAAGGCGGGAAGGTCAGGAGCAAAAAAGCCTCAACACGCGTGGATTTGACCGCGATGGTTGACCTTGCGTTTCTGCTGATAACATTCTTCATGTTTACCACCACGCTTAATAAACCAAAGGCTATGGACCTTACGATGCCGGATAACTCGGTTCAAAAAGTCCAGCTCCCAGTAGCGGCATCACGTACGATGACCATCCTGTTGGGCAGTCACAACAAAATAGAATGGTATATGGGCGAAGTTGCAAAAACCCCTCCTGTAGTAGACCACTATGGAAAAGACGGGTTGCGCAAAGCGCTTATCGAAAATGGCAAAAAAGTGGCCGAAACACATGCTGCGCCCGACAATTTTATGATTGTTTTGATAAAACCAAGCGATAAATCAACTTACGAGAACTTAGTGAACGTACTTGACGAAACGAACATCACAGGTGTTAAGTCGCGCGCTATCGTTAAGATTTTACCAATTGAGGTTGGCGACTTGAAAAAGAACAATATTTATTAATAATATTCCTGTTATTATACACGTTAATTAATATCAAAGCCTAAAAAAATGTTAGGATCAAAATTAGACATACTGAATCAACAATGGATTGATGTTGTTTTTACAGATCGGAACAAAGCTTACGGCGCTTACGAGCTAAGAAAGACCAACGGGCGAACTACCCGTAATGCGCTTATTATTGGCTGTATCGTGTTTGTTTTAGCAATTTCTGCAAATACCATCATCAACATGATTTCAGGCTTTATACCTAAAGCAAAAGAAAAGGTTAAAATTACCAATGTGGTACTAACGCCGCCCCCGGTTGACTTAAAGAAACCACCTCCGCCACCTCCGCCTGAACCGCCTAAACCAAAGGTTGACCAGGTAAAGTTCCCGCCTCCGGTAGTAAAACCCGACGTTGAGGTTAAAGAAAAACCGCCGACCATTGAGGAGTTGAAGGTTGCTGACCCGGGCCAAAAAAACCTGAAAGGCGACAAAAACGCCGAAGTGACCATTGACGAACCTGTTGGCAACTCGGATGCCAAGGTTACCGAAGAAGATCCGAATAAGATCTTTACCTCGGTTGAGCAGGTTCCGGATTTCCCGGGTGGCATGGAAGCTTTTGGACGTTATTTAAGTAAAAATATCCACTACCCGGCAATTGCCCGCGAAAACAATACCCAGGGCCGCGTTATCGTGAGTTTCGTGTGTGAGCGCGACGGATCATTAACTGATGTAAAGGTTGCACGTGGAATTGGCGATGGTTGCGACGAAGAGGCAGTAAGGGTAATTAAAAATTCACCTCACTGGAAACCAGGTATTCAAAACGGCCGCCCGGTACGGGTTGCTTATAGTGTACCGATAGCATTTACATTATCTGAATAAAGTTAATACATGTTATTTAATAATAACCGGCAAAAATCGCCCAAAAGGCGATTTTTGCTTATTTTAGGCATTACCGCTTTCATTGCTATTTTGACATTCGGGCTAATGGTGATCTTTTGGCAAAAGATGCTCCCCAATTTGCCCCAGAGTCAAAAATATGCTTTCGGCGGAGTAATAATCCTGTATGCCTTTCTACGTTTTTCGCGTTTGTTAAAAAAGGAACCCGATGAAGAATAAATGCAAAATTGTTGGAAACCGGCTGAGCCGGGCAACCTTCGTATTTTCAATTTTATTGGCTGGGGCTATGTTTTTTCAAAGCTGTAAACACGAAAAAAAGAAAACACAGGATGTCTCCCGCTTCGTATCGCAAACCACAAGCATCGGCGTAGATGAATCTTTTCAACCGATTGTCGACGAGGAATTGTATGTTTTCAAATCTTTTCACGAAACGGCTCATCCAAATATCATTTACGCGCCCGAAAATACAATTGTGAACCTTTTGCTGGCCGACAGCATCCGGGTGCTGCTTACCGCACGCGACCTGGACCCGCAGGAATATCAACAGCTGGCTGCCAAAAATTTACATCCCTCTGTTAGCCGTTTCGCGATCGACGCGGTTGCCCTTATTGTTAACCAGGCATCAAATGATACCATGATAACCGTAAGCGACATTAAAAAAATGCTGACCGGCAATACTAAACAGGACAAAATTATCGTTTTTGATAACCCAAACTCCGGTTTGGTGAGGTATTTAAAAGACTTTTCGGGCAGTAAGGATTTAAAGCAGAAGAATGTTTTTTCGCTAAAATCAAATAAAGAAGTGATCAAATATGTTAGCGAACATCCCAATGCCATAGGCATAACGGGATTCAGCTGGTTAAACGACCCGGATAAGGATTATGCCGATGCTGTACAAAAGGTGAAAATTATGAGTGTACGAAACGATATCGGAAAAAATGCATCAAACGAATATTTTTCGCCCTCGCAAACTACGCTGGCTTTAAAACAATATCCGCTTACCCGCAATCTGTATTTTATAAACTGTACCGGAAAATATGGATTGGGAATGGAATTTGCTGTATTTGTGGAAGGCGACCGGGGGCAGCGGATAATTCTGAAATCGGGCATATTACCCGAGATAATCCCCGGCAGGGAGATCAATATTGTAAAAACAATAAAAAAATAATGCATCCGCTACCCATGTGTACGCAAAATCACGCAAAAAAATATAATATTGCATTTTTAAATGCATGCAACAAAGTTGTTTTTGAGCAAAATGACTTAAATAAAACAATGATAATTTGACAATCCTGGATAATTGGTGTCATAACTCCAGGTTTGACAAATCAAACAATATTGCGGGCCATATGTATGGCATTAAATAAGTATAAACGAATAACTAAGAATGAAAATGATAAATAAACTAGCCGGAATAGCATTTGGATTGGTGTTAGTCGGTTCATCGGTTTCTGCGCAAAGCCTTGCTGATGCCAAAAAAGCGATCGATGCCGAGCAATACCAGAAAGCCAAGTCAATGCTAAAGAACCTTACTGTGACCCAGGCAGATAAGGACGAAAATTATTTTTACCTGGGCTGGGTTTATCTTAAACAGGATTACCCCGACTCAGCGAAAACCCTATTTAACAAGGGTTTGGCTGTAAACAGCAGGTCTGCAATGAATTTTGCGGGTTTAGGAGCCGTTGCCCACATGGAAAAAGATAACGCCGGTGCGGCGTCAAACTTTAACCAGGCAATAGCACTGGCCGGAAAAAACAGCAAGCCGTACGTTTACACGGGCTTGTCGTATCTATTGCCGATCAGCGGCAGCAATAACGGCCCAAATGGCAGCCGTATAGCCCCTGCTGATGCAGATGCAGCAATTGCTGTATTAAATAAGGGAAAAGCAGTTAGCCCCCGCGATGTTGAATTATTGATCGCACTGGGTGACGCCTACCGTTCACAATTAAAAAGCAACGATGCTTATAGCAATTATTCGTCAGCTTTAGCTATCGATCCTAAATCAACTGCTGCTATCGTAGCCACCGGGGTTTTATGGCGGTATGCCGATAACTACGAAGACTCGGAAAAACAATTCCAGGCGGCTATTGCTATCGACCCTAACTACGGTCCTGCTTACCGCGAATGGGCCGAAACCGACATCCGCTGGGCGCCGAACGACCCCAAAATATACGATAACAAAGTTAAAGAGGCTGTTGACCACTATAAAAAATACATCAGCTTAACCGATTACTCGGTTGAAACACAAATGCGTTACGCCGACTTCCTGATCAGGGCTAAAGATTATATTGCTTTACAAAAAGTGGCTTCCGATCTTACTTCATCTGCAAAAAGCAATTTAAGGGTTTACCGTTATTTAGGTTATGCTGCTTATGAAAATAAAGATTATCCCGCAGCTGCAACAGCGATGAGCAGGTGGGTAAACGAAGCCGGTCCCAAACGCGTTATTCCTAATGATTATTTATACATGGGCCGGATAGAATTGGCTCAAAAGCACGATTCATTGGGTGTGCGTGATTTACGCAAAGCCCTCGAGCTGGATACAAGCCAGGTTGATATCTATGGCGAAATTGCAAAGTCGATGTATGCTTCAGGCAAGTATATCGAAGCTGCCGAGGCTTACAGAAAATATGGCGAAAAATCACGATTGGCTACTCTCCAGGATCATTTCAAGGAAGGTTTTAGCTATTACCAGGCATATTCAGATCAACTTACCAGAGCTGAAAAAAACAAATCGGTAAAACCTGATTCCACATTGCTTATTAAAGCTGATTCCGCTTACAGTTATGTTGAGCGTAAGGCAACTAAACCCAACTCGCAGGTAGCTTTATTTCATGCGTATGTTAAGGATTATGAAGATAATGACCGGAATAACATTAAAGGCTTAGCAAAGCCTTACTACGAGCAGTTTATACAACTGACCTTAGCTAAAGGCGCGCCGGACGACAAAACCAAATCGAGTTTGGCAAATGCCTACGTTTATTTAGGTACTTATGCCGAAAATAAAGAGCATGACCAGGCAAAGGCATTGGATTACTACACCAAAGCCAAAGAAATGGACCCTACCAATCCGCAGGTCGTTTATTATTTCGCCAAAAGAGCACAGGGTAAAAGCAAATAATTAATTTATAAAATAATATGGAGCCCGCTGATATTTCAGCGGGCTTTTTTATTATCGTACCATTTGTATATTTGCAGCATGGAAGTACATAGTTTGCCGGTTAATTATTTGCCCATCATATTTCAAATGATCGTGGCGCTGGGTTTTGTGGTAGGCACCATGTTTGTTACCCATAAAATTGGCCCGAAAAGGAAAACAAAAGATAAACTTACACCTTTCGAGTCGGGTATTGAGGTAATAGGAAATGCCCGAACGCCTATCTCCATTAAATATTTCCTGGTAGCCATCCTGTTCGTGTTGTTTGACGTCGAGGTAATATTTATGTATCCCTGGGCGGTAAATTTCAGGGCGCTTGGCAGCGAGGGCATGATAGAGATGTTTATATTTATGGGTACGCTATTGCTGGGTTTTATTTATGTGATAAAAAAAGGCGCACTCGATTGGGATTAAGCCTCACCCTGCCCTCTCCAAAGGAGGAGGGTTTTAACGTACTATTTTTAAAGTCTTCTCTTTGAAGATGATTTAGGCGAGGCTCAGTTTAGACTGTTTCTAAATATATTTACCTCAACATAGTGTACCTCTTACATAGTAATTTGTTGTAAATTTGTGCCCGCGTTGTTAGTTTCCCCAAACCATTTGGGAAGCATTTAGTTAGTAGTTAATTAAAAGAACGATTAACTTATAACTAATGACCACTGACTAATGACTAATTTGTTTGATATAGATCATGAGTGATATTCAATTAGTTGAAGCCCCCCCGGGTGTTGAAGGCGCCGGATTTTTCGCCACCACACTTGATAAAGCCATAGGCGTAGCGCGCGCAAATTCGTTATGGCCGCTGCCATTCGCCACCTCGTGCTGCGGAATTGAGTTTATGGCAACAATGGCCTCAACTTACGACCTGGCCAGGTTTGGCGCCGAGCGTTTAAGCTTTTCGCCCCGCCAGGCCGACCTGTTAATGGTTATGGGAACCATAGCTAAAAAAATGGGCCCGGTATTGAGGCAGGTTTACCTGCAAATGGCCGAGCCGCGCTGGGTAATTGCTGTAGGCGCCTGCGCTACAAGCGGTGGTATATTTGATACCTATTCGGTTCTCCAGGGTATTGACGAAGTGATCCCGGTGGATGTATACGTTCCCGGTTGCCCGCCCCGCCCCGAAGCCATCATTGATGGCTTTATGAATATTCAAAAACTGGTACAAACCGAAACCCTGCGCCGCAGGAGCGAACCGAAGTATCAACAATTATTGGCTTCATACGGAATACAATAATGGGTAAAATAACAAACGAAGAACTGATAAAACGCATTGGCGACCAATTTGCCGGCGGGGTAACTTTAGTTGGCGAACCATACGGATTGCTGACTATGGAAACCTCCAGGGAGCTGATCATTGACCTGTTAACCTGGTTAAAAACCGATCCCGCCTTACAATTTATTTTTCTGACAGATATTACCGCCATCCATTACCCCGAACAGGAAAAATCCATCGGTGTAATTTATCATTTGCACAGCCTGGTGAATAATGTACGTATCCGTTTAAAAGTTTTTTTAGATGGTGATGATGTACATATCCCCACAGCCTGTACAGTGTGGGATGCCGCAAACTGGATGGAAAGAGAAGCTTACGACTTCTTCGGGGTGATTTTTGACGGCCACCCCGATTTGCGCAGGATATTAAATGTTGACGATATGGAAGCCTTCCCGCTGCGAAAAGAATTCCCGCTGGAAGATCCTAACCGTGTAGATAAGAAAGATTACTTTTTTGGAAGATAGAGCATGAAGAACCATCCGGTATTTACGGATAACGATCCGCAGAACGAGCTTTCAACCCTTAACCTTGGGCCTACACACCCTGCAACACATGGCGTGTTCCAAAATGTGCTCCAGTTGGACGGGGAAAGGATTGTTAGCGGCGTATCAACCATCGGTTATATACACCGCGCTTTCGAAAAAATTGCCGAACACCGGCCGTTTTACCAGATAACCCCCCTTACCGATCGTTTGAACTACTGCTCGTCGCCTATCAACAATATGGGCTGGCACATGACGGTTGAAAAACTGCTGGGTATTAAAACCCCAAAACGGGTTGATTACCTGCGCGTAATTATCATGGAGCTGGCGCGTATTTCGGACCATTTGATCTGCAACAGCGTGCTTGGCGTTGATACTGGCGCATTCACAGGTTTCCTTTACCTGATGGTATACCGCGAAGCCATTTATGAAATATACGAAGAGGTTTGCGGCGCCCGCTTAACCACCAACATGGGCCGCATAGGCGGATTTGAACGCAATTTCAACTCGATAGCGTTTACCAAGCTGCGTAAATTTTTGAAAGAATACCCTGTTGCGCTAAAAGAGTTTGAAGCCCTTTTAACCCGCAACCGTATATTTATCGACCGTACAAAAGATGTGGCAGCGGTAACAGCTGAGGAAGCTTTGAACTATAGCTGGAGCGGCCCGATATTACGCGCCTGCGGCGTTGATTATGACGTTCGCGCGATGGAGCCTTATTCATCATACGAAGATTTTGCTTTCGAAATACCCGTTGGTACCAATGGCGATGTGTATAACAGGTACCTGGTACGTAACGAAGAAATGTGGCAGAGCCTGCGCATTATTGAGCAGGCGCTGGTAAAATTAGAAAAAGAACCGTCGGATATTTTCCATGCCGATGTGCCTGACTTTTACCTTCCACCAAAAGAAGAAGTATACAACAACATGGAGGCTCTCATCTATCACTTTAAAATTGTGATGGGCGAAGTGCCTACACCAAGCTCGGAAGTTTACCACGCCGTTGAAGGCGCCAACGGCGAATTAGGCTTTTACCTGGTTAACGATGGCGGACGTTCGCCCTACCGTTTACACTTCCGCAGGCCCAGCTTCATCAATTATGCGATGTACGCGCCAATGAGCCAGGGGATGTTGCTGTCAGATGCGATTATTAATATGAGTAGTTTAAATGTTATAGCCGGAGAATTGGATGCTTAGAGTAGATGAAGCCCAGCAACCGGTTGAGTTTACGCCGGAGCTGATAACCAGATTTGACGATATTGTAAGCCGCTATCCCGAAGGGAAACAAAAATCGGCCCTGTTGCCAATTTTGCACCTCGTACAAGCCGAATATGGCTGGCTGAGTTCGGCTGCAATGGATAAAGTTGCCGATTACCTGCATTTGCAGGACATTGAAGTTTACGAGGTGGCCACGTTTTACAGCATGTATTTTTTACGCCCGCAGGGCAAATACGTGCTGGAGGTTTGCCGCACCGGGCCCTGCTGCCTGGTTGGCGCCGAAAAAATAATGGATCACATCGAACAAAAGCTCGGCGTTAAAGAAGGTGATGTTACGCCCGATGGCCTGTTTAGCTGGCGGGGTGTGGAATGCCTGGCTGCTTGTGGTTATGCGCCCGTTTTGCAGATCGGCCCCGAATATACCTTCTACGAAAATTTAACGAACGAGTCGGTTGATAAGTTGATCGAAGATTTAAAAGCAAAGGGTAATTAAATGACACGGACGAAATTAATTTATTCAGATACCATGTTTGTTGCTATATGCATAATTATGTATGCAACCGATGGTTTTAAAAAGAGTATGTCGTTGATGGCCTTCTTAATTATTTTCATTTTCGCAGGCTGCGTGATAAGACATGTAAATTATTACAAGCTGAATAAAAAGATTTACTAGCAACCATGGCACGCAAATTATTATTAGAACATATTAACGTACCCGGCATCAATACATTTGATGTTTACCGCTCAAAAGGCGGCTATGCTTCGGTTGAAAAGGCCCTGAAAACCATGTCACCCGACGATGTGGTTGAGGAGGTTAAAAAATCCGGCTTGCGCGGCCGCGGCGGCGCGGGTTTCCCCACCGGGATGAAGTGGAGCTTTCTGGCTAAGCCCGAAGGCGTTGCCCGTTACTTGGTTTGCAATGCCGATGAATCGGAACCCGGAACCTTTAAGGACCGTTACCTGATGACATACATCCCCCACCTGTTAATCGAGGGGATGATCGTTGCCAGCTTTGCTTTGGGCGCTAAAACATCATACATCTACGTCCGCGGCGAAATGATGCCGCAGATCAGGATACTGGAAAAAGCCATCGCGGAAGCAAAAAATGCAGGATTTTTAGGGAAGAATATTTTAGGCTCCGGTTACGACCTGGAATTATATGTCCAGCCCGGCGGCGGCGCTTACATATGCGGCGAAGAAACCGCTTTGCTTGAATCATTGGAAGGCAAACGCGGCAACCCACGCATCAAGCCGCCTTTTCCCGCTATAGCGGGATTATACGGCTGCCCCACCGTGGTAAATAATGTGGAGTCTATTGCCGCTGTAGTGCCTATCATTAACGAAGGCGGCGACGAGTATGCCAAGGTCGGTATAGGCCGTAGCACCGGCACCAAGCTCATATCTGCCGGCGGCAATATCAAAAAACCGGGCGTTTACGAAATTGATTTGGGCCTGCCGGTTGAGGAGTTTTTATATTCAGACGAGTACTGCGGCGGTATAGCCAATGGCAAACGCCTGAAGGCAGTAGTAGCCGGCGGTTCGTCAGTGCCTATTCTTCCGGCTAACCTTTTCTTTAAAACAGCAAAGAACGAACCCCGCCTGATGAGTTATGAATCATTGGCCGAAGGCGGCTTTGTAACCGGCACCATGATGGGATCGGGTGGTTTCATTGCTTTTGACGAAGATCAGTGCATTGTACGCAATACCTGGAACTTCACCCGCTTTTATCACCACGAAAGCTGCGGACAATGTTCGCCATGCCGTGAAGGTACCGGCTGGATGGAAAAAGTATTGCACCGTCTTGAAAACGGTCATGGTACATTAAGCGACATGGACCTGCTTGTTGACGTATCAAAAAAGATTGAAGGAAATACCATTTGCCCCCTTGGCGACGCAGCAGCATGGCCAGTGGCCAGCGCTATCCGTCACTTCAGGGATGAGTTTGAATGGCATGTGACAAATGCGTCAGAAGCAGTGGTAAGGAATTACGGGCTGGCGCATTACGCGGATCCGTTGGATATAAAAGAAACAGCATAATTTGTCATTCTGAGCGACAGCAAAGAATCTTCTTCAATATACAGAGCGGTGGGCAAGGCGAAGAAGATGCTTCATTTCATTCAGCATGACAAAATAGAATTGACTAATAAAAGTCGTCGATAAAAATGAAAGTTATAATAGACGGAATACCAATAGAAGTAGAACCCGGAACCAGCATCCTGAATGCCGCGAGGCAGATCGGCGGTGATGTGGTACCACCTGCTATGTGCTATTATTCCAAGCTGAAAGACAGCGGCGGTAAATGCCGTACCTGTTTGGTTAAAGTAAGCAAAGGGTCCGAGAAAGACCCCCGCCCTATGCCCAAGCTTGTTGCATCTTGCCGTACCGCGGTAATGGATGGCATGGAGGTACAAAACATTACCTCGCCCGAAGTATTGGAGGCTCGCAAAGGTATTGTTGAAATGTTATTGATTAACCACCCGCTGGATTGCCCTATTTGCGACCAGGCAGGTGAGTGCGATCTGCAAAATCTGGCTTTCGATCACGGCGCTGTTAAAACACGCTATGAGTTCGACCGCCGTACATTTGAGAAAATAGATATCGGCGATAAAATACAATTGCACATGACGCGCTGCATCCTTTGCTACCGCTGTGTGTTTGTAGCCGACCAGATCACCGATCACCGCATCCACGGGATATTAAACCGCGGCGACCATTCCGAAATATCTACTTACATCCACGCTGCAGTTGAAAACGATTTCTCAGGAAATGTGATAGATGTGTGCCCGGTTGGAGCGCTTACTGATAAAACATTCCGCTTTAAAAACCGCGTTTGGTTTACAAAGCCTGTTGATGCGCACCGCGATTGCGATCATCCGGGTTGTAATGGCAAGGTTGCTTTATGGTACAAGGGTGAAGAAGTATTACGCGTAACTGCCCGGAAAGACCAGTATGGCGAGGTAGAGGAATTTATTTGCAATACCTGCCGCTTTGATACAAAGAAAACAGCCGATTGGGTAATTGAAGGGCCGCGCAAAATATCACATAAATCGGTTATCAGCTCAAATCACTACGAGTTTAAACCGCTGCCTGTGGTAAAAACCAATCCGCAGTTACAAGGAGCCAATAAACAACAATTTGAACGAGACACACGCTTATAATGGGATTAGCAGATATAGGAATTAAGTTTGTACTGATAGTGATCATATTTGCGATCAGCTTAGTGGTAGCTATGTACTCCACCTACGCCGAACGAAAAATTGCGGCATTTTTCCAGGACAGGATCGGCCCTAACCGTGCCGGCCCGTTTGGCATATTGCAGCCGCTTGCCGATGGTGCTAAAATGTTCCTGAAAGAAGAGATCATTCCAACAAATGCCAGCGGATTTTTATTTATCGCCGGCCCTTCTATAGCTATACTTACCGCCTGTATAGGTTCGGCGGTGATCCCATGGGGACAAAAATTAACGATCGGCACGCACGTCGTCGACCTGCAGGTTACGGATATTAACGTGGGTATCCTCTACATCTTCGGTGTGGTTTCCCTTGGCGTTTACGGTGTAATGATAGGCGGCTGGGCATCAAATAACAAATACTCCCTGCTGGGCGCTATACGTGCGGCATCACAAAATATCAGCTACGAAATTTCGATGGGCCTTTCTATCATTGCCCTGCTGATGATGACAGGCACATTAAGCCTGCGCGAAATTGCTGAGCAGCAGCACGGCTTTTGGTCGCACGGCTGGTTTACCTGGAACGTATTTAAACAGCCGCTGGGCTTTTTAATATTCATCGTATGTGCCTTTGCCGAAACCAACCGCACGCCGTTTGACCTGCCCGAATGCGAAACCGAGCTTGTAGGCGGTTATCATACCGAATACTCATCCATGAAACTGGGCTTTTACCTGTTTGCCGAATACATCAATATGTTTGTATCAGGCGCTGTAATGGCTACTTTATATTTTGGCGGCTATAATTTCCCGTTCATGCATCATTTAGGCTTATCGGAAAACTGGGTAACCATATTGGGTATGCTGGCCTTATTCGCTAAAATATTCTTCTTCATATTCTTTTTTATGTGGGTGCGATGGACAGTTCCCCGTTTCCGTTACGATCAGTTAATGGACCTGGGCTGGAAAACTTTGATACCGCTGGCAATTGCCAATATTATTATAACCGGACTTGTTATTACTTTTCTCAACAGATAGGAGCTTACAAATGGAATCATTAAGTAATAAACGCAAAGAAGTTGAATCAAAGCCCCTGAATTTTTGGGAGCGGATTTACCTGCCTTCTATTTTCCAGGGCCTTGGCATTACCATGAAGCACTTTTTTAGAAAACCGGTAACCGTAAGCTTCCCGGAGGAGCGCCGCGAGTTTTCTGAAAACTTCAGGGGCATGCATTCGCTTAAGCGCGATGAAGATGGCCGCGAGCGTTGTACCGCCTGCGGTTTATGCGCATTATCGTGCCCGGCCGAGGCCATTACCATGATAGCCGCCGAACGCCAGAAAGGTGAAGAAAACCTGTACAGGGAGGAAAAATATGCCGCGGTTTATGAAATAAATATGCTGCGCTGCATTTTTTGCGGCCTGTGCGAAGAGGCTTGCCCGAAAGAGGCCATATACCTCGACGGCGACTATGTGCCGTCGGAATTTTTAAGAAAAGATTTTATTTACGGCAAAGACAAATTAGTAGAGGCCCCCTTAAATCAATAAAGAAGTTTTATACCTTTGCCCCTACCTTTTTTGGGGTAAAGGTATTTGCATACATAAACCATGAGTACATTTTACTTCATCGCATTTTTATCCATATTCTTTTCAATACTGGTTATCTCTGCGAAAAACCCTGTACATAGTATTCTTTACCTGATACTTACGTTTTTCACGTTCACCATTCATTATATCCTGATGAATGCACAGTTCCTGGCCATCGTTAACTTCATTGTTTACATGGGCGCCATACTGGTATTATTCCTGTATACGCTTATGCTGATCAACCTGAACAAGGAATCGGAACCCCGTAAATCAAACCTGGTAAAGTTTGCCGGCGTTATTGGCGGCGGTTGTTTTTTGGTGACGATAGTGGCCTCCTTAAAAGCATTGGGCGTTTCGCACCCGGTTGTGCTGCAGGACCCCAATCTTGGCCTGGTAAAAAATTTAGGTAAGATACTGTTCAACGAATATTTACTGCCGTTCGAGGTATCGTCTATATTGCTGTTATCGGCAATGGTGGGCGCTGTTTTACTGGCTACTAAAGACCCCAAGATTGCCTGATGGAAACGATATCACAAAACATACAAGCCATACCGCTTAACCATTATATCCTGCTATGCGCTATCGTTTTTTCGATAGGTGTGATCGGGGTATTGATACGCCGCAACGCCATCGTCATATTTATGTCGATCGAGCTGATGCTGAATTCGGTTAACCTGCTGCTTACCGCTTTCTCCGTTTACCGCGGAGATGCCACCGGCCAGGTTTTCGTGTTTTTTATAATGGCCCTGGCTGCGGCCGAAGTAGCCGTGGGGTTAGCCATCATCGTCATGATCTATCGCAATACAAACTCGATAGATACGAATGTATTGAACAGGTTGAAATGGTAATTTGATTTCGGAATTCGGATTTACGACCCGATAGTTATCGGGTTCGGATTTAGAATAATATAACACTATTGTCATTGCGAGGAGGAACGACGAAGCAACCGCGAATTATGCAAGTCGGATATGCAAAGTTCGCGATTGCCGCGCTACGATCGCAACGACATATAAGATTTAAGATACAAAATGGATAAATACATCTGGCTTATTCCCATCCTGCCGTTAGCCGGTTTTATAATAAACGGCCTTGGCCGTAATACTTTATTAAAAAGCATCATCGGCTTTGTTGGCAGTTTAACGGTATTACTGTCATTTGGCTTAAGCGTGTGCGCTTTTTTACAGGTACACGCCACCGGTTCGCCCATCAACATTACCCTGTTCAACTGGTTTTCAGTCGGCGACTTTAAGTTATCCTTTTCCTTCCTGGTTGACCAGTTAAGCGCATTAATGCTCTTAATTATCACCGGCGTAGGCTTCCTTATCCATTTATATTCAGTAGGATATATGCACGACGATGCAGGTTACGGCAAATTTTTCGCCTACCTCAACCTCTTCGTGTTCTTTATGCTGCTGCTGGTTTTAGGTTCCAATTACCTGGTGATGTTTATCGGCTGGGAAGGTGTGGGCCTCTGCTCCTACCTGCTCATCGGTTTCTGGTATACCAATCCCGATTATGCCGATGCTGCCAAAAAAGCCTTCATCATGAACCGCATCGGCGACCTGGGCTTTATCATTGGTGTGTTCATCATTATCAACACTTTTGGGAGTGCGGCTTTTGCCGATATATTTCCGAAAGCCGCTACGCACCAATTTGCAGCCGCGCCGTTTGAGTGGATAGCAATATTATTATTTGTGGGTGCGATAGGTAAATCGGCTCAATTGCCATTATTCACATGGTTACCCGATGCGATGGCCGGCCCGACGCCTGTATCCGCGCTGATACATGCCGCAACCATGGTTACCGCCGGTGTATATATGATTGCCCGCTCAAACATTTTATTTACCCAGGCGCCAATAACCATGCACGTTGTGGCCATAGTGGGCTTATGCACCGCGGTTGTAGCGGCGCTTATCGCTTTATCACAAACAGATATTAAAAAGGTGCTGGCCTATTCAACCGTATCGCAATTGGGCTATATGTTTTTAGGTTTGGGTGTAGGCGCCTATACCGGCGCATTCTTTCACGTATTAACACATGCCTTCTTTAAAGCTTTATTATTCCTTGGTGCCGGTTCGGTTATTCACGCAGTAAGCGGCGAGCAGGATATGCGCAATATGGGCGGTTTGAAAAGTAAGCTCCCTATTACCTTTATCACCATGCTCATCGGCACACTGGCTATTTCGGGCATTCCGCCGTTTGCGGGGTTCTTTTCAAAAGACGAGATACTGGCCAATGTATTTGTGCAGAGCGTACCGATGTATATCATCGGCGTTATTACGGCCATGTTCACTTCGTTCTATATGTTCCGGATGCTGTACCTTACCTTTTATGGTAAGTTCCGCGGTACAGAAGAACAGGAGCATCATCTACATGAATCGCCGCCTAGCATGACCGTACCGCTCATCATATTAGCCGTATTGTCCGTAATCGGCGGTTTTATTGGTGTGCCCGAATCATTAGGCGGCCATCATTGGCTCGAACATTTCCTGGCGCCGGTATTTAAAGATTCCGCCGCATTAATCACACGGGCGCCGTCAGCTGAACAAACCGACTGGATATTAATGGCAATATCTGTTTCAGGCGCTGTGTTTGCGCTGATATATGCTTACATCAAATACATCAAAAACGCCCATGTGCCTGTTTCGGATGCGGAAGAGCGCCCGGCACTGGTCAACCTGTCCTACCATAAATTTCATGTCGACGAATTATATGATACCGTCATCCGCAAACCGCTTGATGCACTATCCGTATTCTTCTATAAAGTGATTGACCAGATGGGTATCGACGGCATCGTGAACGGGCTGGGCAAAGGGGCTGTTGAATCAAGCAAGGGGCTGCGTTTATTACAATCCGGAAATGTAGGTTTCTATATTTTTATGATGGTAGCAGGCATTGTTTCGGTGTTAATGTACATTTTAGTTAAAGCATAAAAACGAGTAACGTTTACAAAATAAAATGACGGTTAGTATTTTAATTTTTTTACCGGTAATTGCGGGCCTTGCTGTTTTACTATTTAAAAACGGCACAGCCAAACACGCGGCTTTAACTTTTTCTGTCGCCGAGCTGGCTGTAGCTGCCCTATTCTTATCACGCTTTGTGCCTGATGCCAGTGTACAATTTGCCACTGATATCCCATGGTTGCCTAAGCTGGGTATTTACTTTAATGCAGGTATTGATGGCATCAGCATGGTTATGGTATTGTTGACCACCCTGCTGGTTCCGCTTATTATTTTAACTACCTACAAACACGAGTATAAAAACGCGCCGGCTTTTTACGCGCTTATCCTGTTTATGCAGGCGGGCTTGCTGGTTGTTTTTACCGCTTTAGACGGATTTTTATTTTATGTGGGATGGGAAGCCGCATTGATACCTATTTATTTTATCAGCGCGCTGTGGGGCGGCGAAAACCGCATCCGTATAACGCTCAAGTTTTTTATCTATACTTTTTCAGGATCGTTATTTATGCTGCTGGGTATTATTTACCTGTACCTGCAAACACCCGCAAAAACTTACGACCTTTTCCAGTTTTATAATTTGGCGCTGGATGCACAGCACCAGTCGTGGGTATTCTGGGCCTTCTTCCTGGCTTTTGCCATTAAGATGCCGATATTCCCGTTCCATACCTGGCAGCCCGATACCTATACCGAAGCGCCTTCAGCAGGTACTATGATGCTATCGGGTATCATGCTAAAGATGGGTATTTACGGTGTCATCCGCTGGCTGATACCAAACGCGCCGCTGGGATTTTTGGAATGGCGAACATTTGCCATTGTTCTTTCCATCATTGGTATTGTGTATGCATCCGTTATCGCATTCAAACAACGGGATGGCAAAAGGTTAGTAGCCTATTCATCAATAGCCCACGTAGGCTTAATATCCGCCGGTATATTTGCCTGGACAATTCAAGGCGTACAAGGCGCAATGATCCAGATGTTGAGTCACGGTATCAACGTAGTAGGTTTGTTCTTTATCTGGGACATTATCAGCAGGCGTTTAAATACCCGCGAGATCAGTGAAATGGGCGGCATAGCCAAAGTAGCGCCGCAGTTTGCGCTCGCATTCCTTATCATCGTATTGGGCACCGTTGCTTTACCTTTAACCAACGGTTTTGTTGGTGAGTTTTTATTGCTTAACAGCGTTTTCCAGTTTAATTTATGGGCAGTTGCTGTTGCTGGTTTAACCATGATATTCGGCGCGGTTTATATGCTGCGCATGTATAAAAAAGTAATGCAGGGCGAAACCAATGCGTTAACCGCCGTTTTCGCCGACATCAGCGGCTCGGAGAAACTGGTGCTGGGTATCATCTGCGCTTTAGTTATCGTTATTGGCATTTATCCACAGCCTATTTTGCACATATCCGAGGCAGCCGTTAGTAATTTAGTTCAAACAGTAACCCTAAAATTTGCGCAAGTAAAATAATGAATACATTAATAATCATATCCATTTTACCTATACTGCTTTTATACCTGGGCTTATATAAGGCCCAAAAAGCGTTGTTGCCCGTTACCATACTTGGCTTACTGGCAGCTGCAGGTTTAAGCATTGCACAATGGAACAACAGCGCGCAGCCCATCTATCACGGCATGATGTTATATGACAACTTCGCCATAGCATTTTCTGTTATCACCATTATATCAACCATACTGATACTGTTTTTATCAAAAGGTTATTTTGAAAGGATAAGCAGCCACATTGCCGAATATTATGCCATCATCCTGTTTTCGCTGGCCGGTATTATTGTGATGGTTTCTTTTTATAACCTAACGATGTTGTTTATCGGCATCGAGATCATGTCGGTAAGCTTGTATATCCTTGCGGGGATAAAAAAGAACGACTTCGCCTCGAACGAAGCGGCATTAAAATACTTCCTGATGGGTGCTTTCTCAACCGGATTTTTATTATTTGGCATAACACTGATATACGGCGCCTCAGGCTCATTCAACCTCGAAGCCATACGCAACTGGGTAGTTGAACATCCCCATACGATCGACCCGATGTTTTATACAGGTATACTGTTAATTATCGTTGGCCTTTGTTTCAAAGTAGGCGTTGCACCCTTCCATTTCTGGACGCCGGATGTGTATGAAGGTTCGCCAACACTGATAACCGCTTTCATGTCAACCGTTGCAAAAACGGCCGGCTTCGCGGCATTCCTGCGGTTGTTTACTGCCTGCTTTGCCCCACTTTCCGATTTCTGGGTGCCGGTATTGCTGGTCATTACCATTGTCACTCTATTCATTGGCAACATAACAGCCATATACCAGCAAAGCTTTAAACGTATGCTGGCGTTTTCGAGCATATCACACGCAGGATACCTGCTGTTTGCTATTGTGGCCCTCGGTGCAAGCTCGGCCAGCTCGGTGTTCATGTATGCGACCGCCTATTCTATTGCATCTATAATCGCATTCGGCGCGTTGATATTGGTTCAGCAGCAATCAGGCAGCGATAGCTTCGAAAGCTTTAACGGTTTGTCAAAGAAAAACCCGTTCCTGGCCCTTACGTTAACGATCGCAATGTTATCCCTGGCTGGAATTCCGCTTACAGCGGGCTTTATCGGTAAGTTTTTCATGTTCTCGGCTGCGCTCAGGCAATACCAGGTAGTATTGGTTATCCTGGCGGTAGTAAATGCCATCATCAGCATTTTCTACTATTTCAGGGTCATTATCGCCATGTATTTCCGCGATGCCGACCGCGACGAGGTGACCGTACCCGATTACTATAAATTTGTTCTGGGTATTTCCGCGTTAGCAACAATTGTTATTGGTTTGTTCCCCGCTTTGCTGTCCGGCCTCTTATAATCTGTAAAGCAAATATTACAAATTGATTTAATATTTGTAATTTTACAGATATAGCGGATGACAAGTTTTTGGGAATACCTACAAAATCTAACGGACGCTCAATCGATTATAAGCTTGGGGTTTTACTTCCTGCTTGTTATTGTTTTTGCTGAGACCGGTTTGTTTTTCGGTTTTTTTCTGCCGGGAGATTACCTGCTGTTTACATCCGGGCTTCTATGTTCAACAGGAAGGTTCAATATCTCTATCTACACCCTTGTGCTTTCTCTTATTGCTGCGGGCATACTGGGCAATTACGTTGGTTACTGGTTCGGATACCGTGCCGGGCCCAGGTTATTCAGCAAAGACAACTCCTTATTCTTTAAAAGGCGCTATGTTGAACTCGCCGAGGAATTTTATCTCAAACATGGCGGCATGGCTTTAGTATTAGGCAGATTTTTCCCGATTATTCGGACATTTGCACCTATCTTTGCAGGCATTGTAAAAGTCGACCTGAAAAAATTTACCTTGTATAACTTTATCGGCAGCATTGCCTGGGTAACTACTTTTACTTTAGCCGGTTTCTTTTTAGGACGAAGATATCCGCGCCTGCATGACTACCTGGAATATATTATTCTGGGATTGATAATAATTACAACAATTCCGCTGATTTTTGCTTTGTTAAAAAAGACTTTGCAAAAACGCGCAAATGTTAATGAATTAAAATAGAGAATAAATGAGTACACAACATCCCTGGCACCAGGTTTCGCCCGGTGATAATGTTCCCGAAATTGTTAACGCAGTTATTGAGATCCCGAAAGGCTCGAAAGCCAAATACGAAATTGACAAACCATCCGGCCTGTTAAAGCTCGACCGGGTATTGTTTTCATCTGTAATGTACCCGGCTAATTACGGCTTTATCCCGCAAACCTATTGCGATGATAATGACCCTCTGGACATCCTGGTGCTTTGCTCCATTGATGTATTTCCAATGGCAATTATCGAGGCGAAGGTAATTGGCGTGATGCACATGGTTGACAATGGCGAGCAGGATGATAAGATCATCGCGGTAGCAAAAAACGACATGTCGGTTAATTATATCAACGACCTGGCTGAAATGCCGCCTCATGCCATGACAGAAATCGTACGTTTTTTTAAAGATTATAAAAAGCTTGAAGGTAAAAACGTCACCATCGAACATCTTTTAGGAATGCGTTATGCACACAAAGTAATAAAGGAAAGCATGGAATTATATACTTCTACCTTTCCTGTATATCAATCATAATACATGCACCCTGACCTTGAAATAAGCGGCTTATACCTTTTCCTGACCTTTTTCCTGGTACTGCTGAACGGCTTTTTTGTAGCTGCCGAGTTTGCGATGGTACGGGTAAGGGGCTCACAGATTGAGCTCAAGGCCAAGTCGGGCAGTCCGGTGGCAAAAATAGCCCGCGGCATTATGCATAACCTCGACGGTTATCTTGCTGCTACTCAACTGGGCATTACCATTGCTTCGCTGGGCTTAGGCTGGGTGGGCCAGGAAGTGGCTACCAAGCTAATGCTTAACCTGTTTTCGTTATTTGGCCTGGTCATTACATCGCCCATTATCATCAATACCAGCCACATAGTGGCCTTTGCGTTTATTACCATTCTGCATATCGTATTTGGTGAGCTGGCCCCTAAGTCGATCGCTATACAACGATCGGTACGTACAGTGATGACCATCTCGGTTCCGTTGCGTTTCTTTTTCGTAGTTTTCAGGCCGATCATCTGGGTATTGAATGGCTTTGCCAATTTTATTCTTAGGCTTATCGGGATACAAACCGTACAAGGCGAAGCACACCATAGCTCCGAAGAATTACAGTACCTGCTTGACCAGGGCAAAGAGACCGGCGCCATCGACTCAAACGAGCACGAGCTTATTCAAAATGTATTCGACTTCAATGAACGCGTCGTTAAAAATATAATGGTTCCCCGCACAAAAATATCAGGCGTAGATATCAATACCCAAAAAGATGAATTGCTGGAGATACTAATTACCGAAGGTTACTCGCGAATGCCTGTTTATGATGACGTGATCGATAAGATTGTAGGCATCGTGCACGCCAAGGATATTTTGCCCCTGCTGGCACGCAATGAAGAGATCATTTTAAAGGACATCATCCGCAAACCCTACTTCGTTCCCGAAACAAAAAAAATTAACGACCTGATGGCCGAACTGCAGCAAAAGCGCATCCAGATAGCCATTGTATCGGATGAGTTTGGCGGGACAGCGGGGATGGTGACACTTGAGGATATAGTTGAAGAATTGGTGGGCGAGATACAGGATGAGTACGACGAGGAAAAACCAATTGTTGAACGGGTGAATGAGCGGGAGTTTATCGTAAACGCCCTTGCTCCCATCTATGATGTGAACGAGCATTTACCACATGACTTGCCCGAAGACGGCGACTTTGACACCGTTTCCGGCTGGCTGGGTGATATTTTTGGTAAGATCCCCGAGGTTGGCGAGCAGAAGGAATCAAACGGATATAATATTACCGTCCTTAAAAAATCCGACCAGAATATTGAATCGGTTAAACTCGAACTGCTGATAAATGAGGAAGATGCTGTAGATTTACATTGATCTGCTAATTCCATGCAACTTTTTTATACGCCTGATATTAATCCTACCCATCCGCATTACTTGCTTAGTGAAGAAGAAAGCAAGCACTGTATTAGGGTGCTGCGGCTCGAAACCGGCAGCGAAGTACAGCTGGTTGACGGCCGGGGTGGTTTGTACAATGCCCAAATCACGGATGCACATCCAAAAAGAGTTGTCCTTCAAATAAACTCAGTGATCCCGGCGTTTAATAAACGAAATCATTATTTACATATAGCCATAGCCCCAACCAAAAATATTGAGCGGATGGAGTGGTTTATCGAAAAAGCAACAGAAATTGGCATTGATGAGATATCGCCTATTATCTGTCATCGTTCCGAGCGTAAGGAAGTAAAAGTCGACCGGCTGAATAAAATCATCACGTCGGCAATTAAACAATCGATAAAAGCCTATCACCCTGTTTTGAACGAGCCGGTTAGTTTTAATCAGCTAATAGCAAAGAAGTTTGACGGGCAAAAATTTATTGCGCATTGTGATGATGGCGATAAAACAAATTTGGGTGCAGCGTTGGTTCCGCATAGTTCGTATTTGATGCTGATAGGCCCGGAAGGCGATTTCTCACCTTCGGAAATTGACTCAGCCTTGCAAAACGGTTACAAGGCCATAACTCTAGGCGAAAGCCGTTTAAGGACAGAAACGGCCGCGCTGGAAGCTTGTTTTGAAGTAAATTTTTTAAACAGATAAGATGAGAAAAGGTATCTGCATTGTTGCTGCTTTCGTGTTGGCAAGTTTCATAACCAGTTTTACTATCCCGCCCACTTACAAAATGGCTAAGCTGAAATATAATGGCGGCGGCGATTGGTATGGCGACAGGACAGCACTGCCCAATCTGATAAAATTTTGCAACGAAAACCTTAAAACCAGTTTCCAGCCCGAAGACGAAGTTGTAGAGGCAGGCAGCGCCGAGTTGTTTAATTACCCCTTTATTTTTATGACCGGGCACGGAAATGTCATATTTTCCGACCAGGAAGTGAATAACCTGCGCAGGTACCTGGCTGGCGGCGGCTTTTTACATATCGACGATAATTACGGTTTGGACCAGTTCATCCGCCCGCAAATGAAAAAGGTTTTCCCCGAGCTCAATTTTGTCGAACTGCCGTTAAATCATCCGATCTATCACCAAAAGTTTAGTTTCCCAATGGGCCTGCCGAAAATACATGAGCACGACGGCAAACGGCCACAGGGCTTTGGCCTGATCTATAAAGGGCGGCTGGTATGTTTTTACACCTATGAATGCGATTTAGGCAACGGCTGGGAAGATTACGGCACATATGCCGGCGACACCCAGGAAAATCGTGTAAAAGCACTAAAAATGGGCGCAAACATGATACAATACGCACTAACACAATAAGGACCGCTGATTCTGACCGCCGATTTTAATGATTTGCTTGATTACGCTGATTTTAATTGCATATCTGCTCCTAATCGAAGATATTTGAAAATCAGCAAAACCCCCAAATCAAATTAATCAGCAACTCCCACAACTAATCTCTAATCAACTAACCTCTAACCTCTCCAAACCCATGTACAAACTAAATGTAAACGACAGACACGTCTTTGAAGTGGACAAAACCGGGGAGGGCTTAATGATCAATGGCGACAGTGTAAATGCTGATGTAAGGAAAATAAACAACACACAATGGCATATTATTAATAACCTGGCATCTTATAACGTCGAGGTAATAAGCTTTAACCGGGCCGAAAAGACAGCTGAAATAAAAGTCGGCAATAATATATACACCATTGCAGCGAAGGACCAGTTCGATATTCTGCTTGATCAATTAGGGCTTAGTAATTTAAATACGGCTAAGGTTAGCGATATAAAAGCGCCTATGCCCGGCATGGTACTCAAGGTTTTTGTAAATGAGGGTATGGAAATCAAAAAGGGCGATAACCTGTTTATCCTGGAAGCCATGAAGATGGAAAATATTATCAAGGCGCCGGCCGATGCAACAATTAAAACAGTAAAAATTAAATCAGGCGACAAAGTTGAAAAGGGACAGGTGCTGTTGATGTTTTAATATCAGATACTTCATATAAACAGAAAAAGCGGGACAATCCCGCTTTTTCTGTTTATATCTATCTTCAGCGAATTATTTCGCTTTATATGGTTTCGGCTTTTTCACGCTGAAGTGTGGCTTGCCTTCGGGGTGAATTTCGGAAGCGCCAACCATTGTCATAGCGCAACGGAAACCTACTTCGGCGGTCGATTCATCCTCATCCATAAAACGGCGTGTTGCCGGGTTCAGCCAAAATGCCATATCGTTCCATGAACCGCCTTTATAAACCTTCGAATGGTCATTTACCAAAGTGGTTGTACCGTATAACGAAGTATTAACGGTATCGCCATAACCGCGCAAATCGGGGTTAAATGGTTTTCCCTGTAACGAATTTTTTTGCGAAGTTAATGCAGCGCTTGCTGTAACACCCGGGGTGGTAACGGCAGTAGTTCCGGCAGCAGTATTTGCAGCATTTGCGTTTTGGCCTTGCTGTAAAGCAACCAATTCACTATACTTTAATTTTTTGTTTGCCTTTGCAGGATCTTTAATCGGCTTACCATACTTGTCCTTGGCATATAACCCTTTTGTCGCATCGGCCATACGCTTGTTGGTGTACTCGTTTCCGCGGAACGGGTTAAAATCATCAAACTCTTCAAATGAGGTCTGGCGATAAGTATCCTCTACCCATTCATTCACATTACCGGCCATATTATATAAACCGAAATCGTTAGGCGGGTTCGACCTTACAGATGCGGTAATATCGGCTTTATCATTCAAATAACCGCCAACGCCCATATTATCGCCTGCGCCACGTTTAAAGTTAGCCATGATCAGGCCGCGGGTTGCTCTTTTTGCAGAACGTACGCCCATGCCATTCCATGGGTATACTTTACCGTCGTTGATATTTTCAAATTGCGTGTTGCCTATCAGGGCCAAAGCTGCGTACTCCCATTCAGCTTCTGATGGAAGGCGGTAGGCTTGTTTTAAAATACCATCTTCTATACGCACCGGACGAACGGGTTTTCCCGCCTTGCCGTTCGCCCCGGCAGAAGCCTGGGCGGTCGGGCTTAAATTGGGCATCATCTTTTTACCATCGTAACCGGCACCGGTTAATTGTCCGTTCAGGTAAATATCCGTGTTAAAAGGTGCTTTACCGGCAGCAGGGGCCTGGGCATTTTTGCCTTTACCTCCGCCTGCTAAGTCTTTCCAGGCAACCATGCGCCCGCTTAATCGTAAAATATTTTCGTTGGTACGATCAGTACGCCACTGGCAATAATCTTGTGCCTGATCCCATGTCACCCCAACAACCGGGTAATCCTGGAAGGCCGGGTGCCTTAGGTAGTTATCCACATAGGGCTCATTATATGACAAAGGTTTGCGCCATACCAGTGTATCCGGCAGTGCATTGTAATACAGTTCACGATCTTGCGGATACGTAATGCTGATCCAGTGCAGGTAATCCAGCCAGTCCTGGTTGGCTACCTCTGTTTCGTCCATATAAAAAGACGGCACAGTTACTCTGCGGCGCACATTGTTATAGTCGTAGGTAACATCCTGGTCGGCACTGCCACCCATAACAAATGTACCGCCTTCAATGGCAACAAGGCCGGGCCCGGGGGCCGGGTGTATATTACGGAACCGCTCGTAACCGCCATTGGTTTTATCATTATAAACTATGCCAGTTTTGGCAGACGTCGGTCGTTTACTGCAGCTGCAAATCAAGGTCCCTAATCCCAACAGCACTATAGCAGTCTTCGTAAAAAGTACTTTCATATTTTTTTACAATTATTTTAAGATGGGTAAATTTAATATATTTTGTATAAAATTCTAATTTAATTCCTCATGATTGATTTAGAGAAACCAAACCCAATTACGATTTAAACGTAAAATTTAAAATGTAGTTTCAACAAAGTTAACTTTTTTGATTAAAAACTTATTTGCATACCCGAACGTATTACTGCCATGGCTATTTTACTATTTCAAAAATATTAAAAGTATATTGCGCCAATGAAGTTTCGTTTTCATAAAACCACTATTTTCCTTTGCGTGCTATCATTGCCGCTTATAGTGTTTTCGCAAACAACAGGCACAAATACAAATGGTACCAGTTTATCAGCAATCCCCACGGCAGTACCCTTTTTAAATATAACACCTGATTCACGCTCGGGCGGGTTAGGCGAGGCCGGCGTAGCGATTAGTCCGGATGTAAATGCAAATTACTGGAACCCGGCAAAACTGGCATTTCTTGAAAACAACAATGATATATCTATTTCATACAGCCCCTGGCTGCGGCAATTGGTGCCCGATATAAGCCTATCCTATGTAAGCTACGCCCATAAGCTTAGCGACCGTAACTCAATAGGGTTATCACTGCGTTACTTTAACTACGGCACCATCCAACTAACCGATGCCAGCCAAAATAGCCAAGGCACATACAGTCCCAATGAGTTTTCATTAAATGGCTCATTTGCCCGCAAATTTGGCGAGGACTTTTCACTCGGGTTAACCATGGGGTTTGTCCACTCTAATTTATCAAACGCGTTTTTTGCGACAGGTTCGGGCCAGCAGGCAAAGGCCGGAAATTCGCTGGCGGCAGGCGTTTCTTTCTTTTATACCAAACCCACGCAGCAATTTGGTAAGGACGCGATCTTTTCTTTTGGCGTTAACATTTCAAACATCGGGTCAAAAATCAGTTACAGTGATACCGGCCCTCAATATTTTTTGCCTGCCAACTTAAAAATAGGCGCTGCCAATACCTGGAACCTGGATGATTTTAACCAGTTAACGGTTACTCTTGATTTAAATAAATTACTGGTACCGACTCCCCCGATCAGGGATGCAAATGGAAATATCATAAAAGGCCAGGATGATAACGTATCTGTTCCGGCTGGAATTTTCGGTTCATTTACCGACGCTCCCGGCGGATTTAGCGAAGAAATCCAGGAAATCACCGTGTCGCCGGGCATTGAATACTGGTACAGCCACATGTTCGCGTTAAGAACGGGGTATTTTTACCAGAACGCCAATAAAGGCGGCGCGCATTATTTTACAGTCGGCGTTGGTTACAAATACAAAGACTTAACATTTGACTTTTCATACCTGGCCGCCAGCCAGCAAAACAGCCCGCTGGCCAATACGCTGCGTTTTACGCTAAGCGCTAATTTCGGTGGCGACAAAAACGCGGCAAAAAAATAATGGGAAAGATCAGGGTTGGTTTTGGCTTTGATGTGCACCAGCTAAAGGTTGGGCATCCTTTTATATTAGGCGGTGTCGACCTGGACCACCGCTCTGGTGCATTCGGCCATTCGGATGCCGACGTGCTGCTACATGCCATCTGCGACGCGTTATTAGGTGCAGCCAATCTGCGCGACATCGGATACCATTTCTCGAACAAAGACGATAAATGGAAAGGCATCAGCAGCCTTTTATTGCTGAAACATGTGATTACCCTTCTCAGCGAAAAAGGCTGGCAGATCGGCAATATTGACGCTATGGTTTGCCTCGAAGAACCAAAAATAAATCCCCACATCCCCGCCATGAAAACAAATATCGCCAACGCGGCCGGTATAAGCGAGGAAGATATATCCATCAAAGCCACCACCAACGAAAAACTGGGTTTCATTGGCCGCCAGGAAGGCGTGGTTGCCTATGCTGTTTGTTTGATCGAGAAGATTGTTTGAACCGGATTTTATAGTAAATTTGAATATCGCCAAAAAATTAGTGCTATGAAAATCGTTCCTGTTGTTAGAAAAGCAATATTAAAAGAGATTGACGAGGAATATGAGGATATGATGTATTGGCTGTCAAGGCCACCACAGGAACGAATTGCTGCGGTTACTGAATTGATTTCACATAGTTTGAAACCCAGCCAGCGAATGGATAAAACAGTGGTTATAAAAAGAAAACTGCATTCATGACGCTTAGTGAAGATTTTGAGGATTTTATTGCCTTATTGAATAAGCATAAGGTTACTTACATGGTTATAGGGGGGTATGCACTTGCTTTTCATGGAAAGCCCAGACATACTGGCGACCTTGATATTTGGATTAATTTGTCTGATGATAATGCTCAAAAAATGGTTGGTGTAATTAATGATTTTGGCATGGCATCATTAGGTTTGGAAACGATAGATTTTTTGCAAAAAGGCGGTATTACTCAAATCGGTTATCCGCCACTGCGAATTGATATCCTCAATGAAATTGATGGTGTTAATTTTAATGAGGCATATCCAAATAAGCTAATCATTGACATAGACGGATTGCCAGTTAATTATATTGGGTTAAATGACCTGATACAAAATAAAAAAGCAAGCGGGCGTAAACAGGATATCAGTGACATTAACGCGTTAAATAAACTAAAAAAGAAATAGATTGCGATATAGAAGCTTCTCGTTTTAAACTATATGAGTAACTCATCTTTTGGTTTTCCGTCGGCTAATGCCTGCCGTGCCATAGCGACAGTTTCTTCCCAGGTGTAGGTTTCACCAACTCCGTTCATATAGTCATCATATCTTCTATCCAATTCCTTTTTTTGCTCAGCAGTGAAGGTAAATTCATCATTTATATTATCTTCAAGCAGAGTATAAATGGCCTTTAGCTTTTTATCTTCCGCAGAGTCAATATAATCGTGAAGTTGCTGTCTTATCTGTGTCGTGCGCATAGTAATGCCTTTTTACAAATTTAAATAATTTGTACGGTTTTATGAAGTACAAAACCACGTGATTGCATTAAAGAAATATTATTAATTGTTGCTAAATTTACAACCAACAAATGCATCCCACCCCCAACAAATACAACGAAAAATTCCAGCAGGCCCTTGCACAGTTAAACCCTGAGCAATTGGCGGCCGTTAATAAAATGGATGGCCCTGTGCTGGTGATCGCCGGGCCGGGGACCGGGAAAACACAGATACTAGCCGCCCGTATTGGCAAAATACTCACCGAAACTGATGCCAGCGCCCACGAAATTTTATGCCTCACCTATACCGATGCCGGCGCGGTAGCTATGCGCAAGCGCCTTTTTGAATTTATAGGGCCGGATGCTTATAGGGTTAACATTTATACTTTTCATGCCTTTTGCAACGAGATCATACAGGAAAACCTCGATTACTTCGGCAAGCTAAACCTGGACGCTTTATCCGATCTCGAGTCCGCTATGCTTTTCCAGGAGTTGGTTGACGAATTTCCAAATGATCATTTGCTCAAGCGTTTTACGGGCGACAAATATTACGATGCGCCCCGGTTAAAAACGCTTTTTTCGGATATGAAACGGGAGAACTGGGATGCCGCTACAATTGAAGAAGCTGTGAAAAATTACCTGGCCGATTTGCCCCTGCGCGATGCTTTTATTTACAAGCGTGCAAATCCTGCAAAAGGCATTAAAATTGGCGACCCTAAGCAAAAGGATATCGATGAGGCCAACGCGATGATGAAAAAGCTGTTGGCAGCAGTGTCTGAATATCACCGTTTTGATGCCAAAATGAAACACCTCGGACGGTATGATTATGACGACATGATCCAATGGGTGCTGAAGGCTTTTAAAGAAAACGAGGATTTGCTGCGCCGCTACCAGGAGCGATACCAGTACATACTGGTGGACGAGTTTCAGGATACCAGCGGCTCGCAAAACGAGTTGTTGAAATTCATTATAAATTACTGGGAAACACCCAATGTATTCGTGGTAGGCGACGACGATCAATCGATCTTCAAGTTCCAGGGCGCAAACATGAAGAACATCCTTGATTTTGCCGGCGACTATGTTAACACGCTGCACACCGTAGTATTAAAACACAATTACCGCTCAAACCAGCATATCCTCGATATCTCAAAGGCCCTCATCAGCAATAACCGCGAAAGGCTAACGTCGCAGCTGTCGGTGGATAAAAACCTGGAGGCTGCCCATCCGCGTTTTAACGACCTGGTCATCGAGCCGGTGATCAGCGAGTATGAAAATCCCGGAAAGGAACTGGTGCATGTAGCCGGGCAAATAAAACAATTGCTCGATAAAGGCGCCGAGCCGGGCGAAATAGCCGTGATCTATCGCAACCACAGCCAGGTGGATGAGTTGGTGCAATACCTCGATAGCCAGCACGTGGCGGTAAATTCCAAACGAAAGATCGATATTTTTACCTTGCCTTTTGGCGAGAAGATAATCAACATACTGCGTTATCTCACCATGGAAATGGGTTCGCCCTATAGTGGGGATGAGTTGCTTTTTGAGATCATGCATTACGATTTTTTCGATATACCGCCAATCGAAATTGCAAAAGCAAGCGTCGCGGTAGCAAAAGAGAACTACGCCACTTCAAATAATAACGAGCCTAAAACATCATTGCGCAGATATATCAGCCAGATGCGGGTTCCGGCACAGCAGGGGCTGTTTGACCAAACGCCAAACCAGGAAATGAAATTCTTAGTGAGTGATATTGACTACCTGTTAAAGTTTTCGGTCAGCAACACGCTGCAGCAGCTTTTTCAGCAGGTTATCGCTAAAATGGGCATTCTCAAATACGTTATGCAGCAGCCCGACAAAGGCTGGTATATGCAGGTGCTCACTAACTTCTTCGACTTTCTGAAAGATGAAAGCCGCAAAAACCCGGGCATCAAACTAGCTGAACTGGTCGCCACTATTAAACTGATGCAGGATAACAAGATCAGGCTTGACCTGAACCAGGTTATCTTCTCGGAGAACGGTGTTAATTTTTTAACAGCCCATGGGTCAAAAGGCCTCGAGTTTGAGCACGTCTTCCTGGTCGGCTGCAGCAAAAAAATATGGGACAGCAAGGGGCGCAACTACGGCTTCAGTTACCCGGATACGCTAACTCAGGCGCTGGATGACGACATCGCTCAAAAGGAAGAAGCGCGCCGCTTATTCTATGTGGCCATCACCCGTGCCAAACAATGTCTTAATATCTCATATGCAAGTAAAGATAAGAACGGCAAAGAACAGGAGGCATCGCAATTCGTCGGGGAAATTTTAGCTGATACCCATCTGCAGGTTAAGTATCCGAAAGTAAGTGAGGATGCGATGCTGGAATTCTTGTCCATACAGTTTAGCGAAGCCGATCAGCCCAAAGTGGAGCTGCTGGATAAAAACTATATCGACCAGCTGCTGCAAAATTATACACTTTCGGTAACGCATTTAAATAACTTTCTCGATTGCCCGCTCAGATTCTATTTTCAGTGCCTTATCCGGGTTCCTTCAGGTAAAAGCCCGTCAGCCACCTTTGGCCAGGCTGTGCACTGGGCCTTGAACAAAACATTCAGGATGATGAAAGCCAACGGCGATGAATTCCCGCTGACGGATGATTTTATGAAGGAATTTCGCTGGTACATGTACCGCAACCGCGATTCATTCACCAAAGAGGATTTTAAACTGCGGCTGGATTATGGCGAAAAAATATTGCCTGCTTATTACAACCAAAATATAGAGGTTTGGAACAAATTTGCGGTCACCGAAAAAACCATCAAAAATGTTGAGGTTGCAGGCGTGCCGATAAAAGGTAGCCTGGATAAAGTAGAATTTGATGGAAAGCTGGTAACCGTAGTGGATTATAAAACCGGTAAATTAAAATACGCGAAAGACAAGTTAACAGGGCCAACAAACGATCAGCCAAACGGAGGTGATTACTGGCGGCAGGCTGTTTTTTATAAAATTTTAATCGATCACGACCACAGCCTTGACTGGGAGGTGATAAACACTATATTTGAATTCGTTGAGCCCGTTAGTGACGGCGAGTACCATAAAGAGAAAATCACAATTACGCCGGCAGATACCGAAGAGGTTACGGGGCAGATAAAAACGGTCTACAGCAAAATTATGGCGCACGATTTTAATACCGGCTGCGGCAAAAAGGAATGCGACTGGTGTCATTTTGTAAAGAGTAATTTTAAGCAAGTGGGCAATGTGATGCAGGAAGAAGAAAATATTGATTAACATACGGTTAAATTCAAACATGAAATATTTAATTTTTATTATCCCGGTACTTTTCATTTTACAGGGCAACGCCCAAACGATCATTAAGCAGGATGCCTCCATAAAACAAATGATTGACGAGGTATCCGCCAAAAACATTGAAGCAACCATCCGGAAGCTGGTAACCTTTAAATCACGACATACGCTAAGCGATACCACCGGCAAAACCGAGGGTAGCGGCGCTGCACGCAACTGGATAAAAGCCGAAATGGAAAAATATGCGGCCTCATCAGGTGGCCGCATGAAGGTGCAGTTTGATACATTTACCCAACCAAAAGGCAACCGGGTAGATAAACCTGTCCATTTGAAAAACGTACTTGCGATCCTGAAAGGTTCCGACCCGAAAGATACCCGTATCTATATGGTTTCGGGCCATTATGATTCAAGGATCACCGATGTTATGGATGCAAACGGCGTTGAACCGGGCGCCAACGATGATGCCTCGGGTACAGCTGTATCCATGGAACTGGCAAGGGTAATGTCGAAACGGTCGTTCCCGGCGACGATAATTTTTATGTCGGTTGTAGGTGAAGAACAAGGCTTATATGGTTCAACCAACGTCGCCAAGCGCGCGAAGGCTGAAAAATGGGACATAGATGCCATGCTGAATAACGATATCGTAGGCAACACCCACGGCATGGAAACCGATTTGAAAGATAACCGCAGTGTGCGGGTATTCAGCGAAGGAGTACCTTCTATTGCTGCCGGTAACGAACGTATGATAGCCGGATTAATTTCGCTTGGCGGCGAAAATGACAGCCCCTCGCGCGAACTGGCCCGGTATATTAAAGAAACCGGCGAACGGTATGTGGACCAACTGGATGTAAAACTGGTATACCGCCGCGACCGCTACCTGCGGGGCGGCGACCACGTACCATTTTTACAGCAGGGCTTCACCGCGGTAAGGTTTACCGAAATGAATGAGGATTTTACCCGCCAGCACCAAAACGTGCGTACCGAAAACGGCGTGGATTATGGCGACCTGCCTGATTTTGTTGATTACAACTATGTACAAAAGGTAACACGCATGAATCTGTCCGTACTGGCGAACCTGGCTATGGCCCCTGCCGAACCGCAAAATGTTGGGATCATTACCAGCGGATTAACAAACAAGACGCAGTTAAAATGGGATGCGCCCAAAACAGGTAAAAAGCCGGCAGGTTATTATGTGCTGATGCGCGAAACCAGCAGCCCGGTTTGGGAAAAGAAATTTTATGTGACCGAAACAACAGCCACGCTTGCCTACTCAAAAGATAATTACCTTTTCGCTGTTCAATCAGTTGACGCCGAAGGGCATGAAAGTTTACCCGTGTTTCCAAAACCGGTGAGGTAGATATTAGTGATTAGTGGGGACAGAATGCGAAAATCGGAATGCAGATTGCGGAAGCTAATTTTGTCTTTCCGACTTCCGGACTTTACTGACTTTCCGGACTTTCTCCTTACTTCACACTCTTTTTCAGCACAATAAAGTAGCCCGCGATAAATACCAAGACTGCTATTGCCAGGCTCACAAATATTTCCTTTGTAAAGATATCAACGTTTATCGGCGGCGGTGCGCCCGGTCCGGGTGTGTTATGCATTCCCTTTCCTACAGTCATAATGGTTAGCATGGGGTGCGAGTACGGAAAGAGATAAGCATATTCCCAACCCTTGGTAGCCAAAATAACCCCGGTAATGGTGCTTACAAACCCAATACCCATCGGCTTTAAAAAATCGCGCATCAAAAGACTCAATAAAAACTGTATAGACAATATTCCCAATGATGACAGAAAAAGCTTGAAATATAACCGCATCAAAAGCCCGGCTATATTGTATTCACCAAATTTCAGCTCAGGTTTCATCATCCCCAACAAATTGCCAAATGCAAGTGTAAAAAGCACAAATAACGCAAGGCATAAAAGCACTAAAAATAAGGCGTAAAGATATTTGGCAGAATACACCGAAAGCTTTGATATAGGCAGGCTGAATAATGTTTTCCAGGTTTCGGCTTTGTGCTCAATACTATTTACCGAATAGGCTATAAAAACAATAAGCATAGGCAATATCAGCGAACCCATAATGCCCAAAATAGTCCCCGAAAATTGCAGCCAAAGCATCATGCCAGGTTCGTGCAGCAACTTGTCGCTTTTATTATAAAACCCTACGAAAAGCAGCAGGCAAAGCGCCAGCGGGAGTATAACTGAACTCCAAAAGCCCATGGTTTTACGGGTTTTATAGAATTCGGACCGGAACGATAGTATAAATCCTTTCATGGCTCAGGCGTTTTGGGTAATATCTAAAAACAATTTTTCCAGGTCCTTTTGCTGTTTATTGATACTATATACCAGGTAGCTGTTTTTGTTTAATAAAGCATTTATCTCAGCCATTTCCTGCTTTGAGGTGAAAGGCACAAACAAATGATGCTCATTAACTTCGGTAACTGTAAAATTATTCCGGGTTAAGAAATTGGCGGCATCCACCGGATCTTCCGCTTCAATTTGTACAAGCGGTTTGCTTAACGACTCCAGTTCTTTGATACTTCCCTGGAACAGCAGCTCGCCATGATGTATAATGCCAACATGCGTAGCCATGCGTTCAATTTCGGCCAATAAATGACTGGATATAAAAACTGTTTTGTTATGCTTTGTTACCAACCTGATGAGCAGCTCGCGCACTTCAATAATGCCATTCGGGTCAAGGCCATTTGTTGGCTCATCAAGAATAAGTAGTTTAGGATCGGGGAGCAAGGCCAGGGCTATACCCAGCCGCTGTTTCATACCCAACGAATATTGGCCGGCTTTTTTATGGGCGGCATCCGTTAAATGCACAAGGTCGAGCATTTCGTCAACCCGCTGTTCGGATATTTGCAGCAGCAGTGCCCGGTTCAGCAGGTTTTCTTTTCCCGAAAGATGCAGATAAATAGCCGGCTGTTCGATCAGCGAGCCAATTTGTGAAAGAATTTGTATGCGGTGTTGCTTCAGTTCCTGCTCAAAAATATGGATGCTCCCCTCCTGTGTTTGCAACAGGTTCAGCAATAATTTTATGGTGGTGGTTTTGCCTGCGCCGTTTGGCCCCAGGAAACCATAGATACTCCCCTCGGGCACCTGTAACGATAACGATTTAACAACCGTTTGATTGCCAAAGTTAAACGTCAGCCCTTCGGTGCTGATTACCATACTTTGTCCTTAGCTATAGCGCAAACGGTTTTTACAAGCGTTATGCCCTTATAGAAAAGAGATGTAGCGTGAACGGATGAAGTTTCAATAGCTTCTCTTTTTTGCTGTACCTGGTAAGTAACGCCCATTATCAGGGCAAACATAACCGGGAGAAGTAACAGGATAAAAGGATTTGAATTTGCGAGCCTTTTCATTGTGTGTGATTTGATAGAACAAAGAAAAGCCAAATAATCAGCCTGTTAAAAAGATTTAGACCAACACACGGGATTTATAGATGAACAGTTAGTTTGCGCTTCGCCACCAGTTCGTCGGACATAAATGCCAGTTCATCGATAATACGCACTGCTATATATAAAACATTGCCGTAAACCCCATCTTAACAGTAATTTAGGTGCGATGAAACAACGCTGGCAAATATTCTGGCACACCTTTTTTTGGGTTTGTATCCTCCTGTTTTGTTTGGTGATTGCGCGAAATAACACGAAGTTAACCATCAACGATCTGCTGGTGATTATCGTACTATATGGTACCATCAACATCAGCCTGTTTTACCTCAATTACCTGGTGATGATCCCCAGGTTCCTGGATAAGAAACGATACGGCCTATTTGCTTTGTCGATAGTTGTTGCTGTGGTCCTATACGGCTTCGGCAAATACGGGGTGGCGCTTATTTTTAAACCATACGTACTTATGCGTGTAAAGGGACATACCATTGGCTTCGGGACGTACTTTATGGGCACTGTTTATAACAGTATCACCTTTTTATTCTTAAGCTCGGTGCTAAAATTTACGGTCGATTGGTTTTTAAACGAGCGCATTCAGCGCGACCTCGAAAACCAACGCCTCACCGCCGAGCTTGCTTTTTTGAAATCGCAGATAAACCCGCATTTTTTATTTAATTCTCTCAACAGTATTTATTCGCTTGCCTACCAGCGTTCCGAAACTACGCCCGAAGCTATCCTGAAATTATCGGAAATTATGCGTTATATGCTGTATGAGTGTAACGATAATAAGGTTGACCTCGTCAAGGAGTTACAATACTTACAAAACTATATTGATCTGCAAAAAATACGGTTTAGCAACAAAGCATTTATTGATTTTAAAATTACCGGGAAAGTTGAAAGCCAGCAGATAGTGCCGCTGATGCTGATCGCATTTATCGAGAACGGCTTTAAACATGGGGTGGCAAATATGCCGCGGTCGCCTATTCGTTTAATGATTGATGTTGACGATACGCATCTGCATTTTTATATCCAAAATAAAAAACATAACAACAACCGCGATGCCAGCGGGGGAATCGGCCTGAACAATGTAAAACGACGGCTTGATCTGCTTTATCCGGGAAAATATAATTTGGATATACGTGATGAAACTGATACCTATACTGTTGAATTATCATTAATTTTATAGCATGATCCGATGCCTCATAGTTGATGACGAACCCCTGGCCCTGCATATATTGGAAGACTATATGTCAAAGATCCCGTTTCTGCAATTGGTGAAATCGACGACCAACCCGATTGAAGCATTAACGCTCGTTCAGGAAGGCGATGTCGACCTGGTTTTCCTTGATGTGCAGATGCCCGAACTAACCGGCATTCAATTTCTAAAAATAGCCAACGGCAAGGCAAAGGTTATTTTAACTACCGCTTATCCCCAATATGCACTTGAAGGATATGAGCTCGATGTTATCGACTATTTACTAAAACCCATCGCGTTCGACCGTTTCTATAAATCGGTTCAAAAAGCGCAGGCAGTTTTGCATCCGCACGCCGCTCCGGTGGCTTCGCAAATACACACAGCTTCAGTTCAGCAGCAACAGCAGGATTTTTTGAGCGATTTTATTTTTGTTAAAACAGAGCATAAGATACAGAAGGTGTACCTAAACGATATCCTGTTTATTGAAGGGCTAAAAGATTACATTTCGATATTCACCTCGTCCGAAAGGGTCATCACGCTTCAAAACATGAAGAAAATGGAGGATGCGCTGCCCGAAAAACATTTTATCCGCGTACACAAATCATACATCGTATCCATCAATAAGATCGACAGCATCGAACGCAGCCGGATTTGCATTGGCGATAAAATCATCCCGGTAGGTGATACTTATCGTGAAGAGTTTTTCAAGATTGTCGACGGTAAGAATATTTGAGTCGTTAGTCTGGAGTCTTAAGTCAGGAGTCCTTGTAAGGTAAAGAACATCGCAAAAATGAAAGTTTTGACTCAAGACTTACGACTCAAGACTTCAGACTCAAACCTGCCCCAATTTCTCCTTGATCCGCTCCTCCGCTTCTTTTACTAATTCTTCCGCGGGCCTGCCTTTTGGTTCTATTGGCTCCAGTACATCCCAGGTCATGCGTAAAAACGTCATCATCGGGAAATAACCGTACTTGATCATTCGCCACGAGTTGTCGATAGCGACAGGCACCAGCAACGCTTCGGGGCACTTTTTTAGGATAGTAGCCACCCCCGCCGCCTGGAAAGGTTTTACTTTACCGTTTTTTGACCGCGTTCCCTCCGGAAATATCACCGCCGACCATTTGTTTTCCTTCATCCGGTTGGCCAGCTTAACTATTTCGGTTATGGACTGGCGTGCATCATTACGATCAATATTGGCGCCGCCACCGTATTTTAAATTAAAAGATATGGACGGTATACCTTTGGTTAATTCAACTTTCGAAATGAATTTTGCGTGGTATTTACGCAGGTAATAAATAAGCGGCGGTATATCGCACAGGCTTTGATGATTGGCTATAAAAATAATGGGGCGCCCTATGGGCAAGTTTTGATTGTTGTTAAATATTACTCTGTTGCCCAGTATATAAAATGTGCTGAAAAGAAACAGGTTCAATATATCCACCACCTTTTTATGGGCCGAATACCCAAAAAACTTATAGCTTATCCATTGCAGTGGCTGAAAAACAACCAGCACCAAAAAAAAGGCGAAAAGTGCGAAAGGCGATAAAATATATCCTAAAAACTTTCTCATAAAAAGCCCAAATTTAGGTTTTTTTCGGAATTTACAGGTGTTTATAAACGGCCTTCGGCCAACATAAGCTGCACCTTAAAAACAGCTGCCACGGTCATTGCATCAGTTATTTCGCCATTACAAACCATTTGGTATACGCTTTCAAAAGGCAATTTGTGAACGATCAGTTGCTCGGTATCTTCGGGGTCAGATGCGAATTGCTTAAGTTCACGGGCCAGGTAAATAATGCTTAACTCATCGCTTACCGAATTTGAAAGGTGCAGCCGTTGTATTTCTGTCCATTGATTCGCCTTCAGGCCGGTTTCTTCGAGCAGTTCCCGTTTGGCCGAGTCGAGCGGATCGGCGTCAAGCGGACCGCCTCCTTCGGGCATTTCCCAGCTATACTGGCCCAAAACAAAACGGTATTGGCCCACCAGGTAAGTATTTAAATCCTCATCGAGTGGAAAAACACCTATCGCGAAATTTTTATAATGCACCTTCCCATATATACCCGGCTTTCCCGACGGGTTGATCACCTGGTATTCGGTTATATTTATCCAGGGATTATCGTAAACTTTTTTTTCGGAAGTAATTTGCCAGGGATTATTCTCAGGGTGATGCATTGTATAAAAGTATAAATTTGTTTTTATCCCTTAACAAATCGTAATAAATGAAATATAACTTTGGTTTATATAGTCAAATTATAATTTTTCAGCCAGCTTTATTATATTACCTCACAAACGCTTAACGGAACAAACTAAATGATACAAGCCGATAAAAATCCTATAAAAGTAGCCATACTCGACCTATACGACGGCACTGCGAATGAAGGCATGCGCGGATTCAGGGATATATTGCAGCGTTACCGGGCAAAAAACAATTTAAATTTAATTGTGGAGGAATTTGATGTGCGCGGGAAAGCCGAAGTTCCGGGCACCGGCTTCGATATTTATATCGTCAGCGGCGGGCCCGGCAGCCCGATAGATAGTGAAGGCAGCGAGTGGGAGAACAATTATTTTAACCTGACCGATACGCTGGAAGATCACAATCTGTCAAATACGCCTCAAAAAAAACATACTTTTTACGTGTGCCACTCATTCCAGTTAATGTGCCGGAAGTATAAGTTAGGTGATGTCAGTTTGCGCAATTCGGAATCATTTGGAGTATTGCCTATCCATAAAACTCCGGCCGGGTTAAGCGAACCGGCCTTTGAAGGGCTTGCCGATCCGTTCTACTCAGTTGATTCGCGGTACTGGCAGGTGGTCAATCCGAATGAAAACCGTTTTGCAGAGTTGGGCATGCAATTGCTGGCTATTGAAAAAGAACGTACCCATCTTGACCTGCCCCAGGCCATGATGGCCATCCGGTTCAGCGATTATGCGATCGGCACACAGTTTCACCCCGAAGCTGACCCGGAAGGGATGAAAACATTTTTATTACAGGACGAAGAAAAACAGCAGGTGATCGAGGAGCATGGCATTAAAAAATACAATAGTATGCTGCTGCACCTGGACGATCCCGACAAAATAACCCTTACACAAAATACGATCATCCCGAATTTTTTGGACCAAGCTATTTTAAACTTACGGGAAAGCGTTGTATAATTTCGCTCGCGGTCGTATTCCGCTTAAACCAAATACTATTTGACTTGTCTGTATTATAATTAAATAGTATTAATTTTGTACCATGAGTATCCAAACGATTATAATCGCCATACTTTTTGCGGCAGCTGTATTTTATGTATGCCGGCTTGTTTATAACAGTTTGTCGGCAAAAAAAAGCTGCGGTACCAACTGCAAATGCGGGGTGGATTTTTCGGCCATTGAAGCAGATAAAGCAAATAACCAATAAGCGACATTAAACCTCAATAAACCTTTATTACGATTCAAATTTATAATAGCATTTAATGGCTGATAAACAGGTTTTTCAAACAGATACACCAGGCCGATGGATCCGTTTTAAATGGCTTAGCCGTGCGCTGTTGGTGGTACTGGTATGCAGTATCGTTGCCGCTGTTATTATTGTAAATTCAAAACAATATCCCTCGTTACCAAACTTAAACCCCGCCCCAAAAAAACTCACCAAAGAAGAACTTGATCTGTTAAAAAGATCAAAAAAATTCAAAGATTTTAAGATCGATATCGCCGAAATACAAAAGCTTGCACGCGCCCGCCGGTTGCACCAGCTTAAACGCCCCAATAATAAAGACCGCATTAATGCCGGTTTTTACAAGGCATGGGAGCCGCAGGCTTACAGTTCGCTGGCTGCTCATATCGCCAAATTAGATATGATCGTAAGCGAGGGTTTTTATATATATCCGGGACATGACACCTTAGTTGCAAACGTTGATACCGGCCTGATAAATCTCAATAAGAAATATAAGAAGCCTGTATTAATTTCACTTTCAAACTATGTCAATAAAAATAACGCAAGCGGCAGTTATGATGTCACTGATGTTGAACGCATCATCAAAGACAAAAAGCTTCGCCTGCTGTTTATTAATAATATCGCCACCCAGTTAACACGATTTAAATTTAATGGTATCAACCTGGATTTCGATAATATTAAAGACATTAACAGCAAGAATTATATCGCGTTTGAAAATGAGCTGTACGCCATTCTGCATCCTTTAGGCTTTTTAGTAACACAAAACGTAATTCCCGACGACGAAAAGTATCAACTCGAGCGGCTTCAGCATATAAACGATTTCTTGTTTGTAATGGCGCTCGACCAGCACAATGAAAACAGTAATGCCGGGGACCTTTCAAACCAGCATTGGGTTGAACAAATACTGGATAATGTTTGTACCAGGATACCAAGCGAAAAAGTGATCCTGACCGTGGCCGGCGGAGCGTATGACTGGCCCGAAAGCAGCGTGGGGAAACCCATGGGCTATCAACAGGCTATAAGTATGGCCCAGGAAAAAAGCAGTAAAATTACGTTTGACCCGATTTCGGCCAACCTGCATTATACTTATATGGATGATGACAGCCTCGATCATACGGTTTACTTTACGGATGCTGCCACTAATTTTAACGTTATCCGCATGGCTGATGATTGGGATACCGGCGGCGTGGCACTTTGGCGCCTCGGATCGGAAGATCCGCGTCTATGGTCATTTTTTCAAAAAAACCTGGCAATTGATTCATTAAAAAAGACGGGTATAGATGTTAAAAGAATGAGCTCGGTCGGCCTTGACAATAAAATTTATTATGATGGCGATGGCGAGGTACTGGACTTAGTAACAAGCCCGGATCCCGGTAAAATTAGTATCCTGATGGATACAACAAACTTTGTTATCACTAACCAGGCGTATATTAAATTGCCAACTAAATATGTTATCCGCAAATACGGATACGCGCCGGGTAAAATCGTTTTAACGTTTGATGATGGTCCCGATCCTGAATTTACCCCGCAGATATTGGACATATTAAAAAAAGAACACGTTCCGGCGGCATTTTTTGTGGTTGGCTCAATGGCCGAAAAGAACATACCCATCTTAAAAAGAGAATTCGACGAAGGGTACGAAATTGGTAACCACACCTTTTTCCACCCCGACATTTCTACCGTTAGTTTACAGCGGGTAAACCTTGAGCTAAATGCAACCCGTAAGCTAATTGAGTCGGTTACCGGCCGGAGCACCATCCTGTTCAGGCCGCCTTTTAATGCAGATGCGGAGCCGCGTACGTTAGCTGAGGTTATTCCGGTGGCTGAAAGCCGTAATCAAAGCTATATCAATATCGGTGAATCGATTGACCCCTGGGATTGGCAACCGGGCGTAACAGCCGACAGTATTCTCGCCCGCACCATAAAACAAAAAGATAACGGTTCCATGTTGCTCTTACATGATGCGGGCGGCGATACACGCGAAGAAACAGTAAAGGCACTGCCGGGAATTATCCACTTTTTTAAAAGCCATGGATACCAGTTTACTACCATAGCCGCAGTTTTAGGCAAAACCAAGGCCGACCTGATGCCGCCAATAAAAGACGACGCCAATTCGGGCGTACTTGGCTCTTTATATAATTTACTGATTGAAGGTTATTTTTATAGCAACTGGTTTCTGCTCTACCTGTTTATGTCGGCGATTTTCCTGGCCGTTGGTAGGGTGGTATTGATTGGTGTACTTGCGGTAAGGCAATATTCCGAAAATAAAAAACTGAACCGGGCGATCATCGACCCGGCGCTGCTTAGGCCGGTAAGTATTATTGTACCGGGCTATAATGAAGAAGTTACGGCTATCAAGACCATACAAAGCTTACTTAAAACTGAATACCCGTCGTTTGAGATCATTTTTGTAGACGACGGCTCAAAAGATAAAACGTATGAGCTGGTTAACAACGCTTACGGCCATCATCCATTGGTTAAGGTATTAACCAAGCCAAACGGGGGTAAAGCATCGGCGCTGAACTTTGGTATCTCGCATGCCCAAAGCGAATTTGTAGTATGCATTGATGCCGACACGCAATTAAAAACCGATGCCATTTATCATTTGATGACCTATTTTACGGATGATGAGATTGGCGCGGTGGCCGGTACAGTTAAAGTGGGTAACGAAACCAACATGATCACCCGCTGGCAGTCTATCGAATACATCACCGCCCAAAATATGGACCGCCGTGCATTCGATCTCATCAACAGTATAACCGTAGTGCCTGGCGCTATCGGCGCCTTCCGCAAATCGGCAATTTACAAAGCGGGAGGGTTTACGTATGATACCCTTGCGGAGGATTGCGATCTTACCATGCGGATATTAAAACGGGGCTATGTCGTAAAAAACTGCGCCGAAGCTATCGCTTATACCGAAGCGCCCGAAACACTTAACGGTTTGTTGAAACAGCGCTTCCGCTGGAGTTTTGGCGTAATGCAAAGCTTTTGGAAAAATAAGAAAGCGCTTTTTAATAAAAAATATAAATTTTTTGGAATGATCGGAATGCCGAACATCCTGGTCTTCCAGATCATATTACCATTATTTTCACCACTGGCCGATTTGATGATGATCTTCGGACTATTCAGCGACAAACCAGGTAAAATAATCACCTACTATGTTGGCTTTGTAGTAATCGATTTTATCGTAGCGATCATTGCCTTCCGGATGGAGAAAGAGGATTACAAAAAGCTGGTTTATATTATACCGCAGCGATTTATATGGCGCCAGTTAATGTATTATGTTTTGTTTAAATCGTTACGCAAAGCGCTAAAGGGTGAACTGGGCTCGTGGGGTGCTTTAAAACGCACAGGCAATGTAATTATGAAGAAAAACGTGGCGGTGGGCGACTAAGCCGATAGACTTTCAATCTATACCGAATTACAAAGCACTTCTTAACCCCGTAGGGAAAAATAGATTAATAGTTACCGGTAATCGACCAGTTGGTTTTATTTGCCTGGTAATTGCTTTAACAGCCGAGCGCTGCAGCTCATCCGTCATTTGATAGCAGGCCACCAATGCGCCGCTTTTTTCAATTCCCGGAAGCCCTGCAATGGCATAGGCGTTCGCAAAAACAGTTATAACAGTATTGCGATGTGCGGCCAATTCGCCGATAAAAGACTTAACCTCTTCGCTGTAATCCAGCTTGCTTGCCGGGCGCAGGCGCGTATCATTGATACTCACATAAACCTGTTGGTAGGGCTGCAGTACGTCGAGCAACGCTTTTAGTTCCTGTTCCGGCGCGTTTTTACCAACCTGAAAGAGCGTACTGTTTGTATACCATTTTACCAGTTCGCGCTGAAAAACGGTTGATCCGGTAACACCGATACTTACGATCGCTGTTTTTTGAAATGGGTCCAATTGTAGCGTAGCGGCATCGCCCTTTAAAACTGTTACTGCTCCGTCGCTCAGTTGCTGAACCAGATCTTTGGCCGCGGATCTGTTCAGGTCTTCAACCAAATGAGCTGTTGACGTTTCGTGGTAATAGTTCAGCCCTGTCCAGTACTTGGCGGCAAGCACATTTTTAACGCGGGAATTAAATTCTTCGATCGTTACCTCACGTTTGCGGACAGCTTTACGTATTTTTTTTATCGCCCGTGCAGAGTTTTCAGATAATTCGATAATGTCGTTGCCGGCTAAAAACGCTTTTACATCTGCTTCGCCATCAGGGAAATCCTTTACAACTGCCTTCATTTCCATCGCATCGGATACAACAAGACCTTTGAATCCCAATGAATCCTTTAAGTTACCGGTAACAATTCGCCTGGATAAAGTTGAGGGCAGGTTTTTGGTGGTATCCAGGGCAGGTATAGCCATATGAGCTATCATTACACCGCTGATACCGGCTTTTATAGCTTCCCGGAAAGGATACTCCTCCAGCGAATCGAGCCTGTGCCTGCTAAAAGGCAACAGGGGCAACTCGAGGTGCGAATCAACATTGGTATCGCCGTGCCCGGGAAAATGCTTAGCTGTAGTTAACAGGCCGGAGCTTTGCATACCTTTCATATAGGCTATGCCCTTAGCGGCCACATTATATTTATTATCGCCAAACGAACGGAAATTGATAACCGGGTTGTTGGGATTGTTATTGATATCCATATCGGGCGCCAGGTTCATGTGCATGCCCAGCCGCTTAAAATCATATGCTATCTGCTGCCCCATTTTGTATACCAGGCTGTTGTCCTGTATGGCGCCCAGCGTCATTTGGTATGGATAGGATATGGTTGAATCGAGCCGCATGCCCACGCCCCACTCACCATCCATCGCAACGAGCAGCGGCACTTTAACTAATTTCTGGTACTTATTGATGATCTCGGCCTGTCGCACAGGGCCGCCCTGGAAAAACACCAGCCCGCCAGGCTGCTCGTCTTTGATAATCTTACCGACAGAATCTTCATAAGCCTGGCCCCTGTTTGTATGCGCCCGTATAAAAAACAGCTGTGCAATTTTTTTCTTGCGGTTCATCTTCCGGAAAACAGAATCGACCCACTTGTTTTGATGACTTAACGATTGGATATAATCTTCCTTTTGGGCAAAGACGCTGATCGATACCAGGCAAAATATCACTAATAAAAAAAAATGAACCAGCGGTTTCCATAGTTGCATGGCCAAATGTAGCTTATTCCAAATTTCAACGCACGACTTAATGTGAACATTTTATAAAAAAATAAACTGGCAATAAACCTTCGGAAGAATATTTACTCTAAGGATAAACTAAACAATTAAAATATGAAAAAATTTACCTTTTTTTTAGCGATATGCCTGCTGGTGGCAGGCTCGGTAAGCGCGCAAGGTTATTATTATGGTCCCCGCCGGGTTGTAAGGCGCCCCCCGCCCCGCAGCCATACAGATGAGTTTTACAGGATAAGGTTTGGTTTAACAGGCGGACTGAACGTCGCCAATACCATAAACGCCTATAACAACAATTACAGCACGGCCGCTATTGCCGGCTTTAATGCGGGGCTAACCATGGAAATTCCCCTTATTTATCCATTGTCATTTGCCCCTGAAGCCTTGTATTCACAAAAAGGCTTTGCCGCCGGAACACCCGACGGTAACTATACCCAGCGAACAAACTACATTGATGTGCCTTTGCTCGCAAAGTTTAAATTGTCGCCAACTTTCAATTTCCTGATAGGTCCGCAGCTAGCTATCCCCGTTTCGACAACCCAAACTTTTGATAACGGGTTTAATGTAACTTCCGAAAGCAGTTACAATACCTACGGGCAAAAAACAATATTGGACGGTGTTGTTGGCGTGAGTTTTGATTTTAACCCTAATGTTGAACTGCGCGTGAGGTACACTGTCGACATGCAGCAAAACCAGCAGAATGCAAGCTATGGGGGTGATTACCGCAACCAGGTATGGCAAATTGGATTAGGCATTAAATTTGAATAGGTTAGTCTGAAAGAGGCTGCAAAGTCGTATCAGGTGTATCTCCTGTATCTCTTTCACAAGTGATACAGCCCGATTTATCGTATGCGCTCTCCGTCCAACTAAAATTATTATGTTATATAGAAGTGTTAATAAGGCCATCCACATACGGTTGGCCTTTTTCATTCGCCATCTTTTGACTATGTGATATTGTGATCCTTTGTTAATTTTGTTATTTTCCGGTATACTTTCTTCACGAATTTTGTATTAAAAAATGCGGTATCAATTGATGATGGAGATAACCGGAAATCCGTTATCGTTGTTATTATAGTACGGCTGCGCATAAATCGTACATATTTTTCGATCAATTGGTTCAGAATATCATAATACGTTTTACCAGGGTTACCATAGCTTTTGTGCAGGAGCTTAAACTCGATAACATAAGATGAATAACCTAATAATTCCGCTACGAGGCAAAGATCGGTGCCATATAAATGAAATCCGGCAAGATCACGTGATAATGAAAGGTTTGCTGAGCGCTTAACTAAAATAAAATTTTCATCAACGGTACAAACCTTTTGCGGCTTCTTGCCATATACCTGCTCAAATCCATCCTCATAAACCACATCAATAGCGATCCGCCGGTATAAATTATTTTCAATTCCCCCGGCATTGCTCAATATAGCCCAATTGGGGTCTATTGTGCTTATCTGTTCAATCCGTTGGGTCAATATTTCAATATTGTCGAAATTTAGAAGGACATCCTGGTGGCAAATGACAATGTACTCCCCCTGCGCAGTTTGTAAAAACAAATTAAGCCCCTCGTAGGCATCAAAACTGTTCTTCCCTACGTTGTCTATGTAGATGTACTCACAAGTATCTTTAGTAAAGCCGGCCTTGTTAAAAGATTCAACCATATCCTGGTATTCACCCGTATCAGTAACCAGCGTGGCAATGGTAAATTTGTAACTATGTGAAAGGGAATTTATTTTTTTGGGCGAAATAAGACTATTCATACTATCGGGCTTTCAGTAACCGCTTTAATTTATAACCGAATGTAAATTTCAAAATAAAATTCAGTTTACTTAACGCTGATTTTTTTTGAATATACAACAACACATTACGATGTTTAAATATAAAATATGGTAGTGATATACATAGATAGCTATGGATACGACGTTCCATTAACTGCACCAGTTTATTTTTAAACGCTTTATCAGTATTAAACGGGTATTCGGCAAATAGCTTAACAATATTCAGCTGTTTCTCCATCTTTTCTAAAGAGCCAGGCTTTAGCTTTTTATCACGTTTTTGCCGGAGGATATTTGTATTTGCATTGCTGTGCTGCCGGTATTGAACTAATACCTGGTCTAAAAAAAAAATACTGCCATTATTAGCTGCCAAATATGCCAGCCACCAATCGTGTATTATTGTTTTATTAAATCCATCTATAAAGGTGAGCAATTCCTTTTTAAAAAGCATTGCATGGCCCGACACGCAATTCTCAAAAAGAAATATGCGTGAGTCTGTTCCGGAATAGCAATTTCTGATATCCGAAATTTTACGGTCTAAGGGAGCTCCTGTTTCACTAATAAGCGCCGAATCATGATAAATAAGTATATTATCCCCGACATGCCTAACCAATGTTTCGATCTTTCGCTCGTCCCATATATCATCCTGATCGCATAAAGCTATATATTCCCCGTTACAGAGACTTATCGCTTTTTCAAAATTCTTTATATACCCTAAATTTTCTTCGTTGATATATATTTTGGTATTAAGGGAAGAATTCCGTGCATATTGTCGCAATAGCTCAATCGTACCATCGCTGCTCCCATCATCAATAATAACGATCTCTAAATTTTTGTAGGTTTGGCCGCTAAGCGTGTCCAATTGCTCCTTTAAATATTTTGAGCCATTGTAGGTACATAACGCTATTGAAACTAAAGGCGGGATCATTATTGAAAAGTTTGCATATCTATCAGCCTTTTATATAAGCCATTATTGTTTAACAATTGCTGGTGGCTGCCCTGCTCTACAATTTTACCATTTTCTAATACAACGATAACGTCAGCATTTTGTATTGTACTTAACCGGTGTGCAATAATTAACGACGTCCGGTTTTTCATTAGGTTATTCAACGCATCTTGTACCAATTTTTCCGATTCGGTGTCTAACGCGGATGTAGCCTCATCGAGCAGCATTAATGGCGGGTTATTTAAGACTGCCCTTGCTATGCATATCCGTTGTCGCTGTCCGCCGGATAGTTTTGTACCGCGGTCGCCAATATTGGTTTCATAACCGCTTTCGGCTTCAACAATAAAATTGTGCGCATTTGCAATCCGGGCCGCTGCTTCTACCTGCTCTAAGGATGCGTTGGTTTTACCAAAGGCTATGTTATTAAATATCGTGTCATTAAACAGGATAGATTCCTGGTTAACGATGCCCATAATACTTCGGAGAGAGTCGGCAGTAAGGCTTTTTATATTTTTTCCGTCAACCAATATCTCACCGGATTGGGGATCCATAAACCGGGGTATCAAATCCATAAGTGTAGACTTGCCACCGCCCGACGGGCCGACAAGTGCAACAGTTTTACCTTTGGGCACAATTAAATTAATGTCAGATAAAACCTGCCGGTCCTGGTACGCAAATGAAACATGTTTGAATTCAATGCCCTCATTAAACCCGGTAACAGCAACAGCATCGGCAGCGTCAATTACCAGGGGTTTCTCGTCTATCAGCGCCAGCACGCGTTCGCCCGCCGCTATTCCGGAGTGTATATTACTAAACGAGTCAGACATGGCTTTAGCCGGTCGCATTATTTGTGAAAACAATGCTATGTATGTGATAAACTCCGGAGCCGTTAACGTTGACGTATTATTTAAGACAAGGTGGCCACCATATAAAACAATACATGCAACCATGGTCACCCCAAAAAATTCAGAAACCGGCGAGGCAAGTTGCTGTCGCTTTGCCATCGACCGCGTTATAGATGAATATTTGGTATTCTCCTTATCAAACCTGTTTTTTATAAATGAGGTAGCATTAAAGGCTTTAATAATTTTAATGCCCGATAAAGCTTCGTCTAAATAGCTTATCATATTACCATAGGTTTGTTGTGATGCAATGGCTTGTTGTTTAAGCCGTTTCACAATGCGTGATATAACAAAGGCCGAAACCGGGATAATCAATAACGAGTAAAAAGTAAGGCTCGGGGATATGGCAAACAACCACGCCAGATAAGCAATAAGTGTTAGGGGCTCTTTAAAAACAACCTGTAAAGTAGCTGTGACCGAATATTGAACAACTTGCACGTCAGATGCTACTTTTGAAATAATATCGCCTTTGCGCTCATTACTGAAATAGCCCAAATGAAGGTTCATGACGTTATTGAAAACAGCCCGTCTGAAATTTAGCAGCGTATGCACCCTCAGATTTTCCATGATACGCTGCGATAAATAACGAAAAATGTTGCTGAGTAACGCCGAAAAAACAATCGCGCCGCAAACAAACTGCAAAGCTCCCCAAGTTCCGTAATTGTTTATCATGTATTGTACATAATAGGTGAACGTGTGCATAATATCATGTATGGGGGGCTTTACGCCGAGAGGCTTAACAATATTGCCTGATTGTTGTCCGGCAAAAAGTGTTTGCAGCAAGGGCGCCAGCAAAGCCAGGTTAAGCGTACTGAATATTACCGAAAATATAGTTGTTAAGATATATGGAATAGCGAACTTTTCGATTGGTTTGGCAAACGAAAGAAGCCGGAAGTATGTCTTCATTTAAGGTTATAAAAGTACAAAGCTAACAGTAATTAGTTAATTACCGTTACGTTCAGTGTGTCAGACTCATAATGTCGCAGCACTTGTTTAGTCTATGGTTTAAAACGTATAAGCTTTTTATTTCTTACGGATGTCCTGATTTTTGTAACCACCTCAGAAATTGTTACATGACTTTCATTTACATTCAGCAAATTTTTAATTCTTTCTTTATATTGCTTAAGCAATTTTCTGTTCGTGAATAAATCCCGATAGCTTTTCCATATCCAGTTTTGGCCCGCGAGTAATTTTGGCAACAACTCGATGGTTATCTGGCAATACCAGGCAAACAATTTCAATCCGTTTAAATGAAGTGCATGCAAATAAAACCTGTTACGGTAATAAACGCTTTTAACCCAGTTAGCTGTTTGATAATTTTTTGTGCTTGCCGAAACTTCGTGACGGCAAATTGCTTTGTGTTCATAATAACAATTCCATTTTAATCGCCACGCCCTTAGGCACAGTTCCATGTCTTCACAATAGAACGGGGAGAACAACTCATAAAAGCCACCTATTTGTTTCAACTTTTTGGCATCTATCAGTGCGTTTGCACCTGATAAATAAAATGTAAACAGCCTGTTTTGATCGTCATTGGTATAATAGAAATAATCTGTTTTTAATTTCAGCCCGTTAAACTTGGGCAAGCGGGCTGCATCCTGTATATGGTCGCTATCCATATCTATAATTCGTCCCATCACGCCAAAGGTGTCCCACCGCCAAAAATATTTCCACTGGTGCTCAAAATAATCGGGCATAAGCTTTACATCCGAATTTAAAAGTAATATCAACTCCCACCGCGCTATCTCAATCCCACGGTTACATGAATATGAAAATCCCTTATTTTCAGGATTTATGATGACGATAATGTCGGGATAGTTCGATTTTAAAAATTGTACGGAGTTATCGATCGAGCAATCATCTATAACAATAATTTCGTGATCCACCCCTGCATTTTTAATAGCCCCTAAGGTAAAGGGCAAGTATTTTTTTAGTAATCCAGCGCCGTTGTAATTCGGAATAATAATCGAAATGCTTTTCCTTATATCCACGGCTTACTTAATTATTTTATAGTTCTGGTATTCACTTACCCGCCAGCCGGTAATATCTTCTATCTTTTGCAAAAACTTTCTTCTTAACGACATTTTTTCATGTATCTCGCTCAAATTAATATCCAGGTTCCAGTTGATAGCATTAATTCTTTTTTGCATTACCGCCGGATGGCTATCCGTAAATTTTATTAACCTGTCGGCATTTTTATAATCAAACTCAAACGTTTCGGGCAGATTTTGAGCCAACCAGGTATCATCATGATAAAACTTGTTGAAGTTGCGTAATTTATTTTTTAATCCTCCCGGCGGTTTCACCCAGCCATAATGATAAATATAGGCATTAATAAGCTTAACCTTAATTTTTCGGCCGGCTAACCTGAATCCCTGTGCATCACGATATGAATGTATTGCCTTATTATTTCTTAATATTCTTATCTCGCGCCGATACCACCTGCGCGAGTGACCGTAATAGTCATATGAGCCATAAAAATGTTTGTATTTAAATAATAAACCTTCTACCTCTTTATCGTTTAAATTATCTTCCATCTCCTGTTTAATAAGGGGAAGATATTTTTCATGCACACATTCATCACCCTGTATATAAAACGCCCAGTCTGCATCCATTGATATTGCATTAAAAGCTTTATCTGTTTCGGCAGCGAATACTGTACCGCCTTCCCGCAGCGTATCGTCCCAAACCGTATGAATGATTTTTATTTTAGGGGAATTTATACCTAATATAAGCTGTTCTGTTTCGTCATCACTATTACCAAGGGCCACCACAAATTCGTCACAAACCGGTAATATCGAAGTTATTGCTTCAACTATGGGATAATCATTCTTTATTGCATTTCTTATAAAAGTAAAACCGGCTACCTTCATTAATCTGGCTTTTATTACAATAAGCGGCTATAGCAAACTATGGGACTATTCTTTCTGATCAGCTATAGCAATACGGCGCAAAGATAGCTTTATGGAGCTTCAGTTTGTAATTGTTATAACTGAAAGATACTTGCAGCCATGCTTTTTAGATTAGGTTATATTTTGTTCCTTTATAACTCCAATGAAGAACGGTATACAACATATTAAACCTCACGTTTCGGATTTCCGATCGGTAGCTCGTGCGCTTACAATTGTAGAGAATGACTTACATGGAGCGAATGATCTGCTTAAAAGCCTGGAGTTTAATACACATGTGCCGGTAATTGGTGTGACGGGCCCACCCGGGGCCGGGAAAAGCACGCTGGTGAACGCATTGATTGAACAAATGACGACAAAAGGTCTAAAACTTGCTATTTTGGCGATTGATCCTACCTCTCCATTCAATTTTGGTTCATTATTGGGCGACCGAATACGGATGGCTTCCCATTTTAATCATCCTGATGTATTTATCCGCTCGTTAGCTACTCGGGGCTCAATGGGAGGCCTTTCGGCAAAAACCATCGAAATGACCGATGTACTACGCTCGGCTGGGTTTGATTATATAATTATTGAGACTGTGGGCGTGGGCCAGTCGGAAATTGAAATTATTGGGTTGGCCGATATCACCCTTTTGGTTTTGGTTCCCGAAAGCGGCGACGAAATACAAAATATCAAATCGGGCATTATGGAAATTGCCGACGCGTTTATTGTAAACAAAGCCGATAGAGCCGATGCAGGCTTATTTGCCAATAATCTGCAAAAAATCATCTCGCAGAATGGAGAAAGTAAAGTTCCGGTTTTAAAAACTGTTGCTTCACGCGGACAAGGGCTGAATGATGTGGTTGATTTTATATTATCCGGGTCAACAGCAAAAAACAACCATAAAGAACTATTGCTCGCCGAAAAGGCTTATAAACTCATTCAGCAAAAACGAATGGAGGGCGTCGACAAAAATAAACTGATACAGGCAATAGCATTATCGGCAGCCGACCCCGCATTCAATTTATATACCTTTGTTGAAGATTATTTCTGATTTCGATTTAAACACGTTACGAATTCATTATCTCTTCAATGTGCTCTGCCTCAATAGGAATATCCGCCATCAGGTCGATGTTGCCATCTTTGGTAATCAGGATATCATTCTCAATTCGTATACCTAAACCTTCTTCAGGAATATATATGCCTGGTTCACAGGTCAAAATATTTCCAACCTCGAATGGTTTATAACGGCTGGCGAAGTCGTGGACATCCAAGCCCAGGTGATGCGAGGTGCCGTGCATAAAATACTTTTTATATAATGGCATTTTGGGATCTTGCTTTTCAACCTCGTGCTTATTCAGTAACCCCAGGCCAATAAGCTCGGCGGTCATAATTTTTCCAACTTCGTCGTGATAATCATTCCATATCGCACCGGCAACAATCAATTTGGTCGCGGCACGCATCACCCGTAAAACAGCATTATAGACTTCGCGCTGACGTTTTGTAAACCGCCCGTTTACCGGCACCGATCGGCTCATGTCAGCATTATAATTGGCATATTCGGCAGCAAAGTCAAAAAGTATAACATCACCATCTTTACAAACCTGGTTATTATCTGTATAATGCAAAACAATAGCATTTTTGCCCGATGCGATAATAGGGCTATAAGCATGGCCCGTGGCACGCTGCCGCAAAAACTCGTGCGTTATCTCGGCTTCTATTTCATATTCGGCGATTCCCGGTTTTATAAATTTCAATACACGTATAAACGCGTCACGGGTAATTTCACATGCTTTTTTGGTTAATTCAATCTCAACAGATGATTTTATGGCCCTAAGGTCGCGCAAAATAACAGCCGACCGCTCATAATGATGTAAAGGGTATTTGGCCTTTAAGCTTTCAAAAAGCCGTATATCCCGATAGGGCACGGTATGAGCGTACCGGTCATTTTCATTGGTATTAATATATATATTGTCTGCATAGTTAATTATGGTATGCAAAATGGCATCAAATTCGTTCAACCAATATATAGTATCAATGCCCGAAGCCTTTTTAGCTTCGTCTTTTGTGTATTTGTGACCCTCCCAGATTGCAATATGGTCACTGGTTTGTCTTAAAAACAGGACTTCTTTGTATGCCGGATTAGGACACTCCGGATATAACAACAGGATACTTTGTTCTTGATCAATACCGGTAAGGTAAAAAAAGTCAGGATTTTGCTTAAACAAGAAATTTTGATCTCCATTCCGGGGGAATTCATCATTTGAATGGAAAACAGCTAAAGAATTGGATTTTAGTCGTGTAACGAAATTTTTTCTATTTAATGTAAATATCTCATTACTAATAGGAAAGTATTTCATTTTTATATATTTATTTAGTTTTTTAAAACAATTTTTTTTATTTATTTGTATTACTATTACAAAATTTGGAACAAAGTTTGGTAATGGAATCAAACATAATTACTATTTTTGAAAAAAATCACAATTAAAATCGTTTAATCTTAAAACTATGAACTATTCTACATTAAAGAAAACAGTCGGTCTATCACTTGTTTCCTTGATGGCTGTTGCGATGGTAAATGCTCAAACTACCACCACGACAACAACCACAACTGATTCAACAAAAATGTCGTCTGCGACAACCACTGCCAAAACATTTGGTGGTGCAGGTCAGTACAGCACCTGGAGTTTAGGTGTAAATGTTGGTGTTACCTCGCCTTTTTTAGCTATCGGCGGTAGCAACACTACTTCAAATTGGAAAGCCGGTTTGGGCTACGGTATCTCATTAAGGGACAGGTTAGCGCATTCATTTAGCTTGCAACTGGATTTTCACGGTGGCAAGGTTTCCGGCGATAACACCGATGCTCCCGGAAAAAGCGGACTTACAAGCTTTGAAACTACTTTTTACTCAGGAAGTTTGACAGGCTTGGTAAACGTTGCTAGCATGGATTTTCTTCATCGCAAAAATTCTGTTAACTTCTACTTATCAGCTGGTGCTGGTTTAGCCATGTATAAACCTACGTATGTTACTGCTAATGGAAATCCCGGCGCCGTTTATGACCACTATGTAAAGGAACTTATTCTTCCAGTCGGAGGTAACGTAAAATTCAAGTTATCTGATGCGCTTGCCTTAAATGTAGGTTATACCATGAATTTTGTCGATGGTTATAACTTTTCCGGATTAGATATATACGACAGAAAAGATCATTATTCTTACGGATATGCTGGTTTAGAATATACCTTCGGTACAAAATCAAAACCAAATATGGATTGGGTAAATCCTGTGGCTATGATGTATGACGAATTATATGACGAAGCACTTCGTCAGGAAGTAGCAGCATTAAAAGGCCGCGTTACAAATGTTGAAACTGCTGTTAACGACCTGAAGAAAGATTCAGATGGCGACGGTGTTGCTGATCAATTTGATAAATGCCCTAACACTCCTGCAGGTACTGTAGTTGATGGTTCAGGTTGTCCAATTGTATTCCCTAAACCTGATACCGTTAAAATGGGCGGAACAGGTGCAGTTACTGCTGCTGCTTATTCTAATATTCAATTTGAATTTGATAGCTCAGTATTAAAAACTTCATCTTATCCGGTATTAGATGCTACATCTGCTGATTTAAGAGCTAATAGCAGCACAGTTACTTTAGCTGGTTATGCTTCATCTGAAGGTACTGCAGCTCACAACATGCGTTTATCAAAAGATCGTGCTAACTCTGTAAAAACTTACTTAGTTAACTCAGGTGTTGATGCTAAGCGTTTAAAAGTTAAAGCTTTCGGTGAAACACACCCAATTGCTGATAATTCAACTGAAGAAGGACGTATCCAAAACCGTCGTGTTGAATTCCACAAATAATATTTGTTAACTAACAAAAAAGGCTTTCCGGTATCCGGAAAGCCTTTTTTGTTTTAGCCAATTTGCTTTACTTCATATTTTTTGAGAATTTTTTTTATGTAAGTTTGTATATGTATTTCTTTCGAAAAAAAGATCCCAACCGGCCAACTAACTTTAATCTGAGGATAATGCACACGATTAATGCTATCGCAATAACCGTGTTTATACTTGGCATTCTCTGGAAGCTAATACAGTGGTTTATATTAAAAAAATGAACCAGTTAAGCCATCTTTAAAACATTTACCTAATGAAAAAAGTAATAAACACATCTAACGCCCCGGCACCAATAGGCCCTTACAGCCAGGCTATAATTGCAGGCGATTTCGTATTTGTTTCGGGCCAGGTTGCTATTAATCCTGCTAACGGCGAACTCGTTATGGATACCATCAAATCCGAAACAAAGCAGGTAATGGAAAACATCAAATCCATTTTGATTGAAGCTGGCATTGATTTTAATCATATTGTTAAAACCAGCATCTTTTTAAAAGAGATGCAGGATTTTGCACAGGTGAATGAAGTGTACGGCAGCTATTTTAGCGAGCAATTCCCCGCCCGCGAAACCATACAGGTTGCCGGCCTGCCCAAGAATGTTAATGTGGAAATATCAGTAACCGCTATTAAGCCCTGATCTATCGGAATTGAACAGCCAGGCGTTTCAAACCCCAATTGAATATGTAAAAGGCGTTGGCCTTAGCCGCGCCGAAGTCTTAAAAAAAGAGCTGCAGATCGCCAATTCCGGAGATTTGCTTCGTCATTTTCCTTATAAATACATTGACCGCACCAGGTTTTATAAAATAAAAGACATCCATCCTGATTTACCTTATGTACAGGTGATTGCCCGTTTGACCCATAAGGAGATCATAGGGGAAAAACACACCCGACGATTGGTTATACAGGCAAAAGACAATACCGGTGTAATTGAACTGGTATGGTTCCAGGGTATTCGGTGGATAGAAAAAATGCTTGTTGTGGGTAAAGCCTATATACTATTTGGCAAACCCGGCTTTTTTAATGGTAAGGCGCAAATGGCCCACCCGGAAATTGAACCATATTCCGCGGGGGCGCTGCAGCAGAAAGGCAACTTAACACTGCAACCTGCATACAGCTCTACCGAGAAACTAAAACAGTTTTCGTTAGACAGCAAAGGTTTGCAAAAACTAATTGCAGTTTTACTGGAACAACATCTTAAGGATATACACGAAAACCTGCCGCTATACATTATACAGCGGTTCAAGTTGATGGCCCGCGCCGATGCATACAGGCATATTCACTTCCCGGAAGATACAGCCAGGCTTAGTGAAGCGCTTCACCGGTTAAAATTTGAGGAGCTCTTCTTTCTGCAACTTAAATTATTAAAGAATAAGCTGACCCACGACCAAAAGTTTAAAGGAAATATATTCGGTAAAGTCGGCGAGTTTTTTAATGGATTTTATGAGCATAAACTGCCGTTTGCTTTAACAAACTCGCAAAAACGCGTGTTAAAGGAGATCAGGCAGGATACGCAGCGTGGTGTGCAAATGAACCGGCTGCTTCAGGGCGATGTGGGCAGCGGCAAAACAGTTGTAGCCTTAATGAGTATGCTGATCGCTATTGATAATGGCTTTCAGACCTGTATCATGGCGCCGACCGAGATATTAGCCAACCAGCACTATCTAACGATAAAAGAATTGGTTGGCGATGACTTTATCGAGGTGGGGTTGCTCACCGGATCTACACAACAAAAAGCCCGAAAAGTTTTACATGAACGGCTTGAAAGCGGGCAGCTAAAAATATTGATCGGTACGCATGCACTTATTGAAGATAAAGTGCAGTATAAAAACCTGGGATTTGTGGTGATTGATGAACAGCACCGTTTTGGCGTGGAACAACGATCAAAGCTATGGCGTAAAAACGCCATCCCCCCGCATATTTTGGTGATGACGGCCACCCCTATCCCGCGCACTTTGGCGATGACCCTGTATGGCGACCTGGATATTTCGGTAATTGACGAATTACCGGCCGGACGCAAACCTATACAAACCGTTCATTTTTATGAGAACCAGCGTTTACGGATGTTTGGTTTTATGAAACAGGAGATTGCCAAAGGCAGGCAGATATACATAGTATATCCGCTGATACAGGAGAGCGAAAAACTCGACCTGAAAAATCTAATGGACGGAATCGATGTAATGGCGCACGAGTTCCCCTTGCCGGATTATCGCATAAGTATTGTACATGGTAAATTAAAACCGGCAGAGAAGCAATTTGAGATGAACCGCTTTATAAAAGGCGAAACGCAAATAATGGTTGCGACAACTGTTATAGAAGTGGGTGTAAATATTCCGAATGCATCTGTTATGATCATTGAAAATGCCGAGCGTTTTGGCTTGTCCCAATTACACCAGTTGCGGGGGCGTGTGGGGCGTGGCGCCGAACAATCTTTTTGCATTTTAATGAGCCATCACAAGCTAAGCCATGACGGAAAGATTAGGCTTGACACAATGGTTAAAACCAATAACGGTTTTGAAATAGCCGAAATTGACTTGCAACTACGTGGCCCCGGCAATATCGAGGGCACACAGCAAAGCGGCGTGCTCGACTTAAAGGTAGCCAACCTCGTAACCGATCAGGAACTATTAATACAGGCACGTAAATGTGTTGAAAATATCTTTGAAAAAGACCCGCAGCTGGCCCTTCCTGAAAACCAGATATTGCATCAGGCGTTTCAAACTAAAGACCATGGCTTGAGCTGGAATAAAATTTCCTGAGTATCTTTTTGCAATAAAATTTCAGTTTTTTCTTAGTTTCGTTTATTAAAACCCCGGTATGAAATTTATTTACTTTTTGATTGTTGCCTTTTTCTTAACCATTACAGGCGTTAATGCGCAGGATTCGTTAATGATCCGGAAAATTTATGATGAAGCTTTGGTGAATGGAAAATGCTTTAGCAACCTGCATTACCTGTGCAAAAATATAGGTCCGCGTTTAAGCGGATCAGCCAACGCGCAAAAGGCGGTAGAATGGAGCAAAAAACTGATGGAAAGCTATCATTTCGACAGGGTTTATTTACAGGAGGTAATGGTTCCGCACTGGGTACGCGGCGAAAAGGAGCAGGCTAAAATCATTAACGGCACTCAGGAAATACCTGTGCAAATTTGTGCTTTGGGGATGTCTATCGCAACACCAAAAAATGGCATAACTGCAAATATTATTGAAGTGCATAGCCTGAAAGAACTTGACTCGTTGGGCGAATCGGCAATAAAAGGTAAGATCGTATTTTTTAACCGGCCATTTGACCCCCGGTTTATTGAAACCGGCCGGGCATACGGATCAGCAGGCGATCAGCGGAGGGCGGGCCCTTCCGCTGCAGCAAAATATGGCGCTGTAGGCACTATTGTACGGTCGCTTACTGAAATTATTGACGATTACCCGCATACAGGCACAACTGTATATAACGAATATAAGGTACCGGCGGCGGCAATATCAACGATGGGCGCCAATGCATTAAGTGCATTGATCAAACACGGGAAGCCTGTTAAATTCTACTTTAAACAAAGTTGCCGGCAGTTGCCCGATGCCTTATCATACAATGTGATAGCTGAACTCAAGGGAACTGAAAATCCCAATAAATATATTACCGTTGGCGGGCATCTCGACTCCTGGGATCTGGCTGAAGGCGCCAACGATGATGGGGCGGGTGTAATGCAGTCGCTTGAAATGCTGCGCATTTTAAAAACCATGAATTATCACCCTAAAAATTCCATCAGGGCTGTATTTTTTATGAACGAAGAGAATGGTGACAAGGGCGGCGAAAAATATGCCGAGCTGGCTGTCAAAAACAAAGAAGAACATATCGCCGCTATTGAAACCGACGAAGGCGGCTTTACACCCCGCGGGTTTGGCTTTACAGGGCTATCGGCTGCCTCGCTAAAAAAAGTCAACCAAAACTGGCAGCCGTTGCTGGAACCTTACGAGGCCGACCGGTTAACCAACGGCGGAGGAGGAACAGATATTGGGCCGCTCAGGCAAGCGATCTCAACCGTGGTGCTGATCGGCTTCCGGCCGGATTCTCAACGGTATTTCGATTTGCACCACACTGCAAAGGATGTTTTTGAAAATGTAAACCAGCGCGAGCTTGAGCTGGGATCGGCAGCTATTGCGGCACTGGTTTATTTGATAGATCAGCATGGTTTTCAGTAACAAATTTGTAAAACACGATGTCTGGGCGAAAAAAAATCTACCACGTTATTTACAAATCGTAAATTTGCTCATATCCTAACCCAAAATTAGTGTCCGAAGAAGCAGATAGTAAACCCAGAGTAGATTCATTTGCGGCGTTGCGATATAAAGATTTTCGCTACTATTTGGGCATGCGGTTTTTATTCACCTTCGCTTACCAAATGCAGGCCGTTATCATCGGCTTTTATATTTACCAGATAACTAAAAGTGTATTTGCATTAGGGTTGGTTGGCCTTTGCGAAGCGATACCAGCTATTGGCATCGCGCTTTACGGCGGTTATGTAGCCGATAAATCCGAGAAGCGGAAAATGCTGCTCACTATTTCCTCACTTGTATTGTTCGCGTCGCTGGTGATGTTCACCGTGACCATGAAGAGCATGAGCCCATATGTTCGCCCAAGCTGGATTGTGCCTGTTATTTATTTTATGATTTTCCTGAATGGCCTGGCCCGCGCGTTTTACGGCCCAGCTACCTTTACGATATATGCGCATAGTATCCCAAAAGAACTTTACCCGAATGGCAGTACCTGGAGCAGTTCGTCCTGGCAAATAGCATCTATATTAGGCCCCGCAGCAGGAGGCTTGATTTATGGCTTTTACGGCATAACAGCTGCCTTTAGCGTTATTTTGATCTTCCTGGCATTTTCAATAGGGTTAATATATATGTTAAGGCCGTACCCGCCGGTATTTGTTCCTAAAGAGAGTGTCTGGAAAAGCTTATCAGAGGGTATAGACTTCGTTTTCAAAAGCAAAATGATGATATGGGCGATGAGCCTCGACCTGTTTTCGGTTTTTTTCGGAGGCGCAGTGGCCCTTTTGCCCGTGTTTGCAAAGGATATTCTGCATGTAGGCTCGCAGGGACTGGGCATTATGCGGGCTACAGCGTCACTTGGCGCTGTTATAACCATGCTGGCCATGACCAGGTTTTCGCCGATGGGCAAACCCTGGCGCAATTTACTCATAGCGGTAACCGGCTTTGGCCTGTCCATCATTTGCTTCGGCCTGTCGCGCAGCTTTTACTTATCCCTTTTATTCCTTTTTACCGAAGGCGCTTTTGACAGTATCAGCGTCATCATTCGCGGAACGATCATACAGCTTCTAACGCCCGATCATATGCGCGGACGCGTATCCGCCGTAAATTCAATGTTTATCGGCTCATCAAACGAGATCGGTGCCTTTGAATCGGGCACAGCAGCTAAACTATTGGGCACAGTTCCTTCCGTTATTTTTGGCGGCAGCATGACGTTGGTTATAGTAACCATCACCTATCTGAAAACGAAAAAATTAACACCGCTATCTTTAAGCCAGATACAAACGCCAGAAAAGTTGATAGCCGATAGTTCATAGTCCATGGCGATTTAAGGACTACGATATTTATTTTCCTTCAAACGTCGTCTCTACGCTTTCGCGAAGATCATATAATAGCCACTGCTTTTTAGCTATGGACTTTGTTTTTGATTTTAACAAACTGATAAAATCGTTAACGCCAACCGGCTCGTTGCCATTCCCATGAATGAGCACGATGCTGCCCGATTGCGGTTGCTGTCCTTTCGCCAGCCAGGCATCGCTGCCAACCGGTATTAAACCAAAATCGGCGATCTTATATATCAGCTGTTTATCAGATACCAAACCCGGGAAACGAAAAAACACCGAAGGCAATAGTCCATTTTTCAGCATTGCCTGTTCAGTACCCAAAACTTCGAAATTAACATCAGTACCGGGTTCCAATAAAAAATTCTGCTTTAGCGGCTGTGTTTTGCTGACACGATGATTGTACGAATGATTGACCCAAGTGATATAAATCTCCCCTTTCATGTTCATTTCTTTTAACCATTCAAGGTCTTGCTGGTGCTGTCGCATCCAGATACCAGTTATTGATAATGCAATGGGTACCGGCTGTTCTACTTTTTTAAATTGTTCAAAAATAGCTGTGAATATGCGCCGGTCTAGTGGCCGGACGGACGGGCAAAGATCAGCCGTAAGCGTAACCCCGGTTTCACTGGGCATACCGCTCTGGATTCCGGCATCCTGTATCGACTTTGATTGCTGTTCAGCCTTTCGTAAGGCTTTTTCGTAGGACGATTTTTGATAGTAGAGCCTCGCCTGCGCCATAAACATAGGGCTTAAGGTATACTGTGCAGCTTCGTCAATTTTCGTTTCCAATTCGTCGGGGTCAACAAGCAGCAAATAGATTTTACCTTCATTTTCAAACTTACGGATGGCAAACCAGTCGGTATTATTCCGTTTCGCCGACGCATAGTAGGTTTGGTAATTGGTTATTTTTAAATAAGATACCTGGGCGTTAGCGGTGACGGCGTATCCCGATAGTAAAAAAATCAATAGTGAATATTTTAAAAGTTGTTTCATTACGATTTTGAATTAAGTATTATAAGTTTGTATTGACGTTTTTGTGTTTATAATTATAAATAATCCTATCCCGATAGCTATCGGGACGTAATCCGAAAGAACTATGACCCGACTATCTGTCAATATAAATAAAATTGCCACCCTGCGCAATTCGCGCGGCGGAAATAACCCCGACCTGGTAAAGGTTGCAAAAGATTGCGAGCGATTTGGCGCGCAGGGGATTACCGTACACCCCCGGCCCGACGAAAGGCATATCCGCTACCAGGATGTTTTTGACCTGAAAAAAATAGTCACCACCGAGTTTAACATTGAAGGCAATTGCCAGGAACAAAAGTTTATCGACCTGGTATTGGCCAACAAACCCGAGCAGGTAACCTTAGTGCCCGATGCATTAGGGCAAATTACCAGCAACCATGGCTGGGATACCATAACGAATCAGCAGTACCTGAAAGATATTATCGCTTTATTTAAACAAGCCGGCATCCGCGTTTCGATATTTGTTGACCCGGTGCCCGAAATGATAGAAGCCGCTGCGACAACGGGAACCGACCGGATAGAACTATATACCGAAGCTTACGCGCATCAATATGCTAACGGCAAAGAAAAAGCGATAGCGCCATACAATCAATCGGCCAAGATTGCACGAAAACTGGGCTTGGGTATAAACGCCGGGCACGACCTGGATCTGCATAATCTCAAGTACTTTGCTGAGAACATTCACGGCCTGGATGAGGTGAGCATTGGCCATGCACTCATCTCCGATGCTTTGTATTATGGGTTGGAGAATACGATACAAATGTATTTAAGGCAGCTGGCTTAAAGGTTCGCCAAATTTCCTATGTAAAATCAGCGTAAGTTAATACTTGTGCATTGCTACTCAATCCCTAAAATTGTACCTTTGCTCCAAAATTTAAGGGACACCGAACTGCATGAAGCTGAATACCGATTACCAGGAAAAATTTCAAACAAGGCATATTGCGCCAAACAGCGCCGATACCGCGAAAATGTTAAACACCGTTGGCGTTAATTCGCTCAGCGAGTTGGTCGAACAAACCATTCCGGCAAAAATAAGGTTAAAAGCCCCGCTGAACCTTCCCCCGGCAAAAAGCGAGTTCGATTACCTGAATACGTTAAAACAAACGGCTTCAAAAAATAAGGTATTTAAATCTTTTATCGGCCAGGGCTATTATGATGTAGTTGTACCAGGCGTTATCCAGCGTAATATCTTGGAAAATCCCGGATGGTACACCCAATATACTCCGTACCAGGCCGAAATAGCCCAGGGCCGTTTACAGGCATTGTTAAATTTCCAGACGATGGTGATCGATCTTACCGGGATGGAAATCGCCAACGCCTCTCTGTTAGACGAAGGCACTGCCGCGGCCGAAGCTATGTTTATGCAGTACAGCATGCGTAAAAATCAGCAGGCGAATATATTTTTCGTATCGGAAGAAGTGTTCCCGCAAACGATCGATATTTTAAAAACACGTGCGCAGCCATATGGGATCGAATTACAAATAGGTAATCACCAAACCGCTGAGCTTAGCGACAATATATTTGGGGCCATAGTACAATACCCCGCAGGGAACGGCGCTGTTTATAACTATAGCGGCTTTGCATCGAAAGCGCATGAAAAAGGCATCAAATTAACTGTGGTTGCCGATATCATGAGCCTGGTACTTTTAATGCCCCCGGGCGAATGGGGAGCCGATATTGTTGTGGGTTCAACCCAGCGTTTTGGTGTGCCGATGGGTTTTGGCGGTCCGCATGCGGCATTTTTTGCTACTAAAGAGGAATACAAGCGCTCATTACCGGGGCGTATAATTGGTGTGACCATTGACAGCGCAGGCAACTATGCTTTGCGTATGGCATTGCAAACGCGCGAGCAGCATATCCGCAGGGATAAAGCAACATCAAATATTTGTACTGCGCAGGCTTTACTGGCTATAATGGCCGGCATGTACGCCGTTTATCACGGCCCTGCAGGCTTAAAGCTTATCGCCGAAAGGATTCATGGTTTAGCCGTATTATTATCCGACTCATTAAAACAACTCGGTTATAAACAACTGAACGAATCGTTTTTTGATACGTTGAAATTTGATTTAGGCGACCTTGCGGGATCCATTCATGCCGGCGCTGTCGATAATGAGATGAACTTTAACTACAAAGGTTCTATAGCTACTATTTCAATTGACGAAACCACCTCGCCCGAGGATATTAAAACCATTGTCCGCATTTTTAGCAAGGTAAAAGGCCAGCCACTAAATGAGGCTGGGTTTAACGAACTAAAAGGAAATCTTAAAACGGTTATGCCTGCAGCCTTGCAGCGTAAGTCTGCTTATTTAACGCATGCCCTGTTTAATTCGCACCACTCCGAGCATGAAATGCTGCGTTATATTAAATCATTGGAAACAAAGGACCTTTCGCTTTGCCATTCGATGATCGCCCTGGGTTCATGCACCATGAAGTTGAATGCGACTACCGAAATGGTTCCGGTTACCTGGGCCGAATTCAGCAAAATGCACCCCTTCGCGCCGGCCGACCAGGTTGGCGGTTATATGCAAATTTTTGATGAGCTGAATACCTGGCTTTGCGAGATCACCGGCTTTGCGGCCATGAGCCTGCAGCCAAACGCCGGCGCGCAGGGCGAGTACGCCGGGTTGATGGTTATACGTGCCTATCATCTCGACAGGGGCGACAGCCATCGCAATATTGCCTTGATACCTTCTTCGGCGCATGGTACTAACCCTGCATCTGCGGCAATGGCCGGGATGAAGATTATTGTGGTAAAGTGTGATGAGAACGGAAATATTGATGTTACCGATTTGAAGGAAAAAGCCGAACAATATAAAAATGAGCTTTCGTGCCTGATGGTAACTTATCCGTCAACACATGGTGTGTTCGAAGAATCCATCATCGAGGTTTGCGACATTATTCATCACAATGGCGGCCAGGTTTATATGGACGGCGCCAACATGAACGCCCAGGTAGGCTTAACCAGCCCTGCCAATATCGGCGCGGATGTTTGCCATTTGAATTTACATAAAACATTCTGCATCCCCCATGGCGGCGGCGGTCCGGGCATGGGCCCTATCGGCGTGGCTAAGCACCTGGTTCCCTATTTACCGGGACATGCTGTTGTGGATATTGATAAAGGTAAATCCATTCACGCGGTATCGTCTGCACCATGGGGTTCTGCTTCGATACTGATCATTTCCCACGCCTATATAGCCATGATGGGCGGCGAAGGCCTTACCGATGCAACACGGTATGCTATCCTGAGCGCTAACTATATCAAAACACGACTGCAACACCATTACCCGGTATTATATACCGGCGCAAACGGCCGCTGCGCGCACGAAATGATACTGGACTGCCGCGCCTTCAAAAACTTTGGTGTAGAGGTAACAGATATTGCCAAGCGCTTAATGGACTATGGCTTCCATGCGCCTACGGTTTCCTTCCCGGTTGCCGGAACAGTTATGGTTGAACCCACCGAATCCGAGCCCAAGCACGAGCTTGACCGCTTTTGCGACGCGATGATCTCTATCCGTCATGAAATTGACGATGTGGAAAAAGGCATTTCTGATAAAACAGATAACCCGTTAAAAAATGCGCCGCATACCGCTTCGGTAATTACGGCAAACGACTGGGAGCATCCTTACACCCGCCAAAAAGCGGCATTCCCGCTGCCGTATGTAGCGGCGTATAAATTCTGGCCTTCGGTTGGCCGTGTTAATGACACCTATGGCGACAGAACATTAATTTGCAGCTGCCCGCCGTTGGAAGATTATGAATTTGAAGAAAGTGTTATCGAGTAATGTGAATCGATGTGCAAATTTCAGATGTGCAGATGTGCAAATAAAAAAACATCTGCACATCTGAAATCTGCATATTTGCACATTCAATTATGATCGCCAATACGCCCGCCACACCCTATTACGCCGTTATCTTTACCTCCCTGCGTACGGAAGGCGAAAACGGTTATAATGCCATGTCCGAAGAGATGGCGACCCTTGCAAAGCAGCAGGAAGGCTATCTTGGTATCGAATCCGCCCGGAATGAACTGGGTATCACCGTGTCCTACTGGCGCTCGCTGGAAGACATCAAAAACTGGAAAGCCAACACCCCGCACCTTTTTGCCCAGCGACAGGGCCGCGAAAAATGGTACGCGCGTTATAAGGTAAGGATATGCAAAGTTGAGCGCGATTATGAGTTTTAGCCACTGATCACCGCTGTATCATTTTGTGAAAGTGATACACTTTGATACAGATGATACACTTTGATACAGGTGATACACCTTGATACACCTTGATACACTTTGATAAGGCGAAATATTAAACAATAGCTAATCGCAGCAAACATTTCACCGCTTAAATTCCTGTTTTTACCGACAACTTTTAACCGCCGACCAAATTCACGTTGCCGTAAACCTGCCCGGGATATAATTTTATACCAGAATATAAAAAACAACACAAAATCTGGTAAAAAATGGACGCTTATCAAAATTCATATACATCGTTTTCGGGCATCACTATTGAAGAATACAGTTTTCTGCATCATGCATCCGCAGGGCTCTCCCACAATCAAATGCAAACATTTATGCTGGTTTATAACGATAGGCGTAAAAACCCGAACGACATATTATTGGCAACGTTAATGGGATTTTTAGGCGTTGCCGGGATACAGCGGTTCATGACCGGGCAGATCATTTTAGGCCTTCTTTATTTTTTTACCGGGGGATTTTTAGGAATTGGAACAGTTATTGATTTATTCACATACAAAAGCATTACAAACGATTACAACAGGCACCTGGCTTACGAATGCTACCACATTGCCAGGGCCGCCCATTAACAACGTTTGCAGGGAGCTAAGCCGATATTGAAATCTTTTGATTTATCGCAATAGCCTTTTAACTCTTTGCAACTCTATCATAAATACAGGGAATACCCGTTAAAAAACCCATTCGCGATTGGCGAATGGGTTTTTAATTTTACCGGCCGGCCAGTTCAAATCAAAGGCCTTTTTTGATGGCATTCTCCAACGCCGACAATTTGTCCTGGCTAATATTATCATTCACCATGATCATGATGCCCAGATGTTCTTCAGGATAAAATTCGCAGAGCGTATTAAAACCGATCCCTGTATGCCCGGCATGATAGTAGTCCTTTTTACCGTTCTCAAGGTCGAGCATCCAGTTTAACCCCAGCGCAAAGTCCTTAGGATTACCCCAGGTAACCTGGTGGGTAAGTATAACTGCCGGGTCGTTTTCTTCTACATTAACTTTTAGGTATTTCAGCATATCGCTCATCGTCGAGTTCATACTTGGCCCGCCATAAAACATTTTGGTATTTACATATTGCTGCGGCACGCCGTGCGCGTCATAACCTTGAACAAAACGGTTAAACTCGCCTGCGGGCACCTGTGTGCGGGTGTCATAAAGCTGCAAATGTGTTTTTAAATACTGTGTAACCAACTGTTCGTATGGTTGATTATAAATGCGCTCCAGTAAAAGCATCAGCACCATCATGGCATTGCCATTATAACGGTATTTTGTTCCCGGAATGGTGTCTATTTTAAAATAATGCATATCCTTCAACAAACTATCCTGGTTATATGTACTATAAAAGGCTATTTGCTGGGATAAAGGCAGTTTTCCCAGGCTATCTGTAACTGAATCTGGAAAGTTCCGTGGCGACGTTGGCATGCCTGACGTATGATTGGCCAAATCCACCAGTTTTACCGGGTGGCCGTTATAAGCCAGGTTTGGATAGCTGCCCGGCAGGTACTTGCGGATATCGTCATTTAAATTCGTTTTTTTTTCAATTACTGCTTCAGCCAGCATCGTCCCAACATAAGTTTTAGCCACCGAACCGAGGTTGAAATACTGATCGGCTTTGATCAATTGCCTTGTTCCTTTTTTTGACTCGCCATAGCTATAAAAATCACTATGCCCGTTGCGGTAAATACCTATAGCCAGTCCGATTGTACCAGGCGTCGCCATATAAGCAGTGGCGCCTTTATCAACCACCGAGTCCAGGTGGCTTTTTAAAGGATTGTTCGTTTTTACTTGTGCCGTGGCATACTGTACAATTAGCAGCATTGATAGTACCAGTTTTGTTATTTGATTTACAATCATCAGGGAACGTTTTATAACAGACTCTGTTTAAGGTAAAAGGTTACAATTTTCGCGACTTTACCGACTTTTCGGACTTTCCCGACTTCCAATATAAAGGCTTATCTTCGTTATATATCTTACCTAAAAACCGATAATTATGAAAAAATTATTCATCCTGGCAGCGTTATGCCTCACTACTTATTGTACATCCGCGCAAAGCGTCGATCTGCGCCGCAAAATTGAAGTGACCGGCATTGCTGAGCAGGAAGTTACGCCTGACATTATAAACGTTTCCATCTCTTTACAGGAATACATAAACGGTAAAACCAAGGTAACCATCGACCAGTTGGAAAACCAGCTCGAAGCCGCGGTTAAAGATGCCGGTATAGCAAAAGAAGACTTTACCATAAATAATTTATACGGCTACAATAACACCTACCAAAAAAAGAAAAACCCCGATTTCCTGGCGAGCAAGCAATACAGCATCCGGTTTCACGACCTCAATAAATACAACCAGATATTAAACCAGGTTGATCCCAAAGGGATACAATCAACCAATATTGAAAATTATGATTACTCAAAAATTACAACAGTAAAGCGCGAGTTAAAAATACAAGCTTTACTTGCCGCAAAAGAAAAGGCAAACTATTTACTTAACAGCATTGGCGCAAAGCTGGGCCCGGTAATTGAGATAAATGAAGCTGATAATAGCGGTATGGAACAACAGCCAATGTTTGCCAACAGAGCGATGACATTCAAAGCTTTACCCCAGGTTTCGGACATCGATTTTAAAAAAATAAAGCTAAGTTTCCAGGTGCATGCAGTTTTTGAAATTATCCCGTAACTTTTTAAATCCAGCTTTCGTATACCGATAATGAGCAACGGATTATTTATAATTGCCCCCCTAAGCCGGTTGTAAATAGTTCACTGTCACTAATGTAATTAATTTAAACTTTGGTAATATTTTTAACCCTGACCCGTCATGATTTTTAATAAGCCCGAAAGGATATTGCTGGTAGCCCCCAATATTTTCTCGATACAGTTATTAGACAGCAACAAACAGATCAAGCACATTACCTCCGTCGACCGGGTTTTTCCGGCCATTTTTGAAGTGGTCCCCAACATTATCGTATTTGACTACGATTATCTAAACAAGGATATGGAAAAAATACTGCGCCGTATCCGCAGCAACGCCTACTACAATAAAATTAAAATATGCTGTTTTAAAAGCAGCCCTGACCGGCGGATCGATAGCTTTCTGCAGGTATTGGGTGTTAATCATGTAATTTATAAGCACGAGTTGCAAAATCCCACGAAAACGGTTATCAACCACGTTAAATCCATCTTCGATTCAGCGGTAACCGATTTGCTTGTAACGGCTACTTTTTAGTTTCCGCCAGGCTCTCGCATTTCATCAACTTTCCTCAGCAAGCAACTATTTCAGGAAGAAATCCCGTTGTTGTTTTTGTTAAAAAAATTCTTACCGGCATTTTTAATTCCATCTCTGCGGAAAGAAACACGCTCAAAAATATCCCCTCGCTATCAAAACTTAATCCCAGATTAATTTCTTATCGCAAAACCAACATTTTAGCTGCTTTTAATCCCGGTATATTGTGCTTATGGCATCAATGTTAATTCTTTTCTTACTGATTAATAGGCACTTGACAATATCAATAATTGAATTTATATTTATCGTCCTAATTCAAACAAGCATGATCCGTACACGCTTCAAGAAGGTACTATTGGTTGCACCCGATGTTTTCCCCGGTCAGTTATTAGCTGATAATAAGAACGTTAAACATATTGCCGCTATCAGCGGGATATTTCCCTCTATTTTTGAATTAAACCCACATGTAATTATTTTCGATTACGATTACATAGGATCAGATATTGAAAAAGTGCTCCGGCGGATCAAGATCAATCGCTTTTACGATAAACTGAAAATTTGCTGCTATAAATCAACCCCCAACGAAAAAACCGACAGCCTGCTAAAAGCCCTCGGTGTCGATCACTTGTTTTATCAGGATGATATGGCAAAATTGCAAAAAAACAAAACTGTGTTAGGCAGTTTCGGCGCTATGTTCGATGCATCTATGAAATGGGTGGCAAGCGTTTCCCATTAAACCGGCAAATATTTGGCTAAAGCCGTTTACCCTTATCAATTCTCCGTCCCATAAATGGGACAGCAATAAAGGGTTATTCCTTTACCGTTGGCTTTAGCTACCTTCTTTTCAGACTTCCGGACTTTACTGACTTTCCCGACTAATCTATCCAGTCAAACTTCGTATAAGGCACCAGCACATCCGGGATTTTAATGCCGGTTTCGGTTTGATTATTTTCAAGAATCGTAGCCACAATACGCGGCAAGGCCAGGGCGCTGCCGTTTAGCGTATGCGCCAATTGGGTTTTACCTTCAGCATTGCGGAAGCGCAGCTTCAGCCGGTTGCTTTGAAAGCTTTCAAAGTTAGAGACAGACGATACCTCCAGCCAGCGCTGCTGCGCCGCACTCCAGGTTTCCATATCATAAGTTAAAGCCGATGCAAAGCTCATATCGCCGCCGCAAAGCCGCAGCACCCGGTAACGGAGCCCCAAGTTTTGCAGCAGTCCTTGCACATGCAGGCTCATTTGCTCCAATACCTCGTATGATCTATCGGGATGTGCTACTTGCACGATCTCCACCTTATCGAACTGGTGCAGACGGTTCAGTCCGCGCACATGCGCGCCATATGAGCCCGCTTCGCGCCGGAAACAAGGCGTATAGCCGCAATTTTTAACGGGCAGTTCTTCGGCCTTTAAAATTACGTCGCGGTACATATTCGTCACGGGTACTTCGGCGGTTGGTATCAGGTATAAATTATCGATGCCAGCAAAGTACATTTGCCCTTCCTTATCAGGCAGCTGGCCGGTGCCATAGGCCGAAGCTTCGTTAACCAGCAATGGCACCATTACTTCGCTGTACCCGGCCTTTTCGGCTTCGTCAATAAAATAATTGATCAGCGCACGCTGCAGCTTGGCACCTTTTCCTTTATAAACGGGAAAACCCGCGCCGGTTATTTTAACGCCCAGCTCAAAATCTATCAGGTTATATTTGGCGGCCAGTTCCCAGTGCGGCAGGGCCTTGGGCGGCAACGCTGGTATCGCGCCATTTTCAAGCACTATTTCATTTTCTTCAGGCGTGAGCCCCTTCGGCACCGAACTATGCGGCAGGTTGGGCAGCAACACCAGTTTTTGCTGTAGCTCCTCTTCGATCGCATTAAGCTGATCGCCTAGGTTTTTGATCTCCTCTTTCCAGGCGCCGGTTTTTGATTTCAGTTCCTCTGCTTCAGCCTTTTTACCGGCACGCATCAGCTCGCCGATCTGTTTGGCCGCCGCGTTGGCCTGGGCCGAAACATTATCCATGCTGGTTTGGGTTGAACGGCGGCTATCATCCAGTTTGATGATCTCATCAACTAATTGCGGCTGTTTAAAATTTTTTACAGCCAAACGTTCTAAAACCTGTTCCCTGTTATCGCGGATATAACTAACTTGCAGCATTGATTTATTTTTAAGCAAAGATATTTTTTAAGTGGCAGTTTTAAGTAGCAGTGGCAGTTTTTTTTGCGGCCAGGTGACTTTTAACGATAGGTGACTTTTAACTATGTTACAGCTCACGGTCTTAAAGAGTGCCACTGCTACTTAAAACTGCTACTACTATCAATGACCGGTAAACTCTACTTAGTCCCCACCCCGATTGGCAATCTTGAAGACATCACCTTCAGGGCGATACGTATTTTAAAGGAGGCCGACCTGATACTGGCCGAAGACACCCGCACGTCTGCGCCGCTGCTGAAACATTTTGATATCCATCAGAAAGTGTTTTCGCACCACCAGCATAATGAGCATCAGTCTGCAAACGAGATCGTGCGGTTTTTAAAGGAAGGGAAAAATATCGCGCTCATATCGGACGCAGGTACGCCCGCCATATCCGACCCGGGATTTTATTTGGTGAGGGAAGCACTAAAAAATGAGATACAGGTTGAGTGCCTGCCCGGCGCGACAGCCTTTGTGCCTGCTCTGGTGAACTCCGGCTTTCCCACCGACCGGTTTTGTTTCGAAGGATTTTTGCCGTTAAAAAAAGGCAGGCAAACACGTTATAAAACACTGGCTGCCGAAGAGCGCACCATCATACTATACGAATCGCCGCACCGTTTATTAAAAACGTTTGACGAAATGGCGACCTATTTTGGCGCCGACCGGCAAATATCGGTATCGCGGGAGCTTACAAAGATGTTTGAAGAAACAGTTCGCGGTACAGTTACCGAAGTAAAAACATATTTTGAAACACACCCGGCAAAGGGAGAATTTGTAATTTGCGTAGCGGGGAAAAATTAAACAGTGTCATTGCGGGGAGCGTGCAGGCGGGCGGGTTGCCAGCAACGAAGCAAACTCGTAATCGTGCAAACGGACATGCAAAGTTCGCGATTGCCACGCTATCGCTCGCAATGACAAGAAATTATTTAATGAAAAAAAGTATCCTTTTATCCATCCTTTCCGGTTTGCTGCTTTGGGCTGCCTGGCCGCCAACGCCTTATTCAACATTTTTATTATTTGTTGGGTTGGCCCCGATGCTGGTGGCTATCGAAAATATCATCCGGTCGGATGTTAAATCAAAGGGCAAAAAAATATTCCGTATTACTTTCCTGGGATTTTTTATCTGGAACACCTTATGCATTTTTTGGGTTTACAACGCCCTAAAAATAGTTGGCCAGGTGGTGGCCATGCCTATTTCGCTGATACCCTATTCCCTTGGCCCTCTCTTAATGGCTACGGCGTTCTGGCTGTATTTCAGGCTAAGGCTGATCACCAGCCGCAGTATTGCTTTGGCAGGACTGGTTTGTTTTTGGATAGCATACGAATACCTGCACCAAAGCTGGCCACTCGCCTTCCCGTGGATGACACTAGGTAACGGTTTTGCCGTGGCGCACACCTGGGTGCAATGGTACGAGTACACCGGCGTTTACGGCGGAACGATTTGGATATGGGTATTGAATATCATTGTGTTTTTGATCTACGACGATTTCAGGAACAAAAAGAACTGGCATTTACAGATAAGGTTTATTTCGGCGTATATTATCATCTTGCTGTTGCCGATCGGGTTTTCGTTATACCGGTATTACGGCTATAAGGAGCAGTCAAACCCATCCAACATAGTAGTGGTGCAGCCCAATATCGACCCCTACGTGAAAGAATCATCTATGCCGGCAAAGACTCAGCTCAATATTTTAACCCATTTGTCCGATTCGCTGGGGCAGGCCAATACCGAGTTTTTTTTATGGCCCGAAACCGCCATGCCCGATCCGATAAACGAGGAGAAAGTTCGCACCAATGCTTACTTTTTACAGGCACAGCACTTTTTAAGTAAATACAAAAACGGCAACCTGCTAACCGGGGCCGAGACGTTCAAGATATACAATAACAGGGCTACCGAAACGGCAAGGCCGTATGATCCGCAGGGTCACCAATTTTTTGACGCTTATAATGCTGCGGTAAATATTGAAAACTCGGCCAATGTCCAATTTTACCATAAATCAAAACTGGTTCCCGGGGCCGAATCAATGCCGTTCGAAAGTGAATTATCGTTTTTAAAACCGGTCTTCGAACACCTCGGCGGCGCCACGGGTGCTTATGGCAGCCAGAAAGAGCCGGGCGTTTTTTATTCCCAGAGCGGTATTGGCGCTACCCCTGCCATTTGCTACGAATCTATCTGGGGCGGGTGGATAGCTGAATCTGTCCGCAAGGGCTCGCAATTCATTGCCATTATTACCAACGACGGCTGGTGGGAAGACACACCCGGCAAAGATCAGCACCTGGACTACGCCAAGTTGCGCGCCATCGAAACACGCCGGTGGGTATGCCGCTCGGCAAATACCGGTATTTCAGCCTTCATCAACCAGCGCGGCGACGTGGTGCAGCAAACCAGGTGGTGGATTAAAACCGCGATAAAACAGGACATCAATCTAAATTCGGAAACCACCTTTTATGTACTGCATGGGGATTATATCGCTAAAATTGGAAGTTTGCTGGCGGTGTTTGGAATGGTATTTATTGTGGTTAGAATGTTCAGGAAATAAATTCAATTTTGTCATTGCGAGGAGGAACAGCCTGTCCCGAATTTATTTCGGGAACGAAGCAATCTCGCCGTCGTGCATTAGCGTAATGCATTAGCGTCGTGCATTAGCGACGAGATTGCCGCGCTATCGCTCGCAATGACATAGTTTGTTATTTTTTTCTTACCCTGGCGACGGTTATTTAAACACTCTGTCAATGACACAACGGCAATCACTCGCCGTCATTACTCAATATAAACTTCAGCAAATCATGTATCGGCTGCTGGATAACCTTACCGATGTGAATACCGTTTTCCTTGCATACTACCTTTAGCTCATCTGTGAACACGTACGCAATTGACCCAACAAAGTTGCATTTATAGCTATGGTATTCGGGGTACGATTTAATATTGGTTTCGATAAATTCAAGCAAGCCGGTCCGCAGTAAGTTTTGCGCATAGGCCGATGGCCGAATATCGCTTAAAAATTTGCTGAACGACGCCAGGTAAGTGTTGGCATTGGGTGTTTGATAAACACTCCTGATAACTACTTCTTTATCCAGGTGATATTTCTCGTTAAACTTTTCGCTTATCTCTGCAGGCATATTGCCGTACAGGAAATCGGTTACCAGAGCCTTGCCGAACCAGGTCCCGCCACCCTCATCACCCAAAACAAATCCCAGCCCGTGCTGACCGGCATGAATATCTTCTCCATCGAAAAAAGAAATGTTTGAGCCGGTTCCCAATACGCAGCAAAGGCCCTTCTGGCGCCCGCAAGTTGCGTATGCCGACCCCAACAGGTCGCTGTCGACACTGATATACGATTTGGTAAACAACTGGCTCAGTGCGTTCGAAACAATTTCGTGCCGGTCGGGGCTCGATGCACCCGCGCCGAAAAAATATATCTCGCTGATATCGTCGGCAAGCGCGATCAGATCTGGTACCTGGTCCTGTAATATTTTAACGATTTCTCTTTCGGATAAAAAATAAGGGTTGAGCCCGGATGTCCTGAATTGCTGTGTCTTATTTTCCGGAAGGGCAAGCAACCAGTCTGTTTTTGACGACCCGCTATCAGCCACTAAGATCATTGACAAAGGGCTTCGAGTGCTTTTTGGGTGAGGGGTTTATGCAGAAACTGCGTGATATATTTATTATCCATCGACCGCCTGATGTCCAGCGGATCCAGCGAGGAAGATAGCATGAATATTTTAATACCCGATTTGTCGATATTGATCTTGTCGTATGCCTCTAAAAATTCAAAACCGCTCATTAACGGCATGCGCACGTCCAAAAAGATGACATCGGGTTTCACGGTTCCTTCGCGCAGGGAACTGATTGCTTCGGTTGCCGAACGTGCGACAATAACAGTTTCAGCAAAATTGCTGACCTCCAAAATCTTACGCGTTACGAAATTATCGATGTAATTGTCGTCAATCAATAAGCAGGTTTTAAAGCAATCCCCCATTTACCCTCAAAAATAGCTTTTTAAAACAATTTAAAAAAAATTGTTTCCTTTTTTATTCAACACAATTTAATTAAATGTTAACAACTGCCCGTACAAACAACCCTGGCAAGCGCAACGCCGTATTATTTAAAAAATCTGTTACCGGATAATTCACAATAAAATTATTTTATAAATTGCCAGATGAAATCTTTTCTGCAAACTACCTTTTTTTGTTTAACACTTCTTTTTATGCATTCTGAAACCAGCCACGCAGCGGGCGCTGTAAAAATCTCTTATACTGTTTCGTTCCCCGAAGCGCAGGCGCACTATGTCGACGTTGAAATGCACATTTCAGGCCTCAGCCAAACCACCCTCGATCTCAAAATGCCGGTATGGACGCCCGGCTCATACCTGGTGCGCGAATATGCCAAGAGCGTGGAATCATTCAGCGCAGCATCTGGCAATCAAACACTGCCTGCTCCGAAGATCAGCAAAAATTGCTGGCGTATACAAACCGCCGGGCATGCAGCTGTAACCGTAAAATACCGGGTTTATTGCTTCGAGATATCCGTTCGAACCAGCTTTATTGACGCGGCGCATGGATTTCTTTCTTCTCCCGGGACATTTATGTACCCTGATAAAATGCTGCACGAGCCTTCGACCATACATATTATCCCGTACAAAGGGTGGGACAAAGTTTCAACCAGCCTGGAAATGGTGAATAACGATCCCTTTACCCGGCAGGCGCCCAACTACGATATATTGTTTGATTCGCCCATTGAAGTGGGTAACCAGGATGTTTTTGGATTTGATGCAGTCGGTGTTAAATATGAGGTGGCTATGTGCGGCGGCGGCAGTTATAACAAGGAAAAGCTCAAAACAGATATGGCAAAAATCGTGGAGCAGGAAACGTTCATATTCGGTGAGAATCCAAACAAGCATTATGTTTTTATTGTGCACAACTATGCCCGCGGCGGCGGTGGCCTGGAGCACCTGAGCTCGACGGTATTGGGCGCTTCGCGCGACAATTACGCTAACGACCAGGGTTATCACAACTTTTTGGGGTTAGTGGCGCATGAGCATTTTCACCTGTGGAATGTAAAACGCCTGCGCCCTATTGCGCTGGGGCCGTTTGACTATGATAATGAAAATTATACTGCCGATTTGTGGATAGCCGAAGGCTTTACCGCCTATTACCAGAACCTGGTATTGCGTCATGCAAACTTAAGTACGCCCGAAGATTATTTAAACGCCATCACAGGGGAGATCAATACGATCGAAAACCAACCCGGGCAAAAAATTCAGCCGTTGGCCGAAGCCAGTTTTGACGCCTGGATAAAAGCATATAGGCCAAACGAGAATTCTGTAAATACCGGCATATCCTATTACGATAAAGGCGCGGTGATTGGCATGCTGCTTGACCTTGAAATTATTAACGACACCAAAGGGCAGAAATCCCTGAACGATGTGATGAGGTATATGTATGACAATTATTACAAAGAGAAAAAACGCGGTTATACCGATACTGAATTTAAACAGGGCCTCGAAAAATTTGCGGGGAAAAGCCTGGATGACTTTTATAATAAATACATATACGGCGTGGCCGCCATCGACTATGACAAATACCTTGGTTATGCCGGCTATAAAATATCGGACGAACTGGCCGCCACCAATGATCCCAGCCTGGGAATAGTACTTGTCAGTAACAATGGTAAAAAAATAGTCACAACCGTGTTGCGCGGCGGCGCCGGCTGGATAGATGGCATTAACGTGAACGACGAGCTAATTGCAATAGATGGAAACCCGATAGCAGACATCAACACCATGCTTGAGGGCAGAAAGCCCGGCGATAAAATTTCCGTTTCGGTTATCCGCGATGGACTGCCGCTCACTTTGCCGGTAACTCTTCTCAGAAATCAGAGGGTTAAATATAAAATCGATCCGCTGCCTGGTGCCCACGCTCAACAACTTGCTGTGAGAAAGAAATGGCTGAATCTATAATTAATTTTTAGTTAAGTATTTATTGTTTATATTAAAACAATTGGTTTTATATGCGTGTTATACACCTATAAATCATTAACTAAAACAAATTATCATGAACTCACTATTGTATATCATCGCAGTCATCCTTATCATAGGCTGGGCTTTCGGGTTTTTTCTTGCTTCGGCAGGCGGATTAATTCACATATTGCTGGTTATCGCAATCATTGCAATAATACTTGGATTATTGCGCAGGCCAACAGCGGTTTAACTATTGCAATATTGCAAACTGACCAATAAAAAGGCCCGGCTTAATAACTAAGCCGGGCCTTTTTGTATCAGCAAAATCATTCTTTCTCTTGAGCACCAGATTGGTTAATACCACTTTCCGCGATCTTGGTAAGTAAGCCGTCGGCATTTTTTTCCTCTTTTAAAGTTGCCTCTAAAAGTTGGGCGGCTTCCCTATGACCCAATACGTTTGCCAGGGTTCTTAATGTACCGTACGAGGCTATTTCATAATGCTCAATTTTTTGAGCGGCAGATATAATACCAATATCCCTGGTATAAGTACCCTTTTCTGTATCAGCCACAATTTCGTCACCCTCTTTGATCAAGCCAGCCATTGCTTCGCATTTTTTGGCGGTTGCTTTTTCATCAATCGATTCAAAAACACTTTCCAACCGGCTAACGTGGTTTTCTGTCTCGGCCAGGTGGGCTTCAATTGCGGTGCGCAGCTTTTCAGACGTTGCCGCTTTCGCCATTTTTGGAAGCGCTTTAACTAAGTGCTGCTCGGCCCAAAAAATATCCTTTAATTCATCAATGAATAATTCATTCAAAGCGGACTCCTGCGAATCCGCCGTTTGCTCTGATTTTTTTACTTTGGTTTCCATAACTTTATAATTTGATTGTTTGTACCGCAGTTAAACACATTAACCATACCACTTTATTTCGTTTTAGTTAATTTTTTTCCATTTTTGAAAAATATTCCGATTAATCCTATGTTACTCAACAACTTAAATAAATGGCAATCATCGTTTATTTTCTCGATTGGGGCGACCAATGCGCTCTTCTATTTTTGCTGTCTATTTTATTAACGACCCTGGTACTGCATTATGCCATCCCCAGTTTGCTTTAATCAATATTTCATGCGCCTTTTTTTGTCACTAAGCTTTGCATCAGCTGTTCGTACAGATCATCGCCGGTGGCTTTTTGAGGTTTAAGCTTCTTAACGGTGGCGCGTTTCCCTTTTGATTTGGCCTGGATGATCTTTAACAATTCATCTTTATATTCATCCTTAAATTTCGAAACATCAAAATGCTCGGCGTATTGATTAATAAGCGCGAGTCCCATATCCAGCTCCTTTTTGCTCACCTCCATGTCCGGAACTTTTAAATCCTCGGTGCTGCGTATCTCCTGGGCAAAGCGGATACGGGTTATTACGAGCACTTTTTCAACGGGGTGTACAATGCAAAGGCTTTCGGTGCTGCGCAACACAAACCTGGCCAGCCCGGCCTTTTTCGATTTTATCAGCGCCTGTATCAAAAGCGCATATGCCTTGTTGCTTTTAGTTTCGGGTTCGGTGTAATATGATGTTTCATAATACATCGGGTTAACATCAGCTATGTCAACAAAGCTCTCAATCTCAATTATCCTGCTTTTTTCGGGAGCGGCATCGGCAAAATCATTTTCATCCATAATCACATATTCATCATTCAGCTTGTAGCCTTTCACAATTTTATCATAGGGCACTTCTTTGTGAGTATGCTCATTAACGCGCTGGTAACGTATACGCGAATGGTCGCGGCTATCCAGCATATCAAAATCAAGCGAACTGGTTTGTACTGCCGAATATAGTTTTACAGGTATGCTTACCAGCCCAAAACCGAGTGAGCCTTTCCAGATAGATCTCATAGATAAAATATTACTGCTTACTATAACCATTTAAAAGGTAAAAGGGTTTTAGGCTGGTAAAAAACTAATTAGTGTAAATGCTGAGTAGTTTGGTCGCCTTTATTGCAAAAATCTGCTGTCGAATTTAATTGTTTACTTTGCATCAGATATGAAACACTGTTCATATATAGCCGTATAACTCATATATGTTTGTAAAGATTAAGCTATTTAAAAAGGGCCTGCTGATCCTAATTTTGATTTTAAGCATCATACCGGTTTGTTTTGCCAGCGGCGGAAACAAAGTGCCCGATAGTTTAAGAAAGACTAGAGAGACGGCCCTATACCAGGCAAAAACCAACCAGGTCAACAGCGAAGAAGAAAATATCAGGTTAAAGACGGAGAAAGAAAAAGATCAAACAATAATTAACAACCAGCGCGCATCTTTGTCAATCGGTACATTTACTGTGATCATCATTTGCGTGGGCCTTGTTATTGTGGAGCAGTTATACCGGCAGGTAAAGACGAAAAATAAGCTGATCCAGGAACAAAACCGAAAACTCGAAAACAGCAATAAAGTAAAAGACACTATCTTCTCAATCATCTCGCATGATTTACGCAATCCCATATCACAGGTGATTGGCTTGCTGGACCTTTGGCAGGAAGGCGATATAACCACCGCGGAAATTGAAGCATTACTGCCTGCTTTTAAAGTCTCGAGCTTAAGTACGCTTGAATTAGTGGATAATTTGCTCATATGGGCAAAAAATCAGCTACAGAACTTTAATTATTACCCGGTATTATTTAATATGAGTAAAACAGCCGACGGTGTCATCAATAAGCTGCGCCCGGCTATTACTCAAAAGAGCCTGTCGGTTGTAAACGAAATTTCGCCGTCCATTAGCGTATTTGCCGACGAGGAAATGATCACCATAACTTTACGCAACCTGGTGTCAAACGCTATAAAATTTACGCCAGAAAAAGGATCGATCAGGCTAACAGGCACAATGAAGGACGGGTTTGCTACTATTGTTGTCGTGGATAATGGGATCGGTATAAAGGCCGGGTACCACGAAGAAATTTTTGACGCGCCCGCCGATTTAAAAGCTTCTAAAGGAAAGAGCCCGGGTTTAGGGTTGAAAATATGCAAAGACTTTATGGCGTTAAATCACGGGCATATTTGGGTGGAAAGCGGGCCGGATGAAGGGAGTAAATTCTATATTTCTATTCCAATGGATGCACAAGCAGCCAAACAGGAACCGGAAGTCGTTTTAGCGTAGCACAATCAACCGATTCAAGCTGGTACCCAGCCTAATTTCCTATCGAATTAATGTAGCTTTAGTGGGGGTTGCTTGCTATTGTCTATCAATACAGCTTTAAGCTGCGCGGGGCGGCTGATCACTATCCCCGGCTTTCCCTGGTAATTAATCAACTTACCGGTTACAATAAAATCCTTGCCCTTATCATCAACCTCCGGCCGGCCTTTAAACGTACTCCTTCCGGCTCCGCTAATAATAACTGTAAGTGCCTGGTTTGGATAGTCGCCACCTAAATAAAGCACAGTAATATTTGATACAGATATGAATTTGCCACCATAAACCTTGTCGCAAATTTTAACCGTTTGGCCTATGTGTTTTCCTGCGTCTTTAACGGCAATTGTACCTTGCGCAGATGCGTTAAACGAGGACAAAGCGGCAAATAAAGCTATGGTGATCAGGCGGTTCATAATATGAAAGATAAAGTTAATCTTGAAATCCAACAATTACAATGCCGCTTTATACGGGTAAATTGAAAAGTTAGTTCCAATACTTTTCCTCTTTCATATTAGTCCCCAAGGTGTTTCTTCGCTATCTCAGGGTAAACCACATCCAGGTAATCGTTTGCTTTGCCGCTGCGGTCAAATATGCCTTCCCAGGTACTTAATGGCTCCCAGATAAAAGAACCTACCGCCTTGCCGTTTGGTACGCTAAAAGCAATATCATTTACTTCGCGTTTAAGCTGCGAGTACTCGGCAACCATTACCTGCTGTTTATACCGCGCGGAAAGATCGGCCATATTATTTTTCAGGTCGGTAAGCGTGCCGTGCCATTTGGGGTAATAAGACAGGCCGATCACATCAAAAGGCACATTGCGTTTGGCCATGTTATCCAGGAAGAACCTGGCCTCGGCGTTCTGGCCGCCCAAAGCGATATGCAGCATCACAACAGTCGACGGGCTGACCGCCTTTACCGCTTTAACACCCTGGTATATCAACTGCGCCAGGCTGTCAAGATTGTTGATCCCTCCTTCGGGCCAAACCATCCCATGGTTTATCTCGTTACCTACCTGTACCATATCCGGCGCGGTGCCCTGGGCTTTCAATTGCTGCATCACATTTGTTGTATAGTCATACAGCGATTTTTTAAGCGCGGTAAAATCCTCACCCACCCATGCGGCAGGTTTATTTTGCTGTTGCGGATCGGCCCAGTAATCGCTGTAATGAAAATCAAGCAAAAACTTCATACCGGCAGCTTTGATGCGCTTGGCCATTTGTTTGGTATGTTCCAAATCGCAAAAGCCCTGTTTCGGCGAATAACCTTTCGGATTGGCCGGTTCATTAAATATCCGCAAGCGGATATAGTTGAACCCATGTGCTTTCATTAGTTGTATCGCATCGCCGGGCACGCCTTTGTCGGAAAACTTTATGCCCCGATTTTCCAACTCCGGTAAAAAGGAAATATCCGCGCCCAAAATCTTTCCGTTAACTCTTTTGGGTACATATTTATCGCGCGTGACCACGTGCGCAATGCCCGGCTGCACAGTATGTATCTCGGTTGAGCCTGGCCATAAAGTATCGGCAGTGGCTTTAAAAATGATATTCCCCCTGGTACGGCCAACGCGCAATATCACTTGGCAGCCGCCCCGTATATTTGCTTGCGAGGTACTGTCGGTGTGAGGCAGGGTTTCAAATCCCTGTGCGTTGTTTACCTTCACGATCCGGGCATCGCCCTTGATGTGAAACTCAACCAGTCGTTTTGCGCCAGGTACCGTATCGCCTTTGCTATCGATCAGCTTAACGCTGATGAGCACCTCGTCATTACCGTTGGCCAGCATGGTGGTTTTATACGGCGTTACCTGTATCTCATTCGGCGTCCCGGCGGGGGCGGCTCTCCTGGGCCGCCTCTGTGCATGTGCAAACGATATCGCGTTAAGCAACAAAAAAGCGAATACTAAACAGGTTTTGACCGGGGTGGTGATTTGTCTTAACATGGTGGTTAAATTGGTAACGCTAAGATAAAATTTAAAAATGTACAAGTGACAATTATTTGAGAAGATTTACTTTTATAGCGGAATTTTTACAAAGGGCCTCAGCTAAGTCCTCTCCAAAGCAAAGGACTTGAAATATCTTATTCCCGAAGTTTTCTATTCTTCAAGCCACACCACCTTTTGTTCGGAAACATGCGGCTGGCCGATGATGTCCCTGTACAGTTCCGGCCGGCGGGCCTTCATATAGCGGTAGCCGCCCGCCTTTTCAAGCTTATCCGGTGTAATGGTGGCTATAGCGATATCATTATCCAGCTTACGGCATTCGGCAATAATATCCCCGTAAGGGTCAATGATCATCGAACAACCGTTTTTCAATTGATCGTCGTCCATGCCTATCGGGTTCGAGAAAATGGCGTATATCGCATTATCATACGCCCGTGCGGGCAACCACTTCATCAGCCACTCCCGCCCCTTTAATCCCTCAAATTCCTTTCGCAATGATGTTGGGTCGGCTTCCCTGTTTTCCCACAATGCCGGGTCGACAAAACCTGCGCCAGGACGGGTAGACGGCGTGCACATGGTAACATGCGGCATAAAAATAATATCCGCGCCAAGCAATTTGGTTGCTCTCACGTTTTCAAAAATATTGTTGTCGTAACAAATCAAAATACCGCACTTCCAGCCGTATAGGTCAAAAACAACGTATTCGTCCCCCGGCGTAATGTGCTTATTAATAAAGGGATGAAGCTTGCGGAATTTGGCGACCAACCCATTTTTGTCAACACAAACCTGGGCTTTATATATTTTATCGTCGGCGTCCCTCTCAAACAGCCCGGCTAAAATAGCAATGTTATATTCCCCGGCGATTTCCGTTAATGCCCGTACGCCTGGTCCATCGGGAATAAACTCAGCAATCTCCAGCATCTGCTCCCGCGAAAAATGCCGCGCAAATGAATAGCCGGTTACCGAGCACTCATGAAAAGCGATCACATTTGCACCTTCGGACGCCGCTTGTCCTGAAAGTTTTTTGATCATTTGCAGGTTATATGCCTTATCGCCGCTCTTGTTTTCAAACTGCGCGGTCGCTATTTTAATGGGTTCCATAACGGGTTAATTGGTGATACTAAGCTATGAATAAAATAGGAATGGATAATAATTGAGTGGTTTGCTTTTGAATTATTTCACCCTCTTTGTCGAGCGAAGCAATGACCGGGTGAGTCAACTCTACGCCATGCCAAACAATTTCGCTCGTTTTGTCTTCTACTATAAACCAACGCCATGAACCGAACCATTGGAATTGTACTTATAGTCGTCGGGGCAGTTATGCTTATCTGGACAGGCTTCACCTATACCAAAAAAGAAAAGATCGTTGACGCCGGCCCTATTCAAATTTCAGCCGACAGGCAAAAAACAGTTAACTGGCCGCCTTATTTGGGTGGGATATTGTTAATAGGCGGTATAGTGATCATCGCAACCTCCAAAAAAACAGCGTAGGGACGCGATGCTTCGCGTCGGCAGCCAGTTAAGGCTCCAAAATATTATTACCTTTAGCCATGATCTTCGATTTCCGGCTAAAGGTATTTTATACGGTAGCAACGCGGCTAAGCTTTACGAAGGCTGCTGCCGAGCTGTTCATTACCCAACCGGCTGTTACCAAACATATCAAAGAGCTGGAGCACCAGTTAAACGCGCAGCTATTTATTCGCAACGGCAACAGCATCATGTTAACCCCGGCCGGAAAGATATTGCTGCAATACGCCGACCGGATCTTCCAAACCTATACCGAACTGGAAACTGAGCTTGCTCAGCTGAGCAATATGGAAGCCGGCACCCTGCACATCGGCGCAAGCACAACGGTAGCGCAAACTATTCTGCCCAAAATATTGGCCCTGTTTAAAAAAAATTACCCGGCTATCGACTTTACCTTTGTACAGGGCAATACCGACATGATCACCCAATTGGCATTGGCTGGCAAGGTCGACATTGCCATTGTTGAAGGGGCTGCACATTACCCCCAGATCGCGTATGCGCCTTTTGCCAAGGACGAGATCGTGCTGGTTACGCGGGCAAATAACCAGCTATCAAAAAAAACTGAGATCACACCAAAGCAATTATTGACTATCCCTTTGATCCTCCGCGAAGCCGGCTCCGGCACGCTGGATATTATCTTTAACGCCCTTACCAAAGCCGGGATAAACCCTAAAGACCTGAACGTAGAGATAACGCTCGAAAGCAGCATCGCGATCAAGCAATACCTGCTGTATTCCGAAACCGCTACCTTCCTGTCGATCCAATCGGTGTTCAGCGAATTAAAGTATAATGAATTGAGCATTATCGAGATAAAAGGGCTGGATATCTTCCGCACGTTCCAGTTTATCCAGTTACATGGCAAACATTCGCAATTAACCAACTTGTTTAAACGCTTTTGCCTTTCTACTTATAACTTAAAGTAATCGCATATTACTATTTGTCATCGCATTCCGGTTATCTAGATCGGTACATTTGCCTGTCATAATAAGTAAAACTTCAATGGAACTAATAACTACAGATATTTGCATTATAGGGGCTGGGCCGGTTGGTTTATTCGCGGTATTCGAGGCGGGATTATTAAAAATGCGCTGTCATTTGATCGACGTACTGCCCCAGGTTGGCGGCCAGCTTTCGGAGATATATCCCCAAAAACCCATCTACGATATACCGGGCTTCCCAACGATCAATGCCCAGCAACTGGTTGACGGCTTAATGGAGCAGATCGAGCCTTTTAAACCCACCTTTTCATTAGGCGAAAGGGTAAATGAATTACAGCAGCTGGAGGATGGATCATTCGTTACGCAAACCAGTGATGGCACCGAAGTACACAGCAAGGTGGTGGTGATCGCAGGCGGCCTCGGCTGCTTTGAGCCCCGTAAGCCGGCTATTGATAATCTCGAAGAATTTGAAGGGAAAGGTGTAGCCTATATGGTGAAAAATCCCGAGGCTTATCGCGGACGCAAAGTTATACTGGCAGGCGGCGGCGATTCGGCGCTTGACTGGACCATTTTCCTGGCCGATATTGCTGAAGAAGTTACCCTGATACACCGTGGCGACACTTTCCGCGGCGCGCCCGATTCGGCTGAAAAAGTTTTTGAACTGGCGTCACAAGGCCGTATCAACCTCATCCTGCAGGCGCATATAAAAGCTATCAACGGCAACGGGCATCTGCAGCAGGTGGAGATAGTTGGAAGAGATAATGAAATTTCTGTTATCGAAGCCGACAACCTGATCCCGCTATTCGGCCTCACACCAAAACTTGGCCCGATTGCAGAATGGGGATTAAACGTGGATAAATCGGCCATTATGGTTGATACCGTTGATTACAGCACCAACGTACCTGGTGTTTATGCTATCGGCGATATTAACATTTATCCCGGCAAGCTGAAGCTTATCCTTTGCGGTTTTCACGAAGCCGCCCTGATGGCCCAAAGCGCTTTCAAACTGGTTTACCCCGATCAAAAATTAAGCTTTAAGTATACCACTGTGTATGGCGTAACCGCCTTTTGATATGATAAATATTACAATTGAGGATCGCCAGGGCCGTCGAGAGCCCGTAGAAATACCGGAAGGCATCAGCCTGAGCCTGATGGAAGTTTTAAAAGCATCTGATCATAACATTTTGGCTACCTGCGGCGGTATGGCGCTTTGCGCGACCTGCCATGTGCAGGTAGTTGAAGGCCCTGAACAATATTTCCACCCAACAGATGCTGAGCTCGACCTGCTGGATACCCTTCCCGATGCAAGCCACGACAGCCGCCTGGCCTGCCAGCTACGCATCAACGAGGATATGGACGGGATGATTTTCAGGATAAAGGGGGAGGAATAAATACCCAATCAGACCTACGAAGTCTTCGAGACTTCGTAGGTCTCTCTCGTATTTTGACAAGTCAACTTTTTGATATACATTTGATACTACCAACCCGAAGTATATCAAATGAAAAATGACATCACCACTCTCCAGGATAAAATAACCTACGTACAGGATACCTTATCCATAATAAACGGTAAATGGAAGCTGCCCATTTTAATGTCAATGTTTGATGGCAAAAGCCGGTTCCGCGATTTGCAGCGCAGTGTTCCCGCCATTACCACCCGGGTGCTATCCAAAGAATTAAAGGACCTCGAATCCAATAAACTCATTATCCGTATCGTCAATAACTCCTACCCTGTAACCATTGATTATAAGCTTACCACCTATAGTTTTACCTTAACGCCGGTTGTTGCCGAAATGATCAAATGGGGTAAGCAGCGCACAAAGGGATTGTAAAACAGTTAGCTACATGAAGTTAATAGAATGCGTCCCAAATTTTAGCGAAGGAGCTGACCCGGTTACTATCGGGCAGATAAAAGCTGCCATTGAATCCGTCGACGGGGTAAAGCTGCTGCATGTTGATCCCAGCAAGGGAGCCAATCGGACGGTATTTACATTTGCAGGTGAGCCTCAGCCGGTTATCGATGCCGCTTTTTTAGCAATCAAAAAAGCAGGTGAGCTGATCGATATGGCAACCCATAAAGGCGAACATCCCCGCATGGGAGCTACTGATGTTTGCCCGCTGATCCCTATCGCCAATATCGGCATGGCCGAAACGGTTGAATACGCCATAAAGCTTGCAAAAAGGGTGGGCGAAGAATTGCATATTCCAGTTTATTTATACGAACATGCCCAACCTGATAAAACCCGCCATAACCTTTCGGTGATACGTGCCGGTGAATATGAAGGTTTTTTTAAGAAGATAAAATTATCGGGCTGGAAACCCGATTTCGGGCCTGCTGAATTGGATATTAAACGTGGCGCCACAGTGATCGGCGCGCGTGATTTTTTGATTGCCTACAATGTAAACCTGGATACCACATCAGTACCCCTGGCCAATGAAATAGCCCGCGATGTGCGCGAGTCCGGACGGGTTGTGCGCGATGACGCAGGCAAGCCTGCATCTATTCCCGGTACGTTAAAAGCGGTTAAAGCCATAGGCTGGCATATCCCGGAATACGGCATAGCCCAGGTATCCATGAATCTCACGAATATTGAAATAACGCCGTTACATATAGCCTTCGAGGAAGTATGCGCTAAAGCCGCCAAACGTGGCGTACAAGTCACCGGGAGTGAACTGGTTGGCCTTATCCCGTTAAAGGCGATGCTGGATGCCGGGAAGTACTTCCTGGCAAAGCAGAGTCGGCCGGTTGATGTAAATGAACAGCAAATTATCGACGCAGCCGTAACATCGCTCGGCCTGGCACACCTTGCGCCTTTTAAACCCGAAGAGCGCATTATCGAATACCTGCTCAAAAAATGAAGTTGTGAACTACAGCGCCGCGTATTTTTTATACACGTTGTTCAGAATATTTAAATCCAGTTGTGTTAGCTGCGGCGTTATATCAGTTTGCACAAAATGGCGCTTGAATGCTACTATGGCCGCGTTGATGTCCGAAGTATCATAGCCTACCAGGCGCAACGCTATTTTGTAATCAAATTTATCGGGGGCCAGTTCAAGCACATCCTCACTCCAGTAACCGAAGCCATGCTGTGCAAGCGTTTTCCACGGAAATAGCGGCCCTGGGTCGGGTTTACGCTTTGGCGCGAAATCCTGGTGGCCGATAAAGTTGGCCGTTGGGATATTGTAATTCGTTTTCAATTGGGCCAGCAGTGCCAGCAGGCTTTTAACCTGTGCATCGGTAAAGGGCTCGCTGCCGTTATTATCTATTTCAATACCTATCGAGCAGCTGTTCATATCTGTAACGCTGCCCCAACGGCCCACACCGGCATGATTGGCGCGGAGATAGTCGTTTACCATATGAAAAACCTCCCCATTTTTGGCAACCACGTAATGCGCGCTCACTTGTGTGCTGGCGACGGTAAAAGTTTTCAGCGTTTGCTGTACCGAATCCTGCGCTGTATAGTGGATGATCACATAGTTTGCCTTGCGTATGCCAAAATTAACGGTGCCTACCCATGCCGACGGTATAAGCACGCCGGTGCTGTCGCGCAACGAATCCGGCGTTTGTTTATTTATCGTAACCAGGTAAGCTTTGGTTTTCTCTTTATAAACCTTGTTGGTAAGCGCGTAAGGACCTTTGGGTGAGCAGGACGCAAGGAGAATGATGACCGATAATAAATAAAGAAAGCGAAATTTCATAATGCCATGTTTACATAGCTAAAGTAAGCAAATAACGGAATTAATATACGCCAAATCAGGCATACCATTTTTTGAAAGAGATACAGCTAATCCACGTAATTACAGTGTACCACCCGGCACACCTGGATACACCTGGCACACCTGGATACACCTGGATACACCTGGATACACCTGGTACACGTGAAATACTTGCAATCGTATACAGCTGATACAGCTTGAACACCCCCCGAAAGTTTTGTAAGTTTGTAAGGTGCCCGGTACTATCTTGCCGCTTCTTTTAATACAAACTATGAATAAACCTAATGCAGCTACTTCCGGACTCATCCCCCCCTATCTAAAAAAAGGAGACAAAATTGCCATCACCTGCCCGGCTAAAAAACTGCCCAACCCCATGACTGACGCTATAACCCTGCTTCAATCGTGGGGCCTCGAAGTGGTTTTGGGCGAGACCGTTGAGGCCAGCTATCACCAGTTTGCCGGGGATGATGAGCTGCGTGCAAAAGATATGCAGCATTTTATCGACGACGACAGCATAAAGGCCATCATTGCCGCACGTGGCGGCTATGGCACCATACGGATGATCGACCGGGTCGATTTCAGCAGGTTTGCGCAACACCCGAAATGGCTGGTCGGCTTTAGCGATATTACACTGCTGCATACCCATTTATTCACTATATACGGCGCGCAGAGCATCCACGGGCAAATGCCGGTAAATATACCCGACGCCTCTGCTGCATCGCTGGAGACGTTGCGAAAAGCCCTTTTCGGGGAAGATCTCAGTTACCAATTCAGTTCAAATACTTTAAACCGCAGCGGCGAGGGCAACGGCATTTTAGTCGGCGGCAATTTATCGCTGCTGATGGCGGCCTCCGGATCAGTTTCCGACCTCGACTATTCCGGCAAAATATTGTTTATTGAAGATGTAGGCGAATATTTATACGCCATCGACCGCATGGTACGCACCCTCAAACGCGCCGGCAAGCTACAGGGACTGGCCGGGCTTATCGTGGGTGGTTTTACCGATGTAAAAGATAACGACATCCCCTTCGGGCAAACCGTACCTGAGATTATCATGGAAGCCGTAAAAGAATACAAATACCCCGTATGCTTTGACTTCCCCGCAGGCCACATACCCGATAATTGCAGCCTGGTGCTGGGGGCGCCTGTGAATTTATCGGTAAAAGACAAAGTACGCATCAACTTTAATGTTTCCCCTAATCTCTGATCAACTAATCTCTAATCTCCAAATCATGAAACGTTCAAACAAATTAAGCAACTACCGCGACTTCGGTATTCTCATCATCAGGGTCGGGCTGGGCATTATGTTCATTTACCATGGCTATCCCAAATTAACGGGTGGTATAAATAAGTGGGAAGCGTTAGGCGGCGCAACAAAATATGTCGGCATTCAATTTTGGCCGGTCATGTGGGGATTTTCAAGCGCCCTGGTTGAAACTTTAGGCGGGGTGCTATTAGTCATCGGGCTGGCATTTCGCCCGGTTTGCTTGTTACTCATAATCAATCTTATTATAGCGATCGCCCTCAACTTTGGTAAAGGCGAGGGCTTAGACGGCGCATCGCATGCCATTGAAGACGCTATCGCTTTCGCGGGATTGTTCTTCATCGGGCCTGGAAAGTTTAGTGTGGCTAAGAAATAATATCACTCCGGCAGCGGCCGTGTCAACCTATTTCAGGACGGTACAAATGGCCGATAAAAAAAGCCACTCCAAAAATTTTGGAGTGGCTTTTTAAATTTAATTAATCAAATGCTTGATCAGGGCTTGTAATAGTAATCTGTTACATCCCTGCCGCTAGCAGTTATATAATGCATTTTAAATATACCATGAACAACCTGGTTATAGGTATATGAGGTTCCGGCAGTATAATTCGGCAGCGTGGGCCCGGTAGTTATCGCAAGGCCGTTTGCAACGAAAATGCTTTGATAATCACTAGGGTTCATAATAACAGTAAAGTTTGAATACATGGCAACCCCACCCACTGTTGTTTTGGTAAAGTTAATAATATAGCGTTCTGTGGCCGCGAAATAACTGCTTATGCCTTCTAATTGCGTTGGGCTGTCAGGTAATAAAACTCCTGGATGGCCAACAAAGTTACCGGCTGCAGGTATCCTGGTATAATCATACAAGTATGCACCTGCAAAATCATTACCGATCACGTGAAAATAGTGTACGCTCTGGTTCGCGCTGATGGTACCGCCTGTGGCGCTGGCGATCTTGATCGGCAGCATATAGCTTACCGTAGGGTCAAGCGTATTTTTGTAAACGGTTAAGGTTACAAACGAATACTGCGCCCCAGCAGCAATGTTAACGGAAGTTGTGCTCAACTTATACGCGCTTGCAGGCATAATTTGGTAAACGATGCCTGGGTTTGCCGCATTATAGGCTGCCATCAGGGAGGGGTCAACCGCCAGTGTCACCGAAATAGCCGGGTTGGCGTTTGTAGTAGCATAACTAACGGCAAATTTGGCAACAGAAGTATCTGAAGTCATCGCGTCGCTGCCAAACGCAGCCAGGCCGCTTTGCGGGAAATTCACAAATCCCGTAGCTGCTGGGAAATTAACGTATCTCGAGTCCTTAAGACAAGACGAGAACACTATCGTTATCAGCGTCATTATAAAAATTAATTTTTTCATCTCTTTATATTTTTAATGTTTAATCTCATTAAGCGCCAATCGCCCAGAAAATTTTTGAATTGAATTTGTCGACAGTCGGCTGTGCTGCAACGCTTGCAGCGTTAGTTTGGTATTCAACAAACGGATAAAAAATCCGGGTAACCTGGTTCGGAGCATTTGCTCCCGGATAGATCGATGTCGGCACGTTAGGGTAGCCTGTCCTGCGCTCTTCGTTAAAGGCCTCAAATGCGCCAAATAAACTCAAAGCAATATATTTTTGGGTTATGATAGCCTGCTCCTGCTGGGCATCTGTGCCTGCTGTTGGATAAGCGTAGGCGCCGGTGTAAAATTGAGTGGCGGATGCAGCCGGGCTCAAAGGCGCTGAACTGCCCACGGTATTCACCTGCGCGTTCAGATCAACAAACGAAGCAGTTATCCCGGCATTGTAAAAGGTTTGTGCTGCAGCAACGCCACCTGCAATAACGCCGTTCTTAGCGGCCTCGGCCTGCAGAAACAACGATTCTTCAGCTGACAATATCATGCCGGGCATAGTGGGTGATTTCAAAATACCCGGGCCTACTAAACTTGGTGTTAAACCACCCGAAGGAGCAGTAGGGGGCTGCGAATCGCCGAAAGTTGTTGAAACAACGGCTTGCAGTTTACCATTGGCATCGGGATAAGTATTAACTGCTGAACCTGGCAGCAGCTGCGCTGTGGTAGTAGTTGCAGCGGCCGGTGTTGGGCTTGGCGCATATATCCTGATCAAACGCGGATCCTGGTTGCTTCCCAGCAGGTTAGCATTAAAGGAGTTCGCCTGGTATTGTGCACGGTTGGTAAAAGCAGTTCCTGACGCACTGGTCCCATAATTAAGCCAAAGCGGGCTTTGCTGGCCGCCGTTGGCGTCGGAGTTAGTATATCCCGGGTTTACCGAGGCGGGGTTAGTTGTATCGATATAACCTAAAGCCGAAGTTGCAGCTACGGCTGCTTTAAAAGTACCATATAAAGCACTTTGATTCGGGTTAGTCGAAACACGCATACACAGCCTCAGCTTAAGTGTATTGGCAAACTTGATCCAGTTGGTCATATTACCGCCATACATAATATCAGCACCTGTAGGCTTGGCAGCCGTTGCAGCCGCGCCCTGGATAGCTGTGATCGCTGCATCCAATTGCTTCATCAGATCGGCATATACAGCCGGACCGGCTGTATAGGTAGGGTTCAGATTCCCAGTCCCCTGGATCGCCGTAGTATATGGGATATTATTGTAGTTATCTACCAGGCCTTCATAGTCATAAGCGATCATGATCTTCGCTATGGCCGCGTAATTAGCCGACGGTGCAGCATTTTGAAGCGCGGTATAGTTTGAAATATTAAGATAAGGAGTTGTCCACGCGTCATAAGAAGATGTAGTAAACTGGTACTGCTCCAGCGCAACAAACGGTTGGTAACCGGTACTTTGGCTCAAATAGCCTACCCAGGCCGCGTACATTACGTACGAGCCACTGTTTACAAAACCAGCTGTCGTTTTTAACGCGCCCGATAAAAGCAAGTCAGGAGACGCTGCCGACGGGGTGTTTGGATTCGTATTCAAATCCAGATAATCTCTCTTGCAGCCGCTTTCCGCTAGCCCAAGAGTTAAACAAATTATTAATATATACTTTTTCATCATTTTTTATGTTAAAATGTAATGCTCAAATTTGCACCAAATATACGGGTCGGCGGCATTTGGCCTGTATTGCTGACACCTATTCCGTTGTTGTTCGCGCTGTAGGAGAACTCGGGGTTGGTCCATGTGCTTGATTTAGGCCTCCACATAAACAAGTTTCTGCCTGTAAACGCCAACGACGCTCTTTTGATGAACTTAGATTGTTTTACCCATTGAGTAACGTCAAAGCTAAGGTTCGCTTCACGTAAATACCATGCTGCGCCGCTTACTACATAAGTGCTGGCTGCGTTAAAATAGGCGCCTGCATCCCAAAATCCCAGGTTTCCGTCTGCAACAGTTACGTTGGTATTTGGTGTATAAACGCCGGCACCGGTTTGTATCACCGAGTTCGGGAATACAAACGCCTGCCTTCCGGCTTCAGCAGAAAGGGCTGATGAACCGGCGGCGGTTGCTGCAAACAATCCCTGCTGGTAAATTACGTAGCCTGTACGAAACTCACTCACTGCGGTTAAAGTAATAAACTTGTAGCTTATGCTTTGTGTTAATCCCATAAGATATTTCGGTGTCAGGCGGCCCAGGTCAACCAGGTTCGGGTTTGATGAAGGCATACCGGTATTTGCATCCACAATCACATGCCCCTGCGGGTCACGTGCAACGTCGGTACCATATAATTCAGGATAAGGTTTGCCTACAACCACATCAACAGCTGCGCTGGCGTAGCCGCCGATAGTTATTGAATTTAATCCCTTATAAAGCGATATTACCTTTGAGTTTTGAATGGCCAGGTTGCCGCCAAGTGTTAAAGCAACACCGTTTTGTGCTTTGGTCAGCACATTCCAGTCCAGTTTAAATTCAAAACCATTGTTTTGAACTTCACCTACGTTGATATAGGCTTGTGTATAGCCTGTAGACGGAGATGTAGCGATCGGCAGCGTTTGGTTCTTGGTATGGTTATCATAATAAGTTGCGCTGGCATTTAAGCGGCCGTCGAAAAAGCCCAGGTCAATACCGTATTCAAGTTCGTTGGTGATCTCCGGCTTTAATAACGGGTTATTTTTAGTGGTGCTTAAGCTCAATCCGCCAACATTACCATACGGGAATCCGCCTGTTGGATTGTATGTATCAACATAGCTGTAGGGCGAAATATTCACATCACCCACCTGGCTATATGATGCCCGCAATTTTCCATAGCTTAGTGTTCTGTTGTTTTTAAGCCCTGGTATTGCATCGGTGAATACAAACGATCCTTTTATTGATGGATAGTAGAATGAACGGTTTACATATGACAACCTCGAATCGCGGTCGTTACGCAGCGTACCCTCTAAAAAGGCAAAGCTTTTATAACCGATGGATGCATCGCCAAAGAATGATACCTGGCGTATTTGCTCAACATCGAGGCTGGTGTTTGGCGTACCCAATATACTGCCTATACCATAAAAGTTATTAATCAGCAGGTTAGTGCTGCTATTCTGTATGTTTTTATAATATTCTTCCCAAATGGTGTTACCGAGCAGCAAGCTGGTTTTAAAATCCTTAAAAAACGTTTTATGAAAGTTAAGGATAAAATCCTGCTGCAAACGCGAATAACCTTGCGGGCCAGCACCTGTTGCGTTTGTTCCGTCGCCAAACTGAACGGTGTTATAAACATAGCCGGGGATTTTAGCGCTTACGCCGCCCGCTCCGAATATTGAAGAAGCTTCAGTTCCGTAACCGCCTGTAGGGTCGCTCAATGCATATTTATTGAAATCAACCTCAGCTTTGGTCTGCTGTATATTGGCTGTGCCGAAGTTATCAGCAAGGCGGTAAGTTACATCAAACCATTTGGTTGGCGTAAGGACACCTTGAATGCTACCGGTGAAAATATCCGACCTTGTGTTTATGCGGCTTTGATTCACATACCAGTAAGGGTTGATATCATACGAGTTAAAAAAGGTGTTCACATTGGCAAATGGCGCATTGATATTTTTAAAGTTCTCGATAGGCACCCATGACGGCGTGTTCAACAAGGTTGCCAGCAGGGTTCCGGTATTCTGGTAACCACCTCCGTATGTACTTGTTGCCGACCTGGTATAGCCTGCGGTACCGTCAATCCTTAACATACCCATGGTTTTAGTAGCCGATATCCGTGCTGTGGTCCTGTTATAGGTATCATTCGGTACTACACCGGTTTTGTTCACGTTGCTGGCCGTAAAATTGAAGCTGTTTAAGGCATCGCCCTGCGAGATTGAAATGTTATTTTGTTCGGTATGGCCGGTGTTAAAAAATGCCAGACGGGGATCAACTTTAGGAGTCGAGTACGGATATTTCTGTATATTCCCGTTCTCATCAGGGATACCCAACTGAGTAAGCTGCCCGTTGTAAGCAGGGCCGTAAGATTGATTTTCAAACGGTACAGGTGTAGTAATATAGCCTGTCAGCGCATCCTGGTAAGGCGTACCTTCACCACCGTAGCTGCCAAAACGTGTTTGCAATGCAGGGAAGTAAGATATCTTTTCCAGTTGGTAGGTATTCTGGTAAGTAATAGTCGGGGTATTGGATCCGCTACCTTTTTTAGTAGAAATAATCAACGCTCCGTTGGATGCTTCAGACCCGTAAAGGGCCGCAGCACCTGCGCCGTTTAAAACGTCAACGCTTTCGATATCATCCGGGTTGATGGCATTTACATCATTCGGAGAAATCGGAACGCCGTTTAAAACCACCAGCGCAAAGTTGTTACCGTAAATGTGACGGTTGCCACGCAAGGTGAAACGGGTTGATGGATTAATACTGTTGTCTGCGGTAGCTACAACCAAACCGGCTACTTTCGCTGTCAAACCGTTGGTAAAGTTGGTGGCCTCCGATTCGGTCAGCGATTTGTTATTCACCTGCGTGGAAGCAAAACCGAGTTCCCGTGACGCACGCTTAATACCCAACGCACCGGTTACCACAACTTCGCCCAATTGCTGGCTCGATAAAGTGAGCTGCGCATTTAGTACGTTACCTGTTGCCGTGAGCGAAAGCACCTGGTAACCGACAAAACTAAATTGAAGGGTTGCGCCTGCGGGCACATTTGGCAAGGCATACTTGCCCGCTGTGTTGGTTTGGGTACCGGTGTTGGTACCTTTTACCTTTACTGTTACTCCCGGGATGGGCAGGCCGTCCTCTTTGGCCGTAACCGTACCAGTAACTGTACGGTTTTGTGCAAATACCTGTGTAATGCATAACATCAGGAAACACAAACTTACTAGTAGAAGTTTTTTCATTTTGTTAAAATAAGATCAGTTAATAGTTAATTAATGATAAAAGTACTGTTCCATTATCAAATTGTCAAGCGTTATTGAAAAAAACATCACTTTTATTTAAAAAAAAGCCCTTTTGGTCTGCAAAATAAATAATTTTAGTACTATGTATTGCATAATACAATTTAAAACATATATCTTTGCAGTATGATTGTTGAAAATACACAAACCCAAATGCGGAAAGGAATACTGGAGTATTGCATACTTTCCATTATAGCAAAGGGCGAAACCTATGCCTCCGATATTATCGCCGAGCTTAAAAAGGCCCAGCTGCTGGTAGTTGAGGGCACATTATACCCTTTGCTCACCCGTTTAAAAAACAATGGCCTGCTCACCTACAACTGGGTTGAGTCAACCTCGGGGCCGCCACGAAAATATTATATCCTGTCGGACGAGGGCAAAAACGTGCTCGAACAGCTGGATAAAACCTGGGAAGAGCTATCATTCGCAGTAACAACAGCCATTGGGGAAAGAAAGCAGCAGTAGGCAGTTTGCAGTAGACAGTTTGCAATGACTAATGAACCAGTGAACTAATTAACTAATGAACCAGTGAACTAATTAACAAAGCTTATCATGAATAAAACAATTATCATAAATATAAACGGCATCGTATTCCATATAGAGGAAGATGCTTACGAGATATTAAAAAATTACATGACGGATGTAAAACGTCATTTTATGAACTCGGCCGACAGCCTCGAGATCACGACCGATATTGAAAACCGGATCGCCGAGATGTTCAGCGAGCTGCTCGAAAAAGAAAACAAGCAGGTTATTGTTGAACAGGACGTTGCAGGGGTTATTGAACAAATGGGTTCCGTGTCGGACTTTGAGCATGCTGAAGATGACGGCAAAGCACCTTTTACTTATACGACTGAAAACCGCCGGCTGTTCCGCGATCCGGACGACCATTTGGTGGCCGGCGTATGCGCGGGCATAGCCAATTATTTTGACGTTGACGCCGTTTGGATCCGGCTGGCGTTCGCCTTGTTCTTCCCTATCGGCGGCACCGGCTTCCTGTTATACATTATATTATGGATAATAGTGCCTAAGGCCGTTACCCGCGCCGACCGCATGGCCATGAAAGGCGAAAAGCAAAATCTGCAGGGCTTTAAAAAGAACCTGGAAGACGAATTAAGCTCGGTGCGCCAGAATTTTTCGAACTTTGGTAATGAAGCCCGGCCATTTGTATATAAGGCCCGCGATTTTGCCGGCGACTTTTTTCACCACCTGGGGATATTCCTTGCCGGAACGGGAAAACTGCTCATTAAATTGTTTGGCGTATTTGTATTATTATGCTGCCTGGGGCTCGCTATCTTCCTTATCGTTGCGTTTGTAGCATTGCTGGCCTTCGGCACATTTGAGCCCTTCCGTGATCTTCCGTTCGGGTTGCTAAGGCACAACCACGCCGAACTCATTTACGTTACGGGGTTTTTAGCGGCGCTTATCCCTTTAATAAGCATTATATTTTTGACCCTTAAGGGGATTTTTAATACAGGTACCGTTAGCCGCTCAACAGGGTCAACCGTCCTGGTGATCTGGCTGTGTGCCCTGGTAGTGTTCATTTATTATTCAACGCAAATAGCATTGAACTTTAAAGATTCGGCACAATTCAGCGAAAACATAGTCATTAAACCCGCTAAGAATAACACGTATTACCTTAAGTTAAACGATGTTAAATATTTTACAGCCGAAGACAGCACGCGTTTGAATATAAAAGCGCTGGCCCCAAATGTTAAGATCACCGAAGATCTTTATTCATATAATGATTTTGAGCATTTCAATTACAGGAGAAGGATACATATCTATATCGAAAAAAGCGATGTCAGCCAGCCGATGCTTATTGAAACATTCAAAGCGAAAGGCAGAAGTTATGACGATGCATTACTGAATGTACGCAATACGCAATACCGGTTTCTACAGCAGGATTCCGTTTTGAAGTTCGATTACAGGCTGTACGCTGCCAAAGATGAATTATGGCATGATGAAGAATTATTCATGACTCTAAAAGTTCCGATGAATTCGACAGTGGTTGTCGACGAAAACTTAAGCGATATGCTTGACGGGGTGGATATTGGCTATTGCAAGCAGCTTAATAAAAAGGACAATGCTAAATCGGCCACATTCATAATGACCGATAATGGCCTGCAATGTAAGGTTGATACCCTGGTTACCGTTAAAAGGGATTCGGTTAATACTTTAAAACAAGTTGATACTACTGCGAATGCGCAATAATGAAACCGCCCATTAAATATATAAGCATTCTGTTATTTTGCGGATTTTTGATCCTGCCAAAGCTTTCCCCTTTCGGGAGGGCTTTGGAGCAGGGTTACAGAGCGCATACTTCACGTGCTATGAAAAAGCCTGAAGCCATTTCCGTTACTAAGTCCTCTACACCCGGTTTGGAAAACTCCTTTTCTTTTTTTGATGTTGCCATGCAATTCCTCCCGGTACTAAAAAACTTAAATTAAATGTAACCTTACCACCCCTTTTAGCATCTTAATATAAAATACAATAAACGCGCCGGCCGCAGCCGGTAATTCAAATTTTAGTTAACATTTAAAAAAACAGGTGCAAAATCCTAGTGGGACAACTATTGTCCAAAAACCGGATACAAAATTGACAGATGATTAAATAACGACCATATAATATAAACCGGCTACTCATCCGGGACATTTACTTCAAGCCAAAACTTAATTTAATTTTTAAAAAAGAGCAAATTCTTTAATGGAATACTATTGCCCTAAAATTCATATAACAATGAAATCGCCTATCATAAAAATATACACAATCCTATTGCTGCTATTAACAAGCGCAGCCACACTTTTTGCACAAACGGCACAATCGCCAACCGTTTCGGGCGCGCTGCTCAACGAACAGGGCAAGCCATTGGATTATGCCACCGTTAGCCTGCTGAAAGCGCAGGACTCATCCATGGTTAAAGGTACTTTAAGCAGCCCGTCGGGCACCTTTGCCTTTGCGCATATTAAACCCGGCAGCTATATAATAAGGGCCACTGTTGTGGGATACGAAAGATCCCTAAGCAAGCCGTTTACTTTAACCGAAGCGTCATCAGACGTTACCGTACCGGCTTTAAAAATGAAAACTGCCAGCCGTACGCTAAATACGGTTAACGTCACCTCGTCAAAGCCGCTTATCGAGCGTAAAATAGACAGAACGGTAATGAACGTTGAAAACAGCGTTTTGGCTGCCGGTAATTCGGCCATGGAAATACTGGAACGTGCGCCAGGCGTGTCTGTCGATAAGGACGACAATATCAGCCTTAAAGGCAAGCAGGGCGTTACAGTAATGATAAACGACAAGCTTACTTACCTGTCGTCGGCCCAGCTGGCTACCCTGCTCCGCTCAACCGACGGCACAACCATACAATCCATCGAGATCATCACCAATCCCTCGGCTAAGTATGATGCTGCCGGAAATTCGGGCATCATCAATATCAAGCTAAAAAAGAATAAACAAACCGGCACCAACGGCAGTGTAACTGTAGGCGCGGGCTATGGGGCTTACGGCAAGGATAATGAAAACTTATCCTTAAACCACAAGGAAGGTAATTTGAATATATTCGGCTCTTTTAGTCATAATGACAATAAGCGCATACAGACTATTGGTTTAAACCGGATAATTACCGATAACAAAGGCAATACAACTTATTTCAGGCAAACAAGCCCGATCATCCAAACCGATCAAAATAATAGCTACCGTTTAGGCGCGGATTATGATATATCGTCAAAAAACACACTCGGCTTTGTATTAAACGGTTATTTTAATGGCGAGGACGACAATACCAATACACATACCTTCATCGGTCAAAACTTTACCAGTGCCGATTCATCGCTGCACACGGTATCCAACATCCATCAAACTTATCACGACATCGCCTTTAATTTAAATGACAGCTATAAAATAGACACTGCGGGCCAGCAGATCAGCGCCGACCTCGACTATTCGAAATTTCAAAACAGCTCAATTGCCCAATATGTTACTGATTTCTTTTTAGCCAACGGCAGCGTACAGCACCCACAGGCGTTTTTAGGGAACGTCACGCCATCAACCATCGAGATCCGTACCGGTAAAGTTGACTACACCAAGCCATTAAGCAAATCGTTGAAGCTGGAGTCGGGTTTAAAGTTTAGTGATGTAACCACTAACAATAACCTGATGGAAACACTATCCGCTACAAGTGCATACCAAACCACCAACCATTTTACGTATGATGAAAAGATCGATGCGGGATACCTCAACTTAAGCAAGGACTTTAAGCATATATCCATACAAGCAGGCCTGAGGGCGGAGTATACCAGCTCAACCGCTACCGGCGATTCACTGAATATCGTGCAGGTTATACCAAGGCACTATCTTAACTTTTTCCCCAGTTTATTCATCAATCGTGCTATTAATGATAAAAACGAAATAAACTTCTCATATAGCCGCCGTATCGACCGTCCGCGGTACGATAACCTGAACCCGTTTGTGTACCGACTTGACCCGTATACCTACCAAAAAGGAAACCCGTACCTGAAACCGCAATACACCAGCAACTTTGAATTTAATTACACCTATAATAAAAGCCTGACCGTAACACTTGGTTACAGCCATACCACTGATGTAATTACCGAAATACCCGGTACGGACCCGGCTACCAAAGTTTCGTTTGTAACAGAACAAAATTTGCAGGTACAAAATAGCTATAACGTTAATATCTATTCGCCGTATACCATTGCCAAGTGGTGGGAAGGCAATTTTAACGCTACCGGCTTTTACCTGGGCTTTAAATCAAATGGCCTCGAAGGCGGAAATTTAAACCGGGGCCAGGCGGCCTTTCAACTCCGTACCACGCAAACGTTTTTACCCTTTAAAGGCTACAAGGCTGAATTGACAACCAACTACCAGTCGGCATTAACATACGGGTTGTTTTATGTAAAGCCGCAATACTCAACCGACGCAGGTATAAGCCACTCGTTTGCGGATAAAAAAGCCAACATCAAACTGTCGGTAAGCGATATATTTAAAACCCGCAGAAATGATGTTACCAGCAATTATCAAAGCAACAACCTGGATATCCGCCAACAACGCGAAACCCGGATCACACGGCTTACATTTACTTATAACTTCGGCAATAATAAAATAAAAGCCCGCCAGCACCAAACCGGCGCCGAAGATGAGAAAGGAAGGGTGAAGGGGGCGAATTAAGTTTGCAGTTTATAGTGGGCAGTTTGCAGTCGGCAGATTAATTCGCACGGCAAACTGCCTATTGCAAACTGGTTTTCAGCATAGTTTTTGTTTAGAATATTGTTAAATTTGTGATATGGAAACGCTGATTATTAATATTCCCGAAAAGAAAAGCACTTTGGTAAAGCAAATATTGAAGGGCTTAGGGGTAACTATACAAGATGCGGGGAAAACAAATCTATCCGCTTACAAACAGAAAATAGCTAAAGTGTCCACCTGGACAAATGACGATTTAAAAATTTTTGAAGAAAGCAAAACGGCTTTTGACAGTTTTAAACCGCAGCAATGGTAATTGATACAGGAATTTTTATTGAACATCTCCGAGCCAAAGACAAATTAAATACAACACTTTATCTCCTCCCCGATGATTCGGAATTATTTATTTCCGCTGTTTCACTGTATGAACTTTACATGGGCGCGTCTGCTAAAGAAAAAGAAATAGATGTGCGTACGCTTACCGAAGATATTCGTGTACTTCCTTTTACAGATAGTGTTGCTTTTAAAGCCGCGCAACTTTATCATCTACTCAAACGGCAAAACAAAATGATAGAATTCAGGGATATTTTTATAGCGGCTACATGTATAGTCAATGAATTACCATTGATGACCTTAAATAAAAAACATTTTATGAGGGTCGAGGAATTAAAACTTGTATAAGTAATAAACAACCTATCCAACTGCCCACTGCCAACTCCCAACTTCCCCCTATTGTCCCACCATAAACACCGCGTTGCTGAACAGCAATTTCCCGTTTTCCCAAAAGCTGCGGAACAGCGGATCGTCAACCATATAAATTACGGTGCCTTTGCCAAGGGATTGAACGCCCAGCAGCAGGCCGTCTTTAATTCTTTCTTTGCTTTTATGCCCCACAAACCCCGATACATAGCCATCCTTTTTAACCGTACCTACATTCCAGCCGTCGTCGCCAAGCAATTCGTAAATATCGCTGCTTAGCTTAAGGGAATAGTAATACGGCGGCATGCCAAAGCCAAGCGGATGGGTGTTATCGAGCTTTAATTTATAAATAGCGCCCGGCACGCTTGAAGTAATAGCCTCCTTCTCACGCTCTTCATATGTATGTATAGGCAATGGCTTGGCCTTTACATCGGACTTATCCTCTTTTTTTTCTTCCCTTTTTTTAAGGGAAAAGCCCTTTTTATCAGCCAGCTGCGCTACCGCGTTTTCTATCGCTATCAGCTTACCACCGTCGCGTACCCAGCTTTGCAGTTTTTCCGAAGGGAAGTCGTCATAAGCTCCGCTGGCGAATATGGTCACATCAAAATTGCCGAGTTTAACCCTGTCAAGGTCTTTATATCTGATAAGCGTTACCGGGTAATTGATCTGCTGTTCAAAAAAGTGCCATACTTCGCCCATTGCTTCGGCTGATACGCCGTCACCCGTAAAAAGCGCTACCCTGGGCTGGTAAATATGTTTGATAACGGTCGACCCCAGGTCGGCGCCCTTTTCGACAAAACCGGATGATAAAGGTGTAACCTCGTGGTCGAGTTCTGTAGCTGTTTGCGTAACAACGCGGTCAAAGTCCGCGCGGTCATTACCCGCCCGGGTGATCAGCAGGCTGCCCGCGGTAAAATTTTTACCCGCCGCCTCAAAGGGCCGTTCCGAATATTTTACCTTGATATTCTTCTTTAACAACGCTGCTAAAAATCTAACGTCGTTTACCGACTGCCACGACGAAACATAAGCGTATGCATGTGAATTAGCTGTTGCCTGTACTTTAGCCGGCGTCATAGCCCCGGCAACCGGTTTATACGATTCCCGCACACCATAAGCGTTCAACCCGTAAGCGTACGGCAGCGACCACGCCGTAATATCATAGGTATCCGAATCGGCAATAAAGGTTTTTGGCTCAAACAGTACATTCAGCAGTACCGATTTCGGCTGGTAGGCGTTTATCACCATATCATTTTGCCCGGCACTGTAGCTTTCGGTTTTCCCGGTAATATAATTGAACCCGGACACCCGTGTGTTTAAGCCAAAGCCGTATAGTATCCCGTTCCGGTCAAGCAGTTTGGCCAGGGCGTTTATTTTGTCATTGCTGGTGTTTTTAACTACATAGGTTTTATACTCACCCGGCGGGTAAAGCAGGCTGTTGCTGTAAAACTTTTTAAACTCGTTCAGCAGCTTTTGCGCATAGGCCGAAGCCGTTTCAATAGTGCTCAAGCTGGTAGCGTGATGATGCGCGATGCGGTCGGCAAGCGTCAAGGTATCGCCGCTGCGGGTTATAACCGCCAGGCCGGCGCTGATGCCGCCCTGCTCGTACGTCATGCCTATCGAGCCGCTGTATATGGGATAGGTATCGCCATAGGAGGGATAAAGCAGGTCAAATTCCTGCTTGGTAAAATACATCCAGCCGTTCTGGTCGAAGTATTTCGCGTTGTTTTTACCGATAATGTTCTGAAACTCCCGCTGCCAGGCGGTCACGTCTTTATGAAAAGGTTCGGCGGCCGGGGCAAAATAGTAGGGCGCGTTATAGCCTTGCTCGTGGTAGTCAACATGTATCTGCGGCAGCCACTGGGTAAACAGCGCCATGCGGGCTTGCGTCTCTTTCTGGGTTTGCCAGGCCCAATCCCGGTTAAGGTCAAAATAATAATGGTTCACCCTACCACCCGGCCACGGCTCCGCATGCTCGCGCGATGTGGGGTTCGGGTCGGGCGTGGTACCCTTTACCGAATTATAAAAATTGATATAGCGGTCGTGCCCGTCAGGATTTAAACATGGGTCCATAACCACCAGGGTATTTTTTAGCCATACTTTGGTACGCGCATTCGCGGGGTCAACCAAATCAAACAGGGTTTGCATGGCCGCCTCGCTCGAGCTTGGCTCATTGCCATGCACATTATAGCTCAGCCAAACGATAACCGGAGTTGAACTTTGTGGCATGGTCGAGGTTTTAGCCAGCCCCGCCAGGTACATATTGTTTTTACGGATCTCTTCCAGCCGACCGATGTTCTCATCCGATGCTACAAATATCGCCAGCAGCGGGCGGTTCTCGTTGGTGGTACCGTACTGCACAATTTTGGTATTCTTCGCCGTTTTGGAGATATATTTAAAATAGTCGGCTACTTTATATTGCGGGGTAAACTGGTCGCCCAGCTTATAACCTAAAAACTTTTCGGGCGATAATATTTCCTGCGAAAAAGCCGCGGAAATGCAGGCCAAAAAACTAAAAGAAAGAAGTATTTTTTTCACCATAGGGGTAATTCAGCAAACGCAATTTAGGAATTATTTTTAGGAAGGGTGAAAAGGGGTGGTGTCTTAATTTGGATTTAAATATTCGTAATATACTATTACTTGATTTTCTTTCGTTTTCCAACCGATTCCCTTGTATGTTTGTTTTCCAGCCTCGATCCAATTAAATTCAAATCTGCCTTCACTTTTTTCGGGTTTTGTTATTTTAAGATTAGCAACTATAAATTTCCCATCCAAATTCATATAAGAACAGGTATAATCACCTTCAATAGTTTTTTCAGTTAGCCCATTTTCCTTTCTCGCTACTTCGTTGAAAATTTTGTCATTTGTTCGGTCATGGGTATCAGAACCAACGCCGTTTAAACAACCGTCAGGAAGTATCTCATATACCATTACGCCAAATGTAGTCCCCATAATATTCAATTTCTGTAATAAAAAAAGCCACTTGTTAGGTGGCTTAAATGTATGAATAAGCTTTTGAAAATCAATCCGGAAATCTTTTATTCAAATGGAGACGCTCAGGGAAATCGCTTTTAAAAAAACCACTACGTCATGCCGAACTTGTTTCGGCACCTCTCACGATATTCACGCGCGCTCAGTGCGCTTTTGCATGTAGCAGACCTTGCTTTCGTATACCTTCCCGGTGGGGTGTCGAAACAAGTTCGGCATGACGTCTGCTTTTAACTTTCACTCTCCTCCGGAAAAGCTACTATAAATTTTAAACGCGATTTCCCTGTTTTCATTTCCGCCAGTTGATTTCCTCTTCACCAAAAATCTGCACATTTGCATATCTTCGCATTTGCACATCTAAATAAACATGACCCCCTTACAGGCACTGCAAAAATATTTCGGTTACAGCGAATTCAGGCACGAGCAGGAAGCCATTGTACAGCATGTTTTAAATAAAAAGGATGTGCTGGCGCTGATGCCGACCGGCGGGGGCAAATCATTATGCTACCAACTGCCTGCGGTATTGCTGGACGGTTTAACGATTGTTATCTCCCCGCTCATCGCGTTAATGAAAGACCAGGTCGACGCCCTTAATGTTAACGGCATTCCGGCAGCCTTTTACAATTCGAGCCAGACATCAGAAGAGCAAATAGATCTTACCACGAAACTCAAAAACAATCAAATCAAGCTTTTATACCTCGCGCCAGAGCGCCTGTTTGGGAATGAGGGCAAACTGGTTAGTTTTTTAAAGACATTAACTGTATCGCTGATCGCTATCGACGAAGCACATTGCATATCGCATTGGGGTCACGATTTCAGGCCCGAGTACCTTGCCCTTGCCGGGTTAAAAACCGCGTTTCCGGGTGTGCCGGTCATCGCGCTTACCGCTACGGCTGACAAGCTCACCAAAAAGGATATCCTCGAAAAACTAAACCTGCAAAATCCTGCTGTATTTATCTCGTCCTTTAACCGGGCGAATATCACCTACCGTGTGATCCCCAAAAAGAATAGCTTTAACCAGCTGCTTGATTTTTTGGATGAGCGCAAAGATGATTCGGGTATTATTTATTGCCTGTCCCGTAAATCAACCGAAGCGCTGGCAGCAGATTTAAAGGCAAACGGCTTCGCTGCCGAGGCCTACCATGCCGGTTTGGATAACGCTGTAAAAGCACGGACGCAGGAAGCCTTTTTACGGGATGATGTGAAGATCATTGTAGCCACCATTGCCTTTGGCATGGGTATCAATAAATCAAACGTGCGGTACGTGGTGCATATGGATATGCCAAAAAACATCGAGGGCTATTACCAGGAAACAGGCCGCGCGGGCCGGGATGGATTGCCGTCGGACGCCATGCTGCTGTATTCGCCGGGCGATGCCAACAAGCTGAAGCAGTTTGCGATGATCGAGGACAACCCCGAGCAAAGCCGCATCATGCTGAATAAGCTGAATGACATGGTGCATTACTGCCAGCTCCATGCCTGCCGCAGGCAGTTTTTGCTTAAGTATTTTGAGGAAACGTTCCCCGACAACTGCGGCTCGTGTGATTTTTGTTTAACGGAGTTCAAAAAATTCGACGGCACGCTGATCGCGCAAAAATTGCTGTCGGCCGTTGTGCGGCTTAAGGAACGCTTTGGCGGGACTTACGTGGTTGATTTTTTGCGCGGGTCGAGAAGTGAAAAGATAAGGGCAGACCATAAAGAGCTGAAGACTTATGGCATTGGCGCCGATATCAGCAAAAACGACTGGCTGCGGTATATCCGCGAGCTTTGCGCGATGGGTTACCTGCAGGTGACTGAGGATGCTTACCCGGTTTTAAAACTAACCGGCAAAAGCGACGCGGTTTTAAAAGGGCTGGCAAAAGTTGAGCTGGTATTAAGCGAGACAACCGAAGAACAACGGCCAATAGAAGCTTTACCATTCGAAACATCATTATTGACCGAATTAAAAAGCATCCGCCGCGACATTGCCCTGCACGAGAATGTACCGGCATATATCATCCTTTCGGATGCCACTTTACAGGAAATCGCTACTTATTTACCGCAGTCGATGGACGAACTGCGTTTGATATCCGGCTTTGGCGATGTGAAGCTGGCGCGGTATGGCCGCGAATTTTTGCTGCCGGTAAAAAGCTATAGCGTTAAAAATGGCCTGGCATCAAGGATCAGCCAGAAATCACGCAAGCGCGAACGACAGGTTAAGACAGGCCCTGCCCCTGTGCGATCAAGGGTTTCTGACACACGCTCGGAAAGCTTAAGGTTGTACAAATCGGGCAAAACCATTAACGATATTGCTGCTGCAAGAACCCTCTCACCCACAACAATTGAAAGCCACCTGGCTTATTTTATCCAGACCGGCGAGATGGAGGTGAAAGAAATGGTCAGCGAAAGCAAAATACCCGCCATAAAAGATGCTGTAGAAAGTTACGGTGCTGAAAGGTTGGCCCCATTGAAAGAAATATTGGGCGAGAATTACAGTTATGGTGAAATTAAAGCCGTGGTATCGTGGATGCAGCGGGAAGGGGCAATAATTTAAAAACCATGTCATCGCGAGTGGTATTTTTGAAAAAATAATGAAGATGAAATGAAAAAGGGTGTCATGGTGAGCCCCGTCGAACCACGGCGCGCGGGGCTGACGGATGTCCATCGGAGGAATATTAATGTTCATGTAAGCAAAGTGGCGGTGCATAATGTAAAAGGCCTTTGCCCGCTATGGTTCGACGGGGCTCACCATGACACCTCTTCGTTGTTCGGGAAACAAAAACATACCATAGGGAGCAAAGCAGGGGCTACGAGATTGCCGCGCTATCGCTCGCAATGACAGAATTGTTAAATATATGACAACATCAGACATATACAATCTATTCCTCCAGCACCCGCTCATCAGCACCGATACACGGAAAATTGCTGCGGGCAGCCTGTTTTTTGCCCTTAAAGGCGATAAGTTTGATGCCAATACATTTGCCCAGCAAGCCCTGGAAGCAGGCGCTGCATACGTCATCATCGATAACCCCGCCTACAGTGTTAACGAAAAATACATCCTGGTTGATGATGTGTTAACCGCCCTACAGGACCTGGCGCGCTATCATCGCAGGCAACTGAACATACCTGTTGTTGGCCTCACCGGCACCAACGGAAAAACCACCACTAAAGAACTAATCAACACAGTATTATCCCGGCATTTTAAAACGCAAGCCACACTGGGAAACCTCAATAACCACATCGGCGTGCCGTTAACGATATTAACAATCGACGGTTCGCACGAGATAGCTATTATTGAAATGGGCGCCAATCACCAGAGGGAAATTGAGCTGTTATGCAGCATTGCGCTGCCAACGCACGGGCTCATTACCAATGTGGGCAAGGCGCATTTGGAAGGTTTTGGCGGAGTTGAAGGAGTGAAAAAGGGAAAAGGTGAACTATATGATTTCTTGAAGAAGTCTGAAAGACTGGAGCGCGGAGTAGCTTTTGTTAATAGTAATGACACGGTTTTATTGGAAATGGAGCAGGCACGGGGATTAAAGAACGTGGTGTTTTATGGAACGGGTGATGAGCAGGACCTTGTTACGGGCAAGATCATTGAAAATTCGCCGCTTTTAACTTTGCAGTGGACAAATAATAAGTTGGGCATCACCTCTGCCGTTAAAACCAACCTGACAGGCGCCTACAATCTTGATAACATCCTGGCAGCAATTTGCATCGGCGTTTATTTTGGTTTGACGGATGCGGAAATCAACAACGGTATTGAAGGTTACCAGCCAAAAAACAACCGCTCGCAAATCGTCCAGACTCAAACCAACACGCTTATTTGCGACTATTACAATGCCAATCCCAGCAGCATGTTTGTCGCGATTGAAAACATCGGCAAGCTGGATGCCAAACGAAAGGTGCTGATACTGGGCGATATGTTTGAAATGGGCGATGAAGCCGCTGCCGAACATGCATCAGTCATTAAAAAAGCAATGGAGACACCGGTCGACGAACGGATATTCATCGGCAAAGATTTCTCCGAAGCGGGAGCGGCTATGGACTATCGACTATCGACTATCGACTTCTTCTACCCCACAGTAGACGATGCGATAAACGCGTTAAAAGCTAATCCCGTTAAAAACTCGACGATATTAATAAAGGGGTCAAGGGGTATGGCGCTGGAAAGATTGGTTGAGTTGTTTTGAAAAATCACGGCCGCGAAAACGCCCAAATGCAGTTCTCGCCTTTGTTGGAGTTGTCTTCAACAAAACATACGGGGCTTGTTGGAGACAACTCCAACAAGGGCGAATTCCCAACAAGGAAGCGAGAACGCACATAACGTACGTAAATCCCCGTATTGGGAAATATCAGCACCAATCCGGTGTTATTGCAAATCTATTGTCGAGGCGCACGCGCTCAATAACAAAGCGCCCAACCCGATTAATCCGATGAATGACGCGATAATATAATGGGTTGATAAGTATAAAATCGCACAAATCAACAATAATAATAACGGAATCACGGCGAGAGAAGCTCTCATAACTGACAAATATTTAGTTTATTAATACATTTATCGGACCAATTCGTCATTCCAGACCGAAACGGTTATTGAATGTGCTGAGCTTGTCGGAGGTTACATATCCAACAAAGGCGGGATTAACTGTGGCTATATTGTCTTATATTTAAAGGGCGCTTTATATAGCACCACAGTGCTATAACCAACTATATGGATATTAACGGAATACTTTCAATAACCATTGTTTTAGCAGCTATTTTTGGCTATATCAATCACCGGTGGATCAAATGGCCTCCTACCATCGGCATTATGATACTAGCTTTGCTGGCTTCCATTGTTATCGCCGTTTCGGGGAAATTCACCCCGGCATTTTCACAAAAAGCGATACAGCTGGTAGCATCTATAGATTTTCAAAAATTACTGATGAATTTCATGCTGAGCTTCCTGCTCTTCGCCGGTGCCATTCAAATAAATGCCCGCAAACTTAAAAAAGAAAGACTGCCGATAATCATCCTGTCTACCGTTGGAACAATCATTTCCACTTTTTTAATAGGCGTACTGTCCTGGTATCTATTTAAATTATTCGGATTACACGTCGAATTTATCTACTGCCTGCTATTTGGCGCATTGATCTCACCAACCGATCCCATTGCTGTACTGGCCATTTTAAAAACGGCCAGGATTCCCTCGTCGCTTGAAATAAAAATTTCGGGAGAATCATTATTTAACGACGGTGTCGCCGTGGTGCTGTTCATCAGCATCGCCGAAGTGGCAAAAAACGGCGCACAAAACTTTGAGGCGATTGGCGCGATAAAACTTTTTATGCAACAGGCCGTTGGAGGGCTGCTGTTTGGCGCCATACTGGGCTATATAGGCTTCATCGCGTTACGCTCTATCGATAACTACGCGGTTGAAATTTTAATAACGCTGGCCATAGTGATGGGCGGATATTCAATAGCCGGCCACCTTGGTATCTCCGGACCGCTGGCTATGGTGGTTGCCGGCATTATAACCGGCAGTAAAGTAAAAGATGAGGCCATGTCGGACATAACACAAGATTACCTGACTAAATTTTGGGAAATGGTGGATGAGATATTAAACGCTATCCTTTTTTTATTAATCGGCGTGGAAATGCTAGTAATAAAATTCAACCTTACGGTATTTTTTATTGGATTGATCATCATCTTCGTGGTATTGCTTGCCAGGTGGATCTCGGTATTTGTACCCATCTATTTCCTGCGCTTCTGGATCCCGTTTGAAAAAAATGCCGTTGCAATTTTAACGTGGGGAGGCTTGCGGGGAGGCCTCTCAGTTGCACTTGCTTTGTCTCTTTCTCCATCTATGCATAAAGACGAATTTGTGGTGATAACCTATATGGTAGCCGTGTTTTCGATACTCGTGCAGGGCCTAACCATTGGCCGGTTAGCTAACAGACTTTCTGCCTGATACACACGTAATGAAAGCGTAGCCGCGCTGTTATTTCCTGTACATGAAAAAGATATTCTTTAAAGTATAGAAAGATGTCGGCCCGGCAGAAATTTATATTTCAGTTAAGCATTATTAAATTAATTGCCACCTTTGAAAAAATTTCGACCATGCGAAAACCGATACTTATTATAGCCATACTAATTTTTTGCCGTACAGCGAATGCACAATCGGCCGCGGACAGCGCCATCAACCATTCCCGGTTAAAAACTTTAAGCGATAAACAATATGATGCGCTGGTAAAGGGCGAGGATATTTACGGCATGTCGTTAGCTGCCGAGCTGAATCACTACCCCAACCCAGAAAAGGTAATGAAATATAAAAAACAGCTTGACCTAAGCCCAATACAGGTTAACCAGTTTAACGCGATCAATAAGGAACTGCACCGCAAAAAACTGGAAATGGGCCAGATCATTATCCATAACGAGCGAACACTGGATAGTATTTTTAAGTATCACCGGCTGGATAACGGCTCGCTTATATTTTTCGCTAACCGGTACGGATTATACCAGGGCGAGATGCGGAACGTGATATTACAGTCGTGCCTTAAAGCATGGGAGCTGCTGACCCCGCAGCAAATCAAGAAGTATGAAGCTTTGGAACGCCTCACCCCGGCCACTCTCCAATCGCGTACGCCTTAGCTTTAGCGGTGGCGCAAGGAGAGGGGGTAAGAGAGCAAAATTACGTTTGTAAATCAAGTCCTCTCCTTTTGAGAGCCTGCCTGCGGCTGGCAGGGATTTAGAAGGCGCAATGCAAATTATCGCTTGCTATCAACGTTCCTACGGAACGTGAAAAATGGTTTCATATATTTTTCTACCAACCAGACGTCCCGATGGGGCGAAAACTGCCATAATCGTCCCATCGGGACGTCTGGTTGGTAGGCCGGAAATCAAACCGGCATTGAGCGTTCCGTAGGAACGCCTGATGAAAATGCGATAATTTGAATTGCACCTGATTTAGGCGTGGTTATAAAAATACCATTTGATTTATTTAATTTAGCGGCCCAATAAAGTATATGAAGATTACTTTTGATTTTGAAAAACCTTTGGCCGAGTTGCTGCAGCAGATCGAAAAGGTTAAGCAGGTTGAAGACAAGAACAAACTGGACATGTCGGCAACCCTGGCGGAGCTGGAAAGTAAACTGGAAGCCACTAAACAGGAAATATATACCAACCTTACCGGTTGGCAGCGCGTGCAGATAGCACGTCATCCCGAAAGGCCATATACCCTGCAGTATATTGAACTGATGTGCGACGATTTTATCGAATTGCACGGCGATAGGACAGTTGGCGACGATAAGGCGATCGTAGGCGGTTTTGGCACCATACATGGCCAAACTGCTATGTTCATCGGTCACCAGAAAGGACGCAACACCAAAGAACGGCAATACCGTAACTTCGGGATGCCCAACCCCGAGGGTTACCGCAAAGCGTTACGGCTGATGAAAATGGCCGAAAAATTCAATAAGCCTGTAATTACATTGATCGATACGCCGGGCGCTTTCCCGGGCCTGGAAGCTGAGGAACGCGGGCAGGGCGAAGCCATAGCGCGCAACCTGCTCGAAATGTCGGTTTTAAAAGTGCCGGTAATTTGCGTGATCATCGGCGAAGGCGCGTCAGGCGGGGCATTGGGTATAGCCATCGGCGATAAGGTAATGATGCTCGAAAACTCGTGGTATTCAGTTATCTCTCCCGAAAACTGTTCAACTATCCTGTTTAAAACATGGGAACATAAGGAAAGGGCAGCCGAAATGCTGAAGCTCACGTCGGCCGATATGCTTAAAAACAAGCTGATAGACGGCATCATAAAAGAGCCTCTCGGCGGCGCACACCAGGATCCCGTTGCTATGGCAGCTACCCTCAAAAAACAGCTTTTAAAAGACCTGAAAGTGTTAAAAGACCGTAATGTTGATGAACTGGTAACCGAGCGCATCAATAAGTTCTGCTCGATGGGCGTGGTGATAGAGGATTAAGGGAAGCGCAAAACGCGACCTTTAACGCCAATGACAAAAACAAACGTTCCCAAATCCGAAATCGAAACATCCGAATTCCCTACAGATACGCTTCCCGCAGCTTAATCAGCCGTATCCAGTGCATGAGCTTCATCACCGGGTAAACCGGGTCGAACTCAAACCAGCGGGCGGCAAAGTTGGCGTTGTTGGGGCGCTTGTGATGATTGTTCTGGAATAATTCGCCCAGCATAAAAAAATCAAGCGGGGTTGTGTTTTTTGATTTATCGCCGTTCTCAAAATTGGCGTAGCCATATTTATGGCCGCACCAGTTTACAATAGCGCCATGTATCGGGCCCATCATTAAATGTATCGGCAGCAGCAAAAACATCCACCAATGGGTAGCAAAAATGATATAAAATGCTATATAAAAGCAGCCGAATAATATCCTTGATAAAAAGGTTGATCCCCAGTAGTCCAGTATGCGCCATTCAGGATAATTGCCTTTAAACTGGGCTTCGGGTTCCTTTAAACGTTTTTCGTACAGTTTATAGCTTTGGGCAGTGCGCCACATCATTTGAAAAACATCCTTAAAAAAATAAGGCGAATGCGGGTCCTTTTCAGTATCGCTAAAGGCGTGGTGCTCGCGGTGCATAATGGCATAGGCACGCGGATTTAAATACGACGACCCCTGGCAAATAAATGTTAAAAGGTGGAAAACACGCTCGTTGAATTTATTGGTGCTGAACATTTTGTGCGACGCGTAGCGATGCAGAAAAAATGTTTGAAAGAACAAAGACAGGAACCAATGGGCAATGAAGAAAATTAAGATGATCACAAGGATATAATATCAAAAATGGGAGAATTGTTTATAATTTGTTCAAAGATACGATAAATACCCCAATGTGGTTTAGCGGGTATATAATCCAAGTGTAAAAACCAGAGAAAAGGCCGCCATAAGTAAGTTTCAGGAATGTCATTTTTGTGATGGTCCTGGCGATTTTTTTGCTTATCATTTCTTAACTTATGGCAGCCTGTTCAAATAGTTGTGCATTAAAATTACGACCCGGCTTCGGCCATTGCCCGTATCTTATCATGCGAGGCAATGATGTCCTGCTGCTGTGTTTGAACAATTTGCCGTACTTCGCCCGACAAACCACTATCACCGTTGAGCGCATCTTCATAAGCTTTCTTTATAGCATCCTCTCCTCTTTCACATTCAGCTAAAATACTTTTGCGATCATGCCCGGTAAAAGTGGCCCTCACATCAAGCCAGTTACGGTGTATAGTACCACTTAAGCTCTTGCCGTCTTCCGGTTCGCCGCCAAGCTGGTTTACAGCACGGCTGAGCTCCAGCGAATTCTGCCGGCTTATCTCTCTCTGGCTCCGAAAGAAATCGCTCAGATCCCTATCTTCATCGCCCAGATCTTTTTCTGCGTGCTCAAACCCGGCAACGCGGTCGTTATTAATCTCGATCAGGTCATTCAATACCTCAACTGATCTTTCTATCGTTTCCATATGATTATTGTTTTAATGTATCGGTTATAAAACAACTATCTTGCCAAGATTAATTTATTTTCGTTTAAATTAATTATGTGAAAGATCAGAGGCTGGAGATTAGAGATTAGTTGGGATAATGGAAAGACCGGAGATTGGACGTGACCGGTTTTACCGAACCTCTAACGTCTTAAAAAAATCTCCGCCAGTAATTTGTACGACGTCAATCTGTCCTCAAAATCTTCGGTTATAGTTACAGGGATGATCTCATCTACATCATAATCAACAGCGAGGCGGGTTATTTTTTCTTTCATTTGGTCGGGATTGCCGGTTATTACACGTTTGCGGTTGTACTGGATACGCTCCAGTTCGCCGGGAGAGTACACCACATCTTTGATATCTTCATATCCTACCGGTACAATGCCGGCGCCTTTTTCGAACTGGTTAAAGCGGTAATCCATTAACGCCTGGTGGCGGCGGATCTTCTCTTCATCTTCCGAACAGAACGCGAAGATGGCCATGTTTGCCTGTTGCTGCTGCATATCTTCCGATGGTTTAAATCGCTCGCGATATGCGGCAACAGCCTCGGGGCCACCATTAGGGTTGATGAAATGCGCGAACGAAAAGCCCATACCGAAATGCGCCGCAAATATGCCGCTTTGCCCGCTCGAGCTAAGCAGCCACATGGCCGGCACGGTTTTCACCTGCGGAATGGCCCTTATTTTCGACTGCGGGGTACCCGGCTCTCCCCTGTCATGGAAAAAATTATTCAGGTCGTACAACTGCTCCACGAAATCCTGTTCGCGGAACTGGTTGGATGGGTTGAGCATAGCTGCCGTTAGCCTGTCGGTGCCGGGCGCACGACCCATGCCCAGGTCGATACGGCCGGGGAACAGCGCCTCGAGCATGCGGAAGTTTTCGGCTACTTTAAGGGCGCTGTGGTTGGGCATCATTACGCCGCCCGAGCCAATGCGGATGTTTTTGGTTTGCCCGGCCAGGTGTGCCATCAGCACTTCGGGCGTTGAACCGGCCAGGGCGCCGGTGTTGTGGTGTTCGGATACCCAAAAACGGGTATAGCCCAATTGATCGGCATATTTTGCCAGCTCAACCGTTTCGTGTACGGCCTGCTCTGCGGTTACACCTTTACGTACCGGCGATTGGTCGAGTACGCTGAGGCGGATGTTTTTTGTGTTCATAAGTGATTAAAACACAAAGGTACGGAAGGAGTTGTTGAGCGATTGTAAAGAATGTCTGAACCAGGATTCGCAGGATTTTATAATGGCCGGATTCGGGACTTATTCGTCGCCCTTGAAAGCGGGGTTATTAGCGATAAGACGGGCGTGATGGTGGATGGTAAGGACCTCGATCAGATTTGTTGTTTTGAACCGGTATATAACCAAATAATTTCTAAATGTTAATTTGCGCGCATCGACCGACTTGTAATCAAATGGGGTACCCAGTTCGGGGAAATAATAAAGCTGATTTATTGCATCAACGATCAGGTGTTTTTCGAGCTTCGCATATTTTAAAGAACCTCTCGCAATGAAATCAACAATCTCCTGCAAGTCCTTTTTAGCAACGGGTAAAATCTCAATGGCTACTAATCTTCTTTTAGCCATGCTGTTTTAAAATCTTCCCAGTCTTCACCAAGACCTTGTTTTGACTCATCCAAAGCCTGTTCGATTTTGGCCGATAAAAGTATTTTGTCAAATACTTCCTCTACATCTATTTTATCTGGCATGGTATCCAAAATATGCTGTAACTCACCCTTTGTAATTACCATATTCCTATTTTAATTAAATTCACTTTATACAAATTTACCTTTATACCCTCAGGTATGCAAATGGAAAAGCGGATGGGATGCGTCTGGTAATCTTTAATACTACCTGCCTTCAAGTCATCGGTAAAAATATTCCTTCTGTCTATAAATTACCGGTCCGGGTCGATTATCAAAAAAATTGATATTGCAGGTACCTACTTTTAACGTACCAAACAGATATCTTATGCATTTCAAAAAACAACTCATTGTAATTGCCGGTGTGTTTACTGTAACCGCAATAAGCGTTGCTGCTACATTACCCCAACAGCAGCAGGGACCGCCAAAATTGGTTAACCTGAAGGTGTTTCCAAAAAATATCCCATATCGTGTGCTTGATCACGAAATGGATGTATGGTCGGAGTCGCTTGGTGTTCGTTGTAATTTTTGTCATGCACGCAACGAGCAGACCAATAAAATGGATTTTGCGAGTGACGCAAAACCCGAAAAGACCGCGGCGCGCCAAATGTTTATGATGACGGCAAAGATCAATAAGAAGTTTTTCCACGCACAAAAGGATACGCTGGGGATGGTGCAGGCTATCGCTGTCAATTGCAATACCTGCCATCACGGTACAGCACACCCCGAAATAAAAATGCCCGAACAGCGCAGAGGCCCCGGTGGGCCGGGTGGACCAGGCGGCACGCCAGGCAAGTAACCTACGTCAATGAAAACAAAAGCAGCAGAATATCTATCATGAAGAAATTATTTGTTTTTACAGCAATTGTGCTGACGCATTGCGCAGGAGGGTTATATGCCCAGCCGCAGGCAATACATTCGGCGGTAACGTTTGAGATCAAAAACCTGGGTATTATCACGGGCGGCTCCATCGGCGGGCTACAGGCTAAAGTACATTTTGTGCCCGCTGACCTGAATGCCAGCACAATTGAAGCCTCGGTTGATGTGAATACCCTTAACACCGACAACTCTTCCCGTGATGAGCACCTGCGCAGCGAAGATTTTTTTGATGTTGCGCACTTTTCGAAAATTTCGTTAAAATCCGTTAACTTTAAACATAAAAGCGGCAGCAATTATACCGGCACGTTTATACTTACGATGAAGGGCAGGTCGAAGCAAATTGAGATACCATTCGCCTTTTTGGATAAAGAAAGTGCGGTTGAATTTAAAGGTACGTTCAAAATAAACCGGCTGGATTTTGGGGTCGGCAGTAAAAGCATGATCCTTTCGGATGATGTGACCATTACCATCGACTGCGGCGAGAAAAAGCAAGAGTTAACGCGAATATAATTTCTTAAATTTAACGATCCTTTTATTTAACAACCAGTTATGAAAACAAGTCATTTAATTAAAGCTTTCGCATTTTGCCTGGCGGTGTTATTGTTGCCGGCAATTTCAAATGCACAACGGATGCGGAAAAGCCCGCACGACACCGTTGTAAATGTTATTTCGGATGCCAATTTGCGCATCGTTTATGGCAGCCCGGCAATAAATGGCCGTACCATTTGGGGCGGCCTTGTTCCGTATGATAAAGCGTGGCGCGGCGGCGCGGATGAAGCAACTTTATTTACTACGGATAAAGATATAACCGTACAAGGAAAAAGATTGCCTGCCGGAACCTATAGCGTATTCGTTATCCCTGGGAAAGACGAGTGGACCTACATCTTTAATTCGCAAACCGGGCAATGGGGAATAAAGCGCGACGGCACAGCCAATTTTGACGAGGCAAAGAATGTAATAACCGTTACAGCCAAACCGCGCCCGGCTGAAATGACCGAGCACTTAAAATATGTATTTGTTCCCAATGGTTTCGCGCTTCGTTGGGAAAAACTGGAAGCACCGGTAATGATAAAATAAGATATGAACAAACCCGCCTGCAGCCCGCTCTTCAAGCTCGTTAAAGCAAGCCCGGCAAGGCTGCTAACCGTAAGTTTTTTGCTGTTCGCATTGGTTTATTCTGCAGGGCAATGCGCAGCCCAGTCTACACCGCGACGCGCACTACTGGCCCTTTCGAAAGGCGACCATGTGCTGGCGATCATCGACCCGGTTACGTTGAAGGTTGTTGCGCAAGTGCAGGTAGGTTCCGACCCGCACGAGGTTATCGCTTCGGCGGATGGCAAAACGGCTTATGTTACGATATATGGCGGCGGCGGCCTGCATGAACTGAGCGTGATCGACCTCGTTGGGCAAAAGGCTTTACCCGCTATTGATACCCGTCCGCTGATGGGGCCGCACGGAATAACATTTGCTGAGGGCAAGGTTTGGTTCACTGCCGAAGGTACCAAAGCTGTTGGCAGGTACGATCCGGCAACAGCCAAATTCGACTGGGTGATGGGGACCGGACAGGACCGCACGCACATGATATACGTAGCGCCCGGCGGAAAAAGGGTATACACCACAAATGTAGCATCGGGAACGGTGAGCATTTTAGCTGACAGCCTGATCAAACCCAATCCCGGCCCCAACGGCTTTGCGCCGCCGCATCGGGATTGGTTTCAAACTGTTATCCCCGTATCCAAAGGTTCGGAAGGGTTTGATGTATCGCCCGACGGCAGGGAACTGTGGGCAGCGGCTGCGGACGACGGCACCATTGCCATCATCGATCTGGCAGGCAAGAAACTCATCGCTACCATTGACGCTAAGGTTACAGGCGCCAACCGGCTTGCATTTACGCCGGACGGCAAGCGGGTGCTGGTATCAAGCCTGCGCACCGGCGACCTGTTTGTTTTCGACGTGGCTTCGCGCCGGGAAATAAAACGCATAAGCACCGGGCACGGCGCGGCGGGCATCCTGGTGGATACCGATGGATCGCGCGCGTTTATCGGCTGTACCGCCGATAATTATGTAGCGGTTGTCGATTTAAAAACACTGGAAGTAAGCGGTCATATTCCTGTCCGCGGGGCAGATGGGCTGGCATGGGCGGTTAGGCCGTAGGATACTTCATAATTGGTAAACTTCCGTAGCAGAAAAAACTATTTCTTTTCGTAGTGTCCCATTGCCGATATAACCAAAACGGTGACTATATTTTCTTCAACTTTATAAATGATCCTGTCTTTCAGATTTATTCTTCTCGACCAAAATCCGGACAGTTCGTATTTTAATGGTTCAGGGTTTCCTGTACCTGTGTATGGTGTTTCAGTAAGTTCGATAAGTATTTTTCAATTTTCTTAATGCTCGCTTTATCGCCTGACTTGAAATGCTGTTTTATATGTTTCCCGGCTAGTTCTTCTATTTTAAGCCTAAACTTCCCCATATGTCGGTTGGATCGATTTCTTTATAATTACCTCTTTTTTCAGCTTTTTTTACCATTGCAACAAAATCGGGATTGTACGGGCTTGTTTCAACACTTATTTTCCACGCCTTAGCAATAGCTTTTAAAGCCAATAACTGGTCCTTACTTTGGGGGTGCATGATTAATGTTTCCATACACAAATTTACTTAATTTTCAGTTATAATTTACTTTTGATTTAACGGCCTTAAAGATTACCAGGCACAACCACGAGTTGATCACTTTAAACCACACGTACAAAAATACATGTGATCTTTATCGAGGCTGCTAATGGCGGCTATATGGCCGGTGTATTTAGGCTCTGGTGATTCCGCCGGGGCGTCGCCTTTTTTATCATCTTTTTTAGGCTGAGGCACGTATGCCGGGTTGGGCGCTATGTATCCTTTATCACAATTCTTACATGCCGCATTCGGTGCGCATGAAACCGGTGGTTCGGGTGGGGGCGGCGGCTCCTTCCCTAATTTTTTTATTTCTCCGGCTGCTTTAGTGTTCGAATCTGTTTGCGCGTCCGTTTTCTTCTTTTTGCATCGTTCCACAATCCCGCCTTTCCCGTTGACTTTTGCGTCTCTTGCATCATGCGCTTGATCCTTGGCAACAGACTTACTCAAGCCACCGTAACCCGGCGGAGGGTTTCCAGCGTTGATAGCATCAATAATTCCATTCATTTCTTTATCAGCAGCGTCGATTTCGTCCTGGCATTTTTTTCCGATCTTTTTAATTGCTGCTTCTGCATCGGCTTTGGCATCGGCTTTTATTTTTCCGTCCGCCTCCCGCCATTTTTTTCTGGCTTCCTCGTCGGCCCCGGCGGCTTTGATATCTTTGTTTATCGCCTCCTGCAGCTTGTCATTCGTAAGCGTTTTATCGCCATATTTAAAATCGCATAATTTGTATTTTTTCAGCGCTTCAAGCGCTTCCGGCGGAACGCCCGGGTTTGCAGCACCCGGGTCATCGATAACATGGCTATCGCCATTTTTATCGACATAAATTGCTGCTGCCATAATTAAAAGGATAATTGGTCATCATAAAGTTGGCAATTGTTTTTGAGATTTCAAAAAGAAATAATTATTTGATTAACAGTATTTTATAGAATACTGACATGCCGCTTCGCATAGGCCTGACCTGTATCATAGGTATATTTAAAGCGCTGCCGGCTTACAGCATCCGTGATGTATATACCCCCTGGTTTTAGGAAGATCATACACCGCATACTTAACTTGGCGCCGCATCGGCATGTTAACAGCCTGAGAACAGGTGTTATCTTACTTTATCACATAACTAACAAGGTCGGTAGTGTAAAGGACGGTACTACCGTTCGTATCAATATCTTCGATCATTCCAATGTTTTTGGCAAAGTAAAAATCGTGCCTTTCCGCATTTGTATAATTGATTCCCTGGTTATCTCCAAATTGTAACTGAACCAGCGTATGGATCACGTTATTGTATATCTTTCCGTTTATGGTTTTAGTTATATTTTTTTCAATTATTTTATTTATAAACCTGGTAGGTGAGCCCGCATAAGTGCCGGTTTCATTAGGCGGGGTGGTCCACGTGTAACCAACGGATGCCGTATCATTTAAAATTGAATACTCCATTGCCAGGTTGCCTGTTTTTCTTACCTGGCGAAGGGCATATAAGTGCTTACCTTCGTATAGATACTCCACAGCTGTATCTCCGCCAAAGGAAACACCGTGATAATATTTGTTAACTATCAACGTACTGTCTTTCAGCATTAAAGTAGTTGAAATCCCTGTACCGCTCAGGTCAACGCTTTTATAGGTGAAAGTGGTGCCCGCTGTGGTCGGCCAGTAGGTATCGGCTGTTTTAACTGCCGGTTTAGGATTGTTCTTTGAACAAGCTACAATTAGTATGCTTGCAGAAATTGTGATAAGGGTTAAGGTTTTTTTCATATCGTAAATATATTCATTTGAATTAAATATTTGTTTGCTTTTTAATTATTAAACAACTACCCGAACCACTTTGTTGTTTGCCTGTCACTGGCAGGGCACCCGTCAAAGCAGGAATCACAAGAAGACCCAAGGGTTTTTCGTATAAACAAAAATCATTTGAGTCAAATGATTTTTGTTTATTTTTTAATTATTAGAACAATTTTTCGAAGGCGCCTATTTATTTGCCCCCAACCTCGCGATAGAATCTGCGCAGGCCTGAGCGTTGGGCTTGACAGCAAGGGAAAGTTTCAATGGACCAATCAAAATGTAACGACTTTCAGTTTGCAAATAGTCGCTTAACATACGTCAAGATCATTTCTTACCCTAAGTCAAATACAAAAAGTCTATTTCGTACTAATTTTGTTATGTCAATAACGACAATAGACTAAAATTTAAAGAAAATGAAAAATGTATTCAAGGCCGCGGCCATTGTTACAATCATGATCGTCGCCACCGCTTTTCAAGGTAAAGCACAAACTAAACAGGAACTCGCAAACATGCGGAACGAACTAAAACGCCTTACTGATGCCGATAAACTGATACAACAGCGCCTGGTTAAATTTGACACCCTGGACTTCATTGTATTCAGCAGACAGCAATGGGCGCGCTTCCATGAAACCCATGGGAAAGATATTAGGGTTTACTGGCCTGATGGACATATGACAGTTGGGCTGGCCAGGCACATCGAAGATATGAAAGCATTGTTCGTGTATGCTCCGGATACCCATATATCAGTACATCCAATCCGTTTCGGTTCCGGCAACTTCACCGCAGTGACGGGTCAGTTTGAAGGTACCTTTACCAAACCAATGCCAATAGGTAACGGTAAATTCATACAACCAACCGGTAAGAAATTTAATATTCCTATGGCTACCATCGGCATCTGGAAAGACGGTATTATGATAGAAGAACATCTTTTCTGGGACAATAAAACCTACTTAGATCAAATCGGCTTAGGCAAATAATTTTCCCGCTATTATGTGCAGGTATGCCGGTCCGGTGTACCTGCTTCTTTTTTCTTTAAAAGAAATAGCCGGCCTACAGGACTGCTTGTACGCGTCATTAACCTGAAAAAACAGGCAATAATCACTAAATTAGCCGAATTAATTAGCGGCTATGATATCAACGCTGTTTTTCGCCAATTTTAACAAATATGCAAGGATTACCGAAGAAGATTTCAAGCTGATTGAAAAAGTCATCTCCAGGCGGTTTGTGAAGAAAAGAAAACCTTTATTAATGGAAGGCGATATCAGCCGTTACGTATATTTTGTAGAAAAAGGAGCGCTTCGTTCTTATACCATAGACAATGAAGGCACTGAACATGTGGTACAGTTGGCCATAGAAGGGCACTGGGTTGCTGACTTATACAGTTTTGTAACCCAATCACCTGGCAGTATCAATATAGAAGCGATTGAGGACAGCGAAGTTTTATTGCTGCCGCACCATGAACTGGAGCAGCTATTTGAACAGATACCGCAGCTCGAAAGATTTTTCCGCTATCTTTATCAACAAGCCTACCTCAATCTTCAGCTACGATACAATTCCGCGCAAAGCAACAGCGCCGAAGATCGTTATTTGTCACTGATCAATGAGCACCCTGAAATCGTCGCCCGTATTCCATTGATCTATATTGCATCATATTTGGGTATCACACCTGAAAGTTTGAGCCGTATTAGGAAACAACTTTTTAATTGAACATACATTTTAGCCATACCCCCAACCTCGCGCGAGAATCCGTGCAGGCCTGCGCTTTGATCTTCTCGTGCGCCGCTGACGGATAATTGAGCAACGCTTGTTGTTTCCCAATTATTTCCAGGCCCTATCTCACGGAGCTTTCTGAACACTATTTCTAAAATCGGCCAGTTTTTTTTCAATTCGCGCGGCTTCCTTAAGGCGCTCGGCTTTATCCGAAACATAGTCTATGATTCGGAGGCCCCGGGGGTTCGACTCCTCAATTATTTTCCAATCGCTATGCTGGTTTATTATCGCTTCGTCTAAATTACTGATATCGGGGCTTTTGTTATTATCCGTTACTTTGATGGCCGAAAGTATGGAACGGCATTGATCGTATTTGAACCAGCATATCACTTCAGTTCCCAGGATAACTGCGGAATCCGGAGTTGTAATAGTTTCAATTGGCGCTATCCCGATAATTTTAACCTCAACTGTTTTTTTGGCCTTATTTACATAAACTATCTCTTTAAGCCGGTAGGCGGTTATTTTTTTTGATTGAAACTCCTTTACTGAAAAATGCGTTCCTACCTGGTTTCCGTTTGAGTCGTTTTGGGCAATTAAAACTGAATCAATAACTTTACCCATAACATTTTTATAGTTTAACGGGCCGGTAAAAGGCCGGTCAGCAACACTTTTTAGATCACTTAAGTCAGTATAGGCGTTTACCCTATGTTCTTTTAGGGCCTGGACAAGGGCTTTAAACAAACTGTTGTTGGGCTGGTTATAAATTTGACCTCGGGGGTCTTCCATTGATAGCTCCCTGTAATAGGTATGATATAAATGGAGATTGGTTTTGGCAACACCACTTGTACCGGCGTTTCGCGCGGCAACTTTACCTTTATTGAAGCTGTTTTTATATGCGGTTAGCCCCTCCTCTATACGCTTAGATTCTTTATCCTGCCCATCGGTGCCTTTAACATGATCTTTAATGCTTAGCCCTTTGGGGTTTGATTCTTCGGTGATCTTTGAATCAAACCGGCGGTTTAATAAAATGTCATTAAGGCTAATGTCGTACAAGTTATTGTCCGGGTCGGTAACCCTGATGGCAGCTAAAAGCGGGTTGCTTTGCTTGTATTTTAACCAAAACAAAGGCTGTGTACCCACCGTATCGCCATTACTCAATGTTAAGTAAATCATCGGCGCCAAACCAACTATCTGTGTTTCTACAGTTTGAGTTTGCTTGTTTAAATAAACAATCTCTTTTAATGCATAGCCGTAAATTTTATGAGGGTCAAAAGGAACGGCCTCCTTTTTTTCTCCAATCTTGGTTCCATCGTTATCGAAACGCGGTACAATTATGGTGTCTGTTATTTTTGATTGTAGCTCCTTAAATGTTAACGGCTTTACAAAAGGGGCATCAAAAACACGCTTTGGCTCGGCAAGTTTTTCATAAGCAGTTATTTTTTGTGCTTTAACTGCACGAATAAGGATATCTATAAGTTTATTATCCGGGTTGTTGAAGTCGGGGGTGCTAAAAATTTGGTTTTTACTAATTTCAATTACCCTAGTATAGCTATGGTAAAATGCAAAGTTTTTTTGGTCGGCAGCGCTGTTTTTGGTTGTCGCTGTTTTGGAAACAGCGGGCTTTACATTTTTATGCAGAGACGGATTTTTAGCACGATGGATTGTATCTGCGGGGTCATTGTACCTGGTAAGGCTGATTTTAAAATACACTTTATGGGTAAAAGCTTTACCAGCAACGACATTTAATAGCGTAATACAAAAAACGAGGGCAAAAATAAGTCTTTTCATTTTTCAACGGCTTAACAATCAAATAAATATAACCTTAATTGTTATTAGTACCACTGAAAGATGTTTTTTATTTTTTTAAAACAAGTGCCATTCTGTACCCCATTCAATTGCATGGTTCGGGGGTATATTTTCCGGCCCGGCGACATAGTGTCTCGGCATAGAAATCCGTAGTTGAAAATTACAGACAATGAACGGGGGCACAAAAATTCCCTTATTTCACAGTAAGGATTTCATGAACTCGCCCTGTGAGCACGTCATCCTCATTCACCAGAAAAAATTCAGTAGTTGGTGAGGTGATTGTCAAAATGCTGCCATTCTTCGCAATTTTTATTTTATAGACGCCGGTATAAATGTTAGCAGCGTTCTTAATATCAACCACATCTTTGCTCAATAAGATAGAATCGCACTTTGCTTTATACACCTCTATCAATTTTTTATCATGCTTTAAAATACTTTTAGTACGTATGTTGTCAAACTGGGCGAAAGCAGCCTTCATCATTCGCGACGAATCAAGTGTTATTTTCAACTCGTCGTTTCTTACCGACCAAGTACAGGGAACGTCGTAGGAACCTATCCCCGGAAACTCAACAGTACTATCTTTTTCAAACTTTAAAATCATTTTGCCTCCAAATCCGGCTGGCAGTAACTCAACTTTTAAGGTCTTACTGGTCATTATTAGAGTCATACGCTTGTAAATCGCCAAATTTATCACCCAGTGGCCTATTATGGTGTGTTTTTCAGGTTTAATGCAAGCGTAAAGACTCAACAAAAAGGTTGCGAAAATGATATAATACCGATACTCTGGTCTGTTGAAGGTTTTAGCTGACAAGATCGTGTGTTTTAGTACGTGAATTTAGATAAAATAAGCTAATATCCTAACTTCAACAATTCAGTCCCCCAACATCCCAACCTTACAACTTTCCAACCTTACAACAATCAAAAACCACACATTCAATCAACCCAATCCAACTCAATCAATTAAACTCAAAATCTATTTGTAAATGAACCAAAAACCTGTATCTTTGCAGTCCCGAAAATGCGGGGTATAATAAACGTTTAATAAATTTAATTTAAAGCAAGTGAATACGTTAAGTTACAAAACTGTCTCGGCCAACAAAAAAACCGTCAACAAACAATGGGTTGTTATTGACGCTGAAGGCGAGATTTTGGGGCGCTTGTCCACAAAGATCGCTATGATCATCCGTGGAAAAACCAAGCCTGATTTCACCCCAAACGTAGACTGCGGCGATAACGTGATCGTTATTAATGCAGACAAGGTAAAACTGACCGGAAACAAATTCAGCGAAAAGCAGTATGTTTCTTATACCGGTTACCCGGGTGGTCAGCGTTTCATTTCTCCTAAGGAGTTAATGGCAAAGCATCCTACGCGCGTAATTGAAAAAGCGGTGCGCGGTATGTTACCTAAAAGTCGTTTGGGCAAAGCATTGTTTGGCAATTTGCATGTATATGCAGGCGGCGAACATCCTCATGCAGCACAAAACCCTACAACCATTTAACTTTTAATTTTAAAGGAGAAAAGAAGAAATGCCAACAACTAACACTTCGGGCAGAAGAAAAACAGCCGTGGCACGCATCTACTTAACAGATGGCAGCGGCGCAATTACCGTAAACGGTAAGGATTACAAGGAGTATTTCCCCACATTGCCACTACAATACATCGTTATGCAAAGCACTGAGGTTTCCGGCTCTGTCGGAAAATTCGATGTGAAGGTTAACGTTGCCGGCGGTGGTGTTAAAGGACAGGCGGAAGCCGTTCGTTTAGCTATCGCGAAAGCTATTGTTGAACTCGATGCTGAAAAGAAACCAGCCCTGCGCGCTAAAGGTATCATGACACGCGACGACCGTATGGTTGAGCGTAAAAAACCAGGACGCAAGAAAGCACGTAAGAGATTCCAATTCAGTAAACGTTAATCAAAGGAGGACAACAAAATGGCAAGAACAACATATCAGGATTTACTGGATGCAGGTGTACACTTTGGTCACCTTACCCGCAAATGGGACCCAAAAATGTCGCAGTACATTTTTATGGAGCGCAACGGTATCCACATTATCGATTTAAATAAAACATTAACAAAACTTGAAGAAGCTGCTGCAGCGATCAAGCAAATTGTTAAATCAGGACGTAAAGTATTATTCGTAGCTACAAAGAAACAAGCGAAAGATATCGTTGCTGAATATGCAAAAGGAGTGAACATGCCTTTTATAACCGAACGCTGGTTAGGTGGTATGTTAACCAACTTCGCTACCGTGCGCAAGTCGATCAAAAAGATGTCTAACATCGATAAATTGACTAAGGACGGTACTTACACCAACCTTTCGAAAAAAGAAAGGCTGATGATACAGCGTGAGCGTATTAAACTGGAAACTTTACTGGGCGGTATTGCCGACCTGAACCGTTTACCGGCAGCATTGTTCCTGATCGATGTTAAGAAAGAGCACATCGCGGTTTCGGAAGCTTTAAAGCTGAACATCCCTACATTTGCAATGGTTGATACCAACTCTGATCCGTCGAACATCGATTTCCCTATTCCTGCAAATGATGACGCTACCAAATCAATTTCGTTGGTTACCGGCATTATCATACAGGCTATAGTTGAAGGTTTGGAAGAACGCAAGCGCGAGAAGGAAGACGAAGCTGAAAAAGAAGCAGCAGCAGCGAAAGCAAAAGCTGATGCTCCTGAAGCAGCTACTCCTTCAACACCGTCTGTAACCGACAGAGCGCCTGCCGAAGGTGGAAAACGTGCCCGCAAAACAGCTGTTGAAGCTGATGCTGCGGTTGCCGAAGCCCCTGCCGCTGAGAAAACGGAAGAATAGTTGCAGTTTTAGTGGCAGTAGCAGTAAGTTCTGTCATTAACATTGATCAGCTGCTTTGTTAACTATACAAGGAGGCAGTTAAAAATAATAGTTGCAGTTTTTACTGCTGCTGCTACTTATGACTGCCTCTTCTAACAATAAATTAAGAAACATGTCTACAGTACAAATATCTGCATCCGATGTAAATAAGCTGCGCCAGCAAACTGGTGCGGGTATGATGGATTGCAAAAAAGCTTTAACCGAAACAAACGGTGATTTTGAATCAGCTATCGACTTTTTGAGAAAAAAAGGCGCTAAGGTTGCTGCAAGCCGCCAGGATCGCGACTCAAACGAGGGTGTTGTTATTGCACGTACATCTGCCGATGGCAAACGCGGTGTGATCATTGAACTAAACTGCGAAACTGATTTCGTGGCTAAGAATGCGGAGTTCATTGCTTTTGCTAACGCGATAGCTAACGAAGCTGTCGAGAACAACCCGGCTACACTGGAGGACTTGTATGAGTTGCCAATTGACAATGAAATTCAGCGCGCTAAGGTCGGCGAGGTGATCATCGATAAAACCGGTAAGATCGGCGAGAAGATCGGCATTTCTAAATATGTGGCTGTTGAAGGCGAAAAGGTTATCGCTTATATTCATGGTAACTTCCGTTTAGGTGTATTGGTTGCCCTGAGCGCCAACGTTGCCGGGGCTGATGAGGCCGGAAGGGACGTAGCTATGCAAATTGCTGCTATGAACCCGGTTGCTATCGATAAAGATGGCGTTGACGCCACAACAATTGAGCGTGAGCTTGAGATCGCCAAAGAGCAAATACGCGCCGAAGGCAAGCCTGAAGAAATGGTTGAGAAAATTTCGCTGGGTAAGCTGAACAAGTTTTATAAAGATTCAACTTTACTGAACCAGGAGTTCGTAAAGGACCCTTCAAAAAGTGTTGCCCAGTTTTTGGGAACCGTTGATAAAGGGCTCACCGTTACCGCATTTAAGCGGGTAGCCTTAGGAGCTTAAATATTTTAATCCTCTTCGTTAAAACGAAGGGGATTTTTTTTTGTGATAATAATTATTGTTTTTTTGTCCTCCTGAGCGATAGCGAAGGATCTTCTTCACCATGCAAACTGTAAAGCGACCGCAGAAGATTCTTCACTACGTTCAGAATGACAAATAGAAAGGTAAGCACATGATAACAGCACTTCACAACCTGCAGCTTATTTCGGATGGCCATATTGCCAATGGAAAGGCCGTTTTGATAACCGCCGGCCAGGTTACTGCTGTTACTGATGATACTACTATTCCGGATGGCGTAAAAAAGATCGACCTGCATGGCGCTTACCTGGCCCCGGGCCTGATCGACCTGCAGATATACGGCAGCGGGGGCAAGCTGTTTGCCGGTACGCCCGAAGTAGCTGCCCTTGAGCGGATGGAGAACGACCTGCTTAAACAGGGCACTACCGGTTTTTTTGCAACTATCGGCACCAACACCAATGATATTGTTGAACAGGGTATTGAATCAGCGAAAGCTTACCGGGAAAACTGTATCGGTAACTTTTGGGGTATCCACCTGGAGGGCCCATACCTTAACCCGGTAAAACGCGGCGCGCATCCCGAAAAGCTGATTAAAAAAGGCACCCTTGCCGAGATAAAAAAGTGGGTCGAAAGCGCGGACGGTGTGATCCGCATGATGACGATAGCGCCCGAACTGCAGGACCAGGAGGTTATTGATTACCTGCACCAGCAGGGCATCATCATTTCGTCGGGCCATAGCAATGCTTCATATAGCGAAGGGAAAGCATTTTTAAATAAACCTATCCCGGCGGTAACACATTTGTTTAATGCCATGCCGCAGATGCACCACCGCGAGCCGGGGTATATTCCTGCGATATTTGAGGAAAAACCTTATACCAGTATTGTTGCCGATGGTATTCACGTTGATTTCGCGATGGTACGTTTGGCTAAACGCGAACTGGGCGATAAGCTCTTTTTAATTACCGACGCGGTTACGGCCGCCACTAAGGGCACCTATCAGCACCAGTTTACAGGCGACAGGTATGTGATGCCGGACGGCACACTATCAGGCTCGTGCCTGACCATGCTGAAAGCGGCTGAGAATTGCGTTAAGCACGTGGGCATTGACCTTGCCGAGGCGATAAATATGGCTTCGTTATATCCCGCTCAACTGGCTTCAATGACCAAAAAGGGCAAGATCGCATCAGGCTATGATGCCGACATGATTGTTTTTAATAACGATTTTGAAGTGCAGGCCACCGTGTTTAAAGGCGAATACTTAACAAATACCGCCTAAAATTTTAACAATAAGTTTATTTCTATATTTTTGATAAATCCCACTACCCTGATGTACAAAAGAATCCTACTAAAGCTTAGCGGCGAATCGCTCATGGGCGATAAACAATACGGTATCGACAATACCCAGGTATTACAATATGCCCAGGATATAAAAAGCGTGGCTGATACCGGCGTTGAAATTGCCATTGTTGTAGGCGGCGGCAACATATTCAGGGGTTTGAGTGCCGAGAAATCGGGTATGGAGCGTGCGCAGGCAGATTACATGGGTATGCTGGCCACGGTTATCAACTGCATGGCGCTGCAAAACGCCCTCGAAAGTCTTGGTGTAGATACACGGCTGCAGTCAGCCATAAAAATGGAGCAGATCTGTGAGCCTTATATCCGCCGCAGGGCGATGCATCACCTGGAAGTGGGCAAGGTCGTGATATTCGGCGCCGGTACAGGTAACCCTTATTTCACAACCGACACCGCCGCATCGCTGCGCGCAATCGAAATAAAAGCCGATGTGGTATTAAAAGGCACACGCGTTGATGGTATTTATACCGCCGATCCCGAAAAAGACCCCACCGCTACCCGCTACGAGGAAATTTCTTTCCAGGAAGTTTATGATAAAGGCCTTAACGTGATGGACATGACGGCCATCACCCTCTGCCAGGAGAATAAGCTGCCTATCATTGTTTTCGACATGAACAAACTGGGCAATTTCATGAAAATTGCCAAAGGCGAAGCAATCGGAACGCTGGTGAGGTAGGGGTTGGTGGTTAGAGGTTAGAGGTTAGAGGCTGGAGATTAGAGATTAGGTTGTTGATACGCCGAATCTCTAATTCAAAGAATCATCTGCACATTCGCACATTTGAAATTTGCACATCTACCATCGGTATTTTTTTTAAGAAACTTTTCTTAAATTCATCCTTAAATAATTTAAGCTGGAAACCCCGATATGAAAACGCCCCTTAAAACCTTATTGCTTGTATTTATTACAGTTGTGCTGTTTGGCTGTAAACCATCTCCCACTGCGTCTGACCGCCTTGGAAAAGCCACCCGCGAAGATAAAAATGGGTGGATATATGTCCACCTTTCGGGTTCGCCAGCTGATATCGGGTACCAGCATGGCTACCTGGTTGCCAACGAGATCGATACGCTCATAAAAGTGATGCAATACTACCTGCCCAGCAGCAGCGGGAAGGACTGGGCATTTTACCGCGCGGCATCGGCACGGTTTCTATGGAGCAAGATCGACAAGGAATACCAGGATGAAATAAAAGGCATTGCCGAGGGCCTGCAGGCCAAGGGCTTAAAATATGACTCGCTTGATGTTACGGCGCTGAATGCCAATATTGAACTGGCACAATACTATGTACCTTCTTTAATGAACAAAGCCCATCCGGGCAGCGGCGACAACAAGGCGCCCGGCAATTGCAGCGCCTTTATTGCCACGGGCAGTTTTACAAAGGACCATAAAATTGTAATGGGCCATAATAACTGGACGGATTACATCGTGGGCGAGCGTTGGAACGTGATCGCTGATATTAAACCCACAAAAGGCAATCATATATTGATGGATTGCGCGCCGGGCTTTATTCATAGCGGCGATGATTTTGTAGAAACCAACAACGGCATACTGATCACCGAAACAACCATTACCGGCTTTAATAAATTCGACACTACCCGTACCCCTGAGTTCGTACGCGCCCGTAAAGCAGCACAGTATAGCAACAGTATTGACGATGTGATAAAAATTATGACCACCGACAACAACGGCGGCTATGCCAACGACTGGCTGATCGGCGATACCAAAACCAATGAAGTGGCCAAACTGGAGCTGGGATTGAAAGACTATAAAGTTTGGCGGTCGAAGGACACGGCGATCATCGGCTCAAATTTTCCGATCGACGCTAAACTCATCAAGGATGAAACTACGTTTGATGTCAATAATAAAGCCAGTTCGCCAAATGCCCGCAGGCTGCGGATGGAGAAGCTGGTCGCTGTGGATTACAAAGGCAAACTGGACGATGCCAACGGCAAAACAATTGAAGGCGATACTTACGATGCGCTCAATAATAAAAGCGCTTATAACCGCTGCGTGATCGACGGGCACGTGGATGAAGACCCGTTAGGCTGCAAGGAATGGAGTGAACCGCCGTTTTTCCCGATGGGCGCTGTGCAGGGAAAAGTGACCAGCGCTGTCCTTGCCGGCAAAATGGAAATGTGGGCGCACATGGGCCACCCTGGCGGCTCCAATTTCCTGGCCGCGCCTTTCTTCAAAAAACATCCCGAGTTTTTTAAAACGCAGGGGAAATATTTGAGGGATATGAAGGCGTATCCGTGGACGCTGTTTAAAGCGGAGTAATTAATAATTACCTATAGGCATTTTTCATGGCGTTTCTTTTGGACGCCATTTTTATTATGCTGTTTTTTCATTTGAAAATATAATAGTACTATGTTATAAATAGTACTATGTAATTATATATATTTGTCCGGATTAAAAATACGGACATGAAAAAAAACATCATCGTTACATTTCTTAGCTGCATACTATTGGTTCCCGGGATGCTGAATCCCCTATTTGCACAGGAGGCTAAGCAACCAAGCATTTATCAGGCGACAACTGCAAAGATCAATGACCTTGTACATACCCGGCTTGATTTGCGGTTTGATTATAAAAAGCGATATGTATACGGTAAAGAATGGGTAACATTAAAACCTCACTTTTATCCGACCGATACATTAAGACTCGACGCAAAAGGGATGGACATTCAAAATATTGCGATGGTAAAGAACGGAATTAACATGCCCTTGCATTTTTCATATGATAGTTTAAGCTTAAATATCAAACTCGATAAGGTATATAATCAGGGCGAAAAATATACCATTTACCTTGATTATACGGCAAAACCCGAGCAGTTAAAAAACGTAAGGGAGGACCAGCATGGAATCTACTTCGTCAATCCCGATAGCAGTGAGAAGGATAAACCGGTACAAATTTGGTCGCAGGGCGAGCCGGAGGGATCGTCAGCATGGTTCCCTACCATTGATCATCCTAACCAAAAAACCACCGCCGAGATCGTGATGACCGTTCCTTCAAGATACGTTACTTTATCCAACGGCCGGCTGTCCGCTCAAAAAAATAATGGCAACGGCACCCGTACTGATAGCTGGAAAATGGAACTGCCGCATGCGCCTTATCTCTTTATGGTGGCTGTTGGCGATTTTCGCATTCATAAAGATAGCTGGCATGGAAAAGAAGTAAGCTATTACCTTGAGCCGAAATCAGCACCGTTTGTAAAGGAGATATTTGGTGATACGCCGGAAGCCATCGAATTCTTCTCAAAAGTAACCGGTATTGATTTTCCCTGGAATAAGTATTCAGAGATCGCTGTTCGCGATTATGTAAGTGGTGCTATGGAAAACACAACCGCAACCATGTTTGGCGAGCAAGGTAAAAATAAACGCGAATTTGTTGATAGCTATTATAACACCGGTATCGAACACGAACTATTTCATCAATGGTTTGGGGATTATGTAACCGCTGAAAGCTGGAGTAATTTAACCCTCAATGAATCATTTGCGGACTTCGGTGAGATCATCTGGCTCGAACATAAATATGGCAAAGATGCCGCAGATGAGCACCTGCATAACGGCCTGCAGGGTTATTTGAACAATCCCGAAAACGCAAAGAAGCCCCTGGTAAATTTTTATTACAAACGTGTAAACGAAGTATTTAATGGCGTAACTTATCAAAAGGGCGGGCGTGTATTAAATATGCTGCGCAATTATTTGAAAGACGCCGCATTTTATAAAGGTCTGAATATCTACCTCAAAACAAATGCGTTCAAAAGTGCTGACGCACAACAACTTCGTTTAGCAATGGAAGAAGCCAGCGGCCTTGATCTGAACTGGTTTTTTACCGAGTGGTATTATGGCGCGGGCCACCCGGTAATAAACATCAACTATAAATGGAACGATACCACTAAAATAGAAACCGTTTACCTGCAGCAAAACCAGGAAGGACAAACGTTTACGTTACCCATGGCGATTGATATTTATACTAATGGGAAAAAAGAACGTCACCAGGTTTGGATGCGGAGCAGGGCAGACACTTTAACTTTCAAAACACCGGCAAAACCCGACCAGGTAAATGTAGATGCGGATAAGGTACTCGTCACTAAAAAAACCGACAATAAGACGCTCGATGAATTTGTTTTCCAATATTTTACCGCCCCGTTATATCTCGACCGCTTTGAAGCTATTGAGGCTGCGTCAAAAAATCAGGATGATAAAGGCGCTCAAAAAGTATTGATCGCTGCGTTGAATGACAAATTTTCAGGGTTGCGCAAAAAGACAATCGATATTATGGTGGCAAATAAAGAAGACATCCGCAAAATAAACCGCCAATTAAGAAATGCAGCCGTGCCAGTTTTAGTAACGCTCGCTCAAAACGATAAAAATACGCTGGTGCGGGCTTCTGCTATTCGGGCGCTGGTACCGCTAAAAGATCCAGCTTATTTACAGCTTTTTAAAGATGCACTTAACAGCGAATCATACGAGGTTGCGGGCTCTGCCCTATTCGGTATCGCCGCGATCGACACGGCGGCGGCAATGAAATTGGCGAAAGGCGTCGAAAATGACAACGAGGGCATGCTGACACAGGCGATAATAAGCATATATTCAAGCAATGGAACGGCTGCCCAATGGCCATTTGTTTATAATAAGTACAAAACCGTTGGTTTACAAGACCGGATACACCTTACCCAAAAATTTGCTGCAATGATAGGCCGAATAGATAATTCCCGATACGCTCAGGATGGAATCGAGCAATTAAAAGTTAATGGAATAAAATATAAGAATTCAGGCGCAGGTCCATTTATGATCAGGTTCTTGAATGTGATTAAGGAACAGCGCACAAATTTAAATGATACTGCATCAGCAAAGGCAGCAGATGACGCCATTAAACAAATAAATGAGGCGAAATAGCTCGCTGGTTGATTAACGAAGATTAACTTGATTCTACTCCATCATAAGCCGCCTGATCAATTCCGCGCTTTGCTTGTTACCTTCTTCCAGCCTGCCCTGGAAAAACGATTGTACATCGTTAAAATGCTTCTTATAGCCTTCAATATCACCGTATCCGATAATGGACGACCATTCACGCACGGCAGAGTGAAATTCCAAATCGTCGCCGCGGATGGTTTTATCATATAGCGCCGTTTCGATAGATTCTTCCAGCAGCTCCTCATTTTTAAACAGGTATTCGGCAATGCCGAGTCTTAGCCTGAATGGCGGTGTTTGACAAATAAGATTATCGTACGGATTAACCCCTAAATGGTACCAGGCATCTACCATGCTTAATATGCTGAGGTGGGAATTAGGCTTTTGCTGCTCGGGCTTTTGCGATAGGGAAAACTCCTTCATCACGCTATCATTCAGCATTATGGGCTTGCGGCTTTCGTGGAAAACAAAATCACGGGCCCGGTAAAGCCTGGCCCTGAATTCGGCTTCCTCTTCCTTTATCATCAGCTTAAACAATTCCGATTCGGATATGGCATAGCGCTTTACCTGCTGCCGGGCATACGGGTTCAATATGGCAAGGCCCGCGTAAACGTGCGCCTTGTAGCTGAATATGCGCAACGTGGTCAAAATCTTAACATTATCGATACCGCCTATGTACGAGGCATTTTCCCACGGAAAAAAGCCGGCAGCCTTCCATGCCGTGCCCATGCTTTCAAAACCCACGTGGGTTACTGCCTGGGTGTCAGCAACAATTTTATCATGTTCGTGGTAATCCGCAATTTCAACAATATCCGTTTCCAGGGCTGTGAAAAGGTCCAGCATGCGCTGGTAAGCTTTCTTGTCAGCCCGATGGTTGATCAGGATCAGCTTTTGCCCCTTGGGCTCAAAGCCGGGGCCATGCATAGCGTGGAAGGTGATGATCTGCGCATCGGCAGGTAAGTATTTTTCAAAGGTTTCGATCTCAGGCGTCTTAACAGAAGTTTGCCCGGCCACTATTGCGCCGTATTTAGTTGATGGGCCGCATTCGGCTACCACCTGCGCCATACGGTCGGCCTCAACCGAATAGATGACCAGGTCGCTCGTACGCGAAACATCATGCCCATTATCCATGATCTTTATTTTATACGGAGCAAGCTCCTCTTCAAGGCGGTCCCGGTTTTCCGGCAGGTCGCAGCCGCAAACTTTGTAACCAACTTTTGAAAAAGCTTTTGCGTATAACTTCCCCATGTCGCCTAAACCGATTATACCGATATTCATACCGCTAATATATAGATTTGAGATGTGAGATTTTAGACATGAGACTGTTAATAGCATCTATGCCATTCATATTCTTTGATGCGTGGGTTGAATTATTAACTAATAACAAAAAAATCTCAAATCTCATGTCTCAAATCTCATATCTAAATATTAAATTTACTTTATAAACCAGTATTCTATGTTCCGTTTCCCGCTTTTAGCTTTACTTATTTGCTGCATTACATTGGGCTTTGCCCAGGACACCGTCAAAAAAACGCACGTAATAAAGCCATTTACCAAATACAGATCATATAAATATCACCGTCATAGGCCCTACAACCTCAAAACCGACTCAGGCGCTATTAAGCCAGGCGTGCACCCATCCACAGGGTTTAGACACGACACCGTTGCCCCTCCTTCCGGCCCGGTTGATAAAAGCCTCAATGGCCAGTATCAATACCTGCTATCCCGCATCTATCGTTACCAGCAGCCGGAAGTATCAGCGCTATGGAAAAGTGCTACGGATACTTTAAGCTTTAACAAACGCATGCTGAAGGACGCCCAAAGCAAGTTAACAACGCAAGCCAAAATGATTGATAGCCTGAAGACTGATGCAAGTAGTAAAGCACAAAGCTTGAACACATCAAAGGCACAGGTTGACGATGTAAATATTTTGGGCGTATCGCTTTCTAAGACTGCGTACAGCCTCATTTTATGGGGACTGGTACTCGTATTTGGGATAACAGCCGCCGTAGTTATAAGCCGCTCGGCAGGCGCCAGGCACGAAGCTAAGTACCGTGCTAAACTGTACGAAGAACTGGAAGAAGATTTTAAAGCCTATAAAGCCAAAGCCAACGATAAAGAGATCAAATTGGCCCGCGAGCTGCAAACCGAACGCAATAAGGTGGATGAATTGATGGGGAGAGGATAGCGTTCTTCTGCATAGTCGTTTTTCTAATGCAAATTAATGTTCGGGAAATCGGGATCGACGAGTTGGGAGATGTGGTGCGCGAGCAGTTGGGGGCTGGGGCCGAAATCGCCGTCGCGGTTGGTGAGCAGGATAACCGTGATGCCCGTTTTGAGGTCGCGAACGTAAACGGTACCGGTGTAGCCGGAGTGCTCTGCAATGCGGCGGCCATCGCTGCCATCGTGCATTTGCCAGCCCATACCGTAAGAGTACTGCTCCCTGGCGTCCTTATAAAAAATGCGGTAGGGCGCACTGGCTTCATTAAATATCTCATGGGTGATCACATCACCCTTCACAAGCGACTGTTCGTATTTCACCAGATCATCAATGGTTGACATCACGCCGAAATGCGGGGTAAGGTCAAATTGCCAAGTTCGGCGGTCGTGCTTGTACTGACCCTGTTTATTAACAATATAGCCCTGCGCGCGATTCTGAATGATATCGTCCTGGCTGAGGAAGCGTGTATGCGTCATCCCCATAGGTTTAAAGATGCGGTCGATCATTAGTGTATCGAAATTGCGACTGGTGGCTTTCTCTAAGGCATATCCGGCCAAAAAATAGCCCTGGTCGCTGTATTTCCAGTGTTCGCCGGGCTTGGAAAGTACGGGCGTTTCCATGGCGCTTTTGAGCATCAGCGCCTTACTGTTATTTAACAAATAGGAACCATCCATTTTGGGTTCGAAGGCCATGGCCAGCCCGCTCATGTGCCCGAGCAGCTGGTGAATGGTTATGTCGTTCCAGGCGGCAGGTGCGTTGGGGATATATTTTACCAACTTATCATCCAGGCCGAGCTTGCCTTCGCGCACCATAGTTAATACCAGCATAGCAGTCATCTGTTTCGTTACTGAAGCCAGCTCGAAAACGGTGCAACCGGTAACCGCGGTGTTTAGCTCCAGGTTGGATACGCCGTAGACCTGCTCGTACATCACCTTCCCGTTTTTTACAACAGCCAACGCTACGCCGGGCACTTTGGCACTGTGCATGAAATGCCGCACCGCGGTATCTAATTTATACCCAAGCGCTTTTTGCGGCGTTTTTGTGGATTGGGCGGCTGCGATGCAAGGTGATATGAGCAATATGGTGATTAGCCGTAGGTTTTTCATTAGGGTACTTTGGTTGATGGCAAGTTAGAAGAATGGTTTTTAACAAACAAGTGTTGTACGAAATATTTCGGAGATAGTGAGACGCTGATTTCCAAAACAAAGTAATTATCCATCAGGTTTGTAAATACAAACAAAAAGGCCACCCGAATAAACGAATGGCCTTAAATTATCTTGGTTCCTGGCTCTTGCCTCTTGCTTCTCTATGTCTTGCTTCTATAGCCTTACACCTTAATCTCAACTTCAACGCCGCTTGGCAATTCAAGCTTCATTAAAGCATCAACAGTTTTTGAGTTTGAGCTGTAGATATCCAGCAAACGCTTATACGAGCATAACTGGAACTGCTCACGTGCTTTTTTGTTCACGTGCGGTGAACGCAAAACGGTGAAAATTTTCTTTTCAGTTGGTAAGGGAAGCGGTCCGCTTACTACAGCGCCTGTCGGCTTTACTGTTTTTACGATCTTCTCAGCTGATTTATCAACCAGGTTGTAATCGTACGATTTTAATTTGATTCTGATCCTTTGGCTCATCTTGTTTTGATTTTGTAACCGCTATAAGAGCTATTTGTTATAGCGGTTGATTAAGTTTATTATGTTGACTAAATTGATCAGGTTAAAAACGCGTTGAACTTAATCAACTCAATCTAACCCAATCAACCAAAAACTATTTACGCATTCGCGGCAGCTTTTTTACCTTTTGCTTTGGCAACTACTTCTTCCTGTACGTTACGTGGCGCCTCGGCATAGTGGTCAAACTCCATGGTTGAAGTTGCACGGCCCGAAGTAATGGTACGTAACTGGGTTACATAACCAAACATTTCAGAAAGTGGCACGGTAGCTTTAATAACCTGCGCACCGGCGCGTGAATCCATACCCAACAGCTGGCCACGGCGACGGTTCATATCACCGATAACATCACCCATATTTTCTTCAGGGGTCAGTATTTCAATCTTCATGATCGGCTCCAGCAATACCGGCTTACATTTTGGCAATGCTTCGCGGTAACAGCTGCGTGCACATATCTCGAAAGACAAAGCATCTGAATCGACTGCGTGGAACGATCCGTCAATTAAACGAACCTTCAGGTTTGTTAACGGGTAACCCGCTAATACACCATTATCCATTGCGGCTTTAAAACCTTTTTCAACAGACGGAATAAACTCACGGGGAATTGACCCACCACTAATCTCATTCACAAACTGCAGGCCTGTTTCACCTTCATCATTTGGTGAAATAATAACCTGTATATCGGCAAATTTACCACGGCCACCGGTTTGTTTCTTATAAGTTTCGCGGTGCTGTACAGTACCAGTAATTGCTTCTTTGTAAGCAACCTGCGGCGCACCCTGGTTTACTTCCACCTTAAACTCACGTTTTAAACGGTCCATGATGATATCCAGGTGAAGCTCGCCCATACCAGATATTACGGTTTGGCCGGTTTCTTCATCTGTTTTTACACGGAAGGTTGGATCTTCTTCAGATAATTTACCCAAAGCCATACCCAGCTTATCTACGTCGGCCTGTGTTTTAGGCTCGATAGCTAAACCGATAACGGGTTCAGGGAAATTCATTGATTCTAATACGATCGGGTGTTTCTCGTCACAAAGCGTATCGCCTGTTTTAATATCCTTAAAGCCTACTACCGCTGCAATATCACCTGCCCCAACGTTAGGGATAGGGTTTTGCTTGTTAGCATGCATCTGGAATATACGCGATATACGCTCCTTGTTTTCTGAACGCATGTTATACACATACGAACCAGCCTCAAGGTTACCTGAATATACGCGGATAAAGCACAAACGGCCCACAAACGGGTCAGTTGCAATTTTAAACGCTAATGCTGCGAATGGCTCTTTTTCTGATGGCTGACGAATAATTTCTTCGCCTGTATCAGGGTTATGGCCAACAATGCCTTTAACATCCATTGGCGAAGGCAACAGCTCCATTACATAATCAAGCATGGTCTGTACACCCTTGTTTTTGAATGATGAACCGCATACCATCGGAACGATCTTAGCATCCAATACAGCCTGGCGCAATGCGTCTAAAACTTCGCGTTCGGTAATGGTATCAGGGGCGTCGAAGAATTTCTCCATCAGGCCTTCATCATACTCAGCTACCGATTCAAGCAGTTTTTCTCTCCATTCGGTTGCTTCTTCGATCATATCCTCGGGGATAGGCACTTCAGTAAAGGTCATCCCCTTATCGTGCTCATTCCAAACAATACCTTTCCAGTTGATCAGGTCAACAACGCCTTTAAAGTTCTCTTCAGCACCAATCGGCAACTGTAACGGAACAGCGTTGCTGCCAAGCATGCTTTTTACCTGCTTTACAACATTTAAAAAGTCGGCGCCTGAGCGGTCCATTTTATTAACGAAACCTATACGGGCAACGTTGTAATTATTGGCAAGCCTCCAGTTGGTTTCTGATTGCGGTTCAACACCGTCAACTGCCGAAAATAAAAACACCAAACCATCCAGTACACGCAACGAACGGTTTACCTCAACGGTAAAGTCCACGTGGCCCGGGGTATCAATAATGTTGATGTGGTATGATTGGCCCCTGTATTTCCAGTCGATAGTTGTAGCAGCCGAGGTAATGGTAATACCACGCTCCTGCTCCTGTGCCATCCAATCCATTGTTGCGGCACCTTCATGCACTTCACCAATCTTATGGCTAACACCCGAGTAATACAGAATACGCTCGGTAGTAGTGGTCTTACCGGCATCAATGTGAGCGGCAATACCTATATTTCTTGTATATTTAAGATCTCTTGACATATTAATTACTGAATTATTGAATTAGTGAATTAGTGATTTTTTGGATAGTTCAATAATTCCTAATTTTCTATTTGAATGAGTTGGCGAAGTAATGAATTACTGATTAGTATAATATTACCAAATCAATAATTCACTAATTCACTAAATCACTAATTAAAATCTAAAGTGCGAGAACGCTTTGTTGGCCTCGGCCATTTTATGCGTATCTTCTTTCTTCTTCACCGCGGCGCCTTCACCTTTAGCTGCTGATATGATCTCGCCGGCTAATTTCTCCATCATGGTTTTTTCGCCACGACGACGGGCATAGCTAATAAGCCATTTCATGCCTAACGCTACCTTACGCTCGGGACGAACTTCGGTAGGCACCTGGAAGTTTGCACCACCTACGCGGCGGCTTTTTACTTCAACAGCAGGCATTACATTGTTTAAAGCTTTTTTCCAG
>JAQBOM010000055.1 GCA_028288025.1 Mucilaginibacter sp. | reverse complement strand
GCATCGATGCCTTTTTGAGCGATACGGCTTTCATCGGCTTCGCCGATCGGATGCGGCAGCATCACTATTGGCAAGCCCTGATGGCCGACGCCACGACCGACGATCTGGCCTAGCGGGCAGAACGAACGGCTGATCAGAGCCACAGTCGGGACGCCAGCCTTTTCCAGATTGACTGCATCGATGACGCTCCACGGCGATGATGAGCCGCAATGGCCCACGCCGCTAATCGCAACATCCGTTTCCGCCACCATCTCGTCGATGAATGGCGCTCCTTTGGCCGGGAATCCTTTGCGCCAGAATTTGATGTTGGTGACGCCATGATCGCGCCTCAACGTTTCGGCGAGTGCTTCAAGCACGACATCGGAAAACTCCTTGCCGTTGTCGAGAAGCGCAACGCGCAAGCCCTTGAGAGACTTCGGCCGGTCGGCCGTTGGAATGGACCCGGTTTTCGGTGCCCCGGTGGGAAGCAGAATAGTTTGCGCAGTCATGTTGGAAGCTCCCTGTTTGCCAGTCTGTTGCATAGGTATACTTCGGTATAACATATAATACAAGAGGCTTTTGAACCTAAAACTGCGCGTACAGTTTGCCGTAAACGCGCCTACTTGCAGCTATGTTTCCTCCAAAACTTTTTTCGGCTCTCTCTTTTCGCGGGTCATTGCATCCATTATGATCCAGCCGTATAATCTTGTATACTTAAAAGTCGGCGCAGACGGCCGGCGGAAGTTCGCGGAGGAAACGTGACAAACAACCAACAAAATAGACCCATCCACACCCCGAAAATTGTGGACTTCATCGTCAACTCGCGGTTCGACGATATCCCCGCCAAGGCGCTGAAGGTCGCGCGAGAGGCGACATTGGATTGCATCGGAGTTGCCATCGCTGGGTCTATCGAACCCGCTGGCCGGCTCACTGCCGAATGGGCGCGTGCGTCCGCGGGGGCACAACAAGCCTCCGTATGGGGCCACGGCTTTCGAACATCCGCTCACGATGCAGCGCTGGTCAACGGCACTGCCGCCCACGCGCTCGACTATGATGACGTGACCTGGGGATTGATTGGCCATCCTAGTGTATCGCTGACGTCGTGTTTGTTCGCACTTGGTGAGCAGTACGGCAAATCAGGTCGCGAAGTACTTCACGCCTATGTCGTAGGATTTGAAGTAATGGCGAAAATCGGCCGTACCACTCAACCGCTCCACTCCCTGGAAGGCGGCTGGCATGCGACGGTCACGATCGGCACGTTCGGCGCCACCGCTGCTTGCTGCAAACTACTGCAACTCGATGCTGAGGCGGTCGGTCATGCACTCGGGATCGCCTATTCGATGACGAGCGGCAATACCAGTAACTTCGGCACCATGACGAAGCCGCTGCACGCGGGTTTGGCTGCACGAAACGCCGTAGAGGCAACTATGTTAGCTAAAAGTGGATTTATGTCGGTCCCGCATCCATTCGACGGGCCCAAAAGTTTTCATTCCGTATATTCACGCGGTTTGCCCGCCGACATGTCCGCACTGGACGAGCTCGGGAAGGTGTATGAACTCGAAATACGCGGCGTGGTGACCAAACCATATCCCTGTTGCGTATCGGCCCACACCAGCATCGACGCGGCGTTACGCTTGCACAATGAAGATGGAGTTAGGCCAAATAATATAAAGAGGATCGACCTCGGGGTCACACGATATACGTATGATAAATTATCATATCATCGGCCTGTTACGGGGTTGGAAGCTAAATTTTCCGCGCACTACACGGTCGCACGGGCAATTTCGGATGGGCAATTAGGGCTGAACACCTTCTCTGATGCCGCAGTACAAGACGCCGACATCACTAAATTGGTCGCCCACGTACATATGAATGTGGATGAGGAAATCGAGCAAGCTTGGAAAATCGGCAGCCGCCCGGTCAAGCTCAGAGCTGAACTTATTGATGGCCGCGTCATCGAAAAGATGGTCGCAATTTCGAAAGGAAACCAAGAAGTCCCGCTCTCGACGGATGAGCTCCTCACGAAATTCCGCGACTGCGCCATTCTTGTGTTGCCGCCCGACGCGATTGAAGGAGCGATTGCCGGCCTAACAGACCTAGAGAACATTCCAAACATAGCGTCCGTCGTGGCTCTTCTATCGCCGAAGCCCGAAGGGACGCGCTCTATTCGTGGCGTCCGCGCTTAATTCAATTTGATTGCGCGGGTGGTGTTCACTGATTCGGCCACTGTAAAAGCCGAGACTTATGGCGATGCCGGTCATGCTGCTATTGCGGAATGGATAAAAGACCGCCGAAACGGCGTCAATTCAGGGAGGAATCGATAATGGCTGAGCGGATGCGGACCACCCGCCGCGCTGTGCTGCAGGGAGCCTGTGCGCTGACCATTGGCGCGACTCCGTTCGGCCTCACGGCCGCGGCCCCTGGCTACCCCGATCGCCCGGTACGGATCATCGTGCCGCTCGCGGCCGGCGGACCAAGCGACGTGACGGCGCGACTGCTCAGCCAAAAATACAGCGAGGCACTCGGACAATCGTTTATCGTCGAAAACCGCCCTGGCGCCGGTACCAACCTCGGCACCGCGACGGTCGCGCGCAGCGCCCCCGACGGCTATACGCTGCTGGTGACGTCGAGTGCCTTTGTTGTCAATCCCAGCCTATACAAACAAGTGCCTTACGATCCGATCAAAGACTTCGCGCCGGTCACAGAGCTTGATACCTCGCCGAACGTCTTCATCGCCACGCCGGCCTCCGGCATCACCTCGATCAAACAACTAGTCGAGCGGGCCAAGGCTAATCCGAACGAGCTGAGCTACGCCAGTGCCGGCGTCGGCACCACGCCGCATCTGGCGACCGAGCT
>JAQBOM010000005.1 GCA_028288025.1 Mucilaginibacter sp. | reverse complement strand
AAAAAATGTATTTTTACTCATGTTGTTTATTTAAGTGTGGTAACTCAAATATCAACATTGGGATAGCTATTCGCTATCCCTAATTTTTTTTACCGGACAACAGTGAAACAAGTTCGGCATGACGGGTGGGCGGTAAGTGTGCTATATTCTAAACATATTTTCTCCCCCTTTTAAAGGGTAACTTTTTCCCCTCCATACAAAAACACCTGAAGTATTTTGAGGAAGCGATACCTTTATTCTCCAGATCGTTTTATCTAAAACATATTCAACCGCCACTTTCCCGTTTGGATGCGGCATCTCGCCGGCTGCATTTTTCATATTACCCAGGTGCGGCTCAATTTTTATTTTGTTGAAGCCTGGCGCATAGCTGTCGATGCCTAACACCGTCCTGAAAAATTCGATGTTCGGACTGGCGCCCCAGGCGTGGCAGTCGGAGCGGTTGTTTACCAGGTCGGATATTTCTGCCCAGGTAGTGAGGCCCATTTTGATATTATCGCGCCAGATGCCCAGCCAGTTGATGTAGTCGTTACCCAAACCGCCTTTTACCAGCGCCTGGTGCAGGTAGTATTTAAAATAAATGGAACATTGTGTGAGGGAAGTATCCGCGAGCATCCGTTTGCTTATCGCGGAAGCCGAAGCGGTATTTACCATGCCGGAGAGTATAGCCAGTGAATTGGCGTGCTGCGAAAAAATATCCTTATCCTCTGTATCGGCATACAGGCTTTTAGCAGCGTCCCAGTATTTAAGTTGAATGGTGTGTTTCAGTTGTGCCGCTTTCGCGCGATACAAATGCGCCAGGTCGGGCAGGCCCATTTTGGTTTCCATCTCCGCAGCCAGCTGATAGGCCCACATCAGTTGCAGGTCCATAATGGCCGAGCCGCCTGTCGTACCTTTTGGCGGCATCCCGCTTTGCCAGCCTTTACTGATAACCCAATCCACAAATGTCCAGTATGGCGTGTCTTTTAAGGAGCCATCAGCCTGCTGGTATTTGCTGAAAAACCCCAGCACCGACCTTACGCCCGGCAGCTTGTCTTTCACAAAACTACTATCGGACCGGTACATCCAGTAATCGTGCAGCATGCCGACGTACCATAACGAAAACGTGGAAATAATTTGCGGGCTATACGAAGGATGCCTGCTCAGCGTAAGCCCCTCGGCGATGCGCGAATGATCCATTTGGTTCAGGGCGTTGCGCGCCAGCCGGTCGTCGCCACTGTTGTAATATGATACCATGGCCTGGATGCGGCCGTCGCCGATGTATTGCAATTGCTCGTAGTACGGACAATCCATATAAGTTTCAATGGCGCAAGACCTTGCCGTGCGCCAGCCGATATCCAGCATTTTCTGCATCTCCGGATCACCGGTTTGCAGCTTCGCGTTGAATTTAAATGGATAGCCGGTGAAGGTGCCGTAAATGTCATCGATCACCAGCGGCTCGTCCTTGGTTTGTATCCGTAAACGTATATACCGGAAGGTGCGCCAGTAAAGCGTATTAAATATTTGGTTGGCGGAGCCGTCCGAGATCAAACTGTCTTTCCGGCCGGCAAAAACCCTTCCTTCCACATCGTCCCGGTTGCCCTTTTTTGTACCGAACCTGTCTATGCTGATAAAAAGCGATTCGGCATAAGTAAGCGATATGCCGGCATCTTTTCCGCCGCTGAAAATAAAAGTCAGATAGGCATTTGTTAAATGCGTTTGATCGAGCAGCAGCGTTGCAGTGGTATTTGCAGGAACGGTTACCGCGGTTTTTGTGAAAGGAAATGATGCCGGCACGCTCACCCCTTCGGCCTTTCGCAGAGCGGGGATGCGCTCCGGCGTGCGTTCCATTTGCGGCAATGATGAAGGCACCAGCATCCAGCCGAAAGCATCGGCGGTGCCCTTGGGCTTGCCATGTTCAAGGGTTCCGGCATCGGGCCAGGTACTGTCGTTAAAATCGGTTGCCATCCATCCTTTTACTGTTTTATTCATGTCCACCAGCTCACCCGGACCGGCAACATAATAAGGATGATAACCGATGCCGGTAACGGGTTGGTAAGCTTTATCGCTTATGCACTTCCAGGTGTTGTTGGTATTCAATATTTCCTCGGCGGCGGTATTGCCCTGCATAATAAAAGCCATACGCAGGGATATCTGCGCTTCGGGGCGGTATTCGGCTTCATTCCATACAATAGCCGAAACAGTATTTTTACCGGCCATAAGATAGGGCGCCAGGTCAACCGTTTCAAAATTCCAGTAATACGTATCCCCGCGAGCCGGACCGAGCGAAACCAATGTGCCGTTTACATACAGTTTATAGCGGTTATCGGCCGAAACGTGTACAATAAACGATGCGGGTTTAGCCCCAAGCTCAATATTTTTTCGAAAATAGTAAACGCCATATCCCCGCCCGTAATCGCCGGCCGAAGCGATCCAGTAAGCATTCCACGGGCGGGTTAAAATGGTTTTATCAATGGTTTGTGAATGAGCTGTTTTTGCAGTGAAAAAAACAGAGAGGAACAGGGTGAAGGCTAAAAATGATCTCATCTGAAATATTCTTTATGCAATCTGCTGATGTTTTTGCGGAATTGCAAATTTGGTTGTTGGGACAACTCCAACAAAGGCGAAGGAACAAAGGTCAGAGTCGCCGACCTCCATATTATAAGGCAGTTATTCTAATATTTTGATCACTCTCCAGGGGAATGAAAATATAGAGATTCAAATCAGTTAGCAGTCCTTTCATTCCATCGGCCTTTATCCCATATCCACCTGTATTATTGGTTAAATCGTGCGCTCCTATTAACTTTATATTTGTGATTGCTTTATCGCCGGTTTCATTTGCGGGCTCATATCTCAAATCATATGTTAAAACGCGTGTGGAAAGTCCGATATTTATGGTTATATCGTAAGCAAGTCCTGTCTTCTTGTCTCCCACGATGTCACCGTCAACAAGACTTGTATTTGGATGTTTAGCCACATACGTTTGCAGGCCTTTAATAAACTGATTTACACTTCCTTCATATTTATATCCTTTAATTGGAGGAAGAGTTGCACTTACGCTCGCTGTTAGGTATATACAAGTGCCAATGCCCATTAATGAAATTATTCCGATGGCAAAAAAAATTAATTTTTTCATGGTAATGATTTGTTGCCGCCATTGTCGGAAACGATATTATCAGTATTGTAAAACTACGAAATTGGTTGCTTTTGAAAGTATTACGGATTGTTGGAGACAACTCCAACAAAGGTGAAAAATGTTGCTTATCCAAATGTTTATTATCTTTAACGCAAAGTCAACATCCCAACAGATGAACTATTTATCAAGATTATATTTTAGAATCAGCCAGCGTGTTCTCACCACTCAAGGTGCTTACGTGGTCATTTTTATGGGGATACTGGCTGTCGCGCTGTTTATCATAAGCGCCCTCACCTCTAACCGTACCGTCGAAAGCTGGGGCAGCCTGCTGTCCGGTTTCGCGTTTGGGATATTCCTGATCTGCCTGCCCGCATTGATCAATTATTTTAAAAGGTAGAGACGCAATGCATGGCGTCTCTACGGTAATAACTTGTTACTGACAGGATCCTGTCAGTGTGTTCATGCGTAACCAGGTGTGTTCAGGTGTAACCAGGTGTGCCGGGTGGTACACTGGTACGAGTATATTATCTCTACCTCTTTTCACAAATGATACACCTGCAAAGTTCGTCACCAACCGCTGCTAAAAGCCTTTTTTTCGTGTGATTCCCGGCTTCCGTGCCCGGCGGTTTTCCGTATCAACTACTTCGCCTGCGCCGTATTGCCGGGCCATTTTGGCTATGCGCTCTTCCAGCGATTCGGTTGTCAGGCGCTCGCGGCCCAGGCTGTCGACCATGATCGGGAAGGCAAAGGGCGTTGGCCTTTCAATGGTTTTTAGTATAATGGTTTGGGTAACAATGCGCTGCAAGGCCATCCGCAGGCGGAACTCTTCGAGCTGGAAAGCCAGCGCTTCGTTGTACGCCTGCCGTATGAGCACGTTGTCCGGTTCGTACTCGCTGAAAACCTCGAACAGCAGCGAAGTGGAAGCCTGCAGGTGCCTGCTTTTTACCTGCTGTCCCGGGTAACCGGTAAATACCAGTCCGCCGATATGGGCGATATCCCTGAAGCGCCTGCGTGCCATTTCGTTGGCGTTCAGGCTGTGCTGGATGTCGTCGAGCAAATTATCGATCGAGAAAAAGCTAACATCTTCAAGCGCCTGCTCAATTGGGATATCTTCATCGGTGAGCAGTTCAAAGCCATAATCATTCATCGCCAGCGAAAAGCTTGCCGGTTTTATTTTGCTGATGCGGTAGGCCAGCAGCGATGCCATGCCCTCGTGTACCAGCCGCCCCTCGAAAGGATAAAATATCAAATGGTGCCCTTCGCGCGATTTAAAGGATTCGATCAAAAACTCGTTGCGCTTCGGCAGGTGCGATAGCTCGGCCTGCAGGTTAAACAGGGGTTTTAAAGCGATCACTTCTTCGTCCGTTTCAATGCCGTTGGCTACATCATCCAGCTTCTCCCGCAACATAGCCGATAATTGCGACGACAATGGCATCCGCCCGCCCATCCAGCTGGGGATGATCCCTTTGGTTGCATTTGATTTTTTAACGTAGGCTGTCATTTCCTTCACCCTGATAAACTCCAGGCTGCGCCCGGCAAACCAAAAGGTGTTGCCGGGTTTCAGTTTGGAAATGAACGACTCTTCAATAGTTCCTAAGCTGCCCCCGCTGAGCCATTTCACGCGGATGCTGATGTCGCTGGTAATGGTGCCGATGCTTAACCGGTGCCGCATGGCAACCCGCCGGTTGTTTACTTTGAACAGGCCGTTTTCAACTTCCACCTTTAAAAATTCATCATACTGCGCCAGTGTTTTACCGCCGGTGGTAATAAAATCCAGCAGCTGATTAAACTCACTGCGCTTCAGGTCTGCGAAAGCGAAAGTTGTTTTCACTTCTTTAAATAACTCATCCGCGCGGAAGCCATCCGAAACCGCCAGCGTTACCATGTACTGGATGAGCACATCCATGGTGAGCAGCATGGGGTCGCGGCTTTCAAATACGCCTTCGGCAATGGCTTGTTTCAGCGCGGCGCCTTCCAAAAGCTCCATCGAATGAGTAGGTACAAAATAAGCTTTTGACACCGCTCCCGGATGGTGCCCGCTTCGCCCGGCGCGTTGTATAAAACGGGCCACGCCTTTGGGGCTGCCTACCTGCACAACAGTATCCACCGGCCGGAAATCCACACCCAGATCGAGGCTCGACGTGCAAACCACTACGCGCAACGCCTCGGCGTGCAGGGCCTGTTCAACCCAGTTACGCAGGTCGTTATCCAGCGAGCCGTGGTGCATGGCCATGATGCCGGCGTACTCCGGGTAATTATCCAAAATGGCATGATACCATATTTCTGCCTGCGAGCGGGTATTGGTAAATATCAGCGTCGTGTTGCTCTTGGCCACAATTTCCATCACCTGCGGCAGCAGCTTTAAACCGATATGCCCCGCCCACGAATAGCTTTCAATATTTTCGGGTATGATAGACTTTATCTGCAATTTCTTTTCCAGGTTGGCGCGCACCATTTTTACCCGTTCAGGCGGAAAATCATTACCCAACAGTACCTCGGCCGCTTCTTCCAGGTTGCCGATGGTTGCGCTGATACCCCAGATTTTGAGTCGGGAGTCTTTAGTCGGGAGTCGGGAGTCTGAATTTTCATTGGCCAACGCATTTTGACTCAAAACTTTCAAACGGGATAACCCCAGCTCAACCTGCACACCGCGTTTGGTGCCCAGCAGCTCGTGCCATTCGTCGATGACCACGACCTGCAGGCTTTGAAATAATTTGGGATATTCTTTTTGCGCCAGCATCAGGTGCAGGCTTTCGGGCGTGGTGAGCAATACTTCGGGGAGCTTTTTTTTCAGGGCCTGCTTTTCGGCGGCGGGGGTGTCGCCGGTGCGGGTGGCTATCTTCCAGGGCAGGCCAATCTCGTCACAAACCTCCTGCATGGCTTTCCTGATATCATTGGTGAGTGCCCGGAGAGGTGTGATCCACAGCATGAGCAGGCCGTTGTTGGTTTGGCTGGTATAGTTGTCGGGATGCTTATTTATAAAATCTGCCAGGAAAGGCAGGAACAAGGCGAAGGTTTTTCCGCTACCGGTGGGGGCGTTCAGCAAGCCGGAATAGCCCTGCAGGTAGGCATCCTCCATTTCCTGTTGAAAGGCAAACTGTTTCCAGTTCTTTCGCTTGTACCATTCGCGTATGACCTGCTGCCCTTTTGTTATCATGCCAATAATATACAACGGAATTTGCAATAAGTTGCATGCTAGTCCGGAAAGTCAGTAAAGTCCGAAAGAAACTGCAGCTTAGATTTGTCAAATTTCCAAAAGTTGACCAAATCTTTTAGCGCGACCTGCAATTTAAAGAACACTTATCACAGTTTGCGGTTTATACAATGGCTACCCGGCTTAAAGAGAAGAAAATCACGATGAAAACACTATTGATACCGGTTGATTTTTCGGGAATTTCCGAAAACGTGCTGAAATATATTGTCGGTTTTGCCACTGATACTAAAGTGGAACACGTCATTCTTTTAAAAAGCTTTTATGTATCCGTATATGCCGAATTATTGCCCTCGGCTGATTTTGTGCAGTTGAGCGCCGGTGATATCCGGGATGAAAGACAAGGGGCCGAATTGGCGTTAACGGCGCTGGCGAATAAATTATCCAAAAAGCTTAGCCCGCTTGTTAAAATTACTACCGCCATAAGCGGACTGCCCATACTGCGGGCCGTATACCAGGTTGTTGACCAGGAGAGTCCCAATATCGTGCTGTTGGGCAGCGATAAAACGGTGCTCGAAAATGATAGCTATATGGCCGAACAAATTATCGCGATAGCCAAAACAAGCGCCGTCCCGGTAATGATCGTGCCGGAATGTGCCCGGTACGAGAAAATTGAACTGGCGCTGGTGCCCTGCGATTTCGCGGTTATTTCGCAGCTGGAGGCCCTGTACGGTATTCACGACCGTAAAAAATGGCTGCATCCCCGGTTAATGGTACTCAATACCAATCCCAAACTAAAAAACTCCGAAAGCGACAGCCATATTGCAGCCGGCCTGGCCGAGCTTTTAGCCGGCTATGACTACAAGGTTTATCATACCGAAGATAAAGACACCGTAAAGGGCATTCTTCATTTTGCGGATAAGCACAATACCCAAATGATCATCGCGCTGCCCGGCAAATACAGCTTTTTTTATAACCTTACCCACCGCAACATCACGAACGCCCTCGCGCTGAATGCGACGAGGCCGGTGCTGATATTGAAGTAACTTAATGCAACAACAAATTATTTCTCCATAATTTCATACTTTTAAACCGTCACAACTACAGATGTAATTAACCTGTTGCGGTAAATAAATTCGTAATGCATAAATACTGTTTAACGCTCGATTTAAAAGACGACCCCGAACTGATAGCGGAATACGAAAAATATCATACCGATATATGGCCCGGAATACGAAAAAGCATTACTGATTCGGGCATTATCAATATGGAGATATACCGGTTTGACACGCGGCTGTTTATGCTCATAGAAACGGACGAAAGTTTTAGCTTTGATAAAAAAGCGCAGATGGACGAGGCCAGCAGCGAGGTGCAGGAATGGGAAAACCTGATGCTGAAATACCAGCAACCGCTCAAACATGCGCCAAAGGGCGGAAAGTGGGTTTTGATGAGCAAGATATTTGAGTTGTAATGGGAAGAGCCAAGAATCAAGAGCCAAGAACCAAGATAAAGAAGCAAGGATTTTAGAATCAAGATTGGAAACGATAATTTAAACCAAAGGCAATAGTCAAAACCCATTGACAAGACTAAAAGATATAACGCTTTTCTGTCTTGGCTCCTGGCTCTCGACTCTTGCCTCTAAAAAAACAGTCATGCTCAAAAAACTACAATTGATCTTACTGGCGGCGCTCAGTTTGTTCATGTTTTCGCCTGTGGTTGCCCAGAAAAAGCTGGGAAACGAAACCGATGCTCAAAAACAAAAACGCATGGAATGGTGGACGGACGGGCGGTTTGGGATGTTTATCCACTGGGGACTATACTCGGGCGCCGCACGGCACGAATGGGTGAAGCACAACGAGCACCTCACCAACGAGGAATATCAAAAATATTTCGATCAGTTTAATCCGGATCTGTTCGACCCAACCAAATGGGCGCGCCAGGCTAAAGCCGCCGGCATGAAATATGCCGTGCTAACCACCAAACACCACGAAGGCTTCTGCCTGTTCGACTCGAAATACACCGATTACAAAGCAACCAACACAAAAGCCAAACGCGACCTGGTGCGCGAATATGTGAATGCCTTCAGGACGCAGGGGTTGAAGATCGGGTTTTACTATTCGCTGCTCGACTGGCACCACCCGGATTATACCATGGACGATGTACATCCGCTGATGCAGGTTAACCACAGCGAGGACGATTATAAGCGTTTAAACAAAGGCCGTGATATGGCCAGGTACCGTCAATATATGCGCAACCAGATCACTGAGTTGTTAACCAATTATGGAAAAATTGATATCCTGTGGCTGGATTGGTCGTGGGATAAAGGTGCCAAACATGGCAAGGGTGCAGACGATTGGGGCTCGGTAGAGTTGCTGAAGCTGGTACGAAAACTGCAACCGGGTATTATCGTAAATAACCGCCTTGGCCTATATGATTATGCCGATGGTGGCGATTTTGCCACGCCCGAACAGGTAAGCTCTGCCGAACTGGACAAATACAAGGGGAAAACGTTTGAAACCTGCCAGACCTTTTCGGGCTCGTGGGGGTATTATCGCGACGAAAATAGCTGGAAAACACATCGCCAGTTGCTTGATTTGCTGATTACCTCGGTAAGCAACGGCGGCAATTTGATATTAAATGTGGGTCCAACTGCCCGCGGCGAATTTGACAGCCGCGCTACAAGGGCCCTGGATAGCCTGGCGCACTGGACGCATGGCAACGGCCCTTCCATCTACAACTGTACCTACGCGCCGGATAGTTATCAAACACCGGAAGGCACCAAGCTTACATACAACAAAACAACCGGGCGGTTATACGTGCAGGTATATAATTATCCTAAAAATGGCAAGCTCATTCTCCCCGGCTATAACGGCAAAATAAAATACGCCCAGTTTATAAATGACCATTCGGAAGTGATCTACAAACCGTTAAATGCAAGCGACCTTGAGTTAACCCTCCCGGTTAAAAAGCCGGATTACGAGATACCGGTAATCGAGCTCACGCCAGAAGGCATCAAATAATTCTATATAAAAAGTATGTTTAAACTAACCGGTAAATCAGTAGTAATAACAGGCGGCGGAAGCGGCATCGGGAAAGCCATGTCCGTTCTTTTCGCCAAACAGGGTGCAACGGTCCATATCATTGAGGTGAATGGCGAAGCCGCAGACGAAACAGTCAACGAAATAAGTACGGCGAATGGCAAAGCAGTTGGCCATACCTGTGATGTAAGTAATCAGCAGCAGGTCCTGGATACTTTTGGTAAGATAGGGAAGATCGATATCCTTGTAAACAATGCCGGCATAGCGCATGTCGGCAGGGCTGATAATACGAACGAGGCGGATTTCGACCGGGTTTATAACGTGAATGTAAAGGGCGTTTACAATTGCCTGTTCGCGGCTATACCGCTGATGAAGGCAAACAACGGCGGGGTGATATTAAATACGGCATCCATCGCCGCACATGTGGGCATTACCGATCGTTTTGCTTACTCGACCAGCAAAGGAGCTATACATGCTATGACGCTTTCGGTGGCCCGCGATTACCTGCATGATCAAATCCGCTGTAATAGCATTTCCCCGGCAAGGGTACACACTCCTTTCGTGGATGGCTTTATAGCAAAAAACTATGCCGGAAAAGAGGTGGAGATGTTTGAAAAACTGTCAAAAACCCAGCCTATAGGCCGGATGGGGAAATCGGAAGAAGTAGCCGCATTGGCGTTATACCTTTGCTCGGACGAAGCCGGGTTTATTACCGGGTGCGATTACCCGATTGACGGAGGGTTTATTACGCTAAACAATTGATTTCGAATTTCGGATGTTCGATTTCGAATTTTATATTGATTTTGTTTTTTTTTTTGATTCTGTCGATACAATAATAGAACTAACAACTAACTAACGACTATATATGAAGCTGATACGATTTGGTGAACCCGGGAAAGAAAAAACAGGGGTTATTATAAACGATAAAAAATACGACACTTCGGCATTTGGCGAAGATTACGGCGAGCACTTTTTTGAAACCGACGGGTTAAAACGCCTGGCAGATTTTATTGCAGGCAATAAACTTCCCGAAATAAGCGAAGACGCACGACTTGGCAGTCCGCTTGCGCGACCGTCAAAAATAGTGTGTATTGGTTTAAACTATGCCGACCACGCCAAAGAAACCAATGCCACGCCGCCGGCTGAACCGGTGATATTCATGAAGTCCACCACCGCGATCGTTGGCCCTAATGATGATATTATCATCCCAAAAAATTCCAAAAAAACCGACTGGGAAGTTGAGCTGGCGGTGGTTATCGGCAAAAAAGCAAGCTATGTAAGCGAAACAGACGCTATGGATTATGTGGCGGGTTACGTTTTGCATAACGACGTATCCGAACGGGAGTTCCAGATTGAGCGGGGCGGCACCTGGGATAAGGGTAAAGGCTGCGATACGTTTGCGCCTTTGGGGCCGTTCTTTGCTACCAAAGACGAAATTGACGACCCACATAACCTGCGCCTGTGGCTAAAAGTAAACGGCGAAATAATGCAGAACGGAACAACGGCTAATTTTATATTCGGTATCCCGCACCTGATATCGTATACCAGCCAGTTTATGACGCTGCTGCCGGGCGATATCATTTCAACCGGAACACCTGCGGGAGTTGGCCTGGGTATGAAGCCGCCTGTTTATCTTAAAGCAGACGATGTGGTTGAGCTGGGAATTGACGGATTGGGCGAGGCGAGGCAGGCGGTAAGAGCCTATGAATAAAAGTTGTTAATTTGCCAACTTTCACTTATTTTTGTAATAATTCTTTATTTACTCCGACAGAGAACCTGCATGCGTATTATTTTACAAAGTAAACTGTTAGACTTTACAAAAAAACATGCAGATGCAAAAAGCAGCGTCACTACCTGGAGAAATATTGTACAGGATGCAAAGTGGAATAAAAGCCTGGATGTTATGAAGGATTTCCCCAAAGCAAGCATTATTCCGGGAAACCGGGCACGATTTAAAATTGTTGGAAATAAATATCGTTTAATTGTAGAAGTAGATTATTCGGACCAAATTGTTGAGATAAGATTTATTGGCACACATTCTGAATACGACAAAATTAATGCGGAAACTATTTAATGTTAATCAGGGAATAAATGAGTGAAAATGCACAATGGTTTTTAATTGAAACCAAAGAAGAATATCAAAAGGCGGTTGCAAGGTACGAGGCGGTTAAACATGCTCCGGCAGGAACTGAACAGCATAGGGAAAAACTTTTACTGGTACATTTAATTGAAAACTATGAAAATAGTCTTTGGGACTTGCCGGAAGTGGACCCTATTGAAATGATCAAGATAAGAATGGATGACTTCGGCTATAAAGCCGCAGACCTTGCTTCAGCATACGGCGATAAAGGGACGATCAGCAAAGTGCTACATTACAAACAACCTTTGTCATTAACCATGATCCGTAAGTTTAGTAAATTCCTTCGGCTGCCTGCATCGTCTTTAATAAAAGAATATCAAATGGTAGAATAAGATAACCTGTCGACTACTCCTCTATAACCCCTCTGAAAGCCGCAATATATTTATCGATATAGGCGTCCTTTGATTTTGATTTGTACTGCATTATAAACCGCGGGTGTTCGAGGGCGACTATATTTTCGAAAAACTTTTCCTGTTCATTCAGCCTGCGCAGAAATTTCTCGTTTTTGCCGTTGCCAAAACAAAAACAGGTATCAGTATAAACACCGAGGCCGATTTGCTTTTTTATGTTGTCAATAATAGCACCATAAACAGCAGCGGTTAATGCCGGGCTGTCGTAGTAATTATAGTTGATCTCTTTCCCATTTTGTCCTGTAAAAGTGAACCCTAATGGAAAAATGGAATGGATATAAAAGTGTTTGTAAAATTCAAACGGCCCGCCGAACGCGTCGACCACCTCATACACAAAAACTGAAGAAGGCTCATGCGTTTCTTTACCCTCATAATTAATTCCGCATACCGATTTAAGCCGCTTCGGATCGGTGAACGGAATGCCGGTAATTCCCCCGCCAAACCTGCCTGGGTTTATGCCAAGTATGAGATGGCGTTTATTATTATCGTCGTAGAATTTTTTATAAAATTGCTCCATTAAACCCATTACCTGCGGGTTTTCTCTAAAAGGGTTCATTATCCGTATCCCGGCAGGAAGGCTACCTGTAAAATTCAGTTGTTTGTTGAATTGAATTACTTTGTCTGCAAAGGTCATTGATAACAAAACTACCTTTTATCTAATAAAAAAAGCCCTCCGGATTTTCCAAAGGGCTTTGAAAATCGTCGATCATTGTTTACGGCAGTAAAGGCTTGCCGTTGAATGTAGCTGATTTTAATATATTCTCGGCAACGACAACCGCGGCGGGCGAAAGCGGGGCATAGTTAAGATCCTTGCAATATTTTTGACCTTCGTGGATATTCCACCAAAGCAGTTTGGCCACCTTCTCCGCTCTTTGCTGGGTCCGTCCGGCGTAATTTTGTTCTTTGTAAATCAGTGCCCAGGTAAACCCGCTTATAGGATAGCCGTCTTTTGCATCAGTATTGCTTAACGAAACTTTTGCATCAGCCGGCATAGTGATATTTCCGGCAGCGCTTGTTGACGCCACCGTAGGCGCAATAAAGTTGCCACTTTTATTTTGCAGGGCTGCATAGTCCATTTTGTTTTGTATGGCATAGGCCAGTTCTATATAGCCTATCGCACCGGGTGTTTGCTTGATCAAACCGGCTACGCCCTCGTTGCCTTTCCCGCCAATACCTGCGGGCCAGTTTATAGCCGAGCCCTTGCCGGGTTTTGTATTCCACTCCAGGCTTACCTTTGCTAAATAAGTTGTAAAAATATTGGTGGTCCCGCTGCCATCCGAGCGATGCGCTATAAAAATAGCCGTCGCCGGTAATGCTATGCCTGGGTTAACCTTCGCAATTTGCGGGTCGTTCCACCTGGTTATCTTCCCTAAAAAAATATTAGCCAGCACATCCGGTGTTAGTTTTAGTGTACCTTTCAATTCGGGCAGGTTATAGCTGATCACAACCGCACCCGAGCACATGGGGATATGCAGCACATCAGCACCCATTTTCGTTGCCTGGTCGTCATTCAGCGGCGCATCCGAATCGCCAAAATCGATGGTTTTATTGGTGAGCTGTAATATACCTCCGCCCGAGCCTATCGACTGGTAATTTACCTTTACCCCGGTTTCTTTATCATACTCTGCAAACAGTTTCGAAAACAAAGGATAAACAAAAGTACTGCCTGCTCCCAATAAAGTATTTGAGTCGCCCGATGAAGCAACAGGTGATTGTTTGGTACTGTCGGTTGCCGGTTTATTACCATTGCCGCCGCACCCCGTGAAAATTGCCGCGGCTAATAATGCCGCGGTAAGTGTTAGTTTGTTCATAATTAAACGTTTAAAGTATTTATCTGGCTTTTGAAGGGTTTAACAGCTAAAGTGGTGATTTGGTGTTATTAAATTGTATTTTATTGTGCACACCTGTGCTGATAACTATGCAAGCATAACTATTTACTGACTAAAGTTACACGTAAAAAATTCATTACTTAATTGTCGTTTTTAGCTTTTAATTAATGATAAAAATGTACTGATGGCAATAAAAAATTATCAATTTGAACGTTTAACCCATTAAATTGATAAATCTTATAATCAGACGCGGGCCTCACTATAAGCGTTTAACCATTACTCGCCGGGATGTTACGAATTTGGCATTGATTTAGCTTCATTCACGATGAAAAGCACCTGTAAAACGCAACCGGAATAACTAATTTTCCGTATTACATGTATATCAATTTATAAGTGCTTTCGTGTTTGTTTACTTATTCGTATTGAAATTATGCTTATAGATGTATTAAAGATTAGTTCCCTGTTGGCAGCCCTGGTTGTTCCCTTGTTTTTCCCTGTTAAGAAAATCAACATTGTCCGCATACCAAAAAATCATAATGATACTTCCGACGCGCATTATGCAATCAACGTGCATGGCCTGCTGGAAGAAATTCATCATGACAACATATCAAGCCATGAACTGAATTAATGAATAAAGCCGGGGGCTTTATTCAAACTTATTTTATTTATCCCGCATATCCCGGTGAGTTCATTCTCCCGGGATATTTTTTATCCTTTTCTGACGGCCGCACCCGTTACCGGTTGGGATTTCATGTTTAAAATATATTCCTTAAACTTGGGCTGTTTTCGCAACCTGCATCAACCCTAAAATTTACCTGTATTATTTTTACCTGAGATGAATATCACAAAAACTCTTATTTTCTTTTGCCTGTTTGGCGCATTAAATACCTCGTTCGCGCAGCAACAGAGCATTCCGCAAAAAGTAGATGCCTTATTAAAGAAGATGACGCTCGCCGAGAAAATAGGCCAGCTTAACCAATACAATGGTGATTGGGAAGCAACTGGCCCGGTTACAACAGATGTGGGCAATAAACTGGATGCTATAAAACGGGGCGAAGTGGGGTCGGTATTGAATATAGTAGGAGTAAAACATACAAGAGTATTCCAGGAAGCAGCCATGCAGTCACGGTTAAAAATACCTTTATTGTTTGGCCAGGACGTTATCCATGGTTATAGTGTTACTTTCCCTATTCCGCTGGCCGAGGCCGCGAGCTGGGATCTGACGGCAATAGAACAGTCGGCCCGCATTGCGGCTACAGAAGCCGCTGCCGGCGGCGTACACTGGACATTCGCTCCAATGGTTGATATTGCCCGCGACCCACGCTGGGGCCGCGTAATGGAAGGCGCCGGCGAAGACCCGTATTTAGGCTCGTTAATTGCCACGGCGCGCGTAAAGGGCTTCCAGGGAAAAGGGCTGGGCAACCTTGATGCCGTAATGGCCTGCGCCAAACATTTCGCTGCTTACGGCGCGGCAACCGGCGGCCGCGATTATAACAGCGTGGATATGAGTCTCCGCACATTGTGGGAAATTTACCTGCCGCCGTTTAAGGCTGCACTTGATGCCGGAGCGGCTACATTCATGAACTCGTTCAACGACCTTAATGGCACCCCGGCAACAGGAAACCGCTATTTGCAGCGCGATATTTTAAAAGGCAAGTGGGGATTTAAAGGTTTCGTGGTGAGCGATTGGGGCTCGATGGGCGAAATGATAAATCACGGCTATGTTAAAGATAATTACGAAGCCGCCGAAGCTGCTATTAACGCAGGCAGCGACATGGATATGGAAAGCCGCAGCTACATCAAAAACCTGGCTAAACTTGTTGCTGATAAAAAGGTTTCTGTTGCGGTGATAGACGAAGCGGTACGTCGCATACTAACGAAAAAATATGAACTGGGCCTGTTTGATGACGCATACCGTTTTAGCGACGCCGAGCGTGAAAAGCAGGCGATCAACACAAAAGAACATATTGAAGCTGCGAGGGATATCGCCCGGAAAAGCATAGTACTGTTAAAAAATGAACACCAGTTGCTGCCTTTATCAAAGGATTTAAATTCAATTGCTGTAATTGGGCCGTTGGCTAAATTGAAAAAGGAAATGAAGGGCTTTTGGTCGCTGGATGTTGGCGACGAGAAAGAAATTGTTTCGTTATATGAAGGCATGCAGAACCAGGCCGGTAAAACCAAATTACTTTACGCCAAAGGTTGCGAAATTACCGACACCAGCCGTGCCGGTTTTAGCGAGGCTTATAAAACTGCCATACAGGCCGATGTGGTGGTAATGGCCATGGGCGAACGCTTCGATATGACAGGCGAAGCAAAAAGCAGGTCGGATATACATTTGCCCGGTGTGCAGGAAGAGCTTATTAAAGCAATTATGGCCACCGGCAAACCGGTTGTGGTATTGCTGATGGCCGGCCGGCCTATGGTATTTAACTGGACCGCCGACCATGTGCCGGCGATTTTATATACCTGGTGGCTGGGCAACCAGGCGGGCAATGCCATCACAGATGTACTATACGGCAATTATAACCCTGGCGCTAAGTTGCCTATAACATTTCCCCGGACCGAGGGCCAGATACCCATTTATTATAATCATTTTAATACGGGTCGGCCTGCACGCAATGATAACGACGTCAATTACACTTCTGCCTACATCGATTTGCCAAACAGTCCGAAATATGCATTTGGTCATGGGCTAAGCTATACAACATTTGCCTATAGCAATTTGCATTTCAGTAAAAAATCAATGCTTAAAAACGAAAGCATAACCGTTTCGTTCGACCTGCAAAATACTGGTAAGCATGCAGGCGAAGAAGTTGCCCAATTCTACCTCCGCGATTTGGTTTCACAACCTGTTAGACCGGTTAAGGAATTGAAAGGTTTTCAAAAACTAATGTTACAGCCGGGCGAAACCAAAACCGTAACTTTTACCATCGATAAAGAAAAGCTTGCCTTTTATAACGATCAGCTGGAACGAATAACTCAGCCCGGCGAATTCAGGCTGATGATTGGCAGCGCTTCAGATGATATCAGGCTGCAGGGTAATTTTGTACTGGCTAACTAATTGATTTCAACATGAAGGTATGCACGTTTAAAACCTACGACGAAATGAGCATAGCGGCAGCCGACCGCATTGTTGAGCAGGTTCGGCAAAAGCCCGATTCGCTGTTATGCTTTCCTTCCGGCGATTCGCCTGTTGGTGTATTTAACACTTTGATCAATTATGCCAATACAGGCAAAATAGATCTTAGCCGATGCTATTTTATTGGTTTGGACGAATGGGTAGGGATGGGTAAAAACGACGTGGGCAGTTGTACATGGTCGCTTTACGAAAGCTTTTTTAATCAACTGGACATCGCCGCTGATCATATTCGCTTTTTTGATGCCCGCGCCGCTGATCTGGATGCTTCGTGCAAAGCCATGGACGATTTTATTAAAGATAAAGGGCCGCTTGATATCATGATGGTGGGCATAGGCATGAACGGGCATATCGGCCTGAACGAGCCCGGCACCGACTTTAATTTGTATTCACATCATTCCCCGCTGGCGCCGATGACGATAAGTGTTGGGCAGAAATATTTTAAACAGCAAACCGCGCTGCACGAGGGAATTACCCTTGGCTTGAAGCATTTACAAGAAGCAAAAACGCCCATCCTGCTAGCAGCCGGCAGTAAAAAAGCAGGAATTGTTAAGCAAGCGCTGGAAGGTCCGGTTACCAACCAGTTGCCCGCGTCTATTTTTCAAACCCTGGCTTCGGCTATCGTTTTTTTGGATGAAGAGGCAGCATCAGGATTAAATTATTTTAGTTAAACCTTAATACATCAAAATCGGGACTGTATCGTTTTCTGAGAGAGATACAGGCGATACACTGTGTTCACCGGCACAGGTGGATACACCTGAACACACCTGGTACAAGTCGCGAACACGCCAGCTAACCCAAAACACCTCGCGGGGCGGCGGTAGATTGTAGCGTTCGCTTTGCAGTAAGTACGAACACCCCGAACAGGCGCGAACGCCCCCGAACACCCCCGAACACGCCACGGACATGGCACCAACACGGCCGGATAAACCAAAACATGCTATGACAGGGCCCAATGATTAAACGTGGGCCACTCAAACATTGTTCAGTTAAGCATGGACGCGGGTCGGGCGGAGTTGGAAAGAGTAAAGAAAACTAAATTATTGTCAAAATAATGCTAAAAAAATTAGTTTTTGTAATTTTATTATCTATAATTGTGAGTTATTTAATTTATGTGAATAACAATTTTTTTGATTCATTAGTTTACACATTACTTTTGATACCACTTAATCATCTTAATTTATGAGATTAGTTTCATTCTTTTCAGGTGCCGGCGGTCTGGATCTCGGATTTCAAAAGGCAGGTTTTAATGTTCTATGGGCAAACGAGTATGACAGGGATATATGGGAAACATTTGAAAAAAATCACATACACACTAAATTAGATAGAAGAAGTATAACAGAAATTTCTTCTGATGAAGTGCCAGATTGTGATGGAATAATTGGCGGTCCCCCATGTCAGAGCTGGAGTGCTGGGGGTGCTTTAAGAGGAATCGAAGACAAAAGAGGCCAACTTTTTTATGACTTTATAAGAATATTAAAGGATAAAAAGCCTTTGTTTTTTTTAGCAGAGAATGTTGCTGGGATGTTATTAGAAAGACACAAGTTTTCATTGGAAAATTTTAAAATTTTGTTTGATGAGTGCGGTTATAATTTGTCGGTAACACCTATTAACGCTTCAGATTACGGTGTTCCGCAAGACCGAAAAAGAATTTTTTTTGTGGGCTACCGTAAGGACTTAGGTATAAAATTTAAATTTCCTAAAACCTTTACGAGAGATAAATTTAACAAGAAAACATTAGCCAATACCATTGGCGATTTAACAAAAAACGCATTACCTGCAATCAAAAAGGATTTTACAAATGGTGATAAATGTTTAATCCCTAATCATGAGTTCATGACTGGTGACTTTTCTTCAATTTATATGTCTCGAAACAGAGTACGTGCTTGGAATGAGGTTTCATTTACAATTCAAGCTGGAGGTAGGCACGCACCAATTCACCCGCAAGCGCCTAAAATGCCATTGGTCGAGACAAATCTACGAGAGTTTGCTAAAGGGTATGAAGACCTTTATAGAAGACTCAGTGTGAGAGAATGCGCTCGGGTACAAACATTTCCAGATGATTTTGTATTTTATTATAAAAAATTAAGTGCTGGTTACAAAATGATTGGTAACGCGGTACCTGTTGACTTAGCAACAATAATTGCTACTAAAATATCATCGGATCTTAAAACTGCCATAATTTATCAAAAAAACGATATTTTAGTGGCCTAATGGCTAAGAAACAAACTGATACAGGGAAGGCGCTTGAATATTGTTTTGCCGCCGCTTATTATAAGGATTTATCTGCTCTTAAATTAAACGTTGTCCTGTTGCGTGATGTTAACTATTTGAAAGCGCAGGCTAGTTACAATACTTTTTCCTTGTTAGAGCAGAATTTGTTTTATTCTGCCGCTAAATCCACGATAGCGTCAATGGTAAAGTTGGAGCCCGGCCTTATCACTCAAATAGACAAAACAGATATTTTAGAAATAAGTATAGCAGCTGACGCCGCCGGAAAGGTTGGCGACGTTCGGGATGTTTTATTTAAGCGAAACGGTTGGGTTGTTGGATTTTCAGTAAAAAACAATCACGATGCCGCAAAGCACTCAAGATTATCACCTAAAATAGATTTTGGGCTTGAGTGGCTAGGACACCCATGTTCCAGTAAATACTTCTCTGAAATAGACGTCGTTTTTAACGCCATTCGGTCAACGAAAAGGGCTGACCCCTTAGCGACATGGGCATCTTATCCAAATAAGGAAGCAACGGTATATGTGCCTATTTTGGATGCTTTTAAAAAAGAGTTATTGGATTTAAATAACTCGCATCCCGATATTCCAAAAAAGTTATTAAGTTATTTAATCGGTCGCAACTCCTTTTATAAAGTCATCAAACGTGACATATTCAATTTAGTCGTGATTAAAGGCTATAACATGAATAAAGATTTGGGCTTATCTTATAATTCAGTTCCGTCAGTCTGCGGCATTCCTAATATTACTTATCCGACGAGGATTATAGAGTTTATATCAAATAATAATACAACGCTGTTTATGACTCTGGATAAAGGATGGCAGATAAGTTTTCGCATACACTCGGCCAGAACTCTTCTTGAAGATTCATTGAAATTTGATATTAATTTAATTGGGAACCCACCTATATTATTTACCCATTATATGTTTTAGGCTGAACTCTTTTAATTATGATATCCAAACATGGCTTTGAAACAACCGTAGCAAGATCACTTTTAATGAGCAAGATTAAAAGCAATAATACAAAAGCGGAGGTCTTATTAAGAAAATCCGTTTGGAAATTAGGATATAGATACCGTATTCATATATCGACCCTTCCTGGGAAACCCGACATTGTTTTTAAAAGTAAAAAGATCGTTATTTTTATTGATGGTGAATTTTGGCATGGATACAAATGGGATGAAAAAAAAACTAAAATTAAATCGAACAAAGATTATTGGATAAAAAAAATAGAAAGGAACATTGAACGTGATATACAAAATCAACGCACGCTGTCAAAAATGGGTTATGTTGTAATACGGTTTTGGGAACATGAGGTTAAAAAGGAGTTGGAAACATGTCTCAAGAAAATTTTGGATATTTTAAAAGAAAAGTAGGCTAAGTTCTGATTTTTACTCTATTATAAATTTTTTTGAGGAATTATACAAAAATTTTATTAGTATGGTAAGTGATGAGAATACATACTATTCGGGTGCCCGATTAAATTAATATCGAACTTCAACGATGGGATTACTAATGATTCGGCACTGTGTATTCTAAATGATAGTTGCCACCCTTGATTACATATCATCGACAGCGTATCCGTTTTTCCAGCCATCATTTGGAATTGAACTATTTGTGTAGGTAAATTAAGTCGCGGAATGCTAGTGACACCTCTGACGCCGTTTATACTCCTTCCTAAATTACCATGCAAGTTGAAAGCTATTATTTCAACAACTCTTGCCCTTTTCATCACTTTATAAAAATCGTTCCTACCAATGATATAGGCGACCAGACTCTGAGGAATATTGACATTATTCCTGTTGATTAAATCAAGTTCGTTCCTAAAAGCTGTAAGTACTGGTTGGTAATAATTCGCGTGTTTATTAGCCAGATGCCGCCATAATGCGCCGCTATGTTTAAGAGTTAATAATTGTGTAAATACAGGTCTTATCGAATTAAAATATATTTGAGAACATGGAACCCCGACCCATGAGGCACCAAAGTCTTTGATTATTGATAATCGCGAATGTTTTAATGCCTTGTGGTTGTTTTTCGCAGATATCCCTATCTCCCAATTTTGAGTTGATCTAATAAACAGAATATCTCTTACGTCACCGTTCCGTCCTAAGGAATCTGATTGAAGTTGTAAAGTTAGGGTGTCGAGTGTATTTTGTGAGTTTGTAAGTCGTGGTTCTAAGGATATTATATGATTGATCGCCGCAATCGCGGCGGCAGAATATCTTGTTTGTTGTCTAGTGGTATGAACATTAAAACAATTTAGGCAGTTAGTATAATTGCTGTCAATTACTATATTAACATTAACTGAGGCCGATAAAATCGTTTGTGCTTCAATAATGAGCGCATATTCAAAAGCTTTACCAGATTGTACTTGTGTTGGTGGCATGTTATAACTAGGTAAGCTATAGTCAATGGATAGCGACAAAGCAAATATAAATAATCAACAATATATTTGAGCAACATGTTTTTCAGTCGCCATCCGAAGTTTTCAACTTCGGATATAATATTCCTGTAGACTGTCTACACTCGCGGAAGCGCAGGGGCTTGCACTGTTTTTGGTGCGGGTAATACGCGTACCTTTGTACCACATTCGCCCGGTCAAGCGTGGTTTGGCGATTTTTAATTATATCGGATATTATTTATGCGTACTTAGATTTTAGTTGCTTCAATACAATATTTTTATAAAACCTGCCCATAGGAATTTCAACGTTATTGATTTGAATATGTGTTGCCGCAATGGTTTGGACATTGTCAAAACTAATTATAAATGATCCCTGAATGCGTATTAATAGGGCATCAGTTAGTTTCTCCAACTGATACACCTGATACACTGACGAAACGGTGTCAACGCTTTTATCAAGTATATTTCCCATACTTCAGTTTCGTCTCCGCCTGGTTAACCGCTGCCGCAATTCCGCCATCGGCATAGTAATCATACGGCCAATCGGCTCCTTGCCCCTGTAAGTAATAACGCGTAATTGAGTGGCATCCTTCGGCGCTACTAATGGTTCGGTATATTTAGGGTAATACCTGTCGGGATACGAATTATCAAAGCTATAATAGATATCAAGGCCGGGTATTTCAGTTGTAAGCGTCACCCTTATCAGGCTGTCGGTGGTAAAGCTCGCATCAAAGTCGGGGTCGTACACGCTCGGTGCATATTTGATCTCGGCTTCGTTGAGGCGGGCAAATTGCTTTTCAACTTTAGGATAAAAGTTGGTCCAGTTTTTCTTTTCCTTCGGCGACCAAACATCTTCTGCAATGGCCATGCCCCGCGGCCAGGTCATGTACTCCACCTGGCGCATATTAAACACCTGTTCGGTCCACAAGTTGGCTTGTCCGCCCAGTATTAGTTTGGCATCCACGCTATCGGGCAGCGGCTCAAACTCGTAGGTTTTATTTAAGCGAAGCGTGGCATACACATGCGGCTCCATTATTCTGTCGCTTTGCATATAATCCAGGTAGGCAAAAGTAGTAGGGCTCATCACCACCTCGTGTCCGGCCTTGGCGGCGGTAATGCCGCCTTTCATCCCGCGCCAGCTCATTACCGCCGCATCAGGGCCCAGGCCGCCCTCTATGATCTCATCCCAGCCCATAAATTTTTTACCTTTTGACTCCACTATTTTCTCCAGACGTTTTTCGAAATAACTTTGAACCTCCTCGTAGGTTGTTAAGTTTTCCCGTTGCATTAATGCTTTAACCGAGTCGCTTTTGGCCCAGTAAGCCTTATTGCACTCATCACCGCCCATGTGAATATATCCGAACGGGAACAGTTGGGCCACTTCAGTTACTACTTTATCTAAAAAAGCATAGGTTTTTTCGCTGGAAGGGTTTAGCGTATTATCAACCCGCATGCGCTCTCCTGAGCGCACCTGGTACTTATCGGCACCGGCAGTAACGGATAGTTCCGGGTAAGCTACAACGGCAGCAAGGCTATGTCCCGGTACATCTACTTCGGGCATGATATCTACAAAACGATTTTTAGCATATTGTACCAGCTCCTTTATATCGTCCTGTGTATAAAAACCGCCGTAAGTGCGCGGCTCGTCGGCAGTTGGCGTCGAAAAACTACCAAACTCGCCAATCTTTTTCACATTATGCGCCGCCACTTCGGTCAAACGGGGTAAGCTTTTTATTTCAACGCGCCAGCCTTCATCGTCGGTAAGATGCATGTGCAGCAGGTTAAATTTATACCGCACCATTTGATCAATGTATTGTTTTACCTCCTCTTTGGTAAAAAAATGGCGTGAAACATCAAGCATCAGCCCGCGCCATGCAAACCTGGGATAATCTTTAATATCAACAAATGGCACGGTCCAGGCCACATGATGAGCCTCTGCACTTTCAATTTCTTTCGGCAACAGCTGAACCAGCGTTTGAACACCATAAAATAAGCCGGCAGGTTCGTTGGCTTGGATCACAACTCCTTTTGCGGTTACCCGCAGGTGGTAGCCTTCTTTACCCAGTGAGGTATCCGCTTTAGTGTACAGCAGCAATTTAATGGCAGCCGGTGTGGTAAATGTGTTTTTTACAACAACATTCTTACCGGTGGCAACTGTTAATTTACTTTTCAGGTAGTTGGTAACGGCAAGTACGCCGGTATGTGAGCTTGCTTCAATAATAGTCCGGGCTGGTAATGTGAAATGCCCTTTTTTGTTGATCACTTTTACTGGTTCGGGAATAATAGCCAGGCTTGTTTGGGTAGTTTGGCCGAACGCACCAAACGTGATAATGCCGCAGCACAGTAACAGGGTAAATCTTTTCATATCGGAGTTTTAAGAGGTTTTATTGGCGAAACAGATTGCAAATTATACTTTTTAAATAATATTAAAAAGTAATTGGACATAAAATCACAATTTAATAATTATTATATTGCGTCAACCAGACACATTATAAGTCTTCCATCATGAAAAAGCTTCCTGCAATTGCTGTTTGCCTTGTTTCGGCCATTTCCGCGGCCCTGTTTTTTTCATTCACTGCAAACACCGATCCGGGTAGAAATGCTGCGATCGTCCGGGTTGAAGGCGGGCTGATATCAGGCGAAAAAAGCAAACTCAGTGATGTAATGTCGTTCAAAGGCATTCCATTCGCGGCGCCTCCCGTTGGAGAGTTACGGTGGAAAGCGCCGCAACCTGTAAAGCCATGGAGCGGTGTAAAAACGTGCAACGCCTTTGGTCCCAGCCCCATGCAGTCAAAACCGGTCCCATTTATGGTCTATACACGCGAATTTTTAATTCCGGAAGAGCCAATAAGCGAAGATTGCTTGTATCTTAACGTTTGGGCAAAGCCGCGGGCGGCAGTAAAGAAACCCGTTTTTGTTTGGATATATGGCGGCGGGTTTTCCAGCGGTGGTACTGCTGTGCCCATTTACGATGGCGAAGCTATGGCAAAAAAGGGGATCATATTTGTATCGATTAACTACCGCGTGGGCGTCTTTGGTTTTATGGCTCATCCTGAACTGACGAAAGAATCGCCTTACAATGCTTCTGGCAATTATGGTTTGCTCGACCAGATCGCCGCCTTACGCTGGGTTAAAAAAAATATAGCCGCTTTTGGTGGCGACCCCGATAATGTAACTATTGCCGGCCAGTCGGCCGGCTCAATGAGTGTAAACTGCCTGGTGGCATCGCCGTTGGCAAAAGGGCTATTTAATAAGGCCATTGCCGAAAGCGGTTCGTTAATGGTGGCAAATCCTATGCTAAAAAATAGCGACCTGCAAGGTGCAGAACAACAGGGCATTAAGCTGGCGAATTCAGCACATGCTGCTTCATTAAAGGAACTGAGGGCTCTCCCAGCTGCGGAACTACTGAAATTACGGGGAATATTTGCGCCCATTGTTGATGGGTATGTGCTACCCGAACCGGTTCCTCAAATTTTTGCTGAAGGAAAAGAAAACCGGGTGCCACTGCTTATCGGATGGAATGCCGACGAAGCGTTTGTGTCCGGGTTCAAAAAAAAGGACGAATTTATAAAGCAGGCTAAAGAGCAATATGGCGCTGATGCGGATGAGTTTTTTAAATATTACCCGGCTGGCACCGATGAAGAAGCTGCACGTTCGCAAATTAAGTTGAGCCGGGATATGATGTTTGCTATTTCCGGCTATAAATGGGCATGCGTGCAGAGCGCACAAGCCAAACTGCCGGTTTATGTTTATTATTTTGCCCGGAAGCTGCCTGCAACACCCGATTATGTCAAATACGGCGCTTTTCATACCGGGGAGGTAGCTTATGTAATGGACGACTTAAAATTTCTCAACCGCCCATGGGAACCGGCAGACTTTGAGCTGGCAAACCTGATGTCGTCCTACTGGGCAAATTTTATTAAAACAGGTAACCCGAATGGTAATAGTTTAGCGCCATGGCCGGCATATAATTCAACCTCACAGCAAGCGATGATATTCGATAAAAATTCCCGCAAGGGCGAACTCCCTGATTGGAAAGAACTTAAATTTATGGGAACAAGGATGAGCATGTAAACTATTAACTTTTTTCTTTCGGACTTTCGTCCCGATAGCTATCGGGACAAACTTTCGGACTAAAATATTATCTTGCATTATAAACCAACTAAATCTCAATTATGTCAACTGATCGCAGAAAATTTTTAAGGCAGCTCGGAAGCACCATTGTGCTTACTTCAGCCTCACTTTCAAGCTTTGCAGCTATGGAAGATCATGAAAGAAGAATTTTACAGGCTCAAAAACGCATTAGCCCAAATGATAAAATAAGGATTGCCACCATTGGGATGGGAATTATGGGTTTTAACGATACGCACGCGGCGCTATCATGCCCCGGGGTGGAGTTTGTTGGCTGCTGTGACCTGTATGCCGGCCGGTTAATACGTGCAAAAGAGGTTTTCGGTCCGGATATTTTTACAACCAGCAATTACCATGAAATACTCGACCGAAAGGACGTGGATGCGGTGATCATCGCCACCAGCGACAACTGGCACAGCACCATCGCTATTGCGGCGATGCATAAAGGGAAAGCTGTTTATAGCGAAAAGCCAATGGTGCACTATATCAGCGAGGGGCTGAGCGAAATAAAGGCACAGCAGGAAACCAAAGCTGTTTTCCAGGTTGGCAGCCAGCGGGTAAGCAGTATAGCCTTTCAAAAAGCAAAAGAATTATTAGCCGCAGGGGCTATCGGGCAAATTAATTCCATTGAGGCGTCATTTAACCGTCAAAGCGCACTTGGCGCCTGGCAATATACCATTCCGCTGGACGCTTCGCCGCAAACCGTGGCATGGGACCGATACCAGGCCAAAGAAAAAATAAAACGGCCTTACGATAGCAACCGTTTTTTCAGATGGCGCAATTACCGCGAATATGGCACAGGCGTAGCTGGCGATCTTTTTGTGCACCTCCTTTCGGGGATCCACTTTATAACCGGGTCAAAAGGGCCGAGCAAAATATATTCAATTGGCGAGCTGGCTTATTGGAAGGATGGCAGGAACGTACCGGACGTGATGAACGCTGTTATACAATATCCCGATAGTAAAGAGCACCCGGCATTCGAGGTGTCGCTCCGGGTTAATTTTGTAAGCGGCGATGGTGAGCATTCTTCGACACGCGTTACCGGGTCGGAAGGTGTGATGGACCTCTCTGATGAAAATGGCTTTACTATCCGCAAAAGAAAAATGACGGTAGCGCCCGGCATCGGCGGATGGGATTCGTTATCTACTTATCCCGAAGCAATGCAGAAAGCGTTGCTGGACGAGTATAACCGGAAATATTCCGATGCTGACAAGCATTCGATAGCAATCCCCAACGTAACTTATGGCGTTCCCCCCGGCTATAACGTATCCAACGAACACTTTGCCAACTTCATTGATTCCATCCGGACCGGTAAACCAGTTGTTGAGGATGCTGTTTTTGGTTTTAGAGCTGCAGCGCCATGCCTGGCCTGTAATGATAGCTACTTCCAAAATAAAGTAATACACTGGGATCCCGTGAATATGCGGATAATAAGCTGAAGAGGCGGAAAGCAAAAAGCGGAAAGCAGAAAGGAAACCAATTGACGGTTTTCTTTCAGCCTTCAGCTTTGCTTGTTAAGTTTTTTAAAGTTTTACAAACTTGCCTTTACCCACCAGGCTTTTATCCTTATTGTTAACTACCTGTATAAGGTAAGTACCGGGCAGCAGGCTGCTCACGTTATCCTGCCAGTCAGGCTGGTTTGAGGTGGTTGTTTTTATCACTGCACCATTGCTGTTCACGATGGTGATCTTATACGACTGTGTACTTACTGCAGCAGCTGTAACAGTTGCCGGGGCCTGCAGCGAGCTGAGGGTTAACTGCGTCAAAGGGTTTGTTTTAGCTACTCCGGCTAAAGCAACATTGATAATGCCGGTTGACGGATTGGGATAAACAATAATGTTATTGCTGACCAGGGTATTATCGCCCGGAGCCGAATATTGCAGGGTAACTACTTTTGAATAGGAGACAGTGCCGTTCAGGTCGTCCAGCTTTAAGCGGTATCGGTAGCCATTAGCCGGATTTTGATCCAGCAGCCCGTATGTGCCCTGTGCGCTCGAAATAAAGCCGCCTATGGCATTAAAAGTTAATCCTTTATCGGTGCTTCTTTCAACGGTAAAGTTGGTATAGTTTTGTTCGTTTTCGGTCTTCCAATTCACCTGAGCGCCGCCTGTGACTTGGGTTGCTGTAAAATCGAGCAGGTGTACCCCCAAAGCCGGGTTTTGACGGATTACAATGGTGAAGCGGTTTGTGCCAAAACTGGCAGTATCCTGCTGATTCACTTTAAAAGTATAGGATAAGTTATGCCTCAGGTCAAGTGAGTCTTTTGCATAAGCGTCCATCAGCCAGACATCAAACAGCTGCGGAATAGCTTTCAGTTCAGTAAGGTTTAATTGATAAGTACCGTCACCGGCGAATACCTTCAGTTTAATGGTTTTACCCTTGTTTGTTACAGGAAACCTGTTGATAGCCAGTGTGATATTATCAGCAGACAAGCTTGACAGGGCTACCAGGCCTCCGCCGGCGAAATGCGGCGAATCCTCATTGATAACAAACGCGTCTTTGGCGCCATTGTTCAGCACCAGCACGGTTTCCTCCTTGTTGACAGAATCTTTGGCCATTTCCAGGCGTATATATTGCAGCACATTGGTGGCAACAGGGGCAGTACTCAATAATAAAGTGTTGCCCGTAGATTGTGTCGGCCCCGAAACCTGGGCATTGGTTTTAGCTGCTTCATTAAAGGTTAGCGAAGCACCCGTGGCGGTAGACCTAACAAAAAAGCCTTGCCCGCTGGGGATAATATGACTGCCGCCGTTTACACCAATGCCGGCGTTATAGGTAGCATATATCTTTGATACGGCGTTGTAAATATAGATGGTACTGGATACATTGGGCGCATAGATGCCCGCAGCTGAATTGGTGGTACTGTAGGTGTCCCAGTCAATGGAGCTGGCATAGGGGTTGCCCACCAGGTTATATCCAGAAATAGTTGAATTGCCCGTTACCGTTGAAAACTGGAGGGTAGACAACTGGGTGTACCAGTTGACAACCGTAACAGCCTGCTGGTTTAATGTTCCGGTAGATACCAGTACAGTAGATTCTGCGCTGGTGGTTGTAATATATTTACTTGCCAGGTTGTTCAGGTTACCACGGTAAAATACAAAAAGGCCGGTACCGGGGTGTAAATTAAAGTTCCCGTCAAAATCAACGCCTACAGAATAGAGCGGGCTGTTATTAACCTTGTTTACGCCCCTGAAATTATAGGTGTTGAAAGTGTTATTTGCAAAGGGCCTGTCATCGCGGTAAAGATAAATGGTAGGGTTGCCGCCCCTTGTTAAGCCCCCGCTGGCACCCAGCGTACCGGTAACAGGCATGTACAAAGGGTAATTGCTCAAATCAAAATAATAGTTCGAGCCAACCTTTGCTGTATATACAGGGCAAGACAGCAGACGGTAACCCCGGTAGGCATTGCTCCCCCCGCTGATATAACGCTCTACATTAACGTTGCCGCTAATTGCACAGGTAGCCGGTATTGCCTCAACGGTTGCCGTTAGGGTAGAACTGCTTTTTAACGTTAATGCCGCAGGTGAGGCGCTGACGACCAGGTTCCCGTTTGTCATCGTAAGTAAGTTAAAAATATCTATGGGGCCACCATTTATGGTAACGGTTCCGCCTGCCGAATTATTTACAGTCATCGTTCCCAGTTGGGCAGTTGTTATGGTATTGGTACCGGTATAAGATTGTGCCGCAACCGATCCATTCCACGTGATCCCGGATGAATTATTAGCACCATATACGACCCCCTTGCCTGAAGTGGTCGCATTATTAATGATATTACATCCCACATTAAGCGTATGTCCGTTTAAATTTAATGATGCGTTGCTGCCTAATGTAAGTCCGAAAATACTTTCGTCAACCGTAAGTGCAGGATATGTACTCAAACCCGCAGGAATAACCAAATTGGTTGTGCTGTTAAATAGTGGCAAATTATCCCAGTTGCCCGCAGTTGTCGGGTCCGTGGTACCCGCAGCGCCCGTCCATGTGTAGGTAATTATATTCGAAGGCGCTGTTACATTTAATACAGAGGTACAGCCACTACCGCTGGTTACTGTAAGGATATAGGTACCTGCCAGGGCGGACGACACAGTTGGATTTTGCTGGGTTGATGTAAAACCGCCTGGCCCGGTCCACGAATAAGTGGCACCCGACACTGTGTTGGCTGTAAGCGACAGTGTATTGCCGGCGCAAAAGGCGGCACTGCCTGCACCATATAATACATTCACCTGTGCAGCAGTTAATTCGGTATTGGCAACAGCGATATCGTCTAATGAACCGTTAAAATAAGCTGTACCTGGCGCGTTTGTCCAGCCGGTTAAAACATCATAGCCCACCCGCCAGTAACCGGCAGTAGCCGCCACCGACTGCATGGCCGGGTTCGAAGCCGCCAAAGCGCCGTCGACATACATATTACTTCCATTAGTTGTTGAAAACGTAGCAACCACATGATGCCAGCTGCCGTCGTTATAGGCCGACGCCGTATTGATTGTGGCCACAGTACCTCCCGGGGCAACCCCAAAATAAAGCTTGCCATTCGTTCCGATATAGACAACACGGCCAACGCTGCCACTGTTGCCTGTTTGGGCGCTGCCAAATCCGACCAGGTAACCACCTGCAGTGCTTGTTTTAAACCACACACTTACTGAAAAAGCCTGCGGACCCGGGCTGACATAGGATGTTGAAGTTGAAATATACTGGCTGCTGCCATCAAAGTTGTAAGCATTGCCCGAGATGCCATAACGGTCGGCAATTGCTGATGGCGCACCCTGGAGTGTGCCGTTATTGCTTCCGGCAATGTCGGTACTTATTCCGCCGGTGAACGAATAGGAAAAATAAGCGCCGGTAGTAGGGGCTGTTGATATAATTGGAATTGAGCCTACGGTGGCTGTTACCGCTGTTCGCGTAGCAGATGTCATGCCTCCCTGTGTGTACTCAACATAATAAGTTGTTGTTACGGATACACTTGGGCTATACGTTGTTCCTGTAGCTACTGATGATCCGCCTGATGAAGCGGTATACCAGCTGTAAGTCCCTCCTGAAGGCGCCCCTGCTGAAGCAGAAAGCGTTACTGTTCCCGCACCACACACACTACCGGGAGTGCCGGTGGGTGCAGTTGGATTAACGGTTATGGTCACGGTAGCGTAAGCCGTGCCTGAAGCATTGTGAGCGGCAATGGTATAAACTGTTGTTGCCGAAGTAACTGTAGGCGTACCCGAAATTACTCCTGTGGTAGTGTTGAAACTCATACCTGCCGGCAAGGTCTTATCTATTGAATACCCATTGGCAGAATATTCCATGACATTTGAACCCCCGCTGTTTGCAATGTACATATTTCCAAACTGGTCGAAAACTGTACTCCTCGGCTGGTTTAAACCTATAATATAATTACTTTTCGTTCCGGTTGGCGTAATCATTACAATTTTATTAGCGCCGTAGTCAGAAAGGTAAATATTACCTGCCGCGTCAGTAATGATATTCCGGGGATCATTAAAACCGGAGGCCAGGGTAGTTTGAGTTAATGTACCGCTGGCAATCTTAATAATTTTACTCTGAGGATTCGACTCTGATACATATACATCACCGGTCGTGCTATTGACGGCAACCCCGTAACCATTTGTAAATCCGCTTGCGTAAATGGTGGCAGCCGTAGCACCGGGCGCAATTTTATAAACTTTGCCGCTGCTCCAATCGCCAACGAAAATATTGCCCGAGGCGTCAATAGCCAAACCTGCGGGTGCGCTCATGCTGGCTTCGGTTATCGTAGTGATAACGCCGGCCGGAGTAATTTTACTCACATAGCCGGTACCGCCGCTCGCTACATAGATATTTCCCGAAGCATCAACGACAATATCCCGGTTATTGGTTCCCTGATTGTACGTAGTTAATAATGCGCCGGTTGGCGAATAAATATAAATTTTACCGTTATAGTAGTCATCGGTTATAATATTCCCGGTTGTCGGGTCAAAGGATATTCCAAAAGGCTGGTAGGTTTGACCGGCTATAACAGGGATGTTTGCAAACGTGGTTAACGCCCCGCTTGTAACAGCCCCACCCGTATTGTTCGGCGTTAAAGGAGTTATAGCAGTGTTAACCGTATAAACGTTAGTTGAAGGGGTGTAACTAATTACCGGCACTGCTGCGAAAGCGCCATCATAAATAAAAGTTAACCCAATTGCCAGGAAAAGATAAAGTATGTATGTTTTCATAACACCTTTTTTTTGTCAATTACGAGGTTCCTATCGGTAGGCGCCTTTCGAAAATGCATTCCAAGCAAATTGGTGCAGTTTTTTAGAGGCGGCCATTCAGGCTTTAATCCGGCGGTAGTGTATATGCCGGCAAAATGTAATGGCCAACATCAAATGAGAGTTGTTAACCTTTGATTAATCGGGTGGGTATAAAATCTTAATTTATTTGCACGAATCTTGGCCCACCGTGTTAAATCTTCCACATTTGCCTTTCGCGGATTTATATGCTTGCAAATAACCTTAGTTGCCTTATACGAAAAGGAGTTGAGATAGTTTCATTTTTTTAATGAAATGATATTTAGCTTTGACAGGGAAATTTGCCGTATAGTCGGTTGTTACAACAATGGCGCTGTACATTCGTGACGGGGACGTCTAAAAGAATTTAATAATGCAATATAAATTGCAAGCTTGTTTAATCGGAATATTAACGGTGCAGTAACAGATTATTCCATATTAGCTCAAAGCAGAAAGGCTAAAGCAGAAAGCTTTTCAATACTGTATCAAGCTTTGGTCTTTCTGCTTTAGCCCTCAGCTTCGTTTAAAAGGTATATTTTAACCCCAGTCCCGGTGCAATATCAAAAAACGGCCCGGTTGCAAGCTCCGCACGAGGGTTAAGGTCGAGGCTGATAGCGATGGGCGATTTGGGTATCTTGTATTCTAAACCTAAAACACCATCAACACCCAGCAATATGGTGCTCCTGTTGTAAGGTTGATTGTCCCCGTTAAATCGTTGATAAACGCCGCTGCCAATGGCACCGATATGAGCGCCCGCACCGTAATAGAACTTTAATTCGTGGACCCCGAAGGCCTCCTGGTGAAATTCGTAAAGCCCGGTGATCACCAATCCATGATCCCTGAAACCGGCGATGCCTTCCAGCGCCACATCGTTCATCATAAAGTATTTGACCGTTATGCCATTTTCATAACCGCCGAATTTTAAACCGACCGCGGTTTTATAATCCTGGGCTGATGACTTTTTGCTGATGAGCAGAAAGGAAAGGGAAATAAATGCGTAAAAAATTATTCTTTTCATAGGTTGTGTTTTGGACTTAACGGCGAAACCATGGTTTTATGGTATTTTAATTTCAATTCAATAACCCTTATTCTATCAACTTGTTCACCTTCAGCCATAAAAAATTCAGCTTCGGGTTATCCACCGAAATAGGTTAAATTAGCGGCAAATATTTCGCTGAACTATGACCTTTTTATTTTCCTTAGAACAACAATATCTGCGATGGTTTAAAGCCGACTTTAAATGCTGCCTTTTTTTATCCGCTTCCCTTTTTATATACCCGGGTTATGGACAGCCGGTATCGGTTCAAACTCATTATCGCAACGGCATGGTGGTATGCGCCACGCCCCAGGCTGCGCAGGTTGGCCTGGATATATTAAAAAAAGGCGGTAACGCCGTGGACGCCGCTGTCGCCGTGCAGTTCGCGTTGGCTGTTACACTTCCTGAAGCCGGTAATATAGGCGGCGGCGGTTTTATGGCTTACAGGTCTGCTAAAGGCGAAAATAGCACGCTCGACTTTCGTGAAAAAGCCCCTGCAAAAGCCAGCATGAATATGTATCTCGATGCTTCGGGCAATGTGGTCCCCAATATGAGCCTGGCTACTCACCAGGCGTCGGGTGTGCCCGGATCCGTTGACGGCATGGTTGAGGCACACAAAAAATACGGAAAACTAAAATGGGCCGATTTAATACAGCCGGCCATTGACCTGGCGCATAACGGGTTTAAGGTAAGCCGCCGCCTTGCAGCTTCGCTTACGCGTGCCGGCGATCAGTTTAAAAAATTAAACCCGGGCAAATCTTATCTGATTAAAGATGGCGGATGGAAAGAGGGCGACCTGCTGATACAAGGCGACCTGGCAAAGACGCTTGGGTTGATCCGCGACAAAGGGCGTGATGGCTTTTATTCCGGCATTGTAGCTGAGCAGCTGGCAGAAGAAATGAACAATGGCAGCGGCCTGATAACCAAAACTGATCTGCAAAATTATCACTCGATCTGGCGCAAGCCCATTATCGGCAATTATAAAGGGTACCGGATCATTACTATGCCGCCACCTTCAAGCGGTGGCATTGCCTTAATGCAGTTGCTCCATTCGGTTGAAAAGTACCCTTTGGCACGATGGGGCTTTAATTGTGATTCGGCCGTACAGTTAATTGTTGAAGCCGAGCGCCGTGTGTATGCCGACCGTTCAAAGTACATGGGCGACCCGGATTTTTACAAAGTCCCCGTCGATAGCCTGCTGCGGCCGGCTTACACCGCTTCGCGCATGGCAAATTTTAACTGGAATGCCGCCACACCAAGCACGAGCATACAGCCCGGGTCATTTGCGGGTTACGAAAGCGACCAAACAACACACTATTCTATTGTCGACCGCGAGGGCAATGCCGTAGCAATTACCACCACATTAAATGATTCCTTCGGCTCTAAAATATTCGTAAAAGGGGCGGGATTTTTACTGAATAATGAAATGGACGATTTTAGCGCCAAGCCGGGGGTTCCAAATATGTACGGGCTGCTCGGCGGTACGGCGAACAGCATCCAGCCGGGCAAACGGATGCTCTCGGCTATGACGCCGACGATCATTGAAAAAAGCGGCAAATTATTTATGATTGTTGGAACCCCCGGCGGCTCAACGATCATCACATCAGTGTTTCAAACCATTTTAAACGTAATTGAGTTTGGCCAGGATATGCAGCAGGCGGTCACCTCAAAACGGTTTCATCACCAATGGCTCCCTGATGATGTACAAATTGAAAAGGACGCTTTTGATCCTAAAACCCGCAGCATATTACAGCAAAAAGGCTATAAAATAGCCGACCACGGCCCCAGCGGCCGAGTTGACGCCATTTTAAAAACAAAGGACGGCTACGAAGGCGGCGCCGACCCGCGCGGCGACGATACGAAGATGGGATGGTAGCCAGTTTGCAGTTTAAAGTTGGCAGTGTTAAGAGAGTTCGCAGTAGCAGGTTGCAGTTGGCACTTAAAAGTATTCCCAACTGCAACCTTTACACACTGCCAACTGAGCTGCAAACTGCTTACTGAAAGCTGCAAACTTTCCCCTTGCGTAATCGGTTCGTGAACAGTAAGTTTGTTGGTTATGCAAAGCAATGTAAAACACCAGGAGACTATTGATTATTTTTTGAAAATAGTTTGGCAAACCGTTGCTAACCGTTATAACCAGCTGGTTACTGAGTTTGGCATAACCCAGTCGATCGGTTACCTGCTTATCAATATTGATGAAAAAGAAGGCACAACCGTTTCTCAGGCGGCGGCGCTGCTCGGGCTTAAGTCAACCAGCCTTTCGCGGATGCTGCGCCAGATGGAAAAGTCGGGCTTAATATACCGTGAATCAAATGAGGGGGATAAACGGTCGGTTAAAATTTACCTGACTGAACTGGGGAAGGAAAAAAGGCACCTGGCACGCGGGCTGGTAAAACAGTTTAATAACTACCTCAATTCGCATATCAGCGAAAGCGACAAAGAATACCTGATAAAGACGCTCAAAAAGATCAACCAGCTTACGCTGAATTTTAAACCGGGCGAACAATAGCTGGCAGTTGATAGTTTGCAGCAGGCCGTTATGTTATTGGCCATTTCACTTCTTTTTTCTTTTCAACCTTTACAACAATTCCAACTTGTTAACCAATACCGGCATAAGTTTATTGGCAGATATGCGTTATTGACGATAGCGGCATTTACTTTTTGTGCGCCAAACTGTTAAAAAATGTTAAGCTGCTGTTTTTGACAGATAAAAGAATAAATTTGCCGTTTGAAACTGGTTTGGGTACCATGTGGTTTAGAATTGAAACAGGCAAATAATATAAACGGAGCCAGATGAACAGGATACTGTTAATTTTATTGCTTTTTTCGACGGGGATAAGCGGTTGTACCAAGTCAAATGTGGTAGTTGCACAGGTAAAGGCCCAGGCGGTTATCGATAATAAAATAATAGACGATTATTTAAGCGCAAAGGGGTTGACAGCACTAAGAGTTGACACTACGGATGTGCGTTATATAATTGATACGCCGGGAACTGGCAATGTGTTATTTACCAATTCGACCCAGGTTACGGTTGGTTATACCGGCCGCTTATTAACAACGGGGGCTGTATTTGCGCAAACCAATAATTTTCATCCCACCTATGTTTTGGGTCAGGTGATACGGGGCTGGCAGCTGGGGATACCCAAAATTAAAACCGGCGGCACAGTTACGCTTTTTTTACCATCGCGCTATGCTTACGGGCCATATGCGCAGAAGGACGTTAATTTACCGGCTAATGCTGTGCTTATTTTTGATATAAAACTTTATAACGTAGCCAACTAAAGATGGTTGGTTTACGGTGAATAATACGAAAACAAATAATTACTAATGAAACAAAAAATTTTTACGCTTTTAATTATTTCAGCAATAGGTTTACTATCGTGCAAGAAATCTAAAGTTGAACCGGATATAAAACAATACGACCAGGCCCAGATAATGAACTACATAAGTGTTCATGGTATAACCGGCATGAAACGTGATAAGACAAACGGTGACACGACTGGCATGTATTACCAGATCATTAACCCGGGCGATTCAGTTGACCAGGGTAAACCTTTACCGCCAATGGATTACCCGGATAAAATAGCGTTTGTGTTTAGCTTGCGCAGTTTTGATGGTAAGTATGCCCAGGTTGATACAATAACCAACCATTACGATGGTTACCTGGGCCATGTAACCCTGAGCAAATTGCCTATTGGCTTACAGCTGGCCCTGCGTAACAATTTAAGATACAGGGGTGCCAGTATGCGCTTGCTTATACCTTCGCACCTGGCTTATGGTATAAACGGCTATGGCTCGGGCAGTATCACAAACACCAATAACCGCATAGCAGGTAACCAATGCCTTGATTATTATGTGCATGTGATTGGCAATACATCAACCAACAACCAGGCAACTTATGACGACCTGGTTATCCGCAATTATATGGCTGCAAACACTTTAACCGGCTACACTAAAACAGCAAGCGGGCTATATTATAAAATTTTAACGCCGGGCACGGGAACTGTACCCATTACTGCTACCAGTACAAATACAGGGTACTATACCGGCCTGTTACTTAACGGCAATACTTTTGACAGCCAGACGACGAATATCTATACTTTTTCAGTAACCAGTTCTCTCAACGCTGGCTTAGTTCCCGGTGTGGCTGAAGGGTTAGAAAATTATGCTACTGTAGGCACCAAACTTTCACTTATCATGCCGTCGGCATTAGGTTACGGAGAAGTTGGATACGGATCTATACCGCCAAATAGTTGCTTAATGTTTAGCTGGCAGATTTTAACGGTAACGCCGTAGTTATTGAGCGCCAGTTTTATTAAAGACTTTCAGATACTGTCCCATGCGAGTGGGTGATCGATAATGGGTTTTGGGATATGCGCTGACATCAGCATATTCCGGAACCCTTTTTTTATTTATAAATGTCGTTTAACGCGCTTTCCAAAACCGGGAATTTAAAATGATACCCGGCATCTTCGATTTTTTGTGCCGAAACTTTTGTGCTGCCCAGTACGATGGTGCTCATTTCGCCCATCAAAAGTTTTAAAATAAATGCCGGCACGTTTGGCGCCCACAATGGCTTATGCAGTTGTTTGGCGATAGCCCGTGTAAGCTGTTTATTGGTTACAGGGTTTGGCGCTGCCATGTTGTAAACGCCTTCGGCTTTGTCGTTTTCAATAGCAAACAGGTATATATCAATTACGTCCAGCCAATGTATCCACGGAATCCACTGCCTGCCATCCCCAATCGGCGAGCCCACGTAAAATTTTATCGGTATAGCCATTTTAGCGAGGGCGCCCTCTTTATCCAGCACAACGCCTGTGCGCATTTTTACGATGCGCAGTCCCGGCTTTTTGCCCGCATCAACCGCAGCTTCCCACGCTACGCAGCACCGTGCTAAAAAATCGCCGGAAGGCGGACTTGTTTCTGTCATGAGCTCATCGCCCCTGTCGCTGTAATAGCCAATGGCGGATGCAGATATGATAGAAGTTATCCCGTTGGACGTTTTATGCATCAGCTCATAGATCAGCCCTATAGATTCGGTGCGGCTGGCAATGAGTTCTTTTTTGCGTTTTTCGGTCCACCGCTTTTCGGCGATGTTGGCGCCTGCAAGGTGAACAACTGTGTCAACCCCATCCAGGCAATGCGCATCGATGTCGCCTTTTTCAACGTCCCACAAAAAAGTGGTAACCCGGCTGTCTTTTCCCGGCGAACGGCTTAAGTGGCTTACCTTATAGCCTTTCGCCAGTAATTGTTCCGTCAGGTGCCGCCCGATAAGGCCGGTCCCGCCGGTGAGGAGAACGCTTTTTTGGGAGTTCATGGTTGTTTTAAGTCGATAGTCCATAGCCAATTTGGGTCGAGCCTAAAACTATGGTCTATGGACTTAAAAAACTAAACGTTAACACTATCCTGCACAACAACCTTACTGCATAAGGGTTTGGCATAGTTTTCAGCGAACAGCACATGCGTAGGGTCAATTTGATAGGCATCCTGTGCGGCGGGGGTATCAAACAGCAGCAGCAGGGATACATCATACGAACGGTCGATCACATCGCGGTTGGTATTGGCCGGTACGCCGATATGTATTTCGCGGATATGCGGTATCGGTATTAGTGTGTTCAATCCGTCAATTAATCGTTGTTTATCGGCTTTATCTTTCAGCCAGAAATGTACATGGTGTACAAAGGTATTTTTGAGTAGCATGGCAGTATAAATTTCGCTAAAAGTGAGAATAAATTGCCAATTATGCTACTTTTCAAACAGCTCTGCCATTTTTTTGACACTCAGTTCTGAATAATCATTGATCACAAGATCAACCGGGTGCAATTCATCGGCTGTGTGATTAGTAGTTATGCCAACAACCTTCATCCCAGCGGCATTAGCGGCTTTTATCCCGGCAAGGGAATCCTCGAAAACAACACATTTTTCGGGCGGCATATTCAATTTTTCGGCGGCCTTTAAAAATATCTGCGGGTGCGGCTTGGGCTTGGTCACCATGGTTGAATTGACGATGACATTAAAGTCATCACGTATTGGCACATTGTCTAATATAAAATTGATGTCGTCGACCGTCGCTGACGTAGCCATGGCCATTTTTACGCTTGCATCTTTTAGTTCCGTCAAAAAGTTTTTGAGGCCGTTAACCGGTGCCACGTAAGGGGCATATTCCTTCCTGTAAAATTCTTCCTTTTCGGCGAACAGTTTTTTTAAACCTGCCTCGTCATATTCATCGCCAAATATCCTCCTAATGGAATCCATAACCGGCACGCCGCTGATCTCCGTTTCGTAAGTATGCTTGCTGAGTTCGCCTTTGCCGTGCGCCTTAAACAATGCCTGCCACGATTTAAAATGATAGGGCGTATTATCAACCAGGGTGCCATCCATATCAAAAATGATAGCAAAGGCCCCCTTTACACGCCCTTCTGAAGCCCTCTCCAAAGGAGAGGGTTGGGTGAGGCTTCTAATTGTGGCCAAAGCTTATCCTGTGTTTCATGCTCCTGTTCCGGGTTAAAAACTTGCCGAACTCAAAAAGGTTATCGATGGGCGAGCGCTGGAAAAGATCAAACGTAACATTAACGCCTTTTTCAATGGCTTCGCCGGTTTTTTCGAAACCTGTGGAGATGTCATTTATCCAGAAGTTTAGCACAAACAGCAACTGCACCCAAAGTGCATCCTTATACCGGTTTGTAAAAAACTTGCGGTCGGACAGCTCGTCCGACTCAATGCCGTCCATAATCAGGTCGTTACAAAAATGCTCAAAAACATCCTTTATCCCCGAGAAAATTTGGGACGACGTAAAAGTCTTCGGCTGCTTTTTGATGCTGTAAACCACGAAACTACGGCTGCCTTTCAGCATTTCAAAAAAGGTATAGAAAAAAGATAGTGCCTTTTCCCTTGCGGTGAATAAGCGCCATGCGTCCTGGCTTTTAATTTCGGAAATGGTTTTTACCGCGAAACCGGTCCATATATTTTGCTCGATCGCTTCAAATGAGCTAAAGAACTTGTAAAACTCCTCTTCGGGCATTTTATTTCTTTTTGCGAAAAGATAAACAGACTTAGGCGGTTCGCCCTCTGTTAGCACAAAATCAATGTATCCGTGCTGAATGCTTTCAATGGTGGCCATAATAAGTAGATTATATGATTTACATTAAAAATAATGACATCCCCCATAAGGAAATTGACATTGTCACCTATTGTTAACGGCAGGTTTTGGCTGTTATTGCAAAAAAAGTAAATGTTGTGCTCATGTCAAAAATTCAGTAGGTTATCGCTAAGCAAATAAATTTATTGCAAATTTGTAGGCCCATTTAGGTTAACAGCATGATTAACTATGAGTGAAAAAACAATACTGGTTTGGTTTAGGAATGATTTGCGCATACACGACAATGAAATATTGTTCGAAGCCATGCGTAAAGCGGATAAAGTATTACCTGTTTATTGTTTCGATCCCTTCTATTTTAAAAAGAACATCTCGGGCAATGCCAAAACCGGCAACCTGAGGGCCCGGTTCCTGGTCGAATCGGTTGATAACCTGAGAAAAAATTTACAAAGCATTGGGGGAGAATTGATCATTCGCATAGGTAACCCGGCTGAAATATTGCCGCAACTGGCCGAGCAATACCAGGTGAGCGAGGTGTACCATCACAGGGAAGTAGCTTATGAAGAAACGGATATATCTGAGCAGGTTGAAACCGCGTTGTGGAAAATAAAACTGAATCTGAAACACTTTATAGGACATACTTTATATCATAAAGAGGACCTTCCCTTCCCGATAAAGGATATTCCCGATAGCTTTGCCGTATTTAAAAAGAAAGTGGAGCGCGACAGCACAGTACGCCCTTACATTGCCACACCGGAAAGAATTTTTACACCCGAAATTATTGATGCCGGCGAGCTGCCATCTTTAACCCAACTGGGTTTGAACGAACCGGTGGACGATCCCCGGTCGACTGCAAGGTTTGCCGGCGGAGAAGACGCGGCGCTGGGGCAGCTATCATTATATTTTGCAAATGCCGACCAGCCAGGTACACCTAAAAGCGGCCGTAACGTCTCGGGCGTTGAGTACCGGTCGATGTTATCCCCATGGCTGGCGATGGGTTGTTTATCCATGCGGAAGGTGTATTGGGAAGTGATCACCCATCAGCCCGCTTACGGCAATTTGCTTATCCTCGACCTGCTATGGCGCGATTATTTTAGGTTCATGTTTAAAAAGCATGGGCAAAAATTCATCGCTGCAAAGGAAACTTCAGCAGCATCGCCCCATCTTGCCGCAAACCAGGAGGAGTTGTTTGAGGCCTGGAAAACCGGGGAAACCGGCGTTCCGCTGGTTGACGCCATCATGCACGAGCTGAATGCCACCGGCTACATCAGCAACAATAAGCGCCAGCTGGTTGCCGGGTATTTGATCCACGAGCTTAAAGTTGACTGGACCAAAGGCGCCGCTTATTTTGAAGAAAAGCTGATCGACTACTCGCCGGCGAGTAACTGGGGTAACTGGGCTTTTATTGCCGGTATAAATGATGCGCGCGAAAGCCGCTACCAGATCGCAGGCAAGCAGTCTGTCGAAATGGAAAGTAAAAGCGAATTCATAGATACCTGGCTGCCAGCGCTGCTGGCTTGAAATAAATGGAATAAAATGTAATATTTTTTACATTTTTACGTCTTATTATCAATATGAACCCCTTCGAACAATATACCATCATTATCGGCATCCTTGCTATTCTTTTCGAAGGGTTTTCATACCTGCGCGGTTTCCTGCAAAAGATGTTGCATTAGATAAGTTAGTGGTTGATTAGGTGCGCAGTTGAATGAGTTAAAAATTCAACCCCTTTGCTCCGGGGGCGATTAACTCACCCAATCCAACTCAATCAACTTGTAACTAATTACAAATTAAATTAAAAGTTTATAAGCGTATATGCGTACTTTTGTACCGTTTTAAAGATTGGTTTCTCATGGATCGTCTCAATTATATAAATAGCGGAAACGCTGCCTACATTGATTCCTTATACGAAGCATACAAGCAAGACCCCGAATCAGTTGACTTTGGATGGCAAAAATTTTTTGAAGGGTTTGATTTCGGAAGGGACAAACCGGCTGCCACTGCGACAAATGCTGAAACGCCCGATCACTTTCTAAAAGAGATAAAAGTACTTAACCTTATTGACGGTTACCGCGCTCGTGGCCATTTGTTTACCAAAACAAATCCCGTCCGCGAAAGGCGTAAATATTACCCGGGTAAAGAGCTGGAAACATTCGGGTTGAGCGATGCCGACCTCGATACGGTTTTTAATGCGGGCGTTGAAGTTGGTCTGGGCCAGGCAACATTGCGCGACATCCGCCAGCTACTTGAAGATACCTATTGTCAGTCGATTGGCGCCGAGTACCGGTATATCCGCAATCCGATTAAAATTAAATGGTTTGAGAGCCGCATGGAAAGCAAGCGGAACACGCCTTCATTTAACCTGGATGAAAAAAAGCTGATGCTGAATAAGCTGAACGAGGCGGTAGTGTTTGAAAACTTTTTAGGGACCAAGTTTTTAGGCCAAAAGCGTTTTTCTCTCGAAGGCGCCGAAGCACTTATCCCCGCATTGGATTCTGTTATTCAAAACGGCTCGGAGCTGGGCATACAAGAGTTTATTATCGGCATGGCGCACCGGGGCAGGCTCAATGTGCTCACCAACATCATGGAGAAGCCTTATAAAGAGATATTCTCTGAATTCGAGGGTAAAAATTACGATGAGGATTCGCCTTTTGGCGGGGATGTGAAATACCACCTCGGCTATTCAACAGATGTGGTGACCAGGGCAGGCAAAAATGTACACTTAAGCCTTTGCCCGAACCCCTCACACCTTGAAGCGGTTGACCCCGTTGTAGAAGGGATCACCCGCTCAAAGATTGATTTTAAATATAACGCCGACCATTCAAAAATAGCACCGATACTAATTCACGGCGATGCTTCGGTAGCGGGCCAGGGTATTGTTTACGAGGTTTTGCAAATGGAAAAACTGGATGGCTACCGCACAGGCGGAACTATCCACGTTGTGATCAATAACCAGATCGGTTTTACCACCAATTTTAAGGACGCCCGTTCAAGCACCTATTGTACCGATGTTGCCAAGGTTGTTCTCTCGCCTGTATTTCATGTGAATGGCGATGACGTTGAGGCATTGGCCTATGTGGTAAACCTGGCTATGGAGTATCGCCAGGTGTTTCATGAAGATGTGTTTATCGATATTTTATGTTATCGCCGGTACGGCCATAATGAAGCTGACGAGCCAAAATTCACCCAGCCATTATTGTACAAAGCTATAGAGGCGCATCCCAATCCGCTTGAAATATATAAACAAAAGCTGCAGGCCGAAGGCAGCATTGACGCTAATTTCGCGATAGACCTTGAAAAGGCATTCCGCAAAGAATTACAGCAAAAGCTGGACGAATCAAAAGCCGAAGATAAGATAACGGAAACCAATCAAATGTTCGAAGGTGCATGGCAAGGATTACATATTGCCAGCTCGAAAGAGTTTTTTGCGTCCGTTGACACCGCGGTTCCTGAGGACGAATTGCTTGCTATAGGTAAAAAATTATCCGAATTGCCGCCTGGAAAAGAGTTCTTCAAAAAAATTGAAAAACTCTTTGAGGAACGCAATAAAATGGTGACCAAAACCCACGTTTTTGACTGGGCCATGGGCGAACTACTGGCATACGGAACACTGTTAAAGGACGGCCACCCGGTAAGGCTAAGCGGCGAGGATGTTAAACGTGGTACTTTTTCGCACCGCCACGCGGTATTAACGCTGGTTGATTCGGAAGAGGAATTTATACCGATGGACACCATCGAAACGGATGCGAAATTTGCGGTCTATAATTCGCTATTATCGGAGTATGGTGTGCTTGGTTTTGAATACGGTTATGCGATGGCCAATCCCAACGCGTTAACGATATGGGAAGCCCAGTTCGGCGACTTTTTTAATGGCGCACAAATTATAGTCGACCAGTATATAGCCAGCGCCGAAACAAAGTGGCAGCGCGGTAATGGTTTGGTAATGCTGCTGCCGCACGGATACGAAGGCCAGGGGCCCGAGCACTCTTCTGCACGCGTTGAGCGGTTTTTGGAGCTTTGCGCCGATAGCAATATCCAGGTAGCCAATTGTACTACGCCGGCAAACTTTTTCCATATCATGAGACGGCAAATGCTGCGCGATTTTCGCAAGCCGCTGATCATATTTACGCCGAAAAGCTTATTGCGCAGCCCGAAATGTGTATCGCCGTTGGAAGAATTTACCTCCGGCAAATTCCACGAATTGATTGATGACGAGTACGCTGATCCTAAGAAGGTTAAACGCGTATTATTGTGCACAGGTAAAATATATTACGACCTGCTCGAGAAACAGCAGGTGGATAAGCGCAAAGATGTAGCCATTGTACGTATCGAACAACTATACCCGACGCCGCTATTACAGATACTGAAAATCAAAGCTAAGTATAGCAAAGCCACCGAGTTTTTCTGGGTGCAGGAAGAACCTGAAAATATGGGCGCATGGCCATATATTTGCCGCAAATTCCACAACGATAAAGTGATCAATGTGAATGTGATTTCGCGCCATGAGGGCAGCAGCACAGCCACCGGTTTTGCAAAACAGCATGCCGCGCAGCAATTATATATTATTTCAAAAGCATTTGAAGCGCCGCCGGGAAAGGAAATAAAAGCGGCGATAAAAGCAACAGCCGAAAAAATGGCTAATGCGGGCGCAGATTGATTTTATAAGATAAAATTAAATTGAAATTTGATTATTTGAAAACAAGGATCAATTAATTTTCAAATAGGCACATCGTCAAATTTTCAAATATACAAATACCACAATATGAGTTTAACGATCAAAGTTCCGCCGGTAGGCGAATCAATTACAGAGGTAACCTTGTCGGGCTGGAAAAAGAAAGACGGCGACCAGGTGCAGATGGATGAAGTTATTGCCGAGCTGGAATCAGATAAAGCCACTTTTGAGCTTACGGCCGAAAAAGCCGGCATTTTAAAAACCGTTGCCAAAGAAGGCGATACTTTAGCCATTGGTGCGGTTGTAGGTACTATTGACGAAAACGGCGCGGCGCTGGCTCCTGCAAAAGAAGCCGCACCCGCCGCCATGCAGCCTCAGGTTGTTGCCAATGTACCGGCGTCAGCGCCGGCAGCCTCAAATGGCCAGGCAGGAAAAGGCTCGCTGGAAGTAAAAGTTCCTGCCGTGGGCGAATCAATTACAGAGGTAACTTTATCCCGCTGGATAAAAAAAGATGGAGAGACCGTAGCAATGGACGAGGCCATCGCCGAACTTGAATCAGATAAAGCCACCTTCGAGTTAACCGCCGAACAAGCGGGGATACTACATACCAAAGCAAAAGAAGGCGATGTTCTGCCGATCGGCACAGTTGTGTGTACCATTGAAGGAGGCATTTCGGATGCTAAACCCGCGGTTACTGCGGTTACCCCTGCAGCCGCCCGGGCTGGTCAGGATGTCAGCAATAAACAAACTACATACGCATCGGGCACTCCATCGCCCGCGGCTGCTAAAATATTGGCCGAAAAAGGTGTAACAGCCAGTTCGGTTAGCGGTACCGGCGTTGCCGGGAGAATAACCAAAGAAGATGCGCTGCTAGCGGAAAAAATATCCGAAAACCCACAGGTTGCTAAGGGAGGCCAAAGGTCAGAAGTCGGAGGTCAGAAGTCGGAGACTGCTGCTCCAAAAACAGAGACCGTTCCTTCAGGTTCAAGGGAAGACAAGCGCGAAAAAATGTCGTCATTACGTAAAACAGTTGCCAGGCGACTGGTTGCTGTTAAGAATGAAACGGCGATGCTTACTACCTTTAACGAGGTGGATATGTCGCCGATCATGGAAATACGCGCCAAATACAAGGACAAGTTTAAAGAGAAACATGGTGTTGGCCTGGGCTTTATGTCGTTTTTTACCAAGGCCGTTTGTGAAGCCTTGAAAGACTGGCCCGCTGTAGGCGCCCGTATCGACGGTGAAGAAGTGATCTATAGTAATTATGCCGACATCTCAATCGCCGTTTCGGCACCCAAAGGGCTTGTTGTACCGGTTATCCGCAATGCCGAAAGCATGAGCCTTGCCGATATTGAAAAAGCGGTAGCGGCGCTGGCTTTGAAAGCGCGCGAAAATAAGCTAACCATTGAAGAAATGACCGGCGGTACGTTCACCATTACCAACGGCGGTGTTTTTGGTTCGATGATGTCGACGCCGATATTGAATTCGCCGCAGTCTGCCATTTTAGGTATGCACAATATTATTGAGCGCCCGGTTGCCGTGAACGGGCAGGTGGTCATTCGCCCGATGATGTACCTGGCGCTATCATACGACCACCGCATTGTTGACGGCCGCGAATCGGTAAGCTTCCTGGTAAGGGTTAAGCAATTGCTCGAAGACCCTGCGCGGTTGTTGCTGGGAGTGTAACTGATGTTTATTAAAAGATATTTAAACCCGGCACTTGCCGGGTTTTTGGTTGTAAAGCAGTTTTTCATTTTTACAATTTTAACCGCATCTTTTTTAAAATCTCTAATTCATTTATCCCACATCAGAGCAGTTTTTATTATATCGCTAAAAACTATTGAATATTAACTCTGTTATAGACATTATCTATATACCTATCAATTCTTTATATAAAGACATCGGGAGAAAAAAGGTATCTTTGCAATAAATAAAATATAATATTATTAATATGCTAACAATAGGTCATAAATTTCCGCAATTTTCTAAAACAGCGGTTGTAAGTATTGAAAAAGGAAAAGAGTTTGAAACATTAACGTCTGATTTCCTGGTTAACGACGATAACGTTTGGACAGTAATGTTTTGGTGGCCAAAGGATTTTACCTTTGTGTGCCCAACCGAGATTGCCGAGTTCAACAAAAGCTACGGCGAATTCCGCGACCGCGACACACGTTTGATCGGCGCATCAACTGATACCGAATTTGTGCATGCCGCATGGAGAAGGAACCACGACGATCTGCGTGACCTTAAATTTCCAATGCTTGCCGATACTTCAAAATCATTAGCCGAAGAATTGGGCATATTGGAACCAAACGAAAAAATAGCTTATCGCGCTACGTTTATCATTGACCCAACCGGCATCATCCGCTGGGTATCGGTTAATGACTTAAGCGTTGGCCGCAACGTGAAAGAAGTTTTACGTGTACTGGATGGCTTACAAACAGATGAGCTTTGTCCGTGTAACTGGGTTAAAGGCGAAGAAACTTTAACTGTTTAATATCTAATATAAAGTCCTGGCATTGATTTGATGCGAGGACTTTTTTATTAACTAAATTCCGGAAATCATGAACGAGTCAACCGAACTTATAGGCGAATTGCTGCAAAGCCTTGGCGTAGATACAGCATATCGCACCGATGCCCTTACCCTGCTTGAAAAAGGAGAGTCGCGCTATTTAAGGGATTTAAAGCTGAACCTGGTCAGCACTTTTACATCGGATCACCTGAGTACTAAAGAATGTGCCTTGCTAGCGCTTTCAATTGCTATAAATAATAACAACGGCCCGCTCACGACATTTTTTAACCATTATGCCGGAGAGCAGGGTGCCACCGCAGCCGAAACAGCTGAAGCGGCAGCCTGTGCTTCATTGCTGGCATCAAACAATGTACTGTATCGTTTTCGCCATTTTACCCAAAAGGAAAAATACAACCAGATACCTGCCCGCATACGCATGCAGATAATGATGAGCCCGGTAACCGGTAAAGAGTTTTTTGAACTGATGAGCCTGGCCGTGTCGGCAGTGAACGGCTGCGAAATGTGCGTAAACGCCCACGAAGGATCGCTCATAAAAACCGGCACAACCGAGGAGCGTATTTTTGATGCTATACGAATCGCATCATTAGTAACTTCGGCTGGGAAAGTGATTTATTAAATAACCAGTCGAAAATCTTCGGTACAGGATTACCCCGCAAGTGCGGGGTTTTTTGTTTTTGTAAGATTTTTGGTCAAAATTCAATTGTAAATTCGCTGTGACGAATTACGAATCAATTCTCGTATATTAAAAGTTCCACCCAGGTCATTATCGCTAAAATAACCAGGCTTTAGCTTGTAAATGTTGCCGATAGCCAAATTGACGGGCAACTGCCAGGCCAAAACCGGCGTAGCTATACATAATTCCCTATTGTAAATTCGCCGATACAGAATGCCGTTTTAGCTGTATTTGAGCAATATTTGAATTAAATATCGTTTGATGTTGTAATAAAACGGGGTTATCGTAACGTAATCCCAATACCTAACACTTACAAACATGATCATACTATTATGCGGATTATCCGGCGCCGGGAAAACAACCCTTGCACAGGCCGTTAAACAAAAGCTGGCTGAAGCCGATGTTTTTATTGAACTGATTGACGCGGACGAGTACCGGCAGCGTCTGTTCAAAGATCTTTTATATTCAAAAGAAGACCGTAACGAAAATATAAGACGGCTGGGCGTTATCGCAAATAAATTCTCCTCTCATAACATCATAACCGTTATCAGCGCGATAAACCCCTACGACGAGATCCGTATGGAACTGGTAAACTCCTATAAAAACGTTAAGATAGTGCACGTTGATTGCCCACTGCAGGTGCTGGTGAAAAGAGATACAAAAGGGCTTTACAAACGGGCGCTTCTTCCGGCCGGCGATCCGCAAAAAATAAACAACCTAACCGGGGTGAACGACCCTTTCGAAAAGCCCACTAACCCTGACTTATATATTAACACTTATAGATTAACAATTGATGAAAGCACAAATGAGCTTTACTCATTTATAATGGAAAACAGATACCCGCTTAAGAAATCGGCCAACCATTATTAAGCGGCATTAAATACCCCTATTAAAATTTTTTGTTATGCCCCATAATATATTAGTTATTGTAGGGATGCACCGTTCCGGTACATCCCTCGTAACAAACTGGCTGGAGAAATGCGGCCTTGAAGTTGGAGAGCGGCTGGAAGCAGCCACCGCCAGCAATATCAACGGCCATTTTGAAGACCTCGAGTTTAAGATAATGCACGAAGAGGTCTTGACCAGTAAAAATCTTCCCGCATCCGGCTTGGTTGAAGTTCACGATGTAGATTTGTCGGTATACCAGACAGAGAAGCTCAAAAGCATTATCAACGTTAAAAACAAGCTCTATGATCAGTGGGGCTGGAAAGATCCGCGTACCTGTTTATTCCTGGATACGTACAGGCAATTGCTGCCGGAGTCAAAATACCTTGTCGTCGTGCGGGATTATCAGTCGGTAATCGATTCATTGCTGAGACGGGATTTTTTAGAGATCGACAAGCGCAAAATATCCCGCCATTTCTTTTCAAAATTAATATGGAACATTTTTCGGCGCAAACGGCAACAAAAACTGTATTATCAACGGAACGCCGAACATTACCTGAAAGTATGGCTTGCGTATAACGAAGAAATATTAAAAACGGTAAAAAGCATTCCCCAGGGCGACTACCTGGTGATCAATTACGCTATGCTTGAAAAAAAGGATAGCGAGGTCTTTAATTTTTTAACGCAAAAGTGGCAGTTTACGCTAACGTATTTTAGTTTTAAGGATATATTCAAAAAATCGTTAATGAACAGTGTAAAAAACATGGAGGACTTTATACAGGATAAGGTTTTGCTCATGAAGGCTGATTATATACAAACACGTTTGAGGTCTCTTACACGTTACAATTAAAAATACAGGCCACCATTTATAGCATCCCGGTTTTAGGAATACTGCTTTTCAGTTTCCCGGCATAAACCGTTTTATTATACCTTTACCAAATCAACCGGTAAATTGGTACCATGCCTTATAAAGCTGCAAATACTTCACTTCGGCCTGACAGAACTATTTTGTTTTTTTTGCTGGCGTGGACGATACTCAACGCAGTAGAGGCTTATACCCTGGAACTGCAGGGCGATGAGGCCTATTACTGGCTTTACTCACGCTACCTGGATTGGGGATATTTTGACCACCCGCCCATGGTGGCCCTGTTTATCAGCATCGGCGACAGCTTATGGCATACCGAACTTGGCTTGAGGCTCACTACCGTACTTGCCAGTTCGGCTTCTGTTTACTTGTTATGGCTCATTTTAAAAAAATACGGAGTCGACATAAAGGCTTTCATGCTGGTTATTTCCGGCGTTTTTATATTTCATATTTACGGGTTTACGACCACGCCTGATGCACCGCTTTTCTTTTTTACCGTATTGTTTTATTTCGTTTACCAGCAGTATATTGAAAGAGATACATGGGGACTGGCTGTTTTATTGGGAGTTATTGTTGCCTGCCTGCTCTACAGCAAGTATAACGCCGTGCTAATAATTGGGTTCACGCTGCTGTCAAATATTAAATTGCTGCAGCGCGGATCATTCTGGCTGGTTGTAGTGCTGGCGGCAGTACTGTTCCTGCCGCATGTGTTCTGGCAGGTAAACAACGGCTATCCTTCCATAAACTATCACCTGTTTGAACGCTCGGCCCGCGTATATAACTTTACCGATACCTTTTCATACCTGCCTGGGCAACTGCTGATGGCCGGTCCGCTTATAGGCTGGTTTTTATTTTACAAGGCATTCACCATCCGCGTTAAAGATGCATTCATCCGGTGCTTATTGGTAAATTGTGCAGGCACCTTGCTTTTCTTCCTGATCAGCAGCTTTAAGGGAACGGTACAACCGCAATGGACCTTTGTGCTTTTTGCCCCGCTTGTTATGCTGGCACTTATTCAATTTAAGCGGTCAGGCGGTGTGCCGCGATGGTTGTTTCGGCTGGGAATCGTAAACTTAGCTTTAATTTTAATTGTCCGGTTGATCATCATTTTTGGGTTTGGCTTTGCGAAGACTTACGGCCATCTGAAAAGTTATTACGGCTTTAAGGATTGGACACACGAGGTAAAAAAACGCGCCGGAAACTCATATGTCGTGATGAGCGAAGGGTTCCAAAACCCGTCGAAATATAATTACTATACCAACAGCTTAAAATGCTTTGCCTACGATCCCTGGTATTACCGCCGCACACAGTTCGACATTTGGCCGATGGAGGACAGCATTCAGCATAAAAGGGTTTATTATTTATTTTATCAGCCAATTAAAGGCGTAACAACCGATTCGATAAAAATGGCAGCAGGCACCTGGTACGGTGGCTGGGTAAATGATGTGCGAACATACCAGAAGGTAAATTTTGAACCCGCAGCCGATAATATAACAGCTTCGCCGGGACAAAGGCTTGTTTTTGATTTAACCGTAACCAATCCATACCATCATTCCATAAGCTTCGTCAATAAAGGATACCTGCATCCTGTTGTGCTGGAGGCGTGTTTTTTTAGTGGAGATAGCGCAATTGCTGTTCAAAAAGCAACTAATACGTTTAACAATATTAGTTTAAAGCCGGGAGAAAGCGCTCATTACAAGTTTAACATAACAGCTCCGATGCAAAAAGGCAATATAGAGTTGCTGTTTTCATTGCGGACAGAGCCTTTTCCCGGCAGTAAAAACAGCAGGATTATTAACTTTACCGTCAAATAACCCCTATTATTTAAAATGATCAAAAAACTCTACTTCACTATCCTGGTAACAGTAATTACGGCTACCGCTACACTGGCACAAACAGTTGACATTAATTTTAATGGCCTCGCTTTTTTGGACAACCGGGAGTACAAGGATTTTATTCCCCGCTCACGAACCTATTCGGGTACGCTTACCGCGCTTGATTTCGGATTGAACCTTGACAGCTTAAACCACTTCGTAGTGGGTGTAAATGGCATACATGAATTTGGTGCGATACCATTTTTTTTAAAAGTAAACCCGGTATTCTATTATAAATATCAAAGCACAAAATGGTTGTTTTTCGCCGGTGAATTTCCCCGGGAAGGGCTGCTGACCAACTATCCGCGTGCATTATTAAACGATACACTACGTTATTTTCGACCCAACGTTGAAGGGCTGCTGGCCAGGTATCAAAACGCGCATTTTATGGAAACCGGCTGGATCGATTGGGTAAGCCGCCAAACTCAAACCCAGCGCGAGCAGTTTTTATTCGGGTTTGAAGGCGAGTATAAGCCATGGTTAGCGGGCCCGTTTTATATTTCACATTACTTTTTCCTGATGCACGATGCAGGAGCCGAAATATTGCTGCCCAACGATCGTATAAATGATAACGGAGCCGGTCAGGTACGTCTGGGACTGGATTTTACTCATAGGCAGAGGCTGCTTGATTCGCTGTCGTTTGAAGCCGGGGGAATGATATCATTGGAACGCGCCCGGGGCGTGAACGGGTTTAAAACACCTGTAGGATTTGTGGCCAGTGCTTACGCAAGTTATGGCCGTTTTGCCGCGTTTAATGAGTTTTACGCTGGCCAGGGCTCCTATATTGATTACGGCGATTCTTTTTATGAGAAAAAATTCTACGATAGGCTTGATCTGATATTTACCCCATTCTCGGCCGCAGGCCTGAAAGGATCATTCATTTTCAGCATACATCGCACACCCGGCTATACCAGCAACCAGGAAGCATTCCGGGTAACTTATGACCTGGGCAGGAAAGTGATCGCCAGGTTTAAACAGGAAGGCGAAAGATAAAAACAACACGAACGGTGAGGAGTACAGTAAATTCTAAAACTTCAAATTAAAACCTTTGTCCTTTTACCTTTCGCCTTTAACCTCTTATTAATACCGGCTAATATCGCCGCTGCCGCTTTTTTTACTATTGATACTTTTAGCAGTCCCGCTATAATGCACATCGCCCGAGCCGGAAACTGCTGCGTCAACCCTTTGGCTGGCATTTACATAAGCATCGCCGGAGCCGGTAACGCGCACGGATGAGTTTACAGTAACCAGGTTCCGGGCTGTAAAATCTCCGGAGCCTACCACGCCTACAGCAGAGTTTTCGGCACGACCCGACAATCTCATATCACCCGAACCTGTAATGTTGCTTTCAAGTGTTTTTACTTCGACCCTGCCGGTCATATCGCCCGAGCCGGTAATTCTTAATTTTAAAGAATTGGCGGTTATTCCCTCTTTAAAAGAAACATCGCCCGAGCCGGATATATTGATACTATTCAATTCTTTTGCAACAACGTATACTACTATTCTTCGGTGATGTCCCCACGAAAACCCCCAGTTCCAGTTATTGTGTTTACTGTATATTTTTAGTACGCCGCCGTTTACTTCGGTCAAAACACGGTCTATCATATCAGCCGGCGCTTCAACCTTTACTGATTCTGTAGCGCCTTGCTTTATGTACACGTCATACGGCCCGGCCACATTTACAGCGTTAAAGCCGGAAAGGTGACGGTCAACGACTCCGGATATGTTTGTGTTTGCTGCCGGGTAAGATTTGGCAAAGGCCTGAGAGCCGGCAGTTAACAGTATAACAGATAGTAGAATTTTTGCAAATGATTTCATGGTTGCAGGTTTTTGAATTAGACGACTGTTAGGCGGCTTAGGTTACAGTTCGATAAAAATAAACCGGAAATGTTCGCTATTATTAATCCACCAGCACCCCTATGTAATAATTAAACGTATCCACCTCAATATTGTCTTTGGTGGCGTTCTTAATATCTACCGGCATAAAATGCGTGGTTGGTGTAATGAACTGGTATTCGCCGCCTTTTATTTTTACCCGGACGGGCATTTTAAAATCTTTTGCGTCAGCTATCCAGCGGCACTGGAGCCGGCCGTTGATATACATAAAATTTAAGATGGGGATATCTTTATACCTAAGATATTGCTCAAATACCGGCGACAAATTTATGCCTGCCTTTTCGTTGATGTAGTTCACTACCTGGTCATAGGTCACCGTCTGATGATAGAATGTTTTATTTAGCCCGCGTAAAATGCTGCGCCATTTTTCATCATCATTAATAATAGTCCTCACCATATTCAATAGGTTACCGCCCTTGTAATACATATCGCCCGAGCCTTCCTTGTTCACATTGTAAACACCAACAATTGGCGCATCATTCTGTATGTTGTGCCGCGTGCCATGCACGTATTCCTGCCCAGCCTGCTTGCCATACCGCTGCTCAATAAATAACGATTCGGAGTAATTGGTAAAGCTCTCGTGTATCCACATATCAGCCAGATCCTTCGAGGTAATGTTGTTGCCGAACCATTCGTGCCCGCTCTCGTGCACAATAATAAAATCCCATTTCAGGCCCCAACCTGTTCCCGAAAGATCTCGCCCGAGGTAGCCGTTTTGAAAATGGTTGCCGTATGCCGTTCCGCTCTGGTGCTCCATGCCTAAGTGAGGTGTTTCAATCAGTTTGTATCCGTCTTCATAGAACGGATAGGGGCCAAACCAGTACTCGAACGCTTTGATCATATCCTTCACGTTCTCACCGAATTGCTTTTTGGCTTTCGCCAGATCGTACGTCAACACCCAGTAATCAAGCGTTAGTTTACCCTTTTCTCCTTCATAGATATCATCAAAATGGCTATACTTGCCAATATTCGCTTCAATATCATAATTATTGATGGGGTTAGCCACAAACCAATCGAACCGGGTATAGCCATTTTTAAGATCAGTTACTTTACGCAGGCGCCCGTTCGAAACATCTTGCAAACCATTGGGCACACTGATACTTATTAACGCACTATCAACTTCGTCGTACTGATGGTCTTTATTGGGCCACCAAATACTGGCGCCTATGCCCTGGCATGCTGTAGCTATCCAGGGATTGCCAATCGAATCCTTTGCATACACTATCCCGCCATCCCATGGCGCGCGTTTGGCAACGGTTGGATGGCCCGAATAGTAAACAGTAAACTCATCTTTACTCCCCTTTTTTATAGCTTTCGGGAAGCTTACAAAAACTGCGTTGTATTCACGTTTATAAGGCAGCTCTTTGCCCTTATACATCACCCTTTCAACCTTTAAGTTGGCAAAAAGGTCAAACTGCAATTTGGTGAAATCCTGAACAGCGGTAAATTTAAACAGGTTGCTGCCGCTGATGGATCTGTCATCGATATTAAATTTAACATCCAGGTGATAGTAGTTAATATCGTAACAGGTACGCAAAGGGGTTAAATACCCCCGCAACGAATCTGCGCGGGTAAACTTTTCCTTCGTCACTCCAAGTTGGGCCTTTGCACTTACACTAACCAGGGCCAGAAGCGCTATCAACAATCTGTTTAATTTCATTTTATTCGGTGTAATCTATTCTAACCAGTGTAATCTAGCCGTATTCAGTGAAATCAGTTATTCTAATACTGTTACGCGTACGCCCGACTTATTTTGCGCATCGTGATATATTCTGATCGTTGCTTTCTGGAAATCAGAATCCTTTGCCTCGTTAATATTCTCAAACTTTTGCGGGTTACGGTCGGCAAGTGGGAACCAGGAATTTTGTACCTGTATCATAATGCGGTGGCCTTTCCTGAAAGTATGTGCCACATCGGGCAGGTTGTATTTTATTTCGGTTACCTTACCGGGAACAAACGGCTCGGGGTTTTCAAAGGAGTTGCGGAACTTGCCCCTGAATATTTCACCGCGTACCAGCATTTCATATCCGGCTAATGTTACATTTTTTGGATTAGGTTTTGGGTCCGGGTAATTGGCCGGGAAGACATCGATCAGTTTTACCACGTAGTCGGCGTCCGTTCCTGATATTGATGAAAACAGATCAGCAACTACGGGGCCGGTGAGCGTTATGTCGCCAGTCAATACATCAGTTTGATAAACTTTAACATCGGGCCTGCGGTCAGCAAAACGCTGGTCATCCAGCATATATTCACGTGTACGGCGGGCCTGTATGCCCCCCTGGTATGGAACCGGCGTGTTAGGGTCGCTTACGTATTCGTCAAAGCCGCCGCCTGCTTGTGGTGGCGTAAATGAAAGCTTGCCGTTCGGATGAAAATACAGCGTTTTTTCAACTGTATTTTGAGGCGGCCACGTTTTAAACTTATGCCACTCGTTGCTGCCGGATACGAATATCGTTGCCTTTGGCAGCCCCATTTCACCCTCGCCTTTCAGGTAATATTTAAAAAAGGGCAGCTCAACGTTTTCCTCGAACCACGCGCTTGTTTTTGAGCCGAAATCCTGGTCGCCAAAAAACTGACCGTCGCCGCGCTCCCAGCCGCCATGGAACCACGGGCCCATCACCAACATATTGGGGTGCGAAGCAGGGTTTTGCTTTTCGAGCGATTCAAAAACATGCAGGGCGCCAAAACAATCCTCTGCATCAAAAAATCCACCCACAACCATTGTTGCAGGGGTAATGTTTTTTAGGTGCGGACGAATATTCATCCCCTTCCAAAAGGAATCGTAATTGGGATGCGCCATCATGTTATCCCAAAACTTTACCGAATCGCCCAGGTAACGCTTCTTAAAATTTGGCAGCGCGCCCAGGTCCAGGTAAAATTTATAGTTGTCGGCTTCTGTATATTTTATACCATTTTTAAACTGCGCCGGCGTTATCGGTTGTGGACGCGGTACGCCGAAACTGGTTAAAAAAGCAAACGCGTCCATTTGGAACAAGGCGCCGTTGTGATGAAAATCGTCGCCGATGAACCAATCCGTAACCGGGGCCTGGGGCGATACAGCCTTCAGCGCCGGGTGCGCGTTTGGCAGCGAAGCGGTTGAATAAAAGCCTGGATACGAGATGCCCTCAATGCCAACTTTCCCATTATTGTTGGGCAGATTTTTTATCAGCCAGTCTATCGTATCATAGGTGTCCGAGCTTTCGTCCACCTCTTTATTGCTTTTTTTATTGTCGATATTAGGGCGCACATCTACAAAATCGCCCTCGCTCATCCATCTTCCGCGCACATCCTGGTAAACAAAAATAAACCCTTCTTTTTCCAAAAGCGTGTTTTGGCCCAACGACCTTTTATACGCGTTTTCGCCGTAGGGCGCAACGGTATAAGGCGTACGGGTCATAATGATAGGATATTTTTTCGACTGGTCTTTTGGCAGATAAATGGAAGTGAACAGGTGCTTGCCGTCGCGCATGGTGATATACTTTTCCATTTTGGTATAATGATCCCTGACATAGCCCGTGTCAGCGGATGATTGTGAATAAGACAAGGAGCACCAGGCTGCAAAAGCCAGTAAGAGGAGTGATTTTTTCATTGAAAGGGTCAGTTTAAACGGCTAATTTAATAAGTTAATCCTAAATATGCTATTCATGTCAATTCTGTTACAAAAGGATAGAAATAATACTTATTAAATAAATTTAAAAAGTATTGTAGATGTAAAAATTATTTTATTAAGTTTGTACTATAATAGATGTCCCGGAAATTAGATAACAGAACTTTTGGTAACCTTATGTCGGTAAGGTTAAATTTAATAGTTAAATTGGTTTGAGAAATCCCCGCCCTGGCGGGGATTTTCTGTATATAATCGTTTTATAATAACACTTCATCACCCATGGCAAGATTAAACCTATTAGAAGAGACGCGTTACGAGAAGCTTCCGGTAACGGTATATGCTAGCCAGCAGGCGGCATCGCTGGCAGTAGCAACGCGGATAGCGAAGTTGATCAGAGATAAAGAGAAAAAAGGCGAAAAGACCGTGCTGGGGCTGGCAACCGGGGTAACACCAATAGGCGTATACGCCGAACTGGTACGGCAGCACAAAGAAGAAGGGCTAAGCTTCAAAAACGTCATCACATTTAACCTGGATGAATACTACCCGATGAAACCCACGGCCGCACAAAGCTATGTGACGTTCATGAACGAAAACCTGTTCAATCATGTCGACATCGATAAAAAGAACGTACATATCCCGAACGGCACACTAAAGAAAGACGATGTAGCCGCCTTCTGCCTCGAATATGAGCAAAAGATCACCCAATTGGGCGGCTTGGATCTGCAGATACTGGGTATCGGCCGTACGGGCCACATCGGGTTCAACGAGCCCGGCTCGGCCCCCAACTCCGGCACAAGGCTGGTCACCCTGGATGATTTAACCAGGAACGACGCTTCAAGGGATTTTGGCGGCAAGCAGAACGTACCGACGAAAGCCATCACGATGGGGATAGGTACCATCTTCAAAGCACGGGAGATCATCCTGATGGCCTGGAGCAGGAAGAAAGCCCCGATCATCAAAAAAGCAGTAGAAGGAGAGATGTCCGGCGATGTGCCGGCTACTTATTTGCAGCTGTCGGATAATGTAGAATTCGTGCTCGACGAAGCAGCAGCCAGCTCACTGACAAGATTTGATACCCCCTGGCTGGTAAAAGACTGCGTATGGGATAACCAGATGAAAAAGAAAGCCGTGATCTGGCTGGCCGACACACTGGACAAACCCATATTAAAACTTACCGAAGAAGACTATAACAACCATGGCATGGCCCAGCTGGCTGTAGAGCAGGG